>NZ_CP011663.1:2761993-4142990 GCF_001020205.1 Clostridium sporogenes
TACCACATATAATTTTATTTTTTCATTAAATCTAAATTGTTCTCCAGGTATTTGTTCATTTGGTCCTAAAACCGCCTCTGACTTACCTACGTTTATAAGGATATTTCCCTTATCCTTTCTTAAAACTGTCCCTGTTAATATATCTTCTTCTTTTTCTATATATTCGTTATATACAATTCTTCTTTCTTCTTCTTTTATTCTTTGTATAACTACTTGCTTTGCTGCTTGAGCTGCTATTCTTCCAAACTTTTTAGGTGTTACTTCAATATTTATTATATCTTCTAATTCATAGTTTGGATCAATTTCTTTAGCATCTTCTAAGGATATTTCCTCAATTTCCTCTTCTACTAGCTCTACTACTTTCTTTTGAGCATATACTTTTATTTCTCCACTTTCTCTGTTCATTATTACCTTTACATTATTAGTTGATCCACCTTGTTTGGCATAATTTTTCTTATATGCTGTTACTAAAGCATCTTCTATAGTTGTAAACAAAAGATCTGCACTTATACCCTTTTCTTTTACTATTTCCTTTAATGCTTCAACAAATTCCTGGTTCATTTTTTTATTAACCTCCTTACAGTTCCCCTTTTAAAGTAGTTTTTGATATCTTTTCCCTAGGTATAATTACTATGTTTTCTTCAACCTTTATATTTATCTCATTTTCATTGAAGTCTACTAATTCACCTTCATATTTTTTCTTTTTATCTATAGGTGAATATAAATTTAATACTATATTATAGCCTTTATATTTTTCTAAATGTTTATCTGTATATAAAACTCTGTCAATTCCTGGTGAAGAAACTTCTAAATAGTAACTTTCTTGAATTGGATCTATGTCATCTAATAATTCACTAACTGCTCTACTTACCTTTTCGCAGCCCTCTAAAGATACACCACTTTCACTATCTATATATATTCTTAAATAATTTTCTTTTCCTTCTTTAACAAATTCTATATGATATAGATCATAGCTTAACCCTTTAACAATAGGCTCTATTTGCTTTTTAAGATTTTCAATTAAACTATGTTTACTCATAAAAACCCCTCCTTGCTATTTTAAAATATATTTTCTACACTTAGTTTTTCCAAATAATCAGCTATTATTTTATATTAATTTAAAAACGCAACTTGCGCTGCGTTTTTTTACAAATAGAAAGAGCGGGTTTATACCCACTCTGTGCTTTAACATATGTCTTGCTCTTTACTAGTTTTATTTTATCATAGTAGAATATGAATTTCAAGGAAAAGTTATGAAACGAAAAAAATAACTATTGACAACATAAAGTTTTTTAATAAAAATATCCATTTCATTATAACTTTAGCTCAAATTTAATTTTCGACTAAAGACTAAATAAGGATATTTGATTAGTTTCCTGCATCCCCCTTAAACATCCATGATTTGCCAGTGTTTCTATAACAGTTTTAGTAACCTTAGTTCTTAATCTTAAATCTTCCTTTGATATAAATTCTCCCTCTGATCTGGCTTCTTCTATGCTTTTAGCTGCATTTTTCCCTACCCCTTGAAGGGCACTTAAAGGTGGTCTTATATTATCTCCTTCTATTAAAAATTTAGTAGCATTAGATTTATATAGATCTACCTTTAAAAACTTTATACCTCTTTTGTACATTTCATAACATATTTCAAGTATAGTTAAAAGACCTTTATCCTTTTGAGTTATATTATTCCCCATAGCATATAATTCATTCATTTTTTCTTTTATTTTTTCTTCTCCCTTTACTATTAGATCTGCATCAAAGTCATCTGCTCTAACAGAAAAATAAGTAGCATAATAAGCCCTTGGATAATAAACTTTAAAATAAGCTATCCTCATGGCCATCATTACATAGGCTACGGCATGACCTTTAGGAAACATATACTTTATTTTCTTACAGGACTCTATATACCAATCTGGTACATCGTGTTCTTTCATTAAAGCTTCCTGTTCCTCTGTAAGGCCTTTACCCTTTCTTACTTTTTCCATTATTGTAAAAGCGCTCTTTGGTGGCAGTCCCTTTTGAAGTAAATACACCATTATATCGTCTCTTGTAGATATACAATCCTTTATAGTAGTATACCCCTCTTTTATAAAATACTGAGCATTATTAAGCCATACATCTGTACCATGGGATAATCCTGATATTCTAACCAATTCTGCAAAACTTTTTGGTTTAGTATCTAATAACATTTGTCTTACGAATTTAGTTCCAAATTCTGGAAGTCCATAGGTTCCTACAGGACAATCTATATCTTCCTCTGTAACTCCTAGAGCCTTTGTAGATGTGAATAAACTTATAACCTTTGGATCTCCTAGGGGTACAGCTTTGGGATCTACCTGTGTTAAATCCTGAAGCATTCTAAGTACTGTAGGGTCGTCATGACCTAATATATCTAATTTTAAAAGCCTACCACTTATGGAATGATAGTCAAAGTGAGTAGTTATAACATCACTTTCTGTATCATCTGCTGGATGCTGTATAGGTGTAAAATTAAATATTTCATTGTCTGCAGGTACAACCATAATTCCTCCAGGATGTTGTCCTGAGGTTCTTTTTACTCCTGTACACCCCTTAGACAATCTTTCTATTTCTGCATTGTTGGCTTTTATATTCCTTTCATCTAAATATTTTTTTACAAACCCATAGGCAGTTTTTTCAGCTATAGTACCAATAGTTCCTGCCTTAAAAACATGACCTTTTCCAAATAAAACTTCTGTATATTTATGAACTACCCCTTGATATTCTCCTGAAAAATTTAAATCTATATCCGGTTCTTTATCTCCTTCAAAACCTAAAAAAGTTTCAAAGGGTATATCATGACCATCTTTTATTAATTTAGTTCCACATTTTGGACAATCCTTATCCTCTAAATCCGCTCCTGAACCTACAGATCCATCTGTAAAGAATTCACTATATTTACATTTAGAACATACATAATGAGGAGGTAATCCATTAACCTCTGTAATATCTGACATAGTAGCTGCAAAGGAAGATCCAACGGACCCTCTGGAACCTACCAAGTATCCATCTTCATAGGATTTAGCTACTAGTTTATGGGCTATCAAGTAAAGTACAGCATAACCATTATTTATTATAGAATTTAATTCCTTTGTTAATCTTTTTTCTACTATTTCAGGGAGTGGATCTCCATATATATCATGAGCTTTCTTTATAGTCATATTTCTTATATCCTCTTCCGCACCCTCTATCTTAGGTGGAAAAGTTTCCTCTGGAATTGGTTTTATTTGATCTATCATGTCCGCTATCTTGTTTGTATTATAAATTACTACTTCCTTTGCCTTTTCCTCTCCTAAATATTCAAATTCTTTAAGCATTTCCTCTGTGGTTCTAAAATAAAGTGGTGGTTGATTGTCTGCATCACTAAAGCCTTGACCTGACATTAATATTCTTCTAAATACTTCATGTTCTTCATCTAAAAAATGTACATCACAGGTGCCCACCACAGGTTTATTATAAAACTCCCCTAATTCACATATTTTTTTATTTATTTCTTTAAGTTCTTCTTCATCTTTTACAGAACCGTTTTTTACAAGAAATTCATTGTTACCTAAGGGTTGTATCTCTAAATAATCATAAAAATCTATCATATTTTTTAATTCTTCTTTTGTTTTTCCCTTTAATATTTCTTTATATATTTGACCCGCCTCACAGGCAGAACCTATTATAAGGCCTTCTTTATATTCATTTATAAGGCTTTTAGCCATTCTTGGTCTTTTAAAGAAATACTCCAGATTAGATTTAGAAACTAATTTATATAAATTTTTAAGACCTACTGCATTTTTAGCCAAAATTATTAAATGATAGGTGGGCTCTTTTTTTATATTTATATTTCCTAAAAATTCCTTATTTAAATTATGTAAGGTAATTATTTCTTTTTCCTTTAACATTTCAAAAGATTTTAATAAGATATCTGCTGTGGCTTTAGCATCATCCACAGCTCTATGATGATTTTCTAGGGATATGCCTAAATGCTTTGCTATAACATTTAATTTATATCTCTTTAATTCAGGGAATAAAAATCTGCTTAATGTTACCGTATCCATTACACTATTTTTAAATTCTATTTTTAAATCTTTACAATTTTTATTTATAAAAGATACATCAAAGGCTGCATTATGAGCCACTACCACAGAGTCTCCTATAAACTCTATAAACCTTGGAAGTATTTTATCTATAGTCTCTTTATCATCTACCATATCATCTGTTATGCTTGTAAGTTCTGTTATTTTCTCTGGTATGCTTCTTTGTGGATTTACAAATTCACTAAACCTGTCTACTATTTTTCCCTTTTCTATCTTTACTGCACCTATTTCTATTATTTTATCATTTTTACTGGAAAAACCTGTTGTTTCTAAATCAAAAACTACAAAAGTATCCTCTATGGTTTTATCCCCTGCTTTAGATACAATAGGTACTCCATCATCTACAAGATAGGCCTCTATTCCGTATATAACTTTTATATTACTTTTTTTAGCCTCAGACATTGCATCTGGATAAGCCTGAACTACACCATGATCTGTAATAGCCACTGCTTTATGGCCCCATTTAGCAGCTCTTTTCACTAATTCTGATACTGGAGTCATCCCATCCATGGCACTCATTTGACTGTGCATATGAAGTTCTACTCTTTTTTCCTCTGCTATATCCATTTTTTCTATTTTTGTAGTTTTTACTATATCCTTTGCCATTATTACACATTCTCTTGCATAAGGGTCATTCACTACTTCGCCTCTAACTTTGCAATAAATCCCTTCTTTTATTTCTTCTATTATTCTATCTGAATCCTTAGGCCTTGGAAACAGTTTAACTGTCATAGAGTTAGTATAATCTGTTATAAAGAAAGTTACTATTTTTCTCCCTGTCTTTGTTTCTATAACTTCTTTTTTAAATATATCTCCACATACTACAACTATGCCAGAATTTTCATTTAGATCTTTCATGAATATGCTATCTTCTCTTATACTTCTTCCTAGTATGATAGAATTATCCTTACTTTCATTTTCACTAGGCTTTGGTGAATTTTCTTTTTTAACTACTTTCTTTTCTTTAGATTTAATTTCACTTAAAACATTTTTTATCATGGACTTTTCCATAGTTTCTATAGTCTTAAAGTAGTCCTCTTCGTTAAAGGATTTATCATATTCTAATTTTATATTGCATTCTATTCCAAATATATCCCTTATATAGGATTTCAATTTACCTTCAAATTTATTTTTAGAAAGAAACCTACATAAAAATTCATTATTATAGGTTATATTTATACTATCTTCTAACACTTCTCTTTTAGATTTTAAAAGACAATCTCTTGCAATGGGCACAGAAGAAGAAGCTAAATTAACTATATCTACCCAATATTTTTTTGAAAGTTCCTCTAAGGTAACATGGGATAAATCCTTATAGCAGATTATTTCAAAATCCTCCACCATAGAGAATCTCTTCTTTAATATATTTTTTATATGATCTTCCTTTTCTTTAGTAAAATTACTAATGGATTTTAGTATTATTTTTAGTTTATTTTTTTTTCTAAAATACTGAACTCTTACTATTTTTATTTCTTTATCTATATCAAGCTCTTCTTTATTTATTTCCTTTTGCAAATCGCTAACTGAAGTATTCTCCATATTATTCCTCCTAAGAGTAATGTTATCCATTAAAACATAATAAATATATTATCACATTTATAAAAATAAAAAAATGAATTTCAACTTAAAATTTAAAGTAATTTTTATCTAATGACCATCATCCATAAAGTAATGAATTCTACACTTCTAGATAAACATTTCCTAACTTTAAATTAGAGTTAAAACCCTAATATCTAATGCTAAGAACTTTCTTTATACTCTATCTTCTATGTATGTTGAAATTCAAATTAATTTAAATAAACTAAAACATTCACAAATTACATCTTTTCTATTTCTTTTATAAGTTCATCTATTATATCTTCTTCTTTAACTTTTTTTATAATCTCTCCCTTTTTAAATATAAGCCCTTCTCCTTTGCCTCCTGCTATACCTATATCTGCCTCTCTTGCTTCTCCAGGTCCGTTAACTACACAGCCCATTACCGCTACTTTAATATTTTTATTATAGTTTAAAAGTCTTTTTTCTACTTCCTGGGCTATGGATATTAAGTCTATATTCGTTCTTCCACAGGTTGGGCAGGATACAAATTCTATTCCTTCATTTACGTATCCTAGAGATCTCAATATTTCTTTTCCTATTTTAATTTCTTCTAGCGGATCTCCTGTAATAGATACTCTTATAGTATCTCCTATCCCTTCTGCCAGTAGGGTACCTATACCTACACTAGATTTTATAGTTCCTCTAAATGTAGTTCCTGCTTCTGTAACTCCTAAATGCAAAGGATAATTTACTTTTTCTGATATTAATCTATAACTTTCTATCATTTGCATAACATTAGAAGACTTTATAGATATTACTATATCATTAAAATTACATTTTTCTAATATGCTCACATGCTGAAGAGCACTTTCTACTAATGCTTCTGGGCATACTCTAGCATATTTATCTAATATATCTTTTTTTAATGAACCTGAGTTTACTCCTATTCTTATAGGAATAGACTTTTCCCTTGCGGCTTCTGCTACCATCTTAACTCTTTCCATGGAGCCTATATTCCCTGGATTTATTCTTAAGGCATCTACTCCATTTTTTATAGATTCTAAAGCTAATTTATAGTCAAAATGTATATCTGCCACCACTGGAATTTTTGATTCCTTAGTTATTATTTTTAAAGCTTCGCTAGCTTCCATATCTGGAACTGCGCATCTTATTATATCGCAGCCTATTTTATCTAACTTATTTATTTGATTTAGTGTACTTTTAACATCCCTAGTATCTGTATTGGTCATAGACTGTATAGATATAGGAGAATCTCCTCCCACATATATACTTCCTACTTTAACTTTTCTAGTTGGCTTTCTTATCATTATTTCATCTCCTAGCTTTAAATTCACCTAGATAAAATCAAGCAATTTTTGGGTTTAAATAAAGTTTCTTATTAATCCATCTTTAGGTTCAGGTGAAATTTGCTTAAAAAATTACTTTTATTCCTCTAAATCTTAGTTTTATTAAAATTTTATAGGATATAATATATCTTTTATAGTTACTAACACCATAAGCCCCATTAATATAGCAAAACCTATATAATTTACAAACCCTACTTTATTTTCATCTACTCTTTTTCCTGTAATAGCTTCAAATAAAAATAAGAATATATATCCTCCATCCAAAGCTGGGAAAGGTATAATATTAAATATAGCTAATTGTAAGCTTATATAAGCTGTAAAGGCCATTAAACTCATCACACCTTCTTTAGCTACTTTTCCTGAAACTTTAATTATAGTTAATGGTCCTCCTACATCATTTTTAGAAACTTTCCCTTGGAACAGAGTTTTAAAAAACCCAACGGTTTGTTTTACTAAGGATCCTGTTTGTGTGAATCCCTGTTTTACAGATTCTTTAAAACTTAAATTTTCTATTAGTGTAGGATATATACCTATCATATATCTATTTTCTTTAGTGTCTTTAATCGGTGTCAACTTAATACTATCCTCTACATTATCTCGTGTAAATTTTATATTTAAAGGCGTTCCATTCCCTGAATAAATAACTGCAACAAAATCATCCCAAGTAGTTATTTTCTTATCATTAACCTTTACTATTTTATCTCCTGGCATAAATCCTGCCACTGCTGCTGGACCATTTGGCACTACTTTTTCTACTATAGGTGCCCAGTATCCCCTTTGAGACGCTAATATAGCAAATAAGACTACGCTTAATACTAAATTCATAATAGGACCTGCCACCACTACACTTAATTTTCTTAAAGGAGATTTGTTATTAAAAGCTCTTTCATCTGTACTTTTTTCTTCGTCTCCTAGCATTTTTACATAGCCACCTATTGGTAAAAGTTTTATTAAATATTCTGTTTCTTTACCCTTTATTCCTATAAGTTTTGGGCCCATACCTATAGAAAATTCCTCAACTTTTATACCATTTGCTTTAGCCATAATAAAATGACCAAATTCATGGACTAAAACTAATATGCCAAAGGCTAAAATAGCCGCTATTATATACATTAACTAACCTCCCTTAAAATTGTACCTATAAATTAAGTTTATTATTATATATCATATTTTTTACCTAAATACTCTCTAACTTCCTTATCTACACTTATTACATTCTCTAATGTAGCTTCCATAGGTTTATAAAATTTATTCATGCATTCTTGTAATAGATCACCTATTTGCAAAAATTCTATTTTGCCCTTTAAAAATAAGTCTACAGCTACCTCATTTGCTCCATTTAATATAGCTGGCATTACTCCACCTTTTTTCCCTGCTTCATAAGCTAACTTTAATGGTAAAAATGTATCCATATCTGGTTTTTCAAAGGTTAAATTAGATATTTTATAAAAATCTAAAGGTTCTATTTGACTTTCTTTCCTATTAGGATAATTCAAAGCATATTGTATAGGTAATTTCATATCTGTAGTTGCCATTTGTGCTATTACACTTCCATCTTTATATTCCACCATAGAATGAACTATACTTTGTGGATGTACCACTACTTTTATATTTTCATAATCCATACCAAATAAAAAATGAGCTTCTATAACTTCTAATCCTTTATTCATTAATGTGGCAGAATCTATAGATATTTTTCTTCCCATATTCCATTTAGGATGTTTAAGAGCATGCTCTGGTTTTACATCTATAAGTTCTTCCTTTTTTCTACCTCTAAAAGGGCCTCCTGAAGCCGTTACTATTATATTTTTAACTTCTTCCTTTTTATTTCCTCTTAAGCATTGAAAAATAGCTCCGTGTTCTGAATCTACAGGCAATATATTTACATTATGTTCTTTAGCTTTACTAATAACCAGTTCTCCAGCTACTACTAAGGTTTCCTTGTTAGCTAAAGCTATATCTTTTCCACTTTCTATAGCTTTTATGGTTGGAACTAATCCTATCATTCCTACCACAGAGGTAACTACTGTATTTACCTCCTCTAAGGTGCTTATATATATCATTCCTTCCATACCTTTTAAAACTTTTGTATCTATTTTATTATCTATACAAAAATCTTCTACTATTTTAAAGGCATTCTCTTCTGTTAAAACTACATATTTCGGTTTAAATTCCTTTATAATTTCTATAACTTTTTTATAACTTTTGTTTGCGGATATAGCTACTAATTTTAAATCTTCTTTTTCTTTTCTTATTACATCTAAAGTTTGGGTTCCAATAGAACCTGTAGCTCCTAATATAGTTATGTTCTTCAAAATGTCATCTCTCCTCTAATAACTTTCATTTAAGTTTTTACAAATTCTTTAAGGGTTATTATATATAATGGTCCTAGAAGTAAACCTAAAAACCCTAAAATTTTAAATCCTATATATATAGATATTATTATAGCTAAAGCAGGTAATTGAAGCTTAGAGCTCATAAACTTAGTTTCTAATATTTGTCTCGTTATTATTAATAATAAATAAAGACATATAAGACCTAAAAATATTACATAATTTTTTGTATAGAATTGGTATAATATTAAGGGTAAAAAAATTACAACTGTTCCTATGTAAGGTAACATGTCTAATATACCACATAACACTCCTAATATTAAATAGTTATTTATATTTAATATTTTTAAACCTGTTATGGTTTGAAATGTAGTAAATATAACTAAAAAACATTCTATCTTTATTATTTCCTTTAATTTATATATTTTATCTTTAATTTTTTCAAATTCATTAACACCTATATATTTTTTAATATTTTCTAATATAGCATATTTATCCACCAAAATAAAGTATATAGAAATACTAGCTATAAAATATGCAAAAATCCATTCTGTGGTGTAACTAGCTCCTCTTCTAAAAAAGTCTCCATTTAATAAAGTTGTATCTATATTATTTAAATTTTTGTTAAATATATATTTGTTTATATTTAACATTTTGTTTATACCGCCTATGAAACAATCTATCTCTGTTTTAAAATTATAATAGTACCCTTTTAATAATATAAAATGATTATAAATAAAATTTCCTATTAAAAAAATTAATAAAAACAATATAAGATTTACTAAAATTATGCTTATAATAGAATTCACATTATTATTAAATAATTTTTTACTACATAAAAAATTATAAATAGGGTTACATAAAAAAAGTAAAACTAATATTATAAAAAAGGGCTTAAAATAATTTTTAACTAATAGAGCTAATAAAAAAAATATTATGAATATTATTATAGCATAGATTATATCTTTATATTTATGTTTATAATGCCTCAAATCCTTTTCTCCTATTATTGCTTTCTACATAAATATATTCATAATAAAGCTTATATATTAAGCTCCTTTATAAAAACTAAAACAACTACAATTAAATTTTAATGCAATTTTAAATATAAACTAGTCTTTACTAATTCTATTGTTCCCTCTGTTTCCTTATTTATATTATTAATTTCATTTTTATATATAACAATGCAAGAATTAAATAAGCTATTCAAATTCATATTAACTATATTTTATTTGTAATGTTTCTATTTCAATTATTAATTATACTAAAAAACTCAATCTAATAATAAATATAGATTGAGCTCTTTTGCTTATATTTTATTTTAAAGTTGTAATATAAAAGTTAAATAATAATATACTGCCACTGATGAAAATAAAATACTATCAAATCTATCTAATATTCCTCCATGGCCTGGTATCAAATTGCTATAATCTTTTACTCCTGCATATCTTTTTATGGATGAAGCCACCAAGTCTCCGAATTGACAAACTATCCCACATATAAGACCTATTAATATATAATGCATAATTTCTATATTAACTCCAAATTTAAATATAGCCGTTCCAAATATAGTGCAGGCTACTGAAGCTCCTATTATTCCACCTATAGAGCCCTCTATAGTTTTTTTGGGACTTACTTTAGGACATAATTTATTCTTTCCTAAGTACTTTCCTACATAATAAGCTGTAGTATCACAAAGCCAAGCAGAAATAAATATAAGCCACACTAAATAATTTCCGTGAGCTTTATTATTAACTAAAACTATAAAACTAAAAAATACGGGTACATATAAAAATCCTAAAAGTGTTATTGCCACATCTATAAAATTGTACTTTAAATTTATAACTGGTATAGCTAAAAGTATAAAAACAGCTAAAGTAGTTATATAAAAAATATTTTTATAATTTATACTATTTAAAAGTGGTATATAGTATATTAAACATAATAAGTATCCTACTATTTCTATGGGTTGTATACCTTTGTTTTTAATTACTTTATAAAACTCATACATACCACCTAAAGAAAGTGCTAATATACCCCACTTTAAAAATACTCCTCCTATAAATAGGAATATTACAAAGGGTGCTAATACTAACGCCCCTATATATCTACTATTCATCTTATTCTCTCCTATTCTAAAAGGTTATTTTACAGCTCCAAATCTTCTATCTCTATTTTGATAATCATATATGGCCTTATGAAGATGCTCTTTTTTAAAATCAGGCCATTTTATATCTGAATACCAAAATTCTGAATAAGCGCATTGCCATAATAAAAAATTACTTATTCTTTTTTCGCCGCTAGGTCTTATTATTAAATCCGGATCTGCCATTCCCTTTGTATAAAGATAATTAGAAATAAGTTCTTCATTTATTTCCTCTTCTTTTATCTTTCCTGCTGTTATATCTTCATATATATTTTTTACTGCCCTTATTATCTCATCTCTACCACCATAATTTAAGGCTAAATTTAGCACTAGTCCTGTGTTATTTTTAGTTTCTTCATAGGCTTTCTCTAATTCCTTTATGCACACCTCTGGTAATTTTTCTATGTTGCCTATTGCATTAACTATTACATTGTTTTCATTAAGCTCCTTGACTTCCTTCCTTAAATATTGAACTAATAAAGTCATAAGAGCGCTAACCTCATCTTTTGGTCTTTTCCAGTTTTCTGTAGAAAAAGCATATAAGGTTAAGTACTTAACACCTAATTTATTGCATTCTTTCACTATTTCTCTTATAGTCTCCACACCGGCTTTATGTCCCATAGTTCTAGGCAAACTTCTTTCCTTTGCCCATCTTCCATTTCCATCCATTATGATAGCAATATGTTTTGGTATATTGTTCATATCTAAATCCATATCTATACTAGCTTTTTTGTTATTTGAAAAAAAAATTTTCATAAAGTTCCCCCCAACATATTTACTTCTAAATTATTAAAAAACCTGCTGATAAGCAGGTTATAATCTTTATATAGATAGTATTTCCTTTTCTTTTACACTTATTATAGAATCTACTTCTTTTATATATTTATCTGTTTTCTTTTGAATATCATCTTCTGCCTTTTTAATATCATCTTCTGAAACATCATCTTTTTTTAGATTCTTAACATCATCATTACAATCTCTTCTTATAGATCTTATAGCTACTTTTGCTTCTTCTCCAGTTTTTTTCACAGTTTTAACTATGTTTTTTCTTGTTTCTTCTGTTAATTCTGGTATAACAAGTCTTATTACAGTACCATCATTAGAAGGATTTAAACCTAAATCTGATTTTAATATAGCTTTCTCTATAGCTGATAAAGCACTTTTATCCCAAGGTTGTATTAAAAGAACTCTTGCTTCTGGTACAGATATATTTCCTAATTGATTTAGTGGAGTCATAGAACCATAATATTCTGCTTCTATTCTATCAAGCATAGCTGGATTAGCTCTACCAGCTTTCATTGAAGCTAATTCTCTTTTTAAAGCTACAATAGTTTTCCCCATTTTTTCATCTGCTTTTTTTAATATTTCTTTTATCACTTAAATAACCTCCCCTTATTTTGAATTTGAAACTAGAGTACCTATTTCTTCTCCAGTTACAGCTTTTATTATATTGCAAGGTTCATCTAATCCAAAAACTAATATAGGAATATCATTATCCATACATAAAGAAGTAGCTGTAGAATCCATCACTTGTAATCCTTGTTCCAATACTTCTATATAAGATAATTTATTATATTTTTTAGCATCATCATGCTTATGAGGATCTTTATCATAAACCCCATCTACTTTTTTAGCAAGTAATATAACATCCGCTTCTATTTCTGCCGCTCTTAATGCAGCTGCTGTATCAGTTGAAAAATATGGATTACCTGTTCCAGATGCAAATATTACCACCCTTTCTTTTTCCAAGTGTCTCATAGCTCTTCTTCTTATAAATGGTTCTGCAATTTCTTTCATTTCTATAGCAGTTTGAACTCTAGTATTAACTCCTAGTTGTTCTAATGAATCTTGAAGAGCTAAAGCATTTATACAAGTAGCAAGCATCCCCATATAATCTGCTGTGGTTCTATCCATATCTGAACCACTTCTACCTCTCCAAATATTTCCTCCACCAACTACTGCGCCTACTTCTATTCCCATCTCAACTAATTTTTTTATTTGTTCTGATATTTCTTTTGTAAAATCAAAATCAAATCCAAAACCTTTTTCCCCTGACAAGGCTTCTCCTGATAGCTTTAACATAACGCGCTTATACTTTGGTTCATTCATCTATATTATACCTCCAAATTATTTTAAATTAAATATATTATGTATTATAAATTCAGTTTCAAATTAAAAGGAATTTAATATTTCTATAATATTCAACATAATACTTATAGAAATTATTTCCCTATGAATAGCAATTGTATAATATTTTAATTAATTACATTTAGAATAATTATATCATATAAATTTATACTATGACTACTCTCCATGATACTTCCTAGCAATTAGAGTCCTTTATAGCTTTTTATATAATTCTAGCAAGTAGCAATTTATTAATAACATACCTTGCATATGATTCTAAAAATAACTTTATTTTATATGTTTATTATGAAACTTTTCATTAACTTATTTTTCAAAAAAAGAGAACACTCAGTGTTCTCTTTTTTAATTATTTACCTTGGTTCATTTGTCTTTGAACTTCTTCAGCAAAGTCTTCTTCTTTCTTTTCTATACCTTCACCTTTTTCGTACCTTACGAAAGCTTCTACAGTTATATCTGCACCGATTTCTTTTGATTGTTCTTGTAAGTATTTAGTTATAGTGTAATCTCCGTTTTTAACCCAAAGTTGTTCAACTAAACAGTTTTCTTTATAGTATTTATTAATTCTTCCCATAACCATTTTTTCAACAACTTTTTCTGGTTTTCCTTCGTTTAAAGCCTGAACTCTGTATATTTCTTTTTCTTTTTCTAAAGTATCAGTATCAACACCATCTCTATTTAAGAATAATGGATTTGTTGCTGCAACTTGCATTGCTACGTCTTTAGCTATTTCAGCTAATTTTGCATCTTCTTTTTCACAAGCTAATTTTACAAGAACACCGATTCTTCCACCACCATGGATGTAGCTTGTTATAACACCTTTATCTACTGAAAGTTTAGCTATTCTTCTTAAGTTCATGTTTTCACCTAATTTAGCTATTAATTCAGTTATTACATCTTTAACTAATTTGCTTTCATCTGCTATATATTTTTCTTCTAATAATTCTTCTGCAGTTGAAACATTTGAAAAAGCTGCTTGTTTTGATAAATTGTTTGCTAACTCTACAAATAATTCGTTTACTGAAACGAAATCTGTTTCACAGTTGAATTCTACTATTGATCCATTTTTCATGTCTTCAGATATGTATGTGCTTACAATACCTTCTGCAGCTACTCTTCCTGATTTTTTAGCAGCGGCTGCTAACCCTTTTTCTCTTAATACTTCTACAGCCTTTTCTAAATCTCCATCACATTCAGTTAAAGCTTTCTTACAATCCATCATTCCTGCGCCAGTTTTTTCTCTTAAATCTTTTACCATTTTAGCACTGATCATTATATATTCCTCCTATTTTAACTAATTTAAAAGGTAAATGAGAGATTAGTCTCACCTACCTTATATTTTTGATTTATAATAGCTAAATTATTCTGCTAATTGTTCACCTTGTCTTCCTTCAAGAACAGCATCAGCCATTTTTGCTGCTATTAATCTTACAGCTCTTATAGCATCATCATTTCCTGGAATTACGAAATCTACTTCGTCTGGATCACAGTTTGTATCTACTATAGCTACAACTGGAATTCCGAGTCTTTTAGCTTCTAATATAGCATTCTTTTCTTTTCTTGGATCAACAACGAACATAGCTCCTACATTATTTGCATCTAACTTTCTTATTCCACCTAAGTTCTTTTCTAATTTTTCTCTTTCATTTTTTAATTTTATAACTTCTTTTTTAGGAAGAACTTCAAATGTTCCATCTTCTTCCATCTTATCTAATTCTTCTAATTTGTTTATTCTAGCTGTTATAGTTGTAAAGTTTGTTAACATTCCACCTAACCATCTATTGTTAACAAAGTGCATTTCTGATCTCTTAGCTTCTTCTTCTATAGCTTCTTGAGCTTGTTTTTTAGTTCCTACAAATAATACATCTTTTCCTTCTTCTGCAACTGATCTTAAGAAGTTATAAGCCTCTTCTACCTTTTTAACTGTTTTTTGTAAATCGATAATGTATATTCCATTTCTTTCTGTGAATATGTATGGAGCCATTTTAGGGTTCCATCTTCTTGTTTGATGTCCAAAATGAACACCTGCTTCTAATAATTGTTTCATTGATATAACTGACATAAATTTACCTCCTTGGTTTTTCCTCCATTACCCTTATATTTATAAACTACCCCTTAAGGCACCATTTATAAAATTAGATAATGTGTGTATTTTCTCCTTAGGTAGTATATCACACCCTAGTATGTTATTCAATAATAATTCGAAAAAAATTTTGGCATATTTTTATCCAATAATTACCTACCTAAGAATTCTTTCATAATTATACTAAAAAATAAAGAAGTCCTAAGACTTCTTTACTATTTTATCTTCTTCAATTCTTCTAAAAGCTTGTCATTTAATATTCTAATATGAGTACCTTTCATACCTAGGGATCTTGATTCAATTACCCCTGCACTTTCAAATTTTCTTAATGCATTTACTATAACAGATCTTGTTATTCCAACTTTATCTGCTATTTTAGACGCTACTAATAATCCTTCTGTACCATCCAATTCATTAAATATATGTTCTACAGCTTCTAATTCTGAATAAGATAATGTTCCTATAGCTAATTGAACTACAGCTTTTTTTCTTGCTTCTTCTTCTATTTGATCCTGTTTTGATCTTAATATTTCAAGACCAATTATCGTAGCACTGTATTCTGCTAACACTAAATCTTCATCAGTAAATTCTTTATCAAATCTAGCTAATAATAATGTACCTAATCTTTCTCTATTCCCATTTATAGGAACTATTGTTGATAATTTATTATTTATTGAACAATCCTTTAAATTATCAAATACACATTTATCATGGTTAGGTGAATTTGATAAAGTTTCATTTACATTTAACAATTTATTATTGTAGAAGTCTGGGAATCTATTTTCTTTTAAAACAACTTCCCTTACTTCGTCACATTCAAATCCTGAATAAAATTTAGATCCCAATATCTTTCCTTTTCTACTAATTATATATACATTGCACGCTAAAACGTCACTTAATAAATCACATATATCTTCGAAATCTACTGGTTCTGTACCTGATTTTTGCAATATTCTATTCAACATTCTTGTTTTATCTAGTAATGAACTCATGGGTTTTCCTCCTTATATTACCTCTTTTACTTTAATTTATATATTGATTCCTGCTGCCTTTTTATATTATGTCTTTAAAGATTTTGATTATTAAAAATATTTAGAATTGTTGCCTGTCCTTATCTATAATAACATAAGGGTTTCTTTATTTCAACATTTAAGATATATAAATAACAATTATTCATATAAATTAATTATTAATACATTACTCTTTATTATTTAAATATTTTCTATGCTTACATTCTGAATTAGCACATTCATAGTATTCACCTTTAGCTTTACTTTGTTTTTTCACCATGTAACTTCCACATTCTTCACACTTTTCTTTTACAGGTTCTGACCAACTTACAAAATCACAGTCTGGATAATTACTACATCCATAAAACTTTCTACCTTTTCTACTTTTCTTTATCAAAACTTTTCCTTCTCCACATTTAGGACACTTAACATCTATTTCCTCTACTATAGGTTTAGTATTTTTACAATCTGGATATCCTGGGCATGCTAAGAAATCTCCATATCTTCCATGTTTTATAACCATATTTTTTCCGCATTTATCACATATTACATCTGTTACTTTATCTTCAATGGTTATTTTTGCTATTTCTTTTTCTGCTATTTCTATAGATTTTATTAATGGCTGAAAGAAATCATTTACTACCTCTCTCCATGATTTTTTCCCTTCCTCTATATAATCTAGCTTATTTTCCATATCCGCTGTAAATTCTAGATCCACTATTTGTTTAAAATATTCACTTACTATGTTATTTACTATGTCTCCTAGTTCTGTAGGTTTTAATGTTTTTTTCTCTCTTTCTACATATTTTCTATCTAATATAGTAGATATAATAGGAGCATAAGTACTTGGTCTTCCTATACCATTTTCTTCTAAAGTTTTTACTAAAGAAGCTTCTGAATACCTAGCTGGTGGTTGGGTAAAATGCTGACTTTTATTTATAGATTTTTCTTTTAATATTTCATTTTCTTCTAATTGAGGTATCTTTATACTATCCTTTTCTTCTTCTGTAGAATATTCATATACCTTCATGAAACCATCAAAGGCTATTAATGATCCACTAGCTCTTAATCCATATTTGCCATTTTCTATACTTATAGATGTTGAATCTAAAATACAAGAAGCCATTTGGCTTGCTACAAACCTTTTCCATATTAATTCGTATAATTTATATTGTTGAGGTGTTAAACTTTCCTTAGCCAGTGTAGGAGTTATTTCAATATTAGTTGGTCTTATAGCTTCATGGGCATCCTGTATATTTTTCTTTCCTTTAAAAACCCTTGGAGTTTTTGGTATATATTCCCCTCCAAAATTACTTTTGATATGTTCTAAAGTTGATTTTTGAGCTTCTTCTGATATTCTTATAGAATCCGTTCTCATGTAAGTTATAAGACCTACTGTACCGAACCCTTTAATATCTATACCTTCATATAGTTGTTGAGCTATAGACATAGTCTTTTTAGTAGGAAAATTTAATTTCTTATAAGAATCCTGTTGAAGAGTACTTGTAGTAAAAGGTGGTAAAGGATTTTTATTTTTCTTTGTCTTCTTTATTTTTTTTACAATAAATTCACCTTTTTTTAAGTCTTGTATTACTTCAATAGCTTCCTCTTCATTATTTATCTCTATTTTTTTTCCTGATTTAGTAGTTAATTTTATTATGAAAGGCTTTTTATTTTTTTCCTTATGTACCTCACATTCTATAGTCCAATACTCTTTTGGTATAAATTTTTCAATTTCTCTTTCTCTATCGCATATCATTCTTAAAGCCACAGATTGAACTCTACCTGCACTTAATCCCCATTTAACCTTACTCCATAGTATAGGGCTTATTTTATATCCTACTAATCTATCCAAAACTCTTCTTGCTTGCTGAGCATCTACTACATTTTCATTTATTTTTCTCGGAGATTTTATTGCTTTCTTTATAGAAGTTTTAGTTATCTCATTAAATTCTATTCTGCATTCCTCATTCTCATCTATTTTTAAGACATGAGCTAAATGCCAAGAAATAGCTTCTCCCTCTCTATCCGGGTCCGTTGCTAAATATACTTTAGAACTTTTTTTAGCTTCTTTTCTAAGCTTATCTAAAAGTTCACCTTTTCCTCTTATTGTTATATACTTAGGATCATAATTGTTTTCTATATCAACACCTAACTGACTTTTAGGTAAATCTCTTACATGTCCCATTGATGCCTCAACTACATAGTTTTTTCCTAAATATTTCTTTATGGTTTTAGCTTTTGCTGGTGATTCTACTATTACTAAATTTTGTCCCATTTTTTGTCCCATTCTATTTCTCTGGTAAAACTAATAACCAGAGTCACACCCCCTTACCTGATATACTAAATTTAAAATTACACCCTTTTTATGGTGCTACTATTTTTATTAAACCTTAGTGAGAATTATACATTAACTTAATGTGATATCAAGTGATTTTTAGATTCAGATGGAGTTTCTTTAAAATAATTACTCTTATCCATCTGACCATTAAAAAACTTATCCATGTACTTAACAGTGCTTAGCTCCCACTTTCATAAAAACAAATATCTCAAATCTTAAGTAGCGGATTCAAATCTATAATTTAGAGTGAATCCCTTACACAAAGTGGTAATTTGTAATGAGTAGCCTCTATAGGCTGCTGATTTGCTGATACCCTCTCAGAGGGGTCTATAGGAGCATTAACGGTAGCACGTAGCACTCGGATAAACAGGTTTTTATAATATTTATATATACCTACAAACACTTTTATGTGTAATATATAAACTCTATATTTTTATATTATACTCTACCCATTAGGATTTAACATAATAGTTGCCAGCCAAACAAATTATTTCTTTTTTTAGCTGCAATTCAAATAATACCTCATATAAATGTTTTATGTCAATATCCATTAATTTTAATAAGTCATCTATATGTTTAGGTTCATGGCTTAATACATTGTAAACTTTTCCCTGTAAGCTGTCCTTTAAGGCCACCTTGTTATCCTTATTATTATTTATTTTTATTTTTTCTATACCCATATAATTTAAAATATCTTCTACAGTTGTAAATACATAGGCGCCTTCTTTTATAATTTTATTTGTACCTATGCTTTCCCTGGAAAATATAGACCCTGGAACTGCTACTACATCTTTTCCTTGTTCTAAAGCTATTTCTGTAGTTATTAATGAGCCACTCTTTTCTCCTGCTTCTACAACTATTACTATATCACTTATACCACTAATTATTCTATTTCGTCTAGGGAAATTATAGGATAAAGGTGGTGTTCCTGGTAGAAATTCAGATATTACACATCCATCATCACTTATAATATCATATATTTTTTTATTTTGCTTTGGGTATACAACATCAATACCACTACCTAAAATTGCTGTAGTAAAACCTTTATTCTCTATACAATATAAATGAGCATAATAATCTATACCCTTAGCCATTCCACTAACTATCATTATGTTATTATCAGCCAAAGTTTCACTTATAATTTTAGTTACCTTCATACCATAGATAGAACACTTTCTAGAACCTACGATAGCAGCACTTTTAACACTATTTAACTTTTCTATATTCCCTTTATAAAACAACACAGCGGGTGCATCTTCATAGTTTCTTAATTTGGATGGGTATTCTTTTTCCATATAATTTATTATTTTAATATTGTCTTGTAATATCTTATTTTTCATATTTTTTATTTTTTCTTTATTCCAGGCCATTTTAAAATTGTTTATTACTTTAACTATATTTTTATTTATATTTTCTTCATATTTAAAATTCTGTACATAATCAAATATATTAGATACAGACTTAAATTCCTGTAATAATTTTGTTTTTATATTATTTGAAACCTTAGCACTAGCATACCATAAATTTAACTCTATCATTTTATCACCTTTTTATAATTTTATCTTTAAATTGTGGTCAAATATTATTTTTTTATTCACTTTTACCATATAAAAAAAATAAATATTGGAAAATACTTATATATTTAAATAAATAGTCAATAATTTATATAATATAAAGATATATTTTTATAAATTATCTATGAAATAAAATATATATTAAATTATGAGGTGATTTTTTTGACTAGTAAAGTTATTACAGCTACCTTAAATGGAGCTTGCTGTAATTTAATATCTGTAGAAGTAGATATAAGTCATGGTCTGCCTGCCTTTAATATAGTAGGTCTTGCAGATACCTCCGTTAAAGAATCCAAAGAAAGGGTAAAATCCGCAATAACAAACTCAGGTTATGAGTTCCCTATAAGCAAAATAACAGTAAATTTGTCTCCTGCTGATATAAAAAAAGAAGGTTCTTCCTTTGACTTACCTATAGCACTTGCTATATTAGCTGCTACTGATCAAATCAATGATAAATCCTTAAAAAGTTATATAATTTTAGGGGAACTTTCACTATTTGGAGAAATAAATAAAATAAGAGGTGCTCTTCCTATAGCCTTAGAAGCTTTAGAAAACAATTATCTAAACTTTATAGTTCCTATAAGTAATGCTAATGAATGTGCTATGCTAGATAAAATAAATGTTTATCCCTTTTCCCATTTAAAAGAAGTTATTCATTTTATTTGTTACAAAGATTTACTTCCACATAAAGTTGATACAAACAATATAACTTCTAATACAGTAAAAGAAAAAGATTTCTCTGAAATAACTGGCCAAGAAAGCTCAAAAAGAGCTTTAGAAATAGCTGCAGCAGGCTCCCATAATGTAATAATGTCCGGTCCCCCTGGTTGTGGTAAAACTATGCTAGCCGAAAGATTTCCTTCTATAATTCCTGACTTAAATTATCAAGAATCTTTAGAGGTAACTAAAATATATAGTATAGCTGGTAAATTAGATAAAAATGGTTCATTAATAACCAAAAGACCTTTTAGAAATCCCCATAGTACTTCTTCTCAGGCAGCCTTAACTGGAGGTGGAATACATTTAATTCCTGGGGAAATTTCTTTGGCTCACAACGGTGTTTTGTTTTTGGATGAAATATTAGAATTTAAGAAAGCAGTACTAGAAGCTTTAAGGCAACCCTTAGAAGATAAAAAAATAACTATAAGTAGATTTAATGGTACCGCTACTTATAACTCGAATTTTATATTACTAGGAACTTTAAATCCCTGTCCTTGTGGCTTCTTGGGTTCTGAAAAACCTTGTAGCTGCAGCGATTATGAAATTAAAAGGTACTTAAATAAACTTTCTGGACCCCTTTTAGACAGAATTGATATTTTTACCTTTGTTCCTTCTTTATCTTATACTGAAATTAAGAATAATAAAAATTCAGAATCCTCTTATGATGTAAAAGAACGAGTAAATACAGCACGAAAAATACAAGAAAAAAGATTTCTTAATGAAGGGATTTATACTAATTCCCAAATGAAAAGAATCCATTTAAAAAAATACTGTAATTTAAATATAGAAGCTTCTAATATATTAGAGAAAATATATGATAGATTTAATTTAAGTGTTAGATCCTATGGCCGTATACTTAAAGTTGCTCGAACCATAGCTGATTTAAATAGTAATAAGAAAATTCAAAAGGAAGATATAATAGAAGCTCTGCAATATAGAAAATTTATAAATAATGATATAGTATAAGGAAAGGTGATATTTATGCACTACTGTAATAAAGATATTGGTTCTTTTGGTGAAACTATAGCTGCTGACTATATTACAAATTGTGGATATATTATATTAGAAAAAAATTTTAGGTGTAAACTAGGTGAAATAGATATAATAGCTAAGGATAAAAATTTTATTGTCTTTATAGAGGTTAAAACTAGATATGGTTCTATTTATGGTAGTCCTAGTGAAGCTATAACTTTTAAAAAGCAAAATAATATTTACAAAACAGCTCAATTATACATAATAAAAAAAGCTATACATAATAAATTTTATTTTAGATTTGATGTAATAGAAGTAATCTTAAACACCCTCAATAGTAATTACTCTGTAAAACTTATAAAAAATGCTTTTCAAATATAATTCAATAAATTCTTGTATATTCAAAGGCAAAAACAAAAATATAATGTCTCAAAATAAAATATATTTAATTTTAACACCACAAACATAAAAAATACACTAAACAAACCAATTCATACATTTGTTAAGTGTATTTTTTATATTTACCACATTAAAGTTAAATCTATTTTCAAATACCATCTTTTATTTATTCAATTTATATTATATTTACTTACATACAAAAATAATATAAACCACTTTATTAATAAGTTTTTTTATTTAATTATAATATATTTGTTAAAAAACTCATTCTATGTATTTTAGAAGTTCCATATTTTTTTATTGCTTGTATATGTTCTTCTGTGCCATAACCTGCATTATGGTTAAAACCATACATACTTAACTCTTTAGAATATTCTTTCATCATATTATCTCTATATACCTTAGCTATAATAGATGCAGATGCTATACTAATACTTTTACTATCACCTTTTATTATAAATTCATTTCTTATATTCAAATTTTTAACTGCATATCCATCAGATAAAACTAAGTCAGGTTTTACCTTCAGACCTTCTACTGCTCTTTTAAGCACTTCATTATTACTCCAAGCTATACCTCTTTCATCTATTGTTTTATTATCTACTAAGGCTATATTGTAACTTATAGCTTTTTCTCTTATTATTATATCTAATTCTTCTCTCTTTTTTTCTGAAAGCTTTTTAGAATCCTTTATATTAAGTATCCTATGCATTTCCTCTACGTTTAAATCTAAAATCACCGCAGCAGCCACAATAGGACCCGCTAAAGGGCCTCTGCCAACTTCGTCTACTCCTGCTATTAAATAACTATCCACATATCTTTTATCAAAATTATACATAGTATTTATTCTTTTTAATTCTTCTTCATACTTATTTAAAAATTTTTCAAGAGACTCACCTAACTTTATAACATTTTTTCGAGAATCTTTATTTAATTTTTCTATTATATCCATAACCTCTTGTTTTTGAGAAAATGTAAATTCTTTTTTAATTTTATCTGCGAATTCCTTTATTTCATTATATCGTATATTTTCTAAATTATTTATATTCATAACTATACCCCTATACTAATTTACCTTCTAGTATTTATTTTTTATTTAATATACACTTACTTATAAAAATGGATACATTGCTCTAATGTATCCTTCAATTATATGATATTATTAACCTTTAAGAGGACTTTCCTGTTCCTCTATTTCTACATTATCCTTTATAATATCCTCTGGATCTTCTAAAGAAATAGCACCTAATTTCCCACCTCTAAATTCATCTAAAAGAATTACAGATATTCTATTATAGTCTATTTCTCCCTTAGAAATTAAAGCTCCTCTTTTTCTACCTATATTATCTAAATTGTTTAAAGGATTTTCCTCTATTGCTTCTAATTTATATCTTTTTATCAATCTTTCTGGATATTTATCCTGAAGCCTTTCTACCAATCTTAAAGCTAAGGTTTCTATATCCATAATTTCATCTTTAATAGCTCCTGTAAAGGCTAAATTTAATTGTACAATTTCACTATCTAGTTTTGGCCATAAAACTCCTGGAGTATCCATAAGCTCTATATCCATCTTAGTTTTTATCCATTGTTTGCTCTTTGTAACTCCTGGTCTATCTCCTACTTTAGCTATAGAGTTTTTAGCCATTTTATTTATAAAAGATGACTTTCCTACATTAGGTATACCTACTACCATAGCTCTATCTACTATTTTAACTAAACCTTTATTTTTCATTCTTTCATGTTTTTCTTTTAATAATTCATTTAATGTTGGTTTTATCTTATTTAATCCCTCTCCTGTTACAGAATTTACTGCTAAAACTTTTATATTATCCTGTGATAAGGAATTTATCCACTTCTTGGTTACTTTATCCTCGGCTAAATCCTTTTTATTTAAAAGAATTATTCTAGGTTTATTACCACATATATCTTCTATCTCTGGATTTTTACTAGAGCTTACTATTCTAGCATCTCTTATTTCTATTATGGCATCTACCATTTTTAAACTTTCTTTTATTTGTCTACGAGTCTTTGCCATATGACCTGGAAACCAATTTATGTTCATCTTTATATCCTCCTTCTATTTTTATCTCACGTTTATTAACCCTAATACTTTATCTTACTATGAAAATAACTGTAACAAAATTAGTATTCTATATAAATTACTTAGTGTAAATTTTCACTTTGTATAAATAATTAACTCTAACTTATAAATTGTTGACTTTTTCTAATTAAGGGTTATCCTATGTTAATATTTTTTAATATCTGCTTTCCTAAAATGGAATATATGATATATTACATCCTTAAATAATGAATTTCAACTTAAACTATAGCGCTAAAAATTCACCCAAAGCTAAAAATTTTATTTATTCGTAGAGTACAAACTACCAAATTTGTTAAAAGGATATATTCTTATAGCTGCTCTTCCTACTACTAATTTATAATTTACAAAACCAACATCCGGGAATCTACTATCCCTACTATGATTTCTGTTATCTCCCATAACAAATACTGAATTTTCTGGAACTTTCACTTCATTAAAGTCTTCCATATAATTTTCCAGTATATAACTTTCCTCTTTAGCTTTACCATTTACATATACTTTGTTATCATGTATACTCACTGTATCTCCTGGAACAGCTATAACTCTTTTTATAAACTTTTCTCTAGTATCTGATGGATATTTAATTACAACTATATCTCCATCTTTAGGTTTTCTAAAATAATAACTTACCTTTTCTACTATAAGCCTATCTCTATTATTTAGTGTTGGATCCATAGAATGTCCTTCTACACTTACGGTTTCAAATACAAAAGTTATAATTAAAAAAGCTGCTATTACAGCTACTATTATAGATTTTACAATTTCCATTAATTCTTTTAACATAAAATCCACCCCTCTTATATGAAAAAAAGGGACTTATGCTAAAGCCCCTTATGTTTCATTATATTCTTTCTTTAACTTTTGCTGCCTTACCTACTCTATCTCTTAAGTAGTATAGTTTAGCTCTTCTTACTTTACCTCTTCTTACAACTTGGATCTTCTCAATTAATGGTGAGTTAACTGGGAAAGTTTTTTCAACTGCTACATTGTAAGCAACTCTTCTTACTGTGAAAGTTTCTCTTGCTCCACCATTTTGTCTTTTTAAAACTGTTCCTTCAAATACTTGAACTCTTTCTCTAGTTCCTTCTTTGATTTTTTGGTGAACTTTTACAGTATCTCCTACATTGAATTCTGGTAAATCACTTCTTACTTGTTCTGCTTCTATAGCTTTTATAACTTCTAACATTGTGCATTCCCTCCTTTAATTTTTTGACGTTCTTGCTTAAATTATGTAATACGATGTATATAAGCAGAGGACCGCCCGTACTAGCACAAAATTCATTTTACCATAGTAAAAATTTTTATTCAATATTTTTTACAACTAAAAAATATTTTTCCTATAATTTTTTATTAAAATCTTTTAATATTTTTTTATCTTCTTCTGTTAATCTATATTTTTTAAATAAATCTGGTCTTACTTTATTAGTAATCATAATAGATTTAGCTTTTCGCCATTTTTTTATATTTTCATGATGACCGGATAAAAGCACAGCTGGTACAGCTTTTCCTTCATATATAGGCGGTCTTGTATATTGAGGATATTCTAAAAGACCATTATAAAAAGATTCGTCTTCATAACTTTCACTACTTTTAAGTACTCCATCTACTAATCTACATATAGAATCTACTATAGGAATACAAGCCATTTCTCCTCCTGTTAAAACAAAATCACCTAAAGATATTTCCATATCTATATACTCATAGGCTCTCTCATCTATACCCTCATAATGACCACATAAAAATATTAATTCTTCCTCTTTTGCCAATTCTTTGGCCAAATTTTGATTAAAAGTTTTCCCTTTAGGTCCTAAAAATATAACCTTTCCTTTATTTTCTTTCTTTACTGCTTTTATAGAATCTACTATAGGTTGTACTGACATTACCATGCCAGCGCCCCCTCCATAGGGATAATCATCTACTTTTTTATGTTTATTCACTGTATAATCTCTTATATTTACAGTGTTTATTTTTAAAACTTCCTTTTCTATAGCTCTTCCTATTATACTGTGATTAAATATAGAAAACATTTCAGGAAATAGTGTTAGCACCTCTATTCGCATTGCCATATCTCCAAAGGTTTTATAGTTACAGTCTTGTTTTCTATATCTATATTTGTAACTATATCTTTTATGGCTGGTACTAATACCTCGATCCTTCCTTTTACCTCATACACATCATTACTACCAGTTTTTATTACATCTGATATTTGTCCTATTTCTCTACCCTCTTCATCTATAACCCTACATTCCATTAAATCTGCTATAAAATAACTTCCTTTTGGAAGCTTTACAGAATTTTCTCTTTTAATCTCTAAAAGCTTTTTTCTATATTTATTAGCTTCTTCTATAGAATCTATGCCCTCTATTTTTAAAACCACATTGTTAGGTTGAAGTTTACAGGATAATATCTTTCTTTCCTCTCCATCTATAAATACTTCTTTTAATTTTTTAAATCTTTTCATATCATCAGTTAAAGGATATACTTTTACCTCTCCCTTTATACCATGAGTATTTATTATTTCTCCTACCGCTAGAAACTCTTTCATATATCTTCTCTCCTCTAACCATTATATTATAATTATTCCCATTTTCCTTTTATAAATTCAACAGCATGAAAATATATTATATATTAAAAAAGAGTTAGGTGCACCTAACTCTTCTAAATTATCTCAACAACAACTCTTTTGTTTTCTTTTATAGCTGCTGCCTTAACAACAGTTCTAATAGCTTTTGCTATTCTTCCCTGTTTTCCTATTACTTTTCCCATATCTTCAGGTGCAACTTTTAGTTCAAGAATTACGGATTGTTCTCCTAAAATTTCATTCACTTGAACTTGATCTGGGCTATCAACTAATGCCTTCGCTATAGTTTCAACTAAAGCCTTCATTTGAATACACCCCCAGTTAACTATTTAACAGAAATACCTGCTTTTTCGATTAATTTTTTAACTGTATCAGTTGGTTGCGCACCATTTTTCATCCATTTTTGAACTTTTTCTTCATCTAATTTTATAATTGAAGGTTCAGTTATTGGGTTATAGTATCCTATTTCTTCTACGAATCTACCATCTCTTGGTGATCTAGAATCAGCAACAACTACTCTGTAAAATGGAGCTTTTTTAGCACCCATTCTTTTTAATCTGATTTTTACTGCCATGTTTTTCACCTCCTTTAAAAATCTATTTATTTAAAATGGTAATTTACCAAATAAACCTTTTTTAAATCCCTTTTCCATACCTTTCATTTGCTTCATCATTTTTTTAGAAGCCTGAAAATCCTTAAGAAGCTTATTTACATGCTGAACATTTGTCCCTGACCCCTTTGCTATCCTTCTTTTTCTAGAAGGTGAGGAAGATATTAATGAAGGATTTCTTCTCTCTTTTATAGTCATTGAACTAATTATAGCTTCTGTTTTTTTCATTTCTTTTTCACTAGAACTTAAATCTATATTTTTTAATTCTTTGGAATTCATTCCTGGAATCATTTCTAATAGCTTGTTAATAGGACCTAATTTTTTCATTTGTTGCATGGATTCTAGGAAATCCTCAAAGTTAAATTCTTGATTTAACATTCTTTCTCCGATTTCTTTAGCCTTATCCTCATCTATAGATTGTTGTGCTTTTTCAATTAAAGAAAGTACATCTCCCATGCCAAGTATTCTTGAAGCCATTCTATCTGGGTAAAATACTTCTAAATCATTCATCTTTTCCCCTAAACCTACAAATTTTATAGGTTTACCTGTCATAGATTTAATAGAAAGGGCCGCTCCACCTCTTGTATCCCCATCTAATTTTGTAAGTATTACACCACTTATATCTAGTTTATCATTAAAATTATCAGCTACATTTACAGCATCTTGCCCAGTCATAGAATCTACTACTAATAGTATTTCAGTTGGATTTACTTCTTCTTTTATATTATGAAGCTCATCCATAAGTTCTTCGTCTATGTGAAGTCTTCCTGCTGTATCTATTATAACCACATTGTTTTTGTTATTTTTAGCATGTTCTATAGCGGCTTTAGATATGTCTACAGGACTTAATTTATCTCCCATAGTAAAAACCGGAATATCAATTTGTTTACCAACTACTTGAAGTTGCTTTATAGCTGCTGGTCTATATACGTCACAGGCTACAAGTAAAGGTCTTTTATTTCTCTTTCTAAGGTGAAGAGCAAGTTTTCCCGCCATAGTAGTTTTTCCTGCCCCTTGAAGACCTACAAGCATTATAACTGTTAGTCCTGAAGTGGAAGAATTTAAAGTACTTTCTGTACTTCCCATAAGCTCTGTTAACTCTTCATTTACTATCTTTATAACCTGTTGACCAGGTGTTAAACTTTCAAGCACTTCGTTACCCATGCATTTTTCAGTAACACTTTTTATAAAGTTTTTAACAACTTTATAGTTAACGTCTGCTTCTAATAATGCAAGTTTAACTTCTCTCATGGCTTCTTTTATATCTTTTTCTGAAAGCTTACCTTTACCTCTAAGCTTTTTTAAAGCATCCTGAAGTTTAGAAGCTAATCCATCAAATGCCATTATAATCCACTCCTAAATATTATCAATTATATATTTTTTTATATGATCAATTTCTTTTATATTTTCTTTCGTTACTTTATCTAACATATTTAATAGTTTTTCTTTAGAATTTTCTAAATTTATAAACCTTTCCATCATATGAAGTTTTTCTTCATACTGAAGAAGGGTTTTATGGCATCTCTTTACTATGTCATGAACCGCTTGCCTGCTTGTGTTAGTTAGTTCTGATATTTCTTTTAATGAATAATCATTGTTATAGTATAAGTCCATAATTTTGTTTTGCTTTTCTGTAAGTAAACTACCATAAAAATCTAGTAGTAAGGACATTTCCACTATTTCTTCCATAAAATATCACAGATTTTAATCTAACTCCCTTGCTAATTATTAAAAACTATTATTTTTTCATCAACGAAATATATAATATCAAAATATTAAAAAGCTGTCAAGTATTTTTACTTAACAGCCATAATATTTTTTGTTTTCATATTATGTTTTTTAATTGATAAGCAATATTTTCTTTATAGTTAACACATATTATTATGATAAAATTCTAATTTTTAAATACTTTATTGTTAAAATAAAGCTTCTACAAACTCTTCAGGATTAAATTCCTGTAGATCATCTATTCCTTCTCCAACTCCTATAAGTTTTACTGGTATATCTAGTTGGTCTTTTATAGATATTACTACCCCACCTTTTGCTGTTCCATCTAGCTTAGTAAGTATTATACCATCTATAGGACAAGCTGACATGAATTCTTTTGCTTGTATAACAGCATTTTGCCCTGTGGTGGCATCTAAAACTAATAAAGTTTCTTTGGATGCATCCCCATATTCTCTTTCTAAAATTTTATTTATTTTTGAAAGCTCATTCATCAAATTCTTTTTGTTATGTAATCTTCCTGCAGTATCACATATTAATACATCTGCTTTTCTTGATTTGGCTGCTTGAACTGCATCAAAAACTACCGCTCCTGGATCTGATCCTTCCTGATGTTTTATTATATCTACTTTAGCTCTACTACTCCATACCTCTAATTGATCTATAGCTGCTGCTCTAAAAGTATCCGCTGCAGCCATTATAACCTTATAGCCCTTATCTTTTAGCTTTGCTGAAACTTTTCCTATGGAGGTGGTTTTTCCTACACCATTAACTCCAATTACGAGCATAACTTTTGGAGTAGTGTCTGGGGTTATAGAACCTTTTTCTTCTCCTAGAATTTCTAATATTACCCTTTTAAGACAAGGCTTTATTTCCGCTGGATCTTTTATTTTTTCTTCCTTTACTCTTTCTCTTAGCCTATCTATAATTTTTATGGAAGTATCTACACCTATATCAGCAGTAACAAGTATTTCTTCTAACTCTTCATATAAATCTTCATCTATAGTTACGGCTAAATTTAATACACTACTTATCTTATCTGTAAAGCCATCCTTAGTTTTTGTTAATCCTTCTTTTAATTTGTCAAAAAATTTTCCAAACATACTATCGCCCCTTCTAAATGCTTATTATTTTATAAAGTCGCTGCTACCTCATCTTTTAATGTTAAATCTACAGATATAATCTTTGAAACACCCTTTTCTTCCATAGTAACCCCATATAGTGCATCACAAGCTTCCATAGTACCCTTTCTATGAGTTATAACTATAAACTGACTGTTTTCTGAAAATTCCTTTAAAAAATCTGCATATCTAGTTACATTAGCATCATCTAATGCGGCTTCAATTTCATCTAATATACAAAAAGGTGTAGGTTTCATTTTTAAAATAGCAAATAACAATGCTATAGCGGATAGTCCCTTTTCTCCACCAGACATAAGATTTATATTTTGAAGTTTTTTACCTGGTGGCTGAACATTTATTTCTATATTAGCTGTAAGTTCATCTCCATTAGATAGTATTAAATCTGCACTACCACCTTTAAATAACTCTATAAATGTTTCATTAAAGTTTTTTCTTAATTTATTAAAATTTTCACTAAATACAGTTCTCATTTTGTTAGTCATTTCTTCAATAACATTTAAAAGCTCTTCTTTTGACTTTACTAAATCTTCCTTTTGATTACTCATAAATGTTATTTTTTCATTTAATTCTTTATATTCCTCTATAGATCCTACATTTACTGTACCTAAATTGGATATTTCTATTTTTAAATTTTGTACATATTCCTTATATTTTATAACATTTATATCTTCTTTTTTATAACTAAGTGCTTCTGCATAAGTTAAGGAAAATTCCTCATTTAATTTGTTATATAAATTCTCCCTTTCTGTTATGTACCTAGTTTTTTGTATATCCTGTTTATGAACTTCATCTTCTTTTTTACTTAAAATTAATAATAAATTTTCTTCCTTATTTTTGTTTTTTTCTAATTCTTCCTTTAGTTTTATTCTTTCTACTTCATACTTTTTAAATTTTTCTTCTAAATTTTCTAAATAAGTCTTTATATCTTTTATATTATCTTCATTTTCTTTTATATTATTTTCAAATTTTTCTATATTTGTTCTATCCTCATGGTTACCTTTATTTATATTTTTATTTTCATTATTTAAGTTTGTAATATTAGTATCCATAGAATAGAATTCTTTTTTTATGCTAACTAACATTTCGTCTAATTTAGCTTTTTCTATTTTATACTCTATTAATTTATCTTTTATATTTTTTACATTTTCTTCTTCATTTTCAAGAAAATCTTCACATTCCTTTATATCATTGTGATTTAAATCTTTTCTTAATTTAAGTTCTTCTAATTGTTTTTGTGATGCATTTATATCCTCTTCAATGTCTTGTATTTTATCCTTTGTTAACTTAATTTCTTCTCTTGATATATTTAAAGAACTTCTAAGTCTTTCTGTATCTTCCTTTATAGAATTTAATTTTCCCGTAAATTTAGTTATTTCTATATTATTATAGTAAATTTCATCCTTTATATTTAAATTTTCTTCATCTAAAGTTTTTATTTTATTTTTATTTTCTAATATATTACCTATAAATTCCTCTATGGTATTCTTTGTTTCTTCTAATTCTTTCTTAGTTTCCTCTATCTCCCTTTTTCGGCTTATTATACTGCTTCCTGCCCTATGTTTTATACTACCACCGGTTAGTGAACCTCCTGGATTTATAACTTCACCCTCCAATGTTACTATTTTAAAGGAGTAATTTAATTTTTTAGCAATTTTAAGGGCACTGTCCATATCCTTTGCCACTAGGGTTCTACCTAACACATAATCTATTATATTAGAAAATTTCGCATCATAATTTATAAGCTCACTGGCTATACCTAAAAATCCATCTTCTCTTGTAACATTATTTATTTTAGCTTTTCTCCCCTGTATTGTAGTTAAAGGTAAAAAGGTAGCTCTTCCTAAACTTCTTTTCTTTAAATAGTTTATTAATATCTTAGCTTTGTTTTCATCCTCTGTTATAACATTAGATATAGCTCCACCTAAAGCTATCTCCATGGCTGTTTCAAACTCTTTCTTTACTTTTATTATCTCCCCTAAAACTTCACAGCCTCCATTAATGTTATCTATTTTGCCCTGACTTACATGCTCCATCAAGGTTTTTACACTTCTATTATATCCTTCATAGTGCTTTTCTAAATTTGAAAGCATATGATAATTCGCTTCTAATCTACTGTAGGCTGCATTTTTCTCCTTTAATTTTTTTTCTTTATTATTAAGGGATATTTTTAAAGAGCCTATACTTTTACTGTTTTCTTTTAAATTATTTTCTAATGAAAGTATATTTTCTTTTATATTTTTTATTTCTTTTTCTATATCTTCCTTAGTTTTTATATTTATATTTATAGAGCTTATATAACTATCACAGGAATTTTTTATATTATCCAATTTATTTTTCAAATTTACTATTTCATTTTCCATTACAGATATTTCATTTCTAAGGTTAGCCGTATTACTTAATATTTCTATCTCTTCAGATTTTAGCATCTTTAGTTTATCTTCTTTTTCCTTTAGTTCTTTATTAAAATTATTTATGTTATCTTCTTTTTTATCTATCTCTTCTCTTAAATAAATTTCTTCTTCTTTTAATTTATTTAATTTTTTTTCTAAGTTTTCCTTTTCTTTTAAATAATTTTGTAATCTTTCTTCATTAGTTTTTAAAGTATTTTCTTTTACTTTTATATTATCTTTTAGATTTTTTATTTTTTCTTTTAATAGAATATTTTCATTCTCTATATCCTTATTTTTATCTTTATTATAATAATATTCTTCTTTATTTTTACCATTATTTTTGTCTAGAAGCTCTAATTTTTCATTAAACTTTAAAATTATTTCTTTGTACTGTGATTTTTCATTTTTTAAGTTATCTATATTTTCGCTTAAAGAAAGCATATTGTTATTTATATTTTCTAGATCTTTTTCTATCTTATCTATAGAATATATCATAATATTAACTTCTTTATGCTTTAATTCCTCTGATAAATTTAAAAACTTTTTAGCTTTTTCACTTTCTTCTTTAAGTGGTTCTATTCTTTCTTCATAAGTATTTAATATATCTTTTATTCTTATAAGATTTTGTTCTGTATTAGAAAGTTTTTTATCTGCCTCTTCTTTTCTCCATTTAAATTTAACTATACCTGCTGCTTCCTCTAAAAGACTTCTTCTCTCCTCTGGCTTTCCACTTAAAACTGCCTCTATTTTCCCTTGTCCTATTATAGAATAGCCTTCTTTACCTATACCTGTATCCATAAATAACTCTTGTATATCTTTAAGCCTACATTGAGTATTATTTATATAATACTCACTTTCACCAGATCTATATAAGCGTCTAGTTATAGTTACTTCTGTATATTCTATGGGTAAGTCTTTATCACTGTTATCTAATATCAGTGAAACTTGACAAAGTCCTACTGGTTTTCTATATTGTGTACCAGCAAATATAACATCCTCCATTTTACTTCCCCTTAAGGATTTTACACTTTGTTCTCCCAACACCCATTTTACTGCGTCAGATATATTACTTTTCCCGCTCCCATTAGGACCTACTATTGCTGTGACTCCTTGTTTAAACATTAATTCAGTTTTATCTGCAAAAGATTTAAAACCTCTTATCTCAATTGATTTTAAAAACATGTAGTACAACTCCTATCTGGCAAAAAACATTGGTAATATACTAGCAATAAATACAATAGTCATAAGAACAACTAAAACTTTAGTCATCTTTTCTCTTTTTTCTCTTTTCATTTCAATTTTACCTCCCTTTAAAAATAACATCATTTAATAGTTTATTATATATAAAAAAAAATATCAATTATTAAAACTTAAAGTATATATCCCCACTGAATATGAAACAGTGGGGACACTAAAGCTTATATTAACTTGATACTTATATTATTCTATATAAATAAGTTTTTCCCTTCTTCTGAAAGCTTTCTCATATACTCTTTTATAAATATATGTTCTTGATTTTCACCCTTTTTAATAATTATATTCCCTCTACCTAATGTTTCATCTTGTATAACTTTAAATCTTTTTACTTTCTTCTTATTTATAAATTCATTAAAAAATTCTTTTCTATTACAATACAATTTAGATATATCTTTATTATTTATGTAAATTTCTAAGCTTTCTTCTAAACTATCTTCTACATAGGAGAAAATAGCCTCATTAATTATTTTTCCTTCCACTAATTCTCTAAAAGCTGGATGAAAAGGACCTGAAATCACATCTTTATTTTCATTTATTTCTTCTGTAGGCTGAAGTCCTATTCTTATTACTTTTATACCTTCTTTATCATACATAGAATATAATATTTTAGTTATATCTATAGCTTCATCTAAAGTATAAGGTTTATAAGTTCCCTTTCTTAACATATATTCCATAGGAGTATCCTTTATTACCAAGGCTGGATATATTCTTGCTATATCTGGTTTCATCTTTAAAGATTTTTCTACAGTTTCTATATCCTTTTTAAAAGTATCTCCTGGAAGTCCTAACATTATTTGATGTCCTAAAGTAAATCCATATTCTTTTATAAGTTTTGAGGCTCTATACACCTCTTCTACGGAATGCCCTCTTCCTGATTTTAAAAGGACTTCTTCATCTAAAGATTGAACTCCTAATTCAATTATATCCGCAGAGTACTTTTTAAGGTTATCTAAAATTTCTCTGTCTATATAATCTGGTCTTGTGGACATATGTATATAATCTATTTGGCCCTTATCCTTATATTCCTTTGCCACTTTTAAAAGACTCTTTTGCCTTTCTATAGGTATACCTGTAAAAGTACCTCCGAAAAAAGAAACCTCTAAAGTTGAATTTTCCCTATTTATAGTTTTTATATAAGCTTCTATGGTTTCTCTTACGTAATTTTCGTCTATTATTTCGTTCTTTTCTCCGGTTATTTTATGTTGATTACAAAAAACACAATTATGGGGACATCCTTCCTGAGCTACAAATATTGGTATTATATAATGGCTTTTACTCATGGCTATCACCTAAATTCTTTAATGCTTCCTTTGCTGCGTTTTGTTCTGCTTCTTTTTTACTATATCCTATCCCTGTTCCTCTTACCTCATTATCTATGGTTACATTAGTAAAAAACTTTCTTCTGTGAGGAGGACCTTCCTGTTTTAATAATTCATAGTTTATAGTAAGATCATTATTTTGTTGCACTATTTCTTGTAATGTAGTTTTATAATCTAGTATTATTTCATCTCTCATGGCTTTTTCTATTATTTCCTTGAAATTTTTCATAACAAATTCTCTTGCCTCATCTAATCCTTTATCTAAATATATAGCAGCTATTATAGATTCCACACAATCTGCTAATATAGATACTCTCTCTCTGCCTCCTGTTAATTCTTCCCCTTTACTCATTTGCAGATAAAAACCTAAATCCCATCTTTTAGCTATTTCGTAAAGAGAATTTTCACAGACTATTATAGCCCTCTTTCTAGTAAGTTCTCCTTCTTTTTTATCTTCATATTTTTCATATAAATGCTCTGATATTATAAGTTGCAATACGGAATCTCCCAAGAACTCCAATCTTTCATAATATTTTATATTTTTTTTACCATTAGCATAGGAACTATGGGTTAATGCCACATCTAATAATTTTTCATCTTTAAAACATACTTTAAGTTTGTACTGAAGTTCTTTCAAAATATCCTGTCTATTTTTCAAAATTTTCACTCCCTAAAAGTTCATTCTTCAGTATATTTATTAAATAAACTCAAGAATAAACTTATCTCTTAATTATATTTTTTAATATAAAATCCCCGCTAGTAAAGGCGGGGATAAAAATCAATTATTCCTCAGTATGTGATTTTATGTAGTTAACTACATCTCCCACTGTAGAAATTTTTTCTGCGTCTTCATCTGGTATTTCTAAATCGAATTCAGTTTCTAATGCCATTATCAATTCAACTATATCAAGTGAATCCGCACCTAAATCATCAATAAAAGATGATTCCATAGTTATTTCCTCTTCATCTATACTTAATTGTTCTGCTATTGTAGCTTTTATTTTTTCAAAAATCATTTGTGTCACCTCCTAATGCTTTATACATAAATAATATTACATAACTATTTCTACGTCAATATATTCATTAAGTTCCATTATATATTATTTTCTATTAAATTTTCTAAATTATTCTCTATTTCTTCAATTATCTTTTTATCATAACAAATTTTTGCCTGTCTTATAGCATTTTTAAACGCTTTAGCATCAGAACTTCCATGAGCTTTTATACATATACCCTTAGCCCCTAGAAAGGGTGATCCACCATATTCCGTATAATCAAATTTCTTTTTAAAATCTTTAAATACAGGTTTTAAAAGTGTTCCTCCTATTTTCCCTCTGGTGGATAACTTTATTTCATCTTTTAACATAGAAAATAAATTTGAGGCTACTCCCTCATAAGTTTTTAACACAGTATTTCCTATAAATCCATCACATACTGCAATATTAGTTTCTCCTCTTGGTATATCTCTTGGTTCTATATTTCCTATAAAATTAAAATCTGTATCCTTTAATAATTTATATGCGGCTTTTGTAAGCTCATTACCTTTTTCTTCTTCAGCACCTATATTTACCAACCCTACCGTTGGATTTTTAACACCTAATACACTTTCAAAATATACTTTTCCCATCATAGCAAATTGAACTAAATATTCTGGCCTGCAATCTACATTAGCACCTGCATCTGCTATCATAAAAGGAGCTTTAGCTCCTGGAAGTAATGGTGCTAAACAAACTCTATTTATACCCTTTATCCTTCCTAAAACAAAAGTAGCTCCTGCCATTAATGCTCCTGTACTTCCTGCGGATATAACAGCTTGAGCTTTACCCTCTTTTACTAATTCTAAAGCTTTTACCATACTTGAATCTTTTTTTCTTCTTATAGCCTTTACTGGTGCTTCATCAGTACCTATAACTTCCTTTGCATTTAGTATCTCTATTTTGTTTCCTTTATATTCTCTTTTATCTAATTCATTCTTTATTAATTCTTCTTTACCCGTTATTATTATATGTATGCCTTCATATTCCTTGACAGCTTGTATACATCCTTCTACCACTAATTCTGGAGCAAAATCTCCTCCCATACCATCTACAGCTATTATCATAGTATCACTTCCTTCCTACTATAAAGTATAAGCTAATTTTTTTTCTTTCACAAGAAAAAAAGAAAGCCTTACGACTTTCTTTTTTATAATTATTTATCGTTTGATACAACTTCTTTGCCATTGTAATATCCACAACTTTTACATACTCTATGAGCAAGTTTCATTTCGTGACATTGAGGGCATTCAACGATTCCTGGTAAGCTTAATTTGAAAGTTTGAGCTTTTCTAGAATCTCTTTTTGCCTTTGAAGTTTTTCTCGCTGGATTTCCCACTGTAAACACCTCCTTACTGAGCAGAAAAAAAGTCTTTTAGTTTTGCCAACCTTGGATCTATATCTTTTTCGCATTTACACTTTGAAAAATTTAAATTAGCACCGCATTGTTGGCATAAGCCTTTACAATTTTTCTTACAGAGTCTTTTTATTGGTAATTCTATAATTATGTTATTTTCTATAACCTCTGTAACATCAATAGCTTCATTTTTTAGTAATATAATCTCATCATCTTCGCATTGGGGATTATTTGTAAAACTCTCATGTACCTCTGTGTCAACATGGTGTTTAAACTTTTGAAGACATCTTGAACAAGAAAGCTCAATTTCTGCACTTAACTTTCCATCTAAGGTTAATATATCTTTAGATATACTAACTACCCCGTCTAATGTTGGTGCTTCTAAATAAAGAATTTCTTCATCTCCATCAAAAAACTTTCTTTCATCTTCTAACTTCAGATGAACATCTTTACTTAGTTTTATTTTTTTTATTAAATCGGATACATCTAAATTCATAAAATTCACCTCAATTATAGCAACCACAATTTATTATATAAAGGGCATATTAAAAAGTCAAGTATTTTATAAGTAAATCAAAGTTATTACAGCTATATTTATAACTTATATTATATGCTATTTAGATGTTATTTCTTTAGTATCTCTTGCTATCATTAATTCTTCATCAGTTGGTATAACGAATACCTTTACCTTTGAATCTGCAGTGCTTATTTCTATTTGTTTTCCTCTTTGTTTATTCTTTTCGGCATCTATCTTAATACCTAAATATTCTAATCCATTTAAAATTTCTTCTCTGCTTGCTGCTGAATTTTCTCCTAATCCTGCTGTAAATACTATAGCATCTACACCATTTAATACTGCTGTATAAGCACCGATTGTTTGTCTTACTGTGTAATGATATACATCTAAAGCTAGTTTAGCTCTTTTATTTCCTTCTTTTGCGGCACCTTCTATATCTCTAAAATCACTACTTACTCCTGATATTCCTAATACACCTGATTTTTTATTTATAACATTATCTACTTCATCTGGTGACATATTTAATTCTCTTTCCATGAAAAGAAGTATTGCTGGGTCTATATCTCCGCATCTAGTTCCCATAGCTAATCCTGCAAGCGGAGTGAATCCCATAGAAGTTTCTACTGATTTTCCTTCTTTTACAGCACATAAACTTGCTCCATTTCCTAAGTGACAAGTTATTACTTTAATATCTTTAAGATCTTTTCCCATCATCTCTGACGCTACACTAGATACATATCTATGTGATGTTCCATGGAAGCCATATTTTCTTATACCATTTTGTTCATATAATTCATATGGTAATGGATACATATATGCATAATCTGGTAATGTTTGATGGAATGCTGTATCAAATACTGCTACCATTGGAGTTTTAGCCATAAGCTCTTTACAAGCATTTATTCCTATTATGTTTGGTGGATTATGAAGTGGTGCTAATTTAACACAATCTTCTAAAGCCTTCATAACCTCATCATTTATAAGTACTGAGCTAGCATATTTTTCTCCACCATGAACTACTCTATGTCCTACTGCTGCTATTTCTGACATATCAGATATTACTCCATGATCTTTATCTACTAATGCTTTTAAAACTAACTCTATAGCTTTTTTATGATCTTTCATAGGTTCTTCTATTATATATTTTTCTCCATTAACCTTTTGAGTTAATATAGATCCTTCTATTCCTATTCTTTCTACTAATCCTTTTGCTAAAGCTTCTTCAGAAGTCATATCTATTAATTGATATTTTAATGATGAACTTCCGCAGTTAACTACTAATATTTTCATTAATTTTCCACCCTTCATCTATATGTTTTATATAAAATTTTATTATAAACAAACCTATTTTCTATTAGTCATATTAATCAATTAATTTATCATATAAACTAATAAATCAATTGATCATATAAAAATTAAAATATTTAATTACATATTTTGTGCTTGAACTGCTGTTACAGCAACTACATTAACTATATCATCGCTGCTACAACCTCTTGATAGGTCATTAATTGGTTTTGCAAAACCTTGACATATTGGTCCTATAGCGCTTGCATTCGCAAATCTTTGAACTAATTTATATCCTATATTTCCTGCTTGCAAATCTGGGAATACTAAAACATTAGCTTTTCCTGCAACAGCGCTATCTGGAGCTTTTAAATCTGCAACTTTTTGTACTATAGCCGCATCTAATTGTAATTCTCCATCTATATCAAGGTCCGGTCTTTTTTCTTTTGCTATTTTTGTAGCTTCCGCTACTTTATCTACTAAGTCGTGCTTTGCACTTCCTTTTGATGAGAAAGATAGCATAGCTACTTTAGGTTCCATATCACATAAAGCTCTAGCAGTTTCTGCTGTGGATATAGCAATTGAAGCTAGTTCATCCGCTGTTGGATTAGGATTTACAGCACAATCTGCAAATAAAAGCATACCATTTTTACCATATTCACAATTTGGAACTTCCATTATGAATGTACTTGAAACAACAGAGGCTCCCTTAGCTGTTTTAACTATTTGTAGTCCTGGTCTTAATAAATCTCCTGTAGTGTGTATAGCACCAGATACTAATCCATCTGCATCCTTCATTTTAACCATCATTGTAGCAAAATATATAGGATCCTTAACTATTTGTTCTGCTTTTTCCATAGTAACGCCCTTATGCTTTCTTAATTCATAAAATTCTTTTGTATATGTAGAAACTTTTTCTGAAGTCTGTGGATCTATTATTTCTGCTCTATCTATAGAAACATTTAATTTTTTTGCTGTTTCATTTATTTTTTCTTTATTTCCTATTAAAATCATGTGAGCTAATTCATTTTTTAATATTTTTGAACAACCTTCAATATTTCTTTCTTCTTCTCCCTCTGCAAGTACAATTTTCTTTTTGTCACTTTTAGCTTTTTCCCATAAGCTTTTCATTAAGTCCATTAAAACTACTCCCTTCAAATATAAAAATTAAATAAAATTTACAGTTAACTATGAAATAAATATATTATTTCAAAAGTTTTATGCAAATTATTGTAATATTTTTTTCACTTTATCTATTAATTTATTTATAATTATACAAATAAAGTATTTCTATCTGCTAATTATGGATAAATATGAATACACATATATATAGTATAAACACTTTTTATTAAAATTTTCAACAATAAAATTATAAACTTGAAAAAAAACCAGGTAAAATTTAAATTTTACCTGGTTTTTAACACTTAATTATTTTAAAGCTTTACAAATATAGTTATTTAAAAAATATATATTATTAAGCTCTTGCTGCTTTTTTAGCTTTAGAAGCTGAATTAAACATCATAGCTGCAGTATAGATTATAACAACGATTACTAACCATTTTAGTATATCTAATGGTAATGATTTTACTAAATAATATGCTATAAACACACCTACTAAACCAAATATAGTTATAGCCATAGATGCTTTTCTATCATAAGCTCCTTCTTTTACAAACTTAAGTGATGCTGCCGGCATTAAGAATGCACAAGATCCCATCATTATTGGGAAAGCAACCTTTGGACTCATTCCTAAAGCATATACTAAAGCCATACATGGAGCATATAAGCCTATTCCTAAAGTCATTAAAGCTCCTAATATAAAATTACCTATAATTGCCACTATAAGCTTTACACCATGAAGTCCAACTGCATCTCCACCTGCTGGCATTAATTTTAATTGTCCTGCAAGCATTACTAAAGCTACTATTATAAGAGCTACTCCCATACCAAATTGAACTTTTTTCTCGTCTAATTTAGATACAACTCCTGCACCTACTACTGCACCTACTGTAGCTGCTATTAATAAAGAAAATAATGTTACAGGTTCTACTTCTATACCATTTATAAATAAAATAGCCTCTACAGCAACAGGTACAGTACATGCAACATTTAATGTACCTGGTAGGGTTCTGTCCTGTGTAAGTTTAAAATTTTTAAGTAATGCTGTGGTAGGAGCAAAGCTTCCTATTCCCAAAGTATCAAAAAAATTAGTTATAAATCCTACTGTTCCTAATGCAAAAAAATTGGTTTTTTCAATGTTTCCTTCTTTAGTTGCTTTAATATAATCTCTGAAAAATGCAACTGCAAAAAAGACCGTTAAAATAATTAAAAGACCCAAAACTACTTTTACCATTTTATACACCTCTTTTTATTTATTTTTTATAATATAATTTTAATACAAATTTATATTTTTTTCTATAGGTTTTTTCATGTTTTTTGATATTTTTTTAACATTATTTAAATAGTATTATATAATTGACTAAATTTTAGAAAAATTTCAAATAACCTTCTATATTCATATAGCTTTATTTTTTCAAAAAATTAAGTCTATTTTCATTATTCCTTGAAATCCTTTTCAATTTGATAAATTTAAAACAATATTAATTTTATATATAAACTTTTTTTAAATTTATTTCCATTTAAATATTTCAAATACAATTATATGATTGGGCTTTTTTTAAAGAGCTCTACTTTACCAAAGTAGAGCTCTTTTTTAATTATTAAACTTTTGCTATATATTCGTATGGTAATGGAACAACTTTTCCTGCTGAAGGAATCTTAATTAATTGTTCTAATGTATCTTTTACTATTGCTGTTTGCATTTCTACGTTATTAGGTTCTCCCGCATTAGCACCCATTGGAACTCTTGGTGCAACCGCTCTTGGTGTACCAGATTGTTTAACAACTGGTGGAAGAGCAGCTATTATTATTGTAGGAATTCCTATTTCTTCAATCGCTCTCTGCACTATAACTGCAGATCTATGACAAGTTCCTCATCCAGCAGTCATCAATACAGCGTCTACGCCTTCTTCTTTTAATATTTTAGCAACTTCTGGGCCTGTTTCTTCTCTAAATTTTTGTTGGTTTCCGCCACCACCCATAAATCCTATGTGAGTTTTAGCAACTGCTTTTATAAATCCAGCATCTACTAATTCTCTTAATCTATCTATTGGGAACATAGCGTTTATATCTTTGTTAACGTCTCCGTTATCATATCCACCGTGAGATACCATCATATCTGATGTTTTTGCATCTCCTGGTACTAATCTGTATGTGAAGTCACCTGCTAAATTAAATCTTTTGTCTGATTTTAAGTGAACTCCTGCTGCTGTAGCTAATGCTACTGTCATATCTTTTAGTTCCATTGTAACTGGCGCCCATACTGGGTTAGGAGTTATAGGAACAAATATTTCTGATTGTAATCCCTTTACAATATTCATTCTAGTAACCTTCCCTTCAATTTATAAATTTATTTATGTCTTTCGTCAGGATTTAGACCACGTCTCTTTTGGATTTCTAAATTACTTACATATTTTTCATTTATTTCATCAGATAATACTTCTACGAAACTCATATTTAAGCCTATTTCTTGACCTACTTTAAGTTCATAATCAGATATTATCATTCTTCTTGGTACCTTTAAGTATCCAAGTCTTCCTTTGAAATCTATGGCTACTGCTCCATCAGATACGTCTACAATAACACCTTGCATTTCTAGGATTTTATCACCATATTTTAAATCCATTTATATCCCTACTTTGTAGCGTATTTTTCTTTTCTCTTTTCGCTCATTGGTATTGAAGTTTCATTTAAAACTCTATCAATTTTATTTCCAGTTGTTTTTTCTATCATTTCAATGTTGTTTTCTTTAACATTTGCATTCCAAGCTCTTTCTGGTTTTTTAACTTCTTCTCCAGACATAGCTGCTTTAATCATTGCAAGACCTCTTATAGCATCTTCTGGACATAATGTATTACAAGATAATACTTCGTTTTCTATTCCACCTTCTGATTTGTTGTTATCTACCATGTATTTCATGTGTTTGTTACCAACAACTAGAGCACCTTGAACTGCACAGAATGAGAATGCTACACAAGGAACACCTCTCATACCTATTTGTTCTACGTGGCTTGCAAAGTCAATGTGGTTATTTCCAAAACCTTCAGTTGTAACAAAAGCACCATCAACATCCATAGCTTCTACCATCATACCTAATCTTTCAGATACATAGAATTTTTCACTATTGATTTGTGGACTTCCTACAAATATAACTCCTGCTAAATCAACTTCTTCATCTCTCATACATTCCATTACAAGAGGTTCTCTCCAGTAGTGTCTTGAACATTCTTTAGAAGCAGGTCCAATACAAGTTAATGCGTGGATACCACCATCTAATACTTCTGTTGGCGCAAGCATTACTGGAACGTTTCCTAAATCAACGTTTGGTTTAGCTCCTATTACTCCAACTGGTTCTAATGGTAATATTAAGTTATCGTGCATAGCACCTTGACCCATTATTTCTTTAACAACTACAACTTTTTTCTTTCCTGGTCTTCTTACTTGTTCAAAAGTTTCAGTGTTAACTACTAAAGATTCATCTTCAATAGCTTTTAAAGCTTCTCTGATTTCTTGAGTTATGAAATCTGTTGCTTTGTGAGCAGCCAATGGACCTGGTCTTTCCATTCCTGTTCCTCTTTTTATAGTTACTTGAGTTTTGATGAATATTTCACCTTTATTAGGAGCACCTGGTCTTCCCCACATAATATTTTCTTCTAATATACCTTCTGAAGAACCAAATTCACCAACTTGAACTCCATCTTCATCGATACCTGTTACCATTATAATAGCTCCATCTATAACTCTCGTAACACCTTCACCTAACTTAGCATCTGAACCTTCTTTAGTAGCTATTGGTTGTACGTCCATTATAGTTTCACTATAAGTGTTGTATTTATCTGGAGTTATTATTTCTAATTTTATATCTTTAACTAATTCATCTACATTGAATGCATCTTCACAGATATTTTCTCTTATATAAAGAGTTGTTCCCTCAATTTTAGTTTCTTTAGCTAATTCTACTTTGTCTATTTTATAGTATTTTCTTGTAACTGATCTTACTACTTTTTCTTCTAATTTAACTTCTTTTTTAGCTTCTACTGCTACTGGAGCTGCAGTTACTGTGCCTTTTTCAGCTTTTACTGCTGGAACAGCTACTGATTTTCCATTACCTACATTTCCATTTAAAGGAACTTCGATGTCAATTCCTTTTCCTTCAGCTATTCTGATTCTTAAAGTTCCACCACTTATTGTTGCTTGTGTATCAGCACTCATGTTTACTTCCTCCTCAAATCCTTCTAATATATCAGGTGTTACAGGAGTTAAAGCTGGTGTATCAACTGATAAAGTTGCTCCAACTACTTCTTTTCTTGTAAGTACTCTTTCATCTAATGAGATTAAAAGAGAATCTACAAGTTTAGGGAAGTGCATTGGATTTTCTAAATCACTAGCTTTTATAGTATCTCCTGCTCTTAAATTATATTTTAGAACTGCTTTTTCATCTTCTTCAGTTAATTCTTCTGAAATTTCTTCAGCCTTATCTTCTGAACCACCTATTGTTTTTGCTCCTTCAATTATATCTGGAGTTAATGGTGTTAATGAATCTACAGTTTTTAACAATTTAGCTCCTATTACTTCTCCAACCTTTAAACAATCAGCTGGAATAGTTAATAGACCTGAGTCTACCATATCTGGGAATATTTCTGGATCTTCTAAGTTGTCAGCAGTTAATACTGTTCCCTCTTCTGCTCTACAACATACTACTGCAGATTCATTCTTTAACGCTTCTGCATGCTCTGGTGTCATTGACATAAGACATAACCTCCTAATTTTTTTATTTTTTTTGTTATTCCTGTGGAAGTCTTCTTGTTAATGTGTAATCAATAGTTCTAAATATATGATCAGTATGATGATATACTGGAACCTTAGCTTTTGGAGCTATTTGCATAACTGTATTTGAACAATCACTACAGTTTGATATTAATATTCTTTCTGCTCCATCTTTTTTAAGCTGCATAACTGCAGCCGCTTGGCCTGGTCATTCACCAGGTGTTTTACATTTTCCTGGTCCATTTCCTTTACCCTTTGGGTATTCTATGTTTTTGCAATCAACTACTCCTGCAATTTTTGCATTCATTTTAGTTGCTACATCCTTTAATCTTTCTTCGTTAGCTCCACAGGCACATACTAGTAGTCCCAATGGTCCATTATATTCTGGTAATGGTATTGTAACTATTGCTCCACCGGATATTTTAGTAACAGAATCCTTTTCTATATCTCCAGCTTTTCCAGTGTATGGTCCACCTATTACTAGTTCACCATATTCACCATCTATTCCACCAGATTTTTCTATTAAATCTTTAACTGGTGTTCCCACTGGTACTTGTAAGAATATATTTGGCTTATTACCTGATTTTAGTTTTCCTATTACAGTTATATCCTTATCTATAACTGGCTTTTCTTCTTCAACAGCTCTTGTAATGTTTGCTAAAGTTTCAGCGTTCATTACAATACATTTTGCTTCTATAGGAAGCTGAGTTACATCTAACCACTTATCAAATATTGCATTGATTATAGCTCTTTCTTCACCCATTGGATATAAGTCAGCAAGAGGTTTAACTTCTACATCAGTAGCTCCCTTTAAAGCTTTTTCTAATGAAGCTATAGCTTCAGGATGTTTAGCTTTTATAGCTATGTATCCTTTTGCAGAATTAGTGGCTTTCATTGCATATCTAACACCATTTATTATTAGTTCAGGCGTTTCTTCTATAACTTTTATGTTATGATGAAGTGCTGGCTCACATTCTACACAGTTTGCTATTATATAGCCATCCTTGTTATCTGCCTTTAGCTTTATATGAGTTGGAAAACCTGCTCCGCCGGCTCCAACTATTCCTGCTTCAAATACAGTATCTACTAAATTATCACATTTCTTTATCTTAACGAATTCTGTTGTTTGAGCTTCATCTGCTTTTATTATGATTTCTTTATCTGTAACTTTTTCTACTATACCGGACACACTAGTATGAATTTTAGCACCAAGTCCGTTTGGTTCTGCTATACATTCTCCTCTTTTAACCTTTTGTCCCGCTTTTACACAGGGAGCATCTGGTGCACCTACGTGCATCCTTAGAGGAAAACTAAACAATTTTTCCATGGTATCCCTCCTTGATCTATCTACACACACTTATATTATATAGCAATGTTTATGCCAAATCTATAATTTAAATAAAAAAAGTTAAAAAAAACACAAAATAATTAGTTTTTTATACATTTTTATATGTTATTTTTTATAAAAAGCCCTTTTTTCGCATAAACTTCTTATAAACTTTAATATGTTTTTGTCTTTTTTTTGACACTTTTCCGGATATTGTGTCAATATTTAGACATTATTATTTTTTTTTATCACTTAAAGCCTCATCTATTTGTATTTTTAATAACATTCTTTGAATTATAGTGTAGTATTTTCTGACACCATGTTGTAAACATTCTCATTACTAATGTTTCTACAAAGTTTTATTTAATTATAAGTAATTTTTAAATTCATATTTTATTTTAAACTATTTTTTTTATTTTATTCTTTTTAATTGATTTTCAATAAATAGACCTACTAATTTTTATATAAAATGATAATTAGGTAAAATCTATATTTTATATTTAAAAAGGAGAACACCCAAAACTCAAATCTATATTGAATTATAATATAGAACTATTAAATACTTTAAATAAAAAATAAGAGTTTATACTAAAATTCTAGTACAAACTCTAAGTTCCAATTATAAAACTCAATTTTATATATTTTTTTATAAACAGAGTTCTTGGCTTCAGAGTGAGTTTTTACTCATTCTGAAGCTTAGAAATCGTTATCCGATGACTATCCGCTCTTTACTCCCACTTTGAAAAAGATGGGAGTATTAGAGCGGATAGTCATCGGATAAAAAATAAAAACCTACATTATTATATATATAATTTAATCACTATAATTTTTTTATTTTTCTTTTAAAAATTTTATTTATATATACTTTTAAGCTAATTCCTCTCTAGCTTTATAACTTTCTTTTTTAGAATAATAAGCTTTAAACATAGTAATAGAAGTATACATTATTACACAAACAACCATCCAAGTTAAAGCTCTAACAGGAAGTTCTTTCACTATAAATGCTGCTATTAAAACTCCTACCACTCCAAATGTACTTATAGATACAGAAGCCTTTTTATCATAAGCATTATTTTTTACAAACTTTGTTGATGACATAGGTAATAAAAATGCACAGGATCCCATCATTATTGGAAAAGCTACCTTTGGATTCATACCTAGCACACACACTAAAGCCATGCATGGAGCATACAATCCTATACCTACTGTCATAAGTATACCTAAAATAAAATTACCTATTATAGCTATTATCAATTTAGTACCATGAAGACCTATATCATTACCACCTGCTGGCATTAAATTTAATTGTCCTGCTAAAATTATTAAAGCTACAATTAGAAGAGATACCCCCATGCAAAATTGCACTTTTTTTTCATCTAATTTTGATACTATTTCCGCGCCAAATAAAGAACCTATCATAGCAGCTAGTATCATAGAAATTAATGTTACAGGTTCCACCTTTATGCCTGTCATAAATATAAAAGCTTGTAAAATCATAGGCACAGTGCATCCTACATTTAAAGTTCCTGGTATTACTTTATCCTCTGTTTGTTTAAAAAACTTAAGCATAGATGTTAACGGCGCAAAGCTCCCTATACCTAATGTATCAAAAAAATTTACTACTAAACCTATAATTCCTACAATAAAAAAATTATTGTCTTCTAGATTACCTTTTTTTAATGATTTAAAGTAATCCTTTAAAAAGAAAAATAAAAAATAGCTTGTCAAAACTAGTAATACTGATAATAATAATTTTGTTATCATTGTTATTCCCCCTACCTTATCCATAGTATTTTTTCAATTTACCAGTAAACCTTTTCATTAAGTATAAATTTTTTTATAAAATATATAAATAAATATTCCCCCAAAGAATAGTAACAACTTCTTTTCCAATGATGTTTGCACTACCCTTTTAAATGATATCTCATACCTCTTATATTATAAGACATTTATTGCAAAATTACTATAGTTTTTATCTATTTTTGTAGATATTTTCAATAAATTTAATAAAAAAATTTAAAAATAAATAATTATTATATTTTAAATTAATTTCTGTACAATAAAAAAGAGAATCTTTAAAAAGACTCTCTTTTTTACTAAAACTTAGTATATAAAAAAAATTTTTAAGTTATTTAACTAATGCTTTAGCTATATTTGTAATAAAATCTTGAGCATTTGTAACTAGAGTTTTAACTTCTAGAGTACCTCTATCTGATAGTTTATTAACAGAGAATTCTTGTATATCTATAGAATAGATATATACAGGTCTAACAACACCATCTCTTACTGTGTAAGATGGAGTCATGTTTCCTGAAGCTATGGTATGTAATACTGTAGATAAACATATAAGCATTGTAGATTTTCTTGTATGTTTTCTCATAGCATCTTGAGCTTCATAGACATTATCGTAAACATTAGGTAGAGTGAATCTATCTCTTATAGTACCCGCAAGTACTACAGGAACATCTTTTTCTACGCAAGTTTTTAATATACCATCTTTAACTTTTCCAGAAGCCATAAGTTCTTCTAAAGAACCAGCTCTCCTAGCTTCGTTTATAGCTTCCATATAGTTGTAATGAGCATTTTTTTCAGCTTCAAAAGTTTCTTGCCCTAAAACTGTTCCGAACATTCCTTTTTCTAAGTCATAGGTTGCAAGAGTGTTTCCTGATAGAATAGCATTAACATATCCGTTTTCTACAAGGGAAGCAAAAGCTGCTCTTGACTCATCATCTAATGCAATTGATGGTCCTAGAACCCAAGTGATTTTTCCGTTATGTTCTTTTTCATATTTCATTATTTCATATAAATCATCATAGTCTTTAGAGAAAGCTGTTTCTCTTGATCTACCACTTCTAAATGCAAAAGTATCTGAATTTCCGTCTTTAGCTACGAATCCACCAGCATACATGTATATACCTTCGCTAGCATCTTCAGTTCTTCCTACTACAACCTTATCTCCAAGTTTAAGATTTCTAAATTCTACAACTTCTATATCATCCTCTGGAGTAACAATTGCAACAGTATCCATACGGCTTTCATTAGCTATTACCCATTTTCCTTTAATTTTAAAGTATTCAGGATATATTGATAAAGCGTGGTAGTGTCTAGGAGCAACTCCTTCTATAACTACTTCTTCAGTTTTACAATCCGGTGCTTTAACAAGAAAATCTTGTGTAAAATCTGGTGGCGTAAATTTTGGTAATTCGAAACTCATTTAAAATCTCCTCCTAATAATATATTAATGTATCTTAGTAATTTTCAAAATTAAGTGTTTATAATCTCTTATCTAAGAACGTTCTTTTGAACATTAACAACAAAATCCTGAACATTAGTAACTATTGTTTTAACACCTACATGTTCTCTAGCTGTTGCTACTTGGTTAACTGCATATTCAGCAATATCTATAGAGTAAACATATACTGGTCTTACCTTACCATCTACAACTTTATAAGATGAAGCTAAGTTTGCAGTTGCTACTGAGTGAAGAACTGTAGCAAGACAAATTATAACAGTTGCCTTTTGAGCTTGTTCTTTCATAGCATCAAGTCCAGAGGTTACATTGTGATAAACTGGAGGAAGTGGACCATCATCTCTTATTGATCCTGCAAGAACTATTGGAATATTATGTTCTATACAAGCTTTTATAAATCCATCTTTAACGTTTCCTTCAGAAAGTAGAGCTTCTATAGATCCAGCTCTTCTAGCTTCGTTTATAAGGTCTAAGTGATTATAGTGACCCATTGGAACTGATTCTTGAGTGTATATATTTTGTCCTAAAGCAGTACCTAAAAGTCCTCCTTCTAAATCATGAGTAGCCATAGCGTTACCAGCCATAAGAGCGTTTACAAACCCTTTTTCAGCAAGTTCTGATAAAGCTACTCTAGTATCATAGTCAAATACAACTGCAGGTCCTAAAACCCAAACTATATGTCCATTGTTTTCTTTTTCATATTTTAATATTTCATATAATTCTTTGTAGTCTTTTGAGAAAGATGATTCAACAGTTCTTCCAAATCCAACTTTTGGTATGCTATCGAAACCTTCAGCATATTTGTAGATACCTTCGCTTCCATCTACAGATTTTCCTAATATAACTTTGTCTCCAACTTTAAGGCTTCTGAATTCTACAACTTCTACAGTGTTGTCATCTTTAACTATTGCAGCACAATCTAAAGATGTTTGAATTGGTAAAATCCATTCACCTTTAACCTTAAAATATTCTGGTAATACAGAAGTTATATGAAATCCTTGAGGAGCTACTCCATCTTTTTCAACTTCACCTATTTTAACATCTGGTGCCTTAACAAGAACATCTTGTGTAAAATCTGGTGGTGTAAATTTTGGTAATTGAAAACTCATTTTTAAATTTCCTCCTTAACGTAATATATTTTAAATTGTATTGGGGTTATATATATTATATAAATATAATATTATCAAATTTGTTAATTAGGTTATAATCAGATATTTTTTAGATACGTATCTTTTGACTAAATATCAAAACAATTGTAATAATATGTAAATTTATATGAAAAATTGAATTTTTAACTTCAATAAATTTGTTTTTATTTTCACTTGTTTTTTTGATATTTTTTTCAAATAAATCTGTATTTTTTAGTTTTTTTAACAATGTTATAGCATTTTCTTTATTAAAGATACAACATTCCATGGCATATTTATTAGTATAATAAATAAAATTAAAGAATTCAAGGCTAATAATAACTAATTTATTATAATAGCTTGTTTATGTAATCCTTTTCTGTAGAATAAAATACTTTTTCATAGTTTTACTTAACTTTGTTTAACTTTGTAGATTTTGTTAAAAAAATGTCTTGATTTTGTGATAAAAATAACATAATATTAAAGAGTATTTAACAATTTAACAATATTATTAAAAATTTTACAATAGGGGTGATTATTAAATGAAAAAGTCCTTGACATTTAAAGACATGGTTTTAATGACCATGACAGCCATTTTAGGATTAAGATGGGTAGCTGTTTCAGCTAAATATGGTGCCTCCTGTGCAGTATTATGGGGAATAGCAGCATTACTATTCTTTATTCCTAGCGCATTGGTCGCTGCAGAATTAGGAGGTAAATACCCAGAACAGGGCGGTTTAAGCGTATGGGTTACAAAAGCCTATGGTGAAAAAATGGGTTTTTTAGTATCTTGGCTTAACTGGGTTAGCAAACTATTCTTTTATCCCGGATTTGTAACATATGCAGCAGTTACATTTGCATACGTTATAAATCCAAGTCTTGCAAATAATAAACTTTATAATTTATTCATGGTTTTAGGAATCTTCTGGTTTATAACTATATGGAGTTTTAGAGGTACTGGAAATAGTAAAATATTTGCAGTTATAGGTGGACTTGTTGGCAGTGTACTTCCCGCTTTATTAATTATAATATTAGGTTACGCATCTGCTTTCGTTCTTAAGAGACCTCTTGCAACACCCTATACCCTTCAAGGAATGATACCGGATTTTAGTAATATAGCTAATTTAGCATTACTATCTTCTGTAATGTTTGGCTTAACAGGTGCTGAGGTAACAGCAGCCTTTGCTGGAGAAGTTGAAGACGCAAAAAAAACAATCCCTAAAGCAATTATATTCTGTGCTATCTTTATAACTATTTTATATATACTATGTTCATCTGCCATTACTTTTGTAGTATCACCAGAAAAAATAGGTGCTGCAAATGGACTTATAGAAGCATTTAGATTAATAACAGAGCAGTTTGGTATAGGACAATGGTTCCTAACTTTAATGGCAATACTTATGACTATAGAAGCTTTAGGTGGCGTTAGTTTATATATAATGTCTCCTATAACTATGTTATTTGAAACTAGTAAAAATGGTGTTTTACCTCCATTCTTAACAAAAACAAATAAAAATGGTGTACCAATTAATGCATTGTTAGTACAAGGTATAGGTATTTCAATAGTAATAATAGTTACAACTCTTTTACCAACAGTTAATGCTATATATTCAATACTTATAATAATGACAGCTATAACAGGCTTAATACCTTACTTATTAATGTTTGCATCTTACATTAGATTAAAGAAAATGGAGAAATTACAGGCTAAGGGAGAATCCACAGAGGAATTTTACGAAATATCAAAATCAAGACAATTTTCAACCTTTGTATCTATTGTAGGATTAATAAGCGTAATATTTGGAATTGTAACTTCATTCTTCCCACCATCAGATTATACAACCACAGGACAAATTGCATTCTTTGAATTATTAAGTATAGGTGGACCAATTCTTCTAAGCTGGATTGGTTGGAGAATGTTTAGTAAATATGAAGAAAAAAGAGATAAAGACCAAATTCAGTCCAAAAATAATTTTGTATCAAAATAAATTAATAAAAAATCTATCTGATTTTTATTTATAATCAGATAGATTTTTTATTAATTTATAAATTTCTACAAAAATATAAATTTTTCCAACAAAGGATTATGCAATAATACTCAACTCTTAAATTTTGTTCCATTATGCTGAATAGTTTTTAGATTTTTCCTTTTGAATAGGCTTTAAACATAGTAGTGGATGTGTATATAATAACTACTATTACTAACCAGGTTAATATATTTAATGGTAGTTCTTTAACTATATAAGCTGCTATTAGTACAGCTATAATACCAAATATAGTTATAGCCATAGAGGCTTTTCTATTATATGCTCCTTCTTTTACAAATTTAGCTGATGCTGCGGGCATTAAATAAGCACAGGACCCCATCATTATTGGAAAAGCAACTTTCGGACTCATTCCAAGAGCAAATACCAAAGCCATACATGGTGCATATAATCCTATTCCTAATGTCATTAATGCACCTAAAAAGAAATTAGCTATTACCGCTATTACTAATTTTCCCCCAGTAAGTCCTATAGCTGTTCCACCTACTGGCATTAATTTCAATTGACTCGCAAGCATTAAACATGCAACTATCATTAAAGCAATACCCATACCTAATTGAACCTTTTTTTCATCAAATTTTGAAACTATTCCAGCTCCTACTACAGCTCCAACTGTAGCTGATATTAGCATTGCGAATAAAGTAACAGGATCTACCTTTATAACAGTTATAAATATAAGTGCTTCTGTTACAACCGGGATTGTACAGGAGACATTTAAGGTTCCTGGTAAAACTCTATCCTCTGTTAATTTTAAAAATCTAAGCATAGCAGTCAAAGGTGCAAAGCTACCTATTCCTAGAGTATCAAAAAAATTAGCTATAAACCCTACTACACCAGCTTTCCAAAAGCTTATTTCTTCTAAATTTCCCTCTTTTGAATTTTTTACAAAATCCTTAAAAAATATGAATGCAAAATAAAGAGTTAAAATCAACAAAATCCCAAAAACAATTTTTACTATCATAATACGCCCTCCTTGTTATTTAAAATTAGAACTTCTTTTGTCTAATCCAAGGATGCTCCCCCATTATTATGAAACTTTATTTTTGTCTAATTTAAAAACACTTACCCCCTTATTATAGGACTTTATTTTGCATGACTCTAAGATGCTTACCCCACTATTACAGAACTTTATTTGGACTAATCCAAATATGCTTACCCATTATTACATTATTAAGGAGCTTTATTTTGTTTTTATTTTTATCCCTCCTTTCTTATTATTTGATTTTAATAAATCTGTATTTTATATTAAAGTTTTATTAAAAAAAGATGGACTCCATGCAATAAACATCGAGCCCATCTTTAAGTAATCATTGCATAACATTTTTTTATTTAAGAAAAATAAACAATGTGCATTATACTTAGATATATTTCATACTATTACTATTATTTTATGTTTTAATTATAAAATAATTGTCATTTATTTTTTTATTTATATAAAATATTTAATACTATTTTAATACAAATCCATATTTAACTGGATCTTCTTCATCTACTAAGAATTGAGAGAATCCAGTAACATATGCGCTACCAGTTATTTCTGGTATTATACCATCATATTCTCCAACTTTAGTTTCTTCTAATATTTTTCCTTTAAATTTAGTACAAATGATACTTTCGTTTACTATTTCTTCTCCTACTTTCATTTTTCCTTGAGCATATAGTAACGCCATTTTAGCACTTGTACCAGTTCCACAAGGTGATCTATCTACTTGACCTTGGCCAAATACAACTACATTTTGTACATCTGCATCTTCACTTTTTGCAGGTCCGTAAAATTCACAAAGATCAACTGTTTTTATATGTTCTAATACTGGGTGTTTAATTTCAACTTGTTCGTTAACTGCATGAACTATTTTCATTCCTAAATCATTTAATTTTTGAGAATTAGCTGGAGAAATATCTATTCCAACTTTTTCAGCATCTACCATAGCAAAAAAGCTTCCGCCAAAAGATATGTCTAATGTAAGTTTCCCATAATCAGGCACATCAATTTCTACATCTTTTTTATATAAGAAAGCTGGAACATTCACAATTGAAGTTTCTTTAGCTTTTCCATCTTCAACTTTTACTCTAGCATTAATCATTCCTGCTGGAGCTTCTAATTTTATGTTTGTATATGGCTCTTCTACTTTTACTATTCCCATTTCAACTGCACATGTAGCTGCACCTATTGAACCATGTCCACACATATTAAGGTATCCGCCACCATCCATGAATATAATACCTAAATCTGCTGTTTCATCAGCTGGTTCTGTATAAATAGCACCAAACATATCATTATGTCCTCTTGGTTCTGACATAAGCATTGTTCTTAAACTATCGTTATTTTCTTCTAAGTATTCCATCTTTTCTGCCATTGTTTTTCCTGGAACCTTTGGAAGTCCTCCTATTACTATTCTTGTTGGTTCTCCCATTGTGTGAGATTCAATAGTTTGAATTGTTTTAATCGCTCTCATTATTAAAGCCTCCTTAGTTTTGTTTTCTTTTCATTTTTAATTTTAAAAATGCTAAAGCTTTTTTAGCATCTATTGGCATAACATTGTTTTCTCCTACAACCTCAGTTTCTATACCTGCTTTTGATTTGTTAAAATCAACCACCGTATCCATAAATTCATTTGTAACAACAAATTGAGCTTGAGTTCCTACAAAACTCATACCAACTACCGGTATATCTCTTTTACCTATAGCCTCTAAAGCTGAGGCAAAATCTATATTACTGTTACCCCATCCATCTATGGATACTATAGCGCCATCAGCTCTCATAGCCTCTGCCCAAGCTCCTATCCTCTGACCTGTGAATACCTTTTCTTCATTTGCTTGAGGTGTACCTGCAACTATAATTCCTAATAAATCTATATCTCCATCATTAGAAACTATTTCTACTAAAGGGTCTCTAAAATGATGTAATGTAGTTTCTTTGGTAGATGGTCCTATCCCCATAAAATATCACCCCTTAATTCATGGCCCTTAATATGCCATCTCTATATTCATTTGGACTTACAACTACAGGCATATTACCCATATCTATTATAGATTTACATCCGATATGTCCACCAGGTTCTTTAGCAAATAATCCTGTATCATACATACAACCTTGACCTGCAACTTGTTTAACAATTACAACTTTCTTTTTGCCTGGTCTTATTTTATCAAAATATTCATGCTTTTCATCACAATATCTACCATTAATTTTTTTAAGGTAGTTTCTAATTTCTTGTATTATTATATCACATACTCTATGAGCCGCCATTGGTCCTGGCCTATTTGTAGCTTGTCCATTTTTCAATGTAACATCTATATGAACAATTATATCATCCTCTGCTGGAGTTCCTCTTCTTCCAAAAACAACCTGTTCATCTAAAATTCCTTCTGAAGAACCAAATTCAGCTACCTGAATACCACATTCTTCTACTCCTGTTAACATTACTTGTACCCCTGTTAACACATGGGTTATGCCCTCTCCTAAAGCTCCCAAGACTTTAGTAGCTACTGGAGAAAAATCCATTATAGAATTCACAAATTTATGTCTTCCCTTTGGATTTATAATATTCAAATCAATTTTTTCTATTAGTTCTTGTCCTTCCATATCTTCATGTTGTAATATTTCATCTAATATATCTTTTCTTATATACAAAACTTTATCCTCTATGTAAGTCCTATCTGAAAACTCTACTTTAGTAATATGAAAAGCTTTTATAACTAATCTTCTCAATATGATTTCTTGTTCCACCAGCATCACCACCTTTTTTATTTTAATAACTTCATAACCATTAGATTGATACAGGTTTAACATTTATATCCAAAAATTTATATATTGATAATTATGTAACTATTATATCATTAATTTTCTAAATTGTATATATAATACCTATAAGATTTTTTAATACATTTATAAGGAAAATTTTATATATTCTGAAAACTTTTTCTAAACCTTCATGCTACACTATAGTTTATAGCAAACTTTTAAATATAGAGCATTTTATTTATATTTTTTATTAAAGGAAATGCAATAATGAGTTCAGTAAAACTGCACTACATTATTGCATTTTTTATTTTTAAGGAAACAAAACTAAACTTTTGCTATATATTCGTATGGTAATGGAACTATTTTTCCTGCTGAAGGAATCTTAATTAATTGTTCTAATGTATCTTTTACTATTGCTGTTTGCATTTCCACATTATTAGGTTCTCCCGCATTAGCTCCCATTGGAACTCTTGGTGCAACCGCTCTTGGTGTACCAGTTTGTCTAACAACCGGTGGAAGCGCGGCTATTATTATTGTAGGAATTCCTGCTTTTTCAATCGCTCTCTGCACTAAAACTGCAGATCTATGACAAGTTCCTCATCCAGCAGTCATTAATACAGCATCTACTCCTTCTTCTTTTAAGATTTTAGCAACTTCTGGGCCTGTTTCTTCTCTGAATTTTTGTTGGTTTCCACCGCCACCCATGAATCCTATATGAGTTGGAGCAACTGCTTTTATAAAGCCAGTATCTACCAATTCTCTTAATCTGTCTATTGGGAACATGGCATTTATATCTTTGTTAACGTCTGAGTTATCATATCCACCGTGTGATACCATCATATCTGCTGTCTTTGCATCTCCTGGTATTAATCTATATGTGAAGTCACCTGCTAAGTTAAATCTTTTATCTTTCTTTAAGTGAACCCCTGCTGCAGTAGCTATGGCTACTGTCATATCTTTTAGTTCCTTTGTTACTGGTGCCCATACTGGGTCTGGAGTTATAGGAACAAATATTTCTGATTGTAAACCTTTTGTAATAGTTAAACTCATTTTAACCTTACCTTCCTTCCTTCAATGAATGTTTAAATTATTATTTATGAAAGTTTCTAGCTTCAAATTATCTGTTTATTTCCATCTATCCTCAGGTTTTACCCCTCGTCTTTTTTGTATTTCTAAATTACTTACGTATTTTTCATTTATTTTATCAGATAATACTTCTACAAAACTCATATTAAGTCCAATTTCTTGACCTACTTTTAATTCATAATCGGATATTATCATTCTCCTTGGTATTCTTAAATAACCAAGTCTTCCTTTAAAATCTATAGCTACTGCACCATCAGATACTTCTACGATAACGCCTTCCATTTCTATGATTTTATCACCGTATTTTAAATCCATTTATATCCCTACTTTGTGCTGTATTTTTCTTTTCTCTTTTCACTCATTGGTATTGAAGTTTCATTTAAAACTCTTTCTATTTTCACATTTTCAGCTTTTTCTATTAATTCTAAGTTGTTTTCTTTAACATTTGCATTCCAAGCTCTTTCTGGTTTTTTAACATCTTCTCCAGCCATAGCAGCTTTAAGCATTTCAACACCTCTTATTGCATCCTCTGGACATAATGTGTTGCATTCTAATACTTCGTTCTCTATTCCACCTTCTGATTTATTATTATCTATCATATATTTCATATATTTATTACCAACAACTAGAGCTCCTTGAACCGCACAGAATGAGAATGCCACACATGGAATTCCTCTCATACCTATTTGTTCTACGTGGCTTGCAAAATCAATGTGATTGTTTCCAAAACCTTCAGTTGTAACAAAAGCACCATCAACATCTAGAGCTTCTACCATCATACCCATTCTTTCTGATACGTAGAATTTTTCACTGTTGATTTGTGGACTTCCTACAAATATAACTCCGCATAGGTCTAGTTCTTCATCCTTCATGCATTCCATTACAAGAGGTTCTCTCCAATAATGTCTTGAACATTCTTTAGAAGCAGGTCCAATACAAGTTAATGCATGTATACCACCATCTAATACTTCAAGTGGTGAAAGCATTACTGGAACGTTTCCTAAATCAACATTTGGTTTACCACCTAAGTAACCTACTGGTTCTACTGGTAATATTAAGTTGTCATGCATAGCCCCTTGACCCATTATCTCTTTAACAACTACAACTTTTTTCTTTCCTGGTCTTCTTTTTTGTTCAAAAGTTTCAGTGTTAACTACTAAAGATTCATCCTCTAAAGCTTTCATAGCTTCTCTTATTTCTTGAGTTATGAAATCAGTTGCCCTGTGAGCAGCCATAGGACCTGGTCTTTCCATATTAGTTTTTTCTTTTATAGTTACTTGTGTTTTGATGAATATTTCACCTTTATCTGGTGATCCTGGTCTATTAAACATAATATTTTCTTCTAATATACCTTCTGAAGAACCAAATTCACCTATTTGAACGCCATTTTCATCTGTTCCTGTTACCATTACAATAACACCATCTAATACTCTAGTTGCACCTGTTCCTAATTTGTTATCCCCTTCTTTAGTAGCAATTGGTTGTACATCCATTATAGTTTCACTATAAGTGTTGTATTTATCTGGAGTTATTATATCTATTTCTACTTTTTTTACAAGTGGGCTAACTTTTTTAGCATCTTCAGAAACACCTTCTCTTATATAAAGAGTTGTTCCTTCTATTTTTGTTTCAGGACCAAATTCTACTTTATCTATTTTATAATGTTTTCTAGTAAGACTTCTTATAACTTTTTCTTCTAATTTAACTTCTTTGTTGCCTTCTACAGCTGGAGCTGCTACTACTTCACCTTTTTCAGCTTTTACTGTTGGAACCTTTGCTGATTTTCCAGTACCTACATTGCCATTTAAAGGAACTTCTATATCAATTCCTCTACCTTCAGCAATTTTGATTCTTAAAGTTCCACCACTTACTGTTGCATTTGAATCAACACTCATGTTTACTTCCTCCTCAAATCCTTCTAATATATCTGGTGTTACAGGAGTTAAAGCTGGTGTATCAACTGATAAAGTTGCTCCAACTACTTTTTCTCTTGTAAGTACTCTTTCATCTAATGAAATTAAAAGAGAATCTACAAGTTTAGGGAAGTGCATTGGATTTTCTAAGTCACTAGCTTTTATAGTATCTCCTGTTTTTAGGTTATATCTTAAAACTGCTTTTTCATTTCCTTCAGTTAACTCTTCTTCAGTAGTAGAACCTTCTTCATCTATTTTTTTAGCTCCCTCTACTATATCTGAAGTTAGTGGAGTTAATGAATCTACAGTTTTTAACAATTTAGCACCTATTACTTCTCCAACTTTTAAGCAATTATTCGGGATAGTTAATAGTCCTGAGTCTACCATATCTGGGAATATTTCTGGGTCTTCTAGGTTATCTGCTGATAATATTGTGCCTTCTTCTGTTCTGCAACAAACTACAGCATGTTCATTTTTTAATTCTTCTGCATGTTCAGCTGTCATTGACATTTCAAATTACCTCCTTTTTTATTATTTTTCTCCCTCTTTAAGTCTTCTTGTTAGTGTATAATCAATTGTTCTAAATATATGATCAGTATGATGATATACTGGAATTTTAGCTTTTGGAGCTATTTGCATAACTGTGTTTGAACAATCATTACAGTTTGATATTAATATTCTTTCTGCTCCATCTTTTTTAAGCTGCATAACTGCAGCCGCTTGACCTGGTCATTCACCAGGTGTTTTGCATTTTCCTGGTCCATTTCCTTTACCCTTTGGATATTCTATGTTTTTGCAGTCAACTACCCCTGCTATTTTTGCATTCATTTTAGTTGCTACATCCTTTAATCTTTCTTCATTAGCTCCACAGGCACATACTAGTAATCCTAGTGGGCCATTATATTCTGGTAATGGTATTGTAACTATTGCTCCGCCGGATATTTTAGTAACAGAATCCTTTTCTATATCCCCAGCTTTTCCAGTGTATGGTCCACCTATTACTAGTTCACCATATTCACCATCTATTCCACCAGATTTTTCTATTAAATCTTTAACTGGTGTTCCCACTGGTACTTGTAAGAATATATTTGGCTTATTACCTGATTTTAGTTTTCCTATTACAGTTATATCCTTATCTATAACTGGCTTTCCTTCTTCAACAGCTCTTGTAATGTTTGCTAAAGTTTCAGCATTCATTACAATACATTTTGCTGATATAGGAAGCTCAGTTACATCTAACCATTTATCAAATATTGCATTGATTATAGCTCTTTCTTCACCCATTGGGTATAAGTCTTTAAGCAATTTTATTTCTATATCACTTACATTCTTTAATGCTTCTTCTAATACTCTTACTGCTTTTTCATGTTTTGCTTTTATTGCTATGTATCCTTTTTTTGAATTAGTAGCCTTCATAGCATACTTAATACCATTTATTATTAATTCCGGTGTTTCTTCTATAACTTTCATATTGTGATGAAGTGCTGGTTCACATTCTACACAGTTTGCTATGATATAACCATCTTTATTATCTGCCTTTAGCTTTATGTGAGTTGGGAAACCTGCTCCACCAGCTCCCACTATTCCTGCTTCAAATACAGTATCTACTAAATTATCGCATTTTTTTATTTTAACGAATTCTTTTGTTTGATTCTCATCCGCTTTTATTATGATTTCTTTATCTGTAATCTTTTCTACTACACCGGATACACTAGTATGTATTTTAGCACCAAGTCCGTTTGGCTCTGCTATGCATTCACCTCTCTTCACTTTTTGTCCTTCTTTTACACAAGATACATCTGGTGCACCTACGTGCATCTTAAGGGAGAATTTGTATAACTTCTCCATAAACCCACCTCCAAAATCACTGTCACCTATATTTTAAGCATAAACTATGCCAACTTTGTTAAAAAAATTAATAACTTCTATAAAACTAGGTTATAGCTATGCTGTAGGTGTATAAATAAAACTTATAATGGTTATATTACATTTAACAATGTTATTTTTTTGACACTTTTAATTTTTATTTTAAATTTTTAAATAATCTTTGTTCATTTCAAAAGAAAATATTGGATTTATACTTTCGTTATTTTTTTGACATATCTGTTTAAAAAGTTGACATTTTTATTTTTTTATATATATTTTTTAAATTTATTCGTTTTATTTTATAAAACAATTAATTAACAGCAACTTTTTTCTATATTTTTTTAATATTTAAACTTTAAAATTATATATTATAGTAAAAATCTAAAAAACTTTTTACATAATGTAATGAGCTTTTTATAAAAATTTACCATATTTATCCTTTACATATCTTCTCTTATTTTAACTATTTAATTAAAAATTTAAATCAAAGTGATTCATCTCATTGTTTACATTAATATATCTATCTTTTAATAATTTATAATATAAAAATAAACAGGGAAATTCAATGATATTTTTTGTATCATTAAAATTCCCTGTTTAATATAATTGTATTTAATTAATTATACTTGTGTAAAAGGTATCTCTATATAAATACCTGTACCTTCTTCTATTTTTAATCTTAAGAATCCCCTATTGCCATTCAAAGGAATAACTGAATTAAAATCTACTTCTTTAGAATCTTGTGCTATTTCTAAAGCTTTTTCTTCAAATCCCTCTAGCATAGAAGCTGTTACACCTGATATAGCAGGAGCATCTTCAGTTAATTTCGCACCTACTACTTCCCCTCTAGTTAAAACCTTTTCATCTAATTTTATCAATAAAGAATCCTGAAGTTTTTCAAAATGCATGGGATTTTCTAAATCTTCTACTTTTATAATATCTCCAGCTTTTAAATTATTTTTTAAGATGGCTTTTCCCTCTGGTGATTCTATTTGTATTTCGGGTTTTGATCTTACATCTCCATCTAAAGATTTAGCTCCTTCTACCATATCTTTAGTTAATGGTGTTAATGAATCTATAGTTTTCAATAGCTTAGCTCCTATTACTTCTCCTACCTTTAAACAGTCTCCTGGTATATTTAATAAGCCTGAATCCACCATATCTGGAAATATATTTGGATCTTCTAAGTTGTCTGCAGACAATATAGTGCCTTCTTCCGTTCTACAACAAACTACTGCTGGTTCATTTTTTAGCTCTTCTGCATGTTCTGCTGACATTGACATGTTAGCCCATCTCCTTACAATATATTTAATAAGATATACTTATTTTTTATCTATAGGAAGTCTTCTTGTTAATGTATGATCTATTGTTCTAAATACATGATCTGTATGATGATATACTGGGATTCCTAAATTTGGAGCGCAGCACATAACCGTATTTGAACAATCGCTACAATTTGATATTAGTATTCTTTTTGCTCCATCTTTCTTTAATTTCATTATTCCTGCAACCTGCCCTGGACAATCTCCTGGAGTTTTACATTTATTTGCTCCTCTTATTTCTTCTACATTCTTACATTTAGTAACTCCCACTACTTCTGCTTTCATTTTAGAAGCTATATCTCTTAATCTTTCTTCATTTGCTCCACAGGCACATACTAATAATCCTAATGGGCCTTTGTATTCTGGTAGTTGTATTGTAACTATTGCTCCACCTGACATTTTAGTCACTACAGACTCTTTTATATCTCCAGCCTTGCCTGTGTATGGTCCACCTATTACTACTTCTCCAAATTCTCCATCTATTCCACCGCATTCTTCTATTAAATCATGTATTGGTGTGCCTACTGGTACATCAAATAATACATTAGGCTTATTACCAGTATTTAATTTTCCTATTATTGTTATATCTTTGTCTATAACAGGTTTTCTATCTTCTACTGCTCTTGTTATATTAGCTAAAGTTTCTCCATTAATTACAACACATTTTGCTTCTAATGGAAGTTGAGTTGGTTCTAACCATTTTCCTAGTATAGCATGAATTATAGCTCTTTCTTCTCCCATTGGATATATATCTTGAAGCTCTTTTACTTCTATATCAGAAGATCCCTTTAAATGATCCTTTAATATTTTTATAGCATTCTCGTGCTTGCCTTTTATTGCTATGTATCCCTTTGGAGCATTAGTTGCTTTCATAGCATATCTTAAACCTTTAATTATTGTATCAGGCTCTTTTTCTATAAATGCTATATTATGATGCAAAGCTGGTTCGCATTCTACACAATTTGCTATAACATATCCATCTGGTATATCTGCTTTTAATTTTATATGTGTTGGGAATCCAGCTCCACCAGCTCCAACTATACCTGCTTCAGCAATAGTTTCTAGAATATTGTCACATTCTTTGATTTTAACAAAATCTTTTGAGCCATTTTCATCTGCTTTTATTATTATTTCTGCATCTGTAATTTTCTCAACTATACCAGATACACTTGTATGTATTTTAGCTCCCAATCCATTAGGCTCAGCTATACATTCTCCTCTTTTAACTTCTTGTCCTTCTTTAACACATGATACATCTGGTGCTCCTACATGCATCTTTAAAGGAAACTTGTACATTTTTTCCATGTCACTACCCCCTGTATTTTTTCTTTACAATATTCATTATAAAAACAAAATGACAGTTTTACTACTAAAAACTGCATATATAAAATTATTCTATAAGCCGCCTATTATACTATAAGTAAAATTTATAGTACTTATAAGTATTATAAATAAAAATTTAACAAACTTTTCAATGCTATATCCTTACTATAAAATTAATTTTATAGACTTACCATAATATATATTTTCTTTTATTATGATTTTAAAATAAATTTTCTTGCATATATTTTATTTTATAATAAAAAAACAAAAGCATAAAAGCCTTTGTTTAGATTGACGACAAAAGACTTATGATGTGTATATATTATTCCATGAAGTTCCTTTGCGTCATCTAATGCTTCATTCTTTAAATTTATTATATATTTTTTCTAAATCATTCTTACTCAATAAACCTTCTATTAAATATGCTAAAATTATAATACTAGGTAAATTCACTAATAATCTACTGAAAGTATATTTATATCCAAGTGCTGATAACTCAAATAAGAAAGTTGGTATCTTTGTAGCACACCACGCTCCCATAAATATCATTATGTTGCTAAATTTAGCCCCTTTTTTAATAAATACAGCAGTTACAGGAAAAGCTGCATATACAGGTCCTGCTGCTAATGCTCCTAATAATATGGCAAGAACTATTCCTAAAATTCCCGAATTATCTCCCATGTACTTTATCATAGTTTGTCTTGGAACCCAAGTGTCTAAAAGTCCCAATAACAACATTATAGGAGGCAGCACCGCCAGCATCTGTTTAAATGAGTCCAGTGCTATTAAACTTATGTTTTGTCCTTTATTAAAATCAATTAACGTTATTATTAAAGTTAGCATTAATATTATTATAAAAAAAACATATCTTTTTAACCATTTCATAAAATCACCTCATAAGTATTCCTACAATAAAAGCACTTAATATAGAATAAAAAAAGTAAACTATATTTCTAATAAAGGTTGCTTTTTTACCTATAAATTTTGCCTCCATAGAAAAAGTTACTATTCCAACAAACATAAAAGCAGAAATTAATGCTGTAATTTGAGTGTATCCAGCACCATTTTTCAATAATAATGCTGCTGTGGGAAAGGCTACAAATGTAGGTATTAATGTCACTGAACCTATTATAGCTGCAATTATCACTCCAATAAATCCAGATTTCTCACCAATAATAGATGATATACTCTCTGGTGATAATATTGTCAGTATGATTCCTACTATAAATATAATCGTTAAAAATTGAGGCATTATATTTTCAAAAGACTTTATACCCATTAATAATGCTTTTTTTGTTTTGCTTTTATCCTTAAAAAAAGAAACTAAATAAAGTACAATTACAGTACCATAAAGTATAAATGTAGTCATTATACTTCCTCCCAAAGACTATTAAATCTATACTATATTAATATTAAATTTCCATTTTACTAGTTCCTTAATCTCTAAAATTTATAATTTCACTTCATAAATGCTATCTTTTTACAGTAAAAACATAAATCCATCTATATGATATAGATGGATTTATCAGATTGAAAACAAAAGGCTTATGAGAAGTTAAATTTTTCATAAGCCTTTTAATATTTCTAATATATTTGATTTAATGCTTCTTCATAAAATTTTGCTGATTTTTCGATAGCTTCACTTTTACATTTATGGTTATTAGCGTTAGCTTTGATATGTGTACCATCAATAAAAACAGTTGTTTCATCTATACTTGTCATTTTTATTTGATGTCTTTCCATAGTATTTCTTTTTCCCATCATTTTTATCACCATATTTTAGCATGAAAATAGGCTGTAGACTATCTGGTTGTCTACAGCCTGAAACAAAGGCATAAAAGTCTTTGTTTTTTAATTTTTATAGAGGAAGTTCTATATCTATTCCTTTTCCTTCTTCTATTTTTATTTTAAGTACTCCACCTTCCACAGAAGCTACTCCACAACCTTCTTCATAAACTTCTGGTGCTTCTAAAACTTCTACAGTCTCTTCAGCTTTAGGTGCTTCTTCTTTCTTGTCTTCTTCTTCACCAATTTCTTTATATCCTTCAACTATAGCTGGAGTTAATGGTGTTAATGAATCTATAGTTTTTAATAATTTTGCTCCTATTACTTGACCTACTTTTAAATGATCCTCTGGCATAGTTAATAATCCAGAATCAATCATATCTGGAAATATATCTGGATCCTCTAAATTATCTGCAGATAATATTGTTCCTTCCTCTGTTCTACAGCAAACTACTGCTGGTTCATTTTTTAATTCTTCTGCATGTTCTGCTGACATTGACATAATATATACCTCCTAAGTTTAAAAATAATTTTATTTATGGAGCTTCTCTTTTGGAAGTCTCCTTGTTAACTTATAATCTACAGTTCTAAGTACATGATCTGTCTGGTGATAAACAGGCAACTTCATTTTTGGAGCTATTCCCATAACCGTATTAGAACAATCACTACAATTGGCTATTATTATTCTTTTTGCCCCTTTACTCTTTAAATACATAACAGCACCTGCTTGACCTGGACATTTACCTGGAGTTTTACATTTATAAGTACCTCTAACCTCCACCACATTTTTGCATTTAGTTATAGCCACTACTTCTGATTTCATTTTGCTGGCTATATCTTTTAACCTATCTTCATCTCCAGCACAGGCACAAACTAAAAGTCCCACTGGCCCTTTATATTCTGGTAATTCCATAGTTACTGTCGCTCCACCAGAAACCTTTGTTATTACAGATTTCTCTATATCTTCTGGTAGCCCAGTATGAGGTCCTCCTATAATGATTTCTCCATACTGTCCATCTATACCTCCGCAAGTTTCTATCATATCTTTCATAGACTTTCCTATAGGTTCTTGCAAAAATACATGAGGACCTATACCTTTTTTTAATTTTCCCATAAGGGTTATATCTTTATCTATAACCGGTTTTCTCTCTTCTACTGCTCTTGTTATATTGGCTAGGGTTTCTACATTTAAAACTACACAATTTGCCTCTATAGGTATTTGTGTAGGTGCTAACCATTCACCAAATATAAAATGTATTAAAGCTCTTTCTTCTCCGGAAGGATATATATCTATAACTTCCTTTATTTGTATATTTTGTTCATTCTTTAAATGTTCCTTTAATACTTCTATAGCTTTTTTACGTTTGCCTTTTATTCCTATATAAGCCTTTTTAGCATTAGTAGCTTCCATAGCATACTTTATACCTTTTATTATAAGTTCTGGATTATTTTCTGCTAAATATACATTATGATGAAGGGTTGGTTCACACTCTGCACAATTGGCTATTATGTATCCCTCCGGTATATTCGCTTTTAATTTAACATGAGTTGGAAAACCAGCCCCACCTGCACCTACTATTCCGGCTTCATACACTGTATCTAGAATACTATCACATTCTTTGATTTTAATAAAATCTTCACTTTGGTTTTCTGAAGCTTCTACTAATATTTCCTTATCTGTTATCTTGAAAACCTTACCAGATACACTACTATGAATTCTAGCCCCCAATCCATTAGGCTCTGCTATAACCTGCCCTCTTTCTACAAATTCCCCCTCTTTAACACAGGGCACACTCGGTGCACCTATATGCATTTTAAGATAAAACTTGTATAAATTTGACATTTTATCACTCCTTAGGAAATTCCCATTTATTATAATATCATATTTTGACTATTGTAACAATAAATAATAGAAATATGTCAATAACAATATGTTATATGAAAAGCCATATTTATTTATTATACTTATTATACTTTAAACTTTTTAACATTATACAAGTAAATCAATTTTTTTTATTTAAATTAAATCATATTGGTTTAATTTATAATATAAGGTGCTTCTTTTTATATTAAGTATCTCTGCTGCTTTCTTTTTATTCCCTTTAGCTATTTCCATTACTTCCTTTATTATCTTTTTTTCTGTATTTTTAACTACTTCATTTAAATCATATCTATGATGAGATTCCCCTTCAATTTCTTCTACATCCTGTACTATATGATTAGGAACGGAAGATATTGTTACTTCTCCATTGGTTGATAAAACCACCATTCTCTCTACTACATTTTTTAATTGCCTTATATTTCCTTCCCATTTATAAGAGCATAAAATATTATAAACCTCTTTATCTATTGAATTTATCTTTATACCTTCCTTTTCTGATATTTGGTTTATAAACAAATCTATAAAATCCTTAATATCATCTCTTCTTTCTCTTAATGGAGGTAACTCTATATGCACTACTGCAAATCTATAAAATAGATCCTCTCTAAAGGTATTTTCCTTTATCATAGATTGTAAGTCCCTATTAGTGGCAGCTAAAATTCTACAATTAACCTTTGTACCCTTTTGACTTCCTATTCTGTAAACCACACCATCCTGTAAAACTCTTAAAAGTTTAGCCTGCATACTAAGTGGCATGTCCCCTATTTCATCTAAAAATAAGGTTCCATTGTTAGCAAATTCAAATTTACCTATTTTCCCTTCTTTTAATGAACCTGTAAAAGTTCCTCCCACATAACCAAACAATTCACTTTCAAAAAGATTTTCAGGTATGGCGCTACAATTTATAGCTACAAAATTTCCAGTTCTTCCACTAGCTTTATGTATAGCCTTTGCAAAAACTTCTTTTCCTGTTCCACTTTCTCCTGTAATAAGAACACTAGCAGAGGTAGGTGCTACTTTTTTAGCTATAGCAATGTTTTCTATTATCCTTTGACTCTTACCTATAATAGAGGAAAAACTATAATTTGAAGCTATTTCTTTTTTATAGGCACTTTCAAAGAATTCTACCTTCTTTTTTTCCTGCATAAGTTCTTTAGATAAAGATATTACCTCTGTTATATCCCTATCTGTAGAAGCTACTGCTATTAATTTATTTTTACTATTAAATATAGGCACCGCGCTTAATATAACAGTTTTTCCAGGAGAAGGCTCATTATTTACATTAGTTATTTTTCTAGGCTTTTTCAAAACCTTTAATATTAAAGCATTTGGGAAAAAAGATCCTAAATATTGGCCTATTATCTCCTGCCTCTTCACTCCATATAAATCTTCAGAACTTTTATTCCAATATATTACTACACCTTTGTTATTTGTTATACATACTGCTTCATGCATATTTTCTAAAATTCTATCCTGAAGAGCATATAATTCTTCTACATTTGTGTATAATTCATTATTTAAATCATCTAAATGTACTATCCCTATTATTTTTCTATTATGTACTATAGGTAATCTTTCTATCTTATTTTTAACCATTATATTTCTTGCAGAAATAATTGATTTTTCTTCAGAAATTGTTATTACATCTCTTTTTATATAATTTTCTAAGTTATCACTAAATCTTTTACCTTCATTTTCCAATTTATATAAGTCATTTTTAGTAAATATACCTATAATATTGTCATCTTCATCTACTATAAGAACTTCATCTTTATAAAGTTTAGCCATTCTATTGAAGGCAGATGATATGGCTTCATTTTTAAGTACTTTTATAAAATCTGTCTTCATTACATTTTTTACAGTGTAAATTAATTCTATAGAACTATTCATCTTATATTCCTCCAATGTACCATAAATATAATATAGATTTCTGTATAGCAAGCTGTGTTTATGGTATCATATAGTATATATATATTTTAACATAATTAATTAATATTTAATCATTATAAAATTATTTCATTGACTTTTCCTTATAAAATGTTATTATAACTTACCCTCTTACATATTATAATAATTTTTATAAAATATAAAAAGAAAATTTTTTTCAAAAACAATTTATACATCTTCTAATAAACATCGGAATATTAACTGAATTTTAAGACATCCTTAGAAAAATTACATCTTAAAATTCATAGAATTTAACTTTGAAAAGGATTGATTTTAATGAATGTATCTGCAATTATCGTAGAATATAACCCTATGCATAATGGGCATCTATATCACATAGAAAAAACAAAAGAATTAACAAACTGCGATGCTTTAGTTTGTATAATGAGTGGTAATTTTGTACAAAGAGGATTTCCTTCAATTTTAGATAAATGGACAAAGGCTAATATAGCCCTATCAAATGGAGTAGATTTAGTTATAGAATTACCTACATTATATAGTCTTTCCTCTGCAGAATTTTTTTCCTTTGGAGCTATAAGCATTTTAAATAATTTAAATGTAGTGAAAAATATTTGCTTCGGAAGTGAAATAGGGAATATTAATGCCTTACAGGATATAGCCGAAATTCTTTTAGAGGAACCCTTAGAATATAAAATTCTTTTAAAAAATTATTTAGATAAAGGTGTATCTTTTGCTAAAGCCAGAAATTTAGCATTAGTAGAACTAAATAAAAATAATAAAATTATGAATGAAGATATAAATAAAATACTATCCTTATCTAATAATATTCTTGGAATAGAATATTTAAAATCTTTACTATTCCTTAATAGTACAATAAGACCCTTTACTATAACAAGGGAAGGTGCAAATTATAAAGATGAAACTTTACACAAAGAATATTCTAGTGCATCTTCCATAAGAAAACATTTAAAAGAAAACAAAAATATTGATATTATAAAAGCTTTTTTACCTTTAGAGTGCTTTTTAGAATTTAAAGAATTAATTACTAAAGGCTATAACTTCTCCATGGAAGATTCTATGATTAATTATATAAGATATAAATATATATGTGGATATAAAAATTTGCATAATCTTATTGATGTTTCAGAAGGATTAGATAATAGAATCTATAAAGCCTTAGAAAAAAACTTTACTTATGATAGTTTAGTAGGAGAAATAAAAAGTAAAAGATATGCTTATAGTCGCATAGGAAGAATCTTATGTCAATATTTTATCGGTTTTGAAAACTATAATTTAACCACATTACTTAAAAGCACTCCAAACTATATAAGGGTTTTAGCCTCTAATGAAAAGGGCCTAAAAGTATTAAAAGAAATAAAAAAACATTCCTCTACTAATATATATACAAAAGTACCCAAAAACACTAGTACTCTCTTAAACTTAGATATAAATGCTACCAATGCTTATTCTATTTTAAATAATAATATAAGATTTAATGAAGATTATTTTAGAAGTCCTACTATAATAAAAAATACTATTTATTAATGTAATAATATTTGATTTTAAAAATATAATTATAATAAATCAATTCTAGGAGTCTTATAGTGACTTTATTTTTTTATATAATGTTATTTTTAATATTTATTTTATTGTTTAAGCTTTTTAAAAATGAAAATATAATAATAACCTTTTTATGTTCAATTTTAATCATATATATTATTATAGCACCTAGGTTTTGTATAGAAGCTACTTTATCCGGTGCTAAGTTATTTTTTTATAAAGTTTTTCCTTCTTTATTTCCTTTTTTAATACTAACAAACATAATAATAAATTATGGTGGAGTACATATATATTCTAAAATATTTGGGAAAATTCTATGTACACCCCTAAAGCTGAAAAAAGAATGTAGTTTTCCCCTAATAATAAGTGCCCTTTGCGGCTATCCTTTAGGAGCAAAATACTCCTGTGATCTTTACCAAAATGCTGATATTAATTTTCCTACTTTAGAACGACTTGTAAATATAGCCTCTAATGCTGGTCCTTTGTTTATAATTGGATCTGTAGGTACTTCTATGTTAGGTAATCCTTATGCAGGATATGTATTACTCTTATCCAATTATATTTCCTGTATTATAATAGGTATTATTCTACCTAATAGAAATACTAAAATATATAGAGATTTTAAAGAAAATTTAAAAGTGCCAAATAAAAACATAGGTGAATCTTTAAAAAATAGTATTGACAGCGCTATAAAAACTTGTATAGGTGTAGCAGGATTTGTAATACTATTCTCTTTATTACTTAATATATTAAAAAATAATTTTCTTTTTAAATTTTTATTAAATAAGTTATGTATTTTCTTTAATATAGATAAAAACCTAATAGAAGGATTCCTATTAGGCTTAGTAGAAATGACCAATGGATGTTATTTAATTTCCACAAGTTCTATTGATATATCTAAAAAATTAATATTAATAAGCTTCTTATTAGCTTTTAGTGGATTTTCTATAATATCTCAAGTTTACTCTTTTACTTATAAACAGGGTATAAATATTAAAAGATATATAAAAATAAAATTTATACAAGGACTTATAGCCTCTACAACCTGCGTTATCTTATATAAAATACCTATATTTTCGATGTATTTAGATACTTTTACAGATAAAAATACTCATTTAATTTTAAGTAACAATTTATTATTTATATTTATTTTACTACTTCTAATTGTACCATTAATAATATATTATATAAAATTTTCAAATAAAATTTAACTATTTTATATTTCTTAATTCCTTTATATTTTCTCTTATAGTATCTGTTTTTAGCTCTACACTTTCTTCTAAAGAAGCCGTAAAGGCTTCTAAATTTTTTCTTAATATACTTATCATTTGTTGAGATTTTTCTTCTATTTCTCTATCTAAATCCGTCAATAATTCGTCTGCGTAATCCCTAGCCCCTACTCGTATATATTTAGATTCTTTTTCAGCATTTTTTATTATGGTTTCTGCCTTAATATTTGCTTCTCTTGTTATACTATGATTCTCTATTTGCTTTTTAAGTATTATTATATTTTCCTTTTTAATATGTTCTGCTTCTTCCATAGCTTCGGTAAGTATTCTTTCTTTTTCCTCACATATCCATTGAGCCTTTTTAAATTCATCTGGAAGACAATTTATTATCTTATCTAGTACCTCTAGGGATTCTTTCTTATTTATAGTAACTTTTCCTGTTAAAGGAATACTTGAACCTGATTCTATTAGTTCTTCTAGATATGCTAAAAGCTTAATAACATCCATTAAGTAACCCTCCTAAATACATTCCTTTTTATGGTTTATCTTTTTTTTAATATCTGGTATTATTTCATCTGGTACCAAATCTTTTATACATCCACCAAACATAGCTACCTGCTTTACTGAGGATGAACTTAAATAAGAATATTTTGCATTTGTCATCATAAATACTGTTTCTATATTAGGATCTAATTTATTATTCATAAGAGCCATCTTAAATTCATATTCAAAATCTGACATGGTTCTTAGTCCTTTAATTATAACCTTAGACTTCTTTTCCTTCATAAAATCTATTAAAAGACCACTAAAACATTGCACTTCTACATTTCTATGGTTCTTAGTAACCCTTCTTATGATTTCTACTCTCTCATCTACTGAAAAAAGTCCCTTCTTTTCTGGATTTACAAGTACCGCTACTATTAGCTTATCACAAACCTTAGAAGCTCTTTTAATTATATTTAAATGTCCCTTAGTTATAGGGTCAAAACTTCCTGGGTACACTGCAGTTTTCATTTTAATCCTCCTTAAATTTATAAAAACAAACGGTAGTGTTTCCATATTTTCTATGATCAAATAATTTTATTCTTTCAGTTCCCTCATATATTTCTTCTGAAGAATCTATTTTTGTAACTATTAATCCCTCTTTATCTAATAATTCTTTTTTATCTATGTTCTCCATAGCTGGAGGAATCATTTCTTTTGCGTAAGGAGGATCTATAAATATTAAATCAAAAACTATAGATTTCCTAGCAAATTCTTCTAGAGCGCTATAAGCATCCATATTAAAACTCTTGCACAAATCTTCAAACTTTAAATTTCTAATATTTTCTCTTAATAAAGGATAGGTTTCAGGACTTTTATCTACTAAATAAGAAAACTTCGCTCCCCTACTAGCTGCCTCCAATCCTAAACTTCCTGTTCCTGCAAAAACATCCAAAACTCTAGATCCATATACCTGATTTTGTATTATATTAAATATAGATTCTTTTATTCTATCCAAAGTTGGTCTTGTAACACTACTTTGAGGTGATAATATTTTTCTGCCTCTAGCAGATCCAGAGATAATTCTCATGAAAATCCTCCTTATTATTTGTTATTTAATAATTTATTCTAAGACTAGCTTCACTAATACTGTTATTCTATTATATTAAAATTATTCACATACAATGGTAGCGCAAGCTATTAATAATTTCCTCTAAATCTCACATTTAAAAATCTTTTTCTTATAAATAAGCCAGATTGGAGTGTAAAAATAACTTAATCCTTATTATTTTAACATATAAATTATTACCATACAAAATTATTTATAGTAATTTGTAGAAATATGTTTTCTAATTAAAACATATAAACTTAGAATTATTTTTTATTTTGGTCTTTACTTCTTCTTTTATTTTATTATCCTCTTCACTATTACTATCTATTATCTTTTTGCTTTCAACATTAGCTATTTTGAGCAAATGTATATCCTCTATTACATCAGCTAAAAGTAAATTACTAGAACCATGCTGTTTAAATCCAAATATCTCTCCTCCACCTCTTAACTTTAAATCTTCCTCTGCCACAAAAAAACCATCATTACTACTTTTCATTATTTCCATTCTTTTTCTTATAATATCATTTTTCACTTTAGCAATTAATATGCAATAGGATTTATATTTTCCTCTACCTACTCTTCCTCTTAATTGATGAAGTTGAGCTAATCCAAATCTCTCCGCATTTTCTATAATCATTAAAGTAGCATTAGGTACATTTACCCCTACTTCTATAACAGTCGTGGATATTAAGGCTTTTATTTTCCCCTCTTTAAATTCCTTCATAATGGCATCTTTTTCTTTTCCTTTCATTTTACCATGTAAAATAGCAATTTCCACTTCTTTAAAATAATCCGCTTTCAAATCATTATATAATTTTTCTACAGAATTTAAATTCAATTCTTCCTTTTCTTCTACTAGAGGACAAACTATATATACCTGTCTCCCATCATTTATTTCTTTTAGTGCAAAGTTATACACTCTTTTTCTATAGCTATCATTTACATAATATGTATCTATCTTTTGTCTTCCAGGGGGGAGTTCATCTATAATAGATAAGTCTAAATCTCCATATAAGCTCAAAGTAAGAGTTCTTGGTATAGGGGTTGCACTCATAACTAAAGTATCTATACTTCTTCCCTTATTTAACATTTTACTTCTTTGCATAACCCCAAAACGGTGTTGCTCATCTGTTATAACCATACCTAAATTATAAAATTCTACATCATCCTCAATTAAAGCATGAGTACCTATTATTAAATCTATTTCTCCTTTTTTAAGCTTTTCTTTTATCTCTTTTTTTAAAGATGTTTTTACACCTCCTACTAAAAGTTCTATATTTAAATTAAAATCTTTAAATAATTTTAAAGCTTCTTCATAATGTTGAATTGCTAATATTTCTGTAGGAGCTAACATTACTCCTTGATATCCATTTTTTATTACATTAAAAAGACAAATTAAAGCTATAATAGTTTTACCACTACCTACATCTCCCTGTAAAAGTCTATTCATTGGTTTTTCTTTTTTTTGATCTTTAAATATTTCCTCTAAAACTCTATTTTGAGCATTAGTTAGTTTAAAAGGTAATGTTCTTATAATATCACTTGTTTCTTCTGAAACTTTAAAACCTATCCCCTCTGTAGCTGTTTTCAAGTATTCCTTTAAAGAAGCTATTTTTAAACAATATGCTAATAACTCTTGAAATTTTAATCTTCTTATAGATTCTTCTAACTCTTTCTGATTTTCTGGCTTATGTATAGTTCTTATAGACTTGTCTAAGGATATAAACTTATATTTTTCTATAATCCATCTAGGTAAATTCTCACCTATAGCAATATTTTCTAAAGCACTATTTACAAGTTTTATTAACAAATTATTTTTTAAGTCTCCCTTTAAAGGATATTTAGGAATTATTTTTCTTTCTTCTACTTTTTCTGCATATTTATTCTTTAATATTTGAGGATTATTTATAGTTAAATTTCCCCTATATTCTCTTAAACTTCCCTGAAGTATATATTCTTCACCTACTTTAAAGTAATTTTTAATATAGGGTTGATTAAACCAACTACCAACTATAGCTTTCTCTCCATCATTAAATATAATTGTAGTTAAAATTTTACCTGTTCTTGTTCTCACATCTCTTTTTATATTTTCTACCTGCACTTTAATTATTACTTTTTTATTTGCTAACTTATCTTTATTATAGTTATCTATAAATTCATAATCTCTTGGAAAATACAAAAGTAAATCCATTATATTAAATATCATGCATTTTTCTAATTGTTCTTTAGTTTTAGGACCAACTCCTTTTAAAGTAGTTATAGGACTATATACATTCATAAACTTCCTCCTATATAAAGGATTCTATAGTAAATAACAAATTCTTCTAAATTTAAGATAAATATTCCTTCTAAAAAAACTTTAACCTAAACTAAGAATCCCTTGCCAATATTATTTTTTATAAAGAAGTAATAGAAATTTAAATTGTATAAATAAACTTTAAATACAATAAAAAAAGCCCTTAGGCTTTTTTTATTCTACAGACATTATAAAATAATATAATGGTTGTTTTCCATTATAACATTGAATATCTAAATCTTCATATTTTTCTTCTAATTCTTCTATAAATTCTTCTACCTTTTCTTCATCACAATCTTTTCCATAGAATATACTTATAAGTTCACTGTCTTCACTTATCATTTCTTCTAAAACAGCTTTTGAAACTTCAAAAATATCCTTTCCTACTTCAGATATTTTACCTTCTATTAAGCCTAGTATATCATTTTCTTTAATTATTTTTCCGTCCATTTCCGTATCCCTAACTGCATAAGTTATAGATCCTGTAGCTACTGCCTTTATAGCTTCATTCATATTATCTTCATTTTCTTTTGATTCTGCCTCTGGATTAAACATTGTTATGCTTGTTATGCCTTGTGGTATAGTTTTTGTAGGTATAACTATTATATTTTTTTCTGATAACTCTGCTGCTTGTGTTGCTGCCATAATTATATTTTTATTATTTGGTAGTATAAATATATTTTCTGCATTTATTTTATTTATAGCCTTAACTATATCCTCTGTACTTGGATTCATAGTTTGACCGCCTTCTATAACTTCATCTACACCCAAATCTTTAAATATTTCTGTTATGCCTTCTCCTAATGCTACAGATATAAATCCATATTTTTTTAATTCGCTGTCTTCTTTTTCCAGTTTATTTTCTTCACTATTCATGTCTATTATATGTTGATGTTGCTCTCTCATGTTATCTATTTTTATTTTAGAAAGTGGTCCAAGCTTTATAGCTTTAGAAAGTATATCTCCTGGATCATTTGTATGAATATGAACCTTTACTAAGCCATCTGCAGCCACTACTATCATAGAATCTCCTAAAGGTTCTAACTCACCTTTGAATTTATCTACATCTACATTTTCTGCCATAACAAAAAATTCTGTACAATATCCAAATTCTATATTTTCTTCATATTGTTGAACTTTAGTACTAGTATTAAAGACTTTGCTTTCTCCGCCTACTTCCACTTCAAGATCCTTATCCAATGCCTCTAACATTCCCTGTAATATTATTAATAAGCCTTGACCACCTGCATCTACTACCTTTGCCTTTTTTAGTACAGGAAGCATATCTGGTGTTTTATTTAATACTACTTCACTATGTTCACAAACATCCTTTAGTAAAGAAGTTACATTCTCTGCTTCACTTTTTACCGCACTCTCTCCTGCAGCTCTTATAATTGTTAGTATAGTCCCCTCTGTAGGTCTCATTACAGCTTTATAGGCAGACTTTGATCCCTCTAATAGTGCATTTGCAAATTCCCTTGCATCTACCTCATCCTTATCCTCTAGACCTTTAGATATTCCTCTAAATATTTGAGATAGTATAACTCCTGAGTTACCTCTGGCTCCCATAAGAGCTCCTTTAGCTACTTTTTTAGCTATTTCTCCTATTGACTCCTTCTTTAATCCTTCTATTTCTTTTACCGCAGATCTAAAGGTCATAGACATATTTGTTCCTGTATCACCATCTGGTACTGGGAAAACATTCAGAGAATTTACAAATTCTTTTTTTTCTTCTAATTTGTTACTCCCATTTATCACCATATTATAAAAATCTGCACCTTTTATTTTTATATGTTCCATTTATGACTTACCTCCTAAACTCTAACACCCTGAACATTTACAGTAATACTGGAAACTTTAAGTCCTGTATAGTTTTCTATGTTATATCTTATCTTTTGTATAATATTATTAGCTATTACAGATATTTTAGTTCCGTATTCTACTATTATATATAATTCTATGTTTAATTTATCTTCAACAGCACGAATTTTAACACCTTTATTAAAACTTTCTCCTTTAATCAATTCCCAAAGACCATCTGTTGCATTCTTAGATGCCATTCCAACCACACCATAGCATTCCATTGTAGATACACCTACAATATTAGCAACTACATCTTCAGCATAATCTATATGTCCATATTCATTAGTTAACTTTCCTATCATGAAAGAAACCTCCTTATATTATCATATAGTTTATTTTATATTAAATGAAGGATTTATTCAAGGAAATATATTATTATTAATGCTTTTTTTGCTATATTCTAAACTATTTACTTGCATATAGCATATATTCTGTGGTAAAATTATTAATGTTTGAATTGAGAAGTATAAACTTCACAATTTTAGGGAGGTGTTTTTAAATGTCAAGAAAATGCGAGATATGTGGTAAAGGCGTTGTTTACGGTGTTCAATACAGCCATTCACATCGTCAATCTAAAAGATCCTTTGCTCCTAACATAAAGAGAGTTAAAGCAATAGTTAATGGAACTCCAAAAAGAGTTCATGTTTGTACTAGATGCCTACGTTCAGGAAAGGTACAACGTGCTATATAACACAAAAAATGCAGTTGTTTAAACAATTGCATTTTTTATTTTATGTTTTTTATTTTTTAACTCTTTTTATTTTTTTTATTATATTTGATAAAAACTTGGGAAGCTTTATTGCAACTATTTTCATATAACACACCTCTACATAAATTAATTCTTTACTAGGTTTTATCAATAAATAAAAACTGTTATAAAATTTAACAGCTGTATAATAAATATATATATCATTATAAATTGCTATTTTATATTAACGCTATCTGCACTTATTCATTATCCACCAACCTATATATATAAGTCCAAATCCCACTGCTAAAAGCCATCCCCATATAGGTACTATAATAGTAACAACTATTCCAAGTCCAATAGAACCAACTATAATTCCTAATTTTTTGTTACTTTTTCTTCCCATACATATATGCCCTCCTATAGCTTATATACTATAATATGCAAACCTATTCAAGAATGTGAATATTAAAAAATTCATACCTTAGATTTAATTTTAGCGCCTCAAATATAAAAAAACACACTCATAAACCAATTCATTTTACTAAAAAATTGCAAAATTTGCTCGTATGGTTTATTACGTGTATTTTTTATCTTTACTATATTAAAATCAAGTCTATTTTAAGACACCCTAATTTTATTTTTGTATAGAATTTTTAAAAATATATACTTTTTTTCTAACAATATAAAATTCATTTCATTGATAAAACTTATCATATAGCCATCATCAAATAATTTTAGTTTGAAGTAAAATTTGTTACAAATTCATGCTAAACTTTAATCATCACTATCTTTGCTTATAATAACAATTAACGTTCCACTCTTAATGTGTATATGTAATTCTTTATCCGTAAATTCATTTGAAGTTGTTAAGGTATCTCCCATTTTTAATGTATAGTTTTCTAATGGAAATTTAGCATTAAAAAGTGTAACTCCTTCCACATTAGAACCATAAGCCTGTAATGAAAAATAATTTGATTTTCTAGGTTTTAATGAAATATTTTTATCTGTTAAAAATATTTCATTATTTTCATCCTTTATATAGGCTTTTATATTATTTTTTAAACATATTTCTAAAAATCCTAAATTTCCTAATATATGATCTATTCTATTGCCTATACACCCTAATAAAGCTATAGTATCCGCTTTAAGATCTATAGCCTTATTTAAAGCTACCAACCCATCTGTAAAATCTTTATCCTTTGGATATTTGTCCATATACACTCCCTTTTTTTTAAAATAAGAAAACGTTTTTTTATCTATGGAATCCATATCTCCTAATATAAAATCAGGTGTTATACCATATTCATAAAGGCAATTAGCACCGCTATCCGCACATATTATATAAGAACAATCTTTCATTTCTTGTTTCAAAAGTTCTTTAGAAGGTGCCTTCCCCCCTGCTATTATTATTACCTTCATTTTATAATGCCTCTCTTAACACCTTTATATTTTTTTCTATTTCCCCATTTTTAAATACTGCTGAACCTGCTACTAAAAGATTAGCACCACAATCTGCTACTTCTTTTATATTATCTTTAGTAACTCCTCCGTCCACTTCTATTATTAATTCCTTATTATATTTTTCACTTAAAGCCTTAACTTCCTTTATTTTTTCTGAAGCATATTTAATATATTTTTGTCCTCCATAACCTGGATTTACAGACATAATAAGCACCATATCTAAAGAAGGAATTAAATCCTTAATACAACTTACAGGTGTACCTGGATTTAAAGCCACCGCTGCCTTTATTCCAAAACTTTTTATATAATTTATTGTTCTGTCTATATGTTTATCTGCTTCATAGTGAACTGAGATTATATCTGCTCCTGCCTTTGCAAAATCTTCTATATATTTAGAAGGTTCTTCTATCATAAGATGCACATCAAAAGGTTTATTCGTTAAATTTCTTATACTTTTAATTATTGGGATTCCAAAAGAAATGTTAGGAACAAATCTACCATCCATTACATCTATATGTATAACATCTGCCCCATATTTATCTAGATTTTTTATGTCCTCTCCTAGTTTAGAAAAATCTGCTGAAAGTATTGATGGCGCTATTTTTACCATTTTTTCTTCCTCCTATTCATAATTTCTTCTAAAGTTTTTATATAAAAGTCATATCTATTTTTGTTTATATGGCCTTCTTCTACTGCTTTTTTAACTACACAATTAGGCTCTCTATAATGAAGACATCCTGTAAATTTACATTCTCCTATAAAATCACGAAATTCTGGAATACAATGTAATAAATTTTCTTTTTCCATAAAACTTATATCTAAAGAAGAAAATCCAGGAGTATCCACTAATAATCCTTCGTCTACATATATAAGCTCACTGTGACGAGTAGTATGTTTTCCTCGCTTTAATTTTTCGCTTATATTTCCTGTTAGCATAGTTTCCTTCCCTATAATTTTATTTAACATAGTAGATTTTCCTACACCAGAAGGTCCACAAAATACAGTTACATTATCCTTTATTAATTTTTTAATTATATCCATATTTTTCTCTTCTTTAGCATTTAAAAATATTATATCATACCCTGCTTGTTCTATCATGAAAATAATATCTTTATAGTCTTCTTTATTTACTAAATCCATCTTATTAAAACATACTATAGCTTTCAAATTATTGTATTCACACAAAAGTAAAAATTTATTTAAAAGATCTATGTTTATATCAGGATTTTTAAAAGAGAATACCACTAAAGCTTGAGTTACATTTGCAACGGCTGGTCTAAATAATTCACTTTTTCTATCATATATCTTCTCTATGGCACCCTTATTATTTTTGTCTATACTTATTTCTACATAATCACCAATCATAGGGGTAAGTTCAGTATGTCTGAACTTACCCCTTGCCTTACATTCTATAATTTCTTCACTATCATCCAATTTAATATAATAAAATCCACCTATACCTTTTATTATAGTTCCTTTTATAGTTTCTTTCATGCTACCTCCCTATTCTGCATCAAGAAGTTTAGAATTGATTTTATGTTATAAAAATATACTATAGCACTCCATCTAATAAAAGATGGAGTATCTATATTTTTAAATAATTTTTAATGTAAAAACTATATGATTTTAAAAACATTATTCATATTTTTCCTATCATTAACAATCTATTTTTTTTGATCCTTTGGTTTTTCTGGTGTTTTGTTTTGTTCATTATTATTTTCATTATTATTTTCATTATTATTCTCGTTATTATTCTCGTTATTATTCTCGTTATTATTATTGTTGTTATTATTATTGTTATTATTATTGTTATTATTATTGTTGTTATTATTATTGTTGTTGTTGTTGGTATTATTGTTGTTATTATTTTCTGGTTCTGGTTTTGGTTCTGGTTTTGGTTTTTTGTATTTGTAATAGGATATACTTACGGAAGAACCTTGTTTTATGCTTTGTCCTGCACCTATACTTTGTGATGCCACTTGGCCATCTAAGGATTGATCTTCTGTAATAATAGCCTTTGAACCTCCCATAGATAATCCTGCATTAGCTAAAGCATTTTGAGCTCCATCTATAGATTTTCCTATTAAGTTAGGTACTGTTGAGTATTTAACTTCTGGACCATTACTTATAACTAAACTAATTTCTTCTCCTTCTTTTAATTCTGCATCTACATCTGGAGTTTGACTTATTACTTTTCCAGCAGCTACATTGTCATTAAATTCATATTTTACATTCCCTATTTTTAATTTAAGATCTTGTATTGCTTTTTTAGCAGCATCTAATTCCATTCCCTTTAAATTAGGCACAACTACTACATTTCCAGAACTTATACTAACTCTTACTTCGGAATTTTCCGCTACCTTTTCACCGGATTTTGGATAAGATTCTATTATAGTTCCTTCTTTTTTATCACTTTTAACCTTTTGAGCCACTACTAATTTTAATTTTTTCTCTCTTAATACTTTTTCTGCTTCTTCTTTAGTAAGTCCTACTACATTAGGAACTTCTACCTTTTTCCCTCCTGATTTATTGAAGGCCAAATATGCAGATACAGATCCTACAACTAAAAATAAAACTGCCATAGCTATTCCTAATATTAATTTTTTATTTGTTTTACCCTTATTACTTCTTTTCTTTTTATCCTCTATTTCATCCTCTTCATCTTCATACTCATCATCTTCATATTCCTCATCATCATCTTCATATTCATCATTTTGAGCCATTTCTTTTATTTTGTCATTTATAACCGCTGTGTCCATTACTCTAGTAACATCGTTTTCTGACATATTACTAGATCCATTTAATATACTTTCATTATTTTCTATTCTGGCTAAATCTTCTTCTAAGCTTTTTATAGTTTGGTATCTTTTTATAGGGTTTTTTTCCAAACACTTTAGCACTAAACTATTTACGCTCTCTGGTATTTTATCATCTATTTCTTTTGGAGCTACCACTTCATTTTGTATATGTTTTACTGCTACAGATACAGGGCTTTCTCCATCGAAGGGAACTTTTCCTACAAGCATCTCATACATTACTATACCTAAAGAATATATATCTGTTCTTGAATCCACAAAACTCCCCTTAGCTTGTTCAGGTGAAAAATAATGAGCTGATCCCATTACTTTACTAGAATTAGTTATAGTAGCTGAATTTGACGCCTTAGCTATTCCAAAATCAGTAACCTTAATAATGCCTTCTTTTGTAACTAATATATTGTGTGGCTTTATATCTCTATGTATAATATTGTTTCTATGAGCACAAACTAAAGCACTAGCTATTTGTTTTGATATTCTAACAGTTTCCTTAGGTTCTATTTTCCCTTTTTCCACTATTAATTCTTTTAAAGTTTTACCATCTACATATTCCATAACTATATAATGTATATTATTTTCAGAACCTACATCATAAATATTTACTATATTATTATCTGATAAACTTGCTACTGAAGTTGCTTCTCTTTTAAATTTTTCTACAAATTCTTTGTCGCTACAAAATTGATCTTTTAATATCTTTATTGCAACAAATCTATTTAAGTAATGGCATTTAGCTTTATAAACTATAGCCATACCACCTTCTCCAACTTTTTCAAGAAGTTCATACCTATTACCTAATTTGGTTCCTATCATATTCACACTCTCCTTCAAACAAAATAACGGATATGTTATCTTTACCACCCTTTAACTTGCTAAGTTCCACTAACTGCTTACAGGTTTCTTCATTGTTTTTTTCATTTCTTAATAATATATCACACATTTCCTGTTCATTAGCATAATTAGTTAATCCATCTGTACAAAGTAGCACCTTACAAACTTCATTTAATTTTATATTAAAAGTGTCCACTTGTACAGATAAATTTGTACCTAATGCCCTAGTAATCACATTTTTATTAGGGTGAGTGTTTGCCTCTTCCTTTGTTATTGTTCCTTCATCTAATAATTGTTGTACATAGGAATGGTCCTTTGTTATTTTTTTTACTCCACCTTTAGCTAATATATAACAAGAACTGTCTCCAACATTAGCTACAATCATATTTCCATTATTATCCAATATACAGCAGGTTATAGTAGTTCCCATGCCTTTAAATTTTTCCTTTTCTTTTGCATAGTTATAAATCTTTGTATTAGCATATTCTATAGCATCTATAAGTAAAGTTTTCATATCTTTTAAATCTTCATAATATTTCACATAATCTATAGTTTCTTCTACTGCTAATTTACTAGCTACTTCTCCTGCATTGTGACCTCCCATTCCATCTGCTACTATATATATTTTAAATCGGTCTCCTTCATAATAATCTACAAAGTCTTCATTTATTTCTCTAACATTACCTATATCAGATAGTATCCCCAACATATTTTCCACCCCTTTGCGCTATTTTGAAACATAACTTCTTCTTAGTTGTCCACAGGCAGCATTTATATCTGCTCCCATTTCTCTTCTTATAGTTGTTTCTATTCCATTTTCTTTTAAAATATTACCAAAGGATTCTATATTTTTTGATGTAGACTTTTCATAGCTATTTTCTTTTATTTCATTTACAGGAATTAAGTTAACATGACAAAGCTTTCTTCTTAACAGCGAACTTAATTTTTTAGCTTCTTTTATAGAATCATTTTTCCCCTTTACTAATGCATATTCAAAAGTTATTCTTCTATTAGTTTTATTTATATAATAATCACAAGCTTCCATAAGCTCTTTTATAGAATATTTATTAGCTATGGGCATCATTTCTTTTCTTAATAAATCCTCTGGTGAATGCAAAGATATAGCTAAAGTTATATTATAATTTTTATCTGCTAATTCTTTCATTTTAGGTACTATACCACAAGTAGATAGGGTTATATGTCTTTGTCCTATATTTAGTGTACTTTCAGATGTAACCAAATCTAAAAATTTAGTTACATTTCCGAAATTATCTAAAGGTTCTCCACTTCCCATTAAAACCACATTAGAGATTCTTTCACCTATTTCTTTTTGTGCTGCCATTATTTGAGATAATATTTCTCCACTAGTTAGATTTCTTATAACACCATCTAAAGTAGATGCACAAAATTTACACCCCATTCTACATCCAACTTGAGTAGATACACAAATAGAATTTCCATGTTTATATTTCATCACCACAGATTCTATTATATTTCCATCCTTATACTCAAATAAAAACTTATAGGTGCTTTTATCCTGTGATATTAATTTTTCAACTACTTTTGGTACACCAATATAAAAATTATCAGAAAGCACATTCTTAGTTTTCTCAGGTATGTTTTTCATATTATTAAAATCAAAAATAAGTTTATCATAAATCCAATTAAAAATCTGTTTTGCTCTAAATGCCTTTTCTTCTTTAGAAATTAACCACTCTTCTAACTCTTCTAATGTTAAATCTAATATGTTTTCCATTTTAACACCTACTAACATTTCTTCAATTTAGCTATAAAAAAACCGTCCATTTTATCATTAGGCAATATGGATACAAATCCTTCTTTATGATATATTATATTGTCTACATCTCCATAATATAAGGGTTCTATTTTAAAATTTTTATGTTTTTTTAAAAACCAATTTATATTTTCTTCATTTTCTTCTTTATTTAAAGTACAGGTAGAATATAAAAGTATACCTCCTTCTTTCAAATAAGAAGCTCCATTATTCATTATTTTCCTTTGTATATCTATAATATTTCTAATCTCTTTTTCATTTTTAGTCCATTTTATTTCTGGTTTCTTTCTTATTATGCCTAATCCAGAACAAGGTACATCAATAAGAACTCTGTCAGCCTTTTCTTTTAACTTCTTATTAAAAATAGATGCATCACTTACATTGGTTTCTATATTGTTGGCACCTAATCTCTTAGCATTATCTTCTATTAAAGACAACTTATTTTCATGTACATCATAGGCATATATTTTACTTTTATTATTTATAATTTCTGAAATATGGGTGGTTTTGCCTCCTGGAGCACTACATAAATCTAAAACTATACTTTCTTCAGTAAGTTCCATAGAAGGCGCTACTAGCATTGCACTTTCATCCTGTACAGTAATATCCCCTTCTATAAATAGAGGATTTTTTTCTATGTTTTTACCTTTAATTATTTGTATAGCTTCTGGACATATATATCCTTCTTCTATATTATAACCATATTCACCTAATTTTTCGAAGGCTTCATCATAATCTATTTTTAGATTATTGACTCTAACGGTTATATTAGGTCTTTCATTTAATCCTTTTAATATTTTTTCTGCTATTTCTATACCATATTGGCTTATAAATATTTTTATAAGCCATTTAGGATAGGAATATATAAAACTAAATTTTTCTAAGTTATTTCTATCATTGTAAAATTTTTTATTTTTGTAAGTTCTTATATAATTTCTTAAAACTCCATTTACTAACTTTGAATATTTTATAGATATTTTTTTTGACATCTCTACTGCTTCATTTACTGCAGCAAAGGAAGGTATTTTATCTAAATATCTTATTTGATATATAGTTATCCTTAATATATTAGCTATATTTTTGTCCATAGTTTTAATAGGATTCCTTAAATAACTTTGTATTATAATATCTAAAGTTTCCTTATATTTTAATGTCCCATAAACTATTTCAGTAATTAAGGCCTTGTCATTATCCTTTAAATTACTTTTATTTAGTTTTTTATTTAAAACTATATTTGAATAAGCACCTTCATATAATACAGCCTTTAATACATCCAAAGCTACTTCTCTTGCATTATCCATTATATCCTTTAACCTTTCTTTTAATCATTTCGTCTATTACTTAAAACTATAAGTCTTAATAGTTGTGATATAGCTGTCAATGCCGCTGCTACATACGTCATCGCAGCCGCACTTAAAACTTTCTTTGCTCCATTTACTTCTTCCTTATATAGTATACCTTTGTTTTCTAATAAAACCAATGCTCTTTTGGAAGCATCGAATTCTACAGGTAATGTTATAAGCTGAAATAAAACTACTGCAGAAAAAAGAATTATTCCTATTCTTGTAAGACTAGAAGCTCCCATTAATATACCTATAAAAAACAATATCCAAGAAGCTTGGGAACTAATATTTACTATAGGAACTATAGTATTTCTTATTACAAGGGGAGAATAACTTTCTAAATGCTGTATAGCATGACCTGTTTCGTGAGCTGCCACTCCAATAGATGCCACTGAACTTCCATAATATACATCCTTTGAAAGTCTCATAACTCTTTTACTAGGATCATAATGATCAGAAAGCTTTCCTGGTATAAGTTCTACAGGTACATTATAAAGTCCTTTAGAATCCAAAAGCATTCTGGCTACTTGAGCTCCTGTATATCCCTTAGCTGTTGAAACCCTTGAGTATCTATCAAAAGATGAAGATACTTTTAATTGGGCCCAAGCCGCTATGAGCATAGCAGGAATCAATATCAAAAATGTACTATCATAATAAAACATATTATTATCTTTAGTAAGAAAATATTCTATCAATACTCTCCTACTAAAGTTCACCTCCTTTCATTTCATCCTATATCCTCTTATTACAGCCTTAAATATACTCCAATATCATTTTGCTCTCTATCTTTAAACTCCAATACCTAATTATCAATTATCTTAGTTAAAATAACTACTATTCATATCTTTTACACAAATATATAGTGAATTTAATCTTAAATTTATTTAGGTCTTCCCTTTATTTTTATTTAATACTAACTAATTATAAAATAAAAAATAAGTTATATCTAGTTTAAACTTTACTAAATATTTTAAACATAAATAAAAAATTCTTCTTCTATTCTCCTAGTACTAATCCTTCTTCTATAGTATGTCCCTTTATATATTCTTCTACTTTCATAGGCTTTTTCCCAGGAAATTGTACAGTTGTAATAGATAAAACTCCATCCCCAGTAACTACTTTAATATCTTCCTTTGATACATTTAATATAGTACCTGGATTTTTATTTGAACTCTCCTTCAATATGCTGCTACTATAAATTTTCATAATTTCATTTTTATATTGAGTATATGCAACTGGCCATGGATTTAAACCTCTTATAAGCAAATTTATTTCTTTAGAAGTTTTATTCCAATCTATTTTAGCCATTTGTTTATTTAGCATAGAAGCATATATAATATCCTCAGCTTTTTGTTTTTCTCTTTTTATAGTTCCTTCTTTTAATCCCTTTATAGTAGCTACTAAAAGTTCTGAACCACTTTCCATTAATATATCATGAAGCTCACCTGCGGTCATATCGTCTTCTATTTTAACTGTATTTTTTAAAAGCATATCACCTGTATCTAAACCTTCATCCATAAACATAGTAGTGTTTCCAGATTCCTTTTCTCCCTTTATTATTGCCCAATTTATAGGGGCTGCTCCTCTATATTTAGGAAGTAGAGAAGCGTGTAAATTAATGCATCCATACTTTGGTATATCTAAAACTTCCTTTGATAGTATTTGTCCAAAAGCTACTACTATTATAAAATCTGGATTTATTTCTTTCAACTTTTTTATGCAGATTTCATCATTTTTTAATTTTATTGGCTGATACACCTCTATACTATTTTCTAAAGCTACTTCTTTAACCGCTGACATAGCCAATTTTTTCCCTCTTCCTTTTGGTCTATCCGGTTGTGTGAATACTGCCTTTACTTTAAATTCCTCTATTAATTTTTTTAAAGATGGTACAGCAAAATCTGGCGTACCCATAAAAACTATAGTTGTATCTTTCAAATTGATTTTCTCCTTCCTATCCGTTTATTACCTTATCTACAAATAAGACTCCATCTAAATGATCTATTTCATGGCAAAAGGCTCTAGCTAATAATTCTTCTCCTTCTAATACTATTTCTTCTCCTTTTTCATTTAAAGCTTTAACTTTAACTTTATATGGTCTTTCTACTTCCCCTTGCTCACCAGGAACGCTTAAACATCCTTCTACATCTTTCTGGCTTCCTTCTGTCTCTATTATTTCTGGGTTTATAAGTTTTATTAATCCTTCTCCCACATCTATAACTACCACTCTTTTTAATATTCCTACTTGAGGTGCCGCAAGTCCCACACCCTCTGCGCTGTACATAGTTTCTGCCATATCCTCTAAAAGAGTTAAAATTCTATCATCAATCTTTTCTACTTTCCTACTTTTCTTTCTTAATAATTCATCCCCATATTTTCTTATATTTCTTATTGCCATTTTTACTACCTCCTAAATTTAAAAATTATAACAAACTGTTAGGATTTATATCTATACTTACTCTTATATCATTATAAACTTGTTCCAATGAAGTATAAACTATTTTTTGTATTTCTTTCATTATATCCCCCGTCACATTTCCTTTTAATATTATTTGCCATCTATACATCTCTTTTATTTTAGATAATGGACTAGGACAAGGTCCTAACATATTTAAGTTATCATATTTAGCTACAATATTCTTTAATATTATACCAATTTTATGTGTATTTTTTATTAATTTATTCTCATATTTACTACTTAAATTTATAAGCAATATTTTTGAAAAGGGAGGATAATTCATATCTTTTCTTATTTTTATCTCTTTATTATAAAATCCCTCATAATCACTTTTAGCCGCAGAAGTTATACTATAATTTTCTGGATTATAACTTTGAATTAAAACTTTTCCTGCTTTTTTTCCTCTTCCTGCTCTTCCTGAAACTTGAGTTATAAGTTGAAAAGTTTTTTCCCCTGATCTATAGTCTGGTAAATTTAAAGACATATCTGCTGCTAAAACTCCAACTAAAGTTACATTTTCAAAATCTAATCCCTTTGCTATCATTTGAGTTCCAATTAATATATCAGCTTCACCCTTTTTAAAAGTATTATAAATATTTTCATAAGAATTCTTAGTCCTTGTAGTATCTAAATCCATTCTTAAAGTTTGAACTTCAGGGAAATATTTTTTTATGGCTTTTTCCACTTTTTCTGTTCCTGCTCCAAAATATTTTACATATTTACTATTACATTTAGGACATTGTTTTGGTATTCTCATACTTGCTCCACAATAATGACACCTTAAGCTACTATCCCTATTATGATAAGTTAAAGAAATATCACAATTTTTACATTTAAAAACATACCCACATTCTCTACAGGATACAAATGTAGAAAAGCCTCTTCTATTTAAAAATAATATTATTTGCTCTTTTTTTTCTAATCTTGTGCTTATATCTTCAAATAGTTCCTTGCTAAATATAGATTTATTGCCTGACATAAGTTCTTCTCTCATATCAACTATTTTAACCTCTGGCATAGACGCCCCTTCTATTCTTTCTTTTATGCTAATTAAATCTATTATTTTATTTTTACTTTTATAATAAGTTTCTAAAGATGGTGTAGCTGATCCTAAAATAATCTTACAGCCTTCATTCATGCATCTAAGTTCTGCTATATCTCTAGCGTTATATTTAGGATTACTATCAGATTTATAGCTACTTTCATGTTCTTCATCTATTATGATAGATCCTAAGTTTTTAAAAGGTAAAAACACTGCAGATCTTGCTCCTATAGCTACTTTAACTTCTCCCCTTTTTACTCTCATCCATTCATCAAATCTTTCACCATCAGAGAGTTTACTATGAAATACAGCTATATTTTTTCCAAATCTACCTTTGAATCTTTCCACCATTTGAGGAGTTAATGATATTTCTGGTACTAAAATTATAGAGTCCTTATCTTTTTCCATTAATTTCTTTACTAAGTGCATGTATATCTCTGTTTTTCCACTACCTGTAACACCATGTATTAAAAATAATTTTCTATTGGAGTTTAAAATTCTATAAAGAGCTAAACTTTGGTCTCCATTTAGTATCTTCTCGTCATAATTTCTATACATTTTTTCATTATATCTATTTACTACTTGGTTCTTTTGAATTAAAAATCCATGTTTTATTAATGTATTTATAGATGATAAGGAAAATCCAAATTTTTTATTTAATATATTTTTATTATAAACTCCATCATTTAATTTTACAAAATCATATATTTGTTCATAATTTTCTTTTAAATATTTACCCTCTAAATCTTTATATATAAATATAAAGTTTTCTTTTTTTTCTTTGTTTCCCTTTGTAATACCTGGTGGTACTAATACTTTTATGGCTTCTAAATATGTACAAAGATATTTTTCCTTCATTTGTTCTACAAGCTTTATTCTATTTAAATCTAATAAAGGATTCTCTTCACATATATTGCTTATAGCCTTTATAGAAACTTTATCTTCATCTTTATAATTTTCATATAGTTTTAAAACGAAACCATCTATTTTTTTATTGCCTTTACTAAAGGGAACTTTTACTCTATGTCCTATTTTTATTTTTTTATTTAATTCCTCTGGAATAGAATAAGTAAATAATTTATCCAATTTTATAGAAGAATTATTTACTATAATACCTGCATATTTAAACACTTTATCACCCTTTTAAGGAAATTTTTTTATCCTTTAGATAAGAATTTGTAAACACAACATAGATTTAAAACTCTATACTATTGATTAGACATCATTTTATCCGATGACTACCCATTCTAATACTCCCATGTCACTCTGTGAAAGTGATTCGCACCAAATCAAAGATTTGGACTCTCTGCTTTTTTTCAAAGTGGGAATAAAGATCAGGTGCGTCCCTGGATAACGATTTCTCCTAAAGGATAACGACTTCTAAGGAGTAAAACTCCTAAGAATTCTGTTAATAAGCTTCACCTCTAAAGCCCAAAACTCTGTTTATCCGCTAAATAAAAGAGGCTTAACTTATAAGGTTATTGCCTCTTTTTTATTTTCATATTATTTTTTATTTAATATAGTATCAAATATCTCTTTAGCTACTTCTCTTTTAGACATTTTTTCTAAATTTTTAATATGTCCATCTCTAGATATTATTGTAACCAAATTATCCTCCGATGCAAACCCTGCTTCTTTAGACAATATATTATTTGCTACTATAAAATCTAGATTTTTCTTCTCCAATTTAGATTTAGCGTTATCTAAAAGATCTTTACTTTCTGCTGCAAAGCCTACCAATATTTGATTTTCTTTTATTAGTCCTAATTCTTTTAAAATATCTTTATCTCTTATTAGTGCTAAATTTAAATCATCACCAGTTTTTTTTATTTTATGCTCTTTATATTCTTTAGGCTTATAATCTGCCACAGCTGCAGATTTTATAACTATGTGCTGATTTTTAAAATTATCTTTAACAGCCTTAAGCATATCTTCATTTGTATTAATTTTTATTATCTCCACTCCTAAAGGTGTTCTTAAGTTTGTAGGACCAGATACTAATGTAACCTTTGCGCCCCTATCTCTAGCTTCCTTTGCTATAGAATATCCCATTTTTCCAGAAGATTTATTTGTTATATATCTTACTGGATCTATAGGTGCTAGGGTAGGACCTGCAGTAACTAATACATTTTTTCCCATTAAATCTTTTATAGGATAAAGCATACTATCTGCTATTTCTAGTATATCTTCAGTATCAGCCATTTTACCTTCCCCTACATCTCCACAGGCTAATCTTCCTGATATAGGGTTAATAAATTCATAACCAAAACCTTTTAGTTTTTCTATATTATTTTTTACTATAGGATTTTTATACATGTTTGTATTCATAGCTGGTACAAATACTACAGGACAAGTAGCTGCCATTATAGTAGTAGATAACATATCATCAGCTATACCATTAGCTACCTTACCAATAATATTAGCTGTAGCAGGAGCTACCAATATCATATCTGCCTTTTTAGCTAAGGATATATGTTGTATTTCAAAGGCCTTTGGTTCTTCAAACATATCCTTCGAAACCATATTACCACTTAAACTTTGAAAAGGTAGTGGGTGTATAAACTGTAGGGCAGACTTTGTCATTATTACATTTACATCATAATTTAGCTTTTTTAATTTACTTACTATATCTAGAGCTTTATAACTAGCTATTCCCCCTGTTACACCTAATACTACACATTTTTTATTCATTTTATTTTATTCCTTCTTTAACTGTTTTATAAGTTATTTTTCCTTCATGTATTTCATTTATTGCTACTGTAACAGGTTTAGTTGAATCTATATCTACAAGTGGTTTTGCTCCATCTATTAATTGTCTTGATCTTTTAGATGTTATAGTTACTAATGAATATCTGTCATCAACCTTTTCTAATAAATTTACTATTGATGGATTAATCATAGAATTGCTCATGAATAAATTCCTCCTTTGATGCTAATATTGTATCCTTCATTCTATCAACTCTACAGCTTTCCGCTAATATAATACTTCTGACCTTATTAACTGCGTCCTCCACTGTATCATTTACTACTGCATAATTATATTTTGATACATAATTTATTTCTTTGTAAGCAGCTTTAAATCTTATCATTAGAGTTTCTGCTGTTTCACTACCTCTATTTATTATTCTATTTTTTAATTCTTCCATAGAAGGAGGCAATATAAATATAAATATTCCTTCTGGATAAGTTTCTTTTACTTTTAAAGCTCCTTGAATATCTATTTCTAATATTACATTATTACCATTATTAATCTTTTCTAAAACACTAGATTTTGGAGTTCCATATAAATTTTGATGAACTTTAGCATATTCTAAAAAATCATCTTTTTCTATTCTTTTATTAAATTCATCTTTATTTAAGAAAAAATAATGTACTCCATTTTCCTCTCCCTTTCTAGGAGATCTAGTGGTGGCAGACACGGATACCCATAGGTCTTCCTTTTTTAAAAGTTCTTTGCATATAGTTCCCTTTCCTGCACCAGATGGTCCAGAAATAACTATAAGAAGTCCTTTTTTAGCCATTACTCTTCTCCCTCATTTATCTCTTCTTCTTCTGCTTTAGAAGCTAATCTATGAGCTACTGTTTCCGGCTGAACTGCTGATAAAATAACATGATCACTATCAGTTATTATGACTGCTCTTGTTCTTCTTCCATAAGTTGCATCTATAAGCATACCTCTATCTCTTGCTTCTTGTATTATTCTTTTTATAGGTGCTGATTCTGGGCTTACTATTGCCACTAATCTGTTGGCTGAAACTATATTACCAAATCCTATGTTTATTAATTTTATTGCCATTAAAAATCCTCCTAATTATTCTATATTTTGAATTTGTTCTCTAATTTTTTCTATATAATTTTTTATATTTAATACTAAATTAACTATTTCAAGGTCTGTAGATTTAGAAGCTATAGTATTTGCTTCTCTATTCATCTCTTGGACTATAAAATCTAATTTTCTTCCTACAGGTTCTTTTAAATTAAGGGTTTCTGATACTTGATTTATGTGACTGTTTAATCTAACTATTTCTTCATCTACAGAAGACTTATCAACAAATAATGCCACTTCCATAGCTATTCTATTTTCATCAATTTCTGATTGGGATAAAAGCTCACTTACTCTTTCATGAATTTTTTTATTATATTCATTCACTACTTTTGGTGCTTTTTCCTCTATTCTATCAAGCATTTTTTTTATTTCAACACATTTTATATTTATATCTTTATATAATTTACTACCCTCCCTTTCTCTCATAGATACTAAAGCATCTACCGCTTCCTTTAGCGGAGTACTTAAACTTTTCCAAACTTCTTCTAAGTCCTCTTCTTTTTGTTTTACAGTTATTACTTCTGGGAATCTTCCTATTAAAGATACAGATATGTCGTTTTTAACATCATATCTTTCACTTATCTTTTTTAAACATTCATAATAATTGTCTGATAAGGTTTCATTGTATATAAGTTCTACATCATCTTTATCATATGTATTTACTGTTATATAAACATCAATTTTACCTCTATGTACTTTTTCTTGTATTGCAGCTCTCATTTTTTCCTCTAAAGCCATAAATGCTTTAGGCATTCTTATGTTTATATCACAATATCTATGGTTTACACTTTTCATTTCTACAGTAAAACTTTTTTTATCCTGTTCTAAGAAACCTCTACCAAAACCCGTCATACTTTTAACCATATTCTTCATCCTTCCACAAACAGCCAGATATGATAATTATACATAAACTAAAGGATACTTACAACATAATCTCTATTTTACTTTAAAATACTCTGTTTTACAAATGAAATTATAACATAATTCATTCTTTTTACATTATTATAACACTATATTTTTATAATTATTAAAATAATTATATTTTTAGTATCTTAATTTATTTAGTAGTATATTTATAAAGGCCATCTTCGAATATTTGCCTTATTCTTTCTACATCATAATTTGATTTTGTTAAAGCTAAAGCCAACTTTATCCTTGCCTTTTGTCCTGGAAGACTGTCTCCAAATATTACTCCCATTTTTCTTAATTGTTTTCCTCCTCCTTCGTAACCATAGGTATCTAATACTCTACCTTCGTAACATCTTGAAACTAACACTACTGGTATGTTTTTATCTATGGCTCTTTTTATACCAGGAACCATATTAGGAGGCACATTACCTCTACCCATGGCCTCTATTACCAAACCTTTATAATCTCTATCTAAACAAAAATCTATAAAACTTGAATCTATACCTGATACACACTTTATAAGTGCTACATTGCTTTCTATTTTATTTATTTCTATGTGTTGCTTTTTTAATCTTTCTCTATAAAATATTACTTGATTATTATCTACTATGCCTATAGGTCCAAATATAGGACTCTTAAAAGTATTTAATGCAGTAGAATTAGACTTTGTAACCTCGCTAGCACAATTTAATTCATCATTTAAGCAAACTAAAACACCTTTACCTATGGCCTCTTTAGATATGGCTGTACAAATTGAAGCTGCTAAATTAGCAGGCCCATCATAACCTAATTCAGAACTGCTTCTCATAGCTCCTGTAACGATTACAGGCTTATGAGTTTTTATAGTTAAGTCTAAAAGATAGGCTGTTTCTTCTAAAGAATCTGTACCATGAGTAACTACAACTCCACAAATATCTTCCCTTTCTAATATGTTCTTTATATACTTTGATAAATCCATCATTTGCTCAGGAGTTATATAAGGACTTGGATAATTAGAAAATTCATAGTTCTCTATTTCAGCATATTCCTCTATGCCTGTTACCATCGCCATAATTTCTTCCCCAGATAAACTTGGTACTGCAGCCTTTATTCTAGGGTCTACCTTCATGGAAATAGTACCTCCGTTAAAAACAACTGCTACTTTTTTCATATCTTCATAGTTTCCCCCCATCTATACAATATTATCAAATTTTTATTATTTAATTCTATAATAAAATATATTGAAAATTTTTATTTTTAATATAAAATGTTCCAAAATTAATTATACATTTTTACACTCCATCTGTCACTAACTAAAGAAATTACGACGTAAGGACTTTTAAAGGTTGAAAATTAAAACAATAAATACTTTTAGAGAAAATAGATATCTAGAAAAATAATTAGAATACTTTATTTTATAGCTATCTATCGACCAAAAGTATTTCTTGTTTTAATATCTTTAAAAGTTGTTATAATAATTTCCTACTGTAAGAAAACTCACAAAAGGATGATTTTGTGCCGCTACTCTACACAAAATCTTTAATTATAATATTTATGCTAAGTTAATTATTGATTTAAAAATTATAAGATTAAATTTTAATTTAATATAGATGACTTCAAAAAGCGATAGCGCCGGAGGCTTTCTATAAAAATTAGTATTTAGTTTTATGTGAAAAATTTTAAGTTTAATTAAACATAATTGGCGTAACAATTCTAATTGAATTGGAATTTATAAAGACCGTAAGAAGTAAGAGTTATGGATAAAATTCATAGAGTTTTTTATAGTTTAATATACTTATTAACTAGTCCATCTTAACTATTACTTATTCATAACCTATCCACTATTAAATTTGTTTGCTACCGCAAATGGTTTAAAAAATGGATATGTGGTGTAAAAGGCATTTGAACAAAATTAGAGATTCTTAGTTATTTTTGCAAAATATATGTATGTTCCAAATTATTGTTCGATCGTTCAGCCAGTTATAATTTGGAACCATATATTTTAAGCAAAAACAACTTAGAATCTCTTATTGAAGTGAGTTGCCTTTGTAACCACATATCCCTTTTTTAAACCAAGGATAGTATAACCCCTTTTAAGCCGTAATTTCCTTATAATATGATACAGATAAGTCCTCCATTACCCTCATTTATTATCTTTTGAAGAGTTTTTTGTATCTTAACCTGTACATCCTCTGGCATTCTGTATAATTTATTTTGTAGTCCCTCTTTAACCAATACTTCTAAAGATTTACCAAACATATTACTTTGCCATATCTTTGATGGATCTGTTTCAAATTCTTCTAACAGAGATTTTAGCATTTCTTCGCTTTCCTTTTCTGTTCCCATTATTGGGGATACTTCTGTTTCAATATCGGCCCTTATAAAATGTAATGAAGGTGCACTAGCCTTTAATTTTACTCCATATCTATTGCCTTGTTTTACTATTTCAGGCTCTTCTAATTTCATTTCTGTAAGTTGTGGTGCCACCAAACCATACCCCGTATCTTTTACATCCTCCAGAGCCTCTGCTATTCTATCATATTCTATTTTTGCTTTATTCATAGTTTCAACTATTTTTAATAAATCATTTTCGTTTTCTATTTCCCTATTACAAACTTCTCCTATTATTTTATAGAACAGATCTTCTTTCGGCTTTAAAGCTATTCGAGCTGTTCCTTCTCCCATATTCATCTCATTTAATGTAGAATTATCTAAAAATTCAAATTCATATAGATTTTCCATAGATTTTTTTATGTCACGTACTTTATATATTTCCTTTGCCATATTTTTTACTACATTTATAAAATCAGCTTTTAACCAATGTTCCGGCTTTAACTCTTCTATCCAAGCTGGCATATCTATATTTACTTCTTTTATAGGGAACTCTTTAAGTACTCTTTGGAAAACATTAGTCATATCTTCTTCTTTCATATTTAAAATATCCATAGTTTGTACTGGTACATCATACTTTTCTTCAAGACTCTTTCTTAGCTCTATAGTTTCCGGTTCATATGGATGTGATGAGTTTAAAACTATTATAAAAGGCTTGTTTATAGATTTTAACTCTTCTACAACCCTTTCTTCTACTTCTACATAGCTTTCTCTATCTATATCTGTTATAGATCCATCTGTGGTAATTAAAAGTCCTATGGTAGAATGTTCGTTTATAACCTTCTTAGTTCCAATTTCTGCTGCCTCTTCAAAAGGTATTTCATAATCATACCATGGTGTTGTAACCATTTTAGGCTTATCCTCTTCCTCCATATAGCCTAGAGCTCCATTCACAATATAACCTACACAGTCCACCATTCTAACTTTAAATTTAGTATCATTTTCTAAACTTACTTCTACAGCTTCATTAGGTACAAATTTTGGTTCTGTAGTATGGATAGCTTTACCTGAAGAACTTTGAGGAAGTTCATCTTTAGCCCTTTGTTTTTTATAAGCATTTTCTATCTTTGGTATAACCATTTTTTCCATAAATTTTTTTATGAAAGTAGATTTTCCTGTTCTAACAGGTCCAACTACTCCTACATAAATATCTCCTTGGGTTCTTTCTGCGATATCTTTGTATATATTAAAATTATCCAAATTATACCCCCCAATATTATAATATTAACATTATATATATACTACTAGTTACTAACATTTATTCCTAAAAATAAAGCATTATAAAATTTTTTATATATTAATTTATATCCTTACCCTTTCATATTATAAATTAAATTAGATGATGATAATATACTTCCTTATTAACAATATAAGTTTATACATTTTATGTTTAATTTAACAATTATATTAATTATCTAAACCTTATACTAAGATGTCAAATTAACTCTTTGTTCTATTTTATTTTTTATATTAAAATTGCTTCTTTTCAACTCATCTAATTTTAAAATAAAAAATATTAATATATTATTATCAAGATTGTAGAGATTTGATTAGAACAGCAGATTAAATTAGTTTTTATATCAAAAAAAAAAATCATCATATTATATTATATAGCATATGCCAAAAGTTTAAATTTCATTAAGAAACCTATAATTATATAAACAGAAGGTGATTTATTTGAGTAATAAGTGTAAAGTGATATTAGTACCAAGTTGTGGTAAATGCACTTTCCCACCTGGCCCTACTGGACCTCAAGGCATTACTGGTACTACTGGACCTCAAGGCATTACTGGTACTACTGGACCTCAAGGTGTTACCGGTACTACCGGTATTAACCAACTTGGGACCATATATGTTTATAGAGACCTTACAACTTCTTTGATTGTTAGCACTAATCAGTCTGTATCATATAATAATTCTGGTCCAATAAATCCTATTTCCTTATATAGCTTCACTCCTCCAAGCACTAATATAACTATAAATGAACCAGGGATTTATAGAATATCTTATACTATATTAACAGCAACATCCAATGGAATAGCTGAAGTTTTCATAAATAATGTTCCTGTACCAGGTTCTGCTCATAGAGCAACTGGAAACAATGAAATAGTAGGAATAGTAGATACTGAAGTAAACACCGCTCCAGCTCTCCTCCAAATTAGGAATGTTGACACTCAAAATTTAACTATTGTCTCAGCCGCTACTATACCTGGAACTATAAGAACTACCGATCCAGCATCAGTTGCTATTCTTAAGATAATATAAAAAATCACTAATCTAAAAGTTAGAAAACATCTTCTAACTTTAGATTAGTGATTTATCTATAACTGATATATTAAACCATTTCCATTTTTTTATCTCTAGTCATAAGTTCATAAACTCCATAATTGGGTTCTTTATTTTCAAATAAAACTTTATATAATGTATCTGTTATAGGCATTTCTACATCTAGCTTTTCTTTTAATGTATAAAAGGCTCTACAAGCTTTTATCCCTTCTACTACCATACCTACCTCTTCTATTGCTTCTTCTGTGCTATAACCTTTACCAATTAATATACCAGCCCTTCTATTTCTACTATGCATACTTGTGCAAGTAACTATTAAATCTCCCATACCAGTGAGACCTGAAAATGTTTCCTGTTTACCTCCAAGCTTTGTACCTATTCTTATTATTTCACTCATACCTCTTGTCATTAAAGCTGCCTTTGTGTTATCCCCATAACCTATACCATCAGATACACCTGCGGCTAAAGCTATAATATTTTTAACGGCTCCTCCTATTTCGACCCCTATTAAATCATCATTGGTATACACTCTAAATTTATTAGTCATGAAAAGATCTTGAACTTTTTTAGCTATATCCATATGCTTTGAAGACACAACTACCGTAGTAGGTATATCTTGAGCCACTTCTTCTGCATGACTAGGCCCTGACAACACTACTATAGGATTATTAGGCAATTCTTCTTCTATAACCTCAGATAATCTTTTCCCTGTATCCTCTTCTATACCTTTAGCTATACTTACTATTGTTTGATTTTCTTTTATGAAAGGCTGTATTTTTTTGCATACCTGTCTTATCACATGAGAAGGTACTGCTAATACTATAAATTCACATTTCTCTATACTTTTTTCTATTTCATTATAAGCTTTTATCCCCGCAGGTATTACTACTTTAGGTAAATATTTTATATTTTCTTTTTTGATATTTATATCCTCTATTATGTTATTTTTTCTATGCCATATGTTAACTTTCAATCCTTTTTTACCTAACATCACAGCTAAAGCTGTTCCAAAACTACCTGCCCCTAAAAAACAAACTGTTGAATCCATCTTATTCCTTCCTTTCTCCACCAGTTAATTATTAACCTAATTTTTATTTTCAATTGATATTTAAAATTAATTTAAATAAATAGGTTTATATTAAAAATTCCTATATATTCACTGCCACTTAAAACTCTTTGTTTTAGTGGCAGTTATCTATAGGACATCCTTAAATTTATTTTTCTTTTCTTTCTCTAAATTCTAATTTTATTCCTGTACCCTGGAAATCAAAATTTTCTCTTAATTGATTTTCTAAATATCTTTGATAAGAGAAATGTATACAAGCTGGATCATTTACAAAGAAAACAAAAGTTGGTGGTTTTGTTCCTATCTGAGTTACGTAGTAAATTTTTAATCTTTTTGTCCCTACTATAGGAGGTTCTTTCATCATAATAGCTTGACTTATTACATCATTTAAGACCCCTGTTTTTACTCTCTTAGTATAATTATCATAACATTCTTTAGCAGTTTGTAAAACTTTTACAACTCTTTGACCTGTTTTAGCAGATATAAATAAATATTTTGCATAAGCCATGAAGGATAAATTAACTTTTAACTCTTTTTTAAATTTATCCATAGTCTTATCATCCTTTTCTACTAAATCCCATTTATTAACTATAACTAAAATAGCCTTATTTAAATCATGAGCATATCCTATTATTTTTTGATCCTGTTCAGATATTCCCTCTGTAGCATCTATCATAAGGATACATACATCTGCTCTTTCTATAGATGCATAAGTTCTTATTACAGAGTATCTTTCTATTTCTTCTTTCACTTTACTCTTACGTCTTAATCCTGCTGTATCTATTAAAGTAAACTCACCAAAATCTGTATTTACATAGCTGTCTATAGAATCTCTTGTAGTTCCTGGAATATTACTTACTATAAGTCTTTCTTCCCCTAGCAATTTATTTATAAGAGAGGATTTTCCTACGTTTGGTTTACCTACAAAAGCTATATTTATTCTCTCATCCTCTTCTCCATCTGATTTATCATCTTTAAAATGTTCTACAACTCTGTCTAACATATCACCTAAACCTAACGCCTGTGATGAGGATATAGTTACAGGATCTCCTATACCCAAATTATAAAACTCATAAGCATTATCTTCATCCTTTAGTTTGTCAATTTTATTTACTACTAGTACTACAGGTTTTTTACTTTTTCTAAGCATTTGTGCTACTTCTTCGTCTGCTGGTGCTAATCCTTCTTTTCCATCTACTAAAAATATTATTACATTAGCCATTTCTATAGCTATTTGCGCCTGTCTTCTCATTTGAGATATTATTATATCTTCGCTTTCTGGTTCTATACCACCTGTATCTATCATTGTAAATTTGTAATTTAGCCATTCAGCCTCTGCATAAATCCTATCCCTTGTTACTCCTGGTGTATCTTGTACTATAGCTATTCTTTTTCCTGCTAATTTATTGAATAGTGTAGATTTACCTACATTAGGTCTTCCTACTATTGCAACTATAGGTTTTCCCATTTTTATTCCTCCCTGCTATGTTTGTTTATTATATCTATTAAGTCTTCTCCTGTATAATCGCATACTAAAATTTCTCTTTTTAAACTTTTGCTTAATTCTTTTAGTGTTACATCATCTAAGAAAACTTGTTCGGATATATCTGCTAATTCATATCCTTTTCTAAGCATTACATCTGGAATTATAACATACTTTCCTAAATTTTTCTCCTGTGTTTGTTCTATTATATCCTTGGCTGTTATAAGTCCAGCTACAGTAATGGTCTTTCCAAAAAAATTATTATCTATTTTTATAACTTCTATATCTATGTCATTATTATAATTGTTTATTATTCTACTAGCCTCTAGTATTTCTTTATAAGCAGATTGTCCTGTTATAAGTGAAAAACTCCCCTTAACTTTGGTTGAAAGTTTTTTTATATTATTTTTTATATTATTCCTAAATATCCTTATAACACCTACGCCATCTTCTAATTGATGAAATCCATCATAAAATTGTTCTTTAGGAATTTCCCTTTCTGCTATAACATAAAATTCATCAGATAGTCTTACAAATGGCTTTCCTATTTCCTTTATAAATTTATTTTGATATTCTTCTACCATATCTAATTCTTTATTAGCAGTTTCCTTATTAAAAAGTTCAAACTGATATAAGCCTTCCCTAAATTTTGTAACTCCTATAGGAACTACTGCTAAATTCTCTACCTGAGGATAAAGAGCATATAAATCTTCTATGGTTCTTTTTAGTTCTTCTGCATTATTAAGCCCGGGGCATAAAACCACCTGACAATTCATTTTTATACCACCCTCAGCTAATTTCTTCATTCTTTCATATATGTTTCCTGCAAATCTATTATTTAAAAGTTCAACCCTAAGTTCTGGATTTGTGGTATGTACAGATATATTTATAGGACTTATTTTATAATTTATTATTCTTTCTATGTCTTCATCCTTCATATTTGTAAGAGTAAGGAAATTTCCTTGAAGAAAAGATAATCTTGAATCGTCATCTTTAAAATAAAGAGTTTTTCTCATACCCTTTGGTAGTTGATCTATAAAACAAAACAAACAATTATTATGGCATCTTTGAGGTACATCTAGTATGGCTGCCTTAAATTCTATCCCTAAATCCTCATCATAATCCTTTTCTATTTCAAGCTCCCAAAGTTCCCCATTACTTTTTTCTATCCCAACTTCTAAGTATTCATCACAAACTAAAAATTTATAGTCAATAATGTCTTTAACTTCTTTATTATTTATAGACAGTAAAAAATCTCCCTTTTCTATTTCAAGTTCCTCTGCTATACTACCTCTTTCTACTTTTAGTATTTCCTTTTTCATTTTTTCAACTCCAAATTTTATATTTATCATTAAATTATATTACATTAATATAGTAATTTAGTCAATTTACAACTTAAAATTCAATTTTAAAAATAGAAAAGTAATAATTTTATCTTTTTAGTAATATTCATATATTGAAAAGTAATTGTTATAAACAAACTCCCTCTGAAGCTAAGAGCTCTGTTTATAATATTATTTACTATTTTAAGCATTATAAACAAATATATAATATAAAAAAACAAAACACTTCATAGAATTTATGGAAGCTCAGCATTTTAAAATACATACTTTCCATTTTATCTTAGAAGTGCTACAGAATATATTTAAATAAATCTTATTAACTTTTTAATATAATGTTTTTATTATATATTATTTTTAAAAATTAGCCTATTATTTTCTATATTATTATTTTAAAGTTTTATTCATTCATATCTATATGTTCTCCTGTTATTAAATAAATAGTCCATTCACATATATTAGTGGCATGATCCGCTATTCTTTCTAAATATTTACAAATAAATAAAAATTGTGTAAGTTGATTTATACTTTCTTTTCTTTCTATCATTGTATCTATAGACTCTTTAAAAGCAGTTTTATAGATATAATCTATTTGATCATCTAAAGTACAAGCCTCATAAGCTCCTTCTTTATTTTCATTCACATAACAATCCAAAGATTCTTTTATCATATTTTGAACTAAATCTGCCATTTTAGGTATTTTTATTAAAGGCTTAACATACTCTTCATCTTTTATTTTTTTTGCTATTTTAGCTATATCCACTGCATGATCTGCCATTCTTTCTAAATCCGTAACAATTTTTAGCGTAGTAAATATTTTTCTTAAATCTGTAGCTAAAGGCTGTTCTTTTGCTATAAGAACTATACATTCATCTTCTATTTCTTTTTCTAGATCATCTACTAAATCATCATTTTTTATAACTTCGTCTGCTAATTTTTCATCTTTTTTTACTAATGCCTGAATACATGTATTTATTTGTTTTTCTACAATACTGCCCATTCTTAATATACTATTATGAAGCTTTAAAAGTTCTTTATCAAATACCTTTCTCAATCTATTCTTCCCCTTTCATTTAACTAACTCTAACCAAATCTACCTGTTATATAATCCTCCGTCCTTTTATCTTTTGGTTTATAAAATAATTCTTCAGTTTTCCCTACTTCTATTATCTCTCCATTTAAGAAAAATGCTGTGTTATCAGATATTCTTCCTGCTTGTTGCATATTATGTGTTACTATTATTACCGTATATTTATTTTTAAGCTCATTCATAAGTTCTTCTATTTTAAGAGTAGATATAGGGTCTAGTGCTGAAGTTGGTTCATCCATTAACAATATTTTTGGTTCTACAGCTAATGTTCTAGCTATACAAAGTCTTTGCTGTTGTCCTCCTGATAGCCCCAATGCATTTTTTTTAAGCCTATCCTTTACCTCTTCCCAAAGGGCTGCTCCTTTTAAACTTTTTTCTACTATTTCATCTAACTTTTCTTTAGTTTTTATGCCATGAATTCTAGGGCCATAGGCTATATTATCATATATAGACATAGGAAAAGGATTAGGATTTTGAAATACCATTCCTATTTTCTTTCTAAGATCTATCACATCATAGTCTTTATATATATCTTTTTCCTCATAATATACGCTACCTTCTATTTTTACAGAATCTATTAAATCATTCATTCTATTTAGAGTTCTTAAAAATGTGGATTTTCCACATCCTGAAGGCCCTATTAAAGCAGTAACTTTATTTTTTTCTATATCTATATTTATATTTTTTAAAGCTTTTACATTACCATAATATAAATTTAGCTCCTCTGTTTTAATAATTGCCATGCCTTTCCCTCCTTAATTATCTCCTGTATACATTTTGTGTATTTTTTTGCCTATTACTCTAGCTAATATGTTAAATAATAAAACCATTATAATTAAAACCGCTGAAGCTCCATTAGCTACTCTAGCAGCATCAGGTATCATAGCTTCTGAGTTTACTTTCCATATATAAACTGCCAATGTTTCTGCTGGTCTCATTAAATTAAGCGGAAAAGCCTTTGAAGTTATATTAGCTGTAAAATTTAAACTAGGGGCACTCATTCCTGCTGTATATAAAAGTGCCGCTGCTTCTCCAAATATTCTTCCTGCTGCTAATATTATTCCTGTTAAAATTTGAGGAATAGCTGAAGGAAGTACTACTGTTTTTATAGTTTGAAATCTTGTGGCTCCAAGGCCTAAACTTGCTTCCTTTATTCCTTTAGAAGCTTCCTTTATAGCATTTTCACTTACCCTAGTTAAAGCTGGCAAATTTAATATGGATATAGCCAATGCTCCTGATAAAAGAGTAAAACCCCAGTTAGTGATTTTTACAAAAACTAAAAAGCCAAACAATCCAACTACTATAGAAGGAAGAGAAGCCATAGTTTCTATAGAAACTCTAACCACATTTAAAAAGAACCCTTCTTTAGCATACTCCGTAAGGTATATTCCAGCTCCTATCCCTATAGGCACTGTAATTATTAAAGATACTACAAGCATATAAAAAGAGTTAAATAATTGAGGCCCTATTCCCCCTCCTGCTTCTCCTATTTTAGGATCTGAAAACAAAAATTCTAAATTTAGTGTGCCTACGCCTTTTATTAATATATATCCTAAAAGTACTAATAACAATAAAACTATCAATGCGGAAATAAAATATAATATAGCCGTCCAAATTTTATCTATTAATTTAGAATTCATTAATCTTCCCTCCTTCTACCTATCATTCTAATGGATATTATGAATAGGAAAGATATTACTAAAAGCAATAATGCTAAAGCCCAAAGTGCATCGTTCCATACTGTTCCTCCTATGGTATTTGCCATATCCATAGTAATAACACTTGTTAATGTAGAAGCTGGATTTAATAATTTATTAGGGAACTGAATAGAGTTTCCTATTACCATCTGAACAGCCAATGCTTCTCCAAAAGCTCTTGCAAGACCTAATATAATACCTGTTAATATTCCATTTTTAGCTGAAGGTACTATAACCTTACTTATAGTTTGCCATCTAGTTGCTCCTAATCCATAGGAAGCTTGTAAATAAGATTTAGGTACTACTTTTATTGCATCTACAGAAATACTAGCTATAGTTGGTAATATCATTATACTTAAAACTATTATTCCTGCTAAAATACTAAAACCCGTTCCTTCGTATATCCTTTTTATGATTGGCAATAATATACTTATCCCTAACCATCCATATACTACTGAAGGAATGCCTACAAATAATTCTAATGCAGGCTTTAAAACTTTTTCTCCTAATTTAGGAGATATATAATTTATAAATATAGCTAAAGCTATACTTATAGGTGCACTTAATATCACTGCACCAATAGATACAAAAGTAGATCCTGCAATAAAATTTAATGCTCCAAATTTAGGAACCTCCTTATCTGGGCTCCAATTAGTAGAAAATAAAAACTCTTTTAATGAAACTCCCTTTGAAAATACTACTATGCCTTTTAAGGCTACAAAAAATATTATAGATAAAGTCAAGAAAACTATTAACACTCCACATATGGTTGATAATCCTCTTCCTATGTATTCATTTCTTAAATTTTTCAATAACTTTCTTTTAGTTATTTCTTTATTGTAAATCTTCCTATTGCTTATATGCATAACTCATCTTCCTCTAATAATTATTATTTTAAATGGGGTTATAACTTATTACCTATTGTTAAACCCCATCTAAATATTTATCTTCTTCACTTTTAAAGTTTTATATTTTATCCTATATCAAATAACCTTTAAGTTTACATAATTTTTATAAAAATTTTAATACTAAAAGTCTATTTAGTATTAAAGCTTTACTAAGTTCTAATAATTACTTAATATCACTAGCTGGTATATATTTTAATCTTTCTATTAATGGCTTAGCTTCATCACTAATCATATAGTCTAAAAAAGCTTTTGTTAATCCTTCTGGTTCTCCTTTTGTATACATATGTTCATAAGACCAAAAAGAATATTTTTTAGCTATTATATTTTCCTTTGTTGGCTCTACATTATTTATTTTTATTGTCTTTACTTCATCATTAAGATGTGAAAAAGCTACATAACTTATACTTCCCTTCGTTTGTCCTATTGCTTTTACAACACTTCCACTAGAATCTTGAGTTGTACCTAAGCCTTCTTTTTCATCCTTTCCTTCCATTATAGTGTCCTTAAAAGTAGACCTTGTACCTGAGGATTTAGACCTATTTATAACATTTATTTTTTCATCTTGACCACCAACTTCTTTCCAGTTAGTAATCTCTCCTGTGAATATTTTTTGTATTTGTTCTTTTGTTAAAGAATCTACTTTTACTTCTTTATTAACTATCATACCAAATCCTATGGCACAAACTTTGTGATCTACTAAAGATGAAACTTGATTTTTATCTTTTAATTTGGATTCTGCTGTTACATCAGAGTTCCCTATTTCCACAGAGCCTGCAACTACTTGATTTATTCCTGCTCCACTTCCTCCTCCTTGAACATTTATAGTAGCATCTGGATTTTTTTGCATAAATTGTTTAGCTCCTTGTTCAACTAAAGGCTGCAATGCTGAGGAACCTAATGCTGTTATACTACCACTTATAACTTCTTTTTTGCTTTCTTCCTTATTTTCTTGTTTATTACCACAACCTGCCAATATCCCTAAGGTCATAGTAATTGTTAAAGCTGATATTATTAATTTAAGTCCTTTTCTTTTCATTAATAAAAACCTCCGTTCAAGATTTTTTATTTTATGTTTTCTTAATCATTATGTTTTTTATTTTAAATCATCTAAGTTAAGCAATTATTATAGTAAAGTTAATTAAATTTAACATTAGTTTTTACTTTTTTTCTTGACTTATGCAATTATTTATTTCTAAATAGGTCTAAAATCCTATATATAGAAAAATGAAGAAGTTTTTATATATATATCAAAAACTTCTTCATTCTATATTTTTATTTTAATCTATATTATACTTAAAGGTATTTTCACTATAAATTTAGTACCTTTTTTAGGTTCACTTTTTACTTCTATTTTCCCATTAATACCTAAAACTATATGTTTTACTATAGCTAAACCTAACCCCGTTCCTCCTTCCGCTCTGGATCTGGCCTTATCTACTCTATAAAACCTTTCAAATATTCTATCTAAATGTTCTTTGGAAATACCTACTCCTGTGTCCTCTACCCAAAATATTATATTATCTTTATCTTGTTTCGTACCTATATTTATCTCACCATTAGGCTCTGTATATTTAATAGCATTATCTATTAAATTTATTATCATTTGATTATATTTATCTTTGTTTCCTATTAATACAGATACTTTTTCTCCTACAATATTTATTTTTATATTTTTATCCTCTGCAGATTTTTTTACTAAACAATATACTTTTTCAATTAATTCATTTAAATTTATTTCCTCTTTTATTAACTCTTGTTTTTGTTTCTCTATATTGGATAATACTAATATATCATTTATTAATCTTGTAAGTCTATCTGCTTCATCGTTTATTATTTGTAAAAATTTTTCCCTATTTTTTTTATCCTCTACATACTTTAAAGTTTCTGAAAAACCCTTTATAGATGTTAATGGGGTTTTTAATTCATGAGATACATTTGCTACAAATTGTTCCCTCATATTTTCTAGTTTCTTTATATCTGTTATATCCTGTACTACTGCCACAGTACCTATATTATCATATTTGCTTATTATATCTGTAGTTTTAACCCTAAGTGTTCTTTTTTCTGGCCATAATATACTTATTTCTTTATAACCAGTTTCTTTATTTTTTAATACTTTTTCTAGTTCAAAATCTCTTATATTATCCATAAGATTTTCCCCTATTATATCTCTTTTTAACCCAAATAATTTCTTAGCATAGGGATTAATCATAATAACTTTAAACTCTTTATCTATAGCCACAACACCACTATCCATACTTTTGAGTATAGCCTCTAATCTATTTTGCTTATCTTTAACTTCTACCAAGCTATTTTCTAATATATCTGCCATATAATTAAAGGTTCTTCCAAGTCGTCCTATTTCATCCTCTGAATTTATTATTACTCTTCTATCAAAATCCCCCCTTGCTATTCTTGAAGTCACAAATTCAAGATTTTTTATAGGTTTTATCATAGCCATTGATATTCTAGATGAAAATAAAAAAGATAGAATAAAAGAAAATAATATTATAGAAATATAGTATTTACTATATTTTTTTTCTAGTAATTTTATATCTTTCATATCTATGGCACTTCTTATAATATAATCATTATTAACTTTACTTGCAAAATAAAGACTTTCTACTTTTCTTGTATTACTATATCTTACGCTATAAGCCTCTCCATTTTTTCTTGCATTTATTATTTCTTCTCTTTTATTATGATTTTCTAATTCTTCTTTATTTTCTTTAGAATCTACTAAAACATTACCTTTATGATCTAATAAAGTTACCCTTATATCATTATCTATATAATTATTTTTTATAAATTTAACAATGTTTTTAGGGTCTTCATTTCCTATTACTTTGAATATAAAAAAATTATTATTCTTTAACCTACTTTTACTGCTTTCTATATATTGATTATTAATAGTTATTAAGAACAGTGAGGATACTATTGTTAATGTAAATATTAAAATTATAAGTATTGATAACGTTAATTTTTTTTTCATAACTTCACCTTTTAAAATTCACCATTGAATCTATATCCTATTCCTCTTATAGTTTCAATATACTTAGGATTTTTATCATCATCCTCTATTTTTTTTCTTAAATGCCTTATATGCACATCTACAGTCCTAGTTTCTCCAATATATTCATATCCCCATATTCTGTCTAGCAAAAAATCTCTTGTCATAACCTTCCCTTTATTCTTTATTAATACCTCTAAAAGCTCAAACTCTTTTAGTGTGAGCTCTATTTTTTTTCCTTCCTTTGTAAAGGAATGTTTTTCAAAGTCTACAACAATATTTCCTAAAATATATGATTTAGATTCTATATTTATAGTTGTTCTTCTTCTAAGTACTGCTTTTACTCTAGCTACCATTTCTCTAACAGAAAAAGGTTTAGTTATATAATCATCCGCTCCCAATTCTAAGCCCAAAACCTTATCTAATTCTTCCCCTTTAGCTGTAATCATTATTATAGAAGTAGTAGATGTATTATTATCTTTTCTTATTTCCTTACAAACATCATACCCATCCATTCCTGGTAACATTAGATCTAAAAGTACTAAATCCGGTTTTTCTTCTTTAACTATATTCAATGCATCTATCCCATTTAAAGCACAAATACATTTGTAGCCGTTATTTTCTAAATTAAATTTTATTAATTCACATATGTGTTCTTCATCGTCTACTATAAGTATTTTTTCCATGGCCATAGTACCCCTCCTATTGTTTATTTAAATATACAAAGGAAAATTGTCTTCCTATATCCCCCTCTTCCCTATAGGAATAAAATTTAGGATCAGAGCTACACATAGTGCATAAATTTGCTCTAACTATATTTTCATTTTTAACTCCTATATTGCTTAATTGTACCAATATGCATGCTTCCAGATTTAAATTTCTGTTATAACTTATATTATAATCATTATATATTTTATCTTCTTTAAACTTATTTATTAACTCATAACTAACTTCATAACAACATTCTTTTATATGAGGACCTATTGAGGCTATGATATTTTCTGTTTTTGTATTATAATTCTCTTTCATTTTATTTATGGTGTGTATAACTATCTTTTCATAAGTTCCTCTCCAGCCACTGTGAACTGCAGCTACTACCTCATTTTCTTTATCATATAATAGTATAGGGACACAATCTGCTGTAAAAACCCCTACGGCTATATTAAATTTATTAGTTATTATTGCATCTCCCTCTTTATCTTCATCTTTAAAATTTCTAACTATATTACTGTGTATTTGATTTAAATAACCTACTTCCTCTAATGAAAACCATCTTTTTATATTATTTAAATTTTTTTTTCCTTCATATATATTTTTATTAAAATTTAGGTGATTTTCTCCAGTAGAAAATATAAAATTAGCATTTTTAAATTCTAATTTTAGAAATGTATATGCACCCACATTAATTTTTTCAAAATTCATAAGACACATCATCCTTCCTATAAATATATTATCATTAATTTTATATTATTTTTAAAATATTTATGACTTTTAACCTATTTAACTTTATTTTAACATAGGGTTCTTAACTTCCGTATAATTAATTCTAGTTATTTTAATATAAAATTTACAAAATAAAAAACCTAATACTATTACCATAATAGCATTAAGGTTTTTATATATTTAAATTAATTTTAAGTTTTTATACTTCATTTTTTAAGATTTAATAATTTAAATTTATAAAAATAAAATTATATCTAATTCTTCTCCATTAGATTTTTAATCTCTTCCATAAAAGTATTAATATCTTTGAACTGTCTATATACAGAAGCAAATCTAACATAGGATACTTCATCTATCTTTTTTAAATTCTTCATTATTATTTGTCCTATTTCATCTGTATTTACTTCTGTAAGCATTTCATTGCTTATATGTCTTTCTACTTCATCTGCTATTTGTTCAATTTGCTTTCTTGATACTGGTCTCTTTTGACAAGCTTTCATAAGACCATTTACTATCTTATTTCTATCAAAATATTCCCTACTCATATTTTTTTTTATAACAAGAATAGGTGTAGTTTCTATTTTTTCATAGGTAGTATATCTTCTATTACATTTTAAACATTCTCTTCTTCTTCTTATGGAGCTTCCATCCTCTGTAGATCTTGAATCTACCACTTTGCTTTCTCCATATGCACAGTAGGGACACTTCAATTTAATCCACATCCTTTTCTTTAGATTACTAAAATTTAGTTATATATATTAATTATACACTTTTTCTCCATTTTTTCTACTATACACTTAAATTTTCAATGGTTAAAAGTATAAAAAAACTAATTATCTTCTACAAGAAAGCTATCTCCATTTACTAGTATAACATCCGTACCTATTTTATATATTTTATCCCAACTTATTTCCAAATCTTCTTTTTTATTGAAAAACCCTACTTTCTCAGTGGGTAAAACTATAGCTAATATTTTATAAGAATCACAGTCTATAATCAAATCCTTTATGTACCCCATTTTACTACCGGTATTTAAGTCTATTATCTCCATATTTTTTAAACTTTCTATGGAATATAACTCTACTTGTTCCATGGTATACCCCCTTAAACAGTTTTTATATTATAATATATGTTTCTTTATTGTATTCTATGAAAAAGATAAAAAAATAAAAAGCTACTGATAAAAAATATTTATCAGTAGCTCAAAGTGTTCTCTAATAATTTAAGAACATTTTTGATTAAACATACTTTCTCATATGTTTTAAGGCAGTTTTTTCTAATCTAGATACCTGTGCTTGAGATATTCCTATTTCATCGGCTACTTCCATTTGAGTTCTTCCATCAAAAAACCTTAAATTAAGTATTAGCTTTTCTCTATCATTTAATTTTTTCATAGCTTCTTTTATAGATATGTTTTCTATCCAATTCTCATCTACATTTTTAGTGTCACTTATTTGATCCATAACAAATATGGCGTCTCCTCCATCATGATATATAGGTTCAAATAAAGATACTGGATCCTGTATAGCATCTAAAGCAAACACTACCTCTTCTCTTGGCAATTCTAATTCTTTAGCTATTTGAGACACTGTTGGTTCTTTATTATTATTTTTTATTAATTTGTCTCTAGCCTGTAGAGCTTTATAGGCTATATCTCTTAAAGATCTACTAACTCTTATGGAATTATTATCTCTTAGGTATCTTCTTATTTCTCCTATTATCATAGGAACAGCATAAGTAGAGAATTTTACATTTTGACTTAAATCAAAATTATCTATAGCTTTTATAAGGCCTATACATCCAACTTGAAAAAGATCATCCACATTTTCCCCTCGATTGTTAAATCTTTTTATTACACTTAGTACTAGCCTTAAATTTCCTTGTATAAATTCTTCTCTACATTCTGTTTCACCGTTCCTAATCCTTACCAGTAATTTTTTCATCTCTTTATCCTTTAATACTGGTAATTTTGCTGTATTTACTCCACAAATTTCAACTTTATTAATAACCATAAAGTCATCAGTCCCTTCAGAATGATTGCATTTAAATTGTTTCCAAAGGAACTTAATTTTATACTAAGGACAAACTAAACCATTTTATTTATTTCTTTTTTTAGAGTCTTAATTATTCTTTTTTCTAGCCTTGATATATATGATTGAGATATTCCCAGCATATCTGCTACTTCCTTTTGAGTTTTTTCTTTTTTTCCATTAAGACCAAACCTTAATCTTACTATTTCCTTTTCTCTTTCGTTTAATTTTTTCATAGCTAATAATAGTAATTGTTTGTCTACTTCATCTTCTATTAAATTATAAACCTCATCATTATCTGTACCTAATATATCTGAAAGCAATAACTCATTTCCATCCCAATCAATATTTAAAGGCTCATAAAAGGATATTTCTGCTTTTATTTTGCTATTTCTTCTTAAATACATTAATATCTCATTTTCTATACATCTTGAAGCATAGGTTGCCAATTTAATTTTTTTATCTGGCTTAAAAGTATTTACTGCCTTAATTAATCCTATAGTCCCTACAGATACTAGATCTTCTATACATATACCTGTATTTTCAAATTTTCTAGCTATATAAACCACTAGTCTTAAATTTCTTTCTATCAAAACAGATCGAACTTTTTCATCTCCATTTATTAACCTTTGTACAAAATATTCTTCTTCTTCTTTTGAAAGTGGCGGTGGAAGTGCATCATTCCCACCTATGTAATAAACGCTTTTAAAAAATAATTTAAATTTTATTAATATTCTGTTTAACAATACCTTTAAATTTATCATAAAAGTCCCTCCTATATAATTCCTCGGGATAAAAGTGCTCTATAGTCTTTTATACCACTAAGTTTACCTTCTGAAAGTGCTATTATAACTTCTTTTTTTTCTTTTTTGTCTCCTACATGCACATCTATATAATTGGGTTTAAACCCTTCAAGATTACCCAAATTACCATTTACAACCCTATAAGGTATATAAAATTTATCATAAGTGTCTAAATTCACATTACTAAAAACATCCTTTTCTACCACCAATACGGGGAGATTTGTAGCAGGTTCTCTAAGTTCATTACCCGTATCTAAAAAGGCTTTAACCCTTCTATGATCCTGTTGAAGAATTATATCTACATCATATATAAAACTACTTATATCTTTTCTATCTTTTATATACCATATTAATTTATTTCCAATAATATATATAATCATCATAGAAATCATAAGCTTTTTATAAGAAAAATTTTCTATAAATAAAGAGGTTCCAGAATCCATTTTATTGCATTCTAAGAAAACACATATACCCGCAATGATCATTGAATAAACTATATAAACTGCTGTAGCTTTTATATTAAATATTAAATCTCTTTTCCTAAAGGCTATGAAAATTAATATAAAAGCTATTGAAATTTTAAATATAAACTTATTAAATAATGCAAGAGAAGGTATAATAAGTACCAATATATATAAGCTCCCTAAAAATGAAGATATTAATAAATATAAAATTTTATTATTAACCTTTAAAGTTTGAGAAGTTAGAAACAGTATAAACAGGTTTACAATAAAATTTTCTAATATCATAATATCTAAATAAACCACCAATAGTTATCTCCCCCCTTAAACTACTGCCATTTATTTACTATTATACAATTAAATATTTTAAAAATTTGTCAATTCATATAAAAATGTTATGTTTTTATTGTATAAAATATGTCAATATAATTTATAATTTAATATATTATTTTTTTATTTACAAAAATAATATATTAAAAAGTATATTTAAACAGTTTATTAATATATTTATGTTTAGGAAAGGATGTTTTGCTGAAGCTATTTGTGAGTTTAGTTTAGGTATTTATTATAAAAATATTAGCTATGATAGTCATTATATAAATTTACATATAAAAAAAGTAGGGAATAATATTCCCTACTTATAATTACTTTCTTTGTCTTCTCAAGAAGGCTGGTATCTCTAAATCATTTTCATCTATATGCTGTTCATATGTAGATGCTTGCTCTTCTCTATCCTCTCTTTTACTATCTTCCTTTGGTATATTGTTTTCTTCCTTTTCAATACTATCCTTTTCTAATCTATCACTTTCAAAACCTGTAGCAATTACAGTTATTCTTAACTCATCTTTTAAGTTTTCATCTATAACTGCTCCAAATATAATATTAGCATCTGGATCTGCAGCCTCTTGTACAATTTCTGCTGCTTCATTTATTTCTAATAATCCTAAATCATTTCCTCCGGTTATATTAAGAAGTACTCCTGTAGCTCCAACAATAGATGTTTCTAATAAAGGACTTGATATAGCTTGTTTAGCTGCTTCCTGTGATCTATTGTCTCCTGTTCCTTTACCTACACCCATATGGGCTAATCCTTTATCTACCATTATAGTTCTAACATCTGCAAAATCTAAATTAACAAGTCCTGGTATAGTAATCAAATCTGATATACCTTGTACACCTTGTCTTAAAACATCATCTGCTAGTTTAAAAGAATCCATTAAACTTGTCTTTTTATCTACTATACTTAATAATCTTTCATTTGGAATTGTAACTAAAGTATCTACTCTCTCTTTTAAAGTATTTATCCCCATTTCTGCATGAAGTAATCTTTTTCTTCCTTCAAATGGGAAAGGCTTAGTTACTACTCCTACAGTAAGTATTCCCATAGATTTAGCTATTTCTGCAATTACTGGAGCTGCACCAGTACCAGTTCCTCCGCCCATACCTGCTGTTATAAACACCATATCGGCTCCCTTTATTGATTGAGAAATTTCTTCCTTACTCTCTTCTGCAGCTTTCTTACCTATTTCTGGATTAGCACCTGCTCCTAATCCCTTTGTTAACTTATCACCTATTTGTATTTTTTGGGACGCCTGTGAAAGCATTAAAGCTTGTTTATCAGTATTTATAGCTATAAATTCTACATTTTTTAATCCGTCTATTATCATTCTATTTACAGCATTGTTTCCTCCGCCACCACATCCAATAACCTTTATTTGAGCAAATTGCTGTACATCAACATCGAAATCTAGCACAATAAAACCTCCTTATCTGTAATTAAAAAAATTCTGTTAAAAATTCCTTTATTTTTAATAACACACCTTTTCCTTCGTTTTCAACTTTATAATGTGATGTATCTTCTTTAGTAATAGCAGCTTCTTTATTTTTCAAATTAGCATTTTGAATTTTCATTGGAGTAATTAAACTTTTAACTACCCCTACTGAAGATACATATATAGGATTTGCAGCCCCAACATACTCTGGACTTCCAATTCTGAAGCTTTTATTAAATATGTATTTACCAAATTCTTCTATACCTTTTATTAATGAAAGACCTCCTCCTACTATAACTATATTTGATATATCTTGAAATTGTCCACTTTCTTTTAACTTTTTTTGTATTAAAATTAATAATTCTTCCACTCTAGCTTCTACAACTTTTGTTAAAGTTTCTGGATTAATTGTTATATCATTATTATAACCTATATTTACTTTTATTTGACCCTCTAAGTCTAAATTATTTTTCCCTATTACTCCATATTTTATTTTTAATTTTTCAGCTTCAGAAAAAGGTATCTTTAAGCATATGGATATATCATTTGTTATACTATTTCCACCTATAGATATATTATCGGTCTTAGTTAAAATACCATCTTTATATATAGAAATATCCATGGAATCTGCTCCTACATTTATTAGAGCTGAGCCCTGATTCATCTCTTCTTCTTTTAATGCTGCTTTAGCATCTGCCATAGGTGCAAAAACTACCCCTAATATATTATAACCTACCTTTTGAACTGTTTTTAATAAATTATTCACTATAGTAGTTTCAGCTAATACTAAATAAGCATCTAATTCCATTCTATTACCACTCATACCTATAGGATCTTTTATATTACTATATCCATCTACAATATATTCTTTAGGAATTATATCAACTATTTCTTTATCGTTAGGAATATTAATTATTTGAGTAGCTCTTTTAACTCTATTTACATCTTTTTTTGTTATTTCATTATCATCAGAGGATATAGCTACCATACCTTGACTAGATATTAATGTACCTATCCTCCCTGGTAGGGAAATATAAAAGTTCTTTATATTTGTATCTACTATACTTTCTAATCTAGTTATACAGTTTGTAATAGACTCTGCTGTACTATCTATATCAATTATTATACCATTTTTCATTCCATGACATTCAGCAGAAGTAACTCCTATGATTTTTGCTTGTCCATATTTATCACGCTTTCCTGCTGCTGCACAAACTTTTGAGGACCCTATATCCACTCCTATTACGTAATCCTCCATGTAGTTTTCACCCCTTTTTAATGTAACCATTAAAATATATATTCAACAAAAAACTCCTATTTCCTCTTAAAATTATAATTTTTATAATTATTATTTAATTTACACACTATAAATTCATCATAAAAAAAGCAAAAAAAGGAAAGCTCTGCTTCCCTTTAGTTAACTTTTTCCAGTTCATCTATATTCATACTTCTAGTATGAATTGTATGACTCCATTCTTTATTGTTTTTATCCATAATTCCTTGTATTGAAATAGGAAACCAAGTTATAGCATATATAGGATAAACTATATAATATAATAATACTTTAAATGTAAATTTTTTTTCTAAAATCAATATTAAAGGTGTATATAGTATTTGAAACAATGAAAATAAAATTATTAATATAGTTATCAAATTAAAATCTATAGAATAAACTATATTATTAAAATTATTGACTATATTTGCTGCTTTCATAGCATATTGAAATAAACTTATTATAGCTGACAAACCTAATAATATAGCTACAAAAGGTTGTATACTATAAAGTGCACAATCAAAAGCAGTAAAATTAAAATTTTTAATAGCTTTTTTCATAAGCTTAAAAAAATATCTACTAGATACATCGGCAAAACCTTGCATCCATCTTTTTCTTTGTTTCCATGATTGAACTAAGGTTAAAGGTTTTTCATCATATATTATGGCATCATGGGCCCAACCTACTTTGTATCCATTTAATATAATTTTACAAGAAAACTCCAAATCCTCTGTAAGACAAGTAGCACCCCAACCAAGTTCCTTTAATATATCAGTATCTATACAAAAACCTGTACCACCCAATTGACTAGATAATCCTAAATTATATCTTGCAAGTTGGAACATTCTATTAGTAGTCCAAAATGCAATAGAATAACTTCCTGTTATCCAAGTATCCTCAGGATTTTTGCTATCTAAATAACCCTGAACTACCTTATATCCTTTACACATCTTTTTATTCATTTCTTTTAAAAAGTTTTTATGAACTAAATTATCTGCATCAAATACTGCTATGGCATCATATTTTTTTTCCATTTTGAATATTATATTAAACATCCATTCTAATGCATAACCTTTTCCTCTTCGTTTTTTGTCAAATCTTTCCCGTACAATAGCTCCCTTTTTTTTGGCAATATCAGCAGTTTTATCTGTACAATTATCTGCAATTACAAAAATATCATATAATTTTTTATCATAGTCCATCATTTTTAGGCTTTCTATTATGTTACCTATAACTAATTCTTCATTATGTGCTGCTACAATAAGAGCAAATTTTGTTTTATCACCAATATTCTTATTATTCTTTTTTCTATATATACCAAAAAGAGAAATTATAAGATAATACATGGATATGAAATAAACTATGTATGTTATTGCTTTGGAGCTATAATGTACTATTCCATTTATAATATTCAATAGTATCCCCCCTCGGTTCAAAAATATTTTAGCATAAATACTAGTTAATTACTATATATTATTGCAAATAAATATTATAAATTACTTAATGCATTGTTAATAATATTTATATTCTTAAGAAAATAAGAGGATTTAATAAATAAATAGATACAAATTTTATCAATAAATAATTATTGTATATAGTGAATATTTATTATATATAACTAAAATTGTACTAACTGAAATTATATGATATTATATAAATATAAACAATAGGTATTGGTATTGATGCATCAATATTAGTTTATAAAGGAGGTAGTTAGCGCATGTCGCGCTACGAAAAAATATTTTTTTTAGATTTAAAAAGACTTCATAAAAAAGATGAATCTTTCTGGTAAGTTTTCTAATAACTAACTACTAATATTAAAACAACATTTAATTTATCAGGAGGATGTTAAAATGAAAAAAAATACTGTTAAATTAAGTTCTATAGATTTAAAAACTATTAATAATAAGGATAATATAAATTCAAAGAAAAAATCCAAATCTAAAAATCAAATTTCACTAAAAATGTTAGATTATATGATATTTTAAAAAAGGACCAAAAGGTCCTTTTTTTTAATATTACCAAATGCATAATTATTATTCCACATTATAATATTAAAATGCATAATTATTATTCTACATTTTAATATTATAATGTTTTTATAAATTAATTATCTTTGTAATTAAATCTTTGTCTACTGAATAATTTAATGCAGTATCATAACTTATAACTTCTCTTTTATATAACTCTGCTAAAGACATATCCATAGTTTTCATTCCATATTTGGATCCAGTTTGTATGGAAGATTCTATTTGATAAGTTTTTCCTTCTCTTATCATATTTCTTATGGCATTTGTAGTTATCATGGTCTCTAAAGCTGCTATTCTTCCTCCATCAATTTTATGTACTAATTGTTGACTTATTATTCCCTCTAACACACTTGCTACTTGTATTCTTATCTGTTCTTGTTGATGTGGTGGAAATACATTAACAATTCTGTCTATAGTCTTAGCTCCTCCTATAGTATGCAAAGTAGAAAACACTAGATGTCCTGTTTCTGCAGCTGTTAAAGCTATAGAAATATCTTCTAAATCCCTAAGTTCTCCTATTAATATTACATCTGGATCTTCTCTTAAAGCTGCTTTTAAAGCGCTTTTATAACTAAAAGTATCTCTACCTATCTCCCTTTGATTTATTATACATTTGTTATGTTTATGTAAAAATTCTATTGGATCTTCCAAAGTTATTATATGATTAGATCTAGTATTATTAATTTCATTAATCATAGCTGCTAAAGTAGTGCTTTTACCTGAACCTGTAGGACCTGTTACTAAAATAAGGCCTCTCTTTTTATTTGTTAATTCCTTTACTATATCAGGTAATTTTAATTCATTTAAGTTAGGAATCTTTAAACTTACAACCCTTAAAGAAATAGCTATACTTCCCCTTTGTTTAAACACACTTACTCTAAATCTACCTAAGCCTGATATAGAATAGGATGTATCTATTTCTCCTTTTTTTAATAAATCCTCAAATTCTTCCCCTAGTATTTCTTTAGCATAATTATTAGTATTTTCTGGTGTAAGCTTTTCTTTGAATATTTTGCTTAATTGACCATTTATTCTTATAGTTGGTTCTACCCCTACGGATAAATGTAAATCTGAAGCGCCAAAGTTAATAGTTTTTTCCAATAATTCTTTTAATTGTTTCAATTTATCGTCCTCCTTCAATACTATTTAAGCACCAAAGCCCTATAGCACTATAAGCCTGAAAAATAAGCATTTTTTCTCCATTTACAATAAATGCTCCTTTTTCTTTAGCTTCTTTTAATAATTTAGACCTTTTGGGAATATAATTCAAATCATAAACCACACAATTTTTTTTAAGCTCTTTAAGTTCTATAGGCTTTTGTTCTTTAAAATTAGGTCCACCTATAGGTGTACAGTTTACAACTAAATCATACCTATCTACTTTATTTTCGTCTTTAATATTTAATATTTTAACTTTTTCTTCAAATTTTAATTTTGCTTCCTCAGGATTTCTAGAAATTATGCATATCTCTTTTGCATTTAGTTCTTTTAATGCATAATATATACATTTAGCACTTCCACCTGATCCTATAATAAGACACCTAAAATTTTTAACCTGTATATTATAATATTGTAAACTTTTTATAAATCCTATATAGTCTGTATTATACCCTACTAGTTTCTCTTCCTGTACTACTACAGTATTCACCGCTCCTATCTTATCTGCTGGATATACTATATCATTTAAATATTGTAATATTGTTTCTTTATATGGAATAGTAACATTAAACCCTCTTATCTTATTCTTATGCAAGTCCTTTATAAAATCATCAATTTGATCCTTATTTAAATTAAATATTTTATAAGAAAATGGAATATTATTTTTTTTATAATAATTATTGTGTATTTCTGGTGATTGTGAGTAATTAATATTTTTACCTATTAAACCTGTTGTATACATTTAAACCCTCCTGCTTATATTATAACGATTATAAATATTCTGTAAAGAATATCCTACTATAAAATAAATAAAAAATAAAAGAAAAGAATTAAGAATCATCTCATATGTATAAAATTCTTAATTCTTTAGATTTTTTGTTTAAATATTTTTATTATAATTTAATTCTTTATAAAGCTTTTTAAGGGCCTTTTTTTCTATACGTGAAACATAGGATCTAGATATGTTTAGTATACCGGCTATTTCTCTTTGAGTTCTAGGCCTGCCATCCTTTAACCCATACCTCATTTGGATCACCTTTTTTTCCCTTCCCCTAAGGCAAGTTTCTATTTTTCCATATAGCTTTTTCACTTCTATTTTTGTTGAAACTATTTCTATTATAGAATCCTCATCGCTACTTAATATATCCATAAGAGAAATTTCATTTCCTTCTTTGTCTACCCCTATAGGATCTTGAAGATATACTTCACCTTTAGTTTTTTTATTATTTCTTATGAGCATTAATATTTCATTTTCTATACATCTTGCTGCATAAGTGGCAAGTCTAGTACCCTTTGAATTATCAAAAGAGTCTATAGCCTTTATAAGACCTACAGTTCCTATAGATATTAAATCATCAATATCTTTTCCAGGATAAGAATATTTTTTTACTATGTGAGCCACTAGCCTTAGATTTCTTTCTACCAAAATATCTTTTGCTAGGGCATCGCCTTTTTTTAACCTATCCAAATAATATTTTTCTTCCTCATCACTTAAAGGCTTGGGAAAAGAAGTATTTCCTGTGACATAGCCTGTTAAAAATAATGCACTTCCTAATACATCCCATAAGTAACTTAAAAAGAACACAAGTTGCTCCTCCTAATAGTGCTTATTAATATATTATGTTCTTTAATATAAAAAAGTGCATGTACACATAAATATACTTTATTTTTTCTGTATGTTTTAAATAGAGTCTTTTATTTCTTTAACTATATCATAAAATATTGGTACTGAAGTAGTTGCAGCACTTTCTCCTTTGGTTTTTATCTTAGGTATAAATACTACCATAGTATAATACTTATTATTTATTTTGAAAAAACCTGTAAACCAAGCATCTGAAAGTGGTTCCATTTTACCTTCAATATTAACTTCTTGCCTTTCATTAGTACCAGTTTTTCCTCCAATTTCTATATTAGGATCATAAGCTAAAGTCGCAGTTCCCCTTTTTACAACTTCTTTCATTTGTTCCTTTAAACTATTTGCAGAATAAGTTCCTATAATTTGTTCTTTTGTAGTATTAAATTCTTCTACTGTATTATTTTTATCATCTACAAAGGCTTCTAATACGTAAGGCTTAACGTAAACACCATTATTCACCACAGTACTCACCATAGAAACTGCTTCTATAGGAGTTATTCTAATAAGCTGACCAAAGGATACTAAAGATAAAGTACCATCGCTTAAATTTGGTTTTTCTCCTTTTTCCATTTGAATAGCGCCCTGCTCTTCATAGTGTAAATCTAATACTTTGTTATATAGCCCATGTTTTTTAGCCATATTATTAATATTCTCAAATCCTGCTTTTCTTCCTATTTGTGAAAATATATCATTACAAGAAACTATAAAAGCCTCCTTTGTGCTAAAACTTCCATGAGTTCCTTTTTTATTATTTTCAAATTCTCCAGTACATTTAAAACTATCCTTTAAGGATACTTTGTTGTTTTCTAACGCGGCTTCTTCTGTTATTATTTTAAATATAGATCCCGGTGGAAATCCATTTTGTGTAGCCGCCCCTATATTTACATTAGGTAATGTTTCATCCTTTTGAACCATAGCACGTATTTTCCCTGACTCTGCTTCTGAAAGAATTACACCTACTTGGTTAAAATCCTTATATTCTTTTTTATTTAAAACCTTTCTTATACTATCTTGAACTTTAGAGTCTAATGTAAGTCTAGGATTTATATTAGACTTAGGCTCTTCCATCTTTTCTGATATAATTTCTCCTCCTAAATCTTTTTCATATATTATTTTAGATTTTTTATTATCTTTTACCCTATTATATATTTTCATCTCTAAAGACTCTTTGCTTTTAAAAGTTTTTTGATCATTTTTATAAGGATTTAATAACATGTTTTCTAACTTCCATGACTCTTTTTTATGGTTTATATTCTTATCTATCTCTTGTTTTTTATATGCATAAAATCCCTTCACACCTTTTATATCTTTTAGTTTTTCATAAGTTATTTTATCTATTTCATAGTAATTTTTACCACTATTATCTATAGTTTCATTTTGGGTTATATCGTATTTTTCATTATAATTTCTTAAAATATACATTATTGTTAGCAGTTTTTCTTCATCTTTTTCTTCCTTGTTATCTTTAAAAGCACTTGGCACTAAAACAGCATAGTATTTCTCTTTATATTTTAGCAAATCATTACCTTTAGTATCTAGAAGCTTATATTTATTATCTTTTGTATCTTCTTCATAAGCGTATTGGGATTCTGCCATAGTAGTTAATTTTTCTGCATCAAAAATTTGAAATTTAACCATTCTATATATAAGAAACAAAAATATAACCATAAATAATGTTAATAATTTATAAGCTTTTTTTTTCTCCCTATATCTCATAATAAAAACACCTCATCTTAGCTAAATTATAACCAAAATAAGGTGTTTTATTCTAAATTATTACTATTTCATTTTAAATAATGTTTTATTTTTGTAACAAATGTTTTATATTTGCTACCATCATATCTATGGCTACTCTATTATGCCCACCCTCTGGAATTATTATATCTGCATATCTTTTTGAAGGCTCTATAAACTGCATATGCATTGGTCTTACAACGGTTAAATATTGATTTATAACTGAATCTACAGTTCTTCCTCTTTCGTTTATATCTCTTAATAGTCTTCTTATTATTCTTACATCTGCATCTGTATCCACATATATCTTTATATCTAATAATTCTCTAAGCTTTGGATCTTGAAGCACTAATATACCTTCTACAATTATAATGTCTCTCGGTTCTACTTTTACAGCTTCTTTTTTTCTATTATGAGTTTCAAAATCATAAATAGGTTTCTCTATAACATTTAAATCTATTAAATCTTTTAAATGATTTATTAAAAGTTCATTATCAAAAGCATCTGGATGATCGTAATTTTTTTTACATCTTTCTTCAAAAGGTATACTGCTTTGATCTTTATAATAAGAATCCTGCTCTATCATAACAATACAAGCTTCATCAAATTTATTATATATTTCCTTAGCTACAGTACTTTTTCCTGAACCAGTTCCTCCAGTTATACCTATCAACACTGGGCGTTTCATTAGCTTTCCCCCTTATATTCTAGTCTTTTTACCAAACATTTAATTAAATTATTTTATGTACAATAAAATTTACAATTATAGTAAACTAATAGTGTATTCTTGACTAATTTACTTTCTTCATATTGCTGTACAAATATATTTTTATGCATTATTTATTTTTTATAAGTATATCATTTTCTTTTAACCTTATATCTGTGTTAATTTTAAATATCATTTGTGCTGAAGGAGCAGATTCTATTTTTTTATCATTTTTATCTCTCATATTGGCTATATTTATTTTAAATATAGGACCTTTAGGTCTTAAAACTTCTAGTTCATCTCCATCTAACACCTTATTTCTTTGCTCTACTATAGCTTCCATAGTTTCTTCATTAAATTCCTTTACAATACCTACAATATCACAAGTTCTAATATATGAAGAAGATTCATGTAATTGCTTATTAGGATCATTAAAATAAAAACCTGTAAAATACGCTCTATGGCTAGCCTTTTTTAGATAATCCATCCATCTTTCTTTAAAAGTATAATTTTCTGGATCTTTAAAATAAGCATCTATAGCTTCTCTATAGGCTTTAACTACTGTAGCTACATAGAAAGAACTTTTCATTCTTCCTTCTATTTTAAAAGAATCTATACCACTTTGAACTAATTCTGGTATGTGCTCTATCATACACATATCCTTTGAATTCATTATATATGTTCCTTTATCATCTTCAACTACAGGGAAATACTCCCCTTCTCTTTTTTCTTCCATTAAATAATATTTATATCTACAAGGTTGTGCACATGCTCCTCTGTTAGAATCTCTCCCTGTCATATAATTAGATAGGAGACATCTGCCAGAATAAGACATACACATGGACCCATGAACAAAAGCTTCTAATTCACAATCTTTTTCTATTTTCTCTCTTATAGTTTTTATTTCTTCTAGAGTTAGTTCCCTTGCTAATACAGTTCTTTTAACACCTTGTTTATACCAAAAATCTATAGTTTTAAAATTAACTGTATTTGCTTGAGTACTTAAATGTATTTCTAAATTTGGTACAGTTTCTCTTGCAGTCATAATAATTCCCGGGTCTGAAACTATTATAGCATCTACATTAAACTCATATAATTTTTTTAAATACTCTTCTAATCCGTTAAAATCTTCGTTACGAGGGAACACATTTATTGTAACATGAACCTTTCTACCTCTATCATGAGCATATTTTATCCCCTCTTGAAGCTCTTCATCTGTGAAATTGTCTGCAAAGGCTCTTAAATTTAATCTGCTACCACCTAAATAAACCGCATCCGCTCCAAAGTTTATAGCTGTCTTTAATTTTTCCAAATTTCCTGCTGGAGCTAAAAGTTCTGGTTTTTTTATATTAAGCATCCTCATTCCTCCTCTTAGTTATGGCAATTCCATCTCCCATTGGTATAATTGAGGTTATGAAATTATCCTTGTCACTTATCATATTCATATATTTTCTCATTCTTTTAACTATAGTTATCTTTCTTCTTATAACTAATTCATCATTAGCAACCATACCTCTAAAAAGTACATTATCTGCTATTATAATTCCATCTTTATTTAAAAGCTTTAAACAACAAGGCAAAAATTCATTATAATGTCCTTTTCCTGCATCCATAAAAATCATATCATATTTATCATCTAAATCTTTAAGGATTTCTAGACAATCCCCATGAATAATTTTTATTTTATCTTTAAAGCCATGTTTCTCAATATTACTTCTTGCAATTTCTATCATTTTATCATCACGTTCAATGGTAGTAATATTAGACTCTCCCTTTGAACTTAAACTCATAAATATTGAAGAGTATCCTATAGCTGTGCCTAACTCAAGTATTTTTTTAGGTTTTTTTACGCTTATCATAAACTCTAAAAAATTAGCCACTTCTTTGTGCACTATTGGAACAGCATTTTCCTTAGCATAGTCTTCTAAATCCTTTAATACTCCCTCATTTTCTGGTATAAGACCTCTTATATATTCTTCCATATAATCATAGGCTACTTTACTCATGTTTACCTCCAATTTAAAATTAATAATACATAAGGTGACCTTTTAATTTTAAAATATAATAGGTCACCTGCAGCAAAATATATTAATCTCCTTGAGTTTCTTTTTTCACCTTTAAAAAATCGTTATAGTTCTTTGTAAAAAAGTGAGTTCCATTATTTTTAGAAACAAAATACAGATAATCTGTTTTTTCTGGATTTAATGCTGCCTTTATGGAATTTTTACCTGGAGAACATATAGGTCCTATAGGTAATCCCGTATTCAAATAAGTATTATAAGGAGACTTTATTTTTAAATCTTTATAATATAATTTATCTTTATGATATCCTAATGCATACAATACTGTAGCACAGGATTCCATTTTCATTTTTTTATCTATTCTATTATAAAATACAGATGCTACTTTACCTCTTTCATCATCTTTTTCAGCTTCTTTCTCTATAACAGATGCCATGCTAATTAATTTATCCATATCTTCATCTTTTATTTTTATATTATTTTCTTTTTCTATTTCTTTAATAACATAATTAAACCTATCTAACATTTTATCTATTATTTTATCTCCTTGCATACCTTTAAAAAACTCATAAGTATCTGGAAATAAGTATCCTTCTAAAGAGTACTTCCTATTCTTATCTTCCTTTACAAAAGAAGGACCTTTGTATTCTTTTATACTTTTTATAAAATCTTCTTTCTTTATTATTCCCTGTTTTTCCAATTTATTTCCTATTTCATCTATATTATACCCTTCTGGAATAGTAACTTTTATAGGTCTATTATCATATATACCTTCTTTTAAATTGAGCAATAAATTATAAGCATTTAAATTAACTGAAAATACATATTCTCCTGGAACTACTTTTTGTGGTGCTTGTACTTTCTTAATATAATTTTTTAATATTCTTTTACTCTTAATCTTGCCTTCTTTATCTATTTTCTCTATAACATCATTTAAACTCTGGTCCTTGTCTACAACAATCTTAACAACTTCATTTCCATCTGATTTTAATGGAGCTTTTAAAATTTTTCTGTCATAATACTTAATAGATATAAAACCTATAGCTAAAACTGCAACTATAGCCATTACTAAAATAATTAGCCTGTTTTTATTTTTCACAAAATCACCACCCATAGGTTAATATAGACAAACAACCAGCCTTAAGCTAGTTGTTTGTTAGAATTATAATGCCTATTTATTTTTTTCTTATTGTAGCTTTTCTTCTTAATTCTGAATTTAATATTTTCTTTCTCATTCTTATATTTTTTGGAGTAACTTCTACTAATTCATCAGATGCTACGAATTCAAGACATTGTTCTAAAGACATTTTTGTAACTGGAACTAACTTTAAAGCTTCATCAGCACCTGAAGATCTAGTATTAGATAAATGCTTTTTCTTACATACATTAACATCTATATCCCCTGTTCTAGAACATTGTCCTGCTATCATACCTGCATATACTGGGGTTCCTGGTTCTAAAAATAGTATTCCTCTTTCTTGAGCATTAAACAATCCATAAGTTATAGCTTCTCCAGATTCAAATACTACTAATGATCCTCTTGATCTTTCAGGTATCTCTCCTTTATATGCTTCATAATCTTCTAATACATGGTTCATTATACCATTTCCCTTAGTATCAGTCATAAATTCATTTCTGAATCCTATTAATCCTCTTGCTGGAACTTTAAATTCTAATCTTGTATAACCATTTATAGCTGAAGTCATATTAATCATCTCAGCTTTTCTTGGTCCTAATTTTTCCATAACTACACCCATAAATTCTTCTGGTACATCTATAGTTAATCTTTCAATAGGTTCTAATTTTTTACCATTTTCTTCTTTAAATATAACTGTTGGTTTTGAAACTTGGAATTCGTAACCTTCTCTTCTCATAGTTTCTATTAATACAGATAAATGAAGTTCTCCTCTTCCACTTACTTTAAAGCATTCTGCTCTATCTGTATCTTCTACCCTTAAGCTAACATTAGTTTCTAATTCTTTTATAAGTCTATCTCTTAAATGTCTTGATGTAACAAACTTACCATCTTGTCCTGCAAAAGGAGAATCATTAACCATAAAGTTCATGCTTAATGTAGGCTCATCTATCTCTACAAAAGGAAGAGCTTCTGGTTCATTAACATCCGCTACAGTTTCTCCTATATTAATATCTGGTATACCTGCTACCGCTACTATATCTCCTAGTTTAGCTTCTTCTGTCTCTATTCTTGCTAATCCATCGTAAACATATAGTGAAGATATTTTTACATTTTCTACTTTTCCATCTTTTCTTATTAAAGCTACCTGTTGATTCTTCTTTATGCTTCCTCTTTCTATTTTACCAATACCTATTTTACCTACATATTCATTATAATCTATAGTAGTTACTAACATTTGTAATGGTTTATCTATATGTCCTTCTGGTGATTTAACATTTTTAATTATAGCTTCAAATAAAGCTTCCATATTATCTGATTCATCTTCCATTTCATTTTTAGCTATACCGTCTCTAGCTGAACAATATATTACTGGGAAATCTAATTGATCATCATTAGCTCCAAGCTCTACGAACAAGTCAAATATTTCATCTAGAACTTCTTCTGGTCTACCATCTGGTTTATCAATCTTATTTATTACCACTATTGGCTTAAGGTTAAGTTCTAATGCCTTTTTAGTAACAAACTTTGTTTGTGGCATAGCTCCTTCATAGGAATCTACTACTAATAATACACTATCTACCATTTTTAGCACACGTTCAACTTCTCCTCCAAAATCCGCGTGTCCTGGAGTATCTACTATATTTATCTTAATACCGTTATAATTTACGGCAGTATTTTTAGATAATATAGTTATTCCTCTTTCTTTTTCTATGTCATTAGAGTCCATAACTCTTTCCTCTACCTTTTCGTTGTCTCTAAAAACGTGGCTTTGTCTCAAAAGTGCATCTACAAGTGTTGTCTTACCGTGGTCAACGTGAGCGATTATTGCCACATTTCTAATGTCATTTCTAACAAATAAACTCATATTCTTTCCTCCAATTATTAAATTAAAAAACTTATATATTTTATCTCACAGATAAGTACCATTAATCTATGATTATTAAATAAATGGCACTAAGTCCCGGATAATTTCACTAATCTTTAGCAAAAGCTATTACTTCTTCTAAAGGCAAGTTCTAATAAATATTTTCTATTATTTACTTTTAAAATTTTAAACCAAAGATTTTTAGTTGAAATATCATTTACTCAAAAAAATTGGATACTTCCTAGTATCCAACTTGGTTCACCTTATTATTTTAATATTATACTCAAAAAAAGTCAACTTATGTAGTATATTAATTTATTTATCTAAAGTTGTATCTACTGATTCCTTAAACATTTTCATTATATCTTTCTTTATTACTGCCTGTTTTTCGTAAAAATTTAAATTATTTAATGATTTTATATTAGACTTCATAATTATTTAACTACCAATACCAACGAAAGTGTCCTATATCAAAATAATCTTAATTAAATAATGTATAAGATTTAATTAAATTAAAAAGCTATGAATTTGAAATATTATATTTCTACAATTCATAGCTTACTTTTTTAAAATTATTAGGTATTAAAAAGCTCTTTAAAATATTTCTTTAAAAATTATTTTTTATAAGCTATTTTAATATATTGTACTATATTTCCATTATAATTGGTAATATCATAGGTTTTCTCTTTGTTTTTTCATATAAGAATCCTCTTAAAACATCTTTTATATTCGTTTTAATTGCAGCCCATTCTGTAATATGATTTCTTTCACATTCTTCTAGAGCTTTTTTTACTAAATCTTTAGCTTCTTCCATTAAATCCTCTGATTCTCTTACATAAACAAAACCTCTTGATATTATATCAGGGCCTGCAATAACAGAACCTGAAACCTTTTCTATAGTAACAACTACTGTTAATATACCATCTTGAGATAAGTGTTTTCTATCTCTTAATACTATATTCCCTACGTCTCCTACACCTAGTCCATCTACAAATACTTGACCTGATACTACAGAGCCATTTTTTCTAATGCATTCCCTACTTACTTCTATAACATCACCTATATCTGAAACCATAACATGGTTTTCTGGTAATCCTAATTGACAAGCAAGTTCTCCATGTTGTTTTAAGTGTCTATACTCTCCATGAACAGGTATAAAATATTTAGGTCTTAGTAATGTATGCATAAGTTTAAGTTCTTCCTGGCATGCATGACCAGATACATGTATATCTGCAAGTGTTTCATATATGACATCTGCACCCTTTTTAAATAACTGATTTATCACCCTAGATACTAATTTTTCATTACCTGGAATAGGTGTTGCAGATATAATTACCTTATCGCCAGGCTTTATATTTACTTTTTTATGCTCTGAAGCTGCCATTCTAGAAAGAGCTGACATAGGTTCTCCTTGACTTCCTGTAGTTATTATAACTACTTGGTCATCTGGATATTTATTTATAGCATCTATGCTTATAAATATATTTTTTTCTGCTTTTATATATCCAAGCTTCATAGCTACTTCCATAATATTTTCCATACTCCTACCGGAAACTGCTACTTTTCTTTTGAATTTTTCAGCAGCTCTTATTATTTGTTGAATTCTATGGATGTGAGATGCAAAAGTAGCAACAATTATTCTTCCTTTAACCCCTGAGAATATATTTAGAAAAGCTTCCCCTACAGTACTTTCTGACATGGTATAGCCTGGCCTTTCTACATTTGTACTATCTGCCATCATAGCTATAACTCCACGCTTGCCTATTTCAGCAAATCTAGCTAAATCTGTAACATGACCATCTATAGGGGTGTAGTCTATTTTAAAGTCTCCTGTATGGAGAACAACCCCCAAAGGTGTATGTATAGCTATAGCTACTGTGTCTGCTATACTGTGGCTAGTTCTTATAAATTCCACAGAAACATTTTGAAGTCTAATTATTTCCCTTGGCTTTATGCATTTTAACTCTACAGAACTTAGTAGTCCATGTTCTTTTAACTTGGTTTCTACTATGCCTAATGTAAGCTTAGTTCCGTATACTGGTACATTTACTTCTCTCAAAACATAGGGCAATGCTCCTATATGATCTTCATGACCATGAGTTAAAAATATACCTTTTACTTTATTGATATTCTTTTTAAGATAAGTTATATCAGGAATAACCACATCTATCCCTAACATATCGTCGTCTGGAAACTTAAGGCCGCAATCTATAACTACTATATCATTTTTATATTCTATAACAGTTAAATTTTTGCCAATTTCATTCAAGCCGCCTAAAGGAATAATCTTTACTTTATCCTTCTCCTTATCTTTTACTCTATCTTTTACTTTATCTCTTTCTTTGTCCACTCGCAAACTCCTTCCCTCCTTTTTCTTTTATGTTTTTATCATAGTTTTATTATTTATTTTCCTTGACATTCCTTGCAGATACCGTAGAACTTTAAACTATGATTCTCTATTTTAAAATTATATTCTTCTTCAATATTTTCTTCTAAATCTTCTAAGAAATCATCCTTAACCTCTATTACCTTATTACACTTACTACATATTAAGTGATGGTGCTGATGATTTTCATCTTCATTTACCAATTCATATCTACTACATCCATCATCTAGGTCTAATTTATATATAACACCCATTTCTTCTAAAAGTTGTACTGTTCTATATACCGTTGCAAGACCTATTTCTGGGCATTCCTCTTTTACTAAATCGTATAACTCTTCTGTAGTTAAATGGCTACCCTCGTGTTTCTTTATCATATCTATAATTGCTCTTCTTTGAGGAGTTAACTTATATCCCTTAGATTTTAATTCTTCTTTTAACTTTTCAATTTCTTCTCTCTTAAAATCTGCCACTTTTCATTCCACCTTTAACTACTTTATTTTAATATAAGTTTAATACAGTATTATCTCATTGTCAATTGATAATCTTTATCTTTAATTTCAAATTATATTTATAAATTATATAAAAACTATTATTCTTCTGAAAATAACAATTCATAAGCCTCTGCTACCATATTAAATTCTTCATCTTCTTCTACTGGTACTAGCACTTCTTCACCCTTATCATTATTATCTATTCTAAGAGCTATGGCCTCATCTACTTCTTCATCCTTTGGAACTACAACTACATATTCTTTATCTTCTATATCAAGCTTTGTTATTACTTCAAATTCAGTTTCTTTTCCTTCTTCATCTGTTAATGTTATTGTATCTATATTATTATCCATATCATTATCCTCCTTATTTTGATAAACTATCTAAGTATCCTTGTAATATATAAGTAGCAGCTATTTTATCTACTATTTTTTTCCTCTTTGAGCGAGATAAATCCGCCTCTAGCATAGCTCTAGTAGCCGCTACAGTGGTTAATCTTTCGTCCCACATTTTTATTTCAATATTCACATGTTCTTTTATTAAATCACAAAATTCTAGGACCTTTTCACTTTGCGGTCCTAATGTACCATTCATATTTTTAGGAAGCCCTGATACTATAGTATCTACTTCATATTCATCACATATTTTTTTTATCTCTTCCAAATCATATGCTTCACTTTTTCTTCTTATAGTTGTAATTCCTTGTGCTGTAAAACCTAATGGATCACTTATAGCTACCCCAATAGTTCTATCACCTATATCTAGCCCTAATATTCTCATAAATCTCTCCTAAGTATTGTATTTATATCAAACTCCTATATTATCGGAGTAAGTCATCATCTTTAAATCCTAGATTTGTGTTACCTTTATACGAATCCCCTATTATATAAGAGTAAGGCATTCACACCAAATCGTAGATTTGGGTTCACTTTATACGAAACTCCTATTACATAGGAGTAAGCGATTCACACCAAATCGTAGATTTGGGTTCACTGCTTATATTATTTCCATATTTAAAATAAAAATGCCCTACAGGGCATTTTTATTTTTTTAATTTATCCCTAAATATGATTTTATTACTTCCTCTAGTATTTCATCTCTTTCTAGCTTTATAACTAAAGACCTAGCTCCATTATAATTAGTTATATAAGTTGGATCACCAGAGATCAAATATCCCACTAGTTGATTTACTGGATTATAACCTTTCTCTAGCAAAGAATTATAAACTTTTGTAAGTATTTCTTTTGTTAATGTTTTTTTATTTTCTACAGGATCAAATTGTATTGTTTTATCTCCACTCATTTTATCACCTTCCTATACAATCTTTAAGGATTGCAACTTTCTTTGGAGCAACCAGTATTTGAGTGTTTTTTATGTTCTTTAATTATATTATAAGACATATTTATTAAAAAGTATACTATTTAACTAAACTTTCCACTACAGTTTCTACTGTTTTTATGGCCTCTTCTAATTTATTTGGATCTTTACCTCCTGCTTGTGCCATGTCTGGTCTTCCACCTCCGCCACCACCGGCTATAGTTGCAACCTCTTTAATTATCTTTCCACAATGTACTCCCTTAGCTACTGTATCTTTAGTTGCCATAGCAACAAATAAAACTTTACCTTTATAGTTACTTCCTAGAACAACTACTCCACTTTGCATATTATCTCTTATTTTATCTCCTAAATCTCTTAGGGCATTTCCATCTATATCCTTCACTGCCGCTGCTGCTACTTTAACACCTTTTATTTCTTTTATGTTATTTAATATTTCATCCTCTGCACCACTTGCTAGTTTTAATTTTAAAGCGTCTATTTCCTTTTCTTTTTCTTTCATTTCTAAAACTTGATGACTTAATTTGTTTAATAATTCTTTTTCATTGCATTTTAATATTTGAGCTGCGTCTTTTAATATGTCATTTTTATGATTTACATATTCCATAGCTTTAAAGCCTGTTACTGCCTCTATTCTTCTTATACCAGCTGCAACCCCTGCCTCTGAAACTATTTTAAACATTCCAATTTCACCACTATTGCCTACATGAGTTCCACCACATAATTCTTTACTAAACTCTCCTACAGAAACTACTCTAACATCATCCTTATATTTATTGTCGAATAATGCAATAGCCCCCTGTTCTTTTGCTTCTCCTATGTTCATTACTTTAGTATTTACAACATTAGCTTTCATTATCTCTTTATTTACTATCTTTTCTACTTCTTTTAATTCAGTCTCTGATACTGCTTCAAAATGGCTAAAATCAAATCTTAATCTTTCATCATCCACATAGGAACCTGATTGCTGTACATGATCTCCTACCACTTTTATCAAGGCAGCATGTAATATATGGGTTGCTGTATGATTTTTTCTTATGCTGTTTCTTCTTTCTTCATTTACTTTTAAAATAACCTCGTCCTCTAAACCTACTTTTCCCTCTAAGACTTTTACGAAATGAAGTATTTTTCCTGATATATTTTTTTTGCAATCTAAAACCTCTGCTTTAAAATTATCATTATATATAGTACCTGTATCTCCTATTTGACCACCCATTTCTGCATAAAATGGAGTATTATAAGTTACTATTACCCCTTTATTTCCTTTTTCAATCTGATTTTTAAACTCTTCATTTTTTACAATTAAAACTACTTTTGATTTAAGTTCTAATTTATCGTAACCTTCAAATTGTGTATTTATACTTAAATCTATTTTATTTAATATAGTATCTTCTGCACCCATATAATTAGTTTCTTCTCTAGCGGATCTAGCCCTTTCTCTTTGCTCCTTCATTTCTTTATTAAAGCCTTCTTTGTCTATTTTTATATCTTGCTCTTCTAAGATTTCTTCCGTTAATTCTACTGGGAATCCATAAGTATCATATAGTTTGAAAGCTTTATCTCCTGAAAGAACTTTATGATTATTATTCTTAACTTCTTTTATATAATCATTTAATATTTGCATACCAGCATCTATAGTTTCATCAAATCTTTCTTCTTCTAGTTTTATAACTTTCTTTATATATTCTTTTTTTTCTTCTAATTCTGGATAATTTTTATAACAATTTTGTATAACTATATCTGTTAAGTTATACAAAAATGTATTGTTTATCCCTAAAGTTTTTCCATGTCTTGCAGCCCTTCTTAAAAGTCTTCTAAGAACATATCCCCTTCCTTCATTAGAAGGTAATATACCATCGCTTATCATAAAAGTAATACTTCTTATATGATCTGTTATTATTCTTATAGATATATCTTTTACCCTATCCTCTTTATAATTAGCTCCTGAAAGTTTACACACTTGGTCTAATACAGATTTTATTGTATCAACTTCAAATATACTATCCACATTTTGCATTATAGTAGCCATTCTTTCAAGTCCCATGCCTGTATCTATATTAGGATTGACAAGTCTGTTATAATTTCCTTCTTCATCCTTATCAAACTGAGTAAATACTAAATTCCAAAATTCTACTATTTTATCTTCATCACTAGCTTTTACAAACTCCTCTGAAGTTTTAACCTCTCCTGCTCCTCTATCAAAATGAATTTCTGAACAAGGTCCACAGGGTCCTAATCCATGTTCCCAAAAGTTATCTTCTTTTCCTAATCTAAATATTCTTTTAGGATCTACATCTGTTTTATTTACCCATATATCCAAGGCTTCATCGTCCTCTTCATATATAGTCACATATAATTTCTCTTTAGGTAATTTTAAAACTTCTGTAGTAAATTCCCAAGCCCAAGGAATAACTTCTTCTTTAAAATAATCTCCAAAAGAAAAATTTCCCATCATCTCAAAGAAAGTACCATGTCTTGAAGTTTTACCTACATTTTCAATATCTCCAGTTCTTACACACTTTTGACAAGTAGTAACCCGTTTACTTGGTGGAACTTGAAGACCTGTAAAATAAGGCTTTAAAGGCGCCATTCCTGCATTTATTAGAAGTAAACTTTTATCATTTTTAGGCACTAAAGAAAAACTTGGTAATCTAAAATGTGCTTTACTTTCAAAAAACTTTAGATATTCTTCTCTTATTTCATTTAAACCCATTCTTTCCATGGCTTATCGCTCCTTTATTTTCATATTTTTGTAATAAAAAAAACCTTCAATCCCTAAAAAGGGACGAAAGTTATATTCCGCGGTACCACCCTAATTTAAATACAAAACTGCATTTACAACTCCTGTAAAATAGTTCATAAACAGCCTTCAGTACAAAACTTAAGAAGTTTTCACCAGCCACTTCCTCTCTATATAAAGTTAATCTACTTACTCCTTTTAATCATCACTATTATATATATTCATTTAATATTATTATGCTCAAATTATAAATAAAAATTATCATTATGTCAAGATATGCAAAAATTTATCCCATAATTTATTTAAAATAAATAATAATTTAAATCCTCATATATAATTTTCATTATAACTCCTATAGGTATAGCTAAAACCATTCCTACAAAGCCATATATTTTTCCTCCTATTAAAAGAAGCAATATAACTGTTAAAGGATGCATATCTACACTATCTCCTGTGATTTTAGGAGACAGTATATCCCCTTCTATTTGTTGTATAGAATATAATAAAATTAAAGCCCACAAAGCTGTTTTAGGTGATTTTGTAAAGGCTATTAATATAGCTGGCAAGGATCCTATAACCGGCCCAAAATAAGGTATTATATTGAAAAAACCATTTATCAAAGATAATAATATAGGTAATTTTATGCCTAGACCTACTAAGACTAAGAAAGTAAGTATTGTTATTATTAAACATAATATTATTTGACTTATAATATATCGTGCTAAAATTTTATCTATGTCCTCAAATACATTTTTTACTATACCTCTTATCTTAACAGGAAAAATCATAAAAAATTTTTGTGTTATTTTATCTCCTGCAGCTAAAAAATAATATACTATTATAGGAATAACTGCATAATCCAATATATTTTCTCCAAGCCCTACAAATTTATTTAAAATATTTTCTCCAATTGATACCGTATAATTTTCAATTTTCCCATTTATTTTATTTAAAATACCACCTAAAATTTTATTATTATTTAATAAATTTATTTTATTATATATATAATCTATATATTTCTGAATATAGCCTACAGAACTTGTTATATTGTACCCTTCTTTTATTATGGCAGGTATTATAGAAATAATAAAAACTCCTATAATTATTATTAATGTAACAACTAAAAGTAATGCAGAAAATTTCTTATTTATACCCTTATGCTTTAAAAATGTATGTATAGGTTTTAGTATATAATATATAACAAATGATATAAAAAATAAGGAAAGTATATCTCTTACTATAGTATTTTTTATAAGTATGATAAAAAATACTAGGAATACTAATATAAAAAATAATAGTTTACAGTACAAATTTTTATAGCATTTCTTCATAATTTTTTACTCCTATGTATTTATTTTGTTTTTAATCATAATTTTAAAATCTAAATTTCTACTTTTGTAATTAAAGTAAAGTAAATTTTTTTCTCCTAATATTATTTCATTTGGACTTATTATTTTTTTACCTTTTATAAAATTATTTAAAAATCCCATAGATATTATAATGGCAGCCATTTTAAAATTATCTTCATCTATTATTATATCTTCAATAACCCCCATTAAAACTCCCTCTATATCTATAACCTCTAAATGCTTTATATCATTAAAGCTCAAATACTTTCCTCTTTCTAATTTTTTTACTACCATATTTTTATTTATTGATATTATATCCTCTACAAGCACTATATTATTTTTATTTAATATTTTATAAGAACTCACACAAAAACCTATAATTTTTTCTTCATTAAAATCTATTAATATATCCTTTATAAAACCTGCTTTTTTACCATTACTATAGTATACATTCATATATTTAAAATATTTGCTTCTATACATATTTACCTCACTTTATATTAATATTTTAAAGTTAAAAGCTTATAAAACTTATGTTTCAATTATCATCATCTTACCTTTAGTTTTATCAAAAAAATAAAAAATACCCTCTTTAGTGAGGGTATTTTTAAAATATCTTATATAAACAGAATTCTTGGCTTCAGAAGGAGTTTTTACTCCCACTAAAGCTTATTAACAGACTTCTTAGGAGTTTCACTTCTTAGAATTCGTTATCCTTTAGGAGAAATCGTTATCCAGAGACGTAACCACTCTTTATTTCCACTTTGAAGAAAAGCAGAGAGTCCAAATCTTCGATTTGGTGCGAATCGCTTTCACAGAGTGCGATGGGAGTATTAGAGCGGATAGTCATCTGATAAAAATAATTTATTATGTTTTATAGTAATCTACAAATCTATTAATGACCATGTACATGTTCGTGAATATGTTCAGAATGAGTCTTCATTTTCCATGGTTCTAAACCTTGAGATATTCTATATTCATTTATTGCTTTGTGTATGGCTTCTTCTGCAAGTACAGAACAATGCATTTTTACTGGTGGTAGTCCTTCTAAAGCTTCTGCTACAGCTTTATTTGTAAGCTGCCATGCATCTTCTAAGTTTTTTCCCTTTATAAGTTCTGTGGCCATACTTGATGATGCTATAGCTGATGCACATCCAAAGGTCTTAAATTTTACATCTTTAATTATGTTATCTTCAACTTTTAAATATATCTTCATTATATCGCCGCATTTAGCGTTTCCTACTTCACCTATACCATTAGCATCTTCTATTTCTCCTACATTTCTAGGATTTCTAAAATGATCCATTACCTTTTCTGTATACATATTATTTTTCCTCCTTGTTTTTCATATAATCTTCCCAAAGTGGTGACATTTCTCTTCTTTGTTTTATTATTTTAGGAAGTACTTCTAATACATAATCTACATCTTCTTCTGTATTTTTAGCTCCTAAACTTAATCTTAAAGAACCATGAGCTATTTCATGTGGTAATCCTATAGATAAAAGCACATGGGATGGGTCTAAAGATGCTGAAGCACATGCACTTCCTGTAGATCCAAATATACCATTCATATCTAAATCTAATAATAAAGTTTCTCCTTCAATACCTATAAAGCTAAAATTAACATTATTAGGCAACCTTTTACTCATATCTCTAGCCCCATTTAATTTTACTTCAGGTATCCTTTCTTCAATTTCTTTTATTAGCTTTCCTCTTAAATTAGCTAATTTTTTATTTTCTTCTGGCATATTTTCCATAGCTAATTCTATGGCTTTACCAATTCCTACTATACCAGCTATATTTTCTGTACTAGCTCTCTTACCTCTTTCTTGTCCTCCGCCATGAATTAAATTTTGTATTTTAACTCCATTTCTTATATATAAAGCACCTATTCCTTTAGGTCCATAAAATTTATGGGCAGACATAGATAATAAATCTATATTCATATTTTTTACATCTATATCCACATGCCCTATAGCTTGAACTGCATCTGTATGAAAATAAATATTTTTTTCTTTGCATAGTTTACCTATTTCTTTTATTGGTTCTATAGTTCCTATTTCATTGTTAGCAAACATTATAGATACTAAAATAGTTTCATCTGTTATAGCAGTTTTTACATCCTCTACACTTACAAAACCTTCTTCATCTACTGGAAGATAAGTTACTTTGAAACCTTCTTTTTCTAAAAATTGTGCTGTATGTAATATAGCATGATGTTCTATTTTAGTAGTTATTATATGATTTCCTTTATTTTTATTAGCATAAGCTATACCTTTTAGAGCCCAGTTATCCGCTTCTGAACCACCACTTGTAAAAAATATTTCATTTTTTTCTGCATTTAATGCTTTTGCTACTCTCTCTCTTGCTAGGTTTACAGCTTTTTTAGTTTTATCTGAGAAAGAATATAAAGAAGACGGGTTACCAAAATTTTCAGTGAAGAATGGAAGCATTTCTTCTAGTACCTCTGATTTTGTATAAGTAGTAGCTGAATAATCCATATAAACTTGTTTATTCATTATTTTCACTCCTTTTAATTGGTGGATTTATTTTTCTATAGTCCTCTACCATATCTTGTAAGGTAGTTGATTCCATTATATTATCTAAACTTTCCTTTATCTTTGCCCACAAAAGCCTGGTTGCACAACAATCCACATTGCTACAACTATCCTCTCCCTCTAAACAACTGGATATTTCTATAGGACCTTCTAGAACCTCCATAATATCTGCTACAGTTATGTCCTTAGGATGCCTATTTAAAATATAGCCCCCTTGAGCTCCCCTTATGCTTTTTATAAGTTTAGCCTTCCTAAGTGGGGAAAATAGTTGTTCTAAATAATATTCAGATATATGTTGTCTCTCTGAAATATTTTTTATAGAAACTGGTTGCCCACCGTAGTTAATTGCCAAATCTACCATAGCCTTTACTCCATACCTACCCTTAGTTGACAACTTCATTTAATCACATCCTTTTAATGTTGACCACTTTACTATGATTTATTTTTATAATAGCAAACCTGAGTAAAACTGTCAACAATATTACTCAATTTTTTTGGAAAATTTTTTAATACAAAAAGTATAGTCTTAATTTGTAACAGACTATACTAAAATATTCCTTTATTTATCTACTTTTTATATTTTCCCAATACTTTTTTAAATTTTCTTCATATTTATTATGTTGAGCTTTATAATATACCTTATCTTTCAACTCTTTAGGTAAATACTCTTGACTAACATAATGATTATTAAAATCATGGGGATATTTATAGCCATCTACACCTAAATTTTTAGCACCATAATAATGGGAATCCTTTAGATGATCTGGCACATCTCCAAAATTAGTATTTTCTAAATCTTTCATAGCATTTTTTATCGCTATGTACGCACTATTTGATTTTGGCAAAGTAGCTAAGTATATTGTAATTTCAGATAAAATAATTTGTGCCTCAGGCAATCCTACTTTTAAAGCTAATTCTATACCAGAATTCACAATAGTTAATGCATTAGGATAAGCTAATCCAATATCCTCTGCTGCCATTACTGATAACCTTCTTGTAATAGATGTAATATCTCCACTTTTTATAAGTCTTGCTAAATAATGAACTGCTGCATCAGCATCACTTCCTCTTATACTCTTTTGAAAGGCACTTAAAATGTTATAATATTCATCCCCTGTAGCATCTGCTCTAATGTTAGACTGTTCTAAGGATTCTATATAGTCTAATGTAATTTCTATATTAAATCCACAGTGAGAATTTACAGCTAATTCTAAAATATTATAAGCTTTTCTATAATCTCCCTGACATACCTCACCTATATATTCTAAAGCTTCATCAGTATACTTTATATTTATACCCTTATCTATTAATTTGTTTATAGCCTTTTTTAATCCTAGAATAATCTCTTCTTTATTAAGTGGTTTAAATTGAAATATATTGCATCTACTCAAAATAGCTTTATGTATAACAAAATAAGGATTTTCAGTAGTGCTAGCTATTAATACCACTCTTCCATCCTCTATAAACTCTAATAAAGCCTGTTGTTGCTTTTTAGTAAAATGTTGCAACTCATCTATATACAACACAACACCACTATAGTTTAACAAACTGTTTATGCTAGAAGTTATTTCTTGAATATCCTTAATAGATGCTGTAGTAGCATTTAATCTATAAAATTTTTTATCCACATAATTTGCCATAATATTAGCTAAAGTAGTTTTACCTGTACCTGGTGGGCCATAAAATATAGAATTACATATGGATTTATTTTTCATTAAATTATACAAAGACTTATTCTCAGATAATATATGCTTTTGCCCTACAAAATCTTCTAATTTTTTAGGTCTCATTAAATCTGCTAAAGGTCTCATACTCTCACCTCACTAAAAAAAGACTTTAATTCTCATTGTAAGTTAAAGTCTTTGTTTTATCAAGTTATAAAGTAAAGCTTGTTAACAAAATGAATCCATCTATGAGTGTATTTTTATATTTGCACCTTTGAAATTAAGTCTATTTAATTTTAATATACATACTCTCTAATCAATTCTATTTATCATATTCAGGTCTTCTATTTTTATAATAAACAATCTTTAAATTGCAATAGTCCGCAATTTCTTTTCCCAAGCTTAATCTATTTCCTATATCTTTAAAATTGTGAGAATCAGAACCTAAAGTAACTGTCCTTCCTCCTAGTTCATAAAATCTCTTATATATTTTAACTAAATTTGTTGTAGCTCTTTTATCATTTAATCTTCTTGTATTAATTTCCATAGATTTTTCTTTTTCTACTATAACCTTTAAAACTTCGTCTATATCTTCTTTAAAAATATCATAACTTATCTCAGGATCTTCATAACTCGCATATCTTGAAATATAATCTATATGTCCTAAACTATCTACAAAATCATACTGTGCTAAATTATAGCTCATATTTTTAAAATAAATATGAAAAGCTTCTCCTTTACTTTTATCCTTATAAAATTCATCTAAATATAAATCAATTTTATCTATTAAATGAATAGAACCTATTACATAATCAAATTCCCCACTATTAATTACTTCTTTTCCTTCTTCTATAAGATCTCTTTCCATTCCTAATTCTATACCTAAAAGAAGTTTATCGCTTCTATATTTATTATACTGCTCAAAATAAGAAGGTACATGGAAACAAAATTTATTTTCATCCTTTAATCCTAAATCCATATGTTCTGTTACTATTATACCTAAATTATTATCTTTAGAAGCCTTTATAGCTTCACCTATGGTCATTTTAGAATCTGTAGAAAACTCCGTATGTAAATGTGTATCAAACATTTTTCCACCTCTTTTATAATATTCAATTAAACATAGTATAAATAAAAAATAATTTTAAAATTAATATCTATATTATAACATTATAATTTAAATTTTTATCATACTAAAATACATTTTAATAAGGGAAATACATTTAACTTATAAAAGCTACTACTAAAGGTATAGTTATAACAGACAAAATAGTAGTTATAAATACGCACTTAGCTGCTAAAACCACATCCCCATCATACTCTTCTGCAAGTACAGTAGCTAATACTGCTGTAGGCATAGCTTCTAATATTACGCATATCTCTATTAAAAGTTTGTCCGCTTTTAATATAATCATTAAAATATAAACTAAAGCGGGTATTACTATAAGTCTAACAAAAGAGCCATAATAAGCTTCTGTTCCTGAAAAAATTTCCTTTATATTTATATCTGCAAGCATAGAACCTACTATTATCATAGATAAAGGAGTAGTCATAGATCCAACGTATTGTAAAGCTGTATTTATAGGTATAGGAATAGAAATTGAAAACACAAGTATAAACATACCTAATACCGTCGCAATTATACCAGGATGTTTTAGTATGCCCTTTAAGTTCTTAGCATCTCTTTCTCCTGTATATATCATAATACCTGCAGACAACATGAATATATTAAAGGGTATACCAAAAATAGAAGCATAAAATACCCCAACCTTACCATATAAAGCTTCTATTACAGGATACCCCATAAATGCACTATTAGAAAATATAGTAGAAAATTTAAGTACCTTTCTAGCTCTTTCATTATACTTTACAAAAAACAAACCACTTATTAATAGTAAAGCTATATGTATAATTATTGAATATACAAAAAACATCTTAGCCTTTTTTATCATATCTCCAGTAAAATTATAGTTAAAAGAAGAAACAATAAGACAAGGTAAAGTAACTTTAACTAAAAGATCTGAAAGTTTTTTATTTGCTTCTTCATTTAAAATTTTTCTTTTCCCACAAATAACTCCTATACCCATTATTATAGACAGAATTAAAACTTGATTAATAATATTACTCTTCAAAAGAACCCCCCCATATTTTAAATTAATATAAATATTTAATTATTTTAAAAAGAAAAATCCCCCCTCTTTGTTATTATACTAAAAAGGAGGATTTTTTTATATGTTAATTATATTTATTTGATATAAAGCATAATGCAAGCATTCCATCTCCACAATGAGCTCCCATACCAATACCTAATTCATTAATTATAAAATTCTTTGTACCAAACTCTTCTATCATCATTTCTTTCAATTTGTTTGCTTCTTCTGCACAATGTCCATGAACTATACCTATTAACACATCTTCATGATTAATACAATTTTCCTTAAATCTATCTAAAAGATATCTTATAGCTTTTTTACTTCCTCTTATGTTAGTTATATTTTTTAAAGTACCATCTTTCTCTATGTGTATAATAGGTCTTATATTTAATAAAGTCCCTATAGTTGCAGAAGTTGCTGATACTCTTCCTCCTCTTTTTAAATGGGTCAAATTCTCCACCATAAACCAATGGTTAACTTTATCTTTATTTTCATTTACCCATTTTACTATCTCATCTTTACGCTTACCTTCTTTAGCCATCTTGACTGCATTATATACCAATAACCCCTGCCCTATAGAGGAACACTTTGTATCTATTATAGTTATATCTGCCTTTTCATTTTGTGCTAATATCTCTTCTCTTGCCATCTTAGCACTATTCACAGTACCACTTAATCCGGATGACATAGCTATATATATTATAGGTCTCTCTTCTTTCAATAATTCTTTAAATTTTTCTTCAAACCTATATTCATTAATTTGACTGGTAGAAGGCATTTCACCCTTCTTAATACCTGTATAAAATTCCTCATAAGATAGTGTCTTTCCAAAATCATCTTCCCAGTCTTTTCCTTTAAAATTACACATAAGTCCTAAAAAAGGTATATTATTTTCATCTATAAAATTTCTTGGTAAATCACAACTAGCATCCGTAAAAATTATTGGAACCATAGTCTCACTCCTTATTTATAGTACTTTGTAGCACTGGTATGTTTAATTATTAAAAACGTTTATTTAATTATTAAAAACAAAAAATAAATCCATCAATTATAATTATATTCTATAAACTTCTTTTATATCCTCTATAATAAAGATATGTTTAGATAATTTTAAGAACTGCTAAAATAAAAACAACTATAAATATACCTAACATAAAAGAAAATTTCAAGATAAATTTTAAAATTTCATTATATTATAAAATAGTTTTACTGTCATCTATAAGTATTATTTATAAGTTCACTGGTAAATTTGTGATATAATTAAAAACGTAAGTAAGATTTATTTTAGGAGGCTAAAGATATGACTAAAATAATTGATTGTAAAGGACTAAACTGTCCTCAACCTGTAATCAATACAAAAAAATATTTTGATTCTATAGAAGAAGGACAAGCTACTACTATAGTAGATAATGAAGTTGCTAAAAATAATATTATAAAACTTGCTGAAAAAAATGGTTTTAAAAGCGAAGTAGAAGAAAAGGATTCTTTATATTACATAACCATGACCAAAGAGCATTGTATTGCTTGTGAAGAAATTTTATCAAAGGGAAAAAAATTAGTTATGGTTATTTCAAAAAATGTTCTTGGTGGTGGCGATGATAAATTAGGAACTGCTCTAATGAAGAGTTATTTATATGCTTTATCTGAAAGTGATAAACTTCCTTCTCATTTATTATTTTTAAATGGTGGAGTTAAACTTACAATAGAAGGTTCTGAATGCCTTGAAAGTATACAATCTCTAAAAGATGAGGGTGTTACTATACTAAGCTGTGGAACTTGTCTTGATTTTTATAACATAAAAGATAAACTTAAAGTTGGAGAAATAACAAATATGTACACTATAGTAGAAGAAATGACTTCTGCGGATAATACTATATTTATCTAAATAAAATTTGTTTGTATAACTTATAATTATGTAACCTCCATAAACCCACACTGTCATAATTATAAGTATATAATAAAAGCAGGAATTTTCAATTCCTGCTTTTTAATTTACATTAAACTAAACTCTCATTGCATAGAAGTAAGGAACTCACGCCAAATCGTATGTTTGAGTTCTATTTATACGAAATTCCTATTTACATAGGAGTAAGCGACTCACGCCAAATCGCAGATTTGGGTTCGCTGCTTATATTTCTATTTCTTTACCTACTTTATTTTTTAAGGCCTTTTCATATATTCTATATGCTGTTACCACATCTTGAACGGCAATACCTACAGATTTAAATAAAGTTATTTCATTCTCACTTTGTCTTCCCTCTATTGTTTTTGAAATAACTTGTCCTAATTCTCCAGTAATTATATCTTCTGTTATAATTCCTTTCTGTATGGGTATTATAAAATCTCCTGCTTCACTTAAAACAGCCTCTTTTGAATCTAAGTATATTTTATCTGCCTTAGATATAATATATTCATCAATTTCTTGCATATGTTTCATATAAGATCCTACGCCATTTATATGCGCTCCTTTTTTAACCTTTTCCCCATCAAAAACTGGTGAAGTAGCTGTAGTTACTACTGTTATAACATCTGCATTCTCAATAGCCTCATCTGAACTATCTACCCCTATTATTTCTGTACCATAATGACCTAATTTTTCTTTAGCTTCTTCTACAAAAGCTTTTACTTTTTCAATGTTTCTACTATAAACCTTTACCACTTTTAAATTCCTAGCTGATAATAAAGCTTCTAACTGGCATAAAGCTTGACCACCTGTACCTATTAAAGCTCCTATTTTTGAATCTTGTTTAGCCAAAATGTCTGTAGCTGCTCCAGCAGATGCTCCAGTTCTAAGCTGAGTTAAATAAGTTCCATCCATTATAGCTGAAATTTCTCCTGTTTTTCCATCTAACAGTATCATTTGAGCTGGCACTGCCGGTTTTCCTAATTTAGGATTTTCAGGGAATACAGATACTATCTTAATTCCTGCTGTATCTAATTCTTCAACATAGCCTGGCATAAAAAGGCTTGTTCCTTTATATTTAGGTATATTTATATTTGTTCTCAATGGAACTTCAGCTTTATTAGTTGAATAAAGCCTAAAAGCTTCTTTATCTGCCTCTATAGCATCCCTCATAGTAAATACTCTTTTAATATCTTCTGCGGTCAAAATAAGCATAAAAATACCTCCATAATATAATATTAAGCTCTTATATATATAATATTACATTATGGAGTATTATTAAATAGGAATATTAATTTTTTACTATATTATATTAATTAATAAACTTTTTACTCAATTACAAATTACTAGCTTTTCTATCTGCCACTGCTTGTTTTAATAAAAAGTTTTCATTATAATCTTTAAGTTCTTTTTGAACTAATTTAGCCAAAGCTATTAAAGCTATTAAGTTTGGTATAACCATTAATCCATTAAAAGTATCTGCCAATTGCCATACTAAAGGTACATCTAAAATAGTACCTAATATTAAAGAAATTAAGAATATTGGAGTATAAAACTTCATTCCCTTTTTCCCAAATAAGAATTTAACATTTAAAGCACCAAAGAAAAACCACCCTATCATAGTTGAAAATGCAAAGAAGAATAAGCTAATAGCTACAAAGGAATTACCAAATCCTCCAAACCCATTAACAAATGCCTGTTGTGTTAATTCTATACCTGTAGTCTTGCCATCTAAAGCTCCACTTGTAAGTATAACAAAGGCTGTACAGTTTAATATTACAAATATATCTACGAAAACTCCAAACATAGCAACTAACCCCTGCTGTACTGGATGTTTTACAGTTGCCACTGCGTGAGCATGAGGAGTAGAACCCATACCTGCCTCATTAGAAAACAAACCTCTAGATACTCCATATCTCATAGCCTCCCTTACAGATGCACCTATAAGTCCACCTGTAGCTGCTCTTGGGTTAAAGGCTCCTACAAATATCATTTTAAGAGCTGGTATTATATTATAATAGTTTTTAAATATAATTACTAAACTACCCAATATAAATAAGGCTCCCATTATAGGTATTAATTTTTCTGTAACTGATGCTATACGTTCTATACCGCCTATAACTATCATAGCTGTAAGAACTACTAACACTATTCCTGTAATCAAAGTTGGAATATTATAAGCTTTATTTATAGCTATAGATATGGAATTAGATTGAACCATATCTCCTGTTAAACAGGCAGATACCATCATAGCAAAAGCAAAAAATTTAGCTAGTTTTTTATTTCCTAATCCATCTCTTATATAATAAGCAGGTCCTCCTAAAACTTCACCATCTTCAGCGCGAGTTTTATATTTTTGAGCTAAAACAGCCTCTGCAAATATAGTACCCATACCAAAAAAGGAACTAATCCACATCCAAAATATAGCTCCTGGTCCACCAGATGCTATAGCCGTTGCAGCCCCAGCTAAAATTCCTGTTCCTACCTGTGCTGCTACTGCAGTAGCTAATGCTTGGAATGAACTAATCCCATCATCATTATCGCTTTTAGTAAATACCTGTTTAAACATTGCCTTAAACTTCTTAACTTGTACAAAACCTAATTTAAAAGTAAAAAATATTCCTGCACCACATAAAAAAAACATTAATATATAGGTCCATAGCACGTTGTTGATATTCTCAAAAACATTTAGTAAAAATTCCATAAACTTCTCCCCTTCTTATGTATGTCTTAAAATGTATTAGGATCAAATCCTCATTGTAAATGTTATCATTTTTCAAATATTAAGTAAAATTAATATCTATATCTTTATTCTTTATTTAAAATAATTACCTTTGAATATTTTGAATTTACTGCATAATAATCTTAAAACCTTCAATCAATTGCATTTACAATAACTTTAATCAATTATAATTGTTAAAAAATATACATTTATGAATATTTTAAAATATATTATTTCATATTTATTAACAATCTATTTTATCACTGTACATTTCTAAATTATAATTTAAAAAAAATTTTTATTGAAATTATAATTTCAAATAATATTTAATAAATAATTTTTAATTATTTATTAAAAATTTTATATTATACTGTCTTATTTTTAGTTTTATATAATTCTTTTCATTTATTATAAATATATTTACAAATATATTTATAATTTTTTCATATATATTTTTTATTATCTATATACAAAGATAAAAGTATTTTTATCAATGTTATTTATAAAAATATAACAAAGTATTCAGAACATTTTTAAAATATTACAATTTTGATCCTATTTTTTTAATTTTTACAAATAAAAAAATATCTCTAACATAATAAATTTATATAATATTATGTTAAGAGATATTTTATTTTAGTACATATTTTTTTATTGTTAGCCTTCTACTAACTCTTTAAATAACTTTTTCTAAATTTTATCCTACACCAGCTTTTTTTAATAGACCTTTACCTAAAGTTAATAATTATTTTATAGAGAAGTTATTTTCATAATCTCTAAGTTCTTTTTTAACTAATTTAGCTAAAGCTATTAATGCTATTAAATTAGGTATTACCATAAACCCATTAAAGGTATCCGCTAGTTGCCATACTAATGGTACATCTAAAACTGTTCCTACTATTAAAGCTACAAGGAATAATACTATATAAGGCTTTGACCCTTTATCACCAAATATAAACTTAACATTTAATAATCCGAAGAAATACCATCCAATTATTGTGGAAAAGGAGAAGAAAAATAAGCTCACAGCTACAAATATATTACCAAAATGTCCAAATCCATTTATAAAGGCCTGTTGAGTTAATGCTATACCTGTAGTTTTTCCATCTAAAGCTCCAGTTGTTAAAATTACCATAGCTGTACAAGTTAAAACAACAAAAGTATCAATGAATAATCCAAACATAGCTACAAGTCCTTGTTGAGCTGGATGTTTAACATCTGCCACAGCATGAGCATGTGGAGTAGACCCCATACCTGCTTCATTGGAAAATAGCCCTCTAGATATTCCATATCTCATAGCCTCCCTTACAGATACACCTATAAGACCTCCTGTAGCTGCTTTAGGATTAAATGCTCCTACAAATATCATTTTAAAAGCAGGCCCTATATTATCATAATTAATTCCTATTATTATTAAGCTCCCTATTATAAAAAATAAAGCCATAATAGGAACTAATTTTTCTGTAACTGATGCTATTCTTTGTATTCCTCCAAGAACTATTAATGCGGTAAGTATTGCTACTATTATTCCTACAAATATATTTGGAACTCCAAAGGCCTTATTTATAGATATAGCCATCGAATTGGATTGTACCATATCCCCAGTTAAACAAGCTGACACCATCATTGAAAAAGCAAAGAATGCTGCTAATTTCTTGCTACCAAATCCATCCCTTATATAATAAGCTGGTCCACCAAGTACTTCTCCACTATCTTTTTTAACTTTATATTTTTGTGCTAAGATTGCTTCTGAAAATATAGTTCCCATGCCAAAGAAAGCACTAACCCACATCCAAAATATAGCTCCTGGGCCTCCAGCAGCTATAGCTGTAGCAGCTCCTGCCAAATTTCCCGTTCCAACCTGTGCTGCCACTGCTGTAGCTAAAGCTTGGAAAGACGTTATACCTGAATCTCTATCTTTATTTTTTGAAAAAACCTGTTTAAACATAGCTTTAAACTTTCTTACTTGTACAAATTTTAAATTAAAAGTAAAAAATATTCCTGCCCCAAATAAGAAGAACATTAAAATATAACTCCAAAGTATATTATTAAAACCCTCAACAATTTTTAATAAGTCCATAAAAACCCTCCTTTGTTTTATTATTCTCTTAAAAAATTTCTTTTATTTATCGTAAATGTTATCATCTTTTAAATTCCTGGTAAAACCTCTTTTTAGCTCAAATTAGGTTATTTACTCAAAATAAGTCTAAGTTTTTTTAATTTACTGTATATTGATTTGTTTATTTTAAAATCTTGCAGTATAAAGTTATTCTTACTATATTATTGTTAAAATATATACATATTTGCAATTTGACTTTTGTATAATTGCGTATATTTTAAATAAAATTTACCAAATTCTATTTAACCAATAATTTAACAAATAAACAAAATATTATGTAACAAATTTTGAAACATATCTATATATTAATACTGTAGAAATTTTTAGTGAGGTTTTATTATGTTTGATTTGCCTTGTTTTGATGAAAACAAAGTAAAATTTAGAAAAAGTGATGAAAAATCACATGTTAGAATTCTTCACGCATCCCCCGATGCTCCTGCCGTAGATATATATATAAACGATAATTTGATATCTAAAGGACTATCTTATAAAGGTTTTACTGAGTATATGCCTTTAATATCCACTGTTTATAACATAAAAGTATTTCCTACTGGTAAAAAGGATGTACCTGTTATAAACAAAAATATTTTTATTCCACCAAACTCTATATATACAATAGCAGTTACAGGCCTTCTTAGAGATATAGCTTTATTTCCTATACTCGATAAAAAATTAGACAATAAAAATCCAAATAAAGCTTATGTGCGTTTTGTTCATCTTTCTCCTAATGCTCCAAAGGTAGATTTTTATATGAATGATAAAGAAATATTTAATAATGTAGGCTATAAAAACATAACAGATTACTATCCAGTAGATCCTAAAAATTATACACTATCTCTAAAGCTTGCTAATACAGAAACTACAGTACTAACTTCCCCAAATGCTAATTTAAAAGCTAATAAATATTATACTGTTTATGCTGTAGGATTAGCTGATGGAAAACCTTCTCTACAGGTTTTAATTCCTCTTGATGGAAACTCATATATAAAATAATTATTATTTTAACATATAAGTTAAATATTTTTTGAAAAGCAAACACCCTATTTAGTTATTATTTTTTATTAACTAAATAGGGCGTTATTTACTTTATAAAAAACTTTTTTAAATTCCACATAATTTTTTACTAATATATTTATTTAAGTATTACTTCTCCTGTTTTATTGTCTACCTCTATATTTACTTCGAAGATATCTTTAATATAGTTTTGTGGTAACATTAGTTCATTATTTCTAATTTTTATATTCTTATCTATTTTTCTATTTAAATTTGTTGAACTATTTTCTATAAAGATTACTTCTTCATTAGCTTTAATATTCTTATCCATTACCTTTATAATTATACTATATTCATCATCATTATATAGCTTTATCCCCAAGGAATCTGCCACATATTTTAAAGGTAAATATACATTATTATTTTCGTCCTTAAAAGGACTTACAGTCATTAAAAATTCTTTTTTAGAAACCTTACTTTTCTTGTATTTATTCTTGTTTATTTTAAAAACCACTTTACCATATTTATGATGATACATGAATTTTGCAGCATTTAAAAGGAGATCAACTAGACTAAAAGATAACAAACCTATAAAGCTGTATAAAAGAATTTTCACTATATCACCTCTTCATTATTATAAAAAATAAATTTAAATTACACATTATATAGTATTAAATTCTACTTTTATCTGATTTAATTATAATATTCTGGTTAGTATTTTGTCAATTCAAAATGTTAAGAAATTAAAATATATTCAAAAAAATTGGTTACTTTTTACAAAATAACATATATGCATAAGTAAGAAAATGTATTTTAAAATAAACCAGATTTAATCTTAAAGTCACAAAAATAAAAAATACACATAATAAACCAATTCATTTAATTAATATGTTTATTACGCGTATTTTTTATCTTTTCTATATTAAAATTAAACCTAGTTTCATATACTATTTTTAAAGCTATAAATAAAATTTATTTAAAATATTTTATTCCAGCATCAAATATTTCTTGATCCTTATTACCTAATACATTTTTTAATGTTCCATAACCTATTCTTTCTGAATGTGCCATTTTCCCTAAAACTCTACCATCAGGACTGCAAATACCTTCTACAGCAAATACAGAGCCATTTGGATTATATCTTATATCAGAAGTAACATTTCCATTAACATCTACATATTGAGTAACTATTTGACCATTATCTATTAATTTTTTCATTACATTATCTTTAGCATAAAATTTGCCTTCCCCATGGGATATAGGTATTGCATGTATATCTCCTACTTTAACGTTATTAAACCAAGGTGATAAATTAGAAACCACTTTAGTATAAGCTATTTTCGATTGGTGTCTTCCTATATCATTATAAGTTAGTGTTGGACAACTTTCATCTATATCACGGATTTCTCCAAAGGGTACTAACCCTAATTTTATTAAAGCTTGGAATCCATTGCATATACCTAGCATCAATCCATCTTTAACCTTTAGAAATTCCATAACTGAATCTTTAATTTTTTCATTTCTAAATATAGTTGCTATAAACTTACCAGAACCTTCTGGTTCATCACCTGCACTAAATCCACCAGGTAGCATAATTATATTAGATTGTTTTATTTTAGAACTTAAATTATCTATAGATTCCTTTATATTGTCTGAACTCATATTGTTAAATACGACTAATTCTACCTCTCCACCAGCTTTTTCAAAAGCCTTTCTAGAATCATATTCACAATTAGTACCTGGGAATACCGGGATTAAAATCTTTGGCTTAGGAACTTTTATACTTGGGGATTTTTTATTTTTCTTTTTATATAATGGTATGTCTAAATCTTTCTTATATTCTTTCTCTACTTTCGATACAAATATCTTCTCTAGAGTACTTTCAAATTCTTTGTAACATTGATCTAATAATATTTCCTCCTCTAAAATTTCTATAGAAGCTCTTTCAGTTGTATCACCTATTATTTTATAATCTATTTCTTTTAATAGGTTTAAATCAAAGTTTTTATTAACCTCTAATATTATTGATCCATAGTCTCTAGAAAATAATTCTTCTTTTTCTAAATTCTTCAACTTTGCCCCTATATTATTTCCAAAACACATTTTACTTATAGCTTCTGAAATTCCTCCAAATTTAATAGTAGCGCTGGCTAAAACGTTACCTGTTCCTATAGCTTCATATACTTTTTCATAATTTCTCTTAAGAATATTAAAATCTGGCATTTCTTCTTTATTTCTTTTAACTTTTATATATAAAATAACACTTCCTACTTCTTTAAATTCTGAGGATATTATTCTATTCACATTTGTAACCCCTACTGCAAAGGATACTAAGGTTGGTGGTACATTCATATCTTTAAAAGTTCCTGACATACTATCCTTTCCACCTATAGCTGCAATAGAGAATTCTCTTTGAGCCTTTAGTGCTCCTAAAAGAGCCGCTAATGGTTTTCCCCATTTTTCTTCTTTATTTTCTAGTTTTTCAAAATACTCTTGAAAAGTAAGTCTTAATTTTTTATAATCTACCCCCATAGCTACAGCTTTAGTTACAGATTCTATAACCGCATACATTGCTCCATGGAAAGGGCTCCATTTAGATATTTTAGGATTAAATCCATAAGTCATAACTGTAGCTGTAGTAGTATCTCCTTGTAATACTGGAAGCTTAGCTGCCATACCCTCCTGTGGAGTTTTCTGATATTTACCTCCTAAAGGCATTATAACAGTACCAGCTCCTACTGTACTATCAAACATTTCTACTAATCCCTTTTGACTACATACATTTAAATCCTTTATATTTTCAATCCATTTATCCTTTATATTTTCTTTAGAGCCTATAGTTATTTTTTCAAAATGACTTTCTTTTTCTGGGGTATTTATATAAGCCTTAGTCTTTTGCACCACCCCATTAGTATTTAAGAACTCTCTATCCAAATCAACTATAATATTATCTTTCCATAACATCTTAAGTCTTTTTTCTTCTTTAACTTCTGCAACTACTGTAGCCTCTAGGTTTTCTTCTTCTGAAAATTTAATAAATCTTTCTCTATCTTCCTTTGAAATTACCACTGCCATACGTTCCTGTGATTCTGATATAGCTAATTCTGTTCCATCTAAGCCTTCATATTTTTTAGGAACTTTATTTAAATCTATGTAAAGACCTTCTGTAAGTTCTCCAATAGCTACAGATACTCCACCAGCTCCAAAATCATTACATCTTTTTATCATAGTACTTACTTCTTTATTTCTAAAAAGTCTTTGAATTTTTCTTTCTGTTGGTGCATTTCCTTTTTGTACCTCTGAACCACAATTTTCTATAGATGATTCTGTATGTTTTTTAGAAGAACCAGTAGCACCTCCTATACCATCTCTACCTGTTCTTCCTCCTAATAATATAACTATATCTGAAGGTTTAGGTTCTTTTCTAATTACATTTTCTATAGGTGCTGCACCAATAACTGCACCAATTTCCATTCTTTTAGCCATATAGCCTTCATCATATATTTCTGCAACTTGACCTGTAGCTAAGCCTATCTGATTTCCATAAGAACTATATCCATGAGCTGCTTCAGTAGTTATTTTCTTTTGAGGAAGTTTTCCTTCTAATGTATCTTCTATATTTTGTCTTGGATCTGCACTACCTGTAATTCTCATGGCCTGATATACATAAACTCTTCCTGAAAGAGGATCTCTTATAGCACCTCCAACACAAGTAGCTGCTCCACCAAAAGGTTCTATTTCTGTAGGATGGTTATGAGTTTCATTTTTAAACATAACAAGCCATTTTTCTGTTTTACCATCTATTTCAGCATCTACAACTATGCTACAAGCATTAATTTCTGGGGATACATCTAAATCCTCCATTAATCCTTTTTTTCTTAGCTCTTTTGCAGCTATAGTAGCTATATCCATAAGACATGTAGCTTTTTCTTTTGTATATACAAAAGTTTTAATATTTTTATACTCTTCATAAGCTTCCTTTATTGCATTAGAATATAATCCTTCTTCTATTTTTATATCCTCTATTTCTGTCATAAATGTTGTATGTCTACAATGATCTGACCAATAAGTATCTATAACTTTAATTTCTGTTATAGTAGGATTTCTTTTTTCTTCATTTTTAAAATATTCTCTGCAAAATTTTAAATCTTCAAAGGTCATAGCTAAATTTCTATCTTGTAAAAATTCTTTTAATTCCTTTTCACTTAAATTTATAAATCCATCTAATACTTCTACAGACTGTACTTCTAACTGTACATCTACTAAGGAATTAGGCTTTTCAAGTTGTGCTTCCCTTGAATCTACTTTATTTATGCAATATTCTTTTATCTTTTCTAGTTCTTCTTTTGTTATATTCCCCTTTATAACAAAAATTTTACTATATTTTACAATAGCTCCTTGTTTTTGAGTAAGTATTTCTATACATTGAGCCGCAGAATCTGCCCTTTGATCATATTGACCTGGTAAATATTCTACTGCAAAAATTTTATCCTCACTATCATAAGGAAATTTTTCTTCATACAGTTCATCTACAGTCCTTTCTGAAAATATGGTATACTTAGCCGAATTATATTCCTCATCACTTATACCATTTATATTATATTTATTTAAAATTCTTACATCTTTTATATTTTTCATATTTAGACTTAGCTTAAAATTATTTAATATTTTTTTACTTTCCACCCTAAATTCTGGTTTTTTCTCTACGAATAATGTTTTTATTTTATTCCCCACTCTTATCCCTCTTTCCGAATATTTTTTTGAATTTCATTTTTATAATTCGTGTTATCTAAATTATATCATAGCTTAACTTAAAATAATAGATGATTTTCCCTTTAAAATCTTTAATTTTATGAACTATATTTATATTTACTTATTATATATTTATTTTTCAGCTAAAAATAAATAACATGTTATTACTTACAAAAAATAAAAAGGAAGAATGTTTTCATTCTTCCTTTTATTTCATATATTTAAAGATTATTGATCCCCTAATGTTGCAACCATAACAGCTTTTATAGTGTGCATTCTGTTTTCAGCTTCATCAAATACAATTGAGTATTTGCTTTCGAATAATTCGTGAGAAACTTCCATTTCTGATAGACCATATTTTTCTTTTATTTCTTTACCTACTGCTGTTTCTTCATCATGGAATGCTGGTAAGCAGTGCATGAATTTAGCATCAGGATTTCCAGTCATTTTTATCATGTTCATGTCAACTCTGTATGGAGTTAATAATTTTATTTTGCTTTCCCATACTGAATCTGGTTCTCCCATTGATACCCAAACATCTGTATATAAAACGTCACAACCTTTAACACCTTCTTCGATGTTATCAGTTATTGTAACTTTAGCGCCAGTTTCAGATGCTATTTCTTTGCATTTAGCAACTAATGCAGCATCAGTTGGTATTTCTTTTGGAGAAACTATTCTAAAGTCCATTCCCATTTTAACAGCACCTATCATAAGAGCATTTGCCATGTTATTAGCACCATCTCCAACATAAGCAAATTTGATTTCGCTTAATGGCTTATTAAAATGTTCTCTTATTGTTAAGAAGTCAGCTAATATTTGAGTTGGGTGATCTTCATCTGTTAATCCGTTCCAAACTGGTACTCCAGCATATTCAGCTAAAGTTTCAACGATTTCTTGACCAAATCCTCTGTATTCTATACCATCGTACATTCTTCCTAGAACTCTTGCAGTATCTGCAGCTGATTCTTTTTTACCAATGTGGCTTCCTGTTGGTCCTAAGTAAGTTACATGAGCTCCTTGGTCTTTTGCTCCAACTTCAAATGCGCATCTTGTTCTAGTTGAAGCTTTTTCAAATATTAAAGCAATGTTTTTGCCTTTTAATCTTTGTACTTCAGTTCCTGTATATTTAGCTCTTTTTAAATCTCTAGCTAAATCTAAGAAATAGTTTATTTCCTTTGGTGTGAAATCCATTAGTGTTAAAAAGTTTCTGTTTTTTAAGTTAAACATATGTTATTCCTCCTAATAGTATAATATTTATATTATAAACTTTTATATTTTAGATTACATACATATGTATTATGTAATCCTGTTAGCTTTTTAATTAATTATTATTTTACTATTCTTGTACCTGAAGTTCCATTAATAGCTTCTTTTGCTTTTGCAAGGGATGCTATTAATGCGGTTTTATTTTCGCTAAATTCAACGAACTTTTTACAAGCTTCAACCTTTGGAAGCATGCTTCCTGGTGCAAATTGTCCTTCAGCAATATATTTATCTACTTCTTCTAAAGTCATTTTATCTAAAGATTTTTGATCTGGTTTATTAAAGTTTATAGCAACTTGGTCTACAGCTGTAAGAACTAGTAACATATCAGCATCTATTATTTCTGCTAATTTTTCAGCTGCAAAATCTTTATCTATAACTGCTGGAACACCTTTTATAACACCATTGTCATTAACAACTGGAATTCCGCCGCCACCACAAGAAATTACTACATTTCCTGCTTCAACTAATTGTTTTATCATAGCTTTTTCTATAACATCTACAGGTTTTGGAGAAGCAACAACTCTTCTATATCCTCTTCCTGCATCTTCTTTCATCACATAACCTTTTTCAGCTTCTAATTTTTTAGCTTCTTCTTCACTATAAAAAGAACCTATTGGTTTTGTAGGATTTTGGAAACCTTGGTCATCAGCATTTACTAATACTTGAGTAACTACTGTTCCTACAGGTTTATTAATATTTCTTTTACCTAATTCATCTTCTATAGCATTTTGAAGATGATATCCTATATAACCTTGTGAAAAGGCTCCGCAAACATCAAATGGAAATAATACATTAGAATTATTTGCTTTATATCCAGCCTCTACAGAAGCTAATATTTGACCTACTTGAGGACCATTTCCATGAACTACTGAAACTGTATGTCCTTCCTCAATTAAATCTACTATAGATTTTGCTGTATCTTTACAAGTTTTTAATTGACTTTCTGGAGTTTTGTCTTTTGGATCTGATTGTAAGGCATTTCCTCCTAAAGCTAATACTATTTTCATAAAAGCACCTCCGAAAAATAATATGTTTAATACTTTAAATTTAATTACATACATTAGTTTATGTAAATTATGATACATTATAAATATAATAAAAATATAATTACAAGTTTAAATCTTTGTAAATATATTAATATCTTCAATATTAGGAATACGTTTGCAAAACTAATTAAAATTACAACGATTTAGTTAAAGTTATAACAAATAGTTTTATAATAAAAGGCTATTCACATATAAATAGCAACATTTTATACTTTTGGGTAATTCTTCAATTCTTTTGCCTTAAGCATAACATTCTACATAAAATTTTAAATTCCTTCTTAAAAATATAAAAGTTTTATGTTTTAAAAAGAGGATTTTCTATGTATTTATTTTTTAATTAAAGTTTTCTTATTACAAATTCATTGTACATACTATTTATATTTTTGTCTACACATGATTAACCTTTAAAATTGCTATATTTTTTGAATTTATATGGTTTTTCTACAATATATCGCAAGAATATGGGCTTATGCTCCTATTTTGGTACATAAGCCCTATCTATTATGTGTAAATTCTACATTTTTTATGCATTTTGATACAATGGGTATTTTTTACAAATTTCTTTTACTTGATCTTTTATTTGAGATAAATTATCGTCCCTATGTTCTATAGAATAGTTCATGAAATAGGCTATTTTTTTCATTTCTTCTTCCTTAAATCCTCTTGTGGTTACTGCTGGAGTTCCTATCCTAATTCCACTAGTTACAAAGGGACTTAAAGTTTCAAAAGGGATTGTATTTTTATTCACAGTGATTCCTACTGAATCTAAAAGTTTTTCTGCATCTTTTCCAGTTATATTTTTATTAGTTAAATCTATTAGTAATAAATGGTTATCTGTACCACCAGATATTAATCTAAATCCATAATTATTTAACTCTTCTCCTAAAACTTTAGTATTCTTCACAACTTGCTCCATATACGCTTTGTAATCTTCTTTTAAAGCTTCCCCGAAGCAAACAGCCTTCGCTGCTATAATATGCATTAATGGTCCACCTTGAATTCCCGGGAATATAGCTTTATCTACTGCTTTTGCATATTCTTCTTTACATAAAATAGCTCCACCTCTAGGCCCTCTTAAAGTTTTATGAGTAGTTGTTGTAACAAAATCTGCATAAGGTACTGGTGACGGATGTAATCCTGTTGCTACTAAACCTGCTATATGAGCCATATCTACCATCATATAAGCATCTACTTCGTCACAAATTTCTCTTATTTTTTGAAAATCTATAACTCTAGGATATGCACTAGCTCCAGATACTATCATTTTAGGCTTATTTTCTAAAGCTATTTTCTTTAACAATTCATAATCTATAGTTTCTGTTTCTTTATCTACACCATAGGATATAAAATTATATAACTTTCCTGAAAAATTTACTGGACTTCCATGAGTTAAATGTCCACCATGGGATAAGTCCATACCTAATATAGTATCTCCAGGCTGAAGCACGGACATATAAACTGCCATATTAGCTTGGGAACCAGAATGTGGTTGTACATTAGCATGTTCTGCGCCAAACAATTTTTTTAATCTTTCTCTTGCCAAATCCTCTACCTCATCTACAAATTCGCATCCTCCATAATATCTTTTATGTGGGTAGCCTTCTGCATATTTATTCGTTAATAAAGATCCCATAGCTTCCATCACAGATAAACTAGTAAAATTTTCTGAGGCTATTAATTCAATATTATATTCTTGTCTTTCCTCTTCTTTCTTTATCATGCCTAATAATGTTAAATCCGTCTTTTTTAAATTTGTAAAGTCCATATTATCACGCTCCTAAAAATAAACATCTCTTAATTATAGATTATAGTTGTAAAATTTAAAATAATCAATAAAATTTAACTTTTATGTTTATATAAAAATTTCATTTTACAAAGATAATTTTGGTGTTATAATACTTTTGATAACATCAAAAATATAACAATAAACGGTGATAATATGAATATAAATAAAATAATAAAAATAGCTGCAGAAGCTGGAAAAATAATATTGCAAAGTGGTGGTGAAACTTATAGAGTAGAAGAAACTATGTCTAGAATATGTTCTGCATATAATATTAAAGATTCTGATCCTTATGTTACTCCTACTGTAATAATGATCTCCGCTACAAACGAAAATGGTCAAACTGTTTCTCTTAGTAGAAGAATTACAAGTAGAACAATAGACTTAGATAAAATAGATAAAGTAAACAATTTATCTAGAAATATAAAAGAAAATAATTTAACCTTAGAGCAAGTTCAAGAAGAATTAAATATAATAAAAAAAGGAATTCCTTATAGTAATAAATTAGGAATACTTTTTTCTTGCTTTATTTCATCTTTCTTTACATTATTGTTTGGAGGAAACTATTTAGATTTTATTATTGCATTTGTAATAGGCGCCGCCCTGAAGCCTGTACTTTCTTTTCTAGGTTATTTAAATGTTAATGTGTTCTTTACTAATTTAGTAGGTGGTTTTACAGTATCTTTTTTAGCTGTTTTAAGTACTTTAATGGTATCAAATTTAAATGTAGATAAAATAATAATCGGCTCTGTTATGATATTAGTTCCTGGAATAGGAATAGTTAATGCTTTACGTGATACAATTGCGGGAGATTTAATTTCTGGAATTGTAAGAGGCGCAGAAGCATTCTTAATAGCAGTAGCCATAGCAGTGGGAAGTGGCGTAGTACTTAAATTGTGGATTTATTTAGGGGGAACTACTTTATGATTATGATTTCAAATTTTATATTTTCATTTTTAGCCTCTTTAGGATTTGCAGGTATATTTAACATAAAAGGTAAAAAACTTATATACGCATCCTTGGGGGGGAGTATAGCTTGGCTATCCTATCTTATATGTAAAAACAATAACTGTTCTACAGTATTTAGCTTCTTTATAGGATCTATAGCAGGGAGCATATATTCAGAAATAATGGCAAGAATAGAGAAAACACCTGTAACCTTAATGGTAATATGTGCTATGATTCCCTTAGTTCCTGGTGGTGGTATGTACTACACCATGCAAAAAGTTATTGAAGGCGATGTAAGTGGAGCTTTAAATACAGGTTTCACCACTTTATCTGTAGCAGGAGCTATAGCTTTAGGTATGGTTATGGTATCCTCTATTACGAGACTTATATATAAATTTAGAGAAAAAATTACAATGAACAAAGTAAAAAAGGAGAAACATAACAGCATAAGTACAAAAATATAATTTCAAATAAAATAAAAAATAATTAAGGAACATATTATTATTGATACTATGTTCCTTAATTGTTTTTTCAATATGAATTTATCCCTAAATAGTTATACTATCATCCCTACTAAAAAAGGAAGCTAACACAACTTTTTAAATCATAATTTCCTTATTTCATAAACATAGTAAAGGTAGATACTAAATCCTCTATGGCTTCATCTTTTTCCTTATCTTCCCCTAAGAAACACTGTTTAGCATAATTTTCCAAAACTAAACCACCTACCTTGTTCATAGCAGCTCTTATAGCAGCTATCTGTATAAGCACATCTCTACAACAGCATTCATTTTCCACCATTTTTTCTATACCTTTAACCTGTCCTTCAATCCTTCTAAGTCTCGTTTGTATATCTTTCTTAACATCTTTCTTTTGATTTTCCATAACTAAAACTCCTCTTCTTTACTACAACTATAATTATACCTGTACCCGGTATTATATCATTTTTTAATTATATCTTCAATTCTATTTATAATTTTCCTTTAAAAAGTATGTATATTTATAAATAATTGTATATTTATAAATAATTTTATCTTCCATTATAAATAACTTTTTTAATATAAAATTAATATATTTTAACTACAATATAAATTTTTCTATTACTTCTGCTATTCCATCATTATTGTTATCCATATAAGTTATGTAATCAGCATACTTCTTCAATTCTTCTCTTGTATTCCTCATAAATACTCCAAGACCTGCTTTTTTTATCATACTTATATCATTTTCATCATTTCCTACAGCTATACATTTTTCTATAGGTATATTATAATAATTAGCTAATTTTTCTAAGGCTATTCCTTTACTAATTCCCAAGTTACATATTTCTATATTACTTATATGGGATTTAGTTACACTTACCTTTAAATTATCTTCTATTTCCTTTTGGATTCTATTTAAATATTCCAAATCATTATCAACTACTACTATTTTAGTTATTTCACTAGACCTATGTTTAATATATTCCTTACCATCCGTAATTATCCTTATTTCTATTCTATATTTTCTTTCTATATTTTTATTAAATTCATAAAATTTTTTTGTACTATAATCAAATTTTTCCGTACACATTATATTATCATGATAAAAGTGATAGTATGTATTATTATATTTTCTTAAAATATCTATGATATCTAAAAGTGTATTCTTATTAATTCCTTCATTATATATAGTTTCTTTTTTGTCATTTAAAATCAAAGCACCATTAGCACAAATCATAGGTTCCCCTTTAGCCATAGTTTCTTCATAAAATCTCAATCCTCCTGGAATTCTTCCAGAGGATATAACTACCTTAACTCCTTTTTCCTTTGCTTTTTTTATATAAGAAAGAGTTTTTTCTGTTATTTTCTTCTCATCATTTAATAAAGTTCCATCCATATCTAGTGCTATTAATTGATAATTCAAATTTACCCCTCCCTGATAAATCTATTTTTTTATTATTATACCATTAATAAAGGTAATAAAAACTAAAAAGAACACATAGTTTTAATTAGTAATAAATTATGTAGGTGATTTATTTGAAAAAATTTCTAAAATTAATATTTTTAATATCTATTTCCTGCTTTCTTCTAACATCCTGCAATATAGTATTCCCCATAGATGGACTAAAGGGTAAAAAGCCAAACAATTTCTACTATACTAATCTTTTAGCTAAAAATATAACCCTAGAAAAACAATATAAAATTACTATATTAGAAACTAATTTTTATAAAGGATCTGAAATAAATAAAAAAGATAAAGAACTAATAAAGCACTTTATAACTCTTTTAAAAAAAGAAAATTTTAAAACTTTTAAAAAAAGACCAAAATCAAAACCACTATATAAAATATTTTTTACATTTGAAAAAGATAAATACATAATAAATGTATATAATAAACAATATATTTCAGTGTATCCCTTTGATGGTAACTTCTCTATGGATTATATAGATATGAGTAATATACCTGAAGCCTACAATTTATATAATCTATGTAATTTTTTATTCAATAAATAGTATAAATAAAAGGTCATATATTGCTAAAAATACTAAATTTGTTGAAATGCAAATAATCTTTTAGTTAATATATGACTTTCAACATTGTAAAAGTTTAAATTTATAATCACTATAATATTATCTTAAATGAAGATTTAAATAATATTATAGTGATTATTAACTGAAATAAAGTAAAATAATAATAAGATAAATTCCTTATATCCCTATAAAAAAATCCAAATAAATTATATAATCTTTATAATAGACATTATTATCATAACAACAATTGTTATAATATATTCTCTTCTATAAATATTTAAAAGTATAAACTATATCTCATGGAAAATCATCGCAAAATTTTCCGTGAATAAAACTACCCATAATAATACTCCCTTTTAATTTAAAAATCATTTTATAAAGGAGGCTAAAAATTATATGACTAAATTAAACTTTAAATATTTATATAATAAAATATCTAAAAGCTTAAAAAATAATAGCTGGATAAAAAAACAGGGTATAAATAAAGAATATATAAGTCTACATATTGATTCTTTAGAATTTAATAAAAAATTATCTAAAATGATAATAAATCAGGATTTTTCTGCTAAAAGTACCTTGCAATTATGCAAAGGTTTATTAGAAAGCATTTATCCTATAAAAAGCGAAGAAGAATGTTTAAAAGAAATATATACTTACTCTCTAAATAAAACCTTTCCTCATACTAACAAAATAAAAAATGATTCTAATTTAAATATTTGTGCGGAAATATTTTTGAAAATATTTTGTATAATAAATGACTTTGAAAAAGATTATGATTCCTCTAACTTCAAAAGCAAGTACCCCTTAAATTTTTTAAAAGATGAAGAAATAGAAGCCTTAGAAAGACCCCATGAGTATAAAAAATTTTTATCTAATTTTAAAAAGGATTATATTTATGAAATGATGAAACTAAGTGAAGAAGTTATGGGCTTTAATACTTTAGATCACGTATGTGGTGTCCACTATTTATGTGTTCATATAGGTCGTCAATTAAAAAAAATTGGTATACCTATAGACTTAGGTAGAGTATCCGGCGCTGGTGCTGGACACGATATAGGTAAATACGGATGTACTGGTGAAGATTTAAAAAGAGTGCCTCATCTTCATTATTATTATACAGATCAGTGGTTTAAAAGATACAATATACCCTATATTGGGAATATTGCTATGAACCACTCCACCTGGGATCTAGAAGTTGAAAATTTATCTTTAGAATCTTTAATATTAATTTATTCAGATTTTAGAGTGAAAAATATGGAAACAAACTCCGGTTATAGAATGCATATTTATTCTTTAGAAGATTCCTTTTATGTAATACTTAACAAGCTAGAAAACCTAGATGAAAAAAAAGAAAAAAGATATAAAGGTGTTTATTCAAAATTAAAAGATTTTGAGGACTATCTTTTAAGCCTAAACATAAATGTAGATCCTAACAAAAATATGTTTAATAAGTATTTCTCTTTAAATAATACTGAATATTCATTAATGCAAGGTGAAGAAATAACAAATAATCTTAAAAATATATCTATATATCATAGTATTTATTTAATGCATCAACTTAGAGATGAAATTTCTCTAGAAACCATACTAGATTCCGCTCGTTCTGAAAAGGACTGGAAAAATCTTAGGGAATATATTAGAGTTCTTCAGGAATATTCTACTTACCTTACTCAAAAACAAAAAAAACAAACTCTTAAATTTTTATTTGAAAATTTAACCCATCCTGAAGACGATATTAGAAAACATTGTGCTGAATTAATAGGTAAACTTATTTCAACCTTTGATGAAAGTTATATGAAGGAAATACCTTCTAATGTAGAACTTCCAAAAGCTGAAATAACCTCTGGAGATGTTTTAAGAGAATATTTAAAAGCTATGCTATCTCCTCCAAGCAATATGATTTATATAAATAAATTCAATCTAGGATATAATACTTCTACAATGATTGAATCTTTATTTAAATATTGTAAAGAAAGCTCCCTAGATGATTACAGAAAAATTGTACTTAATCATTTTGATCATAAAAAATATAAAAATGTAGATATTCAACTTTTTTTATTAGATACTGCAAAATATATACCTATAGATTTCTCCTCAGAGAATACTAATAATCTTTGGGATTTTATATTTAATATATTGAAAAAAAGAAATCAATCATTAAGATTAGGAGCTCTTAAAACTTTAAATTTATTGGCAAAGGAAAATTTACCCCAAGACATAAAAAATAAAATAGAGGATTATTTAAATTCCTCTATTATAAATAAAAAATATATTACTGAAAATTTACTTAAATTAAAACTGGCTAAAAATTTAAATATGAAAAGCTTATACTGTAGTCTTGAAAAGCATATTAATATAAATAAAAAATTAGCTACAGAAATATCTCTAAGTAATTTAAAATCCAACACAACTTGGATAAAAAAGCATATACAAATAGATCTTCTTTTAAAATATGCAAAAGAAAATCCCTCTTCTTTTGCCATGCATACAGTTATACACTTTTCTAATCTTTTAAAAGTAAGTAATATAGAAAGTGTTAGAAGTAAAGCTGGTAATGCTATTTTAGAACTTATGCCTTACCTAAGTTTAGCAGAAAGAAATGAAATTGCTATTGAATTACTAAGGGGATTAGAAATAGAAGGTAATAGATTTACAGAATATATTCCAACCTATGCAGGACAGGTGCTCCTATGGCTTGAACCTATAGAATTAGATGAAATAATACAGGATTTAACTATTAAATTTAAAAAATCTAATACAAATTTAAAGTGTTTACTTTTAAAAACTATAGGAATTACTATATCAAGTTATTCTACTTATAAAATTAGATTTAGAGAAGATACTAAATTTTTTAATAATAGATTGATAAATATGCTTGGAATTTTATTAAATGGTTTAGGTGATTATAACATACAAGTTAAGCAATCTGCTTTTATCTCCTTAGGTAAGCATCTTTTTGGCGAAGAAAATTCCTTTGAAGAAAAAGCAAAATTATTTAAACTAACGGGGAAAAAAATCCTTACTCTTATTGCAGAGGATAGAAATAAAAACTTAATGATGCTTACAAACTCTGTAGGTATGCATTATATATATAGATTTATATCCGACTACAATTTTTTTGTTGGAGATTTAAATATGATTTCTGCAGAAAAAGTAGCATTTTTCCCTGGAACATTTGATCCTTTTTCTGCAAGCCATAAAGAAATAGCCAAAGCTTTAAGGGACATGGGATTTGAAGTTTTTTTAGCAGTAGACGAATTTTCTTGGTCTAAAAGAACACTTCCTAGCCTTTTAAGAAGGGATATACTAAATTTATCAATTGCAGATCAGCTTGATATATATATTTATCCTTCTAGTATACCTATAAACATAGCTAATAACAAAGACTTAAAAAAATTAAAAAGTTTATTTCCAAAATCTGAACTATATATAGCCGTTGGTAGTGATGTAATATTAAATGCTTCCAGCTATAAAAAAGAAAATATAAATGTATCAAATTCTATATTTAATTTTTCTCATATAATATTTCAACGGGGAAAAAACAATGAAAAATTAAGAGAGATAATCTCTTATATAAAAAGAGATGTGCTTATTTTTTCTTTGTCCTCTAAATATTCTGAGATAAGTTCTACACAAATTAGAAACTATATAGATGAAAATAAAAATATATCTAGTTTAGTAGACCCTATAGCAGAAAAATATATATATGAAAAAGGATTTTATCAAAGAGAATCCCAGGACAAATCTATAATAAAACCTATTTCTTTAAGATTAATAATTTTAAATTTCATAGATGATTTTATAATAAATGAAATATCTTCTCTTTTAAAATATAAAATAAAAAATATAAAAGAAATACTAGATAATATAAAAAGAAAGCCCTCTTCTAGAATAATTTTAATAAGAGACAAAAAAAATGAACTAATAGGATTTTCTTTATTTCATTGGATAAGGTCTACCGTATTATATGAAGAAATGAAAGACGATCATATTACTGAATATATAAGAAATAACAGTACTGGTAGAATGTTATCTTTAGATGGATTTTATATTAAAAATACAGAAAAAAGTAGATATATAGAGCAAATTCTAGTAACTGAAACCTTAGCCTTTTGTGCCTCTACAGATTATGAATATGCTGTATTTCATCCAAAATGTGGGGAATTTCAAAGTCCTTCTATAGTTGATATATTAAAACTCCAAGGTTTTATTAAAGTCCCAACTATTAATAATTCTTTATCTATATATGCTGTAGATATGAGTAATCCTTGTATATTAAACTTAGATATTAAAAATTTTATAAAAGAACCTTATAGAAATAATAAAAAAATTAAAAACATAATTTTAGAAAGCAGAAGAAAGCTACAAAAGGCCTTAACAAATTTATATAAAGGTGAGCTTATTTTATCCTTTCATAGTGACTTCTTACATCAAGCTATGATTGATAAAATTTGTAGTGAAAATGATGTACCTAGTTATGTAGAAACACCTAGAAATCTAGGTAAAGCTATGTGTGTTCCCTATGGAGATATATTAGATAGACATATAATTCCTAATACTGTAACTAAAGCTCTTCATACAGAAAAAATATTTTATTCTAATATGAAAGGATTTAAAATTGGAGAATTTCCTCACTATCTCGACTTAAACACTCAAGTAAGAATGTTAAAATCCTTTAATAGACCTGTTATTTTGGTAGATAATTTGCTTCATAAAGGCTATAGAATAAAAGCTTTAGATCCTATATTTAAAAAAGAAAACCTAGAAATAAAAAATATAGTAGTAGGTATTATGTCTGGACGAGGAAAGGATTTAATGGATAGACAAAATAGATCTGTAGACAGTGTTTATTTTATACCTAGATTAAAGCTTTGGTTTAATGAAGTGTCTATGTATCCTTTTATGGGTGGTGATTTATTATGGCGTGGAAAGTATCCTAAAAGAAATTTACTTCCTTCTATAAATTTAATATTACCTTATACCTATCCTAAATTTATAGTTGGCAGTAATAAAAACGCTATATTCAATTTATCTAAAATTTGTATAGAAAACTCTATAAATATATTAGAAATCATAGAGGAAGAATATCGCAACATAACAGACAGAAATTTAAGCTTATACCTACTAGGTCATGTGTTTAATGTTCCAAGATGCCCAGACCAAGGGAAAAATATGTATTATGATTTAAACTTAAACCCTTCCCACTATTTAAAAAATGATCTAGAAAATCTATTAAGATTAGAAAATATTATGGAAGATTAAAAATTAATCTGATGTAAATAATTAAATAATATTTTATATATAACTATTATAACAATAATATATAGGATGTGAATTTATGAATAACTTAAATTTATTTTATTATATTGTAGAAAATCATATTATAATTTCACCAGAAAAAGAAGCCTTAAAAGAAATAACAGAAAAAGAAGCCTCTTGTCATAAGGGATTAATGTATTTTTTAGTAAATATAAATCAAAAAAATTCTAGAAGAAGCTTTTTAATAACTAATAGCTCCCTGCTTTTTATAAAAAATGAAGATTTAAATATTTTAATAGAAAAAGATTCTCCTATTAAAGTTCCACAATTCATAAAAAAGGCTATAAAAGAAAAAAGGCTAGTAGGCATTAATAAAGCTTATGAAAATTGGAAGGAAACATTAAAATTTAATCCTTGTCAAAATGAAAAATGGAAAATAAATATAGTAGGATTGGGTGATGTAGGAGGAACATTAATTACAGGCTTAAGACTTTTAGGAGAAGATTGTATAGATGAAATAGGTATATATGACAAAGATATAAATAAAATAAACCGATGGGAATATGAATGCAATCAAATTCAAAGCCCTAACTTAAATCCAAATTTACCCAAAATAAAAGTATTAAATGAAGATGAAATTTTTAATTGTAATATGTTTGTATTCTGTGTTTCTGTAGGTGTCCCCAAAATAGGAAATGAAATTAAAGATGTAAGACTAGTTCAATTTGAGGGAAACAGTAAAATAGTATCTTTCTATGCCAAACTTGCAAAAAAAAAAAAATTCAAAGGTATATTTGCCGTAGTATCAGATCCGGTAGATCTTCTATGCAAATCAGCTCTAAAAGAAGGTTTAGCTCCTGAACAAGTTAGAGGCTATGGTCTTGGAGTTATGAATGCTAGAGCTGCATATTACGCAGGTAAAGATCCTAAATTCAAAAATTATTCTATAGAAGGAAGAGCTTTTGGCCCTCATGGAGAAGGTCTTGTAATAGCTAATAGTATAGACAATTACGATGAAAATTTATCTGACATTTTAACTAAAAAAACTAGAGAAGCAAATTTAGCAATACGTTCCTTTGGCTTTAAACCCTATATAGCTCCTGCTCTATCCTCTGGAAGCTTTTCTTTAATAGCTACTATAAAATCGGAGTGGCACTATAGTGCTACATTTTTAAATGGTGCTTTTATGGGGATTAGAAATAGATTTATAAACAATACTATAGAATTAGAAACCTATAAAAATATGCCCCCTAACTTATTAAAAAAATTAGAAGAAACTCACGCTTATTTAAAGGATTTTTAATGTTTTTTAAAAACACTATAACAATTTGCCTAGATTTTTTAACTTAAATGATAATTTTTTCTAATATTTTTTTTCAAGAGGCATTCATTACTAATATTTAAACTAATTACTCTAAAAATTTAATTTAAATACAAATTATTTTTAAGGGAGTGTTCTTATGGAGGAATTGTTCCTTATAATGCCAAATCCTAAACCATCTAAAGAACTAAATAATATGCTAAATAAATTTTGTGACAACTTTTCTAAAGTTACTAAGATAACAAATAGTGATAATGTGTTAAACTTAAAAAATAAAAAGATTTTATTTGTTATTGAAGTAGGGTTTTCTGGTATAGACTTATATATGTGGTCTTTTCTAGATAATTTAAAAACTAAAGAAAAAGATTTTTTTTATGATTCTACTGCTACTTTACTGGTGCATAGCGCTACAGAACTTTTTACAAAGGATGTATGTCAAGATTTAATATTTATAACTAATTCTTTAGGTTGTAGATTTATAGGTCACCCAATGATTGAGGCTACTGGTTCTTTTAAAAATTTTTTAACTTGGCAAAAAACCCTCTCTATGCCTTTAGAAAGTATTTGTTTGGATCTATGTCATAAACTTGGGGAAAGACTTTTAAGTTATACTCCTAAATATATAAAATCTCCTAAAATAACAGCCCTTTATTCTTCTCCTCATACTTTTTCTAATACATTGAGCTTGTGGCATATGGCTTCATGTGAATTAAAGGAGTATGATATAGATGAAATTCAAATAGAAAATGGTAAAGTACAAGATTGCAAAGGCTGTTCCTATAAAATGTGCTTACATTATGGTAAACAAAATAGTTGCTTTTATGGAGGTATTATGGTTGAAAATATATTACCTGCTATAGAAAATTCTGATATAGTAGTCTGGCTATGTCCTAATTATAATGACGCTATTTCCTCTAATATATCTGCCACAATAAATAGACTTACCGTACTTTATAGAAAAACAAATTTTTACGAAAAATATCTATTAGGAATAATAGTATCTGGAAATTCTGGGAGTGATTCTGTAGGGAAACAATTAATAGGAGCACTAAATATAAATAAAGGTTTTGTATTGCCACCCTATGCCTTATTAATGGAAACGGCCAATGATCCTAATGCTATATTCAAAATACCTAATATAAAAGAAAAAGCTGAAGAATTTGCACTAAATATAAAAAAAATTAATTGCAAATAAACTTAAAAGTTTTAAGCATGTTGCTTATATATTATTAATATTTTATAAAGCATTTTACTAATAAACTTAACTATTTCTAAAATTATCTAGTTATATATAAGGTAATTTATTATATCTGTATATTTTATTTATGATAAGTTTACTATAAAATATATAGTAAACTTATTAAATTCTAAAGGAGGTAATTTTTATTTATATAAAAGGTGATTTTCATACCCATACTAATGCTTCCGATGGTAAATATTCATCAAAGGAATTAGTTTATCTAGCTAAAGAGGAAGAACTAGATATAATATCCATAACAGATCATGATACTACAGATGGAATAGAGGAAGCATTAATCTATGGGGAAAAATTAAATATAAAGGTTATTCCTGGTATAGAATTATCCACTACATATAATGACTGCAGTATTCACGTTTTAGGATACTTTAAAGGAAATAATTATAAAAATACCTTAATACAAAATTTTCAAAAGCACAAAAAAGAATATAGAAAAAAAAGAGCTAATAAAATAGTAGATAAACTAAAAAAGTATTTTAATATAATAATAAGTTTTAATGAAGTAATGGAATCTACAAAAGGAGTTATTTCAAGACCACATATTGCAAAAGCAATTGTAGAAGCTGGATATGATTATAGTTGGGACTATATATTTTCAAATTTCATTGGAGAAGGATGTAAAGCTTATGTACCTAATAAAACTATTTCCACTGATGAAGGCATATCTCTATTAAAAGAATCTGGTGCCATATCAGTTTTAGCTCATCCTGTATTAATAAAAAAAACTAATGTAGAAGACTTATTTAAATTAGATTTTAATGGAGTAGAAGCCATATATTATATGAATAGACCAGAAGATACAATCAGATTTAAAAATCTAGCTAAAAAATATAACAAAATTATAACCGGTGGTTCAGATTTTCACGGATTAACCAAAACTGATGGAAGCCATCCCAATAGAATAGGAGCAACTACCTTAGATCAAGGTAATATAGAAAAACTCTTAAAATCTATAGACTCAATATAAGGAAAGTGCGTCGCACTTTCCTTTATTTTATGCTTCTAATAAAAAGGCATAGTAGCCTCTCATAGCCTCATAGATATCTGCTTTACTAGCTATTTCCCAAGGCGCATGCATATTATGAAGAGCAACTCCGCAATCTATAACTTCCATCGAATATTGTGCTAATATATAAGCTATAGTTCCACCGCCACCTTGATCTACTTTTCCTAATTCTGCAGTTTGCCATGATACATTATGTTTTTCCATCATAGCTCTTATTTCAGCTATATATTCTGGGTTTGCATCATTAGATCCACCTTTTCCTCTTGATCCAGTATATTTATTAAATACTATACCCTTTCCAAGATAAGCTGAATTCTTCTTTTCCATAACAGATGGATAATTAGGATCAAAAGCTGCAGATACATCAGAAGATAACATTTTGGAATTTGTAAGGCATCTTCTTAATTTTAAATCACTATAATTATCTGATGTTAAATTAATTATTTCTGCTACTGTATTTTCAAAAAACTTAGATTGCATACCTGTAGCACCTACACTGCCTATTTCTTCTTTATCTACAAGTAATGTAACACAAGTTTTATCTACCTTGTCCATTTTCATCATAGCTTTAAAAGAGGTATAAGAACAAATTCTATCATCATGACCATAAGCCATAATCATACTTCTATCAAATCCATAGTCTCTTGCTTTTCCTGCTGGAACTACCTCTAATTCTGCTGAAACAAAATCTTCTTCTTCTATTTCATACTTTTCATTTAACAATTTTAATATATTTCTTTTTACTCTATCTTTAGCTTCTTTATCTTCTGCAGGCATACTTCCTATTAATAAATTTAAATTTTCTCCTTCTATTACCTTAGAAGCCTTTTTTTCCATTTGATCTGCTGATAAATGGATTAGCAAATCAGATACTCCAAATACAGGATCTGATTCTTCCTCTCCTACTACTACATTAATTTTAGTTCCATCTTTTTTTACTATTACACCATGTATAGCTAATGGTAAAGTAACCCATTGATATTTTTTTATTCCACCATAATAATGAGTTTCAAATAAAGCTAAATCTGTGTCTTCATATAAAGGATTTTGTTTTAAATCTAATCTTGGTGAATCCACATGAGCTCCTAATATTTTAAGACCTTTCTCCATAGACTCTTTACCTACAACAAATAAAGCTAAAGTTTTATCCATATTATTTGCATATACCTTATCACCTGGTTCTAGCTTTTCATTATTATTTATTATTTCTTCTAAATTTTTGTATCCATTTTTTTCTGCTAAAACTATAAATTCTTTTACACATTCTCTTTCTGTTTTACATTTTGACATAAAATCCTTATATTCTTGGGATAAATCAAAAACATTTGTTAAATCTTCTTTAGAGTACTTATCCCAAGCTAATTCATACTTTTTAGTTAAATCTTTTTCCATACTATTGCTTAAGTGAAAAATATCACCTAAGCCTTTCACCCCTCTTCCATAATATTCTATATATATTTTAACATAAATTAATAGATAATAGTTTATTTTTGTTATAAATACATTTATTTGTTTTATAACCATTTTTTTCTTTTAAATAAATAAACTAAAAACAAAGATATAATAAGTGTGAACCCTAAAACATATAAGCATCCATAAGGACTTTGCATAGGCGGCAAATTATCGAAATTCATTCCGTAAATACTAGTAATTAAACTAGCTGGTAAAAAAATAGTAGCAATTAAAGTAAAAACTTTCATTAATTCATTAGTTTTATTTGATATTTCTGACTCAAAAGCTTCTCTAACTAAAGATAGATCCTGTACCAAAGTTTCTAATGCTACCATTAATTTTTCTATTTTATTATTTAAAGTTATACAATATTTAACACATTCTTTTTCTATCATACCATTGTCATTACTTGTAAGACTATCCCCTATATATCTTAAAGGAGTTATATATTTTCTAATTCTATAAACCTGTCTTCTTAGATATATTATTTCATCTATATGTTCATGTTTTGGTTCCTTTAATATGTCTATTTCTATCTTATCTGCTTTGGTTTCTAAAGTAGCTATAACTTCATAGTTTTTAATTATTATTCTATCTATAATATAATATAATAAAATAAATGGTTTAGGATTTTCTTTAATCAGAAAACAATTTTTGCATTCCTTAATATCATCTAGTATTTCCTCTATTAAGTTTAATTTTTCTTTATAAACTGTTATTATATAATCTTTACTCAAAAATATATTAATTTCATTTGCTTCCACAGCTTTATCGTATTGGAGCAAATTCAAAATAATAAATATATAATCTTTATAAAAATTTATTTGAGCTCCTTGAGTATAATCCTCACATTCTTTTATATTTTCTTCCTTTAAATTTAATTTATCCTTTAATACGTTTAAATCCTGTGAATGAACCACTATCCAATAATAACTTTTTCCAAGCTTAAAATCCCCTTTAATTTCCTCAAAATTATTTAACAAATCAAAAATTATCATATAAAATCACCTAAATACTATTTTTATATGACTATTGTTTGGACTTAATGTGTTTATTATTCTTATATAAAATTTTTATTTCTTAATAATGAAATATTATTTTTATATTTAAACATAAAATATTAAAAAACTAACTAAATTTTTTATATTCTATAAAAAAATTATAGTTAGCTTTATTATAAAAATACATTTATTTTAAACTTAATTTATATATACTACTAAAAAAGCACTTCTTTTATAAATATTAAGAATCTATTATAATCTCATCTACTAATATATCATGTACATCTTTAGGAACATCTTTTAATATTTGAAAATCATAAGCTAACGCTATTTTAGGAACTCCTTTTTTTAGTTTAGGAATAAACCTATCATAAAAACCTCCCCCATAACCTAATCTCCCTCCTTTATTATCAAAAGCTAGCCCTGGTAAAATAGCTAAATCTATTTTTTTGGGCTCTACTATATTTTCGAAATTTTTAGGTTCTAATATTTTATAATGTCCACATTCTATAAGTTCTGAAAAATCCTTTATTTCTATAGCCACCATGCCTTCCTTTATGGATATAACCTTAGGTACACATATTCTTTTCCCATGTTTTAAGCCTTCTTTAATAATAGCATGGGTATCAACTTCATCCCTTAAACTTACATATATGAATATGAAATTGGACTTTTTATATAAAGAAATTTCCTGGAGTTTATCTTTTATTATTATATCTTTTTTTATTTTTTCTTCTAAAGTTAAAGATTTTCTTACATTTATAATTTTTTCTCTTAAAATAGCTTTATTATTCATCTTCTTTTAAACCAACAGCCTCCTTACTAATTCTTTCATTTATTATATCTGCTGGGCAATTTTTTGTAACTAAATTATATCTATAATTTGCTGCTGCCGCCTCTATTATAACAGCTAAATTTCTCCCTGGTCTTATAGGTACAGTAAGCTTTCTAACTGGTGTATTTAATATATCTATATATTCTTTATCCACACCTAATCTATCATAAGTTTTTTCAGTTCTCCATTGCTCCAAGTTAATCATTAAATCAATTTTTTTCTCATTTAATATAGAACTTAATCCATAAAGAGCTGCTAAATCTATTATTCCCATCCCTCTAACTTCCATCATACCTGAAGTAATAGATGGAGATGTACCCTTTAATATCCCATTTATCTCTTTAATATCTACTGCATCATCTGCTACTAATCTATGCCCTCTTTTTATAAGTTCTAAGGCTGTTTCCGTTTTTCCTATGCCACTTTCTCCTGTGATAAGTATACCAATACCATATACATCTAAAAGAACGCCATGCATTCTAGTCTCCGGAGCTAATTTTTCATCTAAATAAGACATTAAGGAACTTACAAATCTAGTAGATATTTCACCTGTTCTTAAAACCCACTGTCCTTTTTCTTTAGCACTATTTATAAATTCATCATGAGCCACTAGATTCCTTGTTATTATAATACATGGAGTTTTAAATTCAAAAAATTTATTTAATCTTTTAATCCTAAGTTCCTTTTTCATTACATCTAAAAAACTCCATTCGGTTTTTCCAACTACCTGGACTCTTTCATTAGCAAAATAATTATAAAAACCTGAAAATTGAAGACCTGGTCTATTAATATCACTAACATCTATAATGTTATTTTCTAATCCCTCTACTAATACCTCTAATTCCATATCCTTTATTAAATTCTTTACCCTAACCAAATGGTTTACACCTCCTTTGAATAAAGACTTATTAGTTTTTTCTATTAGGGGTTGATATCTTTTCTACCCCTTCTAATTGAACCTTCACATTTCCTTTTATTATATTTATGTATTCTCTTCTTAATTTTTGTTGTTCTATTTTTTCTTCTTCTGTAAGTCCTTCTTCTTTACTTTTTTTATATAAAAAATTAATTCTTTCTATAAGTTTTTTCATATCCACATTTTACAACTCCTTAATATTAATTTACATTTTATTTTACATCATATTTTATAAAAATAAAATACATCTAAATATATTATTTATTAAATTAAGGTTACATGGTACCATAAAGACTAAAAATAGCATAAAATAAAAGGTAAACTGTACCCTGTAATGATATGTACCCCGTTAGGTAGCCACAGATAAAAAGACTGTGCAAAATCTACTTAACGGGGTTCATAGCAAAATAAATTTACCGTTTAACACTCTCTTTAATGTTTTTGTATTCTTTTAACTTTCTAAACTTTTATCATTAACTTTAGCTTTATCTTCTTTCTTCTTTTTATCCATTAAATATTTTTTCACAGCTATAGCAAATACTATTAAAGCTATTACCCCTGAGAATATCCATAATCCCATTTTTGCCATATTCCCTATGTTTTGTCCTAATATAGAATAAACTATAGTAGCTGGAAGTTGTCCAACTCCTGTGGCCCAAAAAAAAGCCCAAAAGGATATTTCTGTAAGCCCAGCTGCATAACTTATAGCATCAAAAGATACAAAGGGCAAAAGTCTAGCTATTAATATAGCATATTTACCGTATTTATCAAAAAATTTATCTGTCATATCTAATGCTTTTTTACCAATTATCTTTTCCGCTACAGGTCTCCCATAGAATTTACTTATATAGAAACATAAAACAGCTCCCATCATAGCCCCTGTCCAAGATATTAAAGCTCCAAAGGCCCACCCAAATACCCAGGCATTAGCAAAGGTTATTATAAAGGCTGGAAGTGGAGCTGCAATAGATTGAAACATCATAAGAGCTATAGATATAAGTGGAGCCCAAATACCAAAGGATTTTATATAATCTTTTACCTCTTCTATATTTAATCTAGCAAGCATTGAGGCTATTTTATTTACTCCATTTTTAAAATCAGGAATTAAAAAATACAAAAGTATTATGCCTAAAAGAAAACCTAATTTAATTATTAAACTCTTCTTTTTCTTTTGATCCATAACTATCCCCCTTCTTAATTATATCTTTCTGTAATTTATTAAAGGATAGTTTCTTTTTCATAATAAAAGAAACTAAACATAGCAAAACCAATAATACTATAGATATTACAAATTGTTTAGATTTAATATTTAAAGCTTTATCCCCAAGATTTATAAAAACTAATATACCAGGAATTATTCCTACTGTAGTAGCGAAAATAAAATCTTTAAATTTTATTTTTGAAAGTCCTGATCCATAGCTTATAATATCAAAAGGAACTAAAGGTATTAATCTTAATATAAATACAACTAAAAATCCATTTTTCTCTACCCCATCCTCAAACCATTTTCCTTTTCCTTTAATCAGTTTTTCAACTACATTTCTTCCTAAAACTCTAGCTATATAAAAAGATAATGATGCTCCACAAACAGCACCTATTATAGTATATATGCTACCCTCCACCATTCCAAAGGCCATCCCTCCAGCTATAGCTAATATGGAATCTGGGAACAATGTAAGGGGTACTAAAGTAAATAATATTATATAAATTATAGGAGCTATGGCACCATAACTATTTACATACTCCTTTATAGAAACCGCACTTACATCTTTAGCCAATATAGTATTTCTTAAAAAATATACCAAAAAAGCTAATAAAACAACAAATATTATGGAAACTATAATATTTTTTTTGGATTTTTTCACACAAACGCCTCCATTAAAATTTTTATTTTATCCTGCATTTCTAAATTATAACCCTTATTTAAAAGAGAATCTTAAATATAATCAAAAGTCAATAGAAATTATTAAGTTTTACTTTATCATTCTCTTTATTTTTAGCCTATTACTCCAGGATTTTAAAGGAGAATTTATTTTTATATCCTTATGCTCGTTAATTATCTTCTCTCCAAAAATCAAGTCTAATATATGCAGTGATTTAGCTCCCCCTTTAATCATGGATTCTCTACAACCTGCACAATAAGTAATTATATAATCTTGCCCAGTTTTTTTTGCAGCTTCCCTCATCATAGCATTAGATACCTTAGGGTTTACTTCATGAATCATTCCTCCTGTACCGCAACAATTAATCCTATTTTTTGTATTATCCCCTTCTAAAATTTCATATCCTAATTCTTTCATAATCCATCTTATACTGCTTTGTATTTCTTTTTCATGTCTTGTAGCACAAGAATCATGAATAGAAAACTTAACTTTACTGTTATCCCCCTTATTTACAACATTCTCTGGCAAGCCTATCTCCTGTAAAGTTGTCCAAAGGGATTTAACCTTTATATCTTTACTATAGTTTTTCATTATCATATAACAGTTTTGACAGGCAGTTATTACTTCTACCGCTCCAGTATCCCTTATATGCTTTTCTACATTACTAAATAATTTATTAAATTTTTCCTCTTCTCCTAAGGTTTCTGTAGGTTTTCCACAACATTCTAAAAGCATAGAGGTACCTGGTAGTTCTTGTTTTAAATATTCATATATTTTTAAAACCAATTCTGGACTATAAGCAGGAAGTGTACAACCAGGGAAAAATACTCTCTCAACTTTATTAGTTTCCCTATTTTTGTCTTCTACATACTTTGTAAATAATTTTGAGAATCCTAATTTTTGATGCATACGCACAGAGTTATGCTCTTTTAAAGGAGTTTTGCCATTATTTTGTTCTACAGTTTCTACTCTAAGATCCATAAAAACTTTTGTCATATTTAAAGCTTTAGGACAAACTTCTTTGCATTTCCCACAGATAGCACAGGAATAAGGAAGTATAGCTTCAAACTGCCCCACCTCAAGTATCCTACCAAATATTTTCTTAGGATTACCTCCAAATTCTTTTAACATAGAACAATTTTTAACACATATATTACACTCTATACAATTTTCTTTTATGTTTTCTATACGTTTTTTTCTTTTTATATCTTTTATATAAAAATATTTCTTATCCATTAAAACCACCTATTCAATAGATTACTCATAAAATCTAATTCTAAATACTCTTTTATCTTTTCATAAGTATCCATATTTTTTATGTCTTTATCTGGATTTTCATATTCTAAATAAGCATAAGCACACCAACTTAAAGCTCTCAAATAAAGATAAGGTGTATACATATCTACTCTTTCCTTTATAGTTTTCCCTTTAAAAAATTTCTCATAATTACAAAAAAACTCATTTATCTCATAGTCCTTTAATATATAATTCCCTTTCCAAAGAGTAGTGGTTGGTGCTAAAAACTGTGTTAAATCCTGACAGGGGTCGCTTATAACTGGTTTCTCCCAATCTATTAAATAAAAATTTTTAAATCCTATTATAAAATTATGCGAATTAACCTCTGTATTATTTATTACCTGTATAGGATTATCTGTAAAATATTTTTCTTTATAAGAATTTTTTGTAGCCCAATTTATAAATTTATAAAAGAATTTTTTTATATCTTCTCTTATTAATGAACTATTCCAAAAATCCTTTAAAAGATTATTAGCTTCTTTTATTCTGTCAGAAAATATATTATTTTCTACTATAAAAGAAGAAAAATCCTCTTTATTAAGTTCTATAGAATGTATTTTGCCAAATATTTCAGAAGCTTTATTTAAGTCCTTTTTATAATTTAATGGTATGCCTTCTAAAAATTCCATTATTAATACACCATACCTTATGTAATCTTTACTACCATCTACATAATAAACCTTTGGAGTAACTTTACTCTTTTCTAACCTTTTTAATGCTCCATATTCGTATTGTATTTGATTTTCTAATGACAATTGACTTCCCGTATTTACCCTGAAAACATACTTATTTATTTTATCCTCTAATATAAAATTTATATTATATTCACCCTGAGCCAAAAATCTAACATTAAAATTTCTACTTAAATTTATTATTTCAAACAAATTCTTATGATAAACATATTCTCTTATTTCTCTAATCAACATATCTTTCAGCATCTTTATCTCTCCACCAATTTTCTAGATATTTTTTAGTATTTTTAGGTATAATATCATACTTATGTAATTTATAATTCAATCTATAAATCAAGTTTTTAAGATCTTCTTTTGTATCTATATCTTCATATTTCTCTGTAAAATCTACTGTTAAATTTTCTTTATTTAATAAATCCATAGTACCATAAAATACAGATTTATCTCCCCATTTTATATCTCCTTTAAAAACTATTTCATTTAATTTTTTCATCCCTACAAGATAATAGCCCCCATCAAATGTAGGTCCAAAACATAAATCCTTATATTCTAAAATATCAAAAGCCCTTAATATATCTTTGACCTGAATCTCTGGTATATCAGATCCTATTAAAACAACTTTTTCATAACCTTTTTTTAAAACCTCACCTACAGCATTCTCCATTCTTTGTCCTATATCTTTACCTTTTTGGGGGAAAACTCTAGCAAAACTTGGTACTAAAGGTTCTATTATGCTAAAATCTCCTTCATCACTGTAAGTTACATATATATCCATACTCTCTTTTAAGGATTTACACATATTAAATACATCCTTTAAAAAGCATTTATGTATATCTGCGCACTGCTGTCCTGTTAATATTCTCATAAGCCTAGTTTTAGTCTTACAAGGTACAGGTATCCTAGTCATTATTATAAGTGCATTCATTACCTTTCCTCCTGATATATTTTATTTAATTTTTCTGTAGGTACTCCCATAAAATATAGAATTCTTAATTTATGCATTAGAATATGTGTTTTAAATTGGCCTCCCTTTTTAAACCTTCTTGCAGAGGTACCAATATAATAAGGTAAAAGCTTAAGATTGCCTAATTTTCTTAATCTAAAAGAAAATTCTAAATCCTCCATTATATCCAATGATGGATATCCTCCCATATTTAAAAATATATCTTTTTTAACAAATATTCCTTGATCTCCATAATATATATTAAATTTATCCGCCCTTATATTTGAAGTTTTAGATATATATTTCATAAATAAGCTATTTAAATCATAAAAATATATAGGAAATCCACCTCCTATATATCCATCTTTTATAGCTTTTTCTATAGCCACTGTGCTTTCATAATGAACTGTAGAATCTGAATGTACAAACCAAAGAATATTTCCATTAGATTCTCTGGCTCCACAATTCATTTGATTAGATCTACCCTTTTTACTTTTTATAACTTTACCATATGGAGAGGCTATATCTGTAGTAGAATCTTTGCTTCCTCCATCTATAATTAAAATTTCTTTTTCACCCTTTAATCTTTTTAAATTTATTAATAAATTTTCTATAGTTCTCTCTTCATTTAAAACTGGAACTATTATAGAAACCATATCATCAACCCTTATCTTATGTATTAATTCAATTATAATTTTTTCAAATACCTATTTGTTGTTATATAAAAAAAAATTATAGGTTATAATCTACCTATTTGTATTTTTTATTGACTTTTAATATGTATAGAATTAAATGATATACTAATTATAACATCTATTAAAAAAGGAGTGGAATAATATATGAAAATGAAAAAAAATTTCTTTAGAAGTTTTTCCTCTATTATTCTTTGTTTTGTTTTAGGGATTACAATTTTTACTGGTTGTTCTAATTCATCTTCTAATAAAGAAGAAACAAAGGATAAAAAGCAAGAAACAACACAAAAAGAATCCTATAAAGACAGTAGTTACATAATAGGTTCTGACTGGCTATCTAAAAATTTAAATAAAGATAATGTAATAATAATAGATGCTCGCCCTGACAAAGACTATAAAAAAGGTCATATACCTGGAGCTATAAATGTTCAGTGGCCATATTTTACTAACCAGGAAGGAAAACCCGGTGAAAAAGATTGGGGAATGCTTTTACCAGAAAAAGAACTTTCTAAAAAATTGTCTTCCCTAGGTATAGATAAAAACAAAACCATCGTTGCTTATGCAGAAAATAAAAGTGGCTGGGGAGAAGATGGAAGAATAATTTGGATGCTTAGAATGGTAGGCATAGAAAATTCCAAAATGTTAAATGGTGGATTCGCCTATTGGAAAAACAAAAACTTAGAAATATCAAAAGATGATGTTACTCCTAAAAAAAGTGATTTTGTAGTAGAGAATATGGACAAATCTATGTATGCAGATACAAAATGGGTTAAAGAAAACTTAGACAAAATAAAAATATTAGATGCTAGAGAAGAAGTGGAATATAAGGGTGCAACAAAATATGGTGAAGCTAGAGGTGGACACCTACCTGGAGCTAAACTATTTACTTTTAATAAAGCATTCAATGAGGATCAAAGTTTAAAAAGCCAAAAAGAAATAGAAAACCTGTTAATAGAAGCTGGTATTAAAAAAGATGATGAAATACTTACTTACTGTACTGCTGGTATAAGATCTGCCCACTTAGCTTTAGTATTAAAAATGTGTGGATATAATAACGTTAAAAACTATGATGGGTCCTTCTATATGTGGTCAGCAGATAAGAATTTACAGATAGAAAAATAATTTGAATACATTAATTAAATTATTAAATATCACATGCATTATATAATTTTAGAATAGAACTATATTGAAATATTAGTTGATTAAATTTAAAATATTGTGCAGTAATCTATAAATAAGAAATTTTATGCACTACTATAAATCAAAAAAGTATGTATTAAAGATCTACATCTTAATACATACTTTTTTTATATATAAAGAATTATTAAAGAACTAATTTAATTTTTAAATTATTCAACTACTATAGCGCTTTTAGCTAAATTATGGCAGGCTTTAACAAATCTAATAGTACCAGTTTTAGATCTCATAACTATAGAATTTGTAATAGCCTTCTCATTTCTATTGTAAACTACTCCCTTTAACAAATCACAATCTGTTATAGCTGTAGCTGCAAAATAAACATCATCACTTTTTACTAAATCATCTATATAAAGTATAGCTTCATGATCTTTTATTCCCATAGTCTTGCATCTTTCTATTTCCTCTTGACTAGTAGGACAAAGTTGCGCTTGCATTTCACCGCCCATACATTTTATGGCAGCTGCTGCTATAACACCTTCTGGAGCTCCTCCGGTTCCCATCATTATATCTACTCCAGTATCTTCAAATCCGCAGGCTAATACTGCCGCTACATCGCCTTCTCCAAAAAGCTTAACTCTAGCGCCTACTTCTCTTGCATCTTTTACTATATAATCATGTCTATCTCTTTCTTGAACTATAACTGTAAGTTCTGTTACATCTTTATTTAAAGCCCTAGCCACATTCAATATATTTTCTTTAGGGGATTTATTTATATCTATGGCTCCCTTAGCCCCTGATCCTACAGCTATTTTCTTCATATACATATCTGGCGCATGAAATAAACTTCCTTTAGGTCCCATAGCTACTACAGCTATAGCATTTTCTAAACCCTTTGCTATAAGTTTAGTTCCATCTACTGGATCTACAGCTATGTCCATTTCTACCATATCCTCTGCACCAATTCCAACTTCTTCACCTATATATAACATAGGCGCCTCATCTAATTCTCCTTCTCCTATAACAACCTTACCTCTTACAGGCATTATTTGAAAAGCCTTGTGCATACCATCCACTGCTGCTTGATCTGCTGCGTTTTTATCTCCTCTACCCATAAATTTTGATGCACTTAACGCTGCTGCTTCTGTTACTCTCGCAAGTCCCATAGCAATATCTGTATTTAGCATATATTTTCCCCCTCAAATCATGGTTTATTGTATACAAATAATAATTTATATATATTTTTTACTTTTATTTCGTTAAAATCTCTCAATTAGCATATCATATTAATATATATGTAACCATTAATCTTTTTTATTATATCATATTTAATAAATATGACAAGTAGCTTAAATAAAATAGATTATTTTGTTGAAATAAAAAAACTTTTCGACATCTTGTTTTTATTTTATAGTTTTTTATTCACAGTTCTATCCCTTAGACGCCAACAATTATCATATTTTTCCACAATTCCTACACAATTTTTCCACAATTTATCAACATAGTAATACACATTTTATCAACAGAAATTATAGTTATTTATGTTGCAGAATGTATAACCTTGACTTACGAAATATATGATAACTTCGGTATAATCTGTTAGAATAAGGATATAAAACAAAGAAATAATTAATTATAATTAAACTTACACAATAAATGGAGTTGATGCTGTGAATAATTTACAATTAAAAACTTTAAATTTAAAAATTTATTATCTTAAACAATATTTATATACCTTAATAGATAAGCATGATTTATCTAATGCTGAAGTAATACAATGCAGCAAAGAATTGGACAAGCTTATTGTAGAATATGAAAATAAAAAATATAAAAATTTATATTAATAAAATAACCACAGATTTATCTGTGGTTTGATTTTTAATAAACAAATCCTATTATTTCATCTATATCTATATTTCTACCTTGTTCATAAAAAACTACAATAAATTCATTTACCCCATTATCTACAGTATCATCATAACATATATACTGAGCTTCTATATCTAAATCTTCTTTTAAGTCTTCAAGTATGTCCTCTATATTATCTCTTGATATATCATTTAAATAAGGCTTATATAAATCATCCACTTCTTCCCCATCTTCTATATTTTCCTTAGAAGCTTCCTCCTCTGCATAAGCTTTAGCTGCTAATATCTCTTCCTCATCAAATTCATAATAAATCTTAATTGGAAAAACATCCTCATTATATTCTATTTCTTCAATATTATATATGTCGTTGTCATTTAAATAATCTATTATTTCTTCTCTGTTCATTTTAATCCTCCTACTTATAATTTAATTATTAAAATATCATTTTTATTAATTCAACGAATTTTAAAAAAATCCTTTAATCAATCTATTTATATGTATTCGTTGTTTGTAAATATGTGCTAATTTTAAAAATAAATTAACAATTACTAAGTTTCTTTAAATATCATTTTACCCAATATATGATTTTTAAATCTAATATAGATTTAAATTTTAAAAAATCTTTATTAATTTTGAGTAATTTATTTATTTTAGAATTTTAAAACCTTATAAACCCATTTAAAATAGAAATATTATAATTCTAATAAAAAAACTATGAAATTAGAATATTATATTTCTAATTTCATAGTTTTTTAAATTTAAAATAAAATTTATTTTATTACTTTTCTATCTAATATCTTTAAGGTTCTTTATAAAACAAATTGCTTTGTACTATGATAAATCCACAAACCCATGTAGGAATATTATTTTTAAAGAAGTTTTATATATTCTTCTATAAATTCCTCTGCTCTTTTAAAGTCATCTTTACTTGGAACAAACTTAAATTTAAAAGGTTCTTCTACAACTTTTAATTTTAACCCTCTTAATCTATCTGTCATAAGAGAAGGGCCTTCTCCACTCCAACCATAAGATCCAAAGGCGCCTGCTGCTTTACCTCTATTACTTATAACACCTATATGGCTCATTACATCCCAAACTGGCTTTACTGCATCTTGGTTTATAGTTGGAGAACCTAAAATAATTCCTGTAGAATTTTCTATTAATTCTAATACCTTTTCCATAGGCATAGAAGTTATTTCATGTCCTTCTGCTTTAATTCCTTTTTCATTAAGTCTTTCAACTAAATATTCTCCCATTTTTTCTGTATTTCCATAAGCTGAAATATACAATACTTGGATATTTTGTTCCTTTGTATCTTCTGTAGCCCATTTTCTATAAAGATCTATATATTTAGAAATATCTTCTATATGAACAGGACCATGGCTTGTAGCTACCATGTCAAAATCTAAATCTTTTATTTTGTCTAATCCCATTAATACAAATTTTTTAAATGGACCCATAATAACATCAAAATAATATCTCATTTCATCTAAATAATCTCCAGAACAAGTATCTGTTATGCAACCTTCTGGACAGTAGTGACAACCTAAAAAATCACAGGTAAATAGCACTTTTTCATTTTCAGCATAAGTAAACATAGTATCTGGCCAATGTAAGTTTGGTGCAGTTATAAACTTTAATGTGGTTTTTCCTAAATTTAATTCTTTTGGTGCTGGTAAATTTTTAAATTCTTTATTTATAATATCTTTAATATAAATTAATGCAGCTCTTGATCCTATAACTGTTGCCTCTGGATAGATCTCCAATAATTTACTCAAAGATCCACTATGATCTAATTCTGTATGTTGAACAATTATATAATCAACCTTTTTATCACCTATTACTTCTTTTATATTTTCCATGTATTCATCAAAATAACCATCTTTAACACAATCTATAAGAGCTACTTTCTCATCATCTATAAGATATGCATTATATGTGGTTCCTTTTTTAGTTTCCATTATAATATCAAAAACTCTTAATTCTGGATTTCTAACTCCAACCCAATGTATGTTTTTTTTCAATTGTACACTCGCCATATTTTTAACCTCCTGTATTTTAAGAAATATTTTCACAATATACTAACTTTATCTTTTATATTTATTTTAACATATTAAAAGAAAATATTAAATACTAATAATTATCTATGTAGCCTTAGAAAGTTTTATATAAGGTATTTTATATTTAATACTTAAATAAACTATAATTAACTAAAAAAAAGGCCTATTCCTAAAATAGATTATATTTAAAACTACATAATAGTATTATAACCTAAATAGTTTTAAATAAAGGAACCTTAGCCTTTTTATATATTTTTTTAAATTTATTTCTAAATAATAGTTTAAGTATATATTTTATTATTTTGATGAAGCTGTAGGCACTAATTTTATGTTTAATGTTTTAGATAATGCTTTTACTAAAGCAAAGGCAATTATACCATCTACTAAATGATGAAGTATAGATCCTATTCCTACAGCAACTAATATTTTATATAGTGTAAATCCAAAAGGAATTACCGCTATAGCTTCTAAAGCTCCATGTATTGGTGCAGTTATAGCTATTACTTTTTTAAAAGGCATACCTTTTTTTATAAGAATAGCCCCTATAAACCCAACAAAAGTATGCATAAACGCTCTAGCTGCAACCACTAAAGGGGTAGATACTAAAAACCCCAAAGTGGAACCTAGCCCTACCATCACCGCTGAAGCTGGTCCTAAAAGCATAGCTACAAATAAAGGCACATGTGATGCTAAGGTAGCTGTAAAAGGTCCTAATTGAATTTTTAAAAATCCAAAGGCTAATGGAATCACTATGGCTAAAGCAGTTAAAACTGCAGCATAAGTCATTTTTTTTACATTTTTCATTTTTTTATCCCCCTGTATAGTTAAATGTATATACAGTAGTATACACTACACTTTCCCTTTTGTAAATATACTTTTATATTATTTATTCATAAAAAGTTATATAATTATCTTCTCTAAAACTAAATCTTCATTAAAGTATTATGAAAATATATATTAGAAAATTTTTTTAATTTAAAAAACTAAATTTATTATTAATATAAATTATACCTATTGACAGTATTTATAGAATATATTAATATGTAAGTATACCCCATATGGGTATGGAGGTGGATATATTATGATAAAAATAGATGAAAAAGCATTAAAAATAGCAAAAGAAAAAAATTCAAATTTTATAATTAACTTAATAACTACAACTTGTGGTGGATGAGGATCTAACGGATCTCAAATCCAAAATCTCAGTGTTGAGATTTCAAAGAAAATCCCCGTAAAAAATGCTTTTCATAGTTTTGAATATGAGGGCATAAAAATATTTATAAATAAATCTCTAAAACTAGGAGAAGAAATATTAGTTTATCAAAAGCTTAAACTTCCTTTTATAGGGGCTATATATGGCGTTAAAGGAGTAATAGTACCTTAAATAGAATTTTAATTACATTAAATTAAAAATACAAAACATAAATATATTTTTAATAAACTAATAATTAAAAAGCTATAAATTTGAAATTTAACCTTTCAAATTTATAGCTTTTAACTTTTAATATATAATATTTATATAAACTTTTCTAAACTTTTAGTAGGTAAAGGTGCTTATGATAAATAAAGTCTATCTAAAACCAGTAATAATTTTATGTTAGTTTATAAATAAAATCTTTTAATTTTTCTTTATCATTTAAAACAACTACGTGAAAATTATTTTCTTTCAATTTTAAATTAAGATTATTAGATATCCCTAATGTAATAATAGTGTTTACGTCCTGCTTTTTCAAAAATTCTACCATATCTTCTTTAGGTTTTTTTAAAATAATATGCTTTTCTATAAATTTATCTTCTTTTAGTGTATAGAACGTAAATTTAGTAGTATCTTCCTCTAGAGCGCATATTTCATCTTCCTCTATTGGAATAACTATATTTTTCATATAAACACCTACTATCTTAAAATATTTTTTTTTAGAACCATATCTTAAGCTAAGGACCTTTAAAATTTAAATAAGTATAGGTTCTTCTCATAAACAAATTACATGCAAACTTAAGAATTACTTCTTTTATAGTTTTGCCCATTTTTGAATAAGAATACTATTAAATTTATCTAAATCTATTATCTTATTTGGCATATTTACTTTAAATCCTTTATCTTCTTCTTTTAAAGTTATAATTCCAGATTTTAGTTCTTCTATATCAGGATCTATATAAACAAAATTTTCATTAAAAATCTCCTTATTTGTTATATACATAGCTGCCGCTGCATCCCAATTGCAAAAGGCTTTTATATTAAAGGTTTTTTGCATAGAGTTAAACCAAGGCTCTATTTCTTTATATACATATCTCAAAATTTCATTTGAACTATTTTTAAGTACATTTAACTCTTTCTCTCTAAATAAAGCTTGAAGAGTAACATGTCCATCTAATATAGTTATATCTGCTCCTGAAGTTAAAACACTATAGGCTGCTTCATAATCACAGGATAAATTTAATTCTCTAACCTCTACACCTGAAATAACCAAAGGTTTTGTGACACCACCCATTAGTACAATATTTTTTACATTTTTATAAAAATTTTCATCATATAAATATGCACCATATAAGTTAGACATGGAACCTGTAGCAAGTATAGTTATTTCCCCTTTATACCTGCTAGCACTTATAGCTAAAAATTTAGCAGCTTCACTAATTCTTCCTGTGTTTAAATCTCCACCTTTAAAAATGGGCTTATATTCTTTGTCTAAAAGATTCATAATTCTAAGATTATTTTCATGAACTTCCTCTACGGTACCATTGCCATGAGTTGATGTTAAACCGATTAGCTCTACATTTTCATTACCTATAAGATACATTAAAGTTAAACCATCATCCACATCTTTATCTTTAAGACCCATGGTGTTATCACAGTCATAAATAATCCTATGCATTAGCATTCTCCCCTTTTTTATTCTATTTGTTCCACTTTGTATACCTTTTTAGCCTTATCTATATAAACTATGCCATCTAAATGATCATACTCATGGCAAAAAGCATCCTTTAACAAGTCTGTGGCTTCATAAGTAACTTCCTCACCTTTTTCATTTAATCCTTTTATAGCAATTCTTCTAGGTCTAATAACAATGCCTTCATACCCAGGGTAGCTTAAACATCCTTCTTGACTTTCTTCTTTTCCTATTCTTTTTAAAAATTTAGGATTTATAAGAATTATAGGTTCTTGCCCATTTCTTAAATCTATAATAAAAATTCTTTTTAAATAACCTATTTGAGGTGCTGCCAGGCCAATACCTGTACCTGCATATAAAGTATCCTTTAAATCTTCTATAATACCTTTAATTTCATCATCAATACATTCTACTTTTTTACTAACTCTTTTTAAAGTCTTGTCTCCAACTTGTAATATCTCTCTTACTGCCATAATAACTCTTAAAGCTAAAAGCTTTAAAACTCCCTCCTTTTTGTGATGTATATCTAAATTATACATAATATTCAAGAAAAATGCGAGATTATTATGAAAAATACAAAATTTAGAAATTTATTTATACTTATACTCTTACTCTAGAATTAAAATACTTACTTTAATATATGTGTAAACATAACATTTTATTAAGACTATTTTTACCATATGTAACTATTCTAATTTTAAGATAAAGCATATTTACTTTATATAAAAAAGCAGCGACTTTCGCTGCTTTTTTTATACCATATTACTTTGCTTTTCTTCCATCATACTCTTAATTTTCATGAGTCTTGTTACTGTACTTCTTTCATTTTCATCTAACTTCATTTGTATAAATCTTATAGTTTCCTCTAGTTGAGGTATAGTCATATATTCTAGAGCATTAACTCTTCTCCTAGTTTTTTCAATTTCATCCGCCATTAGTTGGCATGCTTTCTCTACTTTAGCTAATTCTAAAAGCTTAGGCAATATACCATATAACTTTTCTATAGCACCATCTAATTCAGAAGAAGTATTAGCAAAACCATAAGGAAATATACTTCCTTTATCTCCTTCTAACTTTCTCTTGAAGTCAAACACAGGCACATTAACACTCATTATGTTTTGCTTTTTAACATCTACAGAAATACTTTCCTTTGGATAAGCTACGGCTTCCTCCAAAAACTCTGGAGACATAACCGCACTAGCCATTAAAAAATCTTTAAAAGATCCTTCTAACTCTTTTTCTACATCTTTTCTAAGTTCATTATTCTTTTTTATCATATCTATGAATCTTCTCATAAGCTCATCTTGCTTATCTTTTAAGAGTTTATGTCCTCTGGTGGCTGTTGTTAACCTCTTTTTAAGTTTAGTGAGCTCCATTCTAGTAGGATTTACATTTAATTTCATAAAGATCACTCATCCCTTTTAATGGTTATTATTTGCTTTCTTCAGCTTTATTTAAATATTTTTCTAGATATTCGTCTCTTATTCTCTTAAGCTCTGACTTAGGTAATATAGTTAACAATTTCCATCCAAGATTTAGTGTCTCTTCTATAGTTCTATTAGTGGTGAATCCTTGAGATACATATTCTCCCTCGAAAGCATCTGCAAATTTAGCATATAATTTATCTGTGTCAGATAACGCAGATTCTCCAAGTATTACGGATAATTCTTTAGCTTGCTTACCCTGTGCATAAGCTGCAAATAATTGGTTCATTGTATCTGCATGATCCTCTCTAGTTTTCCCTTTACCTATACCCTTATCTTTAAGTCTTGATAATGAAGGTAATACATCTATTGGAGGCATTATGCCTTTTTTATATAATTCTCTACTTAATATTATTTGTCCTTCTGTTATATATCCTGTTAAGTCTGGAATTGGATGTGTTTTATCATCCTCAGGCATTGTAAGTATAGGAATTTGTGTTATAGAACCTTCTTTTCCTAAGATTCTTCCAGCTCTTTCATATAAAGTAGAAAGGTCTGTATATAAGTATCCTGGATATCCACGTCTACCAGGGACTTCTTTTCTGGCAGCAGATACTTCACGAAGAGCTTCACAGTAGTTTGTGATATCCGTCATTATAACAAGTACATGCATTCCCTTTTCAAAGGCTAAATATTCAGCTGCAGTAAGAGCCATTCTAGGTGTGGCAATTCTTTCTATAGCTGGATCATTAGCTAAGTTTATAAATAAAACCGCTCTATCTATAGCTCCTGTTTTGGTAAAGTCATCAATAAAATATTGAGCTTCTTCAAAAGTTGTTCCTATAGCTGCAAATACAACGGCAAATTTTGAATCTGAATTTAAAACCTTTGCCTGTCTTGCAATTTGAGCCGCAAGCTCTGCATGAGGAAGACCAGATCCTGAGAAAACAGGAAGCTTTTGTCCTCTAACCAAAGTGTTAAGTCCATCTATAGCTGAAACTCCTGTTTGAATAAATTCATCTGGATAGTTTCTTGCTACTGGATTTATAGGTATACCATTTATATCTAATTTTTTATCAGGAATTATTTTAGGGCCACCATCCTTAGGATTACCAAGTCCATCAAATACTCTTCCTAACATATCTTCAGAAACGCCTAATTCTAGAGGTTTGCCTAAGAATTTAACTTTAGCTCCTTTAATATTTATTCCAGCTGAACCTTCAAACAATTGAACCATAGCTTTATCTTTATTTATTTCTAGAACTTTCCCACGTCTCTTTTCTCCATTATGAAGTTCTATTTCAACAAGTTCATCAAAACTAACGCCTTCTACTTGATCAACCAGCATAAGTGGTCCAACTACTTCTTTAACTGTTCTATATTCCTTAAGCATTCATTATACCTCCTTTGCTGATTAGTTCATCTATTACCTCTGATAATTCATTAAATATTGCATCTATATTTTTTATATTCTCTTCTGAAATATATTTTGATCTTGCTATTTTATCTCTAACTTCTAAATCTAAAAGTTCTTTTAAATATACTCCTGCATTTAATGCTCTTTCAGCTTCATCATAGAAGAATAAAACTAATTTTAACATCTTATATTGCTTTTCTAATGAAGCATAAGTATCTACTTCATGGAAGGCATTTTGTTGCAGATAATCTTCTCTTAAAGATTTTGCAACTTCAAGTTTTAATCTATCCTTTTCAGATAAAGCATCTATACCTACAAGTCTAACTATTTCCTCTAAGCTAGCTTCTTCTTGTAGAAGTGACATAGCCTTAATTCTAAGTTGTGTCCAATCAGATGCTACATTTTCATCCATCCAAGGGCTTATTTTTTCTATATACAATGAATAGGAGTTTAACCAATTTATAGCTGGGAAATGTCTTCTATATGCAAGCTGTGCATCTAATCCCCAGAATACTTTAACTATTCTTAAAGTAGCCTGTGTAACTGGTTCTGATAAGTCTCCTCCTGGAGGGGATACAGCACCTATAACTGTTAGAGCACCTTCTCTTTCCTCAGATCCTAAAGATAACACATTACCTGCTCTCTCATAGAACTCTGCTGCTCTTGAACCTAAGTATGCTGGATATCCTTCATCACCAGGCATTTCTTCAAGTCTTCCTGACATCTCACGAAGAGCCTCAGCCCAACGAGATGTAGAATCTGCCATTAGTGCAATAGAATATCCCATATCTCTAAAATATTCTCCTATAGTTATTCCAGTGTATATAGAAGCTTCTCTGGCTGCAACGGGCATATTAGAAGTATTTGCTATAAGTACAGTTCTTTTCATTAATGGTTCCCCAGTTTTAGGATCTTTTAGTTCTGGGAATTCATTAAGAACATCTGTCATCTCATTACCACGTTCTCCACAACCAATATAAACAACTATTTGTGCATCTGCCCATTTCGCTAATTGATGTTGTACAACAGTCTTTCCACTTCCAAATGGTCCTGGAACACAAGCTGTACCGCCCTTTGTAACTGGGAAAAATGTGTCTATAACCCTTTGACCTGTTATCATAGGTTGTGCTGGATTAAGTTTTCTACCATATGGTCTACCCTTTCTAACAGGCCACTTCTGCATCATCATTAAGTCAGAAAGTTTATCTCCATCCTTAACTTTTGCCACAGTATCAATTATAGTAAAATCCCCTTCTTCTATAGTTTCTATAGTTCCTTTTATACCATAAGGAACCATTATTTTATGTTCTACTATAGAAGTTTCTTGGACAGTACCTATTACATCTCCTGCTTCTACAGTATCTCCTGCTTTTTTAACTGGAGTAAAATGCCATTTTTTATCTCTATCTAATGAATGAACTTCTACTCCTCTTGTTATGAAATCTCCAGCTTTATCCTTTATCACATTTAATGGTCTTTGTATTCCATCAAACATGGCTTCTATTAATCCAGGTCCTAATTCAACACTTAAAGGTTCTCCAGTAGTTATTACTGGATCTCCTGGTGCTAAACCTGCAGTTTCTTCGTAAACCTGAATTGAAGCTCTATCTTCTCTCATCTCTATTATTTCACCAATAAGACGTTTTTCACCAACTTTTACAACGTCATATATATTTGCCTCTTCCATCCCTTCAGCAACAACTAAAGGTCCAGATATCTTTAAAATACGTCCTGTCTTCAAGTTCACCTACCTACCTTCCTTATAAAATATTAACACCAACTGCTTTTTCCACGTTATCATTTATTCTCTGCATACCAATATTTAGAGACCCCTGATTACTAGGAATAAGTATAACGGCAGGAATTAATTCTCTATTATATCTCTCAATAGTTTCTTCCAAATCTTTAGCTATTTGTTCTGTAACAAATATAATAGCATACTTTTCCGCGGCCATTTTATTGATAGTAATTCTTGCTTCATCTGGTTCAGTAACAGGATATACATCAATACCAAGAGCTTTAAAGGCCAATATGGAATCTTTATCTCCAACTACACCTATTTTATACATAGATATCACGCAGCCTTTCTCTTATTATTTCGCTCTTCATGTTATTGAGCTTTCCAATCATTATAATTCTTATAACTTTTATTTCATTTTCTTTAGCATATAAATAAGATATTATTGGTTCTGGGCCAAAACTTATATATTTTGCTCTTTTCATATACTCCATTATAAAATTATCACTTAATTTTTCAAAAATATTTATTGAACCAGTTTTTGAATAAGCATCTATCCCAGCTCTAAGAACTTCTCCATAATCTGTATAAGAAAGTTTTGCTGGAATATTTTCAACTGAATCGTTAAGTAAAGCTATCAGTTTATCTTTATCTATAAAACCTCCACTTATAATTACACTTGTAAAAAAGTTTTTATCTTTGTTTTGCTTTTTAACCCTTAAAAGAGTTTTTATATTATTTAAGTCAATAAGACTTTTTAAATATTTATCTAAAAATTTATCTCCTATTTCCTTATTTAATAAAAGCATTTGTTCAAACATATATTTATCAAGTATAATATCAATTTTCTGTGGATCTTTATTAGCACTAAAGTCTTCAAAAGCATCTTCTATAGCTTTTCTCATTATTGGATTTAAATCTCTATAATATTCATTATCTATAAAAGTCTTAAGCTTTTCTATAGGCACATTACCCACAGGGATTATTATATCTGTAAAATCTTTATTTAAAATTTTTCCTTTTATCATAACTTTAATATTATGATAATCGTACTTTAAACTCATCATATTAACTAAAGATTTTACAGGGGAAATTTCGTAGAGCAAATGATAAACTCTTTTAAGCTCATTACTTAAAAGTATTTCATAATCCTCAGGCCTTTTTACCTTTGACATAAATGTAGAATATTCAGTTTCTTCAAGAATCTTTAAAGCTTCTAAAGGAGAGCTGCTATCTATCATCCTATCAAGTTTTGTTTTGTCAAGGAGTCTAGTTTCTAATACTCTAATTCTAGGTATTACCTGAGTAAATAGTAATGCATCCATGAATTTCCCTCCTTAGTTAAATAACACTCTTGCAACTTCATACTCCAATTCATCTTTCATAGAACTAATTAAAGCTTGAAAAGAATTATTTATTTCAATTCCATTTTTCTCCAATATGAATCCTGCCTTAAAATCTCTTGTTTCATCACTTAAGGAAAGACCCCCTAATTTTCCTCTTTTAACTAATTCACTATTTATTTCATTTATAAAGTCTTCAGTTATAAGTAACTTGTCCTTTAGATTTATTATAATCTTTTCATCTCCATCTATTGGAAGATTTAAAATTCTCTCTTTAATATAATAAAGATATTCTTCCTTTGATAAAGAGCTTAACTTTTCTAAAGACTTTTCAAGTACTTTTTCTATAATCTTTTGTTTTGATTGAAGCTTTTCATTTCTTACTTTAAGCTCTGCATTTGACAATATTCTTTCTCTTCTTATTACACTTTCTCTTTTTGCCTTTTCAATAGTATTTTTTTCTATGATTTTAGCTTCTGCAGTTTTTTTATCTAATATTTTTTTTCCATCTTCTTTAGCTTCTTTAATAAATTCTTCTTTTTTTCCTTTGGCTTCTTCAAGAATTTTCCCAGTTAGATTATTTATGCTAGACATTCGCCTCACTCCAAACTATTTTATGTTTAAAACCATAAATAATGATGCAACGAAGCCAAGTAATGCGTAAGTTTCAACCATAACTGCGTATATAACGCCCTTCATAACATCATTAGGCTTCTTTGCAAGTATTTGTACTCCAGCTGCTGCTGCTTTACCTTGTGCTATTGCTGACTTCCAACCTGCAAGTGCTATTGGAAGAGCTGCCATAAAGTATGCAAAACCTTGAGCAAGTGTAGGTGCTTTACCACCAAGAATACCAACATTTAATAAAATCATAAGGGTAATAACAAATCCATATAATCCTTGTGTACCTGGAAGAGCAACTAATATAAATGTTTTACCAAACTTTTCTGGTTCCTCTGTCATAAGTCCTGAAGCAGCTTCACCAACTGTTCCTATCCCTCTTGCTGAACCTATCCCCGCTAAACCTGTTGCTAATGCAGCTCCTAAAAGAGCAAATATTAATCCACCATTTTCAGTTAAAAAATTCATAAATGTCATAATTAAAGTCCTCCTTTATAAATCTTATTTAGTTATTTTTAAGTATTGATCTGAAAGTTTATATGGAGTAAATTTCTTTCCTCCACCTTCATAGAATTTATTGAAAAATTCTAAATATTGAAGTCTTGCAGTATGAACATAGGATCCAAGTGCATTAACAAGTAAATTAAACAAATGGAGAGCTATAAATAAAATTGGTGATATTATATAGCTGAATGGACTTGGAATAAGATTTACTATAAGATTTAATGCGTTTGCAATAAATCCTGTAGCAAGGCCTAAAGCTAAAAGCCTTGAATAAGATACTACATCTCCAAGATAACTTGTAGAACCATAGACTCCATATATGCCTCCACCGATTTTTCCTCCAAGGGTTGGAGCTGATCTTCCCTGTGTAAAAAGTAATCCTACAAATCCTATAATTAAAAGAATTTTTCCAACAGATGAAGCTACACCAACTAACATTAAAATTGCACCAATTAATACAAAGTACCATGTTAACACATCATATATTGCATCCTTTAATTGTCCACTCTTTATAAGCATATAGGCTTTAAGACCTAAGCCTACAAATATATGAACTAATCCAAATACAACAGATAATATTAATATCTGAGTTATACCTTTTGCCGGGTCTATAAGATATGGTATATTTATTCCTAGATAATTAGAGAACAAATCTCCAAACCATCCACCATAAATTGCCCCCCATATAACCGTTGAAATTCCAGCAAATAAGAAAAGTTTAAAAGTATTTCTTTTTGCTGTATCCTTAACTTTCTTTAAAGCAATAGAAGATACTATAACCATAATTAATCCATATCCAGCATCAGATAACATCATGCCGAAAAATAAGAAATAAAATATTGATAAAATTGGTGTTGGATCTATTTCTTTATACAAAGGAAGGCTATACATTTCAACCACACTTTCAAAAGCTGATGCAAAACCATTATTTTTTAATTTAATAGGTACTTCTTCTACATCATCTTCTTCATTAACCTCTGTAAAACTTAGATAATAATCATTTCCTATAGCTTTCTTAATAATATTTTCTAGTTCTTCATTTGTATCTAGAGTATTCCAACCACATATTGCAATAACTTTTTCAGATTTAAGGAAATTTTCTGAAGCATTAAGCCTAATAATAAGATTATTGAAATATTCATAGGCAATTTGTATTTCTTCAATCTTACTTTCATAGGTTTTAATTTCATTATTTATTTTTTCAACTTCCTTATCTATTTCTGAAATTTTAATATTAAAATTCTCTATAACTGCTTTAGGACTATCTTCGTAAACTAAAGTTAAAGAACTAAATCCATAGTTTTTAAATAATTCTTTTGCCTTTTCTTCTTCCTCTTTTAAAACTAAAGCAAAAACATATAAGTCTTCATTATCTTCATTAATAAATTCTATATATTTATTCTGAAGATTATCTTGAAAGTCATTTTGAAAATCTTCTTTATATTGTTTAGATATAGTACCAATGAAATATGAAGTTTGTTTAAGTTCCTTTAAATTTTTAAACTTTGCATCAAACTTTTTCCATGGAAGAAGACTGTTTATTTCTGCATCAATCTTTGTTCTTTCATTGCTTAAATAATTTAATCTGTCTTCTTTCATTTTTAAATCATCATAAGTACTTTTCCAATCAATAGTTTTAATTTTTTCATTTAATGTACTATAGGATAAAGATTTTTTATCCTGTAAAAGTGCTTTTAAACCTGATGCTTGAGTAACATATTCTTTTAAAAAATCTAAGACAAATTTTAGCTTCGATAAATTCGCTGCATATTCTGAATATTTTGAACCAACTGAGTCCTTATCAAGAAGCTTCAAACTTTCATCTTCTTCAATTAAAGCATCATTTTGAAGATTTATGAATTGAACTCCTTCAAAGCTTTGAAGTTCTTCCAAAAGCTTTTCTTTGTGTGATTCAAAGGCTAATAATGTAAATTTATTCATTTTAACTATTGCCATTAAACTTCACTATCCTTTCAACCACAAGATTAACTGCTTTATCAAGCAAGTCATTGGAAACATTTAAGATTTCATCTGCTTTCTCTTTACCTTCTTTAAAAATAAGCGTTGCTTCCCCATTAGCCTTACTTTCAACCTCATCCATAATTCTTTTTGCTTCTAAAGAGGACTTATTAATTATATCTTTATACTCTTTCAAAGCATTTTCTTCAGCTTTTTTAACAATTTCTCTGCTCTCAAGCTTAGCATCATTAATTATTTTATTAGCTTCTTCCTCAGCAGCTTTAATTTCTTTAATTGCATCCTTTGCCAAAATATCACCCCCTCACAGGTCAAATAATTCAATACCATATTAAATGGTATTGAATACATCTTTCTTTAATTATTTATATTTAAGTATAATACTAATTATACTTATTAGCAATACATATCAATACTAATTTTTAACTAAAAATTCCTTATAACTAATATTTATTCCTTATATTCTAAAAAAACTATATTTTCTCTGTCTTTTTCGTCAAATATAACATATATTTCTCTTTTTTCTTGTATATTTTCCTTTATAAATTTTTCTATATTTACAAAAAATCTCTCTACATGTATATTATCGGATACTTTAACTCCATTTTGTAGTACCTTATCCTTTAAACATCTTTTAATTTTTTTATCTATATCTCTAATTAAAAACTCTGGCAACCATTGCTTTTTATTAAATTTTAAATAATCATATTTTATTATTTCTTTTAAAAACTCATTATTTTTATTTAGAAATTCTTCGTTAAATTCTAAAAAAACTTTATAGTATTTAGGCCCAGAAATATTCTTGTCAAAATATCCCTTATGATTACAAAACATAGCTAAACTATAATAGAAATCAAAAGGCTTTTTAAATTCTCCCATAAAATATTTTAATATATTATTAAATTTTCCTGAGTTATAATATTTATCCACTACTCCTTCTACCTTTTTTAGTATAAGCAATTCCTCGTAACTTATGTCCTTTGTACTTAGTATTTCATAAGGAGGATACGGAGAATACACCATCCCCCATTTTTCTGCCTCTAACCTCATAGGCGATCCCTTTAAAAGTTTTAAAAATCCTAGTTGTATTTCCTCAGGTTCTATACTATAAACATCATTAAAAGAATTTTTAAAAGAATTATAATCCTCTCCTGGCAGTCCTGCAATAAGATCTAAATGTTGTTTTATATTTTTAAGTTTTTTAAGTTCCTCTACCTTTTCTTTAATAGTTTGAAAATTCACATATCTATTTATATTTTTTAAAACTTCATTATTTGTGGTTTGAACACCAACTTCAAATTGAATCCTTCCATCTTTTGCTTTACTTAAAATCTCTAATTCTTCTTTTGTAAGTAAATCTGCTGATATCTCGAAATGAAAAGTTGCATCTGTATCTAGACTTACGATATATTCCCATATTTTCATTGCAAACTTGTGATTACAATTAAAAGTTCTATCTACAAATTTAATAAGTTTAACATTTTTATCTACTAAAAATTTAATTTCTTTTTTTACTCTTTCCACATTATGGAACCTTACTCCATGTAAAGTAGAAGATAAACAATATTTACAATTAAACGGGCATCCCCTTGAAGCTTCATAATAAACTATTTTATTTTTTAAGTCCTCTTCTTTTTTATAAGGAAATACTACTGAATTCATAGAAATATTAGGTCTTTCTCCAGTATACTCTATTCCATTTAATGTTTTAATATATAGCCCCTTTACCCTATCTAGACTTTTATTTTCTATTTTATATTTAATAAATTCTCTGAAAGTTTCTTCTCCTTCTCCCTCTATAACATATTCTCCATGAACTTTTCTTAAAAAACTTTCACTATCATAGGAAACCTCTGGACCTCCAAAAACTATTTCTGTAGAAGGTTTTACTAATTTAATTAAATTTGCTAGTTCCTCTACATATTCTAAATTCCATATATAACAAGAAAAAGCCACTAAATCAGCTTTTTCCATAATTATTTTTTCTAATATATTTTCTTTTCTATCATTTATAGTAAACTCTTTTAACATACACTCATAATTTAAATCCTCTGTATTAGCTCTTAAATATCTAAGAGCTAGATTGCTATGGATATATTTAGAGTTAATGGCTACTAATAGTGCTTTCATTAATTTCTTCCTTCCCCTTTTCGTCTTCTTTGGTATTAGTATTTATTTTTTTCTTACCTTTTATGTAGTACACCCCATCGGAAGACTTTAAATCCTTTATTTCAAAATAAGGATCTAATAATTTTATAGTAGTATCTATAGAACTATCTTTTAGTAAATTTAAATCCTTTATAGATATATTTTTAACTTTTTCTCCTGGCAATAAAATTTTTATTTTCCCATTAAAGGTTTCCTTTAATTTTTTATCAATATCCCAAATATAAACATTTCCCCCTTCTTTTAAATACCTATATATATCCCGTATAAGATTCATCCTATTTTTTTTGAAAAATATATTACTAAAGGAAAACAATAAAATACAGTTATCATAATAACCTTCTTTTATGTTTTCCTTTTCCTCTGCTCCATTTATATATTCCAAGTTTGAATCCTCATTATATTGTTTATATATATTGTATATTATTCCATAATTATCCGTGCCTACATCTAATAAGTTGCCCCTAAAAATTTCATTTTCCATATTAATAACAATTTCGTTTATAATACTCACCCTCTTTATATATCCCCCAAGTTCACTTTACCATTTTTCTATAATTAAAATAATTATTTTAATTTCAAATTGTAGCAAAAGGGAGCATTTTTTATTTACATTAAGTATAGTCACTATATATAAATAATTCTTAATTGTATATTATTCTACAATAAAAAAAAAAATCCTCCTATTAAAGGAGAATTTTATTTTTTATCTTCATTTCTTCATAAAATAATAATAAAAATCCTGCAGTAGTCTTTTGAGCTTCATGTATTATAGTAGTAGCTATTTTAGCATATCTTTTTTCTGTGTTTTTTATATTTATGCTTCTTAAATAGGTATCATTAGCCATTATGGCATTATTTATTATAAAATCTTGTAGTTCATTATATTTAATTATTCCTTCTTTTGCATCAAAAGAATAATCTGTCATAAGTTTACTTATTACCCAAAGCTCAAACTTTCTATGGCTTTTTAAAAGTTTGTTATTTACATGTTGAGGCACTGTAGCATCCTGTATTAAGTGACAAGCAGCACCTAAATAAAATAAACTTTTTTCTATATTGCCATTATTAAAATTTTCTTTTGCATTTTTATAATATTTTGTGCATTCTGTTAATGCATCAGAAAAGCCATATAATCCTTTTCCTTTGCTTACATGATAAAAATGATTAGAACTTTTAAAATCCTGATCTGCCCAAGAAACACCGTTATTTATGTGCTTTATATATTTTTTAAAAAACTCATGCTCTTTTTCATAACCCTCTATTTTAAGTAAATCTACCGCTTTAATATTTATATATTTATGCACAGTACAGTTAGTTTTAAGCATTTTCTTTTTTAAAGGATTTACCGCAAAAAATACTCCTTTTAAAGCACTTCCATAAGTTTTTTCAAGTTTTTTTATCATTAGGAACCTTCTTTCTTTTAATTTAATTTCCTTTACTTATAATATATAAATATCCTCTATTGTTATCTAGTATAATTAATTTTTTGTCCATAATTTTTATACTTTCTATATTTGCCTTTTCAAATTCTGCTTCTCTTTTTATTATACCTAAATTATCTAAAGAATATAAGGTTTTTTCATTCTTTTCATAAAATATTATAGAATCTTTTGAAAATATATTCCCAGTATGATCTACTGCAATAGCTCCTAAAGAATTTAATGTTTTATGCTGATATAGTGGTGCTGGTGGATTAGTGTAGGGATGCTTATCCAAAACAAAACTTACAGGTTTATTGTCTTTTCCCTTAAATCTAGGAGAATTTATAGGATCTCCTCCTGAATAATCAGGCCACCCATACCAAGTACCCTTATTTATTTCATAAATATAATCTCTATCTCCTTTTATTGGTCTATCTCCCCTAAATTCCATTCCCCCTACAGAAGCTAAAAGCTTTCCTTTACTATTAAAATCTATACCCTTGAAATTTCTTATCCCCCAAGCATAGGTCTCCATTTGTCCTTTTTTTAAATTATATATTATAATACTAGAATTACCTGGAAAATGTTCTGCTACCCTTTGCCCTCTTACTGCCTTAGTTCCATAAGTACTAAAAGCTCCTGTACCTTTAGTTCCAAAATTTTTACCGTTTAATGTAAGGGAATAAGGAGATACATCCGAAAAGAAAGGAGAACTACTAAGCCATTTATTGTCTTTACCTACTACTGCTGAATTAGTAGCAGCTCCAATAGTCAAATACAAATGATCTTTCTTTATTATAACGAGGCTTTTATTATAATCCCCCATATTAGGTAAATTATTTATCAGAACCTTCTCATTCTTTTTTTCTATATCATAAGAGTAAAGCTCATTATTAGAAGTAAAATATAAATGTTTATCCTTATAGGCTAAACTAGTTATGTTTAAGTTTTCCTTCTTCAATATGTCATAACTTTTACCTTTTACATCTATAAACTGTATCTTATCTTTAAAAGCTATATAGAAATTCCCTTCCTTATCTAAAACAAAATCTTTAGCTTCTTTTAATCCTTTATATTTTAAAGCACAATTAAGTTTATCATTATAAAGCTTAACTTTATTATTTTCAAAATAATGCTTAGTTATAATAAAGCTGAAAATCCCTATTAAACATATAACCCCTAGGGATTTAATAAACTTTTTCATAGTACCTCCAAAATCATTGATATCCTCACTTTTTATAATTATTTTTTCATATATAAATAAAGACTATTTATAAATGCAATGGTTCCAGAAAAAAAGATTACTATAAGCCATTGAGCTAAATTAAGAGCAACTGTATGGAATACATTCTGCATAAAAGGTATATATAAAATACTTATAAGCATGGCTATAGATATTGCTACCGCTCCCACTAGATATATATTAGTAAAATATTTAATTTCAAATATAGAATGTCTTTCAGATCTACATTCAAAAACATGTATAAGCTGTGACATTATAAGTGTACTTAACGCTAAAGTTCTACAAGTCTCTAAGGTAAATCCATAATAAGAACCGGCTATAAAAGAAAGTACAGTACAAACACCAATTAAAGAACCTCTTATAATTATTTTTTCTTTTAATCCTCTTGCAAATATTCCTTCTTTTTTAGGTCTAGGCTTTTCACTCATTATATCTGTATCAGCAGGATCTACCCCTAAAGCTATAGCTGGAAGCCCATCTGTAGCTAAATTTACAAATAATATTTGTATTGGAAGTAGTGGTGTTGGTAAATAAAGTAGTGATGCTATAAACATAGTTAAAACCTCTCCTAAGTTACAAGAAAGCAGATATCTTATAAATTTTCTTATATTATCATATATTACTCTTCCCTCTTCTACTGAAGCTACAATAGTTGCAAAATTATCATCTAATAAAATCATAGAAGATGCCTCTTTTGTTACATCAGTACCAGTTATGCCCATAGATATGCCTATATCTGCCTCTTTAACTGCTGGAGCATCATTTACTCCATCCCCTGTCATGGCCACAATTTTATTTTTATTTTTAAACCCCTTTACTATTCTCAATTTATGATTAGGACTAACTCTTGCAAATACTGTAATGCTATCTAATTTTTTATTTAACTCTTTATCATTTAATTTATCTATTTCCTCTCCCTGTAAAACCTCTTTTTCACTCTTGCAAATATCCAATTCTTTTCCTATAGCATAGGCAGTATTTTTATGATCTCCGGTTATCATTATAGGTTTTATACCTGCCATTTTACATTTTAGTACTGCATCTTTAACTTCTCTTCTTGGAGGATCTATTATACCTGCTACTCCCACAAATATTAAATCCTTCTCTAGAGATATACTTCTTGTAAGTCCTTCCCTTTTATAAGCTCCTGCTATGCAACGTAATGCTTCATAGGACATTTTTTCTATTGCCTTCTCCACCTCATATCTATGTTTATCTGTTAATTCCTCTATCTTTCCATTAATTAAAATATATCTGCATTTTTTTATTACTCTCTCTGGAGCTCCTTTTACATAACAGGTTTCTCCACTGCCATCTTGTACTATCACAGACATCATTTTTCTATCAGAATCAAAAGGATTATCATAAATTCTTCTACCTTTGTCTGTAAAATTTTTTATTTCATTTTTGCCTCTAAAAAAAGCCTTAATAAGAGCAGTCTCGGTAGGATCTCCTAACACACTCTTATTTATATCTTTTTCCTTCATATCAAGATTAAAATCATTACAATAAGTAAAAACTTTCTTTAGTATTAAGTTCTCTGGAAAATTTTTATTGTCTAAATTATGAATCCTATTATCATAATACATTTTTTTAACAGTCATATTATTTTCTGTAAGAGTACCAGTCTTGTCTGAGCATATAATAGATGTACATCCTAAAGTTTCTACAGCAGGTAACTTTCTAACTAAAGCATTTCTTTTAAGCATTCTAGATACACCTAGAGCTAAAGCTACCGTTACTATAGCAGGAAGTCCTTCAGGAATAGCTGCTACTGCTAAGCTTACTCCTAAAAGGAACATTTCATATTTATCTTGTCCCCTCCATATGCCCGTTAAAGTTACAATAACACATATTATAATGCATAGAACTACAAGAACTTTTCCTAAGTAGGATAGTTTTTCTTTTAGTGGAGATTTTTCTGCCTGTATATCATCTAACATTTCTGCTATTTTACCCATTTCTGTACTCATACCTGTTTCTACGACCTTCGCCTTTGCTCTTCCCTTTAAAACAACAGTGCCCATATAAATACTATTATTTTTAGAATGACTATTTTTTTCCACCCCTACAGATTCACCAGTTAAAAGAGATTCATCAACCATAAAACTGCTCTCTTCTACTAATATACAATCTGCTGGAATTCTGTCTCCACTTTCTAAAATAACTAAATCACCTATAACAAGCTCTTCTGCATTTATAACCTTTACACTAGAATCTCTTACCACCTTAGCTGTAGGAGAAGATAATTCATTTAATGCTTCTAGAGATTTTTCTGTCTTAAATTCTTGTACAAAACCTAATATAGCATTCATTATAACTATAATAAGTATAGTTATAGCATCTGCTTTTTCTCCCATAAATCCTGATATTGCAGTAGCCGCTATTAAAATCCATATAATAAAATCATTAAACTGTTCCAAAAATATTTTAAAAGGAGATATTCTTTTCTTCTTTTTTAAAACATTCGGTCCATATTTTTTAATACGCTTTTGTGCTTCTCTTGTAGTAAGTCCCCTATATAAATCTATTTTAGACTCATTCATTTCTCTAATTCCCCCTTAACCTGTTTTCTTATATTATGTATAATTAATATTGATGAACTTTATGAATATTTTTTAACTTAAATAAATGAATTTTATTAAATATTTACTAAAAGTTGTAGATATCCTATATAATATAGATATTAAATACTCTCTTTATCCGATGACTATCCTCTTTAATACTCCCATCTCTTTCAAAGTGGAAGTAAAGAACGGCTATGTCCCTGGATAACGATTTCCCATAAAGGATAACGACTTCTAAGGAGTAAAGCTCCTAAGAATTCTGTTAATAAGCTTTAGTTGGAGTAAAAACTCCCTCTGAAACCAAGAACTCTGTTTATAAAGATATTAATTATTTATATTACATATTGAAGTACAACTGTATATTTTTATATAATAATATATGACACATAATCTTAAGCTATGAAAAAACAATATTTTTAAATATTAATAAAATTTAGAAATTTGAACTTAATGTTGATTTTTGTGATAAAATAGTTAATACTGAAATTTATTATACAAAATATCATTAGGAGGAAATTTAAATGAAAGACCTTATTTATATAACAGGACATAGAAATCCTGATTCTGACTCTATCTGTGCCTCTTTAGGCTATGCAGATTTAAAAAAACAATTAGGTTATAAAAACATAGTATCCGGAAGACTTGGAGAGTTAAACAACGAAACAAAATTTGTTTTAGATTATTTTAACGTTGAAGCTCCAACTCTTATAGATACAGTAAAAACTCAAGTTTCTGATTTAGATATAGATAAAGTTATTCCTATATCTAAAGATTTATCTTTAAAAAAAGCTTGGACTATAATGGAAGAAAATAATGTTAAAACCTTACCTGTACAGGATGAAGAAGGTAAATTAATTGGTCTAGCGTCCTTATCTAATATAAGCTCTACTTATATGGGAGTATGGCAAAAGGATATATTAGCTAAAAGTAATGCTAATATAGAAGATATTATAGATACTTTAAATGCTAAAGTTTATTATAAGAAACAAGAAAAACAAAAGTTCATAGGTAATTTAGTAGTAGCTGCTATGGAAGCTAAGGATATTAAAAATTATGTTAAAGAAGGAGATATAGTTATCCTTGGAAACAGAGAGGATGCTCAAGAAACTGCTTTAGATTGCAAAGCTCATCTATTAGTTGTTACAGGTTCCCATAAAGTATCAGATAAAATATTAAATAAAGCAAAAAATTTAGGATGCTCCATATTAGTATCAGAGGAAGATACCTTTACAACATCAGTGCTTATAACTCAAAGCATACCTGTTAGCTATATTATGACTTCTTCTGATATAATAAGCTTCAAACTTTCTGATTTTGTAGAAGATATTAAAGAAGTTATGTTAAAAACAAGATTTAGAAGCTATCCTGTAGTAGACCAAAACAATAAAATAGTGGGAACCATTTCAAGATATCATTTAATATCCCCTAAAAAGAAAAAGGTTATATTAGTAGACCATAATGAAATGGGTCAATCTGTACCGGGTTTAGAAGAAGCTGAAATAATGGAAATAATAGATCATCATAGAATAGGTGGAGTTAATACTGCATCCCCTATATTTTTTAGAAATCAACCTGTTGGAAGTACATCTACTATAATTGCAAATATGTTCTTTGAAAATAATATTACACCATCAAAAAAAATAGCTGGTATATTAGCCTCTGCAATTATATCTGATACATTATTATTTAAATCACCAACTTCCACCGAATTAGATAAAACAATATTAGATAAATTAGCTAAAATAGCAGAGATAAACCCTAAGAGTTATTCTGTAGAAATGTTTAAAGCAGGTACTTCTTTAAAAGGTAAAACTGTAGAAGGTTTATTCCATGAAGACTTTAAGAACTTTACTATAGGTGGAGGGAAAATAGGCGTATCTCAAGTGTCTACTATGGATCCTTCAAGCTTTGATCCATTAAAAGAAGATATGTTAAATTTAATGGAAACAAAGATAAAAAAGGAAGGCTATGAAGGTTTAGTTTTAGTATTAACTGACCTATTAAAGGAAGGTTCTTATATATATGTTGTCGGACCTAAAAAAGAAACTATAGCTTCAGCCTTTGGAAAATCATTAGGCAAAGATAATTCTTTATATGCTGAGGGAGTATTATCAAGAAAAAAACAAGTAATACCACCAATTACCAATGCAATAGAAAATAAATAATTAACTTGTTCATTTAAAAGAGGGGATATCAAAGCAAATTTAATTTTAGTTTGACATCTCCTCTTTTAAAAACTTATAATATAAAATTAAAACTTTTCAGTGTGCAAAAGGAGCACTCTAATCTGTTATTTCTTTTAAAGGTACCTTTCTCATATTTATTTTTATTGACCTATATGATTCTTTTTCCTTTGATTTATCTATTTCTTCTCCTTTATTAACTTCCTCTAACTGTATATCTTTTTTTTCTATAAAAGTAGATTTTAAATCTGAATCAAAAGTATTCTGTTGTGCCTTATCTAATTTTTCTTCTTTTTCACTATGTTCATTTATCTCCTTTTCATTAAATATTACTATATCATCTAAAGAATCTTCTTCATATTGATTTGCATATATATCTTCCTTTGTAAAATTATAATTATTTTCATCATAAGCTCTAGTAGCTTCGCATTGAGCTCTATCATTACAGGAACACATATTTCCATAATATGAAGGAGTCATATATGCATTCATATAAGGATCCATATATGGAGTCATAAAAGGATTAACCATATAAGATGTATATGGGTTCATATACATATATGGATAAAACCACATGTTGTTTATAGGACAATAATAGGGTCTATTCTTATATGAGTGCTTTTTTCTGTCATATATATTACTATTCATTATAAATCCCCCTATAAATTATTATTAACCTTATACTTTAAATATAATTCCTTACAACACATTATATGATTAATTTTTTATTTGTTTACAGAAAAAAATTTAATTATACCAAATTAAGAACTTACTAAATCTTATTGATATGCTTATTGATTGTATTTTTTATATTTTATGTATTAAGATTAAATCTATTTTAAACTAGACCATTTCCTATTTATTTTAAAATAAGAAATAAAAAACTATGAAATAGAAGAATTAAATCTATATTTCATAGCTTGTTTGTTTAATATTAAATTTTTATCCTAGACCTCACAATTTTAAAATCCCTAAATTGGCTCAACTAAAATTAAGATATGGTAAAAACTTAAAGTAAATTAAATTTCACTTTATTTTCTCATATTGTTTACTATCCCCCACATCTCATCTGCTGTTTTAATACCTCTTGAGCTTAGTTCAAAGGCCCTTTGAGTTATTATCATTTCTGTCATTTCCTTACCTGCATCTACATTAGAATTTTCCAAAAATCCTTGAAGCACACTTACATCATTATTAACAAAAACATTAACTCCTTCTTGAGGAATATACAAATTTCTTCCTATAGATATAAAGGCATCAGAACCTACTGCATTATATATATTAATTTTACCTACCATTTTATTCATACCATCTGTATCTTTCACAGAAACAGACCCATCTTCAGCTATATTTATATTTCTTTGTGAAAATCCACCTATTCTATCTAAAATTTGCCTACCTTCTGGTTGTTGCAACTGTATTTCTAACCTATTACCATTTTCATCTACTAACATTCCATTTCTATCTATGACAAAATTACCTGATCTTTCATAGGCATAATTGCCATCTGGCATTATTACTCTGAAGAAACCTTGTCCATCTATAGCCAAATCTGTTTTATTTCCAGTGTTTAAAAGTATTCCTTGTTGATGGGTATCTCTTATCCAATTAGTAGCCTTAACTCCTGTTCCTGTCTGAATTTCTGGTCTATCTGAAGTTGGATACCCCTTTCTTTTTAAAGTTTCCTGAACTAATTCTTGAAAGGATACATCTTCTCTTTTATATCCTACAGTATTTACATTAGCTAAATTATTAGATATAGAATCTAATTTATTTTGTTGTGCTATTAATCCTGATTTACTGTTCCATAAAGCTCTTAACAAAATCATCACCCTTTAAACATTTTATAATTAATCATCTTAATTTATTTTATCTTGCTGCTCCAACTTCATTAACTGTTTTTCCTAAAGTTTCATCTATTGCTTGTACCATTTTTTGATTTGTTTCAAAACTTCTCATTGTTGTTAGCATATTTACCATTTCATTAGTTACATTTACATTAGATTTTTCCAATGAATTCTGTCTTACTATCCCATTTATGTTTTGAGGATTATTTCCTTCAAATAAATTGTCCCCTATTTTTCTTAATGAATTATAATCATTAAAATCCGATACTTGAAAACTATAGGAAGGTACTCCATTTAAACTTATATTTCCATTAGTATCTGTACCAATTGTTCTATTTCCTACAAATATAGCCTCCCTAGCTCCTGTATTTCTATTTATCCCCATTACACTGTATCCAGAATCATTTACTAAATATCCCCTAGTATCTACATGGAAATGCCCATCTCTTGTATAATAATTTCTTCCGTTATTTTCTATAGTAAAAAATCCTCTTCCCTCTAATGCAAAATCTGTAGGCTTTCCTGTGTCTTGAATAATACCTTGAGTAAATAGGTTATTTACTTCATCTATTTTATTTCCCATACTCAATCCACCAATAACATTCTTTATATTCTTATTTCCTAATTTTTTATCATAATTTTCCATTAATACATCTTCAAACTTTTTAAAAGCTAAATTCGTTGATTTATAGCCTACTGTAGAAGCATTAGATAAATTAGAGCTTATAGTATCTTGCTTTGCTTCTAAAGATATCATACCAGAAACCGCCGTATATAAACTTCTTATCATACTATCATTACCTCATTTACTTTCCTTTATAAATTTATATTTAAAATTAAATATATAAAAATAATTTATTTTTTTGTTTTGTCTATAACCTTCATTTCTTGGGGATATTCCATACCTAAATCTCTAGCTTTGCTTTCTATTTGACTTTTGCTTAAATTATAGTTTATCTTAACTCCAGTCATAACAGTTGTACCTAAAATTATGCCTATACCTATACCTATTAAAATTTTTCTATCGGAAAGAAAATTAATAATTTTTTCTATTTTAAATATAATTCTTTTATTAATATTACTTCCCCCTTACCTATATTAAGAATCTCGCATATTTTCTCTACAGTATGTCCCTCTTCAAGTAACTTGCTTACTTCATTAACTTTTATGCTATTATCATCTTCAAGGCTATTTTTATCATTATCATTTGTTAAAATATCTTTTTGAATATTCTTTTTGTTTATTTCCTTGGAAATATTTTCATCATTCTTGTTATCTATGTATTTAGGTTGTAATAAATTCCCCTCACTTTCCTTAGGGTAATTTGTACTATGATTTTTCTTATAGAAATATTCTGCTTCTATATTATTTTCGTATGTATGCTTTAAAACATTTAGCTCTTTCTTTAAATATTCCATTTCTTTTTGAATATCTATTAAGGTTTCAGCAAATTCTTTTCTTATTAGTCCTATTTCTTCCTTATATTCATCTATATTCTCAATACTACCTTTAAGAGTTTCACTAAAAGAACCCTTTTCCTTTCTTATAGCTTTAAAATTTATAAATATAAGTATTGATCCTATAACAATTAATAAAAAAGCTACCATTTTTTATTCTCCCTATTAATTCGGTTTTAGTTATATTTTAATTTAGCCATAGCCTTCTTTAGATGGATTATAGCTCTACTATGAAGTTGGCACACTCTAGATTCAGATACACTTAATATTTTCCCTATTTCTTTTAAAGTAAGCTCTTCATAATAATATAAGGTTACTACTAATCTATCCTTTTCATTGAGAAGTTCTATGGCTTTAGCTAAGTAATCTAATTGTTCATTTTCTTCTACATGTTTTTCTGGACTTGGGCTTTTTTCATCCTTTATGGTTCCTATAAGTGGCACCTCATCCTCTGATGAGAATATTAAATCCTCTAGAGAAATTACTGATATATAATTTATATAATTTTCAATTTCACTTACTTCCTTTAAAGATATGTTTAACTCATCTGCTATTTGTATTAGGTTTGGCTCTTTGTTTAATTTCTTTTGAAGTCTTTCTATAGCTTCATTATACCTGTTTAATTTGTCCATAGCCCCTTTTGATATGGGGCTATTTCTTCTTAATTCATCTATCATAGAACCCTTTATTCTTATGGATGCATAAGTAGAAAATTTCATTCCTTTAGATTCATCAAACTTATTTAAAGCATCCATCAATCCGATCATACCATAGCTAACTAAGTCCTCATATTCTATATATTTAGTTTTACCGATTATAACCCTAGAGGCTATATATTTAACCAAAGGAATATATTTTTTTACTATTTCTTCTTTAACATATGAATTATTATCAGCTATTGCCATGACCTATCCTCCTCTATAGCCTATGCACTTGTTTTCTCATTTTAGAAAAAATAAATTTTATTATTTTTTCTCTAGTTAATACATCTATATCTGAAAATTTAACTCCATAAATATATTTCTCTTTTTCCTTTTGCTTCCTAATTATTTTACCCTTTACAGCTATATTCTCCTTGTCAAAGGGAATATTTACTATAATTTCTTCTCCAAACTCTATATCTTTTTTAGCGTAAATTTTTAATCCGCCACCACTTATATCCACAATATCAGCATCAAAAAAATCGAATTCAGTATTGCATTTGTTAGCATAACAAATTTCTTTTAAATCTCTTTTAGTATCTATTAGTGCTGCATAGGTTTTTAAAATTAAACTTATTCTTACAAAATTTCTTCTTTGAATTCTATTCATTTTCTCTGGCTTCTTTAAGGCTATAAGCAATATTTTATCTACTTTTCTTCCTGTTACTATAGTTCTAAACTTAAATATCTTTTCCCCATCAAAATAAAAAACAGTTACTTTATCATTATAGTTTAGTGGCAAATATTTACCTTCATTAACAGGTAGGTTTATATAAATAGTATCTTCATTTATATCCTGTATAATACTCTTATAATAACCATCATCCCATTCTATTTCCATCCTATTATTAATCTTAAATTCATTATTATTATTCAAGGATACTCATCCCCCTAAGAAAATATACTGAATAATTTTTTAAAAAACCCTTCTATACTCACATTATCATTATAACTTTTAAAATTACCTAATATATTTTTAGCAATATTAACTATATCCCTAGATGCATCACAATTTGGATATGCAATCACAAAAGGTATTTGTCTTCTAACTGCCTGTATTGCTTTCCTATCTTCTTGTATAGATCCTAAATACTCTAAATCTATACGTAAAAATCTATTTACAGCATTTTTAAATTTATTATAGGTAGTTTTTCCATCTTCTTGATCTATAGTTTTATTTACAACTAATTTTGCCTTTTGTTTTATATTAAAATGGGATACTGCCTTTAATAAACTATAGGCATCTGTTATAGCTGTAGGTTCCGGCGTGGTTAGAATTATAAGCTCCTCTGAACAGGCAATAAATCCTAATACACTCCTATTTACTCCTGCACCCGTATCCATTATTATATAATCTAATTCTTCTAAAGTGGATAAATTTTTAATAAATCTTTCTATTTGACTTTCAGTTATACCTTCTAAATTTGTTATAGCAGTACCGGCGGGAAGTAATTTAACACCGAAGGGTCCCTTTATTAAAACCTCTTCTATAATTTTATTGTTAAATATAATATCATATATACTATATCTAGGCATAACTCCCATTAATACATCATCATTTCCCATACCTATATCTGCATCTAATATTAATACTTTTTTTCCCATTTTCTGAAGAGTTATGGCCAAATTAACTACAAAATTACTTTTACCAACTCCTCCTTTACCAGATGTTACTGTAATTATTTTAGGAGAATTTACGCTTCTGTCCTTATTATTTACTAATTGCCTAAGTTTTTCTGCCTGGTCTAGCATAATTTATTCTCTCCTAATACAATCTTTGCTATTTCTTCTTTATTTCCTTCCTTTATATCATCTGGTACATCTTGACCTGTAGTTATAAAACTAATAGGTTTTTTACCTTTATCTAATATAGTTAAGATTGAACCATAAGTACTAGTTTCATCTAGCTTTGTTATTATTATATTTTCATACTCTAAAATAGTATACCCTTTTATTATAGTTTCTATGTCCTTATTTTTAGTGGAAGCACTCATTACTAAATGTACTGATTTTTCTTTTATTTTTTCTATAAAAGCCCTTAATTCTGATATTTGCATCATATTTTTACTACTTCTACCTGTAGTATCTACTAATATAACATCACAATAGTCTAAATCTATAATAGCTTTTTCCATATCCTTTATAGAAAACACTACTTTAAATGGAATATTCATAATATCTGCATAAGTTTTTAATTGTTCTACTGCACCTATTCTATAAGTATCTATAGTTATGAGACCTACTTTCTTTTTATCTATTAAAGAAAGCTTACCTGCTAGTTTTGCAATTGTTGTAGTTTTCCCTACACCAGTAGGCCCTACCAAAACAGTAACCTTACCTACAGAATTTGATCTGATATCTATAGTATTTTCTATTACTCTTTTTATTTTCTCTCTTTCCTCTAAATTCTCCTCTAAATTGCCTACTTTTTTTATTATTGTTTCAATGAATTCTTCTTCCAAATCCAAATTCTTAAAAAAATTCAATAATGAGGAATTTTCCTCTTCATAAGTTTTTTGATTTTTTCCCATATCCTTAACTATTTTCTTTAAATCCCTTATTTCATCCATTAAATCTTTTGTTTTCGTGAATTCTTCCCCTTTAGAACGCTTATTTTCAAAGCTTTCACTTTTAGATTCTAAAATTTCCCTATAGCTATCTAATATATTAGTATCATGATCTATATTGTTATCATATTTAATATTATTATTATTATTTCTTTCTTCTATCATCCTTTTGATAACTTCTATATTATTTCCCTTATTATTATTTCCCTTATTAATTTTATCTTCAGTATTATAATTGTGTTTTTTTTCCTTTGAATAATTATCTATAGCTGCAGTAACTTCTAAGGATTTTTTAGAAAAGAGGCCTAAAAAGCCTCCCTTTCTTACTTTTCTTTGACTTATTATTATAGCATCTGCCCCAAGTTCATAACGAATTCTAGTCATAGCTTCATTCATATCATTAACTACATATTTTTTTATTTTCATTGTAGTGTAACCACTCCTTCAGTTCTTATTTCCACATCGTTAGGTACTTCATTTAAAGAAAGTACGTTCACTGCTGGAAATACCATCTCTATAAGCCGTCTAAAAGCTGGTCTTATATTTGGTGACACCAAAACTACTGCTTGATTATTATAAAAATATACTTCGTCTAATTTTTGCTTTAACCCATTTAGTATACTGCTAGTAGTATCTGGATCTAAAGCAGGAAAAGAACCCTGCATAGACTTTTGTATATTATTGTTTATAGTTTGCTCAATACTTGGATCTAAAGTTATTACGGTTAAAGCTGCATTTTCATCTATTAGTGGGTTGCATATACTTCTAGCTAAAGAAAATCTCACATACTCTGTTAAAACTTCTATATCTTTTGTATTTCTAGAATTATCCGCCAAAGATTCTAATATAGTAACCATATCCTTTATGGATACTCTTTCTTTTAATAGATTTTGAAGAACCTTTTGAATTTCTCCTATAGTCATAAGATCTGGTATAAGTTCCTCTGTAACCGCACTATATTTTTCCTTCATAGAATCTAATATTAATTTTACTTCCTGTCTTCCTAAAAGTTCATAGGAATGATTCTTTATTATTTCAGTTAAATGAGTAACCATAACTGTAGTAGGATCTACCACTGTTAAGCCTTTAAGCTCTGCCTCTTCTCTTTGGTCTTTATTAATCCATACAGCTGGAAGTCCAAAGGCTGGTTCCATACCCTTTATTCCTGGTATTTCTACTTCTCCTGTAGGATCCATACAAAGAAGCATATTAGGCATAAGTTCTCCCTTTGTTATAGTTGTTCCTCTAATTTTTATTATATATTCATTAGTTTTAAGCTGCAAGTTATCTCTTATTCTTATAGGTTGAACTACTACTCCCATCTCAATAGCACATTGTCTTCTTACAGAAGTTATTCTTTGAAGAAGATCCCCTCCAGAAGATTCATCTGCTAAAGGTATAAGCCCATATCCTATTTCTACTTCCATAGGTTCTACGGATACTAGATTCATAACATTTTCTGGTTCTTTACTTTCTATTTCTGTAATTTCCATTTGCTGAGCTTCTTCCTGCATGATAACCTGTTCTTTTGCTTCTTTAAATAAAAGATATGCAGCCACTGCGTTAGCTATAGCTAATATCAAAAAAGCTAAATGAGGAAGTCCTGGAATCATAGCTAAGAATAAAAGGACTACAGATGCTATGGCTAAAACCTTTGGAAATCCTGTTAATTGTTTAGCAAGAACCGTTCCCAAATTTTCATCACTTCCAGATCTTGTAACCAATATACCTGATGCTGTAGATATTAAAAGGGCAGGTATTTGTCCTACAAGTCCATCCCCTATAGTGAGTCTTATGTAAGTTTGAGCTGCTGTTCCTATATCCATTTTCAGCATAACAACTCCTATTATTATACCTGCAATTATATTTATAAAAGTTATTATAAGTCCTGCTACCGCATCTCCCTTTACAAATTTAGAAGCACCATCCATGGATCCATAAAAATCCGCTTCTTTTTGAAGGTTTTGCCTTTTTTCTTTTGCTCCTTGTTCATCTATAAGTCCTGCATTTAAATCTGCATCTATACTCATTTGTTTTCCTGGCATAGCATCTAAAGTAAATCTAGCAGAAACCTCTGATACTCTTGACGCACCACTGGTTATAACTACAAATTGTATTATAACTATAATAAGGAATATTATTATACCTATAACATAATTTCCTCCTGTAACAAGACTTCCAAAGGTTTCTATTATTTTTCCAGCATAGGCATCCCTTAGTATAAGTCTAGTAGAGGAAATGTTAAGTCCTAATCTAAAAAGAGTAGTTATTAATAGTAGTGTTGGAAAAGATGAAAACTGAAGAACTTCTGTGGTAAACATAGTAATCAAAATTATAACCACAGAAAAAGTTATATTAAGAGCTAAAAGTACATCTAAAATCGAAGAAGGAAGTGGTATTATTATCATTAATACAATTCCTATAACTCCAAAAGCTGCAATAATATCTATATTATTTTTTATTTTAAATCTTCTATTAGTACCTTCCACTAAATCACCTCATTTTGTATACCTAGTTTATTTTTTCTTTTCTAAAGTATAAACTATAGCTAATATTTCCGCTACTGCTTCATACATATCCTGTGGTACTTCTGAATCAATTTCTACCTTTTCATATATTAACCTTGCTAAAGGCTTATTTTCTATTACAGGGACTTCATTATTTTTAGCTATATCTTTTATTTTTATAGCTACATAATCTGCTCCTTTAGCTACAACTTTAGGTGCAGAATCTCCTTTTTCATACCTTAATGCTACAGCTATGTGGGTAGGATTTGTAACTACCACTGTAGCTTTAGGAACTTCCTGCATCATTCTTTGCATAGCCATTTCTCTTTGTTTTTGTTTTATTTTTGATTTGATTTGAGGATCTCCTTCATCTTGTTTATATTCTTCTTTAACCTCTTGCTTTGTCATTTTTAAGTCCTTATTATATTGGTATTTTTGATACACATAATCTGCCACAGATATAAAAAGCATAATCAAAGTTATCTTAAAAAATATAGATACAGCAAGGGATAAAAGTCCTGTTATCATATACCAAGGTTTTAATGTTCCTAAATTTAATATTTTTAAATAATTATCCTTTAAAAATTTATATCCCACAATCCCAACAACAGTTATTATAATCAAATCTTTTAAAAGTTCCATTACAGTTCTTAATGAAAACATTCTTTTAAAACCATTTATAGGGTTTAATTTTTTAAAATCTGGTTTTAAGGGTTCTTTCGTAAATAAAAATCCTGTTTGCAAATAATTAGCAGCTATACCAAAACACATAATTGGTAATGCCACAGGTAAAACTATTTTACCTACCCGTAAAACCGTTAATATAGCTAAAGAATTCAAATTATTGTAGTTTAATTCCATGTTAAGATAATTATTTAAAAATCCTGCCATAGTTTCTTTAAGTTCATTAGCTCCATATTCCCCCAGTGCTACTAACACTAAAGTACAAGCTAATAAAGTAAATGCAAGGGCTAATTCTTTACTTTTAGCTACTTGCCCCTTTTTTCTTGCATCCATTTTTTTACGAGGGGTTGCTTCCTCTGTCTTTTCTTCTGATGCAAAAATAATTAAAACAGGTATAGTTTTATAAAAACCTCTTATAGCATCTGGTAGCATTTCAAAAGCAGAGTTTAAAACTTTCAAAAACAAGGGTAATGCAAATACAAAAGCAGTAAGTCCCACTAGTATTTTAATAGGAAGTCCTAAAATCATTATATTTAATTGAGGCACTGTTCTAGCCACTAACCCTAAAGTTAAATCCGTTATAAGTATAATAAATACAATAGGTACTGCTATTTTAATACTTATATAAAAATATTGTATAAAGACATTTATAACATGTTTTATACCCTCTTGATTTAGAAAAAATGCTCCTAATTTTATAACATTAAAACTTTCTACTAACGCCCTTATAAGCATATGATGGCCATCTATTAAAAAAAACACAATGGTACTAAACCAATATAATATCCTCTCTAAAAAGGTTACATTACTATTAGTGCCAGGATCAAACATAGTCATCATAGCAAAGCCTACCTGAAGATCCATCATGTTGCCAGCGTACCTAGCGCAGACAAAAGCAGCATTAGTTATATATCCTAAAATAGCTCCTGCTAAAATCTCATTAACAATATTAAATATTAATGCAGTGGAATTATTTATAGTATTTATACTCTTAATATCTATAGAACCAACTAACATATAAGCTATAATCAAAGCTAACGCAACTTTCCCTATTACAGGAGTTCCCTTTGGGAAAAATATAGGTACCATACTAAAAAAAATAAAAAGCCTAAAAGAAATTAAAATTATGGCTGTAGCATAGGCTGCACTTATCAAAGAAATCCTCTCCTAGCATATTTTCTACTTTCCTCACTTTATAATCTGAGTTATCATTGCAAAAATTCTTTCTGTAAAAGCTAATAATTGATGTAACATCCAGCTACCAGTTAAAAGACCTACTAAAGCCACAGCTATAAGCTTTGGAACAAAGGTTAATGTTTGTTCCTGAATCTGTGTTGTAGCCTGAAATATACTTATTATAAGGCCTACCAATATAGATATTATTAAAATAGGAGCAGATACTAAAAGACCTGTTTGAATAGCATCTTTTATAATACCCATAACCATATTTTCGCTCATTTAAGTCACCCCTAACCAAAACTCATCACTAAAGATTTCACCAAAAGATACCATCCATCTACCATTACAAACAACAAAAGTTTAAAGGGTAGCGAGATCATAACCGGTGGCAACATAAACATACCCATAGACATAAGCACACTAGCCACTACCAAATCTATAATTAAAAATGGAATAAATAATAAAAATCCTATTTGGAAAGCTGTTTTAAGTTCGCTTATTATAAATGCAGGTACTACTATATCCAAAGGCGCATTATCTTTAGTCACCTTAAAATTTGGCTTGGCCAAATCTACAAATAATTTTAGATCCTTTTGTCTTGTTTGCTTTAACATGAATTGTCTAAGAGGCTTGGCCCCTATTTCTACCGCCTGCTCTTGAGTAATTTTATTTTTCATATAAGGTTGTATGGCCTTAGTATTTATTTCAGTATATACAGGCCGCATTATAAATAAAGTTAAAAAAAGTGCAAGACCGATCATTACCTGATTAGGTGGAGATTGTTGTGTTCCCATAGCATTTCTTAAAAATCCAAATACCACAATTGTTCTTACAAAGCTTGTCATCATTACTATGAAAGATGGCAATAATGTTAATACAGTTAACATTATTAATAACTTTATATTATCTACATACTCCGTTGGATTATTAGCATTATCTACAGAAATATTTATTTTGGGTATAGGCATGGTATTTTGTGGGGCTGCATAGGCTTTTATAGAATAAAAAAACACTATACCTAAAGCTAGTAAAACCATGAACATTATTCTGTTATTTCTTCTCTTCATATTTATCTTCCTTTTTTAGCTTATTTAACTTAAGTTTATCATAGATTTTATTTAACTCTTTTTTTTCTAAGAATTCTTTCAAACCGCTATACTGTGGTATGGATTGAATTTTTAAATTCTCTATTTTCTCTGTGTCATCTTTAGATAATTCTGTTATTTTTTCTATACTATGAGGAGTTGAAGTCATAATATAAGCTTTTTCACCTATTTTAACTACACATACAAAATTTTCTTTTGATAGTGGAACCCTTTCTAAAACTTTTATATATTTTCCATTTTGAAATTTTTGAAGTTTTTCACCTCCTAGCTTTAATGATAAATACAAAAGTAAAAGCACTAAAGCTAAGGTAAAAATAGTTTTAAAAATCATTCCAATAAATTCCATATCCATAACTATGTCCCTTCAACACTTAAAATCACTTTTATTAAAAGCTTTTAAAGTTTATATTATTTTTTCATTTTCTATTGTACTATTAAATCATCAAAATAGATACTGTTAATTCTTCCTTTTTCGAGCATAGGACTAATCTTATTTATAATTTCTACTTTTATTTTATCAATATTTTTGGGATTTATATCTGTAGCTTTTTTAGATCTTAAAACGCCTATAACCGCATCCCTTAATATTGGTTTCTTTGTTTCTAATTCTTTAGTTAATTTTTTTTCTTCATAACCTATAAAAATCTTTGCTTTTATAAATCTTTTTCCATCTTCATCTGCTAAATTAACTAAAAATTCATCTAAAGAGTAAGTTTTAGATGAAACTACTACCTGTTGTGGATACATTCCATTATTAGTTTGCTGAGAATTTATAACATTAGTATTGTTTACAGGCATTTGATTAGTACTGTTAGCACCTTTCTTATTCTTTGCAAAAAGCATGTATCCTCCAAAAGCTCCTGCTCCTATTATAACTAAAACAACAACTATTATTATTATTTTTTTAAGACTGCTATCTTTTTTTTCTACATTTTTTTCGCTCATTTTTTGCTACTCTCCTTTTCTTTTGAAACTATAACTATATTTACCCTTCTATTTTTTGCCTTATTTACATCAGAATTATTTTGTGCTATTGGTCTATATTCTCCATATCCTGCTGCGGTAAATCTTACTGGATTTTGTTTTTTAGTTTCAACAAAATATCTTAAAACATTAACAGCCCTAGCTGTAGACAACTCCCAATTTGAACCATATACTTCATTTTTAATAGGTACATTGTCTGTATGTCCCTCTACAATTACCTCATTTGGTAGTGTTGCTATTAAACCATTTATTTTGTCCATTATTTGTTTACTTTGTGGCTTAATATCAGCTCTACCTATTTCAAAAAGTACATTGTCTCTAAGTTGTATTATAACTCCTCTACCATCTTCTTTTACTTCCACAGAAGATTTAAGATTATTCTTATCTACAAATTTATTTACTTCATTATATACTTCCTTTGAATCAGATTTTGCATCAGAACCTGTTTCTCTTCCAAGTTTAGTTGTTTCTCCTACTAAAGGTACATCTCCATTTTTTAAATTATAATCTACAATAGTATTCCCAGATTGACCTGTCATTGCTACCTGCATAGCAGAAGCCACCTGTTGAAACTTTTGAGCGTCCACACTAGAAAAAGAATAAAGTAATATAAAGAAAGTTAATAATAAGGTTATGGTGTCGGAAAAGGTTGCAAGCCATTCGTCACCTCTTATTTCGTCTCCGCCACCACCTTTTTTATTTCTCCTAGCCATTTTGAGCTGCTCCTTCCCCAGATACTTGTACTTTACTATAAGCTTGTCTTTCTGGTGGTGAAAGATAACTAACTAGCTTTTCTTCCATTATTCTTGGATTAACTCCTGATTGAATTGCTAAAACTCCTTCTAATACCATTTCCCTTGTGGTAGCTTCTACTCCACTTTTAAACATTAAGTTTGCTCCCATAGGATTAAACACCGCATTGGCCATTAAAGAACCATAGAATGTAGTTATAAGAGCCTTTCCCATACCTGAAGCTATAGTACTAGAGTCTGTAAGATTTGCAAGCATTTGTATAAGGCCTATTAGTGTACCTACCATACCAAAGGCTGGTGCATATCCACCCCAGGTTTTAAGCATATCTGCTCCTGATTTATGTCTTTTTTCCATTTCATCTATTTCAAGTTCCATAATTTCTCTTATGGTTTCTGGTTCTATACCATCCACCACCATTCTTAAACCTTTTTTCATATAATCATCAGTTAAATTATTTATAGCATCTTCTAGAGAAAGAAGTCCTTCTCTTCTAGCTTTTCTAGATAAATCTACAAAGTTTTGAATAACATCTATATTAGACATACCATTGTCCTTAAATGTCTGTCTTATAACTATTAAAAGTCTTTTAAATTCATCCATAGGATAAGTAATTAACATAGCTGCCATAGATCCACCTATGGTTATAAATACAGATGCTACGTCCCAAAACACTTTAAGATTAGATCCTCCAGAAGCCATTCCCCATAAAACCAATCCAAAACAAAGAACAAATCCTATAGGTGTTAATATATCTCTCTTCTTCATTTCCTAAACTCCCCCTGTATGCCTAAAGTGATTATGTCACTTTTGTACTTTTTAACTTTTTTTATTATTTCATCTGGTGTTTCTATAACTATATACTTTTTCCCATTTACTAAAGTAATCAAACTTTCTGGTACCTGTTCAATTTTTTCAATATGTTCTGCATTTAAAGTAAAACTTTCTCGGTTCATACCTGTAAGCTGAATCATTACAAACACCCCTTTGTTAGTTAAAGTTTTAAAAATTCTTGTTTTTTATATTTAATGTAATAGTTAATAGTTTTACCTATTAACTATTACATCATTTTTTATTTCTATTTAGTTAAGCTTTACCTATTAACTATTATCTTTTTAAGTTAACTAGTTCTTGAAGTATTTCATCCCCTGTGGTTATCATCTTACCACAAGCTTGGAAAGCTCTGTTAGCCACTATCATTTCTGTAAATTCTTCTGCTAAGTCTACATTAGACATTTCAATCATACTTTGAAGCATGTTTCCATAACCTTTACTATTATCATTGGCAGTAGCTCCATTTTTGGATCTTATCATAGGGTCACCTGAGTTAGCTGATACTTGGTAAGCATTTCTCCCCATTTTTTCTAGCCCAGCATCATTCTTAAAGGAAGCCATAGCTATTTGCCCTATAGCTAATTTGTCCCCACTTACTAATGAAGCTGTAATAACACCATCTTTACCTATAGAAAAAGATTGTATTCTTATAGCATCAGGATCTACTCCTATTGAATCTGGTATAGTAAGTGGCTTTAAAACATCTCCAAAAGTAGGTTCTGCTTTAAGGTCTGACGGTTTTTCAATAATATTTTGCTTCTTCGAATCACTCACGGAATAACTTATTTTAGCACTAGTATTTTCGTATCCAAATACCCTTAATCCATCACCTGTTAAAAGATTTCCTTGAGAATCTAATGAAAAGGATCCATCTCTTGTAAACATTATTTCCATATTTTTATTTGCTGTCATTTCGTGTGTAGTACTGTCTACAGCAATATAATCATCACTTGCCCCATCTACTAATGGACCTCTTCCTACTACAAAGAAACCTGATCCATCTATTGCTGCATCCAGTTTGTTTCCTGTAGTTTGCATATTTCCTGTAGTAAATTTAGTGAATATACCAGCTACTTGCACACCTAATCCTACCTGTCTTGGGTTTGATCCTCCTATGTTAGCACTTGGACCTGTAGCTTGTGACATATTTTGGCTCAGCATATCTTGAAATCTAATACTTTGAGATTTAAAGGCTGTAGTATTAGCATTAGCTATATTATTACCTACTACATCTAATTTTGTTTGTTGTGCTTTAAGTCCACTTATACCTGAATACATTGATCTTAACATATAAAATTCCTCCAATTTTTAAGGGGTAATAACTTTGTATCCTTCATTCTACAAAGTAAAGCTTCCTAAAAAGGTCCAGCTTATATTATTACCGCACTATCTATATTTGTAAAAACATTATCCTTACTTTCTTCCTTTGTCATAGCCGTTATTATAGTTCTATTTTTTATAGAGGTTATTAAAGCTGCATCCTTGCATAATATTAAGCACTCCCTGCTTCCCTTCTTATCAGCTATATTTATAGCTTTGTTTATACCCATCATATCTTCTTCTGATAGATTTATATTTCTGGATTTTAGTCTATCAAAGGCATGCTTCGATATTATAAAACTTTCTTCCCTATTTTTTTTGTTAGCTTTATCAGTATTATCTAACTTTTTATTTAATACCTCTTCAAAGCTTCCTACTTTATGTTCACTTTTAATATTTTTGTTTTTTAAGGATGCGTAATTATAATCTTCTATTAAATGTAATTTACCATTTATAATTTTAAATGACATATTTTCCCACATCCTTATTTCTTTTCTTCTACCTCAGGTTTATTTTCTTCTCCTCCCTCAGAAGGTTTTTCATCTGGATTTTCAATATCACCAAAATCCCCATCTTCTTGAACATTTGTTACATATTCAAATGGTACATATATATCCTGTTCTTTACCATCTTTTGTTACAGTAACTTTAATGCTTACTCCTAAACCATTTCTAACTACACCTTTTACCACTCCAGATAGTTTTTCTTTTCCATCATTCATTAGTACATTCTTCCCTATTAAACTTGTTGCATTTAATAAATCATTATTATACTTAGAGTTTTCGTTTATATCATCTGTAATATTTAGTACATCTTCCATAGGAAATTCACCTACTTTTCCTGGCTCATACTCTATACTTAATTTAATTTGATCACCATCTTTTATTACATTTCTTACTATTCCTGCATATTGATTACCCTGTTCATCAAACTTTCTAAGTAAAACCACTTTACCTATAAAATTAGAAGCTCCTGTTAATTTCATCATGCTATTTAAATTAGCCATTTGCTCTAAAGATGAAAATTGTGCTAATTGGGATACATATTCTGTTCCATCCTTGGCATTTGTAGGATCTTGATTAGCAAGTTCCGCAGCTAAAATCTTAAAAAAAGCATTTTTATCAAGGTCTTGTCCTTTTTTTACAATCCTAGTACCCCTCTCTGTTTTAGTTTCAGTGGCTTCATTGGATCTTTCTATTATTCCTTTTTCATCTTCTTTCTTATCATCGGTTTTGGTTTTCCCAGCATAAGGGGAATAATTTGAATTAATTGCTGTTGGCATATATTCCACCTCCATTCCATTCTTTTAAAATATTAAGCTAAGATATTTACATTACCATCTATAGTGCTTATATTTTCCTCTTCTCGTATTTCATCCATTGAGGATAAATCTGCTTTATCGTTTGACTTTGACGGATTACTATTTTTCCCTTTTTCATTGCCCTGTTTAAAAAAGGTTGTATCTTCATTGTATATGTTTAGTGAGAGTTCTTGTACTTTTATGCCAGAATTCTGAAGCTTGTCTTCTATTAATTGCATATTGGAATTCAATAAATTATAGGCTTCCTTTGTAGTTGCTCCTATATTAGCTTTCATAATGCCACCTTCCATAGTTAGTTTTATAAACACTTCTCCTAGTTCTTTTGGCATTATTTTTACTGTTAAATCTTTTACGTTATTTAATTCCATATACTTTATAGATTTGATTATGTCAGCATTCATAGTGTTCTTATTGATTACTAAATTACCTAAAGTTTCCTTTGAAGATAATTCATTTATGTCTGTAGAATTTTTAAGATGAGACATAAAATTAACAGCTTTATTTATTTTTTCTCCTGCTAACTGTTCTTTATCCTCTAAAAGTCCCTTTAAGAGTTTATCTTCTTTAGAAGTATTTTCTTTTAAATTAGAAGAATCAGTTTCTTCCCCTAATACTAATGGTTCACTAATATCTATTTTAGGCTCTATATATAATTTGTTATTAGATTCTTCCTTCAAAATATTTTCCATTTCATTTTTAATATTTTTTAAAAGGCTTACTTTTTCTTCATTAGGTTCTTTTTCAATTTGTATCTGAAGCTTATTTGAAAAAGCTTCTAATAAATCTTTATCTAATGAATTTTTATCTGTAAGATTTAGATTATTAAATTCTTCACCTAAAATATCTTTTATCTCCATTAATAATTGTTCTTTATTTCCATTACCTTCAGATAAATTATTCAGTAAAACTTTTAATTTTTCTAAATTCTCTCCTAGGTCTTCAGCTAATTTTACATTTTCTCCAGAATATAAACACTGTAATATAGAGTTAACCAAAGCTACAAAGCTATCTAAATCCCCAGCATCTTTAATCTTTTCTACTAAATTCTTTAAATCCTCTAAAGATTTTATAGAATCTAATTCCTCTTTAGAAAAACCTTGTTCTTCTAATTTATCCTTTATATTTTGTATATCCTCTTTGTTTAATTTTGACATCATACTATTATCTTTACTATTTATATTTTCATCTTTAATTAAATAGTTTTTATTATCTTGCTCAGTACCTTGCTTTGTAATAACATTTTTATCTTTACTAGGGCTTTTATTAGAAGATATATTGTTTAACACTTCGTTAAAGGAATAAGATTTTTCACTTTGGTTAGTTACCTTTTTAGTAGCTGAATTATTTTCTATTTTAGTAAATCCACTTATTTTTAATTCCATATTTCTCACCTCCTTTCAGTATTTCTTATAAAGGCATAGAGAGCAAATTCGTCATTATTTCTTTGCTCTATCATATTTTGTTCTTTTTCAAAGGCTAATTTATCCTTTTCTTTTAAAATTTCTACAGTTTTTCTTTCTACTTGTTTTGTTTTTAATTCTTCTCTTCTTTCCTCTACCACTCTAAGCTTTTGTTGTAATTCATTTGCCGTTTCATTTATGCAGAAATTTAAAGAGTTTAAATAACTATGCCTTATTTTTTTCTCTAATATAGAATCATTTAAATTTATGTTATTGTATTTATTATAATTATTTTTTAAATTGAACAGTTTCTCTTCTGTATGATTTTTTTCCATTTGAGCCTGTTTGAACTTCATTTTACTTTCCTCTTCTTTTTTTTCTCTTATATCTAAAAGTTTTTGAAGTCTAAAGGAATATCCCTTCATTAAATTACCTACCTTCTTTTAAGAATCGAAAAATATATTATTAATTTTATTTATAGTTTTTATACTATTAGATTAATATAATACATTTTTAATTTTTAAACATATTTTCAAGAATATATGTACTTTCCTCAAAGGAATGTTGCTCCTCAATATCCTGTTTTAAGAAAGATAGTATTGGTTCATGATAATGTATAGCCATATCAACCTTAGGATTGCTTCCTTTGACATAGGCTCCTATATTTATAAGATCCTCTGAATTTTTATAAGTGGCCAAAAGATCCCTTGCCATGCCTGCTGAATCCTTATGTTCCTTTGAAGCAATTTCTGACATAAGTCTGCTTACACTACTTAAGACATCTATGGCTGGATAATGGTTTTTAGCAGCTAAACTTCTAGATAAAACTATATGACCATCTAATATACCTCTTACAGCATCCGCAATAGGTTCATTAAAATCATCCCCATCAACTAGCACTGTATAAAAGGCTGTTATAGATCCTTTATTAGACATACCTGATCTTTCCATAAGTCTTGGGAGTTTTGCAAATACTGAAGGTGTATATCCTTTGGTTGCCGGTGGCTCTCCTATAGCTAGTCCTATTTCCCTTTGTGCCATGGCAAATCTAGTTACAGAATCCATCATAAGAATTACCTTTTTCCCTTGATCTCTAAAATATTCCGCTATAGCTGTAGCTGTAAAAGCTCCCTTTAATCTAACTAACGCCGGCTTATCAGAGGTAGCACAAACTATAACAGACTTTTTAAGACCTTCTTCTCCTAAATCTTTTTCTATAAAATCTCTTACTTCTCTACCTCTTTCTCCTATTAGAGCTATAACATTTATGTCTGCTTCTGCATATTTTGCAATCATACCTAAAGTAGTACTCTTACCTACACCACTACCGGCAAATATACCTATTCTCTGTCCTTCTCCTACAGTTATAAATCCATCTATGGCCTTTATCCCTGTAGGTATAACATCCTTTATCCTTCTTCTTTTCATAGGGTCTGGAGGGTCACTGTCCAAGGCATATGGACTCCCCTCCATTAATTTCTCTCCCTCTAGTGGATTGCCAAGCCCATCTAAGACTTTTCCTAATATATTCTCTGAACATATAACACTAAGAGGGTTTCCTTGAGGTATCACTCTACATCCTGGAGCTATACCTGTAAGCTCTCCTAGAGGCATCAATATAACATTTTCTTCTTTAAAGCCAACTACTTCACAAGGAATTGTTTGATTTTTTTCGTTATATATAATACAAACCTCTCCTACAAAAGCCTTTATTCCTTCAACTTCTACAGTTAATCCTATAACTTTCCTAACGGTACCTTCCATGTAGTTAAAATTAGTTTCTTTAATTCTTTTTTCTATTTTCTCAAAATCTATATCTAACATGGACATTAAATTCACACCTTATCCTTTAAAGTAATTGTATAACTTTTATTTTTCATTTATTAATAGCTCTTTAATTTTATCTAAAGCAGTATCTAAGGAAGCTATAACTTTCCCTTGTTCTGTTTCTATAATAACCTCTCCATCTTTTAAAGAAATATCTTCTATTACAAATATTTCTCCTCTATAAGGAAGTTGATTTTTCCAAAACTCTGATTTAGCTTTTATTTCTTCATAATAATTAGTATTACTTTTAACTATAAAGGTGGCAGATTTTTTTGATTCCCCTAGCTTTTCATATATAATTTCGTTCATAGAGGATTTATCCTTAACCTCATGTTTTAATACTTCTTCTACTATAGTTAAAACTAAATTTCTAACTTCCTCTTCTTTTTCTTTTAAATAGCTATTATATTGTGCTTCAGTATCTAACAATAATTTGTTAGATTTTTGCATCATTTCCTCATAGGCATTTTTCCCTTTTTCTATATAAGCTTCATAAGCTTCTTCATAACCGGATTTTTTTCCTTCTTCCAGTCCTTTATTAAAGCCTTCTTCGTGACCTTTTTTAAAGGCTTCCTCTTCAACGACTTCAGCTTCAGCATAAGCTTTTGATAAGAACTCTTCAGATTTTCTTCTAGCATTTTCTAATATATTTCTAGCTAAATTCTCATAACTATCTATAAAATTTTTAGAATTCTCTTCTTCTATTCCTTTTTCTAAGCTTACTATTCTTTTATAATTAGTTTTTATTTTCTCTTCACCCTGTTTTACTACGCTATTACTTTTAATGACTTTATACAATGATTGCATCCTCGCCACCTCTTGATATTACTATCTCTCCAGCTTCGTCTAAACGTCTTATTATACTTACTATACCCTGTTGAGCCTTTTCTACATCCATTATTCTTACAGGGCCTAAGAACTCTATGTCCTCTTTTAAAGAAGATGCGGCTCTCTTAGATTGATTTCTAAATATAACATTGGCAACTTCCTCTGAAGAACCCTTTAAAGCTAAAGCTAAATCCTTTGTTTCTACTTCTCTTAGAACCCTTTGAATTGCTACATCGTCTAGAGTTATTATATCTTCGAATACAAACATAGATTCCTTTATCTTTTCTGCTAATTCTGCATCCTCTCTTTGTAGTCCTTCTGTAATATTCTTTTCTGTAGTTCTGTCTACTTGGTTTAATATCTCTACAATAGTTTGAACTCCTCCTATTGTTGTAGCATCAGATCTAACTACTGAAGATAGCTTACTATCTAATACTTTTTCTATTTCTTTAACTACCATAGGTGAAGTAGCACTCATTGTAGCAATTCTATAAGCAACCTCTGATTGCAAATCTTCAGGAAGGGAGGACAATATTTGCCCTGCCTTATCTGATTGCATATAACATAAAACTAAAGCTATAGTTTGAGGATGTTCATTAGATATAGTATTTAAAAGTTGTGATGGATCTGCTTTTCTAGCTATTGCAAAGGGTCTAAATTGTTGTGTAGCCTCTGTAACCTTGTCTAATATTTCCATAGCCTTTTGACTACCTAAAGCTTTTCCTAAGAGATTTTTTGCATAATCAAATCCACCTTCTAATATATAGTCCTTCGCCTTATTTATCTGTATAAATTCTTCTAATATGTCCTGTTTTAACTCTGATTTTACAGAAGTTATATTAGCAATCTCATAGGTTATTTTTTGTATTTCTGAATCTGGTAATTTTTTTATTATACCAGCAGAGGCCTCAGGACCTAAAGTAATAAATAGTATTGCCGCTTTTTGAACTCCTGTTAATTTATCATCTTTAGCCATGTATTATCACCTCTCATCCTCTGCTAGCCATGATTTAATTATTTCCGCCACTTGATCAGGTTTGTCCTTAGCATATTTTCTTATTTCATTTTCAACATGAGTCTTTTCATCCTGTGCCTCTAAATCTATAGGTTTAAACTTAGGAATTTGTTTAGTTTCGCTACCACTATCATCTATTAAAATATCAAGGCCTTCTTCATCTTCTTCATACTCTTCATCTTTATTTCTTTTCTTAATAATAAAGAATATTATTGCTCCTAATAATAGTAATACACCCAAGCCTATAGCAGTGAATAATTTTATTCTTTCTTTTGTCTTTTTAGCTTTTTCCATATCTTCTAAATCTTTTTTCACTTTATCCTTAGCCGCTGTATCAAATGGAAGTCCCTCTATACTTATAGCATCTCCCCTTTTTTCATCATAACCTATAGCAGATACAGCTAAATTTCTAACAGCAGTTCTAGTTTCTTCATCTATATTTCCATCTAAAACAATAGATGCTGTTAGTCTTTTTACAGAACCTGGAGCCTTTATACTATCTTGTTGAGTTTTTGATATTTCATAATTTTTAGTAATTTCATCTCTAGTAGAGGTTTCACTACCATTATTATTTTGTGTAGTTCTATTTACCATATTATTATCTACTACACTACCATTTGTATTATTTCCACCGGCATTATTTTGATTTTTCTCTTTAATGCTGTGTTCGCTAACTACTACATTTTTAGGATCATAGGTTACAGAATTAGTTTTAACCGCATCAAAATCTAAATCTGTGTTAATATTAACTTTAACCTTGTCCTTGCCATATACAGCTTCTAACATACTGACTAGTCTATTTTGAAGATCTTTTTCATAATTTTTTTGAAGTTGTTGTTGTTTTTCTGCTGAAGTTGTAGCCTCTTCTAGACTTCCTGAAGCATCAAATAAATTTTTTGTAAGAAGATTCATGTTATTATCAATTACTTCTACATTTTCTTTTGGAATATTTTTTACACTTCCACTTACTAAAGCTACTATAGATTTAACTTGTTCTTTGCTAATTGTTTGTCCTTGTTTTAAGTTTAAAGTAACCGATGCTCTACCTGGCTGTGTTTCCTTTACAAAAGCAGTCTCTTCAGGGAGCACTAAATGAACTCTACTATTATCTACCTGTGGAAATCCCTTTATAGTTCGCTCTAACTCTCCTTGAAGGGCTCTTTGATAATTTATTTTCATTTCTTGATCTGTTTCTCCAAATTGACTTTTATCTAATATTTCAAATCCTTGGCTACCATTAGTTAATGGGACCTCAGATAACATTTGCATTCTTAGTTCATCAACTTGATCCTTAGGTACTAATATATTATTCCCTTCTACCTTAGCTTCAACTTTCTTGTCCTTTAATTTTTGAAGTACCGCCCCAGAATCATTAGAATCCATATTGGAAAATAAAACTGCATATTTTGTTTTACCGAAATAAAGAGATAATGCAATAATAGATGTTATAATTCCTAAAAATATTATAGAAAAAGCTATTTTCTTTACTTTACTTAACCCTGTCCACTTTTCTTTTAACCCTTTTAAAAACTCCTTTAGCTTATTCATCGAAAGCTCCCCTTACTATAATTGCATTCTACTTAATTCTTGATAAGCTTCTACTAGCTTGTTTCTAACTTGAACTGCTAACTCCATGGACATTTTAGCTTCTTCTGCATTCAGCATTACATTATGTATATCTGTCTCTTCTCCTTTTATAAAGGCCTCTGTACTACTATCTGCTTTAACTTGTTTTGCATTTACTCCATCTAATTTATCTTTTAGTACCTCACTAAAACTAACTTTTTCCCCGTTTTCTATTTTTTCATTTTCATTTATAAAGTTTTTTCCAAAGTTATCAAAAACTTTAATATTGGGTACGAATTCATTTACTCTCATAATCAACTCTCCTATTTACCAATTTCCAACGCTTTTCCAAACATTGATTTTTCTGCATTCATAACTGTTACATTTGCTTCATAGGTACGTACTGAAGCCATCATATCTGCCATCTCATTTAATACATTTACGTTAGGCATAGATACATACCCCTCCGCATCTGCATCTGGATGGGATGGATCATACATTTTTCTTACAGGAGAAGAATCTTCCACTATACCTGTAGCTTTAACTCCATAAAGTTTTTTTTCATTTGTTCCATTCTTTTTATTCAATTCATTATTAAGATTTTCTTCAAAAACAGCTATCTTTCTTTTGTAAGGACCACCACTTTCCGTCCTTGTAGTAGTAGCATTAGCAATATTAGAAGCTATAGTATCCATTCTTAATCTTTCAGCGGATAGTCCACTAGCACTAATTCTCATAGTATCAAATGCTTTAATCATACTATTTCCCCCTTTTTATCCCATATTTTAAATTCACTAATTTTTCTAATATTTATCTAGAACAGTCTCTACTAAATTTCAAAATTTCTTCAAAGTTATCTCCTGTTAATAACATATGTTATGTTCAGCTAATAACATATGTTATCTTCCATTAATAACATATCTTGTAGTAGCTAATCTATTATTAGCCTGAGTAACTAATGCATTATACATAAGGGCATTAGCTGAATTATTTACCATTTCGTTATCAATATCTACATTATTTCCATCTGTTCTCATACTAGTAGAATTATCTACATCTTCTTTAACTTGTCCAAATTCCCAGCCATTATTCATATGTTTTTCCGCAGTAACCTTCATATTTATATTATTCAAATTATCCTTTAAAGTTTCTTCAAAAGTAACATAATGCCTCTTATAACCAGGAGTATTATAATTAGCTATGTTGTTTGAAATAACTCTACCTCTATAAGATGATGCATCCATAGATTTTTTTAAAAGATTATTAACCAATTGACTACTAGACATATCTTCTACTCTCATGTTTTACACTCCCATATTTATTTAATTAAATACAACAATATACATTTTTCCATAATTTATATACAAATTATTTTAAGATAAACTATTTATATACAAATTCCTTCAATTTTATTTTACATTAAGAAGATGATTTTGTACATACATTTTCTTCATGTTAAATGATTTTTTTAAACAAATTTAATTTTGTATTATAACACCCTTTTGATCACTTGTATTTTTTACTTTTATAATATAATTAACCTTATTTTTCAAAAATAACTTTTAAAATGGAAAACTTTATATTTTGAAATTACACATTATAAACATTTTCCTACAAATATTATATAATAACAAAATAGGTTTTACTACCTAATCCTGTCCACTTTAAATATAAATAATTATTATATTTAAAGTATTTATTAGAATTTAACAATATCACATATATATCATTTAACACGCAGGTATATCGAATTATATTTACATATTTATAGACTGGATATTCCTCTATTTCAACTTTGACAAATAAAAAAATTCATAAAACAAGCTCAAATAAAGCATCTTTAATATATCTTCATTAAAGATGCATTTTGTTACTTAGATTTTACATTTTCTAATATTTTTAGTACATCCATAGGGAAATTATTAGTTTGTCGCATTATGGCAAGGGAAGATTGATATAATATATCCGATTTAGCATAATTCATCATTTCTTCTGCTACATCTGCATCTACTAACTCACTATTAGCACCTTCCATTTTAAGAGATATTTCCCCTATATTATTAATACACTCCTCAAATCTATTTTCCAAAGATCCATATTCACTTCTTACAGAAAGCACAGTCTCTATAGCATTATTTACAGCATCAAGACTTTGCCCTAATTTACTTGCATCTGTAACATCTATTCTTCCTTTTATATCTAAGCCTTCTGTTGTTAGGTTATAAAAAGGAATATCCTCTAAATCCCCCACGTTAGCTCCTATAGGCACAGACTTTGTCATAACATTAGTTTGATTACTAAATTTATTTCCCTGGGATAAAAGTTTAACCCCATTAAATTCTGTTCCCTTTGCTGTAGTTTCTATACCAGCCATAAGTTCACTTATTTCATTTTGAATCACTTCTTTGTCCTCTAAATTATTTGTTCCATTAGCAGCTTGAATGGTAAGTTCTTTTATTCTCATGAGCATATTCCCTATGCTTTCCAAACCACCTTCTGCCGTTTGAAGCATGCTAACTCCATCTTGAGCATTTCTTGAGGCTACTTGAAGACCTCTTATCTGTATTTTAGTTTTCTCACTTTGTGCCATTACATTAGGATCATCTTTAGAGCATCTAACCTTGTATCCTGAAGTTATTTTATCTAAAGCTGTACTTTGCTCTGTTAAAACTTTTGAGTAGTTTCTAAAGGCATTTAAGGATGCCAAATTATGGCTTAATCTCATAGCTATTACCTCCAAAATAAAATATTAAAATATCTATTTTTAAACCAAAATGGTTAAATTTATATATACATATATTTTTTCTATCGTAAGTAATTTATATTACTTTAACATTTATAAGATTTTTAATATTTATTTTAAAAGTTAACAATAAGTATATTTCTTCAATTTACTATCTAAATGTTTTTTCCATATTTTATACTTCACAGAAAGGTTATCCTCTATAAAACTAATAGCCCCATCCATATCTCCATTATCCAAAGTATCTTTAAGAAGATTTAAACTGTTTTTAAAGTCTTTTATTATTTTTCCATACTCATTATCTTTTATCTCTAAAAAAACTGGATTTAAAGCTTTTTCTAAATATACCACCGAATCTACAATACCCTCTACAAGACTGTCTAATTCTCCATATTCTCTAAAAATTATAGTTTCCTTTATATAATCTATTCCTTCTTTCAAAACATTAGATAATTCTATGGACTTTTTTATCACATCTATGTAATCATTCATATAAATTCTCCCTTAATATTATTCTTTTTATCTAATCACAGATATTCTAGCTATTAATAGGTTTATAAAACTTTAATTAAAATTAAAGCTAAACCTCTCATTAAAGCAAGAATCCTGTTTATATAAAACTTATTTTAACACAATATATTAAATAAGAAAATTATGAATTAAAAGCTTTTAAAGGTTGAAAATTAAAATACAAAATACTTTTAATCAATAAATGGCTATAAAAATAAAGAACACTAATATTTGCGTCCTAATATATATAAGCTAACCACTGATTCCACATCCTGTTGCACAATGTTAAATAAACCTCCTGTTTATTTAACTCTTATATATTTTAGTTCGCAAATAAAGTATTCTAATTATTTTTCTAGATATTTATTTATATTTTAATACCTTTAAAAGTTATTATAGTAATTTCAAAACAAAAGATCCTTAAAAGTATCCCATTTCTTTTTTTATTCCTTTATTTATAGAATTCTTATAGTCTATGAATTCATAAATATCTTCACAAAATAAATCTGAGAATTGTTTTAATTCTTCTAAGGATAGATCTTGTATAGCTAAATTTTTATCCTCACAGTATATCACTGTTTCACCTATCACTTTGTGAGCATCTCTAAAAGCCATGCCTTTGTTTACCAGATAATCTGCAGCTTCTGTAGCATTTAAAAAGCCTTTTTTAACAGATTTCATTAAATTTTCTTTATTTACTTTTATCGTAGATATTATACCTTCCATTACTCTTAAACAGCTTATTACAGTATCTTTAGCGTCAAAGAATGGCTCTTTATCCTCTTGCATATCTTTATTATAAGCTAGTGGTAATGATTTCATAACAGTTAATATACTTATTAAATCTCCATATACCCTTCCAGTTTTACCACGTATAAGTTCTGCCCCATCTGGGTTTTTCTTTTGTGGCATTATACTACTACCTGTAGAGTAAGCATCTCCTATTTGTATAAACTTAAATTCACTGCTACTCCAAAGTATAAGTTCCTCGGACAATCTACTTAAATGCATCATTATTATAGAAAACTTACTTATAAGTTCTATTATATAATCCCTATCACTAACTCCATCCAAAAAATTATCTACTGGTTTTTTAAAACCCAATACCTCTGCAGTATATTCTCTATCTATGTTATAAGTACTTCCTGCTAATGCTCCTGAACCTAAAGGACTTTCATTTAAAATCTCCAAGGCATTTTTTAATCTTTTCTCATCCCTTTTAAACATTTCAAAATAAGCTAATAAATGATATCTAAAAGTCACTACCTGAGCTCTTTGAAGATGGGTATATCCTGGCATAATATAATTATTTTCATTTCCAACTTTAATTAAAGAATCCATAAGTCCCTTTAAGCATTCTATTACTTCTTCTGTGGATTTTTTAGCATATAATTTCATATCTAAGGCTACTTGATCATTTCTACTTCTTCCTGTATGAAGCTTTTTTCCCACATTTCCTATCTTTTTTATTAAATTTATTTCTACAAAACTATGAATATCTTCATAGTCTCCCTCTATTTTTAAAATCCCATCATCTATTTCTTTTAATATTTCTTCTAATCCAAGTAATATTTTTTCTTTTTCTTCTTCATTTATTATATTTTGATTTGCAAGCATTTTAACATGAGCTATGCTTCCCTTTATATCTTCATAATAAAGTTTTTTATCAAAACTTAGCGAACTATTAAAGTCCTCCATAAGCTTACTTTCTTCTTCCTTAAAACGTCCTCCCCAAAGTTTCATAAATATGTTCCTCCAATTAGTCTAGAAATTTTTTAATGCTTTTATTTTACATGGCAATCCAAATAAATTTATAAAACCTTCTGCATCCTTATGACTATAAAGCTCGCTATCTCCAAAGGATGATATACCTTCATCATACAATGCATATTCTGTATCCACTGAGCAAGGTTTTATATTTCCTTTATATAATTTTAATTTTACTGTACCCGTTACATTTTCTTGAGTTTTATCTACAAAAGCATCAATAGCCTCTCTTACAGCTGTAAACCACAAACCATTATATACAAGTTCCCCATATTGAGCTGAAACTAATTTCTTGTATTGATAAGTATACTTATCTAAGGTTACTGATTCTAGCTTTTTATGAGCTGCATATAATAGTGTACCTGCTGGTGTTTCATATATACCTCTTGACTTCATACCAACCAAACGATTTTCTACTATATCTGCTATACCTATACCATTTTCTCCACCTATTTTATTTAATGTATCTATTATATCTACAGCATTTAAAATCTCTCCATTTATTTTTGCAGGTGTACCCTTTTCAAAATAAATTTCTAAATAAGTTGGCTCATCTTTCGCCTTTTCTGGCGGAGTAACCATAAAATACATATCTTCTTTATGTTCATTTTTTAGATCTTCTAAGTCCCCACCTTCATGACTTACATGCCATAAGTTTTTATCTACGGAATATATCTTTTTCTTAGTTACAGGTACTTCAACTCCAACTTTTTTAGCATAATCTATAGCATCTTCTCTAGATTTTATGTCCCAAATTCTCCACGGTGCTATTATTTTTATAGTAGGATCCTGAGCCTTTACTCCCACTTCAAAGCGCACTTGATCATTTCCTTTTCCTGTACAACCGTGACATATATATTTAGCCTGCTCTTTATGGGCTATTTCTACTAGTTTTTTAGCCATTAAAGGTCTTGCAAAGGACGTCCCTAGCATATAGTCCTGTTCATATAATGCTTCAGATTTTATTGCTTTATACAAATAATCCACTACAAATTCCTCTTTTACATCTTCCACATATATTTTTGATGCACCAGAATTTATTGCTTTTGTCTTTACATAATCCATATCATCCCCCTGACCTACATCTACACAGACAGCTATAACATCTAAGTCATAATTTTCTTTTAGCCATGGAATTATTATTGATGTATCTAATCCTCCTGAGTATGCAAGTACAACTTTTTCTTTCATAAAATACTCCCCCTTAAAATATTATAATTTTATTAATATCTGGATTTAATCCAATTTCATTTTTATAGGAATCAGTTTTCCCAGAAAATTCATTCCCTGTTTGTTTTATAATTATACATATAAAATAATAAATATTCAATACCTTTTTGAAAGTTTTTGTTACTTTTTTATTTTTTGTAGAAAATAAGCCATTTATCACAAGGGATAAATGGCAAATATAGTAATATCAATTTCGCTTTATTTATAATTATGCACAAAATAAGCCCTGTTACACAAATTGTAACAGAGCTTATTTACCAAACTATTCTTTCAAAGTTTTCCATAACTATATATGTTTCATATATTTCTCTAGCTTCCTCTTCTTTTATCTTATTACTCACATATTTTCTATATAATATATATAGCTTACTGCTTAAATCCGGGTTAGTATTTTTTGTTTCTTTCATCTTATCATATATAAGTTCTTTTAAAGAAGGCTCTATTTTAGATGCTATTTCTTCATTAGCTACATAGATTATACCTTCTACTCTTTTTTTTAATTCTTTGTCCGTGCAAAGTATTTTTATTTCATTTAAACTAGATAAAATCTTTTTTACAGACTCTTTACTGATTTCTAAACATTTGTCTTCCATTAAAGATACCACCTTTATATTATTAATATATTAATTTATCATAAGCTTGACTTTTAATATATACATCATATAAAATTCTTGCATCTTCCTCAGTTATTTTTCCATCAGAAAGCTTTCTATATAGTATATATAATTTAGAATTTAATTCTGGATTATCAAGTCTTACTTCCTTCATTTTCTTATAGATTGTATCTTCAAAGGGTTCATCATTTTTATACTTCACTATATTTTCCATATATTTTATAAGTAAATCTATCTTTTGTTGAAGCAATCTTTCTGAGCTAAGGGTTTGAATATCTTTTAGTTCTGAAAGCATTTTTCTTATTAATGTTTCTTCCACCATTATATTATTGCTATTGTTCTTCACCTATCACACCACCTAATAAGCCATTAATATAATTATATCACTTAAAAACTTATATTCTTTAATAATTAACAATTTGTTTAATAATATTTAATACATTATTTAAATCATAAAATGTTTTACATTATATTAATATCGTAATATAAAATTTACTCTTTAGTGTCAATTCCGTTTAAGCACTCTATAGCAATGCAGAAAAAATTCTAGCAATACCTTCTAACATTCTGCCCCTTAAAGATCTATTTTTAAAATCCTCTTTATAAATTCTTCTGCTACGATTTAAATCTTCAAAAAAAATGTTTTCTAAATTTTCTGTGGTTTCCTCATCATATATAACTGCATTTATTTCATAGTTTAATTCAAAGCTTCTTATATCCATATTAGCGGTACCTACAGTACAGATTTCACTATCTACCATAATAGTTTTGGCATGAATAAAGGATTTTTCATTATAAAAATAAATTTTAACTCCATATTTTATAAGTTCTTCTAAATAAGTTCTAGAGGCATAATATACTATTAAATGATCATATCTACCAGGAAATAATATTCTTACATCTACTCCACTTAAAGATGCTACTTTTATAGCATTCATTATGCTATCATTAGGTACAAAATATGGTGTGGTAATATATATATGATCCTTAGCTAAAGTTATCATCTTAAATACTGTTTGCATTATAGATTGAAACTGAGAATCTGGTCCACTTTTTACAAGTTGCATAACTTTTCCACCATACTCATGCATTTTAGGGAAATAGACCTTAAAATTGTCACCATAAGTAAACATCTCATCATTTACAGCCTTTATAGTAGCAAAGTCATCCATAAACACTGCCTGAAGTCCCATAACAAAATCACCCTTTACCATAAGATGAGTATCTCTCCAATAGCCTAATTTACCTTTCCCTAAATATTCATCTCCTATATTTATGCCCCCTACAAATCCAGTCTTACCATCTATAACTACTATTTTTCTATGATTTCTGTAATTTATTTGAGTATTTATATGCCTTAAAAGAGGAGCTAAAAAATAGGAATATTGCACTACATCTATACCATTATCTTTAAGATTTTTTATGTAAGATCTTTTTATACCTATAGATCCTACTCTATCCATTATAAACCTTATTTCTACGCCTTCCCTTGCTTTTTTTATAAGTATCTCTTTTATTTCAGTACCTATATTATCGCTTTTTACTATATAGTATTCTAAATGTATATGATGTTTAGCTTTTAAAAGCTCTTTTTTTAGATATTCAAATTTTTCATTACCATCTTTAAATATCTTTATACTATTATCTCTGAATAAAGGAGATTCGCTATTTTTCGACAGTAGTTCTATCAAAGAATGATATTCCTGATTTTTTACTTTTCCCATAGCTTCAAGTACTAGTTGCTCTATTTCTATATTAGTAGTATCATGTAATTTATGCTTTTTCCAATTTCGACCTAAAAAAATATATAAAAATAATCCTAAAGGAGGAAATATAAAAAATATAAGTAGCCATGCTATAGTCTTTTCTGGCTTCTTTCTCTCTATTACTATTAATATTATAGATATAATTATATTTATAATAAAAAATAAAGAGAATATGTTTTTAAAGGACACTAAAATCCCCCCTTTAAATTGTATTTACACAAAGCTTTTCATATAATAGATATATTATACTATAATAAAATTAAAATTACTATGAGTTAAATAAACACATATTGACATAGATATACTTTATCTATTAATAAACATTATTTTCATATTGAGTAATTTTTCTTCTTTTTGTATAATTATTTTAAAGAAGAATACTTTATATATTAAATGCTTTAATTTATACAACAATATTTACTAAAATACTCTGATTTTAGAAAATTATCTTTATTCATATATAATTTTTTCAAAAGATAAAGTAAAATTTATAAATTATACAAAGTGAGGTAAACTATGAAATCCATAGGTATGCGTAACATTAAAACCGCCCTAGCAGTTACTATTTCCATATTAATATCCGAATTTTTTAAACTAGATTCCCCTTTTTATGCAGCCATTGCCGCAGTTATTTCTATGCAGAATTCCGTTACAGGTTCCTATAAAGCTGGTAAAAACAGAATGCTAGGTACTGTAACTGGTGCACTTATTGGACTCACTTTTTCTAGTATTTCACCAAATAACCCTTTTTTATGTGGACTGGGAATTATAATTGTAATTTATATATGTAATTTATTAAAATGGGATAAGTCTGTAAGTATCGCTTGTATAGTTTTTATAGGCATAATGATAAATCTTACAAATAAAACCCCTTTGTATTATAGCATCCACAGAACTTTAGATACTTTTATAGGTATAATAGTATCAGTACTTATAAATATGTTCATAAAGCCACCAGTTTATGAAAAGCAAATAATCGTTGGATGTAAAACTATAGTAAAACATTTTTCAAAAATACCTACAGAAAAAATCTATTTTCATCATAAAGTAGATATAAAAAAGCTTAAAAATCAAATAAGTAATTTAGAAAATAATTTTAATGCTTATAAAAAAGAAATATTAAAGACTAAAAATTTAGATGAAAATTATATATCTGTTTTAATAAAAATCTTTAATCAAACCTATACACATTTATCCTTCATTGATACTATAAATAATAAATGTGAATTAAATAATAAAAATTATGAAAGATTTAAAAATCTATATCATTTACCAGAAGAACCTCATAAGTATGATGAAAATGATTTAAATGTTGTATATAACTATCATGTGTCTAAGATAATATACAATTTGGAAAGTTTAAAAAAGGAATACAAAGAAAGTAAGTTAAAACTAAGTAAATAGTATATAGTTTTATTCTATAAATAGCTAAAATAATGGAAAGCACTAAGTTTTATGAGGAAAATATAAACTAATGTCGCTAATACCACGTGCTACAGTAAGCGGCTAAGGACACGTCCTGTTTCCCTTACTCTCATATTTCCTCATAAAACAAGTGCTTTTTGCCATTATTTTAGATACTTATTTTCATAAAATCTATACTTTATTTATCAAATATTTACTTGCTTTTAAAATCTATTTCAATAGATTTTAAAGTTGTTATATTTAACTCTTTACTCTTTTATCTGTCTTTTCTCTCTGTACTTTGTACTCTATTATCTGTACTCTGCAGAAGTTGCCTCGCAACTTCTGCCTAGGTTTGATCTAAACTCGTTAACACTTTATCGTAAAGGTTCTTTATACAGACTCCATTTTCTAAGTTTTTGCAGTTTGTGCAACTTTTACTGTTTTCCGCACCTATTACAGATACAAAACCTGTATCTATACTATCGTATCCATCACATACGTTTGCTACATGCATCATTTGTAGTTCATTCATTTATATTTTCCTCCTATAATGTAGTTGTATTATTACATAAGAAATACTTTTATTTTCTAAGGAATATTGATGATTGAATCTTTAATATCTTATTCTTTTTATTGATAATCCTACTAGATATCTAATTTTTTATATGAGAATATCTAATAAGATTTTAATAATTTTATTTTTCCCTTTGTTTAAATTACTATACGCTTCAATAACTTTATTCATTTATATATTCTTTAATAACTTATAATAAGAACTTCACCATCAAGAACATAAATGATTTAAACTCACTTTTTATATTAACAAGAGTTGTTCTTTTTTATATACTCATAACTAAAGCTATTTTGAACATATCTACATAGTAAGTTTTTTCCTTAATACAATAAAAAGAGCCATCATTTTTGACGCTCCTTTTTATATCACATTATTTTTCTTTTCTTAAAAGCTTAATATAAGATTTATTTTGTTTTGTATAAAACTTGTTTTTCTTCATATTTTATTACCTTTTGACTTTTTATATTCTTCTCTAAAGATTTTATTATTTCTTTTGTATATAAATTATATCCTTTTTTATTTGGCAATATTCCATCTGTAGTTAATGTAATATAATTCTCATTAGAATTTTTAAAAGCCTTTCTCATATCTACTATATTTAAGTTGTAATGATTAGCTATTTTTATTATTGCCTCTGGATAATTTTTATCTAACCTTATAGAACTTTGTACTATTAAATACAAATCACTTTTAGGATTATTTTTTATTATTTCTCTTATTAACTCTTCGTATTTTGATGCTAACTTTTCTGTAGGTTCATAACCTATATTATATTCTCCTAGAGTTATAAATATTAAATCATAAGTTTTAGTTTCCACTTTTTTATAATTATCTAAAGCTTCATCTATTTTACTTTTTTCTTTCCAAATAACTTTTGTATCTACTTTTATTTTATATGTATCTTCTATATATTTTTTTATATTTCTATGCCATTTATCCTTTTCCTCCACAGACATACTATTTGCCATATCATCACCAATACTTAGCATAGTTATTTCTTTTTTCTTATTTATCTTTTCATATAAAGATAAATTTTCTTGTTCTTTATTATCTTTATTTGTCTCTTTGTCATCTTTTTTAAAAGATTCTTTATTTTTATTTATAGTTTGTACAAATTTATTTACCTTTTTACTGGCATAGTTTTTCTTATCTCTCATGGTTCCAACAACTATTAAGGCTATAAATATTATTATTAAAAAAAATATGGTTATATTATACTTACGGTCTTTCATTATGTTAGCCCCCTAATAAACAGTATCTTAAAATAATTTATATACTATTTTATTCCTTTTTCTTATGTTTTTTTATAAATTTAAATATATAGATTAAAAGCAGTCCCATAAATACACCTATAGAATCTATAAGTACATCTCTTATCTTTCCTTCTCTTCCTAGAATAAATAATTGATGAAATTCATCAGTACAGGCATATAAAATAGTTATAATAGATGCTTTTATTTTAGGATTTTTATAAAAAGTTTTTTTAAAAGCCAAATATAAAAGCATAAACAGTATAAAATATTCTGTTATGTGAGCTGCTTTTCTTATTAAAAAATTCAAAAAATTGTAGTCTATATGTTTAAACAAAGTTATTTTTCCTTTTCTTAGCACATCTGCTATAAAAAAATTGTTTTTATTTGATGATTCTGCTTGTTGATTTGAAAAAATAAAGATAATCACCATCCAAATAAAAGAAGGTATAAAATATATTAGTTTCTTAGATTTATTCATAATAAAATCTCCTGTAAAATAATTCAGTTCTGTTAAGTTATATGAACATTGATTTCTCTCAACTTATTGAAATATAATAGTTTCACCACAAAATCATTACCTCCCAGAAAGGAAAGAGAAATCAATGAACAAAGCTAATAAAAAAATTACATGTCCTAGATGTCACAGTCACAAACTTTATAAGTTTGGAAAAGACAAACAAGGCAATCAAAAATATCAGTGCAAAGAGTGCAGAAGACAATTCGCGCCTACGGCGGAAAAGCGTCAGCTTATCGGTTATCCTCGTTGTCCTTTATGTGGCAAAGGAACTTTTATTCATCACAATTACTCAAATTACATTAATTATCGTTGTAACAATAAAAGGTGTAATCATAGTTTCTTTATAGCAAAGCCTACGGCCATACTACCTTCAAGTAATACCAAAATAGATGGCAAATTAGATTTTAAGGGTATGAGGTTCCCAATCCATATTATTTTAATGGCATTAGACCTTTATTTCCTCAATGAAAGTTCTACAAGAAGGATTTCTCAGTATTTATTTAGATTGTTTAATGTAAAAGTATCTCATGTAACTATTGCAAATTGGACTAAAAAGTTTGCTGCATACTTTAAATTAAAATCCGATAGGTTGCTAAAAGATGTTGTTCTATCGGATTCTGACGAATGGCACGCAGATGAAACTGTTGTATTTATAAATGGGAAACGTCATTATCTATGGCTTGTTATTGACTCTGAAAGTAGACTAATTATTTCTTATCATTTATCACCATATAGAGATGCAAAACAAGCTTTTAGTCTATTTAATGATGCTAAGAAATTTGGTTCTCCCAGAGCTATAGTTACTGACAGGCTTCCCTCTTATAATGTACCAATAAAATCAACATTTGAAGATACTGTGCACATAAAAGTTCAATCATTTAGAGATGATATCTCTAATAATATTATTGAATCCTTTAATAAAACATTTAAATCCTGGTATAAAGGCTTAAGAGGTTTTAACTCCTTTGATAGTGCTAACAAACTAATATCTATGTTTATATTTCATTATAACTTTCTACGTCCACACTACTCACTACGTGATTTATCACCTGCTGAAGTAATAGGAGTTACTTATTCAACTAAAGCCAAAAATAATTGGTTATTAGCTGCCTAACGGCATGCGCTATCGCTTTATATGAGTCTATTTATTTTTAAAACCACATTATGGATAGGCTTTTTTGTTATACCTTAAAATATGAATTTGCTATCTTTTAATCTTTAAAACAAACATAACAATAATTGTATGATTTCTAAAGCTATTTTTTCATAATTACTTAACATAACCAATAATTCTGTTAAGTTATATACATATTATTATATATGCAAAAATATTTACCTATATTAGCTAATTAATTTATTTATTACTTTTTAATTATATCTAATTTAAAATTAATTGTCCAAGTATTCTTATATGCTTAACAGAAATACTTTAATATGCATTTCACAACGCTGTTTATTATAATCTAATAAAAACTAATAAAACTTATTTATAATTTAAATATTAATTATAACCTTTTATATTGTGTTAGCAAGCTTATTAAAAATTTATTTTTTTCTTTTCATTTTTTCTTCAATAACTATTTTTATAAATTTAAAATTTCCTACCAAATATCTCTTCCACATCCTCCTTGGTTCTTGCATAAATCTATAAAACCACTCTAACCCTATTTTCTGCATCCATTTAGGTGATCTTTTAGTTTTTCCAGCTACCACATCAAAACTTCCACCTACTCCCATACAAAAAGGTATATCTATTTTATCCATATTATTATGAAGCCAAAACTCTTTTTTAGGTGAACTAAAAGCTACAAATAAAATATCTGCTTTTGATTTTTTCATATCTTCAACTATATCTTTATTATCTTTTTCTGAAAAATATCCATTTCTATACCCAGCTATTTGTAGATTAGGATATTCATCTTTATACTTCTTTATAACCTTTTTTACAATATGTTCTTTTGCTCCAAAAAAATATATTCTATAGCCCTTTTCATTAGACAGACGAACTAAATTTTCCATTAAATCAATACCAGTAACTCTTTCAGGTAAAGGTTTGGCTAAAATCTTAGAAGCCCATACAATAGATTGACCATCTGCATTAATTAATGGACATTTTTGTATAACTGTTTTTAATTCATGATTATTTTCCATTAAAACAACTTTCCCTGCATTTATAACTACATGTTGTACAGGCTTTCTTTCTTTTATATAGCACTCTATTTCCTGGATAGTTTCTTCCATAGTTAAAGCTGCTACATTACAATCAAACATTTTAACTGTTTTCATTACTGCTATCACCTCTAATATCCTTATAATTTGTATACATATAGCATTTGTTATCATAAATAATTTTATTATTGTAAAATTCAATAGGCTCTTTAGATATAACTGAATAAATTTTAGGATTTATATTAAAATTGTTTTTTATTTTAACTCCTAAGGTTTTTTCTTTTACTAAAAAAGATTTTGAAATATATTTCTCTACAACTTCATAGGGTTTTGAAAAATAAAAATATAGTTTCTCTCCTTCTATACATAGCTTCAATACATTATTACTGATTTCTTGTAATTTAACATTACTATGGAAAATATAGTTTACCTGCCCTATACCTCTAAAACTATCTTCTATAATTAACATTTCTTGTTTTTTTATATATGTAATAGCCCTTTTATGAATATTAGGTTTATATCCATCATGCTCACCATATATATATATTAAATCTGTAGTTTCTCCAAAATCCTTCAATTTAACTTTTGCCTTTTTAGACCAAAGAAAAGGTCCTGCTATTTTGGATTGTGAAAGTTCATTTTGGGTTAAAGTATTATGATTAACTGTATCTCTAAAATAATCTCTCCATTTTTTATCCACATTATATATATAGGTTCCTGGATCAACTAATACCGCTTTTTTATCATAATAATATACTAATGACAATGCATCGGCGTGTCCATGAGCTGCAATGCTTTTAAAGCCTAATTCACCTATATCAAACATAAGAAAGTTTTTATTTTCGCTAACTATTGCATATCCTCCTTTATCATACACTTTAAAACTTTTATATTTGTGCATACTAAGCTTTGTTATATCAGTATATAAACTTCCACATATAAATTTAACTTCAATACTAACTCTACTTATTGGTACAAATAACTCTTTATAATATAAAGACGCTAGCTGAAGCACATATAAGTAATAATCTTTTTCTTTACCATCCAATTGAAGAATCTTTGCATCGTCACTATCTCCAAATTCTATAACTTCACCAGATTGATGCAACATCCCTATAAATTCTATCATTTTAAAAATAAGATCTTCATATATAGGTTCTTTTTTTATTTTTTTTAAGAAGAAATTATACTGAAGCATCATATCTAATACAAAAGTATGATAATGAGCCGCTTGCTCTTTATTAACCCCATCTTCATATACTTGAATTGGAATTTCTCTTTTTAATATTTTATATCCCTTTTCAAACCAACTTTGATCATACATAGGTTCAACACAATATCCTATTATTGATGTAATAGCAGCTTCTAGTATTAAGTGATTATTAGCAGATGAAAATTTCGAAAAATTATTAGATACATACTCCATAGAATTGATTATTGCCAACAACATATCCTGTTTAAATTGCCTATCCATCCTATCTTTTATTTGAGAATATGTAATAAGCCATTCATAAGAACGTATAGCAATTTCCATAGGAGAAGCCCAGTTTACTCCTTGCATAAAAGGATTATTTTTTATCCAATTATAAAAATGTTCCTTTAAACATATATATGAATCTTCTTTATTTAAACATTTATATTGAAGTGCAAGATTAGGTAAAAATAAATGCCTATTAATTTCCCAAGTAAACCTTACATCTCCTATATCTTCCCTACCTCTAAAACTTATATCAAAACTACTTTTATTTTTGGGCCATGTACCTTTCATACCCTTATGCCAGTCTATTTTTTCTGATATATCATAAACCGTATTATAAACTTTTATTTTTGTTTCAAATTCATGATTTTTTACCATAAACTCTTGAAATATACTATTAATTCTCTTGTCTACAAAATCTACATTTTTAATATTACGTTCATTTATCTTTAAAATAGATTTAGGTTCTGAATATCTTTTTTTATATATTTTCTTATGATTTTTTTCATTAATTCTATATAAAATTTCTCCTATAGACATAGCTTTTAATCTATTATAAATCCATTTAAATTTTCTCATTTTTAACTATTTCCTTTGCTTATTTTAGATATTACCCATCTAAATTTACCATTTTTAGTTCTTGGGATATCCTGTACTATGTTTATATCTATACTACTCTTTTGACCAAATCTTTCTTTTAGCCCCTTCATTAATATATCTATTTCATTATCATTGAATCCTTCTTCTGGTACTATTTTTATCTCAAAATCATCAAAATCATGTTGTATTACTTGAGATTTGGCAACATGAGTTAATGGTTTAAAAGCATGAGTAATAATTGATGGACTTATATATCTTCCCTCTTTTGTTATAACCATATCTTCTTTCTTTGTTTCTATAGGACTAATTATTCTATGCTCTATTTTACAAGAACATTTACTAGAACTAATTTTAGTATAATCATTAGTAACATATCTTATTAAAGGCATTGCATAATTATGTATGGTACTTCCAACTAAGAATCCTTCTTTTGATTCATTCTCTTCTTCATCCAAGATTTCCGTAATACCGTATTCTTCATTAATATGAAGCCCTTCATGATTTTTACACTCTGACGCACTAACAACTCTTTCTGCCAATCCATAAAAATCCCATATTTTACATTCAAATCTATCCTCTATTAATTTTCTTTGAAAATCATATATAGGCTCAGATGAGGTAAATACGGCTTTTAATTTAATTTTATCATTAGTTTTTTCCAAATACTTAGCAATAACATAAGCTGTAGAAGGATATGCTTGCAACGCTTTCCCATTATATCTTTTAAATTCATCTATATAATATTTCATATTTTCATCTGATAAATAAAAAGAAGACAAGAATAATTGTTTTTGAATATTATTTTTTTGCCAAAATATATGATCCTTTTCACTAACTTTTATTTCACTCCCTCTACAAACAACAATTCTATCTCCAATATCAATTCCTGCCCACCTCCATTGTCTCCACACAGTAGCATTTTCAAAATTGATAGAATTTAAATCCCTATAAAAATGTGCTGGTGTACCTGTAGTTCCACTAGTATGCCCTTCATTTAATAGCCATTTAGGCATATTAGTTGCCTTTAATTTATTAAAATTTTGTTTTATATCATTTTTAGTAAGAAGAGGTAATTTCCACAAATCCTTTTGTGCTCTTATATCTGAAGGCATTAATTTATTCTTATTAAATATCTCCTTATAGTATGGTACATTTTCATAAGAATGCTTTACTATTTTCTTTAAATGCTCATCCTGATAATTTTTTAGTTCCTGTTTAGAATAATGTTGGCTTTCTTCTAAAAATTTAAGCATCTTTTTAAATGTAATGCCCTCACGTAATACTTTGTTTTTCATCCCTTGTATAAACATTTGGCTTCACCTTCAATAACTTATTTTTTTAACAATTTTCGAATTGTTTTATTCTTTTTGGCCCATAGAACTAATGAAATATAGTTACTTAAATATATCTTTCTATTTTCATTAATAATATAAAAGTTATAATTCATATGTACTTTATCTGTCCAATCAAATTTATACTTTTCATCTCCTCTTAAAAAATCAAATTCCATTCTACTTTTACTATAATTCTCTACTATATGTTTTAATAAAATACTCCCTACACCCTTGGTTAAATATTGTGAAGAATAAACAGGTATATAATAGTAAACCTTTTTTTCTGTTTTAAAACCAAAATGAATAGCAGCTAAACTTCCATCAACTTTTAAATATGAGAATTCTAATTGGTCTTTTTCTTCTAATTTAGGTATTAACTGTTCATAAAATTCAATATATTCTTTATTAAAAAAAATACCCTTTCCCCATTTTTCTCTGTGTAACTTTATAAATTCATCCCATACTTCTCTATTCCATTTGGCATTTATATATATTTCTAGGTTATGATCTTTTTCTAATTTTCTTTCTCTACGTTCTATATCTTTTAATTGCTTTTTATTAATCTTATTATCAATACTTCCATATTTCAAATAAGGTGCCATTACACTTTGCTCAAAAAAGCATTTACTATGAAATACACTTTCAATTATTTGTTTAATTAAATATGTACTCCTATTTCTTGTATTAAAATTAGTTAATTCTATGTAATCCCATTTTTCTTTATTTTCATATATTACTTTAAAACCTCTTTTTAATAGCTCATATTCATTATATTTTTTATGAAAATAAAAAGAACAATAGTCTGCAGTTTTGTTCACAATTGGATGCATTACCCTTGCTGTTATAAAGCCTACTTTCCTTTTTTCTATACATAAAGGCATTATGCCCATTATTTCCTTTTGATCTAAAATAAGTATTATAAAAATTTCTATTCCTTTATTGCACATATATTTTAAAAAATTACTTATCCAATTCCAACTATAAAATATTTCTGGATTTTCACTGTCATTTATTAGATTTTCCCATTGTAAATTATACTTCTCTAATTCTTTAACGCTATTTATAATCTGTATATTCATTTATATACCACCATTTCTAATAAACTATAGATTCAACAATATTATCTATTTTCTTTAAATCATATCCTTCATCTTTTAATTTTTTTATTAATATATCTTTATCATATCTTTTCTTTATTACTCTGCATGGAGATCCAACAGCTATTGAATAAGGTGGAATATCTTTTATAACTACTGATCCTGCTCCTATTATGCTTCCTTCTCCAATAGTTACTCCTTTTAATATAGAACAATTACATCCTATCCATACGTTATCTTCAATAACTACATCCTGAATAATATGTGATGAATTTCTTACACTTAAATTTTCTTTAACATTATGATCATTAGTTATGATATAAGTATTTGCTGCAATCATAATATTACTTCCTATACTAATGCTTCCTATACCAGCATTTAGTATAGTATTATAAGATAATAAAGTATTATTTCCTATTTTTAATTTTCCTTCTTTATTAACTACAAAAACTACGTTCTTATCTATAAAACAACTATCACCTATGCTAATATTATCTATGTATCCACAAACTTCAGGCTTGTTTGCAAATACTATATTATGTCCTATTTTAGCCCCAAAAGCTCTAAATAAATTTTTATAAAACCAACTATTCTTTTTCTGATTTATTAAATATGCTGCAAAATATATTTTCCCCTTCATTTATACCACCTATTTAATTAAAATTTTTCTAATCTACTCAAATTTAATTAAGTGTTCTCTTATTTCTTTAGGAACATCTATCATTAATAATTCTTCCTTATTAAATATTTTTTTGTATTTAAATTCTGCAATTTTAAAAAATCCTGCCTTTTTTATAACATGATAGGAAATCTTATTATCTCTTGAAACTACTATATATTTATCTAAATTTTTATATTCTCTACTTAAAAATTTAAGCATAATATAATATAGATGTTTGCCTCTATATTTTTCAAAGGTATAACAATTAAATATATATATTCCTTCTGTTGGCAATATAAATATTTTATTAATTTCCCTTATTGCATGACTTTTAAAAGCAACACAAGAATAGTGAGCTATTTGGTCATTTATAATTATTCCATATATAATATTTCCTTGTGCCATTTCCCCTTTTAATGTTTGAGATTTTTTTTGAGATAAACTTTCTAAATCTTTTTCATTTAAAATTTTAATATCTATATTATCTAAAAAATTTATATCTTCTTGTTTATATTGTTGCTTTAATATTAATACTTCATCCTTTATATAAACTTTTCTTTTTATTTTATTTAAAGCTTTATTAGCAATTTTTGAAAAGACTATTCTTTGAAAATTTTCCAACGCTATTCCTCCTGAATTGAATATTGTACATGATTATATACTCTAATAGTCCCTTTATATCGGCTTCCAATTTTATTTAATATAAAATTTTCTTTTGGAGTAACTAATTTAATAATATCTGAAGATATGTTTTCCCTATTTATACTAATAGTTAATTCTTTTCCTTCTATATTTTTATCTATGTCTAAAACAAAATTATTTTCATCTATTACTTTTATACTAGTAGTCTTATACGCTAAATAATATTCTGCTATCTCTGTTCCTGTAGCATACCAAAGATTATATTTTTTTAAATATGAAAATATATATTTTAAATTATTTAAATCACTTACAATATTAGGATATTGTATTCTATTATCTGCTCTAAATGGAGAACTATGCTCCTGAATACTTATTATTTGTCCATTTTTAATCCTATAATCAATTAAACTTTCTATAGTTTTCCCTTCCACTGTTTTTTTATAAATTGTTTTAAAATATTTTTTACTAAAAAACTTACTATAATCTTTTAAACTATAAAAAGATCCATCTATAGTAGAGGGAATATCCACTACATCATAAAATTTATCTAACTCATAATTATAAATACTATTATCTTTTACTTCTTCTAATTGTGCGTCCCAATGCCTACACCACCACAAAAACCCAGTTTGGGAAATAGACTTATCTGAAAACTCATTATATTTATATCCACAATATTTTCCTCCCTTAGGGTACTCTCCTATTGCTTTATATAATATTTCTTTACCTATTTCTATATTCTCTATAGCTTCTTCTAAAGAATTAAAGGTTTCCCATTCTTCTTTAAATTCAAATCTATTTATTCCTGTAATACCATGAGTTACTCCATGATATGCTATCTCAATATTTTTACTTTTGTTTATTTCATTTAAAAAATCTACAAATTTATCATCTTGCAAAATTGTTGCAGAATAAATCTTTTTTTTACCATTAATGATGGGAGCTCTTTTACCTACTACAGTAAATAATGTAGTTTTTACTTCTGGAAACTGTGTAAAAATACTTTTCTCGAGAATATCCCACATAGAATTTGAATCTTTACAAAAGTGCCCCCAGTCCTCTCCTTTATCTAATTTATTATTTTCATTTTTATCAACCCATACATTAGCAAAATCATCTATCATAAACATTACTGGACTTTGTGCATCCATTTTCCATTTACATTTTTCAATTCTCATCTTAAAACACCTCAATTGATAAAGTTATTCAGCTTTAATCTTAATTACTCTAGCTGGATTCCCTACCACTACTGCATTATCTGGCACATTCTTTAATACTATTGCTCCTGCACCAATAGTTACATTATTACCAATAGTTATAGGTCCTAAGATTTTTGCACCTGCTCCTATTATTACATTATCTCCAAACTTTGGTACTTCATTGTATCCTGTCTTTCCTCCTATTGTAACTTGCTGACTTATAAAACAATTTGAACCTATCTCTGATTTTTTATGAATTACTACTCCCATTCCACCATACCCAAACTTTGTACCATTCCCTATTTCACACTCATAAGGTATTACACAATTATATATTAAAAAAATTAATAACTTTATAAGTTTTGGTATTATAGGTATATTCCATAAATATAATTTTCGCTCTAATCTATAAAAATATATAGCATTAAACACATTAACACCATCCTCTAATTTGTCTTTTTTATTTTATTTTTTATTTTATCCTTAACATATTCAATTCCATCTACTTTTAATATATATAATAAAGCTATATATATACTACTGCTAATTATACTTACAATACTTATATAAATTAACATATTTATTCTAGAATTTATATTCCAATTAATAAAATTTAAAGTCTTATTTATAAATATCATTAACCCATATTGGGCTATACCAGCAATTAGGATTTTAAAAATATTCAAATAAAATCTTGTTAAATTTACATTTATAAACTTATTTTTCATATCTTTAAATAACAATATTGAAATTATTATCATAGATATAGATGTACTTAAGGCTAATCCATTTGCTTCCATTACCCTAATTAACAATAAACTTAATATAATATTAATTAATACCCCAATAATTCCATTTTTCATAGAAGTTTTAGTATCTTTTAATGCATAAAAAGCCCTATTTAACACATCTCTAATTCCTAAAAAGCAGATTTCTAATGAATAAAAAAGAAGTATTTGTGCGGTGTAAGTTACGTCCTTTTCTGTAAATTTACCATATCCAAATAATAAATTTACAAGTTCCCTTCTAAAAAATATAGATATTATAGTAATTGGAATCATCAATCCAATTACTACATTTAATGAAGAAATGACTGTTTTAGAGAATTTTTCTATATTCTTTTCAGATGCATATTGAGATAAAATTGGGAAGATAAGTACCACTAATAAATATCCTATTGAACTATATGTTGCTATATTTAATTTACTTGCTAAATTAATTGAAGTAATACTTCCCTGATCCAATGTAGATGCTAAAGATTTGTCTACCATTATATTTATTTGTTGAACCATTATTCCTATAGCCATAGGGCCGATCATATATAAAGCTTCTTTTATATAACTATTTTTAAAATTAAAATTAAAAGTATATCTATAATCATTTTTTATAAGCTTTGGTATAAACATAAGTACTTGCAATAAACTTCCAAATAATACCACCAAAACTGAATACTCCAAACCTTTACTAGGATATATAAAAATTAATGCAAATATAATAGATAAGTGTAGTGGAATAGATAGAGCTGAGGTAATAATTAATTCTTTAAAAGATGTTAATATTCCTACAAAACAATATATTATACCCATAAAAACCATAGAAGGTAAAATTATTTTAACTAATCTTAATGTACTTTCGTAAGTTTGACCCTTAAATCCCGGTGCTAATATTTTAATAATTTGGCCTGTATATATCTCTCCAATTATAACTAAAATTAATGAAATTAAGACTATAATATTAATAAAAATGTTAGCAAAATCATTGGCTTCTTTTTTACTCTTATTTATCATTAAATCAGTATATAAAGGAACAAAAGTTGTAGATATTACCCCTCCTAAAGTAGCAAAAATAAATCCTGGAAATGCCACACTAAAAATAAAGCTATCTGCTTGCCAACTTGCCCCTAATTTATATACTGTTACACTTTCCCTAACAAATCCTAATATTATACTAGTTAATGTTACAATTATCATACCAATAGTGGTCTTCATTAATTTCATATTCTCACCTATATTTTACCTTCTAATTTTATATACTTATAAAAAATGCTTTTATACAATTAGTTCTTCATATATTTGTTGTATTTGTGTAATATTATTATTTATATCAAACTTCTTAACCATTTTACTATTTATTAACCCTATTTTTTTAGTTAGATTTTCATCTTTAATGTATTTTTCTAATGCTTTTTGTAATTGTGTCAGATTGCCCTTTTGTACTAATTTACCATTGACATCATGGTTTATTATATCTGGAATTCCTCCAACTTCATTAGCAACTATAGCTAATCCATATTCCATTGCTTCAATAATAGATATACCAAAAGCCTCAAAATGAGAAGGCATTACTAAAATGCTACTTTCATAAAGATATTTATCTTTTACTTTTCCATCTATCCATCCTACTATGTGTGTACATTTTTCAATATTTGTAGCTCTTACTATGTGTTTAACCCTATCTATTTCACCATTACCAGCTATTATAAATTTTACTTTAGGATATCTTGAATATATATTAGGAATAATTTTAAGCAAATCATATATACCTTTAGATTCACTTAATTTTCCCATATATAGAATTTGTAATTTTTTATTATTTAAATTTATACTTCTTTTATTTACATTAATACCATTATATATTGTACAAATTTTATCTTTTTCTAAATCAAATCTATTAATAAAATCCATTTTAAATCTTTCAGATAAAACAATTATTTTTGACGTTCTTTCTATAATTTTTTTTATTCTTGTTTTCATAAAAAATGAGGATTTATCATAAAATTCAATAAAGCCTCCACCATGTATATGTAAAACAATAGGTATATTTTTAGGAGTAATATCTATAAATAAGCTTTTTCTATAAAAACTTCCTCGTGAAGCAGTATGAATATGTACTAAATCAACCTTACCTTCGCTTAAAAATTTCTTGTATTTATAAATTCCTTTTATAAATTCTTTTATTCTTCTATTTCCATATGAAGATACTGCTATTAAATTGTACTTATTTCTTATATCTAAATTCATATATTGTTTTATAACGGTAGCTATTCCACCATTTAGATTTATATTAGGCCCTATCATACAAATATTTTTTTTCATATTTTATATACTACTCCTTTTGTAAAATAGTTATATAATGCTTATAGAAAATATCTTTATTTGTGAAAACATTACTAATTTTAGATTTTAAATATTTCTATTAGTTTTATGAACTGTACTCTTAGTAGCTGATTTTATATAATTATTTGAATATGCAAATACAATACAAAAATATACACCTGCTAAAGGACTTAAAAGCACATGTCCTCCTAAAAATGAAACAACAGATCCTATAAGGAAAGATATAAAAAAGCTTTTCTTAAGCATAGACTTTTCTGTAACACTCTTTAAAATTGATTTTAAAAAGACAGGAAGTAAATTATATATATATATACCTAATACTATAAATCCATAAAAATATAAAATATCCAAAATATCCATTTCTATCATTCCATGCCCCAATATAAATGAGCTAATCCATGTACTTCCTCTTGTAAACCCTACACCAAGAGTCATATGATACCATTTGTTTTTCCAATATTCATATCCTATATTAAGTAATTGATTTCTACCACTTAATAAATAAGATATAAAATCTAAATTTGAATAAAAATATTCGTGTCTTCTTAATATAGTTAATTTATATACATCAAAAAAGTATACATAGAACACATATACAATAATCATCATAAATAAAAGTGTAAATATATATTTTTTATACTTATTTTTACCTTTTATACCAAATAATGTATAATAAAAAGTAAGTAAAATAATCCCTATAATAGCCGTTTTAGTTCCAAGTAAAACAGCTGCCCCTAATATTATTAAAAAACATATACCATATTTAATTTTTTTATAAGAATAAATTAACTTATACAAAACAAAAGGTGTAGCCATAACTAATACAGCAGTAATATCATTTAATCCAATAAATATTCCCTTATATCCTGTATCCCCATAGGATGATACCCCTATATTTAAAAATTTAGTTACTATTATAGTAAGTCCTATAATAATAGCTCCTATAATAATACCATTGATTATTTTATTTTCATCTGTATCCTTCTTATAATAATATTGTTTTAATAATAACATTAAAAATAAATTAAAATATAATTTAGATACAAACAAAACATCATCTTTAAAATTTATAAAATCAATACAAGAATATAAATATTCTTGTATTAAAAATAAACTAAATAGTATAATTGCTAATATTATATTACCTTTTCTCTGTTTAATATAAAAATAAAATATTATAACAAATATCGTCATTCTTATAGTTTGGCCAGGTGATACACTTAAATTCATAGGAACAATATAATAAAAAAAACCGTTTATTAAATCTATTAAAGGAGTAATTATAAGTAAATAATATATATTTTTTTCTATTATACTGTGCTTAATTTTATTCATTACATCCTCCAACATAAAACTTTATTTTTACTCTCAGTAATACTTCATTACTGGTCTGTTTTATGAAATTATCCAATACTACTTACTGCAACTTCTTTTAATATTTCTCCATATTCTTTAAGCTTATTATTTGTAGTTTCTCCAAGTAATTCATAGTTAAATCCATTATCTTCAACTAATTTTCTGTCTAAATAATTTCTGGTATCTAAAATAAGATTACCTCTCATTTTACTTTTCATGTCTTTTAATGGTAGCATTTTAAATTCATTATGATTTACAGCCAAAGCTACTAAATCACTATTAGTACATGCTGTTTTTATATCTTTTTCAAGATATTTATATTCCTTAACATATGGATCAAATATAGATATCTCATATGACTTTTCCTCTAATAATTCAATTAATTCAACTATTGGACTTTCCCTCATATCATCTATATTAGGCTTATAGGTAATTCCTAATAAGGTTACCTTCTTTTTGCCTTGTACATTACTTAATAATTTATCTATTTTATTAACCATATAATATGGCATAGAATCATTAGTTTCTCTTGAAAGTTTAATAATTTTAGCTAATTCTGGCACCCTATCAACTATAAACCATGGGTCAACTGCTAAACAATGACCTCCTACTCCTGGACCTGGTTGATGTAAATTAACTCTTGGATGCTTATTACATAACTGTATTACTTCCCAAGCATTTATTCCTATATTTTCACATATCTTTGCAAGTTCATTAGCTAATGCTATATTCACATCTCTGTATGTATTTTCCATCATTTTGCACATTTCAGCTGTAGTGGCTGTGGTCAAATACATTTCACCTTTAACAAAAGTACTATATAAATTTCTTATCTCTTCTGCTGATTTTCTATTTATTCCACCAATAATCCTATTATTATTTACAAGTTCCATAAGTATTTGTCCTGGTAAAACTCTTTCAGGAGAATGTCCTAAAAATAACTCTTCCCCTATTTTAAGCCCACTTTTTCCTAATATAGGTTTCATTACTTCTTCTGTTGTACCTGTTGGTGATGTAGATTCTAATATAACTAGATTTCCTTTTCTAATATAAGGTAATATTGACTCAGTAGCAGCTTTAACATAAGTCATATCTGCTTTTTTATCCTTTGTTATAGGTGTTGGTACAGCAATTATAAAAGCATCTGCTTCACAGGGTTTTAATTGTGCTTTTAAATTACCTGATGTTACTGCAGCTTGTACTAATATATCTAAATAAGGTTCTTCTATAATTATTTCACCCTTATTCAATGCATTTACAACTTCTTCATTTACATCTACTCCTATTACTTTGTGACCATGAGATGCGAACATTGCTGAAGTTGGAAGCCCTATATATCCAAGTCCTATTATACAAATTTTTGATTTCATAACATTTCACCTCTGATTATAATATTTAAATTTTTCTCATTTGCTATATAAAATAGATATGTTTAAATTGCTATTTCTTAGGCTGCATTCTCATCTCCCAATAATAATCCAACAGTTTTAAATATCAGCTTTATATCTACCCAAGTGCTTCTCTCTCTTACATACTTTACATCTAATTCTATCCACTGCTCAAAATCTATATTATTTCTTCCCATTACTTGCCAATAGCATGTTATGCCCGGTTGTGCTAATAACTTATCTTTTTGATAATCTGTGAATTTTATAACCTCTCTTGGTAAATTAGGTCTTGGTCCTACTAAAGACATTTCTCCTTTTAATACATTAAATAATTGCGGTAATTCATCTATACTTGTCCTTCTTATAAAGCTACCTACTCTAGTAACTCTAGGATCATTTTTCATCTTAAACATGGGACCTGACATTTCATTCTTATCCTTTAACTGATATAACTTCTCTTCTGCATCTATTACCATAGATCTAAACTTATACATATTAAAATATTCTCCATTTTTCCCCACTCTCTCTTGAATGAAAAATATAGGACCTTTAGAATCTAATTTTATTACTATGGCAGTTATTATTAATATAGGACTTAACAATAATAATCCAATTATAGAACCCAATATATCTATAATCCGTTTTGTAACAAAATACATTATAGTTTTAGAATATTCACTTCTATATTCTATTTGGTCTTCTTCTAAATTTTTATGTATTTCCCCCATTCCTTCACCGCCTATTTAAAATTTATGAGAAATTATTTAAAATAAATTTTTATTATAATTCAAATTTTTATTCAACACTTGTTTTAAGTTTTTTTTAAGTGGTGATACCACCACTTTCTTAACCTTTTATTTTTTACTTCTTTTTTTCTTTTCTCCATTTTCTTCATAATAATAATTATAATATCTATATCCACTACCAGACTCTGTATCTACTTTATTTAATACTACTCCTAGTATTTTTGCATTAACTTTTTGTAAAAGTTGTTTGGCTCTTATGGCTAATTCTCTTTCAACCTGTCCAGAAGCTGTAACTAATATTCCTCCATCAGAATATTGAGATACTAATTGAGCATCTGTTACTACTCCTACTGGTGGAGTGTCTAATATTATATAATCATAATGTTCTTTACTCATCTCTATAAATTTTTTCATTTTTTGAGAAGATAATAATTCTGAGGGATTAGGTGGTTTTACACCCGAAGTCAAAATATGTAAATTTTCTACACTACTTTGCTGTATTACCCCATCTATTGAATTGTCTTCTATTAGAAGATTAGATAATCCCCTTGTATTAGATAACTTAAATAATTTATGAACATTAGGTTTTCTAAGGTCACAATCTACCAAAATAGTTTTAGCTCCATTTTGTGCCATAGTTATGGCTAAGTTTGCTGAGGTTGTAGATTTCCCTTCCCCCGGAGTAGAACTAGTTACAAAAATCACACTTATTTTTTCATCAAAAGATGAAAATTGTATATTAGTCCTTAAAGTTCTATAGGCTTCTGATATTGGGGATTTAGGATCTTTTATAGTTATCAACTCTAATTTTCTATTCAATGCATAATCACTCCAATGTTAAATTATATTTTTAAGAAAACTAAAAATATTTTTTTTCTTCTCTATTTTACTGTAACTTGTAACTATATCTTTATTCTTAAGAAGATTCTTCGAATTTATAATTATTTCCTTATAAAGAGCCTTATCCATAGCTTCTATAATTTCAGCTCCCTTATTCATATCCGGCTTCCTTGTATTTATACTGTGAGCATCTGACCCTATAAAATTGCATATTCTATTTTTTATAAGTTCTTTTGATATTTTCTCAACATTTTTACCAAATATGCCTTCTAAACTTCCAGTATTTATTTGAAATAAGTAACCTTCTTCTAAAAATTTATTTATATTAGAAATATCTTCATGTATAAACTTATATCTTTCTGGGTGGGCTATTATAGGATTTATGCCTCTTACTCTTAATTCATAAAGTACATCCATATAATAATGTTCCCAAGTAGTCATAGGAAATTCCACTAACATATAAGATGTATTGTTTATAGTACCTAAATATCCTTTTTCATAAAGCTCTACAGTTCTCTTATGTATAAGAACCTCTTGACCTAAAAATATTTCTATATTTATATTATTTTCTTTAGCTACTTTACTTAAATAATCTACCTGTTCTTTTACAGTAGAATATCTTTCTTCATATCTTCCCATATAATAATGAGGTGTAGCTACTATTTTTTCTGTTCCACTTTCTTCTGCTATTTTAAGCATCTTTAAAGAATAATCTAAATTCTTTGAGCCATCATCTATGGCTGCTATTATATGACTGTGAATATCTATCATATAACCTCTCCTTATTTCATTTTAGGTATTACAGCTATTACTGGGAGCTCAAGATATTTATCTATATCATTTTCTGTTTTTATAGTTTTATCCATATACGCCTGTATAAAAGCTGCTCCTGCAGATATTAAGAACCCCATAAATAAAGCTATAACTATATTTAATAACTTTCTTGGTTTTATGGGTCTTTCTGGTATTACTGGCTTATCTAATGATTCTATAGTATTAGTAGGGTATATTTTTTTACTTTGAGCTATAAACTCATCGCAAACTGTATTAAGTACTTTATATGCAAATTCTCTATCTTTATCTTGTATTTTTAAGTCTATAATTTGTGTATCCTGTTGGGGTGTTACATTTAATTTATTTTGTAATTCCTCTGGTTTTAATCTACCTGTTTTAGCTACTACATTTTCTGCTAAAGTTCTAGAATTTGCTATTTGAGCATAGGTTTTCACTAATTTCTGATACATCATAACATCATTATAATTATTTTTATTTTCGCTTTTTTCTTCCATAGCCTTTCCTATAACTACACTCGCCTTAACTTCATAAGTAGGTGAAATTATAAAAAAATTAAAAATAGCAGACACTATCCCACATAATAGTGTTATTATCATAATTAGTTTTCTTTTCCTTTTTAATACATTAAAAATCTCTTGTATATCTAGGGTTGCTTCTTCATTCATCTTAAGACTTTCCTCCATATATAAATATAATAAAATAATTAATTAGGTTTTATATCTTCAAATATATATTTATGAATTTGATTTATAGTTTTCTCTTCTTGAAACAATAGATAATAAATTCCATCTATAAGTTTTCCTTCACAATAATCATCTAAAGGAAATCTTTGTTGTTCTACATTATCTGTACCTAAAGTAAAAGCTGAAGCTCCCATTTTCATTATTTCTGTAGAAGAAAAGCTGCTTTCCACATTAGGAAGTAGCGTACTTACCACTTTAGGAAATTCTGTAGGTCCTAATTTTTTAACTTTATTTATAATTGCTGTCAAAACAGTTCTTTGTCTTTCTGTTCTTTCATAATCTCCACCACTGGTATATCTTATTCTGGCATAAGCTACTGCTTGCATACCATTTAAATTTTGGACACCTGGATTTTGTACTTCTTGTACATTTTTACCTTGAATCCTAGCAGTTTCTTGCATATAAGTATTTATATATTTTATTTCATCAGATCTTACTGGTATTTCTACCCCTCCAACAGTATCTATTATTTTTTCTAAGCCATAAAAATCAACTGATACAAAATCTCTAATATTTAACTTAAAGTTAGAATTTAGAGTCTTTATAGCTAGCTCCGGGCCTCCATAGGCATACGCATGGTTCAATTTTGTTTTTCCATGCCCCTCTATATCTACATAGGAATCCCTCATTATAGATGACACTTTAACTTTTTTATGTTTTTTATCTAAAGAAACTATCATTATAGCATCAGATCTTGAAGGTTCATCTTTTTTTCTTCTATCTAATCCGAAAAATGCTATATTTATTACATCATCTTCATATTGTTCTGCTTTTTTATCTATTTTTAGTTCCTTATCATCTTTAGATATAGGTACTTTTTTAACTGTTTCTAACTGACTATAAACATATAATGTTCCTACTACTGCTGTAAGTACAATTACCGTTACTATAGACAATATCCATTTCTTTTTTTTACTCCCCATACAATATCTCCTCTCAAAATATGGTTTTACAAAACAATAAAATATCATAAAGTTTATATATGTATTTTAATAAAATAAATCTCCTTAATTCAATTATCGACAAAATTATCATTTTATTTATATTTTATCGACATATTTTTACTTTAATATTAATTATCGACAAATTATTTTTTATGTTTCCTACAATAATTAATATTACATTAAATTTTACATTTTTGCAATTGTTTTATCCTTTCCTATTATGTAAACTTTATAATATAAATCCTCATCTTTTCTTATTGTTTTAAACAATTAAAGTAATGCAAAATCAACTGTATTTTATTACATAATATCTTTAATACTAAGCATAAAAAAAATTCTAAGCTTTGTCTGAAGTAAAAACTTCTAAAAGCTTAGAATTTTTTTATTAAAATCTTTATCCTTTTAAATCTATATTTTGTCCTATATTTGGATTTACTGATTCTTTTATCATTTCTGTCATTTGAACTGCATTTTCTTTTGAAGTATTCATAGTGATTTTCATTAAAGATAATGAAACCGCCTGTGCAAGTTTCCCTTGATTTAATGCCGTGGATAATCCTCCTATATCCATACTCCCACCCCTTTAATTATATTTTATATATCAATCTTTTAAATTCATATATAATGGCAATTATATCATAATTCTATACTGTTATACTTTATAATATCGTGGATCTTCATTGAAAATATAGTATTAAATTTAATCTTCTTTTCCAAATTTCATATATTCTAAAATAAGCTCATCCATTTTTCTACTAACATTAAGTATCTTTTCATAATCTCTTTCTTCATCCTCTAAAGTTATACTAACTTCATATAGAGCTTGTCTTACTATATCCATTTGTTCACATAAAGATTCTTTACTATATTTCAAAATCATCTCCCCATTCTTTTTAATATATTATAAAAAACAATTTATTTACTGCCTTTTTATTATACCTATTTTTTTAAATATAGTATTTTAAATTTTTATTAAAACAATGAATCTAATATTTATTTATACTCACATTTCATATATTGTACTATTAATTCATCCATCTCCCTACTTAAATTTAATATTTTTTCTTCATCCCTATCCTTTTCTTCTAATGTAACACTTATTTTATATAAGTCCTGTCTTAATTGACTCATTTGTTTAAACAAATGTTCTTTAGTTTTCAATTGTCCCCCACTCTCCCATATATTAAAAATAAAAATTAACTAATATTATAAATATCGTTAGTATAATAAAAACTTTTATATATAAATTATAAATTTTTGTTAAATTATAAATAAATATGTAAATATTATATATAATTACTTTATTTTATATAGTTTCATAAATTTTAATTTTAAAATTACTTTATTTACCATAAAATAATTGATATTATTTTTAACAAACTATAAAAAGTGTCTTTTTTTATTCACACTTTATATGTAAAAAATTATATTTTCATTTCAAATAAAAAAGCAATGAAATATAAGATTAAAATAATAGTCCCCAACTTTTATTAAGTGGGGACTTTGTTATAATCTTTTATTTATATTTCTCTACAAATTCCTGTAAGTTTTTAATCGTTTCATTAAGGGTTTCTATTCTTGATAAAATCTCCTCTGTGGAAGCTGCTTGTTCTTCACTAATAGCTCCTACACTTCCTATGGTATTATTAATTTCATTTACGCTATTATTCATTTCATCTAATATTTTTTCTATATTTTTAACAGCCTCTTGGGATTGATCTGATAATTTTCTAACCTGTCCTGCAACTACTGCAAATCCACGGCCAGATTCCCCTGCTCTTGCAGCCTCTATAGCTGCATTAAGTCCTAATAAATTAGTTTGAGTGGCAATACCCTTTATAAATTCTAGAATTTCAGAAGTATCATTTTTCTTATTATTTAATTCTTCCACCATAGAAATAGCATTTTGACCTGATTTTGCTAAACTTTCCGCTGCCTCTGATACCTGTGCAGTATTCTCAGTTACCTGTTTAACATTCTCCACTAATTTTTCAACATTTTCTACTAATTGATTATTATTATCAAAATCTATTCCTGAACTAAGGGTCCCTATAACCTCATTGTTTACGCCATAAATAGGAGTGAATATTGTTTTTATAGCTCTAGCATACACTTCCTTTGGAATATTATCATAGGTTTCTTTTTTATATTTAATACATTCCTCTATGGTTTTTATACCTTTTATAGGTTTTCCCTCTGGTAAATCTAGTTCAAATTCTTTAGCTCTATGATAACCAACATATTTTTCTAAATCCGTAAGACCTACCACCATATCCTCATGAATAATTTTATTTATGTAAGGTAGTACTAGTTTAAAAGCTGCTAATATTTCTTCATTACTTTGAAATCTCCTATTTTCACCCATTTCTATTCTCCCCTTTTTTTAATTCCCTTTATTTTTTATGACTTATAAAAGCCATTTATTTATTACAGTATTTACCCCCTCATTACTTTGTCTTGCTGATACTAACATGGATTTATTGTAATTTATAAGCACGTCATCTTTAACAGATTTCATAATAGCTGTTGCCATATCTATATCTTCAATTCTAGACAAAGAAGAAGTTAAATTGCTACCAGAATTACTTGCATTATTAAAGGCATGTTGAAGATTATTTAGATGATTACCTAGCTCCACTCTATTTTTTATAACTGTATTCAATGCATCTTTAATCTTACCAATAGATTCATTAGAATTAGATGCAGTATTTATATTTATACTATCTATACCTAAAGATTGCAAAGAATTATTAGTTAGAGTTAAATCATAAGTAAGGTAAGGATTTTCTCTTGTCTGGATAACTAATGTTTTATCTTCATTTAAAAGCTTTATTCCATTAAATTCTGTACCCTTTGCTATGCTATCTATATTTTCTTTTAGCTGTTCAAACTCTTCTCCTATAGCTTGTCTATCATCATCCGTTAAAGTTCCATTAGAAGCTTGTACTGATAATTCTTTCATTCTATGAAGAGTTTTAGTTATTTCGTCCATAGCACCGTCTGATACTTGAACCATAGAAATTCCATCCTGTATATTTTTTTCTGCTCTATTTAACCCTCTTACTTGAGCCTTTAAACTTTCACTTATAGATAAACCACCTGCATCATCCGCCGCTTTATTTATTCTTTTCCCCGAGGATAGTTTTTCTGTTAACTGGTTTTTAGATGTTTTATTCTTTGTTAATTTTGCAAAGGAATTCAAAAGAGATCCATTACTACTAACAAACATCTCTCCACCTCCCTGTTATTTTTCGATAGGCTTCCCTGCCTTTTATATCATTTTTATTATCGTATAAACTTTATTAAAACTTAATCTAAATCTAAAAAGGATTTTTGGAAAATCAAAAATCCTTTACTTTTTTAGCTTTTATATAATTTTGTTCTATGTTTTTTAAAATTTTCTCTTTAGACTGATCATCTTTTTCTAATACTTTTTTTAAATTAATAAAATCATCCCTCATGTCTCTAGTATATACTAATAACTTACTAGATGTATCTTTATAGTTTTTATTTAAAGCATCTTCTATAGAAGTTAAAGCTACAATACAGTCATCTATTAAAGTTTCTACTTCTATTACTTTTTCCTTATTATCTATATTGGTTTTTAAATAATCTATAGACTCACCTAAAGTTTCCAAAAGATTATATGCATGCTTTTTTACATTATAATTTATTTCTTTACCTTTGTTCTGATTAGTATTATATTCATTATTTATTTCAGTGGATGCTATGTATTTTACGTCTTTTTTAAAGTTTTTTATGTTAACAATTAGTGTGGTAACAACAAAGATTAAAGTTATAATTAAAGATATCTTTTCTTTTATAGAAATTTTTTTCATATAATGCCCCTTTGACAGATTTTGAAAATAAAGAACAAAAGCTAATATCCTAATCTATTATAAACTTTTAGTAGAAGTTTTCATTACCCATTCTTATTTTTTCTATTTCAATAGCTAATTTCTCTACTCCATTTTTATTAATAATTTTTTGGTTACTAATAATTATTTGTCTATTATCTATTTTAGATATTTTTTTAATATTATCTAGAATTATATCCTTTGTTAAATCTTTATACCATCCTAAGTTATATATTAATCCTTCCTCATGCATTTTGTGTGCTATTTTTTCTTGATTATCAGCAATTATTAATCCAAGAGCTGGAACCCTACAAGCTGAAAGCTCATATAATGTACTTCCACAGGCTGATATGGCTATATCACATTTATTCATTATTTCAATCATGTTAGCATTAAAATATAGATTTATATTGTTTTTTAAATTTTCTAGATATGTAAGTTTTTTAATATTTTTTTCTTTAAAAGATGGTCCTATAACAATATGAAATTTAAGTTCTAAGTCTTTTACATAATCACATATTATATTAGTTATTCCATTAGGATCTGCTCCACCTACAGTTATCATAACATTTTGTACTTCTTTTTTAATATTTTTATTAATATTTTTTCTGAATTCTTCTCTCAGCATAGTATAATTAGTTCCTAAAAATAATTTTGTATCTTTATTAACTTCATAAGAATACTCTTCAGATCCAATATTTTGATTTATTATAAAATCCACATTAAAATAGTATAAATTCATATCATCTATATATCCAGTAATTTCAAACATACCTTTTGTTAAATTAAAATATTCTTCATTTACATCATAGCTATCTGTTATTAAACAATCTGCTACTATATTTTTCAAATCATTTATAATATTATTTTCATTAATTGTTACTATATCAAAACCTTCAGCTTTAACTTTATCTATGCCTGATTTATATTTGTTAGATAAAAGATTATCTACTTTACATATATAAAAAACATCATTAGTTTTTGCCAGTTCTTTAGCTAAAACCAATGTTCTCATAATGTGTCCCATACCTATTTTTGAGCCACCATCTGCTCTAATTGCTATTTTCATTTTATCACCTTATTTTATTATTCTTATAACTTCAAATGCCTCTACATACTCCTTACTTATTACGCTACCCCATTTTAAAGCAGAAGCCTTTAAATTTTTATTTAACCGTGGATGTGGAAATTCCCTTAATTCACTTTTATAACATTCCATAGCTTTAAGTTTTTCATCTAAAGTTTCTGTTATATCAATAAAATAATTTGGTTTAAAATTAAATGTACTATTAAAATTCCATTCTGTAGAAGATACAGTTTCAAATGCATATATTTCTTTTACATACTCATTTCCAATTGGCCTTATAGTCGTTAGTACAGCTTCAAAGGTTATTTTTTGATCTATATTTAAATATCCTCCAAAATGAGTGTATATTATATCTGGTTTTATGTTTTCTATATATTCTTCTATTATTTTTATAATATCTAATAAAGAAACTGAATCAAATCTATTGTCTGGTAATTCTTCCATATAAAATTTTTTATAACCTACAATTTTTCCTGCTTTAAATGTATCCTTGTAAAGTTTTTCTACTTTAATACTATCTGCTAACTCCCTTTTATTATATCTTGATGTCATTCCTTCACCTAAAATAAGGGCAAAACACTCATCACCATCTTTACTTTGCTTTAAAATAGTTCCACCTACACCTAGAATTTCATCATCAGGATGTCGGCTATTACTAATATTTTTTTCATATTAATCATCCTCGTCTATTATTTCAACATCTGCAATTATTTTATTATTTTTTAAACTAGCTCTTGAAAATTCAAGTTTATATTTTCCAAATTTAATAAAAGCTCCAGGATATCCTTCAGCATCTAGCATCCTTATATAATCGTATATTTTTTCCAAATGAAAATTTGAAAATATTTCACTTTCCAAAGGATTTCTCCTTTTAAACTGAACAATTTCCCCCTTTTGTGTTTCAGGTATTATTTTTTCACTAATTATTCTAGGTATCATCTTTTTAAAAATAATTTCTGAAGCTCGAATAAATATTTCATCTGCAGTCCCATTTAAATTCAAGCTTTCTTTAAAATAAATATCTCCAGTATCAATACCGTCGTCAACCTTAATTGCAGATATTTTGGTATTTTCGATTCCTCTTTCTATCAAATTCTGTAATAGACTCCCTCCTCTGCCAAAAGGCAAATCAGTCATATGAAAAACTATACAATTAAAAGTTTCATATATCTTTTTGTGAATAATCCATGACCAATGAGGTAAAAAAATATATTCAGGATTTATTCTACTCACTTTTTCATAAGTTAAGTCATCTTTATTTGTTATTATAAATACATCATGCTCATAATAATTATCTATTCTAAACTTATCTGCATTTTTTACATTCCATGATTTAATAGTTGCTATTATAATCTTCATGTTATATCACCTTATTCCATGAAAGTGGAGTTCCCCTATTTATATCACAATATGCAGTTTTTCCCAAAATATCATCATAATACTTAGGTTTTAGTCCGTTTCCTGGTCGTATTATTCTTATATTTTCTTCTGTAAATTTATCACCTTTCTTAATATCTTTTACTACAAAAATTGATCTTCTAAATATTCTACTTTCATTTTCCCTATCAGAAAGCCTATAACTTACTTCTCCTATAGCTCTTTCTGCTGCTCTAATATCTTGTACCATATTTTTAAATTCTTGTGGCTCCATAGAAAAAGATGCATCTGGATTTTCTATATTTCTACTTAGACAAAAATGTTTTTCTATTACTTTTGCTCCCATGGCTACTGCAGTTACTGCTGCAATTGATCCTAAAGAATGATCTGACAATCCCACATTCACTCCAAAAGTATCCTTTAGGTTTTTCATAGTCATTAAATTCATATCATCTGGTATAGCAGGATATGCACTGGAACATTTCAATAAACATAGATCTTTATTTCCCATAGATTTAATAGCATTTACTGCATCCTCTATTTCTCCTAGTGTTCCCATTCCTGTAGACATTATTATGGGTTTATTTTTAGATGCAATATATTTAATTAGTGGAATATCTACTAATTCAAAAGAAGCAATCTTATAAAAATCAATATTTAAGTTCTCTAAAAAATCTACTGAAGTTTTATCAAATGGTGTAGATAAAAAATCTAATCCTAATTCTTTTGCTTTATTTTTTAATCCTTCTTGCCATTCCCAAGGAGTATAAGCTTTTTTATAGAGCTTATATAAATTCTCTCCATTCCATGTTCCTTTTTTTATATTGAAATGTTCGTTATTACAGTCAATAGTCATAGTATCGGGAGTATAAGTTTGAATTTTAATACAATCTGCACCTGAGTCTTTAGCTGCTTTTATTATTTCTATAGCTCTTTCATAACTTCCAGCATGGTTTCCTGACATTTCAGCAATTATATAACAAGGTTGATTATTTCCAATAATATTACCATTAATGTCTATTTCACTATTCATTTCTAATTCTCCTTGTATATTCTAACAATATATTTTTTATTATTAAACATAAAATAAGCTGGATATTTTTCATTATCCGCGACCCTTAATAAATTAAACTGTTCTTTTATTGTCTTATTAATATCTAATTTGAATATCTCCCAACCCTCTTTCAGATTAGATTTTCATTGAATTAATTTTATATTATAAATTTTTTCTATATAAAACATAGGATTCTTTAATAAATTTATTATAAGTATTTCTTTCAAAACATTTTTGAGATGAAATATTATTTAACTTAACTCTGCCCTCTAATGTTTTTATACATGAACAATTTGCTATTATCTCATGTTCAAGCATATTTAAAATTTTATATCCATAATTTTGACCTCTATATTCCTTATCTATACTATAACCAATAATAGCTTTTGTGTCTTCAATGTCTATTCTTATTTGCCCTATCCTTTGTTTTTTCTTTTCTAATATAAATATTTGTGTATATTGGGAATGTAACCTTTTTTGAAACCATTCTTTATGTTCTTCATAATCAATTTTATTACTATTAAAAGAATTACTTCTAACTTGTTCATCATTTATCCAATAATATAATAAATTGCAATCATTTATATTTGCCTTTCTTAATTCAAACTTCATTCTAATATACCTCTTTTTTATATATGTTTTTGTATTATTTCTCTGTTAATCTCATATAGTTCAGGATAGTCACGATATATATTTAATATATTAGTAAATTTAAATTTTGAGTTCATACTAGGATATAACAAATTATATATTTTATTAATAAGTTCAAAGTCTTCTTCTGTGTCTAATGTCCACCTCAAATGTGAATAATCTTTATGGTTTTTATATTGTGCTAATTTAAATATTTGTGGATTATTCCAAATATAAGATGTTACATGTTCTTTATCACGTAAACTTACTGCCTCTTTAAAAGCCATTTCTAATACTTTGAAACTAAATACTTCTGTATCTAACCCTCTTGGATACGTTCTATCTATAGTATTACTTATATAATCATACTTACTTTTATTATCTATATAATATTGAATTATATTTTCACTCACTTCAGGATCTATCAAAGGGCAATCCGATGTAACCCTTACTACTATATCTGCATCATTTTCTTTTGCAGCATAATAATATCTTGATAATACATCATCTTCTGCCCCTCTAAAATATTTTACATCTAATATTTCGCACTCTTTTACAATTTCATTATCTTTTTCTAATGTAGTAGTTGCTATTACTATTTCATCTATGTTTTTCACTCTTCTTAATCTATCTATATCATGCTCCAAAACAGTTTTTCCACAAATTTTTTTTAATACTTTACCTGGAAGTCTTGTTGATCCAACTCTTGCTTGCACTATACAAACTACTTTCATTTTATTCACTTCCTTTTAATACATAATATATAATTGCATAAACTTTTATCTATTTACTAATAAACTTTTTAATATGTTAAAATAATCAATATTTTAAAATCCCAATTTAATTAATTCTGCTTTTAAATCTTCTACTTGTAACCATTGACTATTAGTGCCTGAATTATATTCAAATCCTTCCTCTATAGGCTTTCCACCTGGAGTCAAATACTTTCCTGAGTCCCACCAATCAAAATGAGGATACACTATATAATGTTGTGAATATTCATAGGTATATCTTGAATCATCCTTCGTAATCATTATTTCATGAAGCTTTTCACCTTCCCTTATACCTATTTCTTTTAATTTAATCTCTGATAGCATAGCCTTTGCTAGATCAGTTATTTTAAAAGAAGGTATTTTGGATATATAAGTTTCCCCCCCTTTAGATTCCTTTAATGCTTTAAGTACTAATTCTACTCCTTGTTCTAAAGTAATCCAAAATCTAGTCATTCTAAAATCCGTTATTGGAAGTTCTTTTTCTCCCTCTTCTATTAAAGAGTTAAAAAATGGAATTATAGACCCTCTACTACCTGCTACATTTCCATATCTAACTATTGAAAATACAGTTCCATCTCCTCCAGAATAAGCATTAGCAGCAATAAAAAGTTTATCTGATACCAATTTTGTTCCTCCATATAAATTTATAGGATTAACTGCTTTATCTGTAGATAAAGCTACTACTTTTTTTACACATCTGTCTAATGCCGCATCTATTATATTCTGTGCTCCATGGATATTTGTTTTTATAGCTTCAAAAGGGTTGTATTCACAAGCTGGAACCTGCTTCATAGCTGCAGCATGTATAACATAATCTACTCCATTAAAAGCTCTATATAATCTATCCTTATCTCTCACATCTCCTATAAAAAACCTTAGTTTATTTATTTTATCTGGATATTTAGTTAAAAAGTTCTTTTTCATTAAATCCTGTTTAAATTCATCCCTGGAATATATTATTATTTTTTTAGGGTCATATTTTTCTAAAATTATTTCAGTAAACTTCTTACCAAAAGACCCTGTACCTCCAGTTATTAAAATTACTTTGTTTTCCAGCATATCTTATCTCCTCTTTATATATATATCTATCTAAGATTAGTTCACAATATTTTTATACAAAATTTATTTCCTCTAAGTCCATATACTTTGTCCCCTTTATTTTAGCACCACTGCTACAATTAATAAAACTTATTTCAGGGTTACTTTCTATTTCTAATTCTATGAAATGCTTAAAATTTAAATATTCTGATCTAGTATACAAAATATCTCCTTTTACCCCCTCCACCTTTTTATATAAAAAGGTATCGCCTTTTACTTCATTTGTAATATTAGCACCTTTATAACTTTCATTAATATATTCTGTATGAGATTTATTATTTATAAATGCTAAATCTTGCCCTATTAAAATCACCTCTCTAGCTCCTCCTTTAACTGCAATATCCATAGTAGGAATTGCTACAGTTTTACCTGTGTTTATTAATATATCATTAATATTATTTTCATCATTATAGAACATATACTTAGGTCCATTATACTTAGACACTGCCCATCTAGATGCTGTTTTTAAAAAACATAGAGGAATATTTAAATTTTCAAAGCCTTTTATTTGATTATAAACTAATTCAGATGGATCTATTATACATATCATGTATGGGTTTATTCCATTATCTATTAAAGTTCTAAGGGCACTACCTACAGAAAATATTTTAATGTTGCCTTGTAATCTTTTTAATTTCTCAATGTTTTCATCCAATGAAGGTCCTGAAGCTGCTATTATAATTTTTTCATCTTTAAAATTATATGTATTATAAAAATCTCTCATAGTAAAATGAGCTTCCTTTAAATTAGAATTATAATTTTCTTCCATTATATCTTTAAATTCATTTATACCTGCTTTAGCCATTTTAAAATTTCTAAATATATCTTTAATATTAGAATATTCCTGAGACAAAATTTTTAAGGAGGGGGTATATATTAAGATATCCTCTACTTCCTGTAGCTTTAACTTTAAGTTATAAAAAAACTCGCCAGAAGCTCCTATGTGTAAATTAATCCGGTGATCATTTATAAAATTTTTATATACTCCATAATTTTTACCTATATTATAAATTTCCTTATCTACATCAAAGACATGAATTATTGTATCATCACCAATTCTACTTAATAACGCTTGTACATGATAACCTAAACCAATACCGTATACTACTACATTTTTTTTATTTATATAAATATCTTTATTATTTTCAATAAATTTTTCACACACTTTTTCTGGATGATATGCACTATGTAAAAGTATATTATCTACTTTTATAGTAAGGCTTTTATTATGAGCTTGGAAAACTTTTATATCTCTTTTTCTCATTTACTTCATCTCCGTCCTTACAAAAATTATACTAATTGGCTAAATACATTTTCAACTTCATTTATAATCGGCAATAACCTATAAATAAATATATCACCTAAACATATATAATCTTCATTTTTAATACCCTCAATTATATCATTAAAACAACTGTTTAAACTTAATAAAATTTTGTTATCTATATCTTGTATATTCACATTTATTAATTCTGAGTAAAGCTTATAAAGATCATTAGTAAATTCAGATATTAAAGATAGTGCTTTTTTTTCTTCTAGGCATTGAAAATAATTTCCTATAATTAATGTTTGTGATTTTAAATCTTCTATATTTATTTTTATATGATTCATATGCTAACTCACATCCTTATAAAAATTTACTTTATAAATTAATTGTACAATAAAATATCATACTTTTATATTATCGTATGAAATACTGTAAATTTGAATTTCGTTTTTATTTTATATTTCTTAACACAATATAAAAATTTAGCATCAATAGCTTTTAAATAGCTATTGATGCTAAATTTAATATTTTATAATCTTATATTTTTTCATTTTTCTAGTTATTCTTTATTTTGAAGTACTTAAGTAACTTTTGGATTAATATTGCTATTTAACTAAAATATTCCTTAAATTGAGCAACAATATAGTCAATCATTTCTTTGTTAATCCCAGGCCAAACTCCTATCCAAAATGTATTATTCATAATAAAATCAGTATTATTTAATTTTCCTACTACCCTATAACTAATTTTATTTTCTATGAATACAGGTTGTTTCAATATATTACCTGCAAACAATAATCTCGTGCCTATTTTCCCTTCCTCTAAGAATTTAATTAAGCTATTTCTATCATATTTAGTGCTTTCCTTTAGGGTTATTGGAAATCCAAACCAACTTGGTTCACTATTTTGAGTAGCTTCTGGCAAAATCAAATACTTTTCTAATTCTTTTAACCCAATATATAATTTTTTATAATTTTCTTTTCTCTTTTCAATAAATTCAGACAATTTTTTAAGTTGTGATACCCCAAGCGCTGCCTGCATATCTGTAACCTTAAGATTATATCCCAAATGTGAATAAACATATTTATGATCATACCCGCTAGGCAAATCCCCATGTTTTTGAGTAAATCTTTTAGCACAAAAATTATCTTTCCCAGGAGGACATACGCAATCCCTTCCCCAATCTCTTATAGAACGGATTATATTATGTAGCTTCAAGTCATTAGTAACTACAGCACCACCTTCCCCCATAGTTATATGATGTGCTGGATAAAAACTATATGTAGATATATGTCCAAATGTTCCTGTATATTTACCACTATACTTTGAACCTAATGCATCACAATTATCCTCTACAACCCATAAATTATGATCTTTAGCAAACTCAATTATCTTAGTTAAATTAAACGGATTTCCCAATGTATGCGCTATTACTATGGCCTTTGTTTTATTTGATAGAGCTCTTTCTAACTCATCAACTTTAATATTATAAGTTTCTAATTCTACATCTACAAATACTGGTATTAATCCATTTTGAACTATTGGTGCTACAGTAGTTGGAAAACCAGCAGCTACAGTTATTACCTCATCACCTGGTTTTAATCTTTTTTCACCTAATTTATATGAAGTAAGTGCTGTTACTGCTACTAAATTTGCCGAAGAACCTGAGTTTACTAGAGAAGAATACTTTACACCTAAAAATCCAGAAAACTCTTTTTCAAATTCATCTCCATATCTCCCTGAAGTTAGCCACATATCCAAGGAAGCATCTACTAGATTACTTAGATCTTGTTCATCTACAATCTTACCAGACGCTGATATATAAGTTTCTCCTTGAATAAATTGTTTTTTAAAATTATTATCTTTATAAAACTCCTTAATTTTTTCTAACACTTCAAATCTATCAATCATTTTTTATTCACTCCAAATTAAACTTAAATCTCTTGCTCTTTTCTCATATTCATATATCTGCTTTAAAGTATATTCATACATATTTTCATCTTTATTTTCATAATAAGTTTTATACCAATTTATTGTATTTTGTACCGCCTTATTAACATCATATACAGGTCTCCATTTTAAGTAAGCTCTGGCTTTACTTATATCAAGCTTTAGTAAATTTGCTTCATGATATTTATATTCCTCCGCTAATTTAATTGAACCTTTTCCCCATGAATTTATAGATAATTTTAATATTTCCTCTACATTTAATGCATCTTCATCTTTAGGACCAAAATTCCAAGCACTATTATATTTTTTAGGTTCATTAAACATTAATGCTCCCAGTAATAAGTATCCTGATAATGGTTCTAAAACATGTTGCCAAGGCCTTATAGCTAAAGGATTTCTTATAAATATACTTTTATCTTCTGATACAGCTCTAACGAAATCAGGAATTAATCTATCCTCAGCCCAGTCTCCCCCACCTATAACATTACCTGCTCGAGCTGAAGATAATGCTATACCTTTCCCATTATAAAAACTATTGATATAGGAAGAAACTACCAATTCAGAGCATCCTTTACTAGAACTATATGGATCGTATCCACCTATAGGATCATCTTCTCTATATCCATAAATCCATTCTTTATTTTCATAGCATTTGTCACTGGTAATAACTAAAACTGATTTTACACTATCTGTATTCTTAGCTGCTTCAAGTAAATTAACTGTTCCCATAACATTAGTTTCATAAGTATCTATAGGACACTTATATGATAATCTTACTAAAGGTTGTGCAGCTAAATGAAAAATAATCTCTGGTTTATATTCTTTAAATACATTTAACAAATTAAAATAATCTCTAACATCTCCAATGATATTTATAATCTTATCCCCTAAGTTGCATATTTCAAACATAGATGTCTTAGTTGGTGGCTCTAGCGAATACCCTATAACCTTTGCCCCTAACCTATTAAGCCATATAGAAAGCCAACTGCCCTTAAATCCAGTAGCACCTGTAACTAAAACTCTTTTATTTTTATATGTATTATAAAAGCACCTATTCATCAAAAGCCTCCTAATAATATCTAAATTATTTATTCCATACATTCCAAGGAGCCTGTTCATCATTCCACATTTTTTCAAGAACATTCTTATCTCTTTGAGTATCCATACATTTCCAAAAACCTGGATGCCTATATGCAACGATTTGACCATCCTTTGCAAGATTAGTAAGTGGAATACTTTCAAAAGATGTCTTATCATCTTCTATATAATCAAAAATTTCTGGTTCAAGCACAAAAAATCCACCATTTATCCACGCATCTAATGTTTTAGGTTTTTCAACAAATTCTAAAACGGTTGATTCATCATTTAACCCTAAAACACCATACCTTCCACTAGGTTGAACTGCTGTAACTGTAGCAAGTTTACCATGAGATCTATGAAACTCTAATAACTTATCAATATTTATATCTGATACACCATCACCATAAGTAAGCATAAAAGTACTATTCCCTACGTATTCTCTTACTTTTTTTATTCTTCCACCAGTTGCTGTATCAATACCTGTATTAGCTAATGTTACTTTCCATTTCTCTACATCTTCACTAGAATGAATTTTCATTTTATTTTTTGCTAAATCAAATGTAATATCCGAACCATGCAAAAAATATTGGGCAAAATATTCTTTTATTATATATCCTTTATATCCTAAACATATTATAAAATCATTAAAATTATAATGAGAATATATTTTCATTATATGCCATAATATAGGTCTTTCCCCAATTTCTATCATAGGCTTAGGTTTTAAATGTGATTCTTCACTTATACGTGTTCCATATCCTCCTGCTAAAATAACTACTTTCATTTTTTATCTCCCTTCTAAATTATGAGTTCTGTTAAGTTATATGAACATTGATTTCTCTATACCTATTGAAATATAATGATTTCGCTACAAACACATTACCTCCCAGAAAGGAGAGAGAAATCAATGTCAAAAGCTAGTAAAATTCATTGTCCTAAATGCCACAATAGCAATCTCTACAAATTTGGAAAAGATAAATATGGAAACCAAAAATATCAATGTAAAGAGTGCAGAAGACAATTCGCGCCTGCGGCGGAAAAGCGTCAGCTTATCGGTTATCCTCGTTGTCCTTTATGTGGCAAAGGAACTTTTATTCATCACAATTACTCAAATTACATTAATTATCGTTGTAACGATAAAAGGTGTAATCATAGTTTCTTTATAGCAAAGCCTACGGCCATACTACCTTCAAGTAATACCAAGATAGATGGCAAATTAGATTTTAAGGGTATGAGATTCCCAATCCATATTATTTTAATGGCATTAGACCTTTATTTCCTCAATGAAAGTTCTACAAGAAGGATTTCTCAGTATTTATTTAGATTGTTTAATGTAAAAGTATCTCATGTAACTATTGCAAATTGGACTAAAAAGTTTGCTGCATACTTTAAATTAAAATCCGATAGGTTGCTAAAAGATGTTGTTCTATCGGATTCTGACGAATGGCACGCAGATGAAACTGTTGTATTTATAAATGGGAAACGTCATTATCTATGGCTTGTTATTGACTCTGAAAGTAGACTAATTATTTCTTATCATTTATCACCATATAGAGATGCAAAACAAGCTTTTAGTCTATTTAATGATGCTAAGAAATTTGGTTCTCCCAGAGCTATAGTTACTGACAGGCTTCCCTCTTATAATGTACCAATAAAATCAACATTTGAAGATACTGTGCACATAAAAGTTCAATCATTTAGAGATGATATCTCTAATAATATTATTGAATCCTTTAATAAAACATTTAAATCCTGGTATAAAGGCTTAAGAGGTTTTAACTCTTTTGATAGTGCTAACAAACTAATATCTATGTTTATATTTCATTATAACTTTCTACGTCCACACTACTCACTACGTGATTTATCACCTGCTGAAGTAATAGGAGTTACTTATTCAACTAAAGCCAAAAATAATTGGTTATTAGCTGCCTAACGGCATGCGCTATCGCTTTATATGAGTCTATTTATTTTTAAAACCACATTATGGATAGGCTTTTTTGTTATACCTTAAAATATGAATTTGCTATCTTTTAACCTTTAAAACAAACACAATAATAATTGTATGATTTTTAAAGCTATTTTTTCATAATTACTTAACACAACCAAATTATGAATATATTATATATAAAAGTTCCTAATTAATCTTTCAAAATTTTATTTACAATATCTCCTTATGTCTTTAAATATTTGCACATTGCTGAATTTTCATTTAATCCAATTAATACATTTAATTTAGAATTTGTATATATTTTTCTAATTTCTACATTAATTTTATTAATTTCATTTTCTATATATTTATTTAATTTATCATCTTTTTCTATATTTAGAGATTCCTTCTCCATTCCTAATATGCTTTTTTTATGATCTAACATATTTCCTTTATTTATTTGAAACAATTTATATATTTCTTCACAAATATTATAATCTATAAACTCATGATGTAAATCTTGAAAATTCATTGGTGGCATAGTATTATATTTTAATATCCATTTCATACAATATATTTCATGTAGTGTATACAAATATTTTCTAACTTTAACCTTCCTTTGTGCTAAATAATTATCATAGTTACCTTTAGCTCTTGTAAAATAATAATCTAAAATATTTATTCTAATAAAAGTATTATGTAATTTTTCATAATTTGATTGTATATAATTATTGTCCCATAAATAATCTGAAGAAAGAATTCTAAATATTAAGAATTGACCGTCATCATTACTAATTCCATTTCTATAATTATAAGTAGGAAAATTTTTATTGTAAACACCATATTTTTTAACTTCATCTAAAACTCTACATATTTCATAACATGCAAAGTCTATTTTAACATTTAATTTATCTCTTTTATTATAATTAATGCTTCTTGACATAATATCAACATTTGGTGAAAACAACCAATTTATTTTTTCATTTTTCTTTATTTGGCTTTTATTATTATTTTTATGAGACTCATAAATTAAATAGAAGTCTAAATCACTTGTACTATTATCTAAATTCATAGATTTACTGCCTATAATACTACCAAATAATACTTTAAAATTATATTTTTTTTCTAATTCATCAATTGTTAACTTTATTATTTTATTTTCTTTATAACTTAATTTATTTATCAAATCAAAACAACTCCTAATTCTATATTGGAATTATGAGTATAAAATTCTTTAAGAACAAAATATTTACATTCGCTTTGCAAAGACAATACTTTTCTTTTTATATTGGTAAAATCATCTTTATTTGACTCAATAAAAATATATTTTTGGCTATTTTTCAATATATTTTTAAGTAAGTCATCATCAATAAAAGTTCCTTCTTCTCCAATATAAACTATATCATAACTTTTTAATTCATCATAATGCAAATAATTAATATTATCAACATAAAACAAATTATTTAATAATGATTCAAATTCTCCACATTCACCATAACCTATTACATCACATCCCATTTTTGAAAAATGTCTTTTTAAGGCCCCATCATCATATCCAATATGTAAAAATGATAAATTTTTAAATTCTATTTTTCCAAACTCTTTAAGCATATTTCTTGATATAAATCTAGTAATTGTATTAATAATTAAGTTCAAATATCTTGTTTTTCTAGCTGGAAACCTATAAAAATATGGGTGTGGTATTGGGGTATTAACTAAATCAATTTTATTTTTTATTATAAAATTAATTACATTATTTAATTTTTCATAATTTAAATATGTATTATAATATTTAGCATTAATTTTTAAAGGTACAACTTCGTAATTTTTTTCACACAAAAAACTTACTCTATGTCGTCCACCATTCAAGTTAAAATATTTATATTCTCTATTCCATACTGCAACTTGTGCATTATTAATAAAAAATTCATTATCCATTTCAAGTGATTTGCACATCTCAGTATAAACTATATGTCTACTTTTAATTATATTTTCTTTCCACATTTCTGTTATATTTATATTATTTAATTTAGCTGTATATATACAAAAATCCATATATTGATTTTTATACAAGCTATTTTTTCCATCGAAGTATTCAAATAATGAAATATGTGGTAATGTCAATATATTTTTTTCTTCCCAATTATAATCAAATTCATCTATTTTTTGTGCTGTATATATCATTTCAACAGGAATATAAGCTATTAACATATCGTTTTCAATTTTATTAATTAATCCATAATCTTTAAACTCATATAAAGTAATTTCTTTAGTTTTAGGTATAAAATTTAAATTTAATTGAGTTATTTCTTTTTTATTTACCTCATCTTTTAAATTTATTATTTTATTATATATACTTGACATCTTCTTAATACTTTCATTATCATAGATGGATTTTGATACTTCAGGACAATAAATTATATTGTGTATTCCTTTATCAATCAAATCCCTAACTATTTTACAATGTTCAAAAACATTTTTTATGGTTATTATTACCACTACTTCTTTAAATTTCGGAATATTTTCTAACGTCCATATTGGTAATCCAAAAACTTGTTTTATTTCACATGCACGTTTATCTATAAAACCAACAATATTGTAACCTTCTCCCTTAAAAGCATTACAAATTTTTTGTCCATTAGCTACTGCACCATATATTAAAATTTTAGAATTCTTATCTATTTTAAAAACTTCTCTCATATTTACTTTCTCCTCTATTTCATGTCTCCTTTAATGAAAACCCCTAATTGTGAAAAACCTCTTTCTCCAAAAAACTTTTCTATATTTATATAATTTGTAAATGTAGTATTTTCTAAAATCCACTTCACTTCATGTTTGTAATTATAACTTGACTCCCAAAACATCATTTTTTTAGTTAACTTGTCTACTTTTTTTAAAATTTCTATGCCTGATTCAGTATAAATACATTTATTTGTAAAAGATATCATTAAAGAAATATCACATTGTTTTAAATCGTTAACTTCACTAATATCATTATTAATCATTTTTATTGAATTACAATAAAATAATTCATTAAGCAACTTTGCTAAGTTAAACTTAATAATATCTTTTTCAATAGAAACAACATTAAGTCCCATTCTACTAAAAAATTGAGTATAATATGATATATCAGAATTAACATCTAAAAGAGTTTGTTTCTTAATATCAATATTCTGTTGTGCTAAATAATAACAAATGGATGCTAGTTTTCTGGATGCAATATTTTGCTGTTTATTTTTATAAAAATAAAAATATGGATGAGTAATATGAGAATTTGTTGAAACTATTTTGTTTCTTTTCATATAATTTGTACATAATTCCAATTTTTTCATATTAATAAACTTTTCATATTCAGATTTTTTAATTTTGCATGGTATTTTATATAAATTTTTTACTAAAAAAAATACCGTTCTATGATATCCATCGATGATATTAAAATATCCTTTATCATTCCATTCTACTTTAACTGGATTTTTTTCAAAAAATCCTTTATTAATATTTAATGCTAATGACATATAATTATATACCTTAAATCTATCATTAATATGCCTCATTGCTTCATCATTATCAATGTGAGAAAATTTAGAATGAGATGTTTTATAAAATTCAATATAATTATCTAAGTCATAATTAATCTTACCTTCAAATGTATTAAATAAGCTTATAGCTGGTATAGAAAAATATACACTATGATCGTAATACTTTGAAAACTTATTATCCAGAACATTTATATTTTTTTTCTTTTCTGTAAAAATTAATTCTGATGGCAAATATGTAATAATTTCTAAGTTATCATCTTTTATTAAAAATGATTTTCTATTATTTATTTCATGTTTATACAATGTTGGAAATGTAGGTATTTTTTTATTAATAATGGTTTTTCCCTCCAATAATTTTTCATAGCAATTATTAAGGTTATTGTTATGTTCAGAATATAAATTGTTTAAAACATTCTCTTTATATAATATATTTTTATATCCTAAACTATATAAATATTTAGCAATATCATGATGTTCAAAAACATTTGCTAAAGATATAATCACAACTGAATTTTCTTTTTCTTCTATATTAATCGAATCACTTTGTGGATAAAAAACTTTTATCTTTAATTGCATATTTACTTTTTCTGCTCTTCTATCCAAAAATGCAGTAACTTTAAAATTGTTCTTTATTAATTTATCATATATATCTTTACCCAACAATCCTGCTCCATAAATAATGAATTTTGTATTTTCATTTATGTTAAAGTAAGTTTTATTCATAAAATTAATATCACACTCCATAACATAATATTTGTATGTATCTTCCACATAAGACTCTTTATTCAATCATTTTTTTAATACTTATATAATTTTTATTTATTAAATAATATTCATATAATCTTTCTATAGCAACATCCAAAGGTGTAAATTTTATTTCTCCAATCTCATCTAATAGCCTATAATTACTACCTGTATATTCTGGCTTTAATCCATTTTTTTTTATTATGATATCTAAATTTTTATTACTTACAAAAATTATTCTTTTAGCAATGTTTAATAAATCTATTCTTTTCCCTGTACAGACATTATAGTGTTTTCTTTTTGGTGTATTTTCAATAAAAAACTTCATAATTTGTACTAAATCATCTACATAAAGGTAGTCAAAATATACATTTTGTCTTATTGTTATTGGTAAATCATAAATACATCTACAAATGGCATTTGATATAAATCTTCTTTCCCATTCCTCATATTTACCAAATACACCAAATAGTCTAAGATTATATATATTATTATCTTGTTCTGATATTCTGGACATTACATATTTAGAAAATCCATAAGCATCAGAAGGAATGTATTCCCCAAAATATTCCTCATTCATCATAGGTCTATAGTTATTCATGTCATATTCGGCCCCTGATCCGAAGTAATACATTTTCCCATAATGTTCTTTACATCGTTCTAAATTAAAAAACATTTTTAAGTTTCTATCTAAAACTTCATAATTTGTAGTTTTAATATTTCTTGTTGAATTGGTATTAGCAGCATGAATAATTACATCAAATTTATTTAATTTTAAATATTTTTCTACAATATTAGTATTTAGCAAATCAAGTTCCTCTCTTTTAGGAGCACATACATCATATAAATTTGATAAATTGTCAACTAAATTTTTCCCAATAAATCCATTGGAACCAGTTATTAATATTTTTTTCATTATTCTTACTCATCCTCACTCTATTAACTTCCAATATAAAATTCAATTTCAAATGGAGCATTAGGCTGATGTCCTGCATATATTTTATAGGTTTGATTTAATTCTTTAAGTAAGATTGGTATTTGCCAAATATGCTCTACCATATGGTATGCAGAAATCATCATATGTGGCTTAAATTTTCTTATTATATCTTTAGAACCATATAGTGCATTAATTTCTTCACCTTCAATATCCATTTTTATAAAATTTATTTTTTGAATATCTTTTAATATATTATCTAATTTATCCATGTTTATTTTATTAAATATTATTCCTTTTTTGTTTTTTATATTAGCAGTTACTGCTAATTCATCTTCATTACATGTAATGAAATCTATTGATTTTTTATCACTTACTGCATAATTAAAACATTTTACTCTATCTTTCATATTCTTTGATATTATATTATCAATAAGTTTACTATATGATCTTTTAAAAGGTTCTATACAATATATCTTACATTCTCCATTTAATTTATTAAAAAAAATTTCTGCTGTATCTCCAATATAGGCTCCACAATCTACAATATAATCTCCTTTTTTAGGAAATACTATATCAGAATACTCATATGGTTTCTTTATTTTTTCATTACTTTTACCGTATAATGGATTTCTTGTTAATCTTAGCATAATGCTATTTGTTACATATTCTTTTGATTCATTATCTTCTAACAAATTAATGGTTGCATTTATTTTTTCAAGATTATTCTTTATTTTTTCTATATTATATATATTTTTTTCACAATACTCACTGGTATAAGAAAATATGTTTTCTTGTTTAATATTAAATCTTTTTATTAAATCTTCTGCTATTTCATATTGATATGAAACTGATGAAATAACTATTGCAGTTTTAGTATCTACTATACTAGTTATTTCATTAGGCGCATTTATTTTATAACCCTTTATTTTAGTTCCCCACTTATTACAGTCATTATCAAATAGACAAATTATATTTTTTTCTTTTAATAATTTAATAGTTTCATAACTAGTTTGTCCTGCACCAAATAGAACAATTTTTTCATATTTATCTAAATTTTTTATAGTTCTAATATTGCTAAAATCATCATACTTTAGAAATTTGTCCATTAAAATTTCTCCTATCTTATATTTTAGATTTACTAAATTATATTAACATTGAGTTCTTTAACTTCTTGATATATAATTATTTTACAATAAAATTACTACATTTTAGACAACATAAAAATTAATGAACAAAGATAATAAAAGTTACTGTCTTAAATGTAAAAGCTATATTTTATAAAAACAAAGAAGTGAAGCAAAATGTTAATATAACGATATAAACATGAATTGTTTTTTCGCTCTGTAACAACTAAATTTAAAATTAAATATGTTTTTAATTATGATTATAAATATTTTAATAACATATTTTATTAAACCATAAGGCTCAGATTACTGCTATATCTAATGACATATCTAATAATGCAATGAAATATTTAAAACAAGCATTGAAAACTAAGTATTCAATCTTTATTAATATCTTGGATTAACCTATAAAAATTAATTTTATTGCAAATATGTTTACTATAAAATAATAAAATCTATATAAATTTCAAGAAACAAGTAATTCCATCAAATATTAAACTTTTTTCATAATTAGTTTACTAAATTCTATAATTTTATTGTCATAAACTATATTACCGCATACAAAACTAAATCAAAAGCACTATAAGAATGCATTCTCAAATAAAATTTATATCCCAAATTCCAACTATTTATTAATAGAGGAATTTCATATAAATCATTAGGTTTATGATATAAGCAAATCGCTAAATTAGGTTTTGAAGAATATATAGTATCTTTAGCTCCTAAAAGTGCCTCATACTCTGAACCTTCTATATCCATTTTTATATATGTCGGTTTAAAGTCACCTATACATTGATCTATTGAAACACATTGTACTATATTTAATCCAAAATCAGAAATGTTACTCCCTGTCGATCCTTCCATATTAAATTTTAAATGTGCTGTATCTGAATATACTGCACATGGAAATGCACTGATTCTACTATGTTTATGTTCTAGTTTTATTTCTCTTATTGAACTTATCAAATTTTTATAATTACCCATATCTGGTTCAAATGCAATAATAGAATCTATTTTTTTATTTTCATTCAAAAAATTTTTTATAGTATCTCCATCAAACGCACCACAATCAATAAATCGTATATTTTGTTGATTATATAATTTTTTTATATCTTTAGGTAGATACTGTTCTTCTAATGAATCCTTTGCTAATAAATATTTATAGTCTTTGTACAATCTAAATTTCACGATAGAGTTATACAGTTGTTTACTCTTTTCATCATTCCAAATATTTTCTATGTGTAATATTTTTTCTTTATCTTTAAATAGATCTATTTTCTTATTTAAATAAAATCTTTCCTTGAATTTATTTTCAAAAATATCTATTAATTCTGTAAAACAAATAATATTTTTAAATCCTAACTTTTTTAATTGAGATATTATTGTATGAACATCAGCGTATGAATTAAATATAGAAATTATTATTGTTGTTTTTTCTTTTAATTCACTTGTAATTTTATTATCGTCTGCTCTTTTAATTTTAGCTAAACCTTTAACTTCATTAGTATAATTTAGATTCATATTAATAAAACAATTTACATTATATTTACTATTTATCAAAACTTCATATACTTCTTTTGCTATTGTTCCTGTACCATAAATAATAACATCTTTCTTTATAACCTTTTTTTTAATATTTTCTTCAAATACTTCACTAAGACTTTCTATTATCATGGAAAATCACACTCCCATATTTTTAAATAAATATACTTTCATTTATTTCATTTTCACTTAAAAACGGCCACATATCCTCTAATGGCTTTGAAATCATACTACCATTTTCCAACTTAACAGACTTTACTCTAGGTGATACAGTTTCTTCAGGCAATATCATAAGTTCACATAATACTGGCCCATCACTTTCTAATACTTGTGGCAAAATCTTTACCATTTCTTCATTATCTCTAGCCATAAAAGTTTGTATTTCATAAGCTTCTGCAACTTTCCTTAAGTTTGGGATTGTAAGTCCACTACCTTCTTCACTAGCTACATAATGTCCTTCAAAAATGTTTCTTTGCATTGCTCTTATACTCGCATATCCATTGTTATTCCAAATAAATATTTTAATTGGTAAATTTAACCTCTTAACTGTTTCTAATTCTTGAATATTTAATTGAAAAGCTCCATCTCCATTTATAAGTATAGTTCTTTTTCTGCCATTAGATAAACAAGAGCCTATAGCATAAGGTAATCCAAATCCCATTGAACCAAGCCCAGCTGCATTTTTAATTTTTTGGCCCTTCTTTACTTTAAAAGCTTGATATGTAATCTCCCCTGCTCCACCTGAACTTTCTGGTACTATAATATCTTGCGAAGTAAGTCTGTTACATAACTCATCTATAAAATAGTAAGCACTAACACATTTTTTTTGTTTTACATGTTTTTCTGTAACTACAGGATATTTCTCTCTTATATTCTTGCAATAAATTAACCATTTATTATTTTCATCTATTTTATTTAAAATTTTACTTTTTACTATTTCATCTGTTTTTGAGTTTAATTTCAAAATAAAATCTTTAACATTTGAAACCACTTTAACTTTTATATCAATCTTCATTTTATCAATTTCATGTTCATCTATATCAACCATTATTTTTTTTGCATTTATTCCAAAATTTGCATGATTAAAAGCTGTAATACTAGTATCCAATCTACTTCCAAGAATAATCAACAAATCACAACTCTGCAATACAAAGTTAGCGCCCCTATCTCCCATAATACCTGGATGTCCTGCATATAATGGATGATTTTCTTCTATTAAATCTACTGTTTTCCAAGTGGTTTGTACTGGTACTTGCAGTTTATCTATAAATTTATAAAATTCTTGCTCTGCATTAGAAAGTTTAATTCCATTTCCAGCTAAAATTAAAGGCTTTCTTGAATATTTAAATAATTCTACTACTTCTTTTACTTCCGTTTCTATATTAAAATTACATTTATATCCATTTTGTTCTTTATAACCTATAAGTTTTTCTTCATTAATCATTGCTGCCTGAACATCTAAAGGAATATCTAACCATACAGGTCCCATTCTCCCAGTTGTAGCTTCATAATATGCTTTTTCCAAATGATATTTTATCTCTTTGGGATCCAATATTTGTACTGCATATTTTGTAATTGATTTTACCATATCAATTACATGTACTTCCTGTGACCCCATTTGCCTAACTCCACTACTACCTATTAAATCTGAACGTTTGGCTTGCCCTGATATTATAAACATTGGAGTTGAATCTATCCATCCTGCCGTAACTCCTGTAATAGCATTAGTAGCCCCGGGGCCAGAAGTTACTAATGCAACTCCTATGTCATTTGTATGTTGCCCATAGCTTTCAGCTGCAATTGCTACAGCTTGTTCATGTCCACAACATATATATTCTATCTTAGATTTTCCAATAGAGTCTATTAAATGCATGGCGCCTCCACCAGGTAGCATAAATGCATGCTTGATACCTTTTTCTTCTATAAACTTAAATACATAATCTGATAACTTAATCATCTATACTATCTCCTTCAAAAATTTTATGTTCAACATATTCTGCAATTAAATGTCCAATAAATATATGTGCTTCTTGTATCCTTGGAGTAATTTTTGATGGAACTTTAATAATATAATCTGTAATTTCCTCTAAGCAATCATTCTTATAATCTCCCATTAGCATAACTGTAATTAATCCTTCTTCTTTTGCAAATCTTAATGCTTCAATAATATTTTTAGACTTGCCGCTAGTAGATATCCCTATAATCATATCTCCTTTTTTTGCCTTAGCTTCTAATTGCCTTACAAATACTCTTTCATAACTATAATCATTACTTACAGCTGTTAACGTAGATGTATTTGTTGTTAACGCTTCAGCATTAAGTGCTCTCCTTTCTTTATAAAATCTACTAATAAATTCTGTTGCTATATGTTGAGCATCTGCTGCACTTCCTCCATTTCCACACAAAAAAACTTGACTTTTATTTTTTAATAATTCTATAATTTCATCACCTATTTGCATAATATCTTTTATAAGTTTCACATCAGATGCCATAGTTTTAAAAATATTAGTATGTTCTTCCAGCCTTTTATAAAAATAATTATTTGAATTATCCTTATTATTATAACTTTCTAAAATCGATATCAATTCCCAAAGGCACCCTTCTCCACCTTTATATTGAAGTATTATATCAGCTGCATTTTTAGCCTTATCAATAGCATCTGATGGACAAATACCTAGCTCAACATATTTTAATGATTCAACATCATATTTACCATCACCTATATAACAAATTTCATTACACTCTATCTTACAAGCCTTTTCTATTTCTTTAATAATTTCAATCTTATTCTTTTTTCCATAGTAAAAATAATCCCAAGAAAATCTTTTTTTAAAATAGCTAACTATTGGCGAATTTTCTCCAGTTATAGCAGCTATAGTAAATCCTCTTCTTTTTAGTTCAAAAATTGCATCAATATCTTTTAAGTTAACTTTTTTTTGCTCATTTCCAGCTTCATTTACTATGATTGAACCATCTGTAATAACACCATCTATATCAAAAATTATAGTCTTTATCATTAAACTACCCTCTCAACTTTTTCCTTACTTTCATTTCTTCTTCATTTAATACTTTTTGCCCATTACCTAGTATTTTTTCTATTTCTCTAATTTCTTTTACCAATTTATATAGTTCATATGGTTCAATAGATGCCGCTTGATCAGAACCATACATACTTTTATCCAATGTAATATGCCTTTCTATGGATGTAGCTCCTAAAGCTACTGCTGAAATACTAACTAATGTCCCTGTTTCATGGCCACTATATCCAACTTTACAATCATATCTATATTTTAAATTATTTATCATTAATAAATTAGCATCTTCATTTTTCATAGGATATGTACTATTACAATGCATTAATTCGAATGAACAGTTTTTCTTTCTAAATATTTGTACTGCTTTATCTATTTCATCATAGGTACTCATCCCTGTAGAGATAAAAGTATATTTTTTTTCATTTGCAATTTCTTCTAATAACTCATAATTAGTAAGCATTGCAGAAGCAACTTTATTGTATTTCAAATTATATTTTTGTAAAAATTTTTGTGAACCTATATCCCATGCAGACGCAAACCAATCTATTCCTTTAAACTCACAATATTTATTTATTTCATCGTATTGTATTTCATTAAATTCTAATCCTTCTTTCTGCTCTCTTTGAGTATTTCCCCAAGGCGAAACACGAGGACTAGTTAAATACTCTTCTGTATATACTTTATCTATGGTTCTTTTTTGAAATTTTACGGCATCACACCCTGCTATCACAGCTGTATCAATAAGCTTTTTGGTAATATTCATATCTCCATTATGATTAATTCCTATTTCAGCTATTATATACGTATTCATTGTAACTCTCCTTATCATTTAAAATATTATAAAAAAGTATTTTAGTATCCAACAATATTTCTATATAAAGTTGATGCTTCAAAAACATTACTCGCATTAAACTTAGAACAATCAATAACCAATCCTCCATTTGGCCTATATGATGGTATTAATGGTTCTTTTTCATAATTTGTATATCCTTTAAAATCTTTATTGTTAATATAGTTTTTTTCATACCACTTTATAATTTCATTATTTCCATATTCCTTAATTGACTGATATAAATATTTCTTCTTTGTTTCTAGATTATTATCATTGAATAAATGTTTTGCACAAACTTTATAGTATTGATGCATATCAACATCAAAATTTTTGTACTCTTTTAAATACAACGATTTTGCTATTATAAACGATATTAATACGGCAGTTTCTTCAGTTACAAAGCTTGGCATATAAAACAAATTACATTTTGAGGTAATATTATTATATTTTTTTAATTGATCCATATCACATCTAAACTTATCATACTCACTTTTATTAATATCATTTACATATGATAAACCTACACTATTTTGGGATGATCCACCAATAGTCATAGGCATATTAACATGAATATATTTTTTTTGCAAATAAGCAAACATAATTCCTGTACTTACATCTGCTGAAGCATAAAAAATTTTTCCTGAAGTTTTCTTTGCCTCTTCAACCAATTCTCTTTTAATTATTGAATTATAATAAAACATTGGTAATATACTATATCTTGCTTTAAAATTTAATACTGCATTTAACATTGATTCATCGTAGTAACTAAATTTTATATTATTTTTTTGACTAGGATATGGAATAAACAAACCATTCTTAATGCTATTTATTCCGACATTTGGCCACCCGTATGCTACAGGATCCCAGGTTATAGATCCAGGTCTATTAAGCTTTTTTATAAATTCTGATAATACTTCTAAGCAATGCAATAATAAACCATCATCAGATCCCATTAAAAGTATATACTCTCCACTTGATTGCTCATATGCAAATTCATAATTTTCTTTCATTGCATACTCTTCTGGAGTTCTAAAATATTTTATTTTTTTGCAATTTAATTCATTAACTAATTTTTTTGTTTCATTATTTCCAGGTGAACTATTATCACTTACTATAATCTCATAATTATCATAATTCTGATCAATACAAGTCATTAGTGCATATTTTAATACTTGAGCTGAATTTCTAGTTGGAATTATAACACTAATAAATGGATCTTTATTTGAATTTTCAATTATAACTCTTTTTTCATTTAAATTTTTCTGCAACATTTTAAAAACGGGGCTACACTTAGCTCTAACTCCTATAATTTTTAAATCTTTATTTTTAACTTCTTCTTCGAATAAAAATCTTATATATAATTTATATAAGTTTTTAAAGTTTTCATCTTCTAATATATTTATAAGTATTATAGCTTTCTTTATGCCTCCTATACATAGATATAAAATTATTTCAACAAGCTTATTATTATTTAACTTTTTATGATAAATTAATTCTTCTTTTAATTCATTTTTTATATTTTTTGAATTTATTGCTACATCTATGAATGTATTAATATTATTATTTTGAAGTAATGCTATAAGATATTGTCTTTCAATAAATCTATTATGTTTAGATTTGTTGTAACATTTAGCTAAATATTCTTCAGATTTCATACTATCTTTTAAATTTAAAGACATTGCTTTAAGTGTGTCAAAAATTGGTGAGTTGTATATAGTACAAATTTCTATTAGTTTATTTTCTATATTTTTAATTAAATTATTTCTCTCTGATTCTCTTATTTTATCATCAGCTATATTACATAATAGTGCAGCTCTTGTATTCCATGAATTTTCTGACAGAAAATTGCTAACAGCATTTTTATCAATTTTTAAATTAATACTTTTTTCTATAGCTTCACTAAAACTTTCTTTTGTATTCGCAAGAAAAGTATTTATTTTATCTATAGTTGATTCTGGCATATATGTTGTTACTACAGGTAATCCGCAAGCTATATATTCATATTGTTTTATTGGATCACAATTAATAATCAAATCTATATCATCTTTAAAAGGTATTATTCCTGCTTGACAATATTTTAAATACATCTTTAATTCATTGTGCTTTTTAGGCCCTAATATATAAAGATTACTACATTTTTCTTTTAAAATTTTATCATTTCCAAACCCTATAACTATAAAAGACTTATCTGGATTTGATTTTACTATTTCATAAAAAAGTTCTTTATCAAACCAATCATATATAGCCCCTGTATATACTATTCTTGGTTCAGGAATATTCTTCAAATCTTCAGGTATATTTTCATCCGAAAATATAAAATCACCTTCATTAACAGCATTTCTTGAAAGATAAACATTTTTCCTTCCCTCAATTGATACTTTTTGCAGATATAAAGATATAGCTGTTGTGGTTATAGCATCTGCCCTATCCATTAATTCTTGTTCCCACACATTATCTTTTTTATTTCCCCAAAAAGCATAATCTAAATCAGAATGATCATCCACGCAATCATAAATATGTACAAAGCTACCTTTTAATGAACTTATTGCACCTATCTGATATGGCATATAAGTAACAATAATAGTTTTATTAGCCTCTGTAGCCATATCTAATAACCTCTGTATAAGATATGTATAAGTATTATATATTATCTTTTCATCATACATAGCTAAAATAGGAGAATATATTTTTACTCCATCCACTATTTTTCTATTCTTAATAGAATATTCTATTAAAGCATTTAGTCTTACATTTTCACTATTAATATTTGCTTCTATGGTAGGCGTAATATATATAACTTCATTTCCTAACTTAACAAGAGCTCTTGATATATGGTGCATACGCTGATATATATCATTCCAACCACACGAAGATAAGATTATGAATCTTCTCTTTTTAGAATTAGCAGTCACGTTAAATATATTTTTTAGGGCTTCATTTTTATCATATAAATGACAAATTCTATTTTTTAATTCTTTGTCTTTTGAATATCTATACGTAAGTCCATAATATAATGCTGCATCACTTCTATTTCCCATCTTATCTAATTTAATTGCATCCTCATAATATTTTTGTGCAATAATATCCGCCTTGGTATCTTTGCTACCTAAATTTGTTAATGAATTGTAAGCACTATATTCTTCACTTCCATTATTTGAATTAATTAATGCCTTCTTATAATACTCTATGGCCAATTCATTGTTATTAACAGATTCATATAAATAGCCGAGATTATATAATATATCAAAACTATCTTGACATATAGTATTACCTCGCTTTAAAATTATTTCTGCCTTATCCATATTATCTTCCAACATAGCTATAACCCCTTCAAAGGAATAGATATCTACATCATTATTCACTAGTTCTTTATATTCTTTTATAATCTTTTTAGCATCTTCTAAAGCATTACTATTTATAAGATTTTCTATATTTTTTTTCACCTTACTCTTATATTGTTCCATATCTTGCATTTTATCACCTCGAACTTTCTAAATTAGTATTAAAATGCTATAGATTTTTTTATAACATCTTTCCAAGTGTTTAATAAAGGTAATATTCCTTCATATAATAACTTTGATATTCTATCATAATCTTCTATATTTAAATATTCAGAAATCTTTTCTAATTGTTTTTTCATTAATTCTTCATCCATATTTTCCTTTTGGATATCTTTTGTTAATCTAACTACTTCGTTAAGCCAATCTATACCTTCAAGTATATATGACAGTAAGTTTAAAGCTTCATCATACTCCCTTTCTTTTATATTACTCATATACATATTGATACCATTAATTAATTTAACTATATACTCATCTGCACTTTGTAAAACTTCAAATTGTTGTTCCTCTATTGATTTTTCCATAATATCCCTCCGTTTTTTATAAATTATTTATTAATTTCGTTACTCTTTCAATATCTCCATAAAGTATTATCTCTCTTAAGCATTGCATTGCTTCTTTTTCGTAATTGAAATTTACAAGCAATTTATACTTTAACACCATTAAATCAAAATCAAATTTCACTAATGATAAAGCTTCTTCAATGTTATTATAAGCTTCTTGATATTTTTTAGTATTTATAAGCTCTTCTATATTTTTTACGAGTTCTGGCATAAAAGCCTTTATTTTATTATTACTTATAAATTCCTCATTCTCCTCAATTAATAATTTAATATAATCAACATATGATTTATCTATATTTAATATATCTTTTATTTTTTTTATATATCTTATAGAATCTATATACTTATAACTTATAGCTTCTTTTAATTCTATAATAAATCTTTCTTTTGGAGGTAATATCCATTTGTTATCACATATATATTCAAATTTATAAAGCTTCACTATAGAATAAAACTTATCTGCTAAAAAATCTAAAAAAAGTATTCTACGTTTATCTATTTGTAGCTTTCTACTATTTAATAAAGCTTCCATTATAATGTTGTGTTTAATTACACTTATAGTATTATATTCTTTAAAATTATTTAATTTATTTTCTAAATAACTTCCAAAATCATAATAAGTAAAAATTAACTTAGATAATATATTTTTTAATTCTTTCTTACCATAATTAATAAAAAAATCAAATTCATTTATATCAAATTTTAAAACATAATACACATAAATACTATAAAGTTTTTTGTTTCTAGAAATTATTCTTTTTATTTTTTCTAAATGTTTATAATTGATATTTCCATTATTTTTAAAGTATATAACTATATCTAGCATTTCTTTTAGAAATCCATCTATTTCTTGAGAGTTAATCATTATTAAATTTTCCATAAAAACATTATTATGTAAAAATATTAATATTTCATCATAATTATGTATATCTATAAAATTATTTAATATATAAAATTTATTCCATAAACCACCATCTTCAATTATCTTGCATATAATTGTTATTTTATCATGCATAAAATTATTATCATCAATAGTTAATATTAGGCTTAAAGCTTTTTCGTAAAATTTATTTTGATAATAACATAGTCCTAAATGATATATTACTGCATTTTTATATTCTATTGTAAAAATACTTATAGAAAATTCAGCTAATATATCATTTTTATTACGATTTTTATATAAATCAAGATACATCTCATATGGTTGTATAGCTTTATCATATTGATTTAAATTGTTATAGGCTTCACCTAAATAAAAATAAAAATCAATAAATTTATCACAATACTTTATTCCCTCTTTAGCTTTATATATTAAAGTATCATAACTTTTTAATGTATATAAAATAAGACAATATTTGTCAATAACATAAATATAATTACATAACCCTTTTTTACTAGCTTTTTTATAAGCAATCTCAATATATTTCAACGCCTTTTGTAAATCTTTATGCATAAGATAAGAAGTTGCAATTTGAAAATATACATATATGCTATTAGGCTTTTCATCTAATTCTTTAAACAATAACTTTATATTTCTTTGAAATTTATGTTCCATCAACTCATAATTATTATTATCATAGCCATAGTGAATAAATCTTATTTGAGAGTCTAACGTAGGTTCACTGCATATAGGTTGTTCATGAATTATACCTTCATATTTTACAGTATTTTTCTTAAACAATCTTAATAATGGAGATATAGCACCACTACTTACTGAATTTTGTATACTTTGACTAAAGTCAACTATTTTTATAAATGCTGAATAATACTTTTTTAAAATTTTACTATTAATTAAATTTGCAAGTTCTTCTATATCATATAATTCTTCATCTGCATCAACTATAAGTATCCAATCTCCTGTACAATATCTTATAGATAGATTTCTCATAGACCCAAAATCACTGTTCCATTTATGAAAATATATTTTATCTGTATACTTTTTAGCTATGTCTACAGAATTATCTGTAGAACCTGTATCTACAATAATTATTTCTGCATCTATATAATCCTGTAGTTTTTTTAAAGGTATCAATGTTCTTTCTAAATTTTTCTCCTCATTTTTAACTATCATAGCAATGCTAAGTTTCATTATTTTTCTCTCCTAAATATATAATTTCCCTATTTTATTTATCGAACCTTTTAAAAATTCCTTAATAATAAGTTTTTATTGTAAAAAAAGAAGTCAGAATAACTTCTGACTTCTTTTAAAATTAAATTACAATTATCTTAATAATTGAAGAACTCCTTGTGGCGCTTGGTTAGCTTGTGCAAGCATAGCTTGTGCAGCTTGTTGTAATATGTTGTTTTTGCTAAAGTTCATCATTTCTTTAGCCATATCTACGTCTCTTACTCTTGATTCTGCTGCTTGTAAGTTCTCAGAAGCATTATCTAAGTTAGCTATAGTATGCTCTAATCTGTTTTGGTATGCACCAAGTTTAGATCTTTCAGTTGAAACTGTCTTTATTGCTTTATTTACATTTTCAACAGCAGTTTGAGCAGTAGCATGATCTTTAACACTTACATTTGCTGCTTGGATTCCCAATTTTGTAGAATCCATACCACTTATCTTAATTTCTAATGTTAAATCAGCATCTTTATTTGCGCCTATTTGTAGTTTAGCACCTGTTGTAGCTAAAGATCCATTTAATAAGTTCTTTTCGTTGAATTGAGTTGTTTTAGCGATTCTATCAACTTCATTTGTTAATGAAGTTAATTCTTCTTGTATAGCTTCTCTATCTACTGTAACATTGGTATCGTTAGCAGCTTGTACTGATAATTCTCTCATTCTTTGAAGAATTGAGTGAGTTTCGTTTAAAGCACCTTCTGCTGTTTGGATTAAAGATATACCATCTTGAGCATTTCTTGAAGCTTGGTTTAATCCTCTTATTTGTGCTCTCATTTTTTCAGAAATTGAAAGTCCTGCAGCGTCATCTCCTGCTCTGTTTATTCTTAAACCTGAGCTTAATTTCTCCATAGCTTTAGCAGAATTTCCAGTGTTGATTCCCATATTTCTATGAGCGTTCATAGCGTTTAAATTGTGATTAATTATCATTTTAAATTCCTCCCTGTTTTTCACATGCACTTCCCTGTGCAATTTTTTTATTTATAGTTAAACCATTTAGGTTTACTAGCATTTTTTCAATTACTTTTCTTTATACATTACATTTCGTATATATTTTTATAAACTTTATATGTTTTTATAGCTTATTTATTTTTATTTATCTTACATTAATTATATCGAATTTCTTTTTTTATACTTTATACCTTTTTTATATTTTTATAACTTATTTATTTGCATTTATCTTACATTAAATATATCGAATTTCTTTTTTTATACTTTATAATTTTTTATATTTTTGTATTTAATATATTTTGTGTGCTAAATTGTTTTGTACTATAATTTTTATTAGCTTCTTTATTTTCAGAAGCCTCTTTTAGTTTCAATTTTATCATAGCTTTTTTTTCTATCATAAGATTTTGTAATTTCTTTTCTATTAATAATAGCTCTAATTCTTCACCTATTATTTTAAACTCTTCTTTTTTGTAATTTAAATTACTTATTTCTTTTGTTATATTTTCTCTTTCTTCTAATAAATTCTCTGGAGAATCATAGTCTTCCTTTTCCAAAGAATCTATTATATTTAACGTTATTTCTCTAAACTTTATTAATTTACTTCTTAATTCATCCATTTTTCCCCTTATTTTCCCCCGCCTAATTGTTGGGCAAGCCATGCGGATTGAGAATTCATTTGGCTCATATATTTTTCTAGTTGAGCAAATTGATAATAATATCTATTTTCACGTTCTAAAAGTCTATCTTCCATTTCCTTTATGGTTTTTTCTCTCTTTTCTAATTCCTTATAGAGATTATTATTTATTTCAGATGCAGTTCCTTTTATACCTGCCTTTTCTACGAATATTCCCATCTTACCATTAACATTTTTTGTGGTTCTTGTATAGTCCTTAAATATATCATTTATCCTTTGAAGTATACCCTCTTCATTGTATCTTTGTTTTCTTTCTGTTGAAGTTAAATCTGGAGTATATCTTGGATAGCTATCAGATTGTTTTGAAAATATTTTAAATACTTTATCCGGATCTTCCTTTAGAAGTTTTTTAAGTCTAGCTTCTCCATTATTACCATCCTTATCTATATTTATATCAAATACTATTTTTCCACCCTGTGTATAATCACTAGATGTATTCAGTCCTACCTCTTTTAATGAAAGACCTGAACCCTCTACAGAATCAAAGAAAGCCCTTCTTAGACTAGAAAGCATATTTTGTATATCAGAATCATTTCTTAATATACCTGACTGAGCCTTTTCTTCCCAAAGCTTTATATCATTTTCCTTCATGTCTTTTTTTTGTTCTTCAGTTAATGGTTCAAATTTTCTATATTTTTTTTCTGAAAGCTTTTTCTGTAACTCGTCTACTAATTTATTATAATCCTCTATGAATCCTTTTATCTTATTAAAAGAATCCTCAGTATCTCCACTTAATGAAAAACTTATTTCTTCCCCTGGTTTTGCTCCTTCTATATTATAATTTACACCATCTATAGTAAAATTATTTGTAGGCTTAGTTACTGTAGAAGTTCCATTTGGTGTTGTAAGATTAAACTCTGCATCCTTACCTTGTACACTTATTGAGCTATTTCCAAATAAATTTTGTAAGAAATCACCTGAAGCATCACTGGCAACTATTTTTTCACTGGTACCTTCCTCTTTAGATCTCATAGTAAATTTTTTATTAATTTCACTATAGTTTATATCTACTTTCGCTTTATCTGATATATCCCCCAATATTTGGGATATAGTTTTATTTTTAGCTCCATTTGGTGCTGTAGTTGAATCATAATCTTTTGTAAAATCATAATCAAAATCCACACCATTTATAGTAAATTTAACTTCTCCACCTATTATATTAGACATTTTTTCTGATAAACTAGTATTCATTTCATATCTATCTGGTAATCCTAATAAAGAATTAGCACTTTTCCCTGATTCTCCTGTAATTATTACTTGCTTATCTGAATTAGATGATAGAACTATCTTTCCATCTTTTACTGTTGCAGTTAGAGCAGTACCTAGTCCTGCTGTAGTAAAGGCATCATTAAGTTTTGTTTTTAACTCATCTACTGAATTTATAGTTCCTGCCGCTAGTTTTACTGTTTTTGAAGCATCAGTACCTATTTTTACATTAAATGTATCATTAAATCCTGCTATTATTTCCTTTGCATAGGTTATTGAATTACTAGCTACTGTTACATCGGTACCTGTAATTCCACTTCCTCCTGCTGTTCCTCCTAAATTAACTCCAGTCACATAATAATTAGGTTGTGATGTTGTTCCTGTAAATTCTATATTCTTACCATCTGCTGATAAAGACGCTTTAACTCCTTTATCCTCAGGTAATACATTTCCATCTGTATCTTTAGCAACTTTTAATTTGCTATTTATAGAATTTGTTAATTCTTCTAAAGTAAAGTTTCCTTTAGCTAATTCTGCAGTATACTCTTTTCCATCTACTGTTACTTTTAATTCTTTATTTGTATCATCTATTTTAAATAAATTTTCTATTTTTATACTTCCATCTTTAACTACTGCCTTAACTGTATCTTTTAAAACAGATCCATCTGCATTTATTTTGCTATTTATTTCAGCTGCTATATCTGATACATTATTATATCTACTTCCACTTAATGTTATTTCATTGCCATCTATAACTATTTTATTATTAGAAGCATCTATTTTTATGCCATAATCACCTTCACTTAATGTTTTGATGTTTACAGCATTATTTCCTATAGCTTCAGCCTTAGCTGCTAATTCTGTAACCTTTAATGAATAATTTCCTGATATAGCACCGCTTCCTGCATTTATTTTAATATTTGAAGTATCTGGTATTCCTGATGGTTTTAAACTAGAGAAATTCTTTGAAGATAACATATAGTTGTCACCATTTAATACATCGAAATATTTTTTAGTTATATTTGATACTCCATCCATTACGTTTCTATAGGCATCCTGCTGCCATAATAATATTTGTGATTTTTGTTTCATTTGATCTACACGCATAGTATAGGGTTTCATCATAGTTTTTATCATAGTATCTGTATCCATTCCTGTAGCAAGTCCAGGTAATCTCATAGGCATAATTATTCCCCCTCATGTTTTTTATTTCATTTGCTTTGATAACTTTTCAGCTTCATACCATGTATCTCTTATGTCTTCTATTAATGGTATAACTTCATCCATTATTTTAGTATCTTTTTTTATATTAGCCTCACCAAGTCTTCTTACTATAAATTCATAAATTGACATAAGTTGATGTCCCCAAGTTTCAGCTTGGTTAACATCTAAAGTTGCCATTAATTCATAGAATATATCTTGAGTTTTCACTAAATTTTCATGAGCTTTCACTATATCTTTATCTAAAATGGCTTGTCTTGCTATTTTAGAAAATTTCACAGCCCCATCTAATAACATTAGAAGCAGTTGATCCTTTGAAGCAAAATTAACGCTATTATTTTTATAAGTATTGTATGCATTAGCTGTATACATTAAATACACCTTCCTCTTATATTGGAAAATTTCAAATTATTTTTTAGTATCTATTATAGTTCCTACTATAGTAGCTTTTCCTTCTATTTCTTCTTTTGTAGCTTCTATGTCTAAATTTTCACCTTTGACATATTTTACTGCCTTTACTTTTATATTTTTATTCTTATTTTTCTTTTGTTTTTTTAGTTGTTCATAGAATCCCCTATCCTTTGAATTATTATCTCTGTCCTGTTTATTTATGGTTATATTTTGCTTAGAATGAACCTTTCCTTCTTTGGTTTGTTCCTTTATTTTATCCCTTACCTCTAAGTCTATTTTATTTAATCTAAATTCCATAACCACACCACCTTATAAAATTAAAAATGGTTGAAATGTTTTTTTATTTCCCAATACTATGCCTTTTCGTCTACTAAAACTCCTGCCATTTCACATAGTTTGGCTACCATATCTATTATTTTTCTAGGTGGTATTTCTTTTATTACTTCCTTTGTTTTTGTATTTATTAATCTTATGGTTAAATCTCTAAACTTACCATAAATTTCGTACTCTAGACGTATATCCTGCCCTTCTAATAACTTATTTAATTTATCTACAGAATTTTTAACTTCTTTTGTATTTTCTTTATCCAATGTAGTATGTTTTTCATTCAACTTAATTCTTTCAACATTAGTATCTAAATTTATATCGTTATTTATGATTTCAGAATTATACGCTTGATGTCTTCCTTGACTTATAGCTTTTACTTCCATGTGTTACACTTCCTTTTATTTAGTTTTTATATTTTTCAAAATAGAAGGATTGAAATTAGTAGCTTTTTTATTTTCTTCCTGAACCTCATTATAAAGTTCTTTTCTTAGTATAGTTAATTTTTTAGGGGCATCTATGGCTAATTTTACAGAACCATCATCTAATTTAACTACAGTTATCTCTATATCATCTCCTATTAAAAAAGACTCTCCTTTTTTTCTAGTTATAACTAGCATTAAGCTTCCTCCTTAAATAGTGGATGTTTCACTTTATATTTATCACTATTTATTATTATTTGTTCCCCTATTTTTTCTTTTATATTTATAACAATGGGAGCTCTTAAATTTGCTGTTATTTTATCTATATCTGAACTTAAGGTAACTGTATTTAAGACCAATGTATCTTTTTCATCCTGTAGTTTAAGACTTTTTATTTGTTCTTCCTCCAATTGTATTTCATATTCCTTTTCTATATTAAAAGGAGAAGTAACTATAATACCCATATCTTCCTTTTCTATAGAATGAAAAACTGAAAACACATCATTATCTTCCACAGGAAATATTATAAATTCCTTTAATTCCTCAAACCCTGGTATACCCTTTTGAAAATAGATTACATCCCTTTCTTCATACTCTATACATCCATGATATTTCGTATTTAACTTCATACTTACCCCACTCTCTATACTAAAATTATTTATCTTCTATCCTGTGTACTTTGTTTTCTATATTGTCATCTGTACTCTCTACTCTGTCCTCTGCTAATTGTTTTCTACCTTAAGTAGTCCATTAGTGTTGGTTGTAAAACTTTTGCACTTGTTTGAAGAGAAGATATATAAACAGATTGAAGTATAGCATATTCCATATTTTTTTCTACTAAATTCACATCTTCTATATTAGATAAAATTTCTGTCATATTAAAGTTTGTTTCTTTATTCATTTCCTTTGCTGCATCCATTCTGTTTTGTTTTGCTCCTACCTCTGCTCTTATTCTTAGTACATTATCTAAAGCCTTATCTATATTCCCTAAGTCATCACCATATAGTTTGCTTATTTCATTAGGATCATCACTGTCTAGGTGATTTACTATATTTTCCAAATACTGTCTTAAGTCTCCTCCACCTTCTAAAACCTCTGTAGCAGTTACATTATATTCCATAACTACCCCTTCAGATATTTCTGCCTTTAATTTTTGTTCCATTTGTTTATATTCATCACCGGCTGGATCTAAAGGCATACTCCCATCTTTATTTACATAATCAATAGAATTATTTTTTGTAGTTCCATCTTTTTGTACCCCTGTTGGCTTTCCTGTAACTCTTGTACCAGAAAATATATATTTACCATCAAAAGTAGTATTTAAAGTTTGGGACATGCTGGCTATAATTCCATTTACCTCATCCTTTAAGGCTTTTCTTTCTGTTGGACCAAAGCCTGGATTTCCTGCTTCCTCTAATTTATCTCTTATCTTTCCTAATTGCTTTCCTACTTGATCCAAAGCTGTATCTGTAACGTCTAACCAGTTTATTACATTACTTATATTTTTGTTGTACTGTTTATTTGCATCTATACCTGAATAAAGTTGCATACTTCTTATAACACCAGCTGGATCATGAGATGGCTTAGAGAAGTTTTTACCTGAAGTTAGCTGTTGTCTAATTCTGTCTAAATTTTCTAAATTATTATTCATGTCTGTCATAAATGAATTTGCCATCATATTATTTGTGATTCTCATAGTCTTCCCCTTTCAATTTTTTTACATAATAGTCTATAATAAAAACTTAAAGCTATAAACTAAAATTTTTAATCCAATTAAAACTTTCTCTCTTTATTATTCTTTATCAATTGTTCTCTGTATTCTCCACTCCGTTCAACTATTTCTTAAGTCCATTTATTACTACATCTAATAATTGATCTACAGTACTTATTATTTTTGCATTGGCTTGGTAACAATGATTAAATTGCACTAAATTTGCAAATTCTTCATCTAAAGATACTCCTGATACAGAATCTCTAGATTGTTGAAATCCTGCTAAAAGTGTAGCTTGATTTTTAACCATTCTTTTAGCTTCTGCCTCATCCACACCAAGACCACCTATAATATCGTTAAAATAAGTATTCATAGTCATACCATTAGTATCTTTTCCTATGGTATCCAACGTAATACCATTAAATTGAAATTCATCATTAGGTGCAAAGAATTTTTCCAAGAATTTTTTTCTATCCGTATCTTTTTTTATATCCTGTATACTCATAAATACATCCTTTATTTGAGATATAGCTAAAGCTCTTTTTCCGTCTCCTTCACCAGAGTTTGGGGTTACTCCCGCAATTATTTTCATAGGATTTTCTTTTATAGCTTTATTTAGTGCTATATTTCCTGCAGTTATTTCCATTTCATTGTTTGGATTCTCTCCGTTAATAAAGAAGTTTAGTGCTTTATCTTTAGGGTTTGCAGGATCTAAACTCTGTGTATGAATAGCATTTACAGAAAAAGCTAAAGCCTTAGCCAATTTATTCAATTGCTCTTGATAATTATCTATTTCTTCCTGTACAGACATTTGTCCTTTTAACTCTCCTGATGGAGGTTCAAATAATTTTAAATTTGTAAAATCACAGGAACCATTATTTTTTATAGTTTCAGTACTTTGGTTATCCTTCTCGTCAGGAGAACTATTATTAGGAATTTTCACTACATCCCCATTTTTATCTGTCCATAAAACTCTACCCTCATCTAGTCTTTTAAATTCTTCCTCAGAATTTATTGTAACTGTAATTGTTCTTTTGTTATCTTCAGACTTTGTATCTCCTCCTACGTAATAAGTTACTTCATATTTCCCATTTCCTCCTAATTTCTGTTTATCTTTTGGTGTTATATCTTTTATATATGAAAATCTATAAACATCCTCTGGATTTACTCTTTGTACTAAATTTGCATCGTAAAACTTACCATCTTTACCTTGTATTTGAGGTGGTGTTCCTCCAAAGGGTGAAGTTTTATCTTGGTAATCCTTTGCGTGATTAGAGGTACTTAAATTTATTCCTTCAAAGTTCTCTTTATCAATTTCTATACCAAACTTTGCACTTAACTTATCTAATAATAAGTCTCTTCTATCCATTAAGTCATTTGGTTGTTGTCCTGCTACCTTTACCTGTACAATTTCTTGGTTTAATTGGTTTAATTGATTTAGTATACTATTTACTTCAAATACTGTTTGTTGTATTTCTCTTTGAGTATTTTCTTTTAATTTTGAAAGTTCATTAAATGTATGATTTAATTCATCTGCTAAAGCTGAAGCTTGTTCCATTACCACTGATTTGGCATTAGAACCTTGAGCATTTAAAGATAGATCATGCCAAGCATCAAAAAATTTTCCAAATAATTTTGATATTCCCACATCTGTAGGTTCATTTAATATATTTTCTATTTGAGATAAAAATTTATGTCTACTAGAAAAATGACCTTGTACCCCTAATTCTACCCTTGTTTGATAATCTAAGAAACTATCTCTAACTCTATTTATGGCTACTATTTGAACTCCTGTTCCTACCTGTCCTGGGCCTGCAGCACTATTCATGCTTGGCTTACAGTAAGGTCTTGTGGTTTGAAGTTCCACTCTTTGTCTTGAATACCCTTCAGTATTTGCATTAGCTATGTTATGTGATGTAGTATTTATTGCTCCCTGTTGTGCAAACATACCACTTTTACCTATATTCAAAGTTCCGAATAATCCGGACATCTCTCTCATCTCCCTGTCTATTTGGTTATATGTTTATTTTCGTAGTTACACTACAAAAGCTTTAATAATATAGCTTGTTTATAATTAATTAATGTCTTGTGTATTGGTAGTATTAAGTATAATTGTAAATTATTATTTTGTATAAAAATAGGCAAAGACCGTATAAGGCTATATAGCCTTTTGTCTTGCCTGTTTTATCGCCTTCCATAGGGCCCATAAGTTTTAGGTGTCCTATCTGGATTTAATATGCTCAGCATATTCGTAGTTAATGATATAACCTGTTTTATTAACATATCATTACTATCCTTTTGAAGTTTTATTTCTTCCAGTAAATCTGTAGCTTCTTTATATACAGACTTAAGTTCTTCATCCTTTGTGTTAGCTATGAATTCTTTCATAGAAGTATTTCCTATTAGATTCCGTCTAGCCATTTCCTTGTGGGCTAACTCTTTACATTTTTCTTCTATGTCTATGGCTATTTTATCTAACTCAAAGGTTTTTTTAAAGGAAATAAACTCATGTTGATCATCTAGAAGGTTTAAAAGTTCTTTTAGTACCTTTATCTCTTCTTTTAATGATTGTTTTATTTTTTCTTCCATTAAAAAGTCTCCTTAATATTATTTAATAGCTTTTCTGCTACTAATTTTGAATCAATTTTATAAGTACCCTTTTCTATTTTATCTTTTATATCATTTACTCTATCTAATCTTTCTTTTTCATTTAAAAATTTATCATCTAAAGAATAAGTAGTTAAACTTTTACCCAAATGAGATATTTCTATTTTGTCCTTTAAGCTTTTTACTTCTTCTTTTTCTGTTATTTTTTTGTTAGCATTGTAAGCATTTATACTATTTGTTATACCTACTCCATTTATCTTCATATATATACACTCCCAAATATATTTTTAACCTACAATTAACTGTGGTTTTTCCCTGTTGTACTACTATTATCGAAAAGCTTATATTAAGGTTTATACCCTTTAGTAGTGATAAAATAGCTTTTTATCCTTCAATGTCCCTCTATTTTTCTGCTTTAATTGTAAAGTTAATTATATTAAATTTCTTATAATATAGTTCTAATATAAATCATTTAATATTCATTTATATTGTTACCATTATTTATAAATTTATTTCTATTAAAATCACCATAAACACCTAGTTTATTATATTATATTTTTCGTAATAAAGTATATATTAATTTATAAAAAACATAAAATTTTAATAAAATATACATTTTCTTTTGAAATTTAAAAGCTACGAATTTAAAATATTATATTTCTTAATTCATAGCTTTTCCTTTTAACTACTAAATAAGGATGTCCCAAAATAAATTTAATTTTAATGTAATAAAGAAAAAAATACATGTAATAAACTTTTTTAGTTAACTAAATTAAGTTTATAAATGTATTTTTTATCTTTGCGGTGTTAAAATTAAATCTAGTTTATTTTCAGACACCCTCATTATTTATAACTCTTTTTATTTTCCTAGAGATTTTATTCTTTCTTGACTGCTAACTATACTAGTTATCCTTACTCCAAAGTTTTCATCCACTACAACCACTTCTCCATAGGCTACTTTTTTACCATTTACTTGTATTTCTACTGGTTCTTCTGCTAATTTATCTAATTCTATTAAAGAACCATTGCCTAAGTTTAATATATCTTTTACATTCATTTTTGTTCTTCCTAATACTACAGATATTTGAAGTGGTACATCTAATATTAGGTCTATATTATTAGGCATAGTAGTTGCAGATTCCCTTACAGATAATGGTTCAAAGGAAGCTTGCTTTACTTCTACCTTTGGAGCTTCTCTTTCTATTGGTTTCTCATATACCATTTCTTGTTTTGGCGCTTCTACTGTTTTAGCAGGCTTTTTCTCCTCTACAGTTGGTGCTGGAGTTGAATTGTTTTCTACAGGTGGTTCATCCATACTTTCCTCTCCCATCATAATACCAACTATTTTTTTAGCTGTTTTCATAGGTAAAAGCTGCATTATACTACTATCTACTAACTCACCTATATTTAAAGAAAAGGATACTAGAACCACTGGTTCATCATCACTTATTCCTTCAGCTAGTGGTGCTGTTAAATCTGACCAAATCTTTGATAGTGGTGGTGATATATTTACTTCTCTTGCAAACATAGTGGCCATAGATGTAGCTGCTGAACCTATCATTTGATTCATAGCTTCTGATACGGCACTTATTTCTATTTCTGATAATTCTTTTATTTCTCCTTCAACAATTCCATTTCCACCCATCATTAAGTTTGATATTACAGCAGCATCGTCAATTTTCATAACTAATAGGTTTTCTCCTACTATACCGCTAGTATATTTTACCTCTAAAGCTATATTAGGAATTTCAAAAGAATCTTTTAATCTTTCTAAAGTTGTAACACTTACCACAGGCGTTGTTATATTAACCTGCTGATTTATTATAGTTGAAAGCGCTGTGGAGGCTGAACCCATAGATATATTTCCTACTTCTCCTAAAAGATCTTTTTCAAGATCTGTAAGATCAGGCAATTCTGGCAATTCAGTATCTGTTGCTTCTTTTTTTCTTCCTCCTCTTGGCTTCCCTCTCCATTTAGAAGAGCATTTATTTCTTCCTGTGAAAGAAACCCGTTACTCATAACTTTCCACATCCTTATCTATTTGATCTAGTATCTGTAACCCTATATTCTTGCCTATAACTCCTGGTTTAGCATAATAACCTGGTTCTTTTTCTATTAATAAATGGACAGGTTCCTCAGTTTTAGTATCTAAGGCTACCACATCCCCTACAGACAATCTTAAAAAATCTTCTACTGTAACTGAAGTTCTTCCTAATTCAGCAGTTAGTTCCATGCTAACTATATTTATTCTTTCCTTTATCTTAGATGAAGATTCTTCTATTGATTCCTCATCATTTTCTCTAAACCAGTATTGAACTACTAGTTTTTCTAAAACTTTTTCTATGCTCAAATATGGTATACAAATATTTATAAAAGTATTACTTTTTCCCATTTCTACAGAGAAAGTTATTAAAGCTACAGGTTCTGTTGGAGCTAGAGTTTGATTTAAAGCTGGGTTAGTTTCTAAGCTTTCTATTTCAACATCCACTTCCATTACATCTTCCCATGCTAATTTTAAATTTGTTATAAGTCCTGTGTTTATTTGTTTCATTATATTTTTATCTATATCTGTAAACTCTCTCATTTTGTAGTTTCCATTGCCATTACCACCTAAAAGTACATCTATCATTTGAAATACAAATTGAGGATTTGTTTCAAATAATACGGAACCGTTTAAAGGTGGCATTTTAAATATAGTTAAAATTGTTGGATTTGGCACAGAGTGAATAAATTCTTCATAAGTTATCTGCTGAACTGATTCTATCTTAACTTTCACATTACTTCTAACTTGAGCTGTTAAATAATTTGATATTATTCTTGCATAATTATCATGTATAAGCTCTAAGGTTCTTATGTGATCCTTTGAGAACTTTTGAGGTCTTTTAAAATCATAGGGTTTTACTTTTTGTTTTTCCTCTTCTTTGGGAACCTCGTCTGGTGTTATTTCTCCTGAAGATAGAGCAGATAAAAGGGCATCTATTTCACCCTGGGATAATATTTCTGCCATATATTTCCCTCATTTCCTTTTTGAGAATTATAATAATTTATCTATGTCTATTAATGTTACTATTCTATCTTGAAAATTAATTATTCCTTCTATATATTCTTTTCTTCTTTCATCTGAGGATCTTTCTATTAATTTTTCTTCTACATCTAAAACTTCATATACATCATCTACAGCTATTCCTACTAGTTCATCTTCCATTTCTAATATTATTATATTATTTTGGCTTTTATCTCCCTTTGGTATATCTAATAAAAGATTAATATCTAAAAGTGAGATAATATTTCCTCTTAAATTTATAAGTCCTTTTATGTGAGTTGGTGCCTTTGGAACCTTAGTTATTTCCATAGCATCGTTTATACTTTGTATTTTATCAGTTTGAACTGCAAACTGTTCATTATTTAATTTAAATATTACAACTTGCAAAGGAAAGCCTCCTCTCAAAATAAACCATTAGTGCATTAAGAAATTTACCTAATGCACCTATAAGTTTTAAACTTTAAGAAATTAAATTTCTTTTATACTTTATCCTATAACCTTTTTGATAGCTTCTAAAACTCTATCTGCTTGGAATGGTTTTACGATAAAATCTTTTGCTCCCGCCTTTATAGCATCCATAACCATAGTTTGTTGTCCCATAGCACTACACATTATTATTTTTGCAGCAGCATCAAATTCTCTTATGGCTTTTACCGCTTCTATTCCATCCATATCTGGCATAGTTATATCCATAGTTACTACATCTGGTTGCTCCTTTTTATATAGTTCTACAGCTTTTAATCCATTATTAGCTTCTCCTACAACTTCAAATCCATTTTTCTCTAATATATCTTTTATCATCATTCTCATAAATGCAGCGTCATCAACGATTAATACTTTTGCCATTTTTCTTTCCCTCCAAATTAATACAAATTAACTTACTCCTAATGTATTTAATATTTTTTCTAATGAACCAGGCATTGGTATGTAATAAAAATGCCCACTTATTTCTGATCCATCCTCTTTGAATACAGTTTCAATATCCAAAACATGTTCATTATATTGTCCTGCTTCTATAAAGGTAGTAGACAATATTGCTCCTAACATATCATAAGATACTGCTGGAACGGATGGTGTTATGGTTAAATTAGTGAATCTGGCTATCGCATTCATATATGAAGCGGATATTATATTTCCTATTTCACACATTACTGAATTTCCCATCTCACTTAATTCTTCCTCTTGCATGCCAGTTAATCTATGAACCAAATCTAATGCTGTACTTTTTTCAAATACAAACAATATATTCCCTGGAGTATCTCCTAGTACCCTTACTAATACCCCTACAGCTACTTTTTCCTCTCCTATTTCTGCCATTACCTCTTCAAAAGGAACTATGTTTATATCCGGTACATTCATATCTATTTTTCTACCTAAAAGTTGTGATAATGCTGTAGCCGCATTTCCTGTCCCTATGTTAGATACTTCTTTAAGTGCATCTAGCTGAAGAGGCGTCATATTATTGTAATCCATATATATAAGCCCTCCTATGATTTTATCATACTAAAGCTGCCACGTCTAAGATTAATGTTACAAGTCCATCTCCTAATATGGTTGCTCCTATATATTCTTTTAGCCCCTGTAATGTTTTACCAAATGGCTTTATAACTATCTCCTTTTGACCTAAAAGACCATCTACTAAAAGTCCTACAGTTTTTTCACCTGATTTAACTATTACTATATATTTTTTATCATTTTCTGATTCTTTAAGTCCTAGTTTTTCATTTACTCTAACAAATGGTATTACATTACCTCTATATATTATAACTTCTTTATTATTAGTTTTCTTTACTATATCTTTTTCATAATCTATTACTCTATCTATATAGCCTAAGGATATAGCCATAGTCTCACTTCCAACTTCAACTAAAAGAGCTTGTATTATTTGTAGCGTCAAAGGAAGTCTTATTATAAAAGAGGAACCCTTTCCTTCTTCGCTTATAAGATCTACAGTACCACCTAATGCAGTGATTTTAGTTTTTACTACATCCATACCTACTCCTCTACCAGATATGTCTGTTACTTTTTCATTAGTACTAAATCCTTGAGCAAATATTAAATTTCTTATATCATTATCTGACATTCCCTCGGTATTTATACCTATTCTTTCTGCTTTAGCTTTTACTTTGTCAACAGGTACACCGCCACCATCGTCTTCTACTTTTATAACAGCTTTTGTTCCTTCTTGATAAGCTATTAATCTTATCTTACCTATAGGATCTTTACCTTTTTTTACTCTTTCCTCCCTTGGTTCTACGCCATGGTCTGCTGCATTTCTTATTAAATGGATTAGAGGTTCTCCAATTTCGTCTATTACTGTTCTATCTAATTCTGTGTCTGCCCCCTGTACTATAAGTTCCATTTCTTTATCCAATTCTACGGAAAGGTCTCTAACCATTCTTGGGAATCTATTAAATACTATATCTAAAGGAAGCATTCTTATTTTCATAACCAAATCTTGCAAATCAGAGGTAGTTCTTGCTACTTGTTCCAAAGTCTCATTTAGATCTGTCAGTTTATGATTAGTGCTTATTTGTTCTAATCTAGTTCTATGAATTACAAGCTCTGAAACCATATTCATAAATTTATCTAGTCTTTCTAGATCTACTCTTACGGATTGGTGAGCTTTTTTATGATTATTTTCCTTTGGTTTTGCTACCCTTTTATTAGTCTTTGGTTTAGTTTCTTCTACTTTAGTTTTTTTATCTGTATTTTCTTCCTCTGGTTTTTTCGTATCTATATTATTTATTTGCTCTTTTACTTTTTCTTTTACTTCTTTACTTTCTATTTTTTCTTCCCTTTTTAACTGTACATCTACATTATCGACCATAACATTATCTACTTCAGATATATTTTCCAAAATATCATAAATTTCCTCTTTACCTTTAGTAGTTAAATATATTAAGTCTATTTCGAAATCAAAATTTTCATTTTCTATATCCTCTGCTATAGGTAAGGATTTTATTACTTCACCATACTCTTCTAAGTTTTTAAAAATTAAAAAAGCTCTTGCAGATTTTAACAAAGTATTTTCACTTAATATTATTTTTATTTCATAAGCATTAAATCCTTTATCTTCTGCTTGTTTTATAACATTTAGATCATACTCATTTAGTGGTATAGTAGAATTTTCTTCACTTTTGTTTTCCTCTATAGTTTCTATATCCTCTTCCTTTTGCTCTTCTGAACTTATATCTCCCTTTGCTGCCTTTTCTAGTTCTTCTATTATGTGGTCTATTGGAACTTTTTCGTCTACTTCTTCTGATATATTATTTACCATTTGTTCTAGAGTATCTAGACATTTAAAAAGTACAGTAACTACATTCTGTGTTACTTTTAAATCTCCTTCTCTAAAATTAGAAAGTACGTCTTCCATTTTATGAGTTAGCTCTGCCATCTCATTAAAACCCATAGTAGCTGCCATTCCTTTTATGGTGTGAGCAACTCTAAATATTTCATTTAGTTTATCTATATCATCTGGCTCTTGTTCTAATTGAAGTAAGGAGTCATTTAATGTTTGTAAATTGTCCATAGATTCTTCTAGGAACATTGACATGTATTGTGATGTATCCATGTTATTTCCCCCTTATATTTTTCTATATATAAATGTAGACACCTTTTCAAAACCATAATCTTTATAATTATAAATGCTTTCTGTAGCTCCTACAAAAAGTAAGCCCCCCTTTTTTAGTGACTCTGAAAATTTCTTATATATATTGTCCTTTATGTCTTGATTAAAGTATATAACCACATTTCTGCAAACTATAAGATCAAAATCTTTTTCATAATTATCTAATATTAAATCATGTTTTTTAAATGTAACTACATTTTTAATAGATGATTTTATTTTATATTTTTCTCCCTCTTTTGTGAAGTATTTTTCTAGTCTTTCTTTTTTCACATTTTTAATTTCTGCCTGTGCGTATATACCTTCTTTGGCCCTTTGTAATATGGTCATATCTAAATCTGTAGCTATTATTTTATGTTTTTTGTTAGGTGATATTTCATCCATTATTATAGATAAAGAATAGGGTTCTGCCCCTATTGAACAGGCTGCACTCCAAATTTTTAGAGGCCCTGATGTATTATTTAAAAGCTCTATTTTTATTTTTTTCTCCAATTCATCAAATATTTCTGGATTTCTAAAAAACTCAGATACATTTATAGTAATAAAATCTAGAAATTTTATCCTTTGATCCTTATCTTTCTTTAATAAGCTAATATATTCTTCTACGGAATTTACACCAACCCTTGACATCAAACTTAATATTCTTCTTTGAAGCTGATTTTGTTTATAGGCTTTTAAATTTATTCCAAAATCCTTTAATACCCACTCCTCGAAATATTCTAAATCCATAATTCCCTCCAAAATTAAATATTTTTCAGTATTGTATCTGTAACATTATAAAGTGGTACTACGAAATCCACCTTTCCTGTTTCATAAGTTGCTTTTGGCATACCATATATAGTACAGGTAGATTCATCCTCTGATATGGTTATACCACCTCTATCTTTTATATAAGCTGTTCCATCTGCTCCATCTCTTCCCATACCAGTTAATACAACACTTATTAAGTTGCTGCCATAAACTTCAGAGGCTGATTTAAATAACTTATCCACAGCTGGCCTTACTCCCCACAAGGTTGGTTCTATGTTTAGATGTATTTTTCTATCCTTTCCTACCTCCATATGGAATCCTCCTGGAGCTACATAGACAGTATCCTTCTCTATAGTTTGTCCATCTTGCCCTTCTACAACTTTTAATTTACTATTAGCATCTAATCTTTCTGAAAAAGCTTTTGTAAATCCCTTTGGCATATGTTGAACTACAAATACTGGCACACCTACTCTTTCTGGGAAAGCTGTTATTACAGAATATAATGCTTTAGGACCTCCTGTTGAAGCTCCTATAACCACAGCTTCTATTTTTTTTGAAGAAATAGTATTTTTTATAGGGTATTTTTTTTCTTCCACTTTTTTAACATTAATTTTTTCGTTTGTTTTTAAAATATCTGAAGTGTAATTATTTTTTATAGCATTGGTAGCTGCTCTTATTTTTTCTACTAACTCTTCTTTTACTTTATTTATATCTAAAGATATAGCCCCTGATGGCTTAGGTACAAAATCAAAGGCTCCTTTTTGAAGACAATCCATAGTTAATCCTGCACCTTTTTTAGATAAACTACTAAGCATAATAACTGGTATATCCCTATAAAGCCTTTTAATATTTATTAAAGCTTCTATTCCATCCATTTTAGGCATCTCTACATCTAATGTTATTACATTTGGCTTTATTTTTTTTAATTTTTCTAATAGATCTTCTCCATTTCTAGCTGTATCTATTACTTCTAAATCATTTTCTTCATTTATCATATCTGATACTATTTTTCTCATTAAAGCCGAGTCATCTACTACTAAAACTTTAATTTTATTCAAATGAATCACTCCAATAACTTATCTATATTTCTTTAGTTCCTAAGCCTACAGTTTTTATATATACTTTTCCTGTGGAGGTATCAAATATCATAGTTCTTCCTTTGTTTCCACCTATATCTTCTGCAAGCAATGGTATAGATAGTTCCTTTAATTTTTCCTTTACTGCTTTCCCATTTCTATTTCCTATATCCATTACCATACTTTTATCTGAAAAATTAAACATAGATGCTCCGCCACATATTTTAGCCTTTAATGCATTTTTTCTCGCTCCTAATTTTTCCATTTTTTCTACTAATATAGGTATAGCTAAATCTGCAAACTTCATAGGGTTTGTAACCTTACTAAATTGAGTGCTATCTGGTAGCATTATATGTGAAAGTCCTCCTACACATTTTATTCCATCATATAATGCTATTCCTATACATGAACCTAGTCCTACTGTTATTATCTTATCAGGATTTTTACCTACATTTAAATCTGCAATACCCACTTTTATCTCTTTTATATCCATACAATTACTCCCTCAACTATATCATTGATTTTTCTTCTTCTGTTAGTATAGTTGATAAATTTAAAAATATTATTATTTTATTTTCTATTTTTATTAATCCTTTTATATATCTTTTGGATATACCTGCTACAATTTCTGGTGGCTGTTCTATATTATCTAATTTTACGTCTTTAACCTCTGAAACCACATCAACTATTATACCTAATTTATTTTCTTCCTCTTTAACTACTATTATTTTAGCTTCATTTTTAATTTCTTCTTCTCTTAAATTAAATTTTCTTGAAAGAGAAACTACAGGTAATATTTTCCCCTGATAGTTTATAACTCCCTGAACAAAACTTGGTGCATCCGGTAAATTTGTAGGTTCTTCATAACCTAGTATTCTTTCTATTTCCATGATATCTGCGGCATAGTATTCTCCATTTATTTTAAATATTAATACTTTAGCTTCACTTATATCCATTACTAAATTAACCTCCTATAATACAAACTTTTCTACGGTAATCTCTCCTTTTTTATCTAAATAAGCATGTATATCTTTACTTGGTGTTTCTAATAAATATTCTCTATCACCTATAATAAATATTGTATTTTGATAGGCTACATCTACATATATGTCTCCCTTTTGTAAAATTTGTAGTTTAGTAATAACGCCTGCTTCACTTCCTACCTCTTTACACCTTATTTCATTTTTAGCTGTTATGTGCCCACCTCTTGCTACACTACCATCTTTAGTAAAGTAAACATTATTATTGCTTGTTAATTTTGATATATATTCACCTTTCCCCGTTATATAAATGTCTCCTGTACTTTGTATTTTAGAATCTTGGCAATAACTAATATTAACATTAACGGGTAGTGATAATCCATCCTTACACATTTTCATTTTTTCTTCTATAAGATTTACTATTTGCTCTAATTCTCTGTAATTTTTTATATGAACAGGACCTAATCCTATTAATTTTTTTCTTATAATTCCTACTAATTCATCTTCTTCATCATCACTTCTACACATATTTATATTAGCCATTATAGCTATACATATTTTGGTCAAACTTTTAAATTTATTCTCTATTAAAATCTTTATTATTTCTCCGTCTTTTTTACCTTCTCCAAGTAAATTAAATCTCTTTATTTCTTCTACAGCAGAAATTAGTTCTGTAAGAATATCCTTTAATTTTTCTAATTTATTTAATACCATTACCTTTAGAGTATCTTCTCCACCACCGTATATATCAGAGTTTATTATATTGCCATCTATATTCAAATTGCTTTTTGAAATTATTTCTGATCTCTCTACGTGTTTTTTTATTTCTACAGAGTTTCCTGCTTCTACTTTCATACCTTCCTTTACAGAACCTTGTACTACTACATCCCCTACAAATGTTATATTTCCTGTACTTATATCCACATCACCTTTAACTTCATGGACTTGATATACATAAAATATATTGGATTTTACGCAGGGCTTTCCTTCCATAGCAGCTTCTATGGTATCTTCATCCCTTAAAACTGTTCCTTGACCTGGTTTTAATATAATTTTCTTTCCTTGTTTATGTTTTTTTACTATACCTTTTATATCGATTCCATCTTGTCCCTCTTTACCTTTTTTTCTTACAGCTAATACTTCTCCTGGCTTCACAGATTCTATGGAACCTATACTTTTAAAGTCTACGTTTCCTGTTTTATCCTCTGTTAATTTTAATTCTTGATTATCTGTTGTAAATTTAATCTCTATACTTTCATCCTCTTCGTTAATAGTTTCTGTTCCTTTGGCTATTAACAATTCTATACAGTTATTTTTTGTACACTGCTCTAGATTTTCTTTTACTATTCCATAAACTATACCCATCTTTTTCAAAGCTTCTATAATTTCTTCTTCAGTATAATAAGGAGGATCTTTTTCTTCTATTTTACAAGAATTTAGTATTAAATAATTTTTATCTTCTACATCTTTCAATCCATACTTTACTTCTGGTTTATATATTACTGAAATATAAGCTTCCATATTATTTTGATCCGTTTTAACATTTAACTCTCTATGAGCCTTAACTTCTTCAAAAATAACTTCTATTTTATTTTCTTCAAAGACTTCTTTTCTAGATTTTATTCTGTCTCCATCTACTAATATTGTTATATTATCTCCTGGAGCTATAGCTGCTGGTTTTCCACCCTCTTTAGGATTTGTAACTATTACTTGGTTTTTTACTATCCTTACTTTTCCATCATTATCTTCTATACTTTCTTTAGCTATTGATTCCTTTTCTTTGTCTATATTTTCATCATTATGTTCTATATTTTCTTCTACACTATCTTCTATACTAACTTTATCTTCTTTCATATTCATTAATTTTTCTTCTGCATTAACTAATATTGTAGTCTTTTTCATGAAAAAGCCTTGTTTCTCTTCTAAAATTTCATAATTTAATTCCTCTTCTCTTACTCCTAATTCTTTACAAGCCTTATTTATACATTTATCTAATGTAGAGCAACTATAAATTGTCTTTTTCATATTAATCCCCCTTAAATTATATTATCCCGCCCCCTATTTTGAGGAATATATAAATTCTAAATATAGATATATATAACTATATTTTATATCATATAATAATTTATTACAATTTATTTCAATTATTTACAAAGGAAATATTATGCTTAATAAATTAAACATACTCTTTTATTATTTTCGTAATTGTTAATAAATAATGTAGAGATTAATTATAAAATAATTATTCTAATCATTATAATTTTAACAATTTTAATATTAATTCTTAATATAAGCTACTATTTCTTTTTCTTTTTTATAACCATATTCTATTTTTATTTCTGAATCTTCTTTTAAGTTTGTTATTACTATAGGTGATATTAAGCTTTTAACTTTTCCCTCTAAAAATTCTTTATCATAGCTTACTAAAAGTTGTCCTTTTTTAACCTTTTGTTTTTCTTTTATATATACTTTAAATCCTTCTCCATTAAGGTTTACAGTATCTATACCTATATGTATTAAAACCTCTAAACCTTCTTTAGTTTCTATAGCTAAGGCATGGTTACTAGGAAATAAAAATTTTATAGTTCCGTCAATAGGGGAATACACCTTATTCCTATAGGGCTCTATGGCAAATCCATCTCCTAATAGTTTTTCCGAAAAGACCTCATCTGGTACCTGTTCTAAGGAAACTATTTCTCCTTCTATTGGATTCATTAATTTTAATGATCTTTCATATTTTATTATTTCCTTTGGATTCATTCCTTTTTTAATTATTTGTTCTATACTATATTTTATATTTTCCGCTTCAGTACCTAATATTATCTGCACTACCTTTCCTGTCTGTACTATACCTAACAAATTTATTTTTTCTAAATAAGCCTTATCTAATTTTTTTTCGTCATTTAAAGCTACCCTAAGCCTAGTTATACAACAATCTAAATTTATTATATTTTTTTCTCCTCCTAAAGCTTCTAATATTAAAGCTGCTTTTTCATTGCTCTTTATATCTTTATTTTCTTTAAGTGCTATCCCTTCTCTACCTAGAGTTTTTATATCTTTTTTTATTATTAAATAGTAAAAAACTATAAAATATAATAAAAAATAAAAAATACCTACAGGAAATATTAACAACCCATTACCTGAAAACTTATATCCTAAAAGATAATCTATAAAGGAGGCTGAAAAAGTATAACCTAATCTTATATTAAAAATGCTAGTTACTATACCTGCTGTAAAGGCTGCCATAACATGAAAAATAAATAATATAGGTGCTACAAATATAAAAGCAAATTCTATAGGTTCTGTAATCCCTGTAAAAAAAGACACTAAAGCTGCAGACAGCATTATACTAAGAGCTTTCTTTCTATTGTCTTTTTCTGCAGCGCAAATCATAGCTATAGCTGCTCCCGGAAGCCCAAACATCAATATGGGAAACTCTGAAGCCATAAAAACTCCTGCTGTAGGATCTCCATGAAAATACCTTGAGAAATCCCCAAAATATTTAATTCCACTAGGATCTACATAACTACCAAATTGATATAAAAAAGGTGGATAGTATATATGGTGAAGTCCTAGTGGAATTAAAAGTCTTTTTCCTGCTGCATAAAAACCTGGTCCTAAAATAGATGTACTTGCAAATCTAGCAAAATTATCAATATTTTTTTGTACTTCTGGCCATATTGCAACATTAATCATTCCAAACATAAAGGAAATTATAGCTGTAAAAATAAGCACAAAACGTTTTCCTCCAAAAAAACCTATGGTACTTGGTAGCTTTATGTTTTTATACTTATTGTATATAATCGCAGCTATAATTCCTATTATTATTCCACCAAAAACACCTAAATCTATATTGGTACTTCTTAATATCTCATCATAAAATTTACTATCCATAAAAGCTTCTAATGTCATATTTCTTTGGGCAGACATTTTAATAGCCGCCTCTTTAGCGGCCTTTGAACTTCCTACGTTTAATATGCCTTGTAATATCAATTGACCTACTAAAGCAGCTAAAGCTGCTCCTCCTTCCCCTTCTGAAAGGCCTATAGCAACCCCTATAGCAAATATTAAGGGAAGATTACTAAATATAGCATCTCCCGCTTTTAACATATATATATTATTTAAAAGATCTGGATAGCCTAATCTTAAAAGTAGAGCTGCAGCGGGCAATACAGATACAGGTAACATTAAGGATTTTCCTACCTTTTGAAGAATAGTTAAAATTTTTTTCAATATTACACACCACCTTTAAGCTAGCTTATAGTTTAAAAACCTTGCAAAAGCAAGGTTTCTTAGTTTATATATTTAATATACCTTAATATTGCCCTATCCTTTTTAAATGTAATGCTATATATCCTATTTCATCCTCTGGTATTTTTATTTCAAATAATTTTTCTATAAGCATGGCTACTTTAATGGCAATGCCAAACTCACTTTTCATTTCTTCTTTTATACTATGTAATAGCTCATTTTTTATAGTTTTATTTTCTTTAACTCTTTCTATCATAAAATTTAAATGAGTCAAAGTTCTTACATAAGAAAGAGAATTTTTATCTAAAGGTTTTCCTTTTAATTTAGATATAAGTTCCATTACTTTGCTTATCTTTTTAGTATAGGCTAAGGATTCCGAAACCTGCTGCTTTGTAATACCTGCTCTTATATGAAGACATATAAATCCTGCTTCATCCTTTGGAAGATTAACCTTTAATCTATCATTTATCATATAAAGAGCCTTCATAGCTATTTCATATTCTTTTGGATAAATTATGCCTAGTTCTTCTAAAAAAGGGTTTTCTATATTTATTCCCTTTTCTATTCTTCTTAATGCAAAATTTATATGATCTGGTAAAGAAATATGAACTCCTTCATTTAATTTTGTGTTTAAAGCCTTTTCCGAAAAATTTATTATTTCTTCGGAAATACCCACTATTTTATTGTCTATATTATTCAAAACTTTATCATAGTTTTCTGACATTTTTGAGGTGGTCTTTATATATACTTTTTCTATTTTATCCTTAGGAAGAACTTCCCCTTTTTTAGAATTAAATCCTATGCCTTTCCCTACCAGTATTGCATCCTCTTCTTGCCAATTAGCTATTATTACATTATTATTAAGAACCTTTTTTACTGTATAGTTCTCCAAATCTTAACACTCCAAACCTTTTTCTTTCCAAACTTATATTTAACATAATATTAAATCTTCTACTCCTACCTCTATGTTATAATTATAAAATTTATTAATTTTTATATTACAAAGTCTTTAAAAAATGAATTGATTTTTATATCATAATATAAAATTATATTTTTTATTCAATATTTTGTCAATCTATTAATAAATCCTACTGTGCTATGTATCTTATAAAATCACACTACAATATTCATTTGATTTTTAGAATAATTATTCTTTATTTTTGTAACCTTTTATATCTTCCTCTATAGCTTTATTATAGCCTTCTATAATACTTAGTATTAATTTATTCTCTGAAGATTTAAATTCTATTTCATCTACAGATTTTATTGGCAAAACCTTTGGTGATGTACCTGATATAAATAACCCCTCTAATTTGCCTATATCTTTATAATGTACTTTTTCTTCTTCAACCTTCAAATTTAGATTTTTACATACATCTATTATATTTTGTCTTGTTATTCCTGGTAATACCTTTTCTATGGGGGCTGTTATTACTTTACCATCTTTTATCATAAATATGTTAGATTTACTCCCCTCTGTTATGTATCCATTTCTGTCTACCAGTATTGCTTCATAAGCTTTCTCTTCCTTTATCTTTTCTCCTACAATTTTCCTGAAATACATATTTATAACCTTTGCATTTGGATTCTCTCTCTCTCCATGATAAAGTATAGTTTTTACTCCCCTTTTATACTCTATTTCCTCTGGATAATTATGTTTTAAAAAATAGCATAAAAAGGTATTATTCTTTCCCTTATTAAAATTAAACACTAATTTTATATTGCCTATAGATACTCTATTTATTTCTATAAGTCTATTTATATTTTCTTTTATTTCTTCTTCATCTAGCCATAAATTTAGCCCTTCTAATTTTGCAGAGTTATAAAATCTTTCTAAATGACTTTTTAAAAACAAAGGCGCTCCATCTATTATTCTTATAACTTCATATAGAGATTTTCCCCCTTTAAGGAAACTTTCCTCAAAGGAATCTCTTTCTTTTATTTTCTCATTTTCTATAAAGAATTCGTTGAAACATTCCATTAACATACATCCCCCATTTACTGTAAACATCATAATTCTTATATTGTGTATTAATATTATAAAGTGCTTAAATTAGTTTCAATTAAAACTAACAGCTATCAAATTCAATATGAATTAAATTTTACTCTACTTCCAATTAAGTACTTCTATATTATTGTACTTCTTTTTTGCATTTATAAGATAAGGCTTTCCTACTAGTTTAAATAAAGGTAAATCCGCTAAAGAATCTGAAAACATATAGGATTCCTTAAAATTCACTTCTATATTCTCTTCTTTTAAAACTTCCATAAGCCTTCTTACCTTTTCTTCTCCCTTACAGTTTTCTCCTATTATTTTTCTCTTATATGACCCTTCTTTTAATGTAAATATAGTTCCTATTACTTTATCTACTTCTTTTATATTATAAAGTTCTTTTAAATAAAATTCTGCAGAAGCAGATATAAGGTATACTTTATATCCTTCACTTTTTAATTTTCTCATAGTATCTATAGCATCTTTATATAATATTTTGCTTAATTTTTTATCATAGAATTCTTTTACATAGCTTTGCATTTCATCCTCTGTGATACCATCTATAAATCCTATAAATATTTCTTTAGCTTTTCCTGCTTGAAATATTTTCAAAGCATACAAAAGCCCAGATATAACTATTTTAGGGGCATGAAATATAAGAGAGGGTTTCTTTTTAAGCATAAATTTATAAAATTGTATAAGCGTTTCTTGTTTGGTAAGTGTGTAATCTACATCAAATATTGCCAATCTTTCCAAAATACCACCCCTTCTATAAGTTGTATTCTTATATTATACTATATATTTTGTGATTTTTTATAATATATTCATTTTTTATTTATACTAGACTTTTCAATCCTAATATTTCCCATTAAATTAAAAGAGCCCCTGACAAATCAGAGACTCTTTTTATAATACTATTGTAAATTTTCGTAGTAAGCAGTTACTTCGTCAAATTCTTTTTCCTCTGGATTAACAAGTTCAACTTCGTCCCCTTGACCTTCTTCTCTAAATAAGTATACTGAATTATTTTCTGGGTTTTGTACTAATGCATATACATTATCTTTATATTCAAATTCTTCTATTACTTCACAAGTAACAGCATTTCCGTTTTCATCTTGTAAATCCACAAGAATTGTTTCACCGCATTCTTCATCTTCGCAGCCACAACCGCAGTTTTCTTCTACTTCACCGCAACCGCAAGTGTCTTTTTCTATTTCTTCTTCACAGCCACAACCGCAACCGCAACCGCAACTATTTATTTTTTCATCTTTCATAAAATCTCCTGATAATATTACCAGGATCTTCACCTCCTTTTTTCCTATGTTCTAATTGTACCCTTAAACAGAGTTTTTTAAAAGGGTTTTTTTGCTTTTTCATAAAATTATTTAATAATCATTATCATTTTCTTTATATATTTATAAATTCAAAAAAATTTTATGATAAAAATATACCAAGTAAATAATTAATATTAATTATTTACTTGGTAATAAAATATTTTTATTTACTTTTTGTAATATTTAATTTTTCATTTATTTTTTGTTCATCTCTTTAGCAATTTTTTTGAAACCTTTTTCTACGTTATCTAACATGTTATTTACTGTTTTTTCTACTCTTCTTTTTTTCATTTTTCTAGCCATAACTTTCATCTCCCTTCAGAAGAAGTTACAGGCTTATTTTATGCATTTTATTTTTTTATATGCTATTTGGACTTTATAAATATTTGGCTATTTTTTATTAATTTTACACAAATAATTATAGCTAAACTCATTAATACTATATTAAATAGGGAATAAAAAAATTTGTTGTTTGTATTGAACTTATACTCATGCTATTTTTTTATAATATGCTATAAATTTTAAAATAATAGCGCTCTTTATACTTAATAAAAAAGAGCCTTGCGGCTCTTTTTATTATTGTTCAGCTAATTTTTTGTAATTTTCTAATCTTTCTTTAGCATCTTGTTCTGTTTTTGCAAATAATGCTTCAGCATCTTCTGGGAATTGTTTAGCAAGTGATGCATATCTTACTTCTCCCATTAAGAAGTCTTTGAAGTTTGCTGTTGGTTCTTTTGAATCTAATGAGAATGGATTCTTTCCTGCTTCTTTTAATTCTGGATTGAATCTGTATAATCCCCAATATCCACAATCAACAGCTTTCTTTTCTTCTAATTGGCTGCATCCCATTCCTGCTTTTAATCCATGGTTTATACATGGAGCATAAGCTATTATTAATGATGGACCTGGATATGCTTCAGCTTCAGCTATTGCTTTTAATGTTTGGTTCTTGTCTGCTCCCATAGCAATTTGTGCTACATAAACATAACCATAAGTCATAGCCATTGCACCTAAGTCTTTTTTCTTAGTCTTTTTACCAGATGCTGCAAACTTAGCTATAGCTGCAGTTGGTGTTGCCTTTGAAGATTGACCACCTGTATTTGAGTAAACTTCTGTATCAAATACAAGGATATTTACGTCTTCTCCTGAAGCAAGTACGTGATCTACTCCACCATATCCGATGTCGTAAGCCCAACCGTCTCCACCGAATATCCAGTGTGATCTCTTAACTAAGAAATCTTTGTTTTCATATATTTCTTTTAGGAATTTGTCGCTTCCTTTTTCTTTTCCTACTAATTCTATAACTTTGTCTGCTCTTTCTCTAGTACCTTCTCCTAGATCTTTATTGTTTAACCAATCTTCTAGAGCAGCTCTTAATTCTCCTGATATAACTGTTCCTGTCATATCTTTTTCTGAACAATCTTCTGTTCCTATTGCACAGCTTTGAAGTTCTTCTGCTGATTTAAATCCTAATACAGCTTTTACATCTTCTGTAACTTTATCTCTTATTTGTTTTACTCCAAGATACATACCCATTCCAAATTCAGCATTATCTTCGAATAATGAGTTAGCCCAAGCTGGACCGTATCCTTTATGGTTTGTAGTATATGGAGTTGATGGTGCTGATGCGCCCCAAATTGATGAACAACCTGTAGCATTAGCTATCATCATTCTATCTCCGAATAATTGAGTTACAAGTTTAGCATATGGAGTTTCTCCACAACCAGCACAGGCACCTGAAAACTCTAATAATGGTTGTTCGAATTGACTACCCTTAACTGAATTCTTCTTCATTGGATTAGCTTTTGGAGATACTTTCATTGCATATTCCCAATTCTTATCTTGTTCAATTTGAGTATCAAATGGTTTCATTATTAATGCTTTTTCCTTAGCAGGACATACATCTGCACAGTTTCCGCATCCTGTACAATCATATGGACTTATAGCCATTGTGAAGTTTAATCCTTTTGCTCCTACAGCTGGTTTTGATTTAAATCCTTCTGGAGCATTTTTAACTTCTTCATCAGATAAAAGTACTGGTCTTATAACCGCATGTGGACATACATATGAACATTGATTACATTGAATACATTTATCTAATTGCCATTCTGGAACATTTATAGCAATTCCTCTTTTTTCGTAAGCAGCTGTTCCTGATGGGAATGTACCATCTTCCATTCCTTTAAATGCACTTACAGGAAGTTTATCTCCTTCTTGTCTGTTCATTGGTTCAACAATATTTTTGATAAATTCTGGGTTTTCTTTAGCTTCACATGCACCTTCGCATTTAGCATCTTTCCATGAAGCTGGAACTTCTATTTTAACTATAGCATTAACGCCTTTGTCTATAGCAGCGTTATTCATATCAATGATTTTTTGACCTTTTTTACCATAGTTAGTTACAACAGCATCTTTTAGGTATTTAACTGCATCTTCTACTGGTATAATGTTTGCAATCTTGAAGAAAGCAGCTTGACAAATCATGTTGATTCTTCCGCCTAAGCCTATTTCTTGTGCTATTTTAACAGCATTTAATGTATAGAATTCTATATCATTTTCAGCAATGTATTTTTTCATTGAAGCTGGTAGGTGTGTTTCTACTTCTTCTGGAGTCCAGATAGTATTTAATAAGAATCTACCACCTTTTTTCAATCCTTCTAATACATTGTATTTATATACATAAGATTGATTGTGACAAGCTACAAAGTCAGCTTGGTTTATTAGGTATGGTGATTGTATAGGTGATTTACCAAATCTTAAGTGAGAAATTGTTATACCACCAGATTTTTTAGAATCATATGCAAAGTATCCTTGTGCATACATGTCTGTATGGTCACCTATGATTTTTATAGCACTCTTGTTAGCTCCAACAGTACCATCTGAACCTAATCCCCAGAACTTACATGCTGTAGTTCCAGCTGGAGTTGTGTTTATAGATTCTGATTCTTCTAATGATGTGTTTGTAACATCATCAACTATACCTATAGTAAATCCATCTTTTGGTTCATCTTTCTTTAAGTTTTCATATACACTTAATATGTGTGATGGATAAGTTTCTTTTGAACCTAATCCGTATCTTCCTCCAACTATTGTTGGTTGCCATTCTTTTCCGTAGAACGCATTTTTAACGTCTAAGTATAATGGTTCTGCTAAAGCACCTGGTTCTTTAGTTCTATCTAAAACAGCAATGTTTTTAACTGTTTTTGGTATATATTTAAAGAAGTGTTCTAATGAGAATGGTCTATATAAATGTACTGTTAATAAACCAACTTTTTCTCCTTTAGCCATTAAGTAATCAACAACTTCTTCTACAGTATCACATACTGATCCCATAGCTATTATTAATCTTTCTGCATCTTCTGCACCATAGTAGTTAAATAAATGGTATTCTCTTCCTGTTAATTTTGAGATTTCTCCCATGTATTTTTCAACTATTTCAGGAAGTCTTTCATAGTAATTGTTAGATACTTCTCTTTCTTGGAAATAAATATCAGGGTTTTGAGCTGTACCTCTTATAACTGGGTGATCTGGATTTAAAGCTCTTCTTCTGAAAGCTTTTACTCCATCCATATCAACTAAATTTTCTAATTCATCATATTCTAAAACTTCTACTTTTTGAATTTCATGAGATGTTCTAAATCCATCAAAGAAGTTTATGAAAGGTACTCTTCCTTCTATAGCTGATAAATGTGCAACTGCTGATAAATCCATAACTTGTTGTACACTGCTTTCAGCTAATAAAGCTAGTCCTGTTTGTCTAGCTGCCATAACATCTTGATGGTCTCCAAATATGTTTAGAGAATTGGCTGCTAATGCTCTCGCACTTACGTGGAATACTCCTGGTAAAAGTTCTCCAGCAATTTTGTACATATTAGGGATCATAAGTAATAAACCTTGAGATGCTGTATAAGTTGTTGTTAATGCACCTGCTTGTAGAGAACCGTGAACAGCACCTGCTGCACCAGCTTCTGATTGCATTTCCATAACTTTTACTGGTTGTCCAAATATATTTTTCTTTCCTTGAGCTACCCATTCATCAACGTGTTCTGCCATTGGTGATGAAGGTGTTATTGGATAAATAGCTGCTACGTCTGTAAATGCATATGATATATATGCTGCAGCAGTATTACCATCCATAGTTTTCATTCTTCTCATAGAAAATTCCCTTCTTTCCCTTTAATTTATATAAAATTTACGGAATAAATCCGCAAAATAATTAACATTTGTAAAATTTGACCTTTTTCTTCAAAGCCCATTATTAATATACACCAAAAATTTTTATCTGTAAAATCCTTTTCAGTGTTTATGCATAAAATAACACTTTAAAGCATAAAAATCATTTTAAATTGCAAAAAATTCATGGCATTCCTACAAAACACATTATAGCACTAATAGGTTTTTATTCCTGCATATGCAGAATTAAAGCCATACAAATTTTACCATAAACATTGTATGTTTTTTTATTACGTTCTTCTCCATACTGGTAAGACCATAAAACACATGACTAAGAAACAAATTTTTAAGGACTTATTTATACAGTTCTTTATAAGCTTTAAAAATTTGTTGCTTATTTTTATTATAATACTTAAATAAATAAATTCAATGGTATATTTTTAAAGATTTATTTTGTATATTTTTTTATTAATTCTGTTATATTTTTAACGCCATTATCCATTTTACTTTTGGACATATTATTTATATATACATTTCTGTTTTCATGTAAGTAATTTAACTTTTCCTTTAAAATTTTATCTGACAGCTCCTCCTCCTTTAAAACTAAACTATATCCACTTTTTTCAAAGGAAGCTGCATTTAAAATTTGATCTCCTCTACTAGATTTTTTAGATAATGGTATTAAAAGATTTGGCTTTTTAAGGGCTAACAGTTCATATATTACATTTGCTCCAGCTCTTGATATTACCAAGTCTGATGCTTTCATTAAATCTGGTAATTCTTCATTTACATACTCAAATTGTGCATATCCCTTTCTATTTTCTAGATTTTCATCTAAGTTAGACTTTCCACAAATGTGTATTATATTGAATTTTAAAAGTATATCATCCAAATTTTCTCTTACTATTTCGTTTATAACCTTTGAACCTAAACTTCCTCCGATTATTAAAAGAATAGGTTTATCATTTTTAAATCCACATAATTTTATACCTTTAACTTTGCTTCCTTCTAGTAATTCCTTTCTTATAGGTGTACCTGTTAATACAGCTTTGTCTCCTTTTATATGTTTCATTGACTCTGGGAAAGTAACGCATACCTTTGTACAATAAGGAGTAGCTAATTTATTTGCAAGACCAGGAGTTATATCTGACTCATGGGCTATAACTGGTATTTTATTTAAATGTGCTGCTATAACTACTGGCACAGTTACAAATCCTCCTTTAGAAAAAATTATATCGGGTTTTTCTCTTTTAATTATTTTTTTGGCTTGAAATACTCCCTTTAACACTTTAAATGGATCAGAAAAATTTTTCAAGTCAAAATATCTCCTTAATTTTCCACTAGAGATAGGGAAATATTCTATACCCTCTTTTTTTATAATTTTTCTTTCTATTCCTTCTATACTCCCTATATACTTAATTTCATATCCTAATTTTTTTAATTCTGGAACTAAAGCTAAATTTGGTGTAACATGGCCTGCTGTTCCTCCACCTGTCATTATAATCTTTTTCAAAATTATATCCCCTTTCTTTAATTCATTATGTATATAATTTGGTTTTTATTTTTTTGTAAAGTTATTGTTAGTTTTAATAAAGTTTATTCAAAAGAAATAAATATGCACTTAATCCAAAACTTCTAAGATTTTTCATCATATTTATTATATACATATAAAGTTCATTATTAATAATACTATAAATATTACTTTTTAAATACTTTTTCATTCTATGCATAATTTATATTTTTTACCTTTAATATTATAATATATATAAATTATTATTGGTTAATATATTATTAATTCTATATATTTAAATATTCTATATTATATTAGGAGGTGCTAATAATGACAAAAAATTTAGTGCCAGAAGTAAAGGAAGCTTTAAATAGATTTAAAATAGAAAGTTCAAAAGATATGGAAATAGATTCTATAAATTTTAATAAGACTAAAAATCTTTCTAATAAAATAGAGCTTAATTCAGATAAATCTTTTAATCCATATAAATTTTAAACAAATAATGATATAAAATTCACAATATTTCTTTAAAACTCTATTATAGATTAATAATAAAAGCCCTATTTAATTGTAAATTTCATTTACCTAAATAGGGCTTTATATATTTTCTAGTTTATATCTGAAAACTCTATATGTATTTTTTTAGAGATATCATTGTGTATAACCGTTTTCTCTATCTTTTCATAACACTTATCTATATTTTTATTTATTTTAACAGTAAATATAGTTCCCTTTTCTAGAGTACTATTTACTTTTATCTCTCCATCCATAAGATCCACAATTTTCTTAACTAGTGAAAGTCCTATACCTGTCCCTTCTGCATTTCTTGATAATGAACTATTCACTTGAGCAAATCTGTTAAAAATACAATCTGTTTTTTCTTTAGGTATTCCTACCCCTTCATCCTTTACTATTAATTTAAAATTATTTTTATATAATTTAAGAGTGACATATATAGATTTGTTTTCTGGTGTAAATTTTACAGCATTAGATAATAAATTTAATAATATTCTTTCATATTTATCTTTATCAATCCAAACCTTTTCTTCTTCTTTTGTAGTATCAAATATTAAATTTATATTTTTAGAATTAGCGTAATTTGTTATTGAATTAACTATATTTTCGGTTTCCCATACTACATCAAAATATTCATTATTTAAAGTTAAAAACCCTGCTTCTGCTTTTGATATATCTAGTATATTATTTATAAGTTTTAAAAGTCTAGCTGTATTTTGATTTATTCTTTTTAAAATCTTATCAATATTTGAATTTATATCCTTCGAATAAATCTCATAAGCTAATTGCAATGAAGAATATATTATGGTCAACGGAGTTCTTAATTCATGAGATATTATAGTGAAAAACTCATCTTTAAGTTTATTTACATTTTCTAATTCCAAATTGCTTTTAAATTCTTCCGTTACATCAGAACCATGTATATGAACTCTTTTTTTATTTTTACTTTCATGATAAATATATTTTACTTTAAAAAATCTTTCTTCCCCTGACTGCAAAACAAATTTTTTAGGAGAAAATGTATACTCTTTAATAGTTCCCTCTTTCATTTTCTGTAATACTTGTAACTGTTCTTTAAATTCTTCTTTTCTAAAAACCTCTTCTACTGTATTTCCAAGCAAATTACCCTTTATTTTTTTAGTATATAATTTTTCTACTAATTCCTCATATCTTTCGTTAACTAATTTATATGTTAAATCAGGATAATCTAATACTGCTAATGGTAGTTCTATACAATCTACTACATATTTTATAAATTCTGCTCTTTCTTCAGATATTATTTGACTTTCTATTAAATCTGTAACATTCTTTACACTTGAGATAGTATATACTATCTCATTATTTTCATCTATAATAGGATTACTATTATACTCTATATATTTAATTTTATTAGTATCTTTTTTTACCAGTTTCAGTAATAAGTCCTTTACACTACTATTATAATCTGGATTTATTTTTTTAATTTTATATTTCATATTTTTATGATCATCTAGTATGTATATATCATACTCATTAATTATTTCTTTAATGTCTAATATTTTTTTAATTTTCATTTCACCTATTTGTTCAATAGCTTTATTCCATAAAATTAATTTTGAATACTTATCAAAAACCAATATTCCTTCAGATATATTATTAATTACATTATTAAGATATTTTATGTAATCTAATTCTTTTTTTCTTAATATGTCTATAATTTCACTCTTATTTTTTATTTGTTCTGAAATATTTAAAATTTCTTCCTTATCTTTTTCTATGGTTTCTTTATATGTATGCTCTTGAGTAATATCCATTAAATTTACTAAAGCTCCCTTCTTGGTCCCTTCTAAATTTATAGGTATTACAGTTAAACTAAAACATACCTTTTCATAATTGTTTTTTGTAAATATTAATGGAATTTCTTTTATCTCCTTTTGTTCTTTAAGAGCTATAAAAACAGGAAAGTTTTTTTCTGTAACAGGTTCACCATCAATAAAATTTATTTCGTATTCATCTAAACAATCCATCAATGTTTTTTCTTCTCCAGGCCGTAGCTTAGAACTAGATTTTCTTTTTAGTTCTTTGCTCAACTTTAGAGCTATGCTATTTACATAAAGCAATTCATATTTATCGTTTACAATATAACATGAATAAGGAATGCTATCCATTATACTTTTTATTGTATTTTTATCTTCCAAAAAAACACTTCCTATTGGTTCCATATTTCCCCCTTAATTTATATATTACTTTATATAGTTTACTCTTTTTCCACAGCCTTAGTCAACTTTTAAGGAAATTACGACTTAAAAGGGGTTATACTATCCTTGGTTTAAAAAAGGGATATGTGGTTACAAAGGCAACTCACTTCAATAAGAGATTCTAAGTTATTTTTGCTTAAAATATATGGTTCCAAATTATAACTCGCTGAACGCTCGAACAATAATTTGGAACATACATATATTTTGCAAAAATAACTAAGAATCTCTAATTTTGTTCAAATGCCTTTTACACCACATATCCCTATTTTTTAAACCAAGGAAAGCTAGTATAACTCCTTAAAGAAAATTTCCTATGGGGAAGGAAAAGTACAAAAGGAAGATTTTACTCCACTCTGTTATGTAAAATCCACAATTATAGTATCCTTTTTATGGGGTTTAAATTTTTTATAAGTGGTAAAAAAAAACTTTAAGCTATTTATATTTTTATAGTAAGGACTTCAAAAAATTTTCGATAGAAAATTAATGCGAGAGCATGTTAAAAGACTATATTTTCATAAGATTTATAATGTATGCACCTACAATTTAAACCATTTGCGGTAGCAAACAAATTTAATAGTGGATAGGTTATGAATAAGTAATAGTTAAGATGGACTAGTTAATAAGTATACTAAACTATAAAAAACTCTATGAATTTTATCCATAACTCTTAACTCTTAACCCTTACTTCTTACTTCTTACTTCTTACTTCTTACCGCCTCTATAAATTCCAATTCAATTAGAATTGCTACGCCAATTATGTTTAATTAAACTTAAAATTTTTCACATAAAACTAAATACTAATTTTTATAGAAAGCCTCCGGCGGCGCTATCGCTTTTTTGAAGTCATCTATATTAAATTAAAATTTAATCTTATAATTTTTAAATCAATAATTAACTTAGCATAAATATTATAATTAAAGATTTTGTGTATAAGAGCGGAAAAAATCATCCTTTTGTAGGTTTTTCTTTCAGTAGGAAATTATTATAACAACCTTTAAAGGTATTAAAACAAGAAATACTTTTAGAGAAAATAGATATCTAGAAAAATAATCAGAATACCTTATTTGTGAACTAATATTTAAGCGTAAAGTAAACAGGACGTTTACTTAGCTCTGTTGCCACAGGACGTGGCATTAGAGTGTTAGCTTAAATATTAGGACACAAATATTAGTATTCTTTATTTTTATATCTATCTATTGACTAAAAGTATTTCTTGTTTTAATTTTCAACCTTTAAAGGCTGTTAAGTCGTAATTTCCTTATTTTATCCATTTATTCTGTAGTCTATTATTCTTAATTGGGTGTATACATTTCCGTTGTATTCATTAATCATTGGATAGTATATTAAATCTAATTTTAAACCTGCCATAAGTGGGTTAGTTATAATATTTTCCACATTTTCATCTCCATATATATTTTCTAAATCTATTTTAAATTCATCCACTTTTCCAAAGGCTATTGCATCTATTCTTCTATTTGTATCTTCTACTCTACAAGTTAATTTTAATGTATTTTGATCTTTGCCTAATATTCTTATTCCTTCTATCTTTATATTTTTTTCTGCTAGTATTGGTGAACTATTTCCTTTACCAAAGGGTTCTAAACACTGTAAGCTATCTATTAACTCTAAGTTTACTTCTTTTAAATATAGTCTTCTATCTATTCTTATTTTGGGTATAAAATCTTCATCTTTTAAATTGCAATTTTTGTTTAATTCTTCTCTTAGTTTATCTATGTTTTTCTCTTCTATAGTAAGGCCTGCAGCCATTGGATGGCCCCCAAATTTATATATGTATTTTTTGCATTTCATAAGTTCTTCAAAAAGATTATATCCATCTATAGATCTTCCGGATCCTTTAGGCATTTCTTTTCCTTTAGTTAAAATTATTGTTGGCCGATTATATGCATCCTTTATTCTTCCTGATACTATACCTGCTATGCTTTCATGTATATCTTCCTTATAAATAACTAATACTTTATCATTTTTTAATGATGAATTTTCTATAGTATATGTTATTTCCTCTACACCTTCCATAGTTATTTCTTGTCTCTCGGCATTTAAGTTTCTCAACTCTTTTGCTAGTTCCTCTGCTCTTTTTATATCTTTGGTCAAAAATAACTCCACGGAAAGAGCTGCTGTATCTAATCTTCCTGTAGCATTTATACAAGGCCCTATTATAAATCCTACATTATAAGAAGTTATATTTTTTCCATTTAATGAAGTCTCTTTTATAAGTTCTCTTAGCCCTAGGTTATTTGTATTATTTATTTTTTTTAATCCCAATTTAGCTATTATTCTATTTTCATCCTTCAAATCTACTACATCACATATGGTTCCTATGGCTGCAAATTCCAATAAATCTTTATATTTATTAGGATTCATATTTAGTTTTTCATATAAAAGTTTTGAAAATTTAAAAGCTATACCTGCTCCACAAAGCATTTTAAATGGATAATAACAATCCTTTTGTTTTGGATTTATGATAGCATCTGCTTTTGGTACTATATATTCCCTTTCTCCATTTTCATTTTCTATAAAAGGTAATTCATGATGATCTGTAATTACCACTGTCATACCTAACTCTTTTGCCCGTTCCACTTGCTCTAATGCAGCTATACCATTATCACAGGTAATTATAACCTCTACACCTTCCTCTTTTAACTTTTCAACTCTGTCTGTACACATGCCGTATCCTTCTGTTTCTCTATCTGGTATGTAATAAGTCACATTAGCTTCACATTCCTTTAAAGTAGTGTATAATATTACAGTACTGGTAACCCCATCTGCATCATAATCTCCATAAATGGCTATTTTCTTTTTATCTATTATTGCCCTTTTTATTATTTCTGTACCTTTGTCCATATCTTTCATTAATAAAGGATTATATAGTTTTTCTAAAGAAGGATTCAAAAAACTCTCTATATCTTCTAAATTATATATTTCTCTATTAACTAATATCGTACATAAAGTTTCACTTATACGCGACTTATGGGCTATATCTCTTATATTAAATTTACTTCTTCTTAACATCCACTTTTTCTTCAAGCCAAACACCTCTTCCTTGCTAATTATACCATTAAGGTTAATATTTTTGTATTCATTTTATTTATGTCAATTTTACATATTCTTATAAATATTATATAATAATCATTATCAAATTACTTTTAAATTATATTTTTTATAATAATATTTATATTAAATTAACACAATGGAGGTTTTATTTATGGACAGATTACTTTTTGGAATATCCGGCCTACCCATAGGTGATGGAACTACTAAATTTAATTATAAATCTGGTATAACATATTTAAAAAATATAGGCTTAGATGCCATGGAATTACCTTTTGTAAGATCCGTTAATGTTACAGATAAAAACAAAGAAGGCATATTAGAGGAAAAAAATAATAATAATTTTTATTTATCTGCCCATGGTTCCTATTTTATAAATCTAAACGCAGATGAAATAGAAAAGCAAGAAAAATCTTTGGAAAGAATAATAAAAGGTGCTGAGGGCCTAAAAAAAGTTCAGGGGAAAAGTTTAATATTTCATCCTGGATTTTATCTTAAGGACTCCAAAGAAGAAACTTTTAAAACTATTTTAGAAAATTTAAAAAAATTACCGGATTTAGGAGTAGATTATAGATTAGAAACTACTGGAAAAGGAACTCAATTTGGTTCTTTAGAAGAAAATGTAGCTCTATGTAAAGAAGTTGCCACTTGCAAATTATGTATAGACTTTTCTCATATACATGCTAGGTCTAATGGTGGTTTAAGAACCTATAAGGATTTTTATAATATATTAAGTTATGTAGAAAAAAATTTAGGAAGATCTGCTTTAGATGATATGCATATCCATCTTTCTGGAATACATTATAGTGAAAAAGGTGAAAGAAACCATCTTCCTTTTGAAGAAAGCGACTTTAACTATATTGCTTGCCTTAAAGCTTTTAAAGATTTTAATATCAATGGTTGTATAATATGTGAAAGTCCAATACTTGAAAAAGATGCTCTTCTTCTTAAAAATTCTTATTACGAACTTTAAAATGGAGACTCAAAATAGATTTAATTTTAACCCGTAAATATAAATAAATACATTCATAATGCACTTGATTTTGCTAAGTAGTTCTAAATTTGACTCCATTAAAAATTTTTTATCCAGTAGAAGCATCTTCATTAGCTTCACTACTGGCTCCTCACGTCCTGTGAGGAATTACAAAAAATTTTAATTACGCCAAATTAAGAACTACTAAAGCTTATTCATATGCTTATTGCATGTATTTTTTTATATTTACTATTTAAAATTAAATCTATTTTTATTTTAAGACAACTTATTATTTTATGCTTATTTTTTCGATTTTGCCATCGTTTGTATTACATATATATATATTATCCTCATATATAGCTATTCCATTTGGCTCGTTCAATCCTTTTTTTATTACTTCTACTTTTTTATTTAAAATGTCTGCTTTTATTATTCTATTGTTATAGGTGTCCGCTATATATAATATATTATCTTTATATTTTAAATCCAAAGGATGTTGAAGCATGGTATTTTCAAAACTTCCTACTTTGTTTCCAAAATAAAACAATCCTTTCCCTATAAGTGTATGAACTTTATGTTCTTCTAAATCTGCATATCTTATAGAACTGGTTTCTGAATCTACAAAGTATAGTCTTTTTTTTCCATCATAACATAAAGCTGATGTCTGTGCTAATAAGCATTTATCAAAACTTCCATCTCTTATATTTTCTCCCCCTGTACCTATATGACTTTCTATACTTTTATCTTTCATATTGTATTTCCAGATTTGATGATTTCCTGCCATAGCTATATATATACAGTCTTCTAATATCTCTAAATCCCAAGGAGAATTTAAACTTACATTTAAAGCATCTCCCTTTGCCATAGGACTATATTCCTTTTGTCCATTCCCTGCTATAGTTTTGACCATTTCCTTTTCTAAATCACATTCCCTTATGAAATGGTTTTCAGTATCTGCAACATAGATCTTATTTTTTATAAATCTTAGCCCTTCTGGAGCTTTAAATTGAGCTTCTCTAAAATCTCCATCTTTTAATCCATATTCACTACTACCTATTGTTTTTATTTTTTCTAAGTTTTGATCTAATATTACTATTCTATTTTTGCCTTTTTCTGAAAAGGCTATTAATCCATTTTCATTTATAGATATTTTGGATGGATATATATATTCTTCTTTTTCACATTTGTTTTCTAAAATTATATTTTCCTCTGACCAATTTATATTATCAAAGTATTCTATTGTGTCACCTATTATTTGGTCCAATAGTTCTCTATTACCTTCTCCTGATACCATAGCAAAAGCATAACCCTCTGGATCTATTAATACAAATGTTGGCCATGCATTTACAGTATAGCTATCCCATATACTTTTATTTTTATCATTTACGACTGGATGATTTATTCCGTATTTTTTCATAGCATTTAATATAGCTTTGCTGTTCTTTTCATATTTAAATTTAGGAGAATGTACTCCTATAACCTGTAACTTATTCTTATATTTATCTTCTAAATATTTTAGATCATCTATTACATGTATGCAATTTATACAGCAAAAAGTCCAAAAATCTAAAAGTATAACTCTATTTTTTAGTTTATCCAAATTTGTCCTCTTGGTACCTAGCCACTCTATGGTCATTGGGAAATTAGGGGCATGAACTCTAGCATTTTTATACTTTTCATACAAATTACTCATATATTTATAAGGATAATTATATCCTTATTCCCTCCTCTCAAATTTCCTCATTATTATTATTGTATAGTATACTATTATATATAAATTAATTTTTATATTCTTTAAACTTTATATATTAATAAAACTATATTCTTATTTATGTTTATTTTAGTCGTGAAAAAATTATTATAATTAAAAACTATCCACATACTTTTTAATTATAATAATTTTCCGACTTTTTTACAAGGATAGTAACAAGAAATTTCAATATATTCATTAAATATATGCAAATTTCTACAAATAATAATATTATCATTTACATTTAATGTTTTTTATATAATATGCTTAATACATACTATGTATAAATATATTTTTAGGTTATAATCCATACTATTTAAATCTGATGTTATAATATATAAAAATATCTTGTTTTTTATTTTTAAAATTGTTTATATAAAAAGGAGTTTAAAAATGAGAATAGGTTACGCTTGTATTCCAATAACTATAGATGCTAAAAATTCTAGAAGCTTTATGCTTAAAAATTTTTCTTATGAAAAATTTTATGAAATCTGTAAATTAAATTTACAGGATCTTTATTCTATATTAAATTATAATATCTCTAAAGATATTTACATGTTTAGAATAAGTTCTGATATCATTCCCTTTGCTAGTCATCCCATTAACAATATAAAGTGGTGGAACTTATTTAAAGAAGAGTTTTATAAATGCGGTAATTTTATAAAGGAAAATAATATAAGGGTATCTATGCATCCTGGTCAATACACTGTACTAAATTCTCCCTCAGAGGTAGTAGTAAAAAAAAGTATCCAAGATATAGAATATCACACTAAATTTTTAGATTCTTTAGAGGTGGATTATTCAAATAAAATAGTTCTTCATTTAGGTGGAGTTTATAATAATAAGTTAGAAGCTATGAAACGCTTCAAAAACAATTTTAAATATCTTTCAAATTCAGCAAAAAAAAGATTAGTATTGGAAAATGATGAAAGAAATTATGATATAAAAGATATACTCTCTATATGTAATAGTATATACGTTCCTGCTGTTTTTGATAATCTTCATCATAGAATAAAGATGAATAAAAATTTTGATGAATTAGAAGAAATAAAAGAAATACTAAACCAAGTTAGCTGCACTTGGATGAAAGAAGACGGCAATATTAAAATTCATTATTCTAATCAAAATCCTTACAAAAAACCTGGTGCTCACTCTCAATTTATATTTTTAGATGACTTCTTAAAATACTACGATCTTTTAAAAGAGTTTGATGCGGATAGTATGCTGGAGGTTAAAGACAAAGAAATATCTGCTATAAAATGCATAAATTCATTAAAAGAGATTCATAAAAAAAGTTTTCTTTATGATGAATGGGCTAAATATAAATATTCTGTTATGGAAAAAAACTACACTCTTTATAGAGAGTGCAGTAAATTAGTTAATTCTAATATAGAGAATAAAACTATAAAATTTTATAACTTTATAGATAAAAGCTTACTTAATGATTTTGATAAAAAAAATTACAAAAATACCCTTCTCCATGTTTATGGCTATGTAAAAGATAAGGTTACTGAAAAAGAAAAAGCTAACTTTTATTCTATATATAAAGACTTTGAAAAAGATTCTAACATAGAATTATGTAAAAAAATCAAAAAACTTTTACATAGATTATGCAAAAAATATAATGTAGACTACATTCTTAATTCCTATTATTTTATTTACTAAAATTAGAATATTAAAACTATAGCATTTTCGCCAAATTAAAGATTTTAATAAATCCTTCTAAATTAATAAAAGACTATTTCAGGCAAAAAAGCTTTAGCTAAATCTTAGAAGAACTTAGTTTAATATAAATTTTTATTAATAATTATTGTAATATCTGTATAACTTTATTTTTTAAGATCTTTTTCAATACTTTTTTTATATTTTCTTCTTTTATTAAATATAAATCTTCTATAGGATCATTTATATTTAAACTATCCTCATACATAAGTTCAGAAGTGGTAATATCTAAAGCTAATCTTATAGACATTTCATGACGTATAGCTTTTTTAAGTTTTATACTTTTTAAGGCTCTACGTATATTTTTTTTTGTAAAATATTCTTCGTTATCTATTATTTCTTCTAAAATTTTGTCCATTATATTAATAGCTTTACTTACTTTTTCTTTGGATGTACCCATATAAAAATCAAATAACTTTATACCTCTTTCATTTTTAAAATTGCTCCCTAAATCATAGGCTAAGGCATTTTTAGTCCTAATATTATGAAACAAAATGCTACTTGTTCCTTCTGCAAATATCTCATTAAATATTTTAAGGGTTATTATTTCTTCTTTATTTAGACTATGAATATCATAGCTATATATTATTTTAGCTCCTTCCATACCCTCTTTATAATTAGTATAAATATTTTCTTTTCTATTTTCATATCTTACTTTTTCTATTTTTCTGTAAGGTTTATTAAAGTTTTTAAAAAATTTCTTTACACTTTTTATAGTTTCCTCTTTATCCATTGGTGTTACTATGGTAATTACACAATTTTCAGGGGTATAGTAGGCATTATAAAAATTTTTTAGATGCTTTAAAGTAATATTTTTAATACTTTTCTCATTTCCTATAATCAATTCTTTTATTCTTCTTTCTCTAAAAGAATTTTTTAGCATTTGATCCTCACAAAATTGATAAGTATCTTCTCTCCATTCTTTTAATTCCTCTAATATAATAGATTTCTCTTCCTGAAAAGCTTTTTCTTCAAACTTTGGATTTAATAATATATCACTATAAAAATCTAAGGCTTTTTCTAAATCTTCCTTTAAAAAACTTCCATAATACACTGTATAAGGATAATTAGTCATGGCATTTTCAAATCCAAAAATACTATCCGCTAAAATATTTATTTCTTTCTCTGTTCTATTAAAGGTTCCCTTAGACACCATATGCTCTACAGCATGAGCTGTACCAAAAGGAAACTCATCTTTTTCTTCTAAAGCCCCCGCATTAAAACCTATAGATATAGAGCTTATATTACTTAAAGTTCTTTCATAAAATACTCTTATTCCATTTTCTAATTTAACTTTTTCCATAATTTATATTTTAATCAAAAATTAAAATATTATCACCTCTCTTAATTTAATTAATTCTTATTTTTTAAAATTAAAATTTTATATATTATAAGCTTATACTTATTTTATATAAGTTTCTAGTGTATATTTAAAGTAGCCTTATAGAATTAAACTATTATTTAACATCAAACCTTGCTTAATTATAAGTATCTCATTTGAAAAATTATACTTTTAAGTATAATATTATGGTATAATTTATGTTAAAATATTAATTATCTTATATAGAATAGAAGGGGTTTTATGATTAAAAATAACAGTTTTATAGAATTCATAAAATATGCCTCCATAGGAGCTTTGAATGTACTTATAGATTTTTTAGTATTAAATTTATTATGGTCTTTTACTGGTATGTATAGTGGAAATATTAATTATTTATTTAAGCTTATTTCTTTTTCAATTTACTCTATAAACGGATATTTTTTAAATAAAAAATTTACATTTAAAACAAAGGATAGCTCCTATATTCAATATGCCTCTGTAATTGGAATAGCTGCCATACTAAATGGTATAATATTATCTAATCTATCTTCTTACAATTTATTAAATGTATCTCAAGTTCTTTGGTCCAATATATCTGAGCTTATAGCCTCAATGGGTACAGGTATTTTGTCCTTTTTAATAAATAAATTTTTTATATTCAAAAGAGACTAATACTATTGTTTTAATAAATTGTATAAAACTATTATAGTAACCCAATAAGATTAAAGGAGGAATATTTATGACAAAGGTTTTAATATTTATAGCAGAGGGCTTTGAAGAAATTGAAGCTCTAACTGTAGTAGATGTATTAAGAAGAGCTAATATTCAATGTGATATGTGCAGTATTAATTCTAATAAAGAAATAAAAGGTGCTCATAATATTTTGGTTAACGTAGATAAAACTTTAAAAGAAATCAAAAGTAATGAATATAGAGCTTTGGTTATTCCTGGGGGTATGCCTGGCGCTATTAATTTAAAAGATAATAATAAAGTAATAGATTTAATAAAAGAATTTAATAAATCCGAAAAATTAATAGCTGCCATATGCGCAGGTCCAATAGTTTTAAGCAAAGCAAACATAATAAAAGGCAAAGAAGTTACTTCCTATCCTGGTTTTGAAGAGGATTTAAAAGAAGGTATTTACAAGGAAGACTTAGTTGTTCAAGATGGAAATATAATAACTAGTAGAGGACCTTCTGCAGCAATATATTTTGCCTTTAAAATATTAGAAAATTTAAAGAAAGATTCTGTAAAAGAAATAAAAGAAGATATGCTTTTACACCTTATTTAAAATTATTTTTATCTTATATATAATAAAAAAGTAATAATAATTAAATAAAATATTTTCACGCTATCTTTACTATTAATGAAATATGAAAAAACATATGTGGTTATAAACTAATAGATTCAACTACCTTTTATACCACATATGTTTCTTTATATCTCTTAATTATAATCCTATATTTAAATTATAAAATTCTATATATGTTTTATTCTATAAACACATCTACTATATTTTACACTAAATTAAATGGATCAATCTATCCTATTACTATATTTCATATAACTTATATATTTAAAGATCCCAAAGATCCCAAGAGGTGGTAGATATAGCTACTGCTCCTGCAGATAAAGATTCTATTACGTCCTTTTTTTCTTTTATTAATCCTCCTGCTATTATAGGAATATTTTTTACTTTAGTCTCTAATTTATTTATTATTTTACTAGCAATTCCGGGCATAACTTCTACCGCTGTAGGTCTATGTTCTAATATATTTTTTATTCCTGTTTTTAAGGATAATGAGTCTATTATAAAAATCCTTTGTATTGCATATAATCCTACTTGTGTAGCATGTTTTATATTAGAAGTTTTTGTGCTTATTATTCCATCTAATTCTACACATTCCTTTAAATACTCTATCCCAGCTGAGTCTCCTTTTAATCCATCTATCATATCCACATGAACGAAAATTTTCTTTTCTTTTTCTTTTAGTTTATGACAATTACTTTTTATATTTATAATGTTTCCAAAAAGTACAAATACTATATTAGCCTTACTTTCCAATGCTTTTTCTAGATCTTTTTCATCTCTTACTGCTGCTATTACAGGATTTTCAATGAAGACTTCTGTTAAATTCATACATAATGCTCCTTCTTATATTAATTTTTTAATAATTACTTTATAATATTATTTTTTTAATTCTACTACCTCCACAAAATCATTTAGCAAAAGAGGCATTAAACTGTTTCCTATACCAGCTCTATTTTGAACTTTTATTTTATCTACTTCTACAGTTCCTTTATCCTTTAGCTTTGTTTTTATTTTTATTTTTCCTGTATCATTTTCATCTATTATTAAGGCCAATATTACTTTATCTAAATCTTTTAAACTTATACCTGTAACTCCTGATGCCATTTTCCCCATAGGATTTACAGCCTCACTTTTAAATCTTATGACCATTGCTTTTTCTGTTATTATTATTATATTTTTTTCTTCCACATGTTCCTTTATAAGTATACTTACTAATTGATCCCCTTTATCTTTAAATTTATAAACTTGAGTTGAATTCCCCTCTGTCTTTAGTTCACTTAATACTGTTCTTTTTATTAATCCTTTTTCGGATACAAAATAGATACTAATATCTTCTTCAAATCTAAAAGTGGATATTGCATTTAGTAAGTTCATTTTGTCCCCAGTAAAGGCTGAAATATTTAGACCCTCTTCCTTTATGTTTTGAAGCATAAAGGCTGGTATATAATATGCTTTACCTTTACTATCAAATAAAACTATGGTTTTAGAAGAATCTGTAAATAAACTTACATGTGACTTATTATTTTTCAAATCCGATATAGTTATTAATCCATATTTAGATATATTTATATAAAAGCTCTTATATTCATAGTTATCACAAAAATCCACCTGTTTTATACTATCATTAGGTAAAATATCAAACAATTTATATCCTACTATATTTCTATCTACTGGCTCTAAGCTAGGTTCCTCTATATTAAAGCTTAGTCCTTTTTGAGTTTTTATATTAAAGAATTTCTCTTCTCTAGTTCGGTCTACCAAATCAGCTTTAACAAGTGATTCTTCTTTTTTAAGCTTTAAAGCCATTATTTTAGTATAATTTGTATTAAATTTATCTAATGTAGTCTTCTTAATATATCCACTATCTGTTATAAATAACATATCCTTTTGAGCAGTAAAATCATCTATTGAAAAAGCTTCTATTATAGTTTCAGATAAATCTATAGTCTTAATTATTTCATCTAGTTTAACACCTTTTTCTTTCCACTTAAATTCTGGTATATTTATAACTTTTATTTGATACATATTACCCTCTTTAGTTACTAAACATAATGTATCCTTTGTATTACACTGAATTAAGAATCTATTAAAGTCCCCCTCCCTATACTCTATATCTTCTATATTAGCACTAGATCTATTATAGGATTTAAGAGCTATTCTCTTTGTAAATCCTTCATTAGATAAAGTTACTACCACATCTTCTTCCACTATTATTTCTTCTATATCTATCTTTGCTTTTTCATCATCTTCTATTATAGATGTTCTTCTCTTATCATTATAGGTTTCTTTAACTTCAATTAATTCTTTTTTTATAACCTTTAAAAGTTCTTTTTCGCTGCTTAATATTTTTTTAAGCTTATTTATTAGCTTCTCTAATTCTTTATATTCTTTTTCAAAAGCCACTATTTCAAGACCTGTAAGTTTATATAGCATAAGTTCTAATATAGCCTCTGCCTGAATATCTGTAAAAAAGAACTTTTCCATTAAATTTTCCCTTGCATTTTTTTTAGATTTTGATTCTCTTATAGTTTTTATTATCTCATCCATTATTCCTATAGCTTTTATAAATCCTTCTACTATATGAAATCTTTTTTCTGCTATTTCTAATTCTCTTTTAGTTTTTCTTGTAACTACTTCCTTTTGATGTTCTACATAATATTTCAACATAGCTTTTAAACCTAAAGTTTTAGGTTTTCCCTCTGCTAAGGCTACCATGTTAAAGGATATGTTACTCTGTAAATCTGTCTTTTTATATAAATATTTTAAAGTTTTTTCTACCACATCCTCAGTAACTATTTTTTTGAATTCTATTACAGCTCTTGTTCCATTTCTATCAGATTCATCCCTTATATCTGTAATATTTTCTAAAGCTTTAGAGTGTTTTTTATCTGCTGTCATTTCTGATATAAATTGCAGAAGTTTTGCTTTGTTTTTTCTAAAAGGGAATTCTGTAATTACAATAGCTAGTCTTCCATTTTCTAATTTTTCTATATTGGTTTTAGCTCTTAATGTTACTCTTCCCTCTCCGGTTTCATAAGCTGATAACATGGAATTTTTACCTATTATTACTCCTCCTGTTGGAAGATCCGGGCCCTTTATGTAATTTAATAATTCCTTAGTAGTTATTTCATTTTTATCTATGTAAGCTAAAGTTCCATCTATAACTTCTCCTAAATTATGAGGTGGTATGTTAGTTGCTAGCCCTACAGCTATTCCAAAGGCACCATTTACAAGTATATTTGGAAATTTTGCTGGTAACACTTCCGGTTCTTTTTCTGAATTTGAATAGTTATCTACCATATTTACTACATCTTTATCTATATCTCTTATCATTTCCATGGCAATAGGGGTAAGCCTTGCTTCTGTATAACGCATGGCCGCCGCACTATCCCCATCTTGACTTCCCCAATTTCCGTGCCCATCTATAATTGGCATTCTTGTGGTAAAATTTTGCGCTAATATTACCATAGCATCATAAACAGAAGAATCTCCATGAGGATGATATTTACCCAAAATATCTCCTACTATTCTGGCAGATTTATAATAAGGTTTATCTGGAAAAGCTTTTAACATATATGAACCATACACTATTCTTCTTTGTACTGGTTTTAATCCGTCTCTAACATCTGGTAATGCTCTTTCCTTGGCTACTTCTACTGCATAAGGCAAATAATTCTCTGGCATAGCCTCTTCTAATGGAAATGCTACTATATTGTTGTCTTTAGGTATTACTATTTTTTTAGCCATACAAAAGTCCTCCCTGTGCTTTTATATTTATTTACATGACAAAGGCTAAATATATAAATTATTTAGCCCTTATATCTAGAATTCTGCATATTTATATAAGTAATTCTTTCGTGGTTCTACTACGTCTCCCATAAGTAAAGATACCATCTTTTCAGCCTTTGCTGCATCTTCTATGGTTATTCTTTGAAGAGTTCTTGTTTCAGGATTTAATGTAGTTTCCCATAATTGTTCTGGATTCATCTCTCCTAAACCTTTATATCTTTGAATTAAGTATCCTTTTCCAATTTGCTTTTTAGCCTTTTCTAATTCTTCATCATTATAACAGTAAATTGATTTTTCACCTTTTTTATCTTTTTTGTAAACTTTATATAAAGGTGGCATAGCTATATAAAGATGCCCATTAGCCACTAAAGATTTCATATATCTATATATATAAGTCATCCATAGGGTCCTAATATGATATCCATCTACATCCGCATCACTTAATATTATTATTTTATCATATTTTAAATCTTGCTCCTTATAATTATCTAACACTCCTGTACCTATAGCTGTATTAAATATTTTTAATTCTTCGCTACCTAATACATTTTCTATTTTTTGTTTTTCTGTGTTCATTATTTTACCCTTAGAAGGCATTATGCTCTGAAATCTTCTATCTCTTGCTTGTTTGGCAGAACCTCCCGCAGAATCTCCTTCTACTACTATAAATTCTGTCACATTGGAATCTCTTAAAGTACAGACAGCTATTTTACCTGCTAATGGCGCTAGTCCTTTACCTATCTTTTTCTTTTCTGCTTCGTTTATTTTTTTTATTTTTTCTCTTCTAGCTGCAGCAGCTAAAGCATTATTTATAATCAATGTAGAAATTTCTTTATTATCTTCTATCCATTCTAAAAATTTAGTATAAGCTAAATCATTCATCATGGTATAAGCTTCGTTATTGCCAAGCTTAGTTTTTGTTTGCCCTTCAAATACAGGATTACTTATTTTTATTCTAACTATAGCTGTAATCCCTTCTCTAAGATCATCACCATCAAATTCTTTATCCTTTTCTTTTATAAGATTTAATTTTTTTGCTCCTTCTTTAAAGGCTCTAGTCATACCTGTTTTAAAACCTGTTTCATGGGTTCCCGCTTCTGTAGTTGGAATATTATTTACATAGCTTGCTATATTTTCTGTTGAAGAATCTGTAAATTGGAAGCATATTTCTCCTTCCATTTTTAAATTATTTATTTCCTTCTCGCCCTCAAATAATACCGCTGGATTATGTATTGGGGTCTTACTTTCATTTAAATAATCTATGAAATCTAAAAGTCCTCTTTCAGAATGATATTCTTTTATTTCAGGATTTTCTTTTCTATTGTCTATAAGTTTTAACGTTATTCCTTTGTTTTGAAAAGCTAACTCTTGTAGTCTTTCATCTATAACATCAAATTTAAAATCTATAGTTGAGAACACTTCTTTATCTGGTTTAAAAGTAACTTTTGTACCAGTTTTATCTGTATCTTGTATAACTTTAAGTTTTGTTACAGGAGTTCCTGGCATTTTTTTATTTAATTTTTTATCTATTGCATATTCAAATCTTTGTTTGTATATTTTACCATTTTGATAAACTTCAACCTCTGTCCACTCAGATAAAGCATTAACTACTGATGCTCCAACACCATGAAGTCCTCCAGAAGTTTTATATATTGAATTATTAAACTTTCCTCCTGTATGAAGTTCTGTAAAAACCATCTCCACACCAGATTTCTTTTTTATAGGGTGTATCCCTGTAGGAATTCCTCTTCCATTATCTACAACTGTAACACTTTTATCTTTATTTAAAATAACCTCTGCAGTATCTCCATATCCATTTGAAATTTCATCGATAGCATTGTCTAATATCTCCCAAATACAATGATGAAGCCCCTTGGTTCCTGTGGATCCTATATACATTCCAGGTCTTACCCTTACAGGTTCTAATTTTTCCAAAGAGGTTAACTTGGTAACATCATAATCTTTTGTGTTATCTATTCTTTCCTCCATTTTTATCCTCCAAATCTATACTTACTGTTTATCTTATTACTTACAGTTTCTATTTAAATGAGAAATAGACACCATTATCTGTCTAAATAAAAATATCTGTAAACCTCAGCTTAATAGATGCATTCCTCATAAACAGATTTCTAAACTTCAGAGGGAGTTTTTACTCCATGTAAAGTTTAGAAATCCTTATCCAGAAACCTACCCACTCTTTACTCCCACTTTAAAGAAGATGGGAGTATTAGAACTAGTAGTCATCGGATAAACAAACTGCTACTAAGCCTAAACATGATTTTATATCAATTGTAAATAGTTATTAACTTATTTTTACATTTTATTCCATGTAATTCTTTACTGTTTATTATACCTTAAAAAACCTACTTATTATAGTTTTAATAATATATGAGCAAAATATTAACTTATAAATTTATATTGCTCATATTATATTGATTATAACAAACAATGATTTTGAAAACAAACGTTCTTATTTTCAAACCTAAAAAATAATATGCTGATATATAAATATCTGCATATTAAAATAGTATACATATTTACCCTAGTTATTATATATTAAAAAACAAAAATTTTAAATATTTCATCTATAATTATATAAAATTATTTATATAATTCATTCATTAAAGCACAATTTATTCTTATTAAATACCTTAAAGTATCCTCATTTATTTTTCCTTTAAATTTATATTCTTTTAGTGTCTCCTCTACCTTTTCTAAAGCTTTATTTTCTTTTATATTGTTAGGTTCTTTTTTAAAGTTCTTTTCTACATAATAGACAGAAGAAGCTATAGCTCTTAATATAATTTTTATATTTTCCCTATTTTTTTCTTCTTCATAATCTGTATTTATTATTATATCAGAAAGTCCATAGTAATTTTCTAAATAATCATCACTTCTATTTTTAATTAAATATAAAAAATAACCTATGGCTATTATTAATATAATTATTAATATATATTGTGCTAATATATATCTCAAAATACCCACGCTCCTTTAATAATCCTTTTACTATCTTTATATGCTGCATATTTTTTTTGGATATGAGCTATTTATAAATTTGATATATTCTATTCATTTGTTGTATACTTAATATGTAAACAAAAATTTTAAAGTTTTTATATAAATTTTAAAATTAAAATTAATAAATTTTATTTTAGGGAGGAATATTCAATGAATCCATTTACAGGAGTTGGTATTGCTCTTATTGTTGGTGTACTTTTTGGAAAGATAATGAATCGATTCAAAATCCCAGCAGTAGCGGGTTATATCATTGCTGGATTAGTACTTGGAGTGTCGGGTTTTAATCTAGAAAATAGTGTAATGATTGAAAAATTATCTTTTATAGGAGATTTCGCTTTAGGAATTATAGCCTTTAACATAGGTAGTGAGTTAGAAGTATCTGTTATAAAAAAATTAGGCAAGCCTATTTTTATAATTGCATTTTTCGAGGCTATTTTAGCCTTTGTGGCAGTTACTATAATCACATTAATATTAGGTGAAAAAATATATACTGCTTTAGTATTAGGAGCTGTAGCCTCTGCAACTGCTCCAGCGGCTACAGTAATGGTACTTAAAGAAATGAAAGCCAAAGGGCCTTTAACTACTACTTTACTTGGTGTAGTAGCAGTAGATGATGCCATATGTCTTATGATATATTCAGTAGCCTCTTCTTTGGCAAAGGTTTTTATTGCAAATAAACCTATTAATGCCTATTCTATAATAGTTCCACCCCTTGCAGAAATATTCTTTTCTCTTTTGGCAGGCTTTGTTTTAGGCGCAATCTTAATTTATATACTTAATAAATGTTCTAAAGATTCTGAGATCCAAACCTTAACATTAGGTACTATTATAATACTTACAGGACTGTGCATAAAATTCAATTTATCTTCTCTTCTAGCTTCTATGTGTTTAGGTATAACTGTAGCAAACTTATCTGCCCATAATGATGAAGTCTTTGCTACTATAGAAAATTTTGCCTCACCTATTATAACAGCATTTTTTGTCTTAGCTGGTGCTAGATTAGATATAAAAATGATACCTCAAATAGGAATATTAGGTGTATGTTATCTTGTATTTAGAATGATAGGAAAAGTATCTGGTGCCTCTTTAGGTGCTAAAATTTCTAAAGCTCCTAAGACAGTGCAAAAATACATAGGCTATGGTCTATTTTCACAGATAGGTGTAGCTGTAGGATTAGCCATTATAGTAAGTAGAGAATTTAAAGGAACTGGTCTTGACACAAAAGTTTTAACTATACTTTTAGCTACCACAATTATTACAGAAATAATAGGGCCATTATCCACAAAAACTGCTATAATAAAAGCTAAAGAAGCAAATATATAAAGGAGGGTTTTTATGTACGCTCTTGTTTTAATCCTTAATGACGTAAAAAAACTACATTCAGTAAACGAAATATTTTATGAAGAAAATTGTGGTGCCACCAACATAAACAGTAGAGGTCTTGGGAAAATTCTATTAGAAAATAATTTAGATGTTCCTGTTTTTGCTGGTCTAAGAAAACTTATAGAGGGTGATGTTCCTTATAACAAAACCATAATAAGTGTAATAAACTCTGAGGAAAAGAAAAATATAATAACTAAAAGAATAAGAAATACTTTAGATATAGATAATAAACCTGGTATAGGTTTTATGTTTGTGCTTCCTGTAATTGAATGCTTTGGTGCTAAAACTGATCATTATGAATAATAAACAAAGTATCTCACATTAAGTGCTTCCTAAAAAGTAGCTCTATCTTAAAGAAATAATTACTTAACATCTTATATATAAAAGAGTATATATCAAAATATATTTAATTTTGATATATACTCTTTTATTTTTTTACATTGTTACTTTATTGTTACAAATGTCAAAATTTTATATGTATAATATAAAATATAAAGAATAAAGAAATATATTGTTGTAAAAAACAATTAATTTATAAAAATTTTGTTGAAAGGAAGAGATAACCTTGAGAGAAAAATCTCAATCTAAACTAATTTTATTATTAACTGTTACGGTTATTTTATTTATATTTTCTTTTATTAATATAAATAGAGTAAATACCTACAAAAATAAAAATGAAAGTTTAAATAATAACTTAAAAATCTTGCAAACAGAAAACCAAAAATTAAGTTCGGAAAAAGAACAGTTAGATAAAAAACATAAAGAAATAAAAAATAAAGTTTCTACTTTAAAAGGAGTTTAATAAAAACGAGGGGTTGGCTATGAGAAATTCTAGAAAAAATATTTACAGTAAAAAAAGACATCATGATTTAAGAAATACAGTAACTATATGTTTATTATTCTTTTCAATCATAAGCACTTTTATAACCGGTGGAAGGCTTTTAAAAGTTAAAATTCAAAATAACATGTTAGGAAAAAAAATTACTAATATGTCTTCAGAAAATAAAAATATAAAAAATGAAAATATAAAACTTATGTCTGATATAGATAAAGAAAATGAAACATATAAAGAAAAAATGAAGCATATAAAAATAGCATATTTAACCTTTGACGATGGGCCATCTAAAAATACTAAAGAAATATTAAAAATATTAAAAGAGAATAATGTTAGGGCTACATTTTTTGTTAATGGACATCCAGGTTTAGAAGACTTATATAAAGCTATAGCAAAAGATGGACATGTTATAGCTAATCATACCTATAGTCATGACTATAGAAAAGTTTATATGTCTCCTGAAAATTTTGAAAAAGATATAAAAAAATTAGATAAATATATTGAGGAAACTGTGGGACAGAAACCAAGTCATATTATTAGATATCCCGGTGGTTCTAATAATACAGTAAGCCATAACTATGGTGGACCTGGTGTAATGAAACAAATAATACCTTATATGAATAATTTAGGTTATATGCATTTTGATTGGAATGTGGATTCTACTGATGCCTCAGCTTTTCGTCAAAGAGAAGATAAAATTATAAATTCTGTTTTAACTGAAAGTCGTGGTCAACATAAGGCTGTAATATTAATGCATGATACTGACCCTAAGACTACAACTGTACAGGCCTTACCAGAGGTAATAAAAGGATTAAAAGAACAAGGTTTTATATTTGATGTAATAACTAAAGATACACCACAAATAAGCTTCACAAAATAAGGAAAGTGCTATGCACTTTCCTTAAACTGTTACATTTCTTATCCATTTATTTGATTTTAGTCTCTTTAACCCTATTACAAATTTACTTAACTCTTCTGCAGTAGATAGTGCTACTACCCAGTATACTGGTAATTTTAAAACAAAGGCTCCTAATAATGCTTCTATAAAAATTTTAAAGCAACTTTTTTCACATAACATATATATTATATTATTATAAAACTTCCTGCTTCTTGTTAAGATATAAATTTATTCTATGTAGTTTCATACTTAATTCCTCTAAATTAAGTTTGTAATAATAAATCCAATGCCCTACTATATCTAACCCTAGAACATTATCCTTTGTTATAGTACACAACTCCCCTCCTTCTTTTCTTATTTTATATATTCCTTCCTTACTATTTCCTGAAAAATATATGTTATCTCTTGTAAGTACTATAGCTCTTGAACAATCTCCTTCACATATTTTTTTTCTTTCTAATCCATCTATATTTATTCTATATAAATAAGTTTTTTCACTATCTATATCCTTTCCATAATAAATACGCCTATTGTCCATCACAGCATTTATACAACTATCATTATTTAATCTTTCTTCGTAATTTCCGTCTAAAGTTATTCTATATAAATTATTCCCTAGCTCTTCGTTAATATAATATATCCATCCATCCTGTATTTTCATAAAATTTCTACTAGAATAATTATTTATTTTCTTCATATCTAATCCGTCTACCCTAATTCTGTATATAGAATAATTATCCTCTATATTTAAATAATATAAAAAAGGCCCTTGTATTATAAGATTTGTGCCTCTTACATTACTTAAAGCTATCTTATTAGATCCATCCTTTTTTATTCTATATATTTTATAATTATCCTTACTAGATGAACTTATATATTCTGAATAAAAAATATAATTATCTGAAAAGACTAAAGAATCTATAGTAGTATTTGTTAACCTTTCTCTTGAACTTCCATCCTTTTTTATTCTATAAAGACAATTTTCTTCATTGCCACCTTTATGATTCACGTAATACACCCACTGCCCATTTATCCAAATATTACTTGCAAAGTCATCACAAAGTTTTATATTTAAAGATCCATCAAGATTAACTTTTCTTATTTCTCCATGAGGATTATAATCCATGTAAGTATAAATTTTTTCATTGCCACTATAATAAATCCAATTATCTTCTTTTACTACCCTTGTACCATTATTTTCGATTTTACCTTTATTTAAACAAAATTTTATATTATCTAATTCTTTAAAAGCATTTCCATTTTTTGAATATATACAATCTTTAAATTCCAACATATATTCGTTATCAATATACTCTTCGTCTGCTTTTATCTTTATATTAAGTATATTCTTTTGTTCTACTTTTATATGAGATGTTACTATATTTCCCCTAGTGTCTTTTACAACTAAAATATTTGAATGTATGGATTTTTCATCTATTTCCTCATTAAACTTTAAATTCAAATCTACAAATTTATCTTCCATAATTTCAAACTACACTCCCTTAAATTTCTTTAATATTTTAATATCCATTTGGATGGGATTTGTGCCAGTTCCAAGCACTATGAATTATGCTTTCTAAAGAAGCTTTCTTAGGCTTCCAACCTAGTTCTTTCATTATTTTTTCAGATGATGCTATAAGTATAGCCGGATCTCCTGATCTTCTTGCAGCTATTTCTGATGGTATAATATGTCCTGTAACTTTCCTACATATCTCTATAACTTCTTTAACACTAAAGCCCTCTCCATTACCTAAATTATATGTAGCACTAGTATTGTCTCTTCTTAATTTTTCTAGTGCTATAATATGAGCTTCTACTAAATCCATTACATGAATATAATCTCTTACACAACTGCCATCTTTAGTATTATAATCATCTCCATATATCATTATTTTTTCTCTTCGTCCTAATGCTACTTGAAGTATTATAGGTATCAAATGACTTTCTACTTTATGAGCCTCCCCTATATTACCACTTTCGTGAGCTCCTGCTACATTAAAATATCTTAATACAACATATTTTATATTATAAGCTATTTCTGCCCATTTAAGCATTTTTTCTACTGCAAGTTTAGTTTCCCCATAAGCATTAGTAGGTCCTGTAAGATTTTCTTCTAATATGGGTATATTTTCTGGTTCTCCATAAGTTGCTGCTGTAGATGAAAATACTATTTTATGTACATTATGTTCTTTCATTGTTTCTAATAGGCTTAATGTTCCACATACATTATTATTATAATATTTAAAAGGTTCCTCCATACTTTCTCCAACCAAAGAAAAAGCTGCAAAATGAATAACTTCATCTATTTTATTTTGGACAAAAACCTTATTTAAAAATTCTTTATCTCTTAAATCACCTTTATAAAATTTACCACCACATATGGCTTGTTCATGACCTGTAACTAAATTATCTACAATAACTACTTCTTCATTTTTCTCAATTAAACCTGCCACAGCATGGCTTCCTATATATCCTGCTCCTCCACACACTAATACAGCCAACTAATATCTCTCCAATCTAAATTTAAATTTAACAATAAAGTATATATTACTAATTATACACATTATTTTAATATTACTCTATTAAATAAAAGTAACTTATTAGTTAAAAATTATTGACAAAAAATAAAAATCAGTGCATTTTTAATATTTATATAGGGGTCATTTTGATAACTATTTTTCAACTATACAACATTCTGTCTGGAGGACAGTTATCCTATATAAAATATTAAAATATGCACTGTTTTAAACTTTATGCGTAATTATAAACTATTAACTTATTTAAATTATATGTTAGTTTTAACAAATAATCGAAAACTATTTATATAATAATATTAATTTTACCTATTGTGTGTTATTATACTAACCTTTGTGCAAAAGCTTTGCATTCTTCTATTGTTGAATCATCTGGTTCCCCTTGATGTATTAAACTTTCAGCTTTTATTTCTGCACCGTAGCTTTCCATTCTTTCTTCCCAATCTCTCATCCATTGACCATCTCCCCAGCCATAGGATCCAAATAAAGCTACTTTTTTACCTTTAACTATATTGCTTATAGAATCTACAAAAGGCTCCATTTCTCCTTCTTCTAATACCTCGTCTCCCATAGATGGGCAACCTAAAACTACTACTTCTGCTTCTTCTACATCCTTTGTAGTTGCATCAGATACAGATAATAATTTTACTTCTGCTGATGCTAGTCCTTCTTTGATAGCTTCGGCCATTTTTTCTGTGTTACCAGTACCGCTCCAATAAATTATATTTACCTTTGCCATTATATCACTCCCTCATTTAACGAAAACGATTTTCATTTACAATTAATATTATATATCATTTTCATTTTTTGTCAACAGATAATTTTAAAAAATAAAAAGTATTTTTAAATAAAATAAATAGTTATAAAAATATTTAAAATGCTTTGTTTTTATAACTATCTATTTAATAAAAATACTTTTTGTTTTAATTAATTATTAAATTTTTTATCCCTATTGTTACTATATATTTTATCTAAGCTGTTTCATCTTCTTTACTATTATAGACTTTAAAGACCACCTACTTTTACAGATCTTCCTTTGAATGCTTTCTCTTTTCTCTCTTTTTCATATTGTTGAGCTTCTATAGCCTTATCTTTTTCTTTTAACGCTACTCTTACATATATTACTCCTGTAATAGCTGATATTAAATCTGAAATTGGATAAGCTATCCAAGCTCCCATAATATTAAATTTGCCAACTAATATAAATAATAATGGTATAAATATTATCATTTGTCTATATACAGATAATATAAGTGAAGTTCTTGCTTTCCCCATAGATTGATAATAATATATGGATACATAATATATTCCTATAGTGGGGAATAGGGATATTATTATTCTAAAAGCTTTTACAGTTTCAACTAAAAGACTTGTATCCTTTAAAAATAATCCTATTATAGGGTTTGCAAATATAAGCATTACTGCCCATAATATTAAAGTAGCTCCTGTTACAGCTACTATAGTCTTTACAACTACTTCTTTTACACGAACTAAATCTTTTGCACCATAGTTAAATGCTGCTATAGGTTGCATTGCCGAACTTATACCTATAACTGTTATGAACAAGAACATTGATATTTTAGTAGTTACCCCTACTATAATCAAAGCCTTATCTCCTCCGTAAATAGAAAGTATATTGTTTAATATTACCGCCACAACTGCATCAGATATTTCTATAATAAAGGTTGAAAATCCTACTGCTAAAATTGGCTTTAATATATCTAATTTAAGTTCAAAATTTAATTTTAAATTTAATCCTATTTTCTTTTTAACCTTATTAAGTTTATATATGGCATATACTAGTGCCACTGTTTGTGAAACCACAGTTGCTATAGCTGCTCCTGCTACTCCAAAGTTTAAATGCATAACTAAGAAATAATCTATTATAACATTTAATATAGCTCCTACTGAAGTAGCTTTCAATGTTATATTTGTATAACCTAAGGATGTCATTATATAACAAATAACTAACGTTAAGGCTTGAAATAATCCACCAAGTACTACTATAGAAATGTATTTTTCCGCATAAGGATAAATAGATTGACTAGCACCTAATAGTCCTGTAATCATGTCTTTTTTAAAAATTGAAATTATAAGAGTTAAAACTACCATTATAACTATAGTAATATTTATAGCATTTAATATTACTGATTTTAAATTATCATAATCTTTTTTCCCTAAACTTCTGGCTACGGCAGTAGATGCACCCACTGCTATCATCATACCCAATGAAGACATAAGTCTTTGTACTGGAAAGGCTATAGTTAATGCTCCTATGGCTTTCGGCCCTATAGCTAAGCCTACGAAAAATGTATCTACCATATTATATAATTCCATAACTAATAAAGAAATCATAGCTGGAACTGCAAATTTTAATAAAGCTTTTTCTACCTTTTCCTTTGAAAATAACTTATAGTCAATTCCCATGTTAAGCACCCCGTTCTAATAGATTTTGTATTTTTAGGTAACATTTTTGCACTCATTTTGTTATCCACTCCTTTTTAAAATTATAATCTTATATAAATTAACCATATTATTTACACATATTAAAAATTATTTTATTTATTTAAATATCTATTTTTATAAGTTCTTTTAACATTTAATAAGAAAATACATTAAATTTAATATAAAAATCCTTAAAATTAAGAAGAACCTACTATGTTTTATATTTTTAAAATATATTATTGGTCATAATTTTATTTTCTTTATATTAATATTATATTCTTTTAAATATATATTTTCATTCACTATGCTAAGGACTATAAGGTATATAATTAAGGACTATAGTTTTTTCCATTTATTATCAATAAACAAAAAAACACCTTATTTAAGGTGCTTTTGTACTTTTTGTACATATTTTTTTATATTTAATTTGATTTTTGAAATAAATAAACTGTAAAAAGTATTTTTGTACTTTTTGTATATATAATTAAGTACTATTTTAATATTATACTTTTATATTTAACATTATATAGATGAGAACTATGTGTTTATAATATACTTTATCATATTATTCTTCATTTGAAAGGTTCTTTATTTTTAAGAAAATTTTATCTAAGAATATATTTATACTCTTTGCAATATAAATAAAAATGCTCCATATCCTTCTATCTTTGAAACTATATTATATATAGGAGATTTTTTAGCAAAACCTAATTTTATATTGGGTACAGAACTTTTTATTAATAAATCTCTCTCATATTCATCAATCCTCTTAGGCTTCCCCATAGATAACCAGTTATTATAAGAAGATCCTTTTCCTTCATCTATTTTATAAGTAACTATTTTATAATTATAAGGTAGTGCTGCTATATTTATAGAAAATTTCTTTTCTGCAGTCTCTTTTAAACCTCTTCTTTTATACAAATCATCTAAAGAAATCAAGGACTCTAATTCTTCACTATGGGAATAAACAAGAATTTGAATATCATCATCTTCTTTAGTAATTATATATCCATCTCCCTTTTCTATTACCTCATTTCCCAATTTAGATAAAAGATAATAAGCATAGTAAGAAGGCTTTTTTATTCCTTGGCGATTTATTATTCCAGAACCACCATAAAACAATTCATTATTTATATATTCTCCTCCATATATTTCATCAAAAGTAGTTAAAAAAATTACATTTGATTTTTTATTTAAGTATTGGTTTAATATGTAGGGAACCATGTAAGCAGTATCATAAATATTATTTACTTCCTTATAATCTAAATCCCAATTTATAAATTCTATATCCTCATATTCTTTTAAGAAACTTTCTAAACTTTTCTTATTTTCATCTAAGGAATTTTTTAAATAAAATCTCCATTTTTTAATCTCTTTATCTCCAAAAAAATCTGTGAAATAATCAATAAAATCCTTAAAAAGCGTCAAGAAAAATTCTACTTCATACCTATGAGAATCTATTAGTATAGCGGGTTTTAAATCTAAATCATATATAAATTCAAATACTTGTCTTATCTCATACCAATTAAAAAATCTATCCTTTTCTGTTGAAAAAACATTCATATCCTTTGAAAATATATTCTGTATAATTGCATATTCACATTCTACATATTTTTGAAATTCTTTTATAAGCTTTACATGATTACCTTTTAATATTTCCTTAGCACTGCCTAAATTAATAATATCATGCCAATTCTCATCTAACTCTTCTGTATCATTGGATAAATCTACATGAATTTTTATAATTTTACCTTCATAATTAAATCGCGGATAATCCTCTAAATAATGCATTAAATACTCATATGCATCCTTTAATTTTAATTTTTCATAAAGTTTTAGTTTTTCATAGGTTTCTTCGTCTACTTTATACTTTTTTCTATATTGCATTGGAGTACATTTATAATGTTTCTTAAAATGTTTGTTAAAATATCTGGTGTGTGAAAAGCCTAGTTCTTCAGATATTTCAGATATGGTTTTGTCTGTATCTAAAAGTAATTTTATAGCTTCTTCTACTCTAGTTAAATTTACAAAATCGTTAAAACTATATCCTACCTTATTTTTCATTTCATTAGATAAATAATGAGAGCTTAAAAATTCTAATCTAGCTATATCTTGAATACTTATTTTATTATTATAATTAGAATATATATATTTTATTATTCTATCATATCTTTCAAACTGTACCTCATTTTCTTTTAATTCCTCTTCATCATATATTAAATAGTGAAAATTATTTATAAGATGATATAAAAGATCTACTAAAATTTCCTCTACTACATCTTCATAATTATCACCCTTTTGAGCTATTTCACAAAGCATTGTAGAAAGATATTTTCTTAATATATCATACTTTTCATGCTTTTGAGCCTCCGGCGCAGAAAAATCCGTATAAAAAAACATATTCTCTATATCATAATATTTATTAAAAAAACTAGTATCTATTTGAAATATAAGGACTTTATTGTTATTAGTTATACTTTTTATACTGTGAGCTTCCTCTGGATTTATTATTCCTATTTCCTGCTTATTTACCCTATGACTTTCTGTTTCTATAGTTATTTTTATGCTACCTTCTAGAACATATATAATTTCCATAGCATTGTGCCAATGAATAGGACTTTTTTTTATATTTTGCATAGAAACTTTTATAGGTAAATCATTTGTATACTCTACAAATTCTCTTGGCATAAACTTCCTCCTATCAGTTTTTAACTGTGTCTATTATATCATAATTTAAATAAAGTTATTTATGTTCCTGTTTTAATCTTACAACAATATTATATCAAAATAATATTATGTTGAAATTATCATAGTTACAATGTATAATATTTACAATTAAATTATTGTTTATACTCAGTTACAACTTTAATTATTATTTTTAATCTACCAAATTCACACTAACTTTTTATTAAACTAAATGATTTATCTAATAACCACTAACTCTAATACTTTAATTTTCTTAAAATTTATAATATATTAGCGAATTGAGCTGTCTTTCTAGACACATATCCCTTATCTGTACTCTTTCATCTATACTCTGTACTCTAAAAAAGGAAAGTGCCACGCACTTTCCTTTTTTATCTTATTCTTTTTCTTCCCAATCCATTGATTTTGTTACTGCCTTATGCCATCCTTTTATAAGTTTTTCTTTCTTTTCATCTTCCATTGCTGGATCAAAGCTTTTTGAGATTGCCCAATTTTGTGATACTTCATTTCTATCTTTCCAGTATCCTACTGCAAGCCCTGCAAGATAAGCTGCTCCTAATGCTGTAGTTTCTACTACTTCTGGCCTATCTACTTGTACGCCTAGTATATCTGATTGGAATTGCATTAAGAAATTATTTTGACATGCTCCTCCATCTACTTTTAATGCTTTTAATTCTATGCCTGAATCCTCTTCCATAGCTTTTAAAACATCATGAGTTTGGTATGCCATAGATTCTAATGCGGCCCTTATTATATGTTCTTTTTTAGCTCCTCTTGTAAGACCTAATATAGTTCCTCTTGCATAAGAATCCCAGTATGGTGCACCTATTCCAACAAAAGCTGGTACAAGATAAACTCCATTATTATCTTCTACTGCTGTAGCATATTTTTCTGTTTCTTGAGCAGTTTTTATCATTCTAAGTTCATCTCTTAACCATTGAATTACTGCTCCTCCTATGAATACACTTCCTTCTAAAGCATATTCAACTTTTCCATCTATACCTACAGCTATAGTAGTCAACAGTCCATTCTTAGAATCTACTGCTTTTTCTCCTGTATTCATTAATAGGAAACAACCTGTACCATAAGTATTTTTAGCCATGCCTGCATTAAAGCAAGTTTGTCCAAATAAGGCTGCTTGTTGATCTCCTGCATCTCCTGATATTGGGATTGATACCCCAAATAATATTTCATCTGTTTCACCATAAACACAGCTAGATGGTTTTACTTCTGGTAACATAGATTTTGGTATATCAAATATCTCCAATAATTCTTCATCCCATTTTAATTCATGTATGTTAAATAACATAGTTCTTGAAGCATTAGTATAATCCGTTACATGAACCTTACCTTTAGTCATATTCCATATTAGCCAAGTATCTATATTTCCGAATAATAAATCACCTTTTTCTGCTAATTCTCTAGCTCCTTCTACATTATCTAATATCCATTTTATTTTTGTCGCAGAGAAGTAAGCATCTAACATTAACCCTGTTTTTTCTTTTATAGTCTTATCTATGTTTTTTTCCCTTAGCTCATCACAATAACCAGCAGTTCTTCTACATTGCCATACTATAGCATTATATACTGGCATTCCTGTTCTTTTATTCCAGACTACTGTAGTTTCTCTTTGATTAGTTATACCTATACCTGCTATTTGTTCTGGAGAAATTCTAGCTATATTTAATGCTTCTCCTGCTACACCTGCTTGTTTTCCCCATATTTCTAGTGGATCATGTTCTACCCATCCTGCTTTAGGATATATTTGTGTAAATTCCTTTTGAGCAACACTTACTACTTCACCTTTTTTATTGAATATTATACATCTTGAACTAGTAGTTCCTTGATCTAAAGACATTATATATTTTTCCATTACAAACTCCACCTTCCCTTTTTAAAGCATTTATACTGCTTAAAATTGCTTTTAATGATATAAATCTCTTTTAAAAATACTAAGATAAAAAACTAGTAAAATAATTCTTTTTAAACATAACCTTCTTATATTTAAACTTTCAACTGTAAAAATAATTATAAATAATATGCAGCCTTATTAACAACAAAGTTCTTTAAATATTTTTCTATTATATATAACTTATTAATATTATTTTTGTTTTATTATATCATGATAAAATAATTTGATTAAATGTCTTCATAAAGTTTTGATTAGAAAACTAACATAAATAATAATGCTCCTGCTATTCCTCCTAATATTGGACCTAATACTGGTATCCATGCATATTTCCAATCAGAATCTCCTTTACCATCTATAGGTAAAATTGCATGGGCTATTCTTGGTGCTAAATCCCTGGCTGGATTTATAGCATATCCTGTTGGTCCACCCAAAGAAAGTCCTAAGACAAATATAAATGCACCTGCAGTTAATGGACCAAAACCATCTACCATTTTAGCCTGGCCAAAACCCATTAAACCAAATACTAAAAATGCAGTTGCTAAAAATTCAGTTATAAAGTTAGCCTTTGTATCTCTTATTGCTGGAGCTGTACAAAATACACCTAACTTGGTAGCTTTATCTTCTGTAGCTTTCCAATGTGGAAGGTAAGTAAGCCAAACTAAAACTGCCCCTGCAAATCCCCCTAGCATTTGAGCTATAACATAACCTGCTACATTTGCCCAAGGAAAATTTCCTGCTATTGCATTACCAACAGTAACTGCTGGATTCATATGAGCTCCACTTATACCTCCAAAAATATATGCAGGTATAGCAACAGCTAATCCCCAGGCTGCAGTTACAACAATCCAACCACCATCTTTTCCCTTACTTTTATTAAGAGCTACACTGGCTACAACCCCATCTCCTAACCAAATTAACATCATAGTACCCAAAAACTCCGCCATATAAATTGACATAATTTTTACTCCCCCTGTTAAAATTATTTAATTTTGGAAAAGGCAAAATAGAGCCAATTCACCTATTGAAATGTAATGAATTGGCTCTCTTATCTCCGCCTTATAATATTAAATTTATTTTATTTTACCATCTTTTGTTTACGTTTTCAATATCTATTTTTTTAATTTTTTAAAATTAATTATACAAAAAATATAAAATTCGAAAACATTGTAATTATTTTACTTTTAATTTACTACATACTAGTTTAAATACAACCAAATGTTAATTCACTATAGAATTTTTCACCAAAATTTATAATATGTGCTCTTCTATAAAAAATAACTAAGAATTTCCCTCCCCCCCTTTAAACTTATTCAATTAAATTTATATATTAAAAAATTAATGTTGGCTTTGAATTATCTTTAATATACTTTACACTTTTAGTATATGCTGGCTAATTTAAAACTAATATTACTTTAAGAAATTTTTAATATTAATTTTAAAGGATTTACATAAACTATATAGAATTGATTCTATAATAATTTTTAGGAGGTTTTAATTATGTTAATTACTACTACTAACAACATAGAAGGTAAACAAATAAAACAATATAAAGGAATAGTTTGTGGTGAAGTTATTACAGGAGTAAATTTTTTAAAAGATTTCATGGCTGGAATAAGAGACTTAGTAGGTGGAAGATCTCAAGGTTATGAAGAAGAGTTAATTCGTGCAAGAAATGAAGCTATAGACGAAATGATGGATAGAGCTGCTTCATTAGGCTGTAACGCAATAGTAGGCGTAGATATAGATTATGAGGTTTTAGGTCAGGGTGGAGGAATGCTTATGGTAACAGCTTCTGGAACTGGGGTTATAACTGAATAACAGCTGACTTAATTTTTTAATATAAAAAAACGCTAGTAATATTAACTTAGTTATCCATTACTAGCATTTTTTATATTTATTAATGATAATATATTATAACAAGTAAAAAGAATTTATCTTGCCAATAAAATAGCTCTGTCATAAAAGCCTAATATTACAGTAACTAAATATGGAATTATTACACAGATTACAGGTAATATATTCCATAATAGTTTCTCCACACCATGTTCCACAGTAAATTTTTCAGTGAATTTTGGAAACAATTTGTGAAAAACAACAAATGTTAAGTATCCAAGCATTGTTCCTATAGTATTTAATATTAAATCATCAATATCTGTTCCACGTGCCAAAAATAACTGAGAAAACTCAATTGTAAAAGAAACTAAAAAACCAAATAAAACAGTCTTCCAAAACTTTCTAAAATATCTCCATAATAAGGGTAATAATAACCCTAGTGGCCCAAACATTAAAATGTTTCCAAATATATTTGCCCCTAGATATAATATAGTCTCATTTCTTGGTATATTTTCAACAACTCCCGTATTAAATACCTCTTTAACCATTCCCAAAGTGCTTACAACTGGAATATATGAAATTTCATCAATTCGAATATCTGTATGAAATCCACTAATAGGAGAAATACCTGTTAACCCAAAAATTACATTCATTATAAATATAAAAAATAATACTCCAATTATATGACCTTTCTTGTTCTGTTGTTTTTTATTTATCTTTAAAAGTATAAGTATAATAATAATAGATATTATCACATTTCTCAATAAAATTTCAATACCCTGCATAGTTATCATCTCCTTGCAAAACAAGTATCATTCGGCTAAATAATATTTAATCTAAATATTATCTAGTATACTTTTTTTATAATTTATATTTGAAATTTATTATTTAAGGAAAGTGCATCACACTTTCCTTATATTCTATATATTCTATTTACTACAAAATTTCACAATTAATTTTGATATAAAGTATCCTATTATTGTACCTATCAATAAGGTTATATATATTAGTGGCATATTAGCAATTTCTTCTCGACCCTTTGGATATCCAAATATTTGTGAAAAAATCATTCCTACACATATAGCTACCCCTAATTTAAATACTGTTTCAACTGGTTTGAATATTATTAATTGATTTATTCTCTCTAATTTAATCCTGTTATATATAATTACTGATAAAATAGCAAACACTACTATTAAAATTATAAGTATCATTATTTTAATATCAAAATTTTCATATATAAATCTATCAATATCTCTCATTTGTTCTCCATCTGGCCCTTTTTCAACTCTCTCTAGTGCCTTAGTATTTACTATATCATATATGTTTAAGTTTCTAACAAATTGATCTAACGCCATTAATTTAGGGCTATCATACCTTAATCCTTTACTTAATCTTATTAAATCAACTATATAAGCTGCAACCACATTTGGTACAAATAAAGTTATTGGTGCAATTACAGCTGCTGCAAAATATTGTCCCACTATACTTTGCATAAACACCAAAAATATAAAGAAAAATAAACAAAATAATAAATTTATAGAATAAAACTTAGGTATATCTGAGTAAAAACTTCCTATATAAGATTTATTGTTAAAATAAAAGAATGTCATTATTATGAAATTAACTAAAAATGGTATAGTTATGGTTAAAATCCCCACTTTAATTTTAGATACTATAATATCCTTTCTTGTAAAAGGCATAGAATGTAATAAATCGCATGTAGAACTCTGTTTTTCTCCTTTAAATAATAATATACAAAGTAGTGTTATTACTCCTAATATAAGTATATTCTTCCCACTATTCCAACCTAATAAAGACTGATTAAACCACATTTTATCTAATACAAAATTTTTATCTATAATCATTTCATATTTTTGACGACTCAAATCACCAAAAACATTATTAGGCTTATCCCAAAATAAAATTAATGTCATAAGTAAACAAATCCATTTACTATTTTTCCATTCTTTATAAAACAAAGAATCCCTAAATAAGCTTTTCATTTTCTTTTCCTCCTTCCATGGAGTATATAAACATATCTTCTAAACTTAAATCTATTTCTTCTACAAACTCCGCTCCTGATTTTATTAATTTTTCTTGCAGTTCATCTGAATAATTATTTGTTATTAAGTAATTTATTCTCCCTACATTTTCTACTGTCATTATTTCATCCCAAGCTTTTATTTCCTCTGTTTTATTTTCATCTTTAAATAAAACTTGAAGTTTCTTTATATATTTCTTCATATCCTCTATATTATTTGCGTATTTTATTTTTCCCTTTTCTATAATAGCTACAGAATCACATATTCTTTCTAAATCATCTAAATGATGACTTGCTATAAATATAGTAGTATTTCTTTCTGAAACCTCTTCTAATAATATGTTAATTAATTTTCTTTTTATTATAGGATCTAATCCGGAAGTAGGTTCATCCAATATTAATATTTCTGGATATATACTCAAATTTAACATTAAAGAAACTCTCATTTTCATTCCTTTTGAAAGTTCTCTTATTCTCTTGTTTTCTGGTATTTTAAATATCTTATTAAGCTCTTTAAAACGTTCATGAGAAAAAGTGCTATAAGTTAAAGTATAGAATTTTACAAGTTCCTTTACTTTAAAAGATGAATAATATTGAATTTCTGCTGCTACATAACCTATTTTGCCTTTTACTAAAGTATTTTCAAAAACAGGCTCTCCATCTATCTTTATTTCTCCTTCATCCTGTTTATATATTCCTAACATGCATTTTATAAGAGTAGTTTTACCTGCTCCATTTTCTCCTATAACTCCAAATATACTTCCTTTCTCTATATTTAAGTTAATATTATTTAAAGCTTTTTTATCTCCTAACATTTTTGATACATTACTTATACTTATCAACTTAATCACCTCTTTCCATCTAAATCTTCATAAATCTCTTCTATCAACTTTAAAAATTCCTTTTTATCTATTCCCATATATTGTGCCTCTATCAAAAGTTGCTTTAATTCTTTTCTTAAAAAACTCATTTTTTCTTCATCCTCCCTAGGATTAAAATCTGATATATAAGTTCCCTTTCCCCTTAAAACCTCTATGATTTTTTCTCTTTCTAATTCTTTATAAGCTTTACTAACTGTATTGGGATTTGTAGTTATCATTACAGCTAATTCTCTTACAGATGGTAATTTATCTCCTGGCTTCAATATTCCCCTTATAACATTTTCTTTTATACCGTCTATTATTTGTTCATATATAGGTTTGCTACTTCTACTGTCTATATTAATCATTTCTTCACCACCTTACTTTATTATTATTAATAATACATTTATTTTTTAGACTCTGTTTTAAACTATTGTTGAAAATATAAATACAAATTACATTTATCCTTTTTTCTATATAGCTTATCTAATGTTAAAATTGCTCAATAAATTTACTACAGATTATGTTCAAAATCTAATTATATATATATATTCCTATTAATAGAATTGCAACTGGTATCATAATTACAATACTACAAATAGTAATAAAATTTTTTACTTTCTTATCCTCTTTGAAAACTCTTTCAATTACCATATATATACCTATACCAATAATTCCCCCAATAGTATTAGTAATAATATCCGTTATATCACTGGCACCTATGCCAAATATATACTGACTAGCTTCAAAGATTAAACTTATTGCAAAAATTTTATAAATTCTCTTATATATAGCGTTGTATTTATTGATTATATTCATATAAATTCCTAATGGAATAAATAAAATTATATTGCCCCAAATATCTAAACTATTATAATTTCCATTAAAAATATCATAAAAAGGAATCAAATTAAGTGTTCTGGAAAAATACCTATTAGTACTAAATACTTCTATAGGAGATACATATTTAAAAGGAATATTCCATAATAAAAATAAAATATAAAATACAAATCCTACAGTGAATAAAATGTTAATTATTTTTTTCTTCATTCTAAAATCACCTCATTTTTTAGCACTTTGAACAATTTTTAACTTTCTCTTATATCTACTATCTATAAAAAATAAAGTGTATATATAGTATTAAGTGTACTACTACAACTAATACACTTATAATATACTAAAACTTTTAACTACTGTCAACAAAATTATTGTATATTTCTTTGTAAAATTTTTAATCTTTAATTAAAAAGCTATTACTATTAAACAAGCTTCAATTAACATTAAGGACTACTTCATATTGTTTTTTTCCAAATCATATAACAAATAATCTCTAATAAAATTTTTAGAAATTGTTTTACTTGTAACATAAGTTACAGAATTAATCATATTTTTTTTATACAATTAATTCAGAGTTAAGCGATATACTTACTCTACTAAATTAGTAACTAAAAATAATTTTAAATATATGGAGGTATTAATAATGAGTATGTTTTGTTATCAATGTCAAGAAGCTGCTGGGGGCCGTGGTTGCACTGTGAAAGGTGTATGTGGTAAAACTGAAGATATAGCTAAAACTCAAGATTTAATTATATACGTTGTAAAAGGAATAGCAATATATAGTTCTCAAGCTAGAGAAATAGGCCTAAATACTAGTGAAGCTGATAAATTTATAGTTGAAAGTCTTTTCTCTACTATAACTAATGCTAACTTTGATGGTAAAGCTCTAAATGCTAGAGTTCAAAAAGGCCTAAAAATAAGACAAAATTTAAAAGATGCTATTATAAAAGCTGGTGGTTCTTATAATTCTAAGGAAAATAAAAGTTGGACTTCTAAATTCTTAAGTGTTTTAGGAATAAAAAATGATAAAGATGAAAAAGAAATTCATGATGCTGCAGTTTGGGCTGCAAATAATCCTGAAGACTTTAAAAAGAAAGCTGAAACAGTAGGAGTATTAGCTACTGAAAATGAAGATATAAGATCTTTAAGAGAACTTTTAACTTATGGATTAAAAGGAATGGCAGCTTATTTAGAACATGCTAACAATTTAGGTTATGACGAAAATAGTATCCATGCCTTTATGGCAAAAGCTTTAGTAGCTACTTTAGATGATACACTTTCTGCAGATGAATTAACTGCTTTAGTTTTAGAATGTGGGAAATATGGTGTAGATGTTATGGCTCTATTAGATAAGGCTAATACATCAACTTATGGAAATCCTGAAATAACAAAGGTTAATATAGGTGTTAGAAATAATCCTGGTATATTAATAAGTGGACATGACTTAAAGGATATGGAAGAACTTTTAAAACAAACAGAGGGTACTGGAGTAGATGTATATACTCACAGTGAAATGCTTCCTGCAAATTACTATCCTGCATTCAAAAAATATAAACATTTTGTTGGTAATTACGGTAATGCTTGGTGGAAACAAAACGAAGAATTCGAAGCCTTCAATGGACCAATTTTAATGACTACAAACTGTATTGTTACACCTAAAGCTTCTTACAAAGATAGAATGTACACTACTGGTGTAACTGGCTTTGAAGGAGTTAAACATATTAATCCTTCAAAAGATGGAAAAAAAGATTTTTCAGAAATAATTGAACATGCAAAGAGATGTTCTTCCCCTAAAGAAATAGAAAAAGGTGAAATTATAGGTGGATTTGCTCATAACCAAGTTTTAGCTTTAGCTCCTCAAGTAGTTGATGCAGTAAAAACTGGAGCCATAAAAAGATTCTTTGTAATGGCAGGTTGTGATGGAAGAATGAAGAGTAGAAATTACTATACCGATTTTGCTAAATCACTTCCAAAGGATACAGTTATATTAACTGCAGGTTGTGCAAAATATAAATATAATAAATTAGATTTAGGAGATATAAATGGAATACCTAGAGTATTGGATGCAGGTCAATGTAATGATTCTTATTCATTAGCTGTAATAGCTCTTAAATTAAAAGAAGTATTCGAACTTGAAGACATTAACGAATTACCAATTTCCTATAATATAGCATGGTATGAACAAAAAGCTGTAATAGTATTACTTGCATTACTTCACTTAGGTGTTAAAAATATTCACTTAGGACCAACTTTACCAGCCTTCTTATCACCAAATGTGGCTAAAATATTAGTAGAAAACTTTGGTATAGGAACTATATCCTCAGTAGATGAAGATATAAAAATGTTCATGAACTAAATAATGGAATTACGGCTTAACAGCCTTTAAAGGCTCAAAATTAAAACGAGAAATACTTTTAGTCAATAGATATCTAGAAAAATAAAGAATACTAATATTTGTGTCCTAATATTTAAGCTAATGTCCTATGGCAACAGATCTAAGAAAACGTCCTGTTTACTTTACGCTTAAATATTAGTTCACAAATAAAGTATTCTGATTATTTTTCTAGATATCTATTTTCTCTAAAAGTATTTCTTGTTTTAATACCTTTGAAAAGTTATACTAGCTTTCCTTTTTTTAACCCATGGGGATTATAACTCCTTTTTAAGTCGTAATTTTTTATACAGTAAATTTAGATACTAATTCTTGTAAAATCTCTGCCCTATGTTCTGATTCTTCTGATTTTTCCTTTACCTCATTAGCCTTCTCTACTACTACAGAAGATTTATTAGCTATATTAGTAGCTCCCTCTGCACCTTCATTAGCAGCTAGGGCTACAGTATTTATAACTTCCACTATATTTTTTATAGAAGCTAATAGCTCTTCTGAAGTAGCACTTATCCCTTGAGAAACATCATTATAGTAATTAGCATCTTCACTATACATATCCCCGGTTTGAACAAACTTCTCATAATCTTTTATTACTTGTCCATTTATAAATTCTAATAATTTTTTAGCACTACCAGAAAGATTTGCTACTGAATCTATAACTAAAGCTATTACCTCTTTTATTTGTGAAGCTGTGTTACTAGATTCTTCTGCTAATTTTCTTACCTCATCTGCAACTACTGCAAATCCTTTCCCTGCTTCTCCTGCTCTAGCAGCTTCAATAGCGGCATTTAATGCTAATAAATTTGTTTGATCTGTTATCTCAAGTATAGCTTCAGATAATTCATTTATCTTTTCTACAGATTTAGATTGTTCTATAGCATAATATAATTCTTTTGCATTATTTTGATACATATGTATAGCATTATTTCTTGAATTTTCTCCATTTGCTTTTAACTCTTCTGCTTTCTTACTTATATCTGTAGATCTATTAGCGACTTCCTCTGCTTTTCTTGCTACTCCTTCTATTGCTCTTTCTATCTCAATAGATGTGGCATTTATTTCCTCTGCAGAAGCAGCTGTCTCTTCCATTCCAGCAGATAATTCTTCTGTAGTTGAGGAAACTTCTTCTATATTCATATTTAATTCATTTATTAAACCTACAGCAATTTCACTAAACTCTAGTGATTTTTCAGATTCATTTTTTACACTATTAACTATTCCCCTCATTGATTCTTGCATATTAACAAGAGATTTAGCTAAATAACCTACTTCATCTTTTCTATTAAGTCTTTCTTTAGGAATTTCTGCAGTAAAATCTCCCTCTGAAAAACTATTTAAATATTTCACCATTCTTCCTATAGGATCTACTATAGACTTAGATATAATAGATGCTAATATTATTGCTATTACTATTGCTAATAAAAAAACAGTTAAAAAAATTATTTTTATTTTACCATAATCTTTATCATTATTTGTATTTGTTTCTTCAGCTTCCTTAGAATTTTGTTCTGATAAAGTTCTTAAATCATTATGGAATTGTTCTAAAGATTTACTGGTGCTTATATAAGCTTCATTAGCTTCTTTAAGTTTATTATTATTTATTAATGAAATTATATTAGCTATATTTTTTTCATATTCTGAAAATCCCATTTCTACCTTTTGAAATATACTTTTTTCTTCCTCTTCCATCTTCTGTTTTTTTAAATAGTCCATATTTCCTTTAAATACTTTTTTTCTATTATTAATACTCTTAATTTTTTCATTTAAAACAGATTTATCATTATTTTTAATTATCATATATAATAAATCATTTTCAATGCCTCTAGTTTGATTTCTATTGTCATTAATTAATTTTACAGACATTAACTGATCAGTATACATCTTACTCATTTCTTTGTTACCAGATCTTATATAGTAAAAGCCTGTAGAAGCTATAATTACTGAAACTAAAATCATTATTAATGTAAGAATTATAATTTTCCCTCTAATTTTTATGTCTTTTAACACTATGTCTCACCTCATTATTTAATTTTTATCCGTTAATTTCACAATTCTAATATACTAAGTCTCCTTCATCTAAAATTAAAATAAAGTAAAAAATCACTTTCAATTAAGTTAAACTCTATTTATAAATCTCCCTCTAAATTTCAAATATATAAAACACATTACTAATATTTATAAAATATTTTCCTAATAATAATAAAATATTAATAACCATATAATATTATAAATTAGATAAAACAGAATGAAAGGTTAGGTGATATTTTGAACATTAATTATAAAATAAAAACATTAACCTATAATGTATGTAAATATATTATAAGAATTCTTATTTTTATTAATGTAATAAATAATTTTATAAAAAAAGATTACTATTTTACACTAATTGGAGTTGCTGCTTTTATATTAACTTTTATACCTTCTTTAATTTTTAAAATAATGAAAATTAAACCTGATAAAAGCTTATACTTGTCTATTATATTTTTTATATTCATTTCTCTTTACTTAGGTACCCTAAATAATTTTTATAGATATGAATGGTGGGATACTATGCTTCATGTTGTATCTGGTATAATAATAGGATTTTTTGCTATTATTATATTAAAAAAGCATAATCCTCACAACTCCATGAACAGTTATAATCCAATTTTTGTATTTATTTTTGTCTTATCCTTTGCAGCCTTATGTGGTGTTATATGGGAAATCTATGAATTTACCATTGACACTTTATTTAATTTAGATATGCAAGGAGTAGAATGTTGTGGTGTTACGGATACCATGGTAGATTTAATATCAGATCTTATAGGATCTATAATTTCTTATATTTTTTATTGTTTTACTTACAAAAAACAATAAAAAAGCTTATCAATAATATTATCGTCTTAAAACTTATTATAATTTAGATAAATTTATATCTTTTTCATAATAATATAATTATTAGATTTAAAAATTAATTTAATATAGAACACTATGCAAATTTTATCAAATAAGAAAATTCCATAGTGTTTTACTTTATTTATAAAATTTCTATATTGAATATTTTTATTTAAATTTTGCTTATATAGATGTTGAGCCCTGTGCTCCTTCCTCTGCTGATAAAGCTACTCCTTTTATATGTTTTTATATAATGTAATTATAGTTATGATTTAACTTATATTTTATAGATATATATTCTTAATTAATTTACAAATATTATTGACTTATATGTTTATTGGTATAAACTAATAATAAAAGAAATATGTGCTAAACCAAAGTACATATTGTAAGGAGAGTGTTTTTATGAATGATTTTAAAAAGCTTTTAGAAAAATATGCGGATATAGCTGTTAAAATAGGTATAAATATAGAACCTAACCAAACGCTTGTTATAAATTCACCTATAGAATGCGTAGAGTTTGTAAGAATTATAGCTAATAAAGCTTATGATGCTGGTGCTAAAAATGTACACGTAAAATGGAATGATGAGGAGTTGTCCCTTATAAAATATATGAAAGCTCCCTTTGAAACTTTCGAAGAATTCCCCGCTTGGGAAGTAGAGGAATTAGAAAGCTTGGCAAAAGGAAATGCAGCTTTTCTATCTATATCTGCTTCAAATCCTGAATTGTTAAAAAATGTTGACCCTCAAAAAATTGCTACTGCTAATAAAACTAGAGGTAAAGCATTAAAAAAATACTATGAATATATAATGAATAGTTTTGTATCCTGGTGCGTTTTATCTGTTCCTACAAAAGCTTGGGCAAAAAAAGTATTCCCAGACTTAAAAGAAGATATGGCTGTAGAAAAGCTTTGGGAAAACATATTCAATATAGTTAGAATAGATAAAGAGGATCCCGTTAAAGCTTGGGAAGAACATTTAAATAATTTAGCTGATAAAGTTAATTTTTTAAATGATCAAAAATTAACTAAACTGCATTATAAGTCAAAAGATACAGATCTAACTATAGAATTACCTAAAGGACATATATGGTGTGGTGGAGGAGAATATAATAAAAATAAAAGATATTTTGTTGCTAATATGCCTACGGAAGAAGTTTTTACTCTTCCTTTAAAAACTGGTGTAAATGGTATAGTAAAAAGCACAAAACCTTTAAATTATAGTGGAAATCTTATAAATAATTTCATTCTAAAATTTAAAAATGGAAAAATAATAGATTTTTCCGCTGAGGAAGGTTATGAAACTTTAAAAAAATTGATAGAAACAGATGAGGGTTCCTGCTATTTAGGTGAAGTGGCTCTGGTACCTTTTCATTCTCCTATTTCAGATTCAAATATAATTTTTTATAATACACTATTTGATGAGAATGCTTCTTGCCATTTAGCCCTTGGAGAAGCTTATCCTACTTGTATTGAAAATGGTGATAATATGACAAAAGAAGAATTAGAAAAGGCTGGAGCTAACAATTCTTTAACCCACGTAGATTTTATGATAGGATCTTCTGATTTAGATATTATAGGTGAAAATAAAAATGGTGAAGAAATTGAAATTTTCAAAAAAGGTGATTGGGCATTTTAAATAAAAATTGTTAGTCTCTAAAGTGATTCAAATAAGATTTATCTTGAATAAAAACTTAATCTAAATTAGGTTTCACCTTATTTTCAAATGAAAAAGATATGAATTTGTAATATTATATCCCAGATTCATATCTTTTCCATTTCTAATTATTAAATGTTTTATAACAATTTAATATATTTAATTGAAAGTTTATTTTTAAATTAACCTTTTTATTAAATATATTAATTTAAACTAACTAAATAATATTTAGCTTTATCATTGAAACTAATTAATTTGAAAGTTCCTCTAGCCCCACGAATTAATCTCATATTTATGTCTAATTCTATTTCTGAATTACTTACAACATCATCCCAGTTTACTCCAGTATGTCTACCATATTCAGCTGCTGCCACACTCCCTAGATTTAAAAGATCTATCTTGTATTCATTTTGCATTTTATTAATAAATTCATAGGATTCTTTGTATATTTTCTCTTCAAATTCTTTTACTACACCATCTTTTCCTTCTTGGGTACATAATTCATTTTTACAAGATCTACAGTTAATCATATCTCCTTTTATATCTAGTTTTATTACAAATTTATATTTATCTTTTTCTTTATAACATTCTACCTTTCTTTTTATATAGCAATCCATTTCCGCAAATTGATTATAGCTTTTTATAACACTAATAATTCCTTTAGTTTTATCTTCTCTTAATCTATTTAGTACTTGCATATCATCTACATCTATTTTCTTTTCCATTTTATCTCCTTTAAAAATTGCCATGCCTGTAATTTCTATGCCATTCTTTGTTGCTTCTATGTAGGGAAGAACTAAACTTTTTCCTTCTGCTTTTAATTGATAATAATTAATACTTGTAGTATAGGCTTTTACAGGGAAAAAATTATATTGTGGAGAATTTTGAATTAATCCATATATATAATCTGCAGAACTGGCATATCCTTGTATTTTATGATTTAACATATCTTTTGGATTTCCAGCACAAACTACTGTAAATGCTCGAGAATTTGCTAAAGGATTAAAAAACAAAAGGTTTATAATCTCATTTACTCCATCATAGGCGGATTTTTCACTAATTAAATATACTTTTTCATTACCTAATAGAAATTTTCTATTAGATTTTCTTTGTCTATATTGACGAGTTTTTAAAAGAGTTTCCCCTTTTCCTTCATGTACGGTACTTGTAGAAGTTCCATTTGGATTAAAAATATATGCACTTATAGGTATTTGATAATATCTTATATTATCTATCTTTGTTTGAAAATCATATCCTATTCCAGAGGGTATATCTAATTCCTCCGCATATTTTATATTAGGATCATAATAATATATATTTAAAATAATTATTATAAGAATTATTATATTGATTCTATTACTCTCTAAAATTTTCATTAGCTTTTGAGCTAGCTTTTTCATTTTTTCCTCCATTCTTTACAAGGGTTATAATAGTTATTATAGTTATAAAAATTAAATTAAATATTAAATAAAATATACTAATACCTTTATTAATTTTTTTAAGAAGTATAAAGCTATCTAACCTACTAACACTTATAGCGGCAAATAAAAATACTAGTAGATACAAAATATTTGGGGCTATTTTTTTAAATATACTAGACAGTGAATAATAAAAAAAATAATTCTGATTAGCTATAGTTTTAAAAATTATACTGCTCCATAAAAACATAAATACAAATTTAAAATTACTTATGCCTGGTATGGAAATTGTTTCTGCAAGGGATAAAGTAGGCCAATATAATTTTTTTGCTATATCTGGCCCTAAATAATATATAGACACAAAACTTAACCATATATACAAGAAAACTATAATTACAGTAGCTTTTAAAAATGAGATTTTTATCTTAGTTTTATCTTTCATTAAGGGAACTATTAAAAAAATAATCTCTATGCCTACAAAAGAATATACAGGTTCTATACTAGCTTTTAAAATATCGGAAATAGGAGTCCCCAATATAGGTTTAATATTTAATATATTTCCTTGTTTTAATGCCAATACAGTTAATAATATTAGTGGAATGGATGCATAAAAAATAACCTCATTTATTCTTCCTAAGGCTCTTATTCCTTTAGAAGCAGTGTATACTGAAATTAATAGTATTGGAATTGCTAATTTATACTGCTCTAAAAATAAAACTAAATAAACTCTTAACATATTGCTTATATTGCCAGAGGTAATGATTATATAAGCTAAAAATTGAAGAGTGAATATAAAGCCTAACAAGCTCCCAAAAAACTTTCCAAAATATATTTTACTTATTTCTACTATATTAATATTTTGGTAAGAACTATCTTTAAATATTATGAAGGAACAAATCACCATATAAAAAGGGTATAAGCTACCTATAATTACTCCAATCCAACCATCATTATGAGCTACCTTAGCTAAATTAGCTGGAAGATATAATATTCCTATCCCTATCATAGACCCTGCTATCATAACCATAGTTTGACTTGTAGTCAAAACATTATTTCTATTATTTACCATTGTCGTTCCCCCTGAATTTTTTTCTAAAATCCTTTTGACGTATAGGATTTTTATTTGGTATAGCCTTTGGTCTTTTATTCATTTTCCATAAAGGAGCTCTCATAAATATATCCTTCATATCAGATTTCTTAAATTGAAGATATGGAACTCCCATACTATCTAAAGAACATAATTCAACCAATATAAAAAACCAACCTATAGAAACTCCTATTATCCCTAAGGCATTAGTAAGAAATAATATAGGAAATTTTAATATCCTAATGGCCAGTGACATTTCAAAATTTGGAATAAGAAAAGTAGCCACTGTAGAAACACCTACTATTAAAAGGGTGGTAGAACTTACAAGATGAGATTTTATAGCTGCATCTCCAATTATAATACCACCAACTACACTTAAAGTTTGCCCTATCTTTGAAGGTAATCTTAATCCTCCTTCCCTTAAAAATTCTACTATAAGTTCCATTGAAACTATCTCCATTACTGGACTTAAAGCAATGCCAACCCTAGATTGAACAATAGGTTGCAATAATTTATCTGGCAGTAATTCCACATTAAATTTTACAAGAGTTAAATATATAGAGGTTAAACTTAATACTAAAACTACAGCTATTACTCTAAAAAATCTTATAACTGTGGATAACATAAATTTTTGGTTATAATCTTCTACAGTTTGAAAAAATTCTATAAAAATAGCTGGTACAGTTATCCCTTGCTGAGATCCTTCCATTAATATGCCTATTTTCCCCTCCATGATATTAACTGCCATTACATCTGGTCTTTCCGTAGTAAAAGACTGTGGAAATACAGTATAGGAATTATTCTCTATATATTCCTCTATATATCCTGCGTTTTTTATATGATCTACTTTTATTAAATTTACTCTTTCCCTTATCTTATTTACTAATTTTTCATCTGCTATATCCTCTATATATATAATTGCTACTTCTGTTTGTGATCTTTCTCCAACTATAAACCTTTCAATTCTTAAATTTTTATCTTTTATTCTTCTATTAATTACAGATAAATTACTTTCTATACTTTCTGTAAAGGCTTCCTTAGGCCCTCTTATAGAACTTTCTATTTCTGGTGGAAGTATAGGTTTATAATCTTTTTTAACAGTATTAATAATTATAGTATTTTCACTATTAGGAACAAAAACTGCTGTAGATCCTTTTTTTATAAAATCTGTTATTTCCTCAACGTCTGTTTTTAAAATAGTATCATCTACACATATATACTTTTCCATTAAAATTTCTGTAATATTTTCTTTACCTGTAAAACTTTCCTCCACATGAAGCATTAATGGTTTTAATATGTAATCATTTATTATATTTCTATCTATTAAATCTTTATCATAGACTAATGTTATTTTTATATTATTTCCTTTACCTAAATTTATTTTTTTTACATTAAATTTATCTGGAGCATTAAGTTTATCTAAAATAGGTTTTATTTTATCATCTAATTTATCTCTCATTTTTTATCCTTTCTTATATGATTTGTATATACTTATCATATATTATGTGCAGAATCACCAAATTTAATTATATTATTCATAAAATACCTATTTATTTAAATAATTATTTAAATAAATTTCTACTAAAAAACACTATGAAAATTTATTTAAATAATAAATTTTCATAGTGCTTTTATACTTTATAAATTCTAGTAAACTTAATGTAAAGCATTCTACCATATCTAAAATTAGAAATCCTTTAATATTTTTCTTTTAACATGTTCTTTTATTATATAGCTTGTTTTCCTAAAAAATATATAGAATTGTTATTCAACCAATACTTTCCTGGACCTTCCATCTCACATATTAAATTATCCTTAATATAAAATTCACAAAGCATATTATTTAAATTATAAATATAAATATCTTCTATAAGATACATTCTATCTCCATATTCATTATAGACATATCCATTTTTTATAAATCCCCTGTCTAGCATAATGCACACCCTCCATTTGAATAAAATTTGAAAGCATATTTATATTATACATCTTTTGGTAATTTTTTTCAATTATTTATAATCAATTATGTATTTTATAATAATTTTATTAAAACTATCATAAAATTTTCTAAGTAAAAAACTCTTTTAAGTTATATCTTTCATATACACACTTAAAAGAGTTTTTAGTAGATAAATAAGTTTAATTTATATAATTATATTTATTCAAAATACATACTAATAATTATAATAAATATAAATAAATACTTTATTTATTTCTTATAAATTTATCTATAAAATATTTATGAAATCTTGTATCCTCTGTAAGTTCTGGATGAAAAGATGTTACTAAAACATTTTTCTCTTTTGCCGCAACTATGTTTCCATTTACCTTTTTTAATATAGTTACATTAGAACCAACGGTTGTTATATAAGGTGCTCTTATAAATACCAATTCTATAGGTTCTCTATCTATATCTTCTAGCATTTCTTCTATAGAAAAACTATTTAATTGACTACCATAGGCATTTCTCTTTACTTTTATATCAATAGCTTTAAAGTATGACTCTTCTTGTCCTTCTATATCTTTTGCTAATAATATCATACCTGCACAGGTACCCCAAACTGGCAAGCCCTTTTCTATTTTTTCTTTTAACGTATCATATATATGAAAATCTTTTAAAAGCTTACCTAATGTTGTACTTTCTCCTCCTGGTAATATTATTCCTTGAATATTATCTAAATCCTCTTTATATTTCACCCTAATAGGCTCTATATTATCTATTTTTTCTAATATCTTCACATGCTCTACCACAGAGCCCTGTAAGTCTAAAACGCCTACTTTTATCATTTTACCAGCCTCTTTCAGCAAATTCTGTTTCTAGCTTACTAATTTCTAAACTTGACATTGCTCCTCCTAAGTCCTCTGAAACCTTAGCTAAAACCTCTGGATCTTTAAAATAAGTTGTTGCTTTAACTATAGCTTTTGCTCTTTTTTCTGGATTATCTGATTTAAATATTCCAGAACCTACAAATATTCCATCACATCCTAACTGCATCATTAAAGCTGCATCTGCTGGTGTTGCTATACCACCTGCTGCAAAATTTATTACTGGAAGTTTACCCTTTTCTGCCACATATTCTGCTAAGTTAAATGGTGCTCCCATTTCTTTAGCTACAGTCATTAACTCTTCCTTTGGCGTAAGTTGCAGTTTTCTCATTTCTGAGCTTATAGTTCTCATATGTCTTACCGCTTCCACTACATTTCCTGTACCTGCTTCCCCTTTAGTTCTTATCATAGAAGCTCCTTCCCCTATTCTTCTTAAAGCTTCTCCCAAATTTTTTGCGCCACAAACAAAAGGAACTTTAAAATCTTTTTTATTTATATGGAACAAATCATCCGCTGGTGTTAAAACTTCACTTTCATCTATATAATCTACTCCTATAGCTTCTAATATTTGAGCTTCTACAAAATGACCTATTCTAACCTTTGCCATAACCGGTATTGAAACTGCATTTATTATTTCTTTTATCATCTTAGGATCTGAAGTTCTAGCTACTCCCCCTTGTTTTCTAATATCTGATGGAACCCTTTCTAATGCCATAACAGCTACAGCCCCGGCTTGCTCTGCAATTTTTGCTTGCTCTGGATTCACAACATCCATTATAACTCCACCCTTAAGCATTTGAGCTAAATTTTTGTTTAATTCGTATCTCTTTTTCATAAATATATCCCCCTTTTATGCATTTCTAAATCAATTAATATCATTATTTCATAAGATTAGCAGCATCTCAATTGTACCCATACATTTAAAGTGTAACTTATTTTATATACTTCGAACTAAAAGCTTTTTAACATCGTCCTTATGAAACTTTCACTAGTAAACTCAAAGTGTATTTCATCTTCAAGTTGTTACTCCTTCTAGGTATACATAAAAATACTTCTAGAGATTATATCAATCTCTAAAAGTATTTTTTAATAATTATTTAAAATCCATAATAAATTTATTTTTAATACCTTGAGTACATATATTAATATTAATCGCCAAAAAGTAAACCATGGATAAACTTGAAGTTATTATTAATCATTTCTATTTTTTATAAGGAAATATGAATTCTGGGGTATTCTTATCAATAATTTTAAATTCATAGCCTTGATTTTTATAAAAATTAATTATATCTGGTAAAGCTCTACAAGTATTTTTATTCAAATAATCGCAATGCATGAGTAATATAATTTTAGACAATGTTTTTTTTCTTTTAGTTCCCTCTTTATAAAATTTACTTACAGGTGCCTTAGGATTTATACCATCTGTTAGTGCCATATTCCAGTCATATATTTTAAAACCTTTCTCTTCTAATTCCTTTTTAAATTCTTTATTTAATCTTTTTACACTTCCTCCAGGAAATCTAATTATATTAGTTTTAACTCCTGTAGCCCTATGAATTTCATTTTGACATTTCAACATTTCATCTATGAAAATTTTATTATCTTCATAGATAGTTTTATAATTATGACTATATGTGTGTAAACCTAAACTATGGCCTTCTTTAACTATTCTTTTTAGAACATCCTCTCTACCTTCAACATATTTTCCTACTATAAAAAAAGTAGCTTTTACATCATTTTCCTTTAAAACATCAAGTATATTTTCTGTGGTTTTATCACTGGGGCCATCATCAAAGGTTAGATAAATTTCTTTTTTATCACTTATATCCGCTTTTTTATCAGCCTTAACTTTATAGTTAAATGCAATCATTCCACTTAAAAGTAAAATTAAAAATAATAATAAATAAATAGACTTTTTGAATTTAGTATTCACTTAAACATATACCTCCTAAAAACTATGATCCTATTATATATTTAAGATTGCTCTATGTTTTAGTATTAGTATTATTACTTTAATTATTCTTATATCAAAAAATAACAAAAGCTAAGAAACAAATAAAATTCACCTCTTAGCTTCTAAATTCTTTAGTAAGTCCCCTTTAAATAACTAAATTTAAAATAATTTATTTTTTACTTTTAGCTATCTCGATATTAACTTTTCTTCTATTTAATTTTTTACCTGAGCATTTATTTATTATTTTTTCTGCAGTGTTTGATGATACATCCATAAAAGTAAATTTATCTAATATGTCTATATCCCCAATTTCATGATTTCTTACAGAAGCTTCATCTTGAATAAATGTTAATAAGCTTTTTACATTTATACTATCTTTTCTTCCTACACTTAAGAATAATCTTACTGGCACTTCTGCCTCTAATTTATCATTTGTATAGTCGAAACTCATTTCTTTACTAAATAACATTTCCATTAAAGCTGCTGACACTTCAGATAAATCAAAGTTTTGTTCTAAAGTTTTTACCATTGGCATAAATTTTTCATATTTGTTTTCTTCTATTTTAGAAGTTATATCATTTAATAAATTGTCATATTTCTTTTCTAATATATCCTCTAAAGTAGGTAATTCTTTTTTGGTGATTTTGCTCTTAATTATTCTTTCTATTTGTCTAATAGAAGATACTTCTCTAGGGGTAACTAAAGAATAGGCTGTTCCTTCTTTATCAGCTCTTCCTGTTCTTCCTATTCTGTGAACATAGGATTCCGCATCTTGAGGTATATCATAATTTATAACATGAGATATATTTTCTACGTCTATACCTCTAGCCGCTACATCTGTTGCAACTAAAAAGTTTAAGGTAGCTTTTTTAAATTTTTTCAAAGTATTTATTCTTTGATTTTGGCTCATGTCTCCATGCATACCTTCTACATTGTATCCCTTTGATTGCATAGCTTCAACTAATTCATCAACGCCTCTTTTTGTTCTACAAAATATTATAGCACTTTCTGGTTCTTCTGAATCTATTATTCTACATATAGCTTCTAGTTTATCCTTATTTTTTACTGCAAAATAATGTTGTGCTATTTTATCTACTGTTAAAGATTTTTTTAATATAGCTATATGCTCTACATCTTTTTTCATGTAGTTTAAAGCTAATTTTTTAATAGGTGTTGGCATTGTAGCTGAAAAAAGCATAGTTTGTTTTTTTTCAGGAGTACTTGCCATTATAGTTTCTATATCTTCTATAAATCCCATATTAAGCATTTCATCTGCTTCGTCTAAAACTAGGAAATCAATACCTCCAAGTTTTAAAGTTCTTCTATTAATGTGGTCTAATACTCTTCCTGGAGTCCCAACCACTATATCTACTCCACTTTTAATATCTTTTATTTGTCTTTCTATAGATTCTCCTCCATAAACGGGAAGTACTTTTGTTTTACTATATTTAGATAATCTCTTTAACTCATCCTTTATTTGAAGGGCTAATTCTCTTGTAGGCGTTAACACTAGAGCTTTTACACCTTTTTTCTTTCCCTCATCACACAAAGTGCTTATTACAGGAGCTCCAAAGGCTAAAGTTTTACCTGTTCCTGTTTGAGCTTGAGCTATAACATCTGCTCCTTCTAATACTACTGGAATTGATTTTTCTTGTATTGCAGACGGAGTTTCAAATCCCATATGTTGTATAGCTTTTAGTACATCTTCATTTAAGTTTAAATTTTCAAAGTTTTTATTTTCCATATAATGTTCCTTTCTAGCTGTTAATTAAAAATGGCTGTTGACATATAATCAACAGCCAATAAAAAATCTTTTCTAATTATCTAAAAGATCTGTTGTTGTTTCTAGCTTGTTTTCTAGCTCTTCTACAATCTGGGCATCTTTGTGGTTCGTTTTCGAATCCCTTTTCTTTGTAGAATTCTTGTTCTCCTTCTGTGAAAACAAATTCTTTTCCGCAATCTTTACATGTGATATTCTTATCTGCCATTTGTATATCTCTCCTTTTTTAAGAAAAATTATTTTAATTTAATAAACAAAAATCTATACTTCTTAAAAAAGAAGAACCTAGTTTTTATCTTATTAAATCACCTTCTATAGAATATCATAAATAAATTTTATATGCAATATATTTTAAAATTATTTATTTTATAGCTGTTTTTTAAATATGTTTTTTATGGTATAATAGTAAACAATCATTATCCATTAGTATATATTCATTTTTTTTTAATTATCTGTATTTTATTTTTTACTTAATTATTAATATTATACACCTATTTCAATAATTTTTAATTCTTAATATTTTGCCCCCTAAATAAAAATTTATGTTCTAATTGTTATAATTGTATTATAAAAGTATTTATTTTAAAAACATACATAATATAAATATACAATTATATAAATTTTTCAATTTATATATTTTTAAGGAGGTTACATTTATGAAAAGAAATAAGAATACTATAGGTAAAATTCTAGGTGCTACAATCGCTGTAGCAAGTTCTGTATTTATAGCTAAAAAACTTAACAACAAACGTAAAAAAAATAATTTTCAAGAAATGGAGTATAACAAAGCTTTTAAAAACAAAATTCATAACATAAAAAATGAAGGGGATAACCTCAAAAATAAAATAAGAGATAAAGGAAAGAATATTAAAGAAAATTTTAAAGATAAATCTGAAAAAACAGAAGAAAAACTAAATATAACTGGTCAAGATATAAATAACATATATGAAGAAGGTAAGAATGAGCTCCAAGAAACTTTAAAGGAAACTATGAAAGATTCTAAAGATTTTTATGATGATTTAAAGGAATACCCAAAGAATCTTTATGATGATGTTAAAGAAGAATCTAAGGATTTTTATGAAAACATAAAAGAAAAAACTGAAACTAAATATGAAGAAACTAAATAATTTATAAATTTATTAATTTTAAAATTTAACCACTAAAAAGCTATATATTTGTAACCACATATTACAAATACATAGCTTTTTAATTTTTATATTTTAATAGTTTAAAAAATAAGAGCTTAATTTATTTTAAACAACAATTACTGGCACTTCAGAAGTTTTAACTACTTTAGTAGTTACAGAACCTTTCATTTTTTCTAAGCCTTTTCTATTAGACTTAGCCATAACTATCATATCAAAATTATCTTTTTCTGCTTTTTCTACTATTTTATCTGCTGGTATCCCGAAGCAGGAATACATTTCATATTCATATCCAAGATTTTTGATCTTTTTCTTTGCTTCCTCCATAACCTTTTCACTTTTACTTTTAAGTTTTTTAATTTGTTGTTGAATTAAAAAAATATTATTTACCTGAACTTCTTTAACATTTATCAAAGTAACTTCCACCTGCTTTTTATCAAACATATTTTTTAATAAATTTAAAGAATAGTTGCTTCTTTCAGATGAATCCACTGGAACTAAAACTTTTAATTTTTCCATCTTATATACACCTCTTTATATAATAATATTGAAATTTAGATGAAAGCTAATTGTTACATTATTAACAATATCTTTGTTATTATATTAACACACTATAAGTATCATTTCAACATATTATATAAATAATATTACATTAATTATTTTTAGCATATTATTTAAAATAATTTATAATAAAATATGATTAAAATTACAAAAAAGCAATCCTCCCTTTCATCATCTATATATCAACAATTCATTCTTTTTTTAAAAAACTTATTATTTATTAAAAAGTTATATCTCATATGAAATTTTAATATGTTATAAGAAAAATTTATTGTTTAACTTATATCATTTATTGTTTATATTTTATATTAAATTATCAAAATTCAGCAATACAATCAATAAATTATGTTATTTTTTTATTTATCAATTATTTAACAACTGTACTAATCTCTATTAATCAAAGAAACTGAATCTTAAGTACCGAACCAATTTTAATACTAACCAGAGTTATATAATTTCCTTACTCACCGGAGCAAAAAGGTATCATTTCCTTTAACTCTATGACTATTATACAGAGTTAAAACTTGATGTGAATTCCTTAAAAGTAATAATTTAATATGAACTCCTACTGATCTGAAAAATAAAACTAAGTTTAATCTTATATTTTGTTATATTTAAACTGTTTTTTTAATATATTCTATTGACATAGTTTTTGTAATATATTAAAATCTTCATATACCCCATATGGGTATATTATTATTTTTTACGAGGTGATTAAATGAACTTTTCTTTTTTTAGTTTTTTGAAAAAATATAGTTATATCATTCTTATATTTTTTATAATAGCAGGTATGTTTAATCCTACAATAGCTTTAACAGCCATTATTTGTATGATAGGTCCTATTTTTTTAGCCTTTTTAGGTAAAGGGAGATTTTGGTGTGGAAATATATGTCCAAGAGGTAGTTTCTTTGACAATGTTATAATTAAATTTAGTAGAAAAAATAAGGTTCCTAAATTTCTTAAATCTAAACTTTTTAGAACATCTGTTATTGTATTTATGTTTTACATGTTTGGAAATGGAATATATAAAAACTGGGGAAATATTGTAGGTATAGGTATGGTTTTTTACAGAATGATTGTAGTTACAACCTTTGTAGGTATTATATTAAGTTTTTTTTATAATAATAGAACTTGGTGTAATTTTTGTCCTATGGGAAGTATTGCATCTCTAATATCTTATTTTAAAAAGGATAGAAAAAAATTAACTGTATCTTTAAGTTGTATCTCCTGTAAACTTTGCAAAATGACTTGTCCTATGGGTATAGTACCTTACGATTATAAAGGAAATCCAATTGACCATCCTGATTGTATACAATGTGGAAAATGTATAAATATTTGTCCTAAAAATGCCATAAGATAATGAATTTCAAAACATTGTCTAAGAATCTACAAAGAAAAATTTTTATAAATTTATTTATATTTGAGATTAAAGGGGTTTATCATTAAATATAAATTCATTTAATGATAAACCCCTTATTTTTTATATACTCTTTCTAGATCCTTTATATATTTTTCTTCCATTTTTATAATATCTGCTAATATTTCATATTCATAACTATCTCCATCTCCATTTTTCTGTATCATTCTACCTCTTATATCTATAAATAGTGCTCTTATATCCTTATTCATATTTAATACACATTCTATAAATTCTTTTATTGTTTTATCTTTATAACAATTTATTGATATTTTATTATTAAACTGAGCAATTAAAGAAGATATTTTATCATATATATATATATCTATTTCTTTTATTTTTCCTTTATTTAACTTTATTTTTAATGAATGATAATAATCTATCTTTTCCTTTTCATATTTCATAAATATCTTAGAAAATATTTTGAAAGAATTAATATCATCATATTCTTTATTCATATCAATATATATCTCAATAACCTTATTCCCTGTATCTATAGCTCTGTCTATTAAATCTACAATATTGTATCCCATTTATTCACTCCTAAATAAGATTTTAAACTCCCCTTACTTTATTGCAATAATTTTTAAGCCTAATAGATATTTTACTATTATTTTAAATTTAAATATTTTTATATTCTAAAAAATACTTAAATCTAATTGCTTTGAAAGCTCTTCTAGTATCTTAATTCCAGCTATACTATTACCTTTTTCATCTAAAGCTGTCCCTAGAACTCCTATACCCATTCTTCTTGGAGCACAAGCAAGTATGCCTCCCCCAACTCCACTTTTAGCAGGTATTCCAATATGTACAGCAAAATTTCCTGATGCATCGTACATACCACAGGTCACCATTATAGTTTTTACAATTCTAGCTACATACCTTGGAACTATTCTATCACCAGTATAAGGAGATACACCATCATTAGCTAACATAACTCCTATCCTAGCTAAATCTTTACAAGTAATTTCTATAGAACATTGTTTAAAATAAACATCTAAAACTTCTTCCACATCACCCTCGAGGGCTCCTGTACTTTTCATAAAATAAGCAAGTGCTCTGTTTCTGTGTCCTGTTTCTTTTTCAGACTCATATACATTTAAATTTATATTAATATTATTATTACCACTTATTTTTCTAGTAAACTTTAAAATTCTTTCAAACTTTTCATCTGAATCTTTTCCAGCTACCATAGAAGCTACAACTATAGCACCAGCATTTATCATTGGATTTATAGGTTTGTGAGATTCTTTTGCTTCTAAATTTACTATAGAATTAAAAGCTGTTTCTGTAGGTTCCATTCCTACCTTTGAAAAAACATAATCCTCTCCATTGTCTATTATAGCTAACATTAAAGTTACTATTTTTGATATACTTTGAATTGTAAATTTAACTTCAGCATCTCCTTCCCAATATTCTTCTCCCCCTAAGGTACATACAGAAATGCCCAATAAGTTTTTATCCATTTTAGAAAGTTCAGGAATATATGAAGCAACCTTTCCCTCCACTATCCACTTTCTATTATTTTCTATAATCGTCCTAAGTAGTCTGTTCATATATGTTTCTCCCTAATCCTTATAATTTATGTTATATAATAATTATACATGTTTTATACAATTTTTTTAAGTTAATTTTTATTTATAAAAACTATCTTTATATATTTTTAGAATAATTAAATTTATTTTAACATAATCTTATATTCTAATAATTTTTGATATTTAAGCATGTTATAAACTCCTGTAAAATAAAATATACCCTATAAAATAAATTAATTTTCATCAATCTATTCTATAGGGTATATTTTTATAAAATTAAATATTTTCATATTAAAGTTTAATTTTTAAACAATATTAGTCTATCCAAATAAATACTACTATTTATTACTATATATAAAACAATTTTTATTTATTTCTAAAATACATAATTATTATCCTATTATATAAACTTTTACAGTTCTTCTTCCCCAACTATTACATTCAGCCTCTGAGTTCATAAACAAATCTATTCTATTACCTTGAATAGCGCCACCAGTATCAAGAGCAATAGCATATCCATAACCTTCCACATAAACTTTAGAATACATAGGTATTACTCTTGGATCCACAGCGATAGTGCTATATCCATTGGGATTTCTATTTGTTGGATTCCCTGAAGCTGTTATACCATGCCCTGCATAAGCAGTAGCCTCCATCATCATTACCTTTGAATAAGACCCAGAGTTCGATTCACCACGTGATAAAGTTTGTCCCTCTGAACTGTTGCTATTATTAGCTGCAACCTCTTTAGATTGTTTACTATTCTCTTCAGCTTCCTTAGCTGCTTTAGCCTTTGCAGCTTCACTAGCTGCTACTAATTCCTTTTCCTTTTCATTTACTTTACTAAGAACCCTCTTTTCTTCTTCTACATTCTTATTCAATCTTAATAAAGCAACCTCATTATTTTTCTTTAAAGCTGATAATTTATTTTTTTCCTGATCTAAGTTTTCTTTTTGTTTTGCTATAGCTTCTTTTTCTTTCTTTAACTTAGTAACAACATTTTTATCAAATTTCATTACTTTTGAAACTGTATCTACCCTTGACATAAAATCACTTAAATTTTCCGAGCCTAAAAGTATATCTAGGTAGCTATCTCCACCACTTATATACATAGCCCTTACTCTTTTACCAAACAAATCTTCTTTGGCTTTCACATTATTTTTTACCTGATTTAATTTATTTTCTGTATCTTTAACATCCCTATTAACTTTATTCATAAGTTGCTTATTTTTATCAATTTCATTTATTACACTATCAATTTCGCTGTCCATTTTTTCAACTCTCTGCTGTATTTGTTTCTTTTGCTCTCTAGTTTCTTTTAAATCCCCTGACTCTTTAGTATCTGGTGCAGCCAATACACTCCTAGTACTTGTACTTAAAATTAGGGTTAACATTATAATAAAAGATAAAACTTTTTTATTCAATTTATCACTCTCCTATAATTTATCTGCAAATCTAAAATTGACTATATTTGCTATACACTTTACATTTCTAATACTTTCTATTTTATAATATAAAAGTAATATTTGTAAAGTCATTAATTTTCTTTAGTTAAATTTCCAATAAATAAAAGCTTATTCTAAGCTTCACTTTATTATTTATTAAAATTATGTTTATATTATACCATAATAATTAATTTTTCAATGTTTTATTATTATATCATGTTTACTAGCTAGATAAAAATTATATATTTATATGAATATTAATTAACTACACTAACAAATATATGAATCCTAAACTTAATAAGTGTTAAAATATATAAAATTTATAAAAGTAATTCCCTTTGTTAGTGAAAAAACCCCCCACCAAAAAAAATTTTATAAAGTAAAAAAGCAGGGTCTATTAACACACTATTTTAAATCCATTTATTTTATTGAGGCAACTTTTTTATACTCTAATAGTACTTTAATCATATTACCTTTTTCATTGTTCCATTCATAAGTACTAATAGAATGTTTCAGGTTTTTATGATTTTCACTACCTTTTTTTCACCTTCTACTAGAATTTTCTTAACTTCATTATAATTCATTCCATATTGTAACTTGTTATAATTTTTGATATTTACTGCACTTTTAGTTCCACAGCCTACCAACACTAGTACAGTTAGACATAATGGTAAAATAATTTTTTTATTTAGCCACCCTCTATGTATTATTTTACCATATGTTATTAATTTTTCATATTATCTATTATATAAAATAAGCTGAACAATATTTATTTAAAATACCATTCAGCCTATATAATACTCAATTTAGAAGTATTTAATATTTAAATCTAGAAATATTCACCTGCATATCCTCTGCTAACTTAGCTAAAGACTCACTGGCATTAGCTAGTTCTGAAATAGAAGCAGTTTGTTCTTCTACTGCAGCTACTGTTTCCTCTGTTCCTGCAGCATTTTCCTGGGAAATAGCCGATAAATTATCAATTACTGTAATTATATCATTCTTCTTATCTTCCATATCCTTTCCTGATTCATTTAATGTTTGTACTACTTTTTGCATTTTATCAATAGCTATAGAAATACCTTCAAATTTTTTATTTGTGTTTTCTACACTCTTAGTTTGTTCTTTGGTATTGTTACTAACTACTTCCATACTCTCAACTGCTTTTTCTGTCTGAACTGCTAGTTCATTAATTACCAAAGAAATTTCATCGGTGAAAGCATTAGATTGTTCTGCTAATTTTCTTATTTCATCTGCCACCACGGCAAAACCTTTCCCTGATTCTCCTGCCCTGGCTGCCTCAATAGCTGCATTTAAAGCTAAAAGATTAGTTTGGGATGCAATACTTTTTATCATTTCACTAGCATTTTCAATTTTTTCTGCACTCTTATTACTATCAATAATTACTTTATATACTTCCTTTGATATTTTTTCACTATCCATAGTTTTTTCTACTAATTCTTTTAAAGTAGTTACCCCTTCATTTTTTAAAATATCTACTTTTTCTATAGCCTTATTTAAGCTACCCATCATTTGTTGATTTTGTGTAATTGTTTCTCCAAGAACATTTACACTCATGGCACCATCTTCTGTTTGTCTTGCTTGATCCTCTGCAGAGTTAGCCATTTCCTCTATAGTTTTAGTAATTTCATTTGCTGCTTCTGCAGTTTGTTGGCTAGTTGAAGTAAGTTCCTCTGAGGAGGCTGCTACCTGTTCTGCACTTTCTAAAGTTTTTCTAGCAAAATCTCTTAAATTTACACTAACATTTTGAAAAGCCTTTGCTAATAGTCCAATTTCATCTTCTTTTTCAACTAGTTCCTTTGATATATCTTCTGTAAAATCTAAATCCGCCATTTTATGTCCATACTTTTCAAGACTTTTAATAGGTTTTACTATAGCTTTTCCTACTAGGATAATTAGTGCTGCAATAATAATTCCTCCTAATGCATAAGAGATAATCAATAATTTTCTTACTGCGGAAACCTTTGCAGTAAATTCTGACTGATCTATTACCGCTGCCACAGACCATCCATTAGTTTCTATAGGATAATATCCTACATATTTATCATTATTTTTATAGGAATATACTCCTGTGCCTTGTTTTTGTGCAACCATATTCCTTCCTATTTCTCCCATTTCACCTTTTTCTTTTGTCATATTATTTTTTAAAATCATTTCCTTTACAGGATGATAAACTAATTCCCCTTTTTTACTTATTAAAAATACAAATCCACTTTCACCAATTTTATATTTTTGCATAATACTAGGTAGTTCATCTAGACGTACATCAATAGCTACCACTCCTAAACTAGTTCCTTTTTCATCATATACTACCTGCACAACACTAATTACCATCTTTTTTGTTACAGAATCTAAATAAGGTTCTGTATAAAGCACTTCTCCATGCTTTAATTTTAAGGCTTCTTTATACCAAGGTTTTTCATTAATAATCCAACTTTTGGAAGAATCCCACTGATCTTGGGTTACTAAATAACTAGCATCCTGTAAACCAATCCATACTAAAGAAAGATTTTCATCCGTCTTTTTTATTTGTTGTAGAGAGCTTATTACATCTTTATAATCTGGATGGCTTCGAACCTTGTCCCTGTTTTTTGCACCCTTCATTAATTTTATAATATCTTGATTTGTAGCCATTTGTCTTACTAAAACTTCATTTTTCTTAAAAAATTCATTGTTTTGATTTGCAGCTGCCTTAGCTTCTGTCAAAAGATGCTCATAATTCATTTTAGTCACAACATCCTTAATCTTTAACTCTAAAAAAATACCAGAAGCTAAAAATACAACAAATACTGCTGTAAGGATATACACCATCATTTTAGCAAAGATACTCTTTTGAACAATACTTTTAGCCTTCATTTATTTTCCCCCTTTATAATAATAAAAATCCTGGTTTTCCCCCTTTTCATACTGGATTTTTACTCCATATTTTTTTGCTATTTTCATTATATATCAGAAAATACATAATTTAAATATTTTTTTTAATTTTTCGTCTATTTTTTAACAAAAATATAGCAATAAATTCTTTTAAAACAAATTTTAAGCTTATTTTTTGTATAAATATTAAATTATATAAAAAATTAAATAATACATTGTAAAAATACCAATTTTTTTAAATATGTTTTTATAGAATATACCTTTTAAACATATTAATTATATTATCTTGTATTAATGTCTTAATTTATAACTTTAAAAATATTACAAAACCCTCCATAAATCAGAAATTTTATAAATTCCTAAACAATAAACAAAAGCTATGAAATTAAGTTATTAACCTTAATCTCATAGCTTTTCCATTTCAAAATAAAGAATATTATAATTAGTACTTGAATTGAGTATACTAAAACTCATACAAAATAAAAGTTCCATCTAAATTAAGTTTTACTTTATCTATTTTCTCATCATATACACAGAAATTATATAAAATATATAGATATGTGCTGGGTAAAAAACATAGAATAAATATTTAGCGCCTTTGCCTTTTTTACCATTGTATAAATAAAATAAAGGTGCTGCAAATATCATCATCCATTGATAATTTTTAAATAAAAGTCCTTGTATAGTAATATCTCCACCTGCCAACATAATAATAATACTTAGAATTGAATATACTATCACAAGGATTTTCTTTTTCTCTCTAAATAAATATATGATTATTCCAAGTAATATAAATATAGGTCCTCCTTCTACAAATAATGGAGTAGGAATTAAAAATACGACATACATCATACCTGGTACTGTAATGTTCATAATAATTATAAATCCTATAGTTATAGGCAACATGAATAACCCTACTCCTTTAACAATTCCTAAAGTATTTTTTTCTTTTATAGCTTTTCCTAAATACTCTATAATAGATAAGTATATAACAATTACAAAAAGTGTAGTAAATATATTATTCATTAATCCAAAGCTATCTGTTCTTTGAAAGTATTTTGGTATAAAAGAATTTCCCAAATTCATAAGAACTGATCCTATATAAAGTCTTGTAGCATACTTTTTTCTATTTCTTGTATGTATAAATCCTTGCACTGTCATAAATATAAATATAGGTGCTACTATTCTTCCTAGCCAATTAAATGCCACAGGTATGTTGTTTGTGAATCCAAACATTTCATGAATATGATCAAATATCATTAAAAATAATCCTATTAGCTTTAACTGAAATCCTGTAAGTCCTTTTTCTTTCATAATTATCCTCCTAAATCATTAATATGAGACAATTATATAAAGCTAATCTTAACTGATTATCACTTGTACCTTAAATAAACCTTAAAATATATATTTGATAACTATGATATCTAATACTCCTGTTTACTATATAAAAACAACTATTACAAAATCCTCGATTATCAGAATATTACTTTTAAAGTAATAAATAATATTTGATGCTACGTGTCTATATACCACCTTATAACCTTCAGTTGAAATTAAATATTCCCCTAAAGATAGTAATTGTTTATAAATATTATAAACAATAGCCTAATAAAATTTGTTTTAACATTTTATTAGGCTATTTTTATAACTTTATTTATTAATTATTGATTTCACACTAATCAAGATCATCAAAATCAAAGGCTGCTGCTTTTGTATAGTTTGTAACCTTTGCTTCAAAAAAGTCAGTCTTTGTACTATTTAATTTTGAAAAACTTTCAATCCACTCCATAGGATGTTTATTTATTTCTGGATATAAAGGCATTAAATCTATAGCTGTTAATCTTAGATTGGAAAGATATTTAATATATTTATCTATTAATTCATCATTAAGGCCTAAGATTTCATTATTAGTAACATACTGTCCCCATTTTATTTCATGCTCTACACCCATTCTCATCATCTGTCTAAATTCTTCTTCTAATTCTCCTGTAAAAATATTTAGATTTTCTTTTTTTAGTTCTTTAATAATATTTTGAAAAAGTACAAGATGCGTAACTTCGTCCCTATTTATATATTTAAAAATTGTACTAGTAGCAGTCATTTTACCCTGTCTTGCTAAGGTGTAAAAAAAACTAAAACCAGAATAAAAATATATTCCCTCTAATATATAATTTGCCATTATTACTCTTAAAAAATTATGAATTTCAGGTTCTTTATTAAACTTTTCATAAATGCCTGCTATAAATTTATTTCTTTCTAAAAGATGTTCATCTTCTCTCCATTGATCATATATTTTATCTCTAGTAATTGGATTTGTAACTGTATCAAGTATATATGAATAACTTTGTGCATGTATTTCTTCTTGAAAGGTTTGAATATTTAAAAGAGAAGAAACTTCTGGCGCAGTTATATATCTTGATATATTAGGGAGATTTTCACTTTGCACGGAATCAAGAAAATTTAAAAAGGAAATAATCTTGTCAAAGGCATTTCTTTCTCCATCTGTTAAGTATGGAAATTGCTTTACATCCTCATTTAAAGAAATTTCCTCTGGTATCCAAAAATTATTAAGCATTGTTCTATAAAAATCGCTAGCCCAGCTATATTTTATTCTATTCCACTCTCTTAAGTTAGTAGTGTTTCCATTTATCATTGATTCCGTTCCCCGTTGCCCCTTTTCGTTAAATATCATTTTTTTAAGCATTAACTGTAATTCTCCTTTCCTTCTATATATTTTGTAAGTATAGTATTGTTTTGAAAGCATACTTAAGATGCTTATAACCAATAAATTATCCTAATTACTTATATAGTTATTATCTTAAGTATATACTTTAAACATACCATCCCATCTACCTTGTAATCACAATATTTTCCTCATTATGAAGTTAAGTATTTACTTAACTTGAGCAACTTGTGCATTCATCCATTTCTAAAGATTTATTTCTCACATAATATATAGTTTTAACTCCTTGTTTCCAAGACTCCATATACATATTAAGAATTTCTTTAGCTTTTATTTCTGGAGTTATATATATATTAAAGGATTGAGCCTGATCTATATGTTTTTGTCTCGCAGCACAAGCCTTAATACTCCATTGCTGGTCTATAGTATGAGCTTCTTTGTAATACCAAAAATTTTCTTCATTTAAATCTGGTGCTGTTTTTGGTGTAAAACTACCCTTCTTTTCTTCCATAAAAAACTTCTTAAATACAGGATCTATTCCTGCAGTTGTATTAGCTATATTAGAAGTGCTACCTGTAGGAGCAATAGCTGTAATGTAACCATTTCTCATACCATATTTTTTGATATCACTTTGAAGTTGTTGCCATCTTTCAGAATTATAACCTCTTCTTTCAAAATATTTTCCCGTTTCCCACTCTGAACCTTTAAAGGCTGGATAACTGCCCTTCTCTTTAGCTAATTCCATAGAAGCCTTTATAGCTGTATAGGCTATTTCTTCATATATTTCATCTACTACTTTAATATGCTCATCACTTTCCCATCTTATCTTGTTATTTGCAAGGAAGTGATGATATCCACTTGTTCCTAAACCGATGGCTCTATACTTGTCACTGGTAACTCTGGCCTCTTTAACAGGAAGCTTATTAAGAGATATAACATTATCTAGCATCCTTATTTGGAGAGGAATACACTTACTAAAATCCTCTTTTTCTACTTTGCTAAGATTTATTGAGTTAAGGTTACAGGTTACCATATCTCCAGCCTTAATTCTTTGAACAACCTCTGGATAACCATTTTCATCAATTATTTCTTCTTCTACAAGTTCACTTCCACTCATATTTTGAGCTATTTCATGACAAAGATTAGATGAATATATCATACCTTTGTGCTTATTAGGATTTGCTATATTTACAGTATCCCTAAAGAAAATAAAAGGAGTTCCTGTTTCTACTGCACTTTTCATTAATTTTTTCATAATATCAAGAGTTGGTACTGTATCCCTTGGGATATTAGTGTTTCTTTCACATTCTAAATATCTTTTTGTAAATTCTTTACAATCTACATCATCAAAGTAATCTTCAAGCTTATAATCCATTATCTTCTCTACCATATAAGGATCAAATAAAGACCACTGTTCTCTTTTTTCTAATCTTTCCATAAATAAATCTGGGATACTTACAGAAGGGAAAATATCATGAGCCTTTCTTCTATCATCTCCATTATTAGTTTTCAGGTCTAAAAAGTCAAATATATCTTTATGCCATATATCTAAAGTTATAGCTGCTCCACCTTTTCTTTTGCCAAGCTGATCTACGGCTACGGCTGTATCATTATAAAGTCTTATCCAAGGTACAACTCCACCAGATGCATTCTTATGTCCTCTTATTTCACTATTCAAAGCTCTTATTTTTCCCATATAAATTCCTAGTGCTCCACCATGCTTTGAAACCTGGGCAAACTTTTGATTAACATCATAAATTGACCATAAATTATCCCCTACAGTAGAAATAAAACAACTACTTAACTGATAAAAAGGCGTACCTGCATTCCCTAGGGTAGGAGTTGCCACTGTAACTTTTAGATTACTTAAAAGATCGTAAAATTTTTTTGCATAAAAAACTTTTTTATCTTCCTCAGGAATAGCTAAATGCATAGCTATTGTCATAAACCTCTCCTGAGGGAGCTCTAATACTTCTCCATTATGCCCTTTAATTAAATATCTATCATTCAATAATTTTAATCCTTCATAATTAAATAGTTCATCTCTTTCTGGTGCTATGTATTTTGCTAATTCTTTTATTTCTTCATTAGAATAATTTTCTACTAAATATTTTCCATAAAGTTTCATTTCAAGTAGCTTTTTTACTAATTTATAATAATCTCCATATCCAAAATTATTATAGTTTCTACTAATTTTGGCCTCTTTGTATAAATCAAAACACAAAAGCCTTGCAGCAACATACTGCCAATTAGCATTAGTCTTTTTTATATTGTTTCCATTGTTATCTTTACTATTTTGAATAACCTTTTCGATGGCAGTTTGTATCAAAGTTCTTTGAATTTCCTTAGTAGTCATACCATCTCTAAATTGAATTCTAGAATCCAATTCTAATTCAAGAGGGTCACAACCTTCTATGCCCTCACAAGCTAACTTAACCATTTTCTTCGTTTTTTCTACTTGTAGTGATTCATATTGTCCATTTCTCTTTTTTATTTTAATATTCATTGTTCAAACCTTACTTTCTAAAAATTTATTTAATCGATATAATATATTATAAAATAACTATTGTTAAATAAATTATATAAGTAATTATATTCAAAATCAATATCATAGAACCATTGTTTAATAAGATAAACTCTACATATTGTATAGAGTTCTTATTTTTTCACTATATATTGTATATTCTTTATTATAGAGTTTTCCACAAATTATAAATTTTATAATTTCTTTTTAGCTCTTTATAAATTCTTTATAAATAAAAAATCAAATTATGTTTAAATTATGAAAATTGTTCTTTAAAGGATTTAGATAAATTAGCCGATATATAATTTATTAATTACCTAAGTTTTGTAACTATAAAAACTTAATATTTTCAACAATCTAAAAGAAAGAGTTTTTCTTAAAATTATTAACAAAGTTCAATGCTTTGTTAATAACTTTAAAGACCTAATAAAGAAATTTACTATATATTATCTTAAATCAATATAAAGGAGAATTTAACTATGAAAGAAAATAGGAAAATCAAGTGGAAATCTAATGATGGCTGTTGTGAAAAATCTAAAATTTTCATAGAAATACTTTCAAATATTTCATCTAAACTTGTAAATATTAACTTGAGTAAAGAATATTTAATTGAGGAATGTTTAGAAGAACTGGGTAAAAAAACTAATTCCTGTAGAGCTTATATATTTTTATTCAGAAATAATTTAGAGTACATGGATAATGTTTATGAATGGTGCGCTAAAGGAATTAGCTCTGAAAAAAATAATCTTCAAAATTTAAAAACTTCATTATTTCCTTGGTGGATGAATGAATTAAAAAATAATAAAATTATTATTATTGAAAATGTAGAAAAGATGACTGCAGAATTAGAAAGAGAAATTCTTTCAGAACAAGGAATAAAATCGCTTATTGTTTTACCTATATGCTACAAAGATAATTTAGTAGGATATGTAGGATTAGACAATAACTTTGAAGATAAAAGTTGGAACAAAGATACTCAATTTTTATTAAAACTAATTTCAGAAATGCTTTCTGGGGCTTTGGCAAGATTAGATCATGAAAAAGAACTTGAATATGCTGTTAAAGAGCTAATAAAAAGTGAAAAAAACATTCACAGCTTAAGAGCTCAACTTATTCAGCAAGAAGAAATGTTTAAACTTAGTCAAAGCAAAGAACTATCAAAGCCAATAGGTTTAAGTAAAGAAGATTTTAATGAAATAATAAATTATGTATTAGATATATTAAGTTTTGATATGATGATTTTTGATGAAATCCATTTAAATCTTTCAGAAAACTTACCTTCTATACTATGTAATAAAATAGAAATTAGTCAAGTTATTATGAATATACTTAAAAATGCTATCTATGAAATGAATAAAAAAGTAGAATTTTTAGGTAAAAATAAAAAAACTAATACTAATATCTTAAAAATAGAAACCTATAGTGAAGATAATTTTTTAGTTTGTGAAATATCTGATAATGGTATGGGATTTTCTGATGAAATTGCACCAAAACTATTTGAACCTTTTTTTACAACAAAGCCCTTTGGACTAGGAACCGGCCTAGGATTATCCTTAGCCTATGATATTATTACCCATAAACACAATGGCCAAATAATAGCTAGTGAAAATGAATGGAAAGGTGCTAAATTCACTATAAAATTATGTTATAAATAATAATTGTATCTTTCTTATTCTTAAGTATAGACACTAAATTACATAAGCTAAACTATATATTTACTAGATAAAATGCTATCTTAAAATGTGTTTAATTTTTAGATGGCATTTTTTGTGTTTTATTTTCTATAAATTTTGAAATTAATCCTTTTTTTATATAATTATGAAAAATTAAAATGTTTATTTTAATAGATTTTAAACCATAATATTATAGACTTAAATTATAAAATAAACTTGGGAAAATGCTTTATAATACCAGATAAAGGAGATAAAGATTATGGGATTTTTTCAAAGAAATAAAACTAATAAAATTATAGTTAAGTTTATTATAGTAATAATTTTATCAATTTCTTTTATATCACTATTTCAATGGAAAAATGTTTTAGTTTATAAAGCTAATGATAATATTCATAATACTGAAATTACTAAATTAATAGATGATATTTTTGAAAACAGAAATAAAGCATTATTAAAAGGAGACTTAGAATTTATTGAATCTATTTATGACACTGATACTAAATATGGTGTATGGGCCTATGAACATGAGAAAAAAAAGATAAAATATCTTCATAACTGGGAAAAAAAGCAAGGGGTTAGATTTATTGATATAAAACCTAAGGTTGTTATTAGAAATATAAAAGAAAATAAGGATAAATATTCAATTAATTTATTATGTTCCACTGAGTATAAATATATTTATGAAAATGAACCTGAAAAAGTAAATACCTCTACCATAGGTACAAATCATTTAGTTAATCTCGATAAGCAAGAAGATGAATGGGTAATTACAAAGGAATGGTATAAAGATCCCTTTGCAGATTCTCTTAATATAAATAATCTAAAAAAACCAGATGATATAAGAGAATATATATTAAGCAATAGTTCCAGAGATTTTTCTGATTTAAATGAAAGAAGATTAAGTTCTATAGAATATGCAGATAAATATTGTGGAACTGCTAGCAATGGGAAATATGGATATAAATACAATAAAAAATATAGAAATTATAACCCTCAAGGAGGAGATTGTGCAAATTTTGCGTCTCAAATTTTATTTGAGGGAGGGAAATTTAGAAAAAACTCTGCCTGGAACTATGATTCTAAAGGAGCTACTAGAGCTTGGGTAAATGCAGATGGATTTAAAGATTATATGATTTATAGTGGTAGAGCCTCTGTAATTGCTCATGGAGATTATGAAAAAGTATATAAAGCTTCTTATAATCTTTTACCTGGAGATTTTGTAGCCTATGAAAAAAAAGGAGATATAACTCATATCTCTGTAGTAACTGGAGCAGATTCCAAAGGTTATTCCTTAGTAAGTTGTCATAATACGGATAGAAATAAAGTTCCTTGGGATTTGGGATGGAATGATAAGGGAATAAAGTTTTGGTTAGTTAGAGTACATTTTTAGAAAGAGGTGATTTGCAATAAAAAAATTATTTAAAAAAATTATTTTTTTTAATATACTATTTTTTATTTTTTGTAGTAATACTTATGTAGTTAAAGCTTCAAATATAAAAATTAATAATAAAGATGAAAAATCATATAATGTAACCATGAAACAGGATATATTATGTTTAATGATGGCTTATGGTGAATATATAGAAGATATTGAATGTAAAAATGATAAAGTGTATATAGTAATGGAATCTGGTAAAAAAATTATTTATGATGATAAAAAAGAAAAAAATTTTGAAGAAAAAATATATAATTCGGATATCCAGGATATGATGGAACAAATTTATCCTTTAAATATGACAGGTAAAGTAATGGATAAAGATTTTGATCCCGGTAGATTTAGAGTATACCCTTTATTAGAAGATGTTTATGGAAATAATTCTAGCAAAATTCAAAAAAACTTAAAAACCATTAATACAGCTTATGGAACAGTTCAATTTAATAATAACAGTAAAGGTGCAGAAAGCTTAAAAAATACTTTAGATGAACTTAGTAGTATTTCAAAAAGTAATAGCAAATTAAATTCTTATATTTCCCCTCTTAATGGAACCTTTAACTATAGACATATTGCAGGGACAAATCTTTTAAGTCCTCATGCTTTTGGAATTGCCATTGATTTAGTAAGGGATAATAGAGATTATTGGAAATGGGCTACTGAAAGTGAAGGAGAAAAAAGAATAGCTTCCTATCCAAAAGAAATTGTAGAGACCTTTGAAAAAAATAATTTTATATGGGGCGGAAAATGGCACCATTTTGATACACTACATTTTGAATATAGACCTGAAATTATAATTAAGGCTAAATATTTTAACAATAAAGATAAAATAGAGACCCCTTGGTACAAAGAAGCTCCATTAGAAGATAAACAAGTTAAAGACTATATAGATAAAATTAATAAAGCTTTAAAATAAACTAGCCCCTGTGAATAATAACTTTATATGCTATACACAGGGGTTAAAATCGTTTATCACTTTTCTACTATCCCTAATTATTCTAATAAAACTTAAAATACATTTAGTAATCAGTTAGTTTCTTGTATTGTATTATATACAAACAGCTGAATCTATATCTAAAAGTACAACTTCAATTTTAGGAATTGTTTCTATGATTTTAAATTAACTTGAATGTTAATTGTTTTATTTTATTTTCTCCTAAATTTGATACAGTAAGCCCTATAAGTCTTATAGGTTCTTTAAAATTTATATTATCTAATATATCACAGGCTATACTATAAATTTCATCTTTATCCCTTGTATAATTATTTACTGTTTTACTCCTCGTATGAGTTTTAAAATTAGAAGTTTTTATTTTTACGGTAATAGTTTTCCCGGCACTATTTCTTTTATATAAATTAGTAGATATTTTATTTGAAAAGTCCAAAAGATATTTTTTCATTTCCTCTTTATTTATTATATCCTTTTTAAGGGTTATCTCCTTACCTATAGATTTTCTTTCTCTACTAACTTTTACTTCTCTATAATCTATTCCTCTTATTCTTTCGTATATTTCTACTCCAAATTTTCCAAAATACTCTATACAAAAATCCTTAGATAGCTTATGCATATCTTCCACAGTATAAATACCTATGTTATTTAACCTTTCCACTGACTTTTTACCTATTCCATTAATCTTATTTATAGAAAGCGGCATAAGTATTCTTGGAATCATATCTTCTTTTATTATTTTTATACCATCTGGTTTATTCCAATCAGAAGCAAGCTTTGCTAGAAATTTGTTATATGAAATTCCTACAGATAGAGTTAGTCCTATTTCATCTTTAACTCTCTTTTTTATATGTTTTGCCACTTTAATAGGTTCTTCCTTAATATGGCTAATATCTAAATATGCCTCATCTATGGATACAGGCTCAACAATAGGGGTAATTTGGAATAATATTTTAAATATATTATTTGAAACTTCTTTATATCTATCATGTCTTCCAGGTACATATATACCAAATGGACATCTCTTTTTCGCTATAAAAACAGGCATAGCAGAATGTACCCCATATTTTCTTGCCTCATAGGATGCAGTGGAAACTACTCCTCTTTCTCCTGTTCCTCCTACTATTACAGGTTTACCCTTAAGTTTTTTATTATCTATTTGCTCTACGGATGCAAAAAATGCATCCATATCAACATGCATAATAACTCTATCCATAAGTATGAATTCCTCTCTAAATATAACCTAAACTTTAATTTAACTTACATATAATTATATCAAAATATCCAAAGTTAACTTTAGTAATTCTTAATCTAGTGGATTTTAAAATTCACCTATTTTTTAAAGTAGCATATCTTTCTTTATTATAATAAATACTAGATATTTGCTTAAATAATATTAAACTACCTGAATTACAAATTAAAAACCACTTATAATTAGTGGTTTTTAATCTCTTTATAAAATTATTGAATTTTCATATCATGTTGATATTTAATGCCGTTTACTACAATTAAAATTTCCTTAATGTTTAATTAAATAATTTTCTAGCTAATTACTATATATTCTTTTCTAGTTGCCTAAATATTTATTTTTCCCTTGTACTTCTTTTCCTATTAATTTATGAAGCCAAATCCCCCCTATTTCAGAAGTATAACCTAAAATTGCTCCACAAAGCTATAATTACTCCTTGCCAATTTCCATTAACACCAAAGGTTGAACAACTTCCACAAAAGGTTCCAGGTATAAAAAATAACAATTCAAATCTTGCCTGTGCACACATTACAAAGGAAAATATTCCTGTCATTATAGCTCCTGCTAATGAAAAACCTAAATAACTAGATGTTATAATAATTAACATAGCCCATAAAACTCCAGTCATATTAGTAGCAACAGATTTTTTTAATCCTTGCAACTTACCACCAGTGGCATAATAACTTGTACATCCTATAAAACCTACCCAAGTTATTAGTCCAAAATTGGAACTTAACCATCTCCAAAGTCCAGACAAAATTCCTACACTTATTGAAATACACATTAATAAACTCATATTAGTTATACCTCCAAAGTACTGGCTGTATTTTTTATGTTCCTATGTTTTTTACATTTGTGTATTTTATCTATATTAAAGTATTACCTTTCTAGCTATTTCATCCTTTTTAAACTCTATTTCGCCTTTTGATATACACTGTACTGGACATACATTAGCACATAAATGACATCCTACACAGTTTTCTTTTTCTAATATAGGTTTTCTATTTTCAACATCCCACTTGATTGCTTGATGTCCACCATCATAGCAAGATATATAGCATCTTCCACATCCTACACAGTTTTCTTCATTAAATTTTGGGTACACAATATATCCTCTATCTAAATCCTCTGCTGGAATTATGTTTTTATTTGCTAATCCCACCATATCTTCTAATTTTTCAAATCCCTTTTCTTCCATATAATATGAAAGACCTTCTATCATATCTTCTACTATTCTATATCCATATTGCATTATAGCAGTAGTTACTTGTAAGTTTCTTGAACCTAATAATATAAATTCTGCAGCATCTTCCCAAGTTTCTATTCCACCGATGCCGCTTATTGGAATATCTTTAAGTCTTTCATCTGTAACAAGTTGTTGTATAAATCTTAAAGCTATTGGTTTTACTGCTTTTCCTGAATATCCTGAAATTGATGACTTTCCATTTACAATAGGATATCCTATAAATTTATTCAAATCTACTCCTGTAATACATTTAATTGTATTTATTGTAGCTATACCTGTTGCTCCACCTTCTATAGAAGCTATTGCTGGAACACTCATGTCCCCTATATTTGGAGTCATTTTAGCTAATATTGGAATATCAGTTCCTCTTCTTACTGCTTCACAATATTTTTTAACTAACTGTGGATTTTGTCCCACATCTGATCCCATAGCGCTACTGGTCATTTGTGGACATGAAAAATTGCATTCTATTATATCTGCTCCCACTTCTGTAACAAGCCTTGCAAGTTCTTTCCACTCTTCTTCATTTTGTCCCATGATTGAAGCTACTAAAACTTTATTTGGATAATTTTGTTTTAGTTTTTTCATAGCTTCTAAATTTTCTTCTAGTGAGTGTTCTGCTATTTGCTCCATATTTTTAAATCCTAAAAATGGAGCTCCTTCTTTTTCTAAATTCGTAAAACGTGGAGAAACTTCATTTGCAATAAAGAAACCTATAGTTTTAAATACTATACCTCCCCAACCAGTTTCTAAAGCTTTAGCACACATTTCATAACAGTTTCCTACTGGTGATGATGATAAGAAAAATGGATTTTCACACTTTACTCCACAAAATTCTATGGAAAGATCTCTTCTTTTCATTATCTTACACCTTCTTTCTTAGCTAATAAATATTTTACTATAGCCTTTGCCGCTTCTTTTCCTTCTTTCACAGCATTTACAACAGTTTTATCTCCTTCAATTATATCTCCTGAAGCAAAAATTCCTTCTATATTTGTACTATAATCTACAGTTTCAATTGTTCCCTTTTCATTAAATTCTACTGTTGTTACTTCCTTTGTTGCAGCTACTTCTTTTACTGCTTCTTTTAATTCTTTTATTTCTTCTGCTTCTTGTCCAATAGCAAATATAATCTTATCTACTGGAAGATTCAATTCTGAATCATCAAACATTCCTGTAGCTTTAAATCTAGCCACTTTTCCAGCTTGTCCAATTATTTCAGCTGGCTTTAATCCTGTAAATATCGGTATATTTAAATCTTGAGTATAAGTTATTTCTTTTCTATCAGCTGGCATTTTTTCTATAGTTCTTCTATAAACTATTTTCACATCCTCTGCTCCTAACAATTTAGCAGTTACAGCACAATCCATAGCTACATCTCCACCGCCTATAACTATAACTTTACTGCCAACTTCAACTTTTCCCTTAGAAGTTTTAACTTCTGCTAAAAAATCTGTTCCAGCAATAACTCCTTCTAAATCATTGCCTTTTATTTCCACATCTTTACTCTTTTGCATCCCTACTGCTACTAAAAATGCCTCAAAACCTTCTTTTCTAAGATCATCTATATTAACATCTCTTCCAACTTTACAGTTAGTTCTAAAATGGACACCTAAATTTTTTATGTATCCGATTTCATTTTCAACAACTGAGTGTGGAAGCCTATCTTCTGGTATTCCATAGGTTAACCATCCACCTAATTGATTTCTGGCTTCAAATACAGTAATTTTATACCCTTCTAAAGCTAATTCAGCAGCTGCTGCAAGTCCACTTGGACCTGAACCTATAATAGCTACTTTTTCTTTTGTAGCCTTTATAGCCTCTAAAGCTTTTATCCCTATTGATTGTTCATAATCTGTTAAATAACGTTGAAGTTTTCCTATTTGAATAGGTTTATCTATACCACACCTACTACAGGCTCCTTCACAATATTTATCTGTAGGACAGACTCTTGCACAGACCCCTCCTAGTATATTATTTTCACGAATTGTAGTTACAGCCCCCTTAAAATTTCTGAAACGTAATGAACGTATGAATTTTCCAGGGTCTGTACCTGCTGGACATGCCTTTGTACAGGGTGCATCATGACACAACAAACATCTTGATGCCTCTTCAATAGCTAGAAGAGGTGTAAACACTTCTTCTCTTTCTTTCATATAAATTAATTTATTTTCCAATCTTCTTCCTCCTTTATATTTAATATTTAAAGATTAATTGCAGTTATAACAATAGTTTAACAAAAAAAATAGACCATTTCTAACTTAGAAATGGTCTATTTCCATTATTTAAGACGAACCTAACCTCTGTGCCGTAATGTGGTAAATTTAACCATAATTTTACCCAAGATTTCGTCATTTTTTTAACAATCTCTATATATTTCTAAAAACTCCAAAATCTTCATTACAAAAATAGCACAGTTTAATTTTCTTTATTCTATTATTTAACCTATTTTATCAATTATTAACATTTGTTAACATTTCTCTTGATTTAAATATTATATTGTAATTTTTAATGAGATAAATATAATAATTCTTAATCAAACTTAAATTTTAAGTTGAAAACAACTTTATAAAAACCCTGTACAAAATTTATATATAATAATATAAAAATTTTCTGCAATTAACCTTTAATATTATCTATATAAAGGATGTACAAGGATTTTAACTGAATCATTAGCATCTATTTCATTAAGTTCTACTAAAATAGCTTCGCTTAATGAAGTAGGTATATTTTTACCAACATAATCTGGTCTTATTGGAAGCTCCCTATGACCCCTATCTACTAAGACAGCTAATTGAATTTTACCTGGTCTTCCATTATCAAATATTGCTTGTATAGCTGCTCTTACAGTTCTTCCAGTATAAATTACATCATCTACTAATATTATTTTTTTATCTTTAATATCTATATCTAATTTATTATTTTTAACTATTGGATCCTGTGATAACTCAGATAAATCATCTCTATATAGGGATATATCTAAAATCCCTACAGGAATATCTATACCTTCAAAGTTCTTTATATTCTCTGCAATTCTTTTAGCTATTGGTACTCCTCTTCTTTTTATTCCTACCAATATTATATCTTGTCCACCTTTATTCTTCTCTATTATTTCATGAGAGATTCTAGTGATAGATCTTTTTATTTTTAATTCATCCATTATTACAGCCTTTAAATTCACCCTAATTCCACCTTTCATCTATATCTAAACAAAAAATGTCTCGACCCTTAGCCAAGACATTTGTATAGACTTATTACTTATATGCCTTACAATCTCTCAGGATCATTTAAAGGGCTTTATAATATTTGATTTTTAAAGTTATATTATCATAAAACTTAATATATTTCAATACTTTTTTGTAAAAACCTGGTGTTATATTTTTCTTTACAGTTTATTTTTATCACACTGTATCCTAATAAAAAAATTACACTGCCAAAATAGTTAATTTGACAGTATGATTATAATATCTAAATGATTATAATATCTAAAAAATTTAATTATTATAAGAAAGGTCTAACAAAATAAAAATCTATAATAGTCATTAAAATACTAAATAAAAATGCCAAACTTATAATAATTATATTAATTTTTTTGTAAATATACATAACTCCTATATATTCACGAATAAGTGCATTAAGTGAGAAATATAGTTTAGTTTTAGAACCTGCACCATCACATTCTAATCCTACTATTCTAGCCCATATTAAAGAACGGAATAGATGAAAATTATTAGTTACTACAATGCATCTATATTGTTTTTTTCTTATGCCATAATCCTCTTCTAAAAGTTTTTTTGAATTAGATAGATTCTCATAGGTATTTACTGCCTGATCCTCAATTATCATATGCTCAATTGGAATGCCCTTATCCTTCGCATATTTCCACATAGCAAGACCTTCTGAAACTTTCTCATCAGCACCCTTAGCTCCTGTAAATATAATTTTGGCTGGATGACCTTTTTCAAGCTGCTTTTTGTATATTTCAATCCCCTTATCTATTCGACTAGCTAATAGAGGGGGAACTCTATCACCAATTAAACCACTACCTAAAACAATAATGTAATCATATTTCTTTCTTTTTGGCATATAAGTATTAATTGCTGCTGATATTGCAAAAATAAACATCATCATAAAAAAATAAGTAATTAAGAAAGTTATAAATGCTATAATTCCTCTAAGTATGGGATTGGTAACTGCTCTTATAATATTTGGTGTAAACCAAGTCCATAATATAATAAATATTCCTAAGGATAAAGATAAAAAATTAGTTACACGAGCCCCTTCTCTTTTTATAAGTTTATATCCACTTTTAATAAGTATAAATATAAAAGATAAAAGATATAAAGGTAATCCTGCTATAATAACTGCTATAATAATTATTATAGCAGTTATCAGCATTTTTATTTCATGAGTCTCACCTAAAATACCCAAAAATACAAATATAGATCCGACCCATAAAAGAAATACTATACCAATCCATAATGTCCTTGGCTCCCTACAAAGCATAGCAAAAAACCCCACCGTAAGAGCAATAAAAATAAATAATAAAAAATACATAATTACACCTCTTCTTTAGTTTTGTATATATCTTATAAAGTTTATAACGTTTGGTTCCATATGTAATTCTAAAACTTAATTATACAATCAATTACAATTAGACTATATAATTATTTTTCTTTATTATTATACATTATTAACATTATTATATTCTATAAACTATCTCTTAACTTGTGTATAAAATCTAAAAAAATATTAGTATTTATTTATCGAACAACATTATAAATAATTGATTTAATTAAACAACACTTGAAATAAAAACATCTAATTCTAAATATTTTTTAGAGTTTTATAATAGATCTGAAAATAAACTGAAGAAATTGAACTGTAGATAGCTTAAATAAACTATTTTGTAGTTAAGTTGTAAAAAAATAATAAGAATATATAATAACCTAATATTACACATTCTTATTATTATAGCTTATATTAAATACACATCAATATATTATGACCTTTTAATTATACTAAAAAATATAATATTTTCTGAACATTATAAAATATAGTTTATATAAATATCTTTTTAAAGGTTTAAATGTATCTTTTTATAAATTTTGATATTATTTTTCTTTGTTGTATTCACTTTATATTTTAGTATTACTCTTCTTTATAGGAATCCGTAATTTTTTTACATAATGTAGAGAAAATTCTTAATTCATCTTGGCTAAGTGTTTTTTCTATTAAACTCATTATTTCTTCACCAAATTTTTCTGATCTTGCGAGAAACTTTTCCCCTTCAGGCGTAATAAAAATATTATAAACCCGACGATCACTTTCTTGTCGTTGTTGCTTTATGTATCCTTTCTCTAAAAGTCTTTTATTTAATTTCGATATACCCGGTTGAGTTATTCCTCTTATTTCAGCTAATTCTTTAGTTGTCTTTGAACCTTGCTTGTCTAATATATCTAATATATAGTATTGAGCAGTTGACACCCCTTCTAGATTAAATCGATTAATGCTGCTAATAATCATACATTGGAAAGGCATATAATTTTCTTCTAATTCTTGTCTAAGCATTATCTTCACCCTTTCTTTTAAAGAATGTATCTTTTTAAGTATTTCCCCGTAATTGAATTCTCATTGTTAATTATATCTTTTGGTTCCCCTTCAAACATAATTCTTCCACCATTTTCTCCAGCCTCTGGGCCAAGATCAATTATCCAATCAGCTTGAGTCATTACATCTAAATTATGCTCTATTACAATTAAGGTACTCCCCTGATTAACTAACCTATTCATAATAGCTACTAACTTTTTTATATCAGATATGTGAAGCCCTGTTGTAGGCTCATCCAATACATAAATATTACCTTTACTATCTAATTGAGCAGCTAATTTTAATCTCTGTAATTCTCCTCCTGATAAAGTATTTAATGGTTGTCCTAAAGTTATGTAATCAATTCCTACATCAGCTAACTTTTTCAACACTAAATATATTTCATCTTCTTTAAAAAAGTCAATTGCCTCGGCAACAGTCATTTGTAAAACTTCACTTATATTTTTATCCCTAAATTTTAAATTTAATACTTTATCTGTGAATCTATTTCCTCCACAAGCTTCACATGTACTTATAACAGTATCCATAAAAGCTAAATCAGTATAAGTAACACCTAAACCTTTGCACTCTGGACATGCTCCTTCTGAGTTAAAACTAAAAAGAGAGGATTTAACATTATTTTTTTTAGCAAATAAATTTCTTATAGAATCAAATATACCTGTATAAGTAGCAATATTAGATCGCTTTGAAGCATGTATTGCTCCTTGATTTATAAATATTGTTTCTGGATAAATCTTTGGTAGCAATCCATTAATAAGAGTACTTTTTCCTGATCCAGCTACCCCTGTTACTACAGTCATAACGCCTTTAGGAATATCTACATTAATATTCTTTAAATTATGTAAATTTGCATTTTTAATTGATAGCCATTCCTTTGCTTTCCTAGTATGAAGTTTTATCTGTGGTTTATATTGTAAAGCCTTGCCTGTTAGAGTGTTTGATTGTAATAATCCCTCCAAATTCCCTTTATAACTAACGTTACCACCTTTTACACCAGCTTTTGGTCCCATATCAATAATATAGTCTGCAATATTTATTATATCAGGATCGTGTTCAACAATAAGAACAGTATTACCTTTATCCCTTAACATCTTTAACAATTTATTTATTCTACCAATATCATGTGGATGTAATCCAATACTAGGTTCATCAAAAATATAAGTAAGTCCTGTTAAACTACTTCCTAATTGCTTAACCATTTTAATTCTCTGTGATTCACCACCAGAAAGTGATGAAGTTTCACGGTCTAAACTTAAATATCCCAATCCTATGTACTCTAAATGCTCTAGTCGACTAATTAAGGCTCTTAATACAGTTTGAACAGATTGTTCTTTGATTTCTCTCATAAATATTATTAAATCATTTATTTGCATCTTTGTACAATCCGCAATATTTTTCCCATTAATTTTGCAAGATAATATTTTTTCATTTAATCTTGCACCTTTACACACAGGACATATTTTTTTAGTAACAATTCTATTAATTTCTTTTTTATATTTATCTCTTTCTACATCTTCTTTCTTTAAAAAACTTCTCTCAATTCTTGGTATAAGACCTTCGTATAAAGATGTCTTGGGCCACTCTGGATCATCTGTTTCAATTTTTATATCAGTTTTATTTAAAAGTAAATCTAATTCTTTTTCATTATAATCTTTTATTTTTTTATCATTCTCAAATAATCCTGAATGTATATATCTCTTTAATCTCCATCCACCAGGCTTAAAGGTAGGAAACAAAATAGCACCTTCGTTAAGAGATTTATTTTTGTCTAATAATTTATCAATATTAATGCTATCAACTTTTCCTAACCCATCACAATGCATACACATTCCGGTAGGATTATTAAAAGAGAAAGCATCAGAATATCCAACAAAGGGTTTTCCTATACGTGAAAAAAGAAGCCTTAATAATGGGGCTATATCTGTAATAGTCCCCACGGTTGACCTTGAATTTCCACCAATTCTTTTTTGATTTATTATAATAGCAACAGATAAATTTTTAATTGAATCTACATCTGGTTGTCCATAATGTGGTAGCCGATGCCTAATAAAGCTAGAATAAGTTTCATTTAGCTGCCTTTGTGATTCTGCAGCAATAGTATCAAAAACTAAAGATGATTTACCTGAACCAGAAACCCCGGTAAATACAGTGATTTTCTTCTTGGGTATTTCAATATCAATATTTTTTAGATTTTTTTCTCTAACTCCTACTACATTAATACTTTCTTCTTTATCCATAAAGCATTCACCTCCGAATAATTTATACTTTTGATTAATATATAACTTAGCTAATATATAACCTAGTTAATTACATTTTACTACTTACCTATTTTACTATCAAGCACTTCACTTAAATCTTATGAAATTTTTTTGATTAATATTATATATATTAATTTAATTAAATAAACTAGAAAAATCCTTATAAACTATTCGAAAAACAGCTCATAAGGATTTTTATTTATATCATTAATTAATTGTATTCTAAATCTAATAATAAAATTATATATATTATAAATTTGTTTTCTGACTTTATATTATTATTTCTTCTAATGGCTCATAAACTAATTGTCCATTAAATCTCTTACTTTCCATAAGAGCTATTGAAGCTATTGGAATCTTTATAGGAGAAAAAATATTTTTCTCTATAAAACCTTTTGTTACTATTTCTCTACCAATTGTAATATGGGGGCTATATTTTCTATTCTCAATTTTAAACCCATTATTAATTAATAAATTTCTTAAATTCCTTTGTAATGTTATAAGTTCTTTATTTTCTTCAATTCCAAGCCAAATTATATCTTTATCTCTCCTTTTAAATGAACCAATATGTGAAGTAATAAGTTCCTTAGGCGGATTCTTCAACTTATATAATATATTAGTTAGTGAAGACAGCTCTTTTTCATCAACTTCACCTATAAACTCTAGGGTTAAATGGAGATTATTTTTATTTGTGAATCTACCTTTAACTGAATTATTAGAAACTAAATTTTTATATTCTATCAATTTTTCTTTTGTTTCTTCCTGAAATGTAACCGCATAAAATACTCTCATTTTTTCACCTACATTTAAAATAATTTTTTTGTTAATATAAGCTTAGTTTATACAGACTAAGCTTATATTATATATATTTAATTTTAATAAATATTTTTTCATTTATACCTTTATTAAATTATTTAACGTTACTTTCTGTTACAGCTATATGATAGTCTTTGTTATTATTATTATCCCATGTTGTTCCCTCATTATAAAACTCTTGTTTAAAGCAATAATCTACTTTTGAACCTTTTTCTACATAAATAGTTGTATAAAAGCTTTCAAAAGTTCTTCCCATATAATAATCTACTACGCTTCTGTTTAATTGAACATCTTTAACAACTTTCCATCCATTTACACCATAATGTAATGTTGCTTTCTTTATTTGGGATGTATCTACTTTACTATAATTAACAGGCATATAAATTCTATATGCTACCATTTCATGGTTTTCTGCTGCACGAACTTGCTTTGGTGCTATGAACATACCCAATGCTAATGCTGTTGCCATAATAAAAGTTATTATTTTTTTCATTTTATTTCCCCCTAATTCTAAGTCTGTTTTATATATTTTAATACTCATTGATCATATTTTTAACTTATCAATTAGGGCCCCTTTTGATTACATGTTTTATTATAACACTTTGTTCTATATGTTAAAAATTGTATTTTAATTTAATTTAAATCATGTAATCATTTAAATTAATGTATTATTATATTTTATTGGAATATACTTGAAAATAATATATTGTACATTTTATATTTAATCCCTTGCAACCAAACATAGTATGGTAAATATATACTTTTTAAAGATACTCTAAAATTCAAGATTAAAATAGTGAGATAATTAGTTTTTAAAAATTAGAAACTATATATTGAGAATTATAGTAAAAAATGTTAAAATTATTATGCAATAAGTTGTACTAAATGTTTTTATTATAATATGTAGAGTATAATGAAAGCCACTTTACATAAGAATGATAAACACTTTTTTACAATGTTAATAACTACTGAAAATAAAAATATAAAACTAGGGGGATTTTTATGAAAAAAAGAATTATTGCTGTAATTATTGGAATGAGTGCAATACTAACTTGCAGCCCTGTTTTAGCAAATAACAAGCCTATTGTTAAACATGTGAATGATGTTAAATTGGCTGAAAAATCTGCTAAAGTGCCCTTTAATACTTCAAATCCAAATATTTTAAATGGGAATAAAAAATTAGGGAAACCAGAAGTTAAACTAAATGAAGATTCTTTAAAAAATTCAAAAGTTAAAATCGAATCTAGAGCAAATTCAAAATACTCACTTGTAAGAGGCAAGCAACCTGCATCTGATTCAAATACTACTATTAATGACAGTCCAAATAGAGCTTATACTATAAATACTGACAATATTTATAGTGATACTATGACAAGCGAAGGTGCAGAAAGATGGTATGCTTTTGAAAATTCATCTAATAAAAAACTTACAGTAATCATGCAAGCATTAAATAGCACTAATGTAGATTACAATTTATTTTTATTTAAGTATAATGATAAAACTAATAATTTAGATTTAGTTTCAAGCTCATTATATCCTGGTATTGCAAATGAACAGTTAAGCGCAATTGGAGAGGAAGGTATTTATTTTATAGGAGTAAATTCTGTAAAAGGCTTTGACGATAAGAATCCATTTGTTTTTGAGGTAATTTCATCAGACCAATATGGTGCAAATGAACCTGATGATAATATACTTCAAGCAAAATCATATGAAAGTTCATTGTCTATAGAAGATACTATAGATAATATTTTCGATCAAGATTGGAGCAAATTTTCGATTACAAAAGCTTCAAGAATTTCTGCCAGCTTAAATAATGTTAATACTTCAAATGCATATAAGGTTGATATTATGAATAGTGATTTGCAAACAGTACGTACTATAAATGCAAATTCAAGTGATGATTTTTTACTTTCAGAAGGAACTTATTATGCACGAGTTCAATCTAATAATGGATTTGATCCACAACAAAAATATAAATTTAACTTAACCTCAACAACAATAATAGGATTAAGTCCAGATTATAAATATGTAGTTACTACAGATTCTAACAAAAAACTATATATCAATGGAAAGCCCATTGATGTAACTTGGGAAAGGAAGCATCAGTTTAATTATCCTGGAGGAGGCTATGAATATAGATCTCAACAAGTATATCAACGTTCAGATAGTGAACTTATCGGAGCTCAATATGGAACATATACTTCAACCCATACAGGTACAATAAAACATGCATTTAACTTAGTAATTAAAAATCCACAATATTATTATTATTATACTCGTTATTATAATGGAGGACCTTCTGACCATGATGAGATTCATGAACCTATTCCAATTCCAGTTTCATTAATAATTGATGTGGATACTGGAACTGTTGTAGATTTTAATTCAGATAATTTTAACTTTTATTATATAAATAATATTGAAACGCATAAATTTACCCCAGCAAGTAATTAATATTACTAATTTTATACTTTATTATTATAAAAAAATTTATTATCATTAAATAAGGATAGATTGTTCAAAACCCCATGTATTTTCATGGGGTTTTATAACGTCTTAATTTATAATGCTATAACATGGTTTTATTAATCGCTATATATAATAAGCCACTATCGTCCAACGTTTTGAACTAATATACTCTAGAATAGCATTTTTAAAAGTGTAAATAATATAAAATAAAACTTGGAGTGTAATAACTAATGAACAACTATAAAAAACTCATTTTTATTATATTAAAATTGCTTAACTAATTATCTTAATAATTGTAAAACTCCTTCAGGCTGACTATTTGCTTGAGAAAGTATATTGTTTTACCATTGATATGCGCCAAGTTTTCCTTTTTCAGCAGAAATAGTAACTATAGCTTTATCAAGTATTTCTATTGCCTGCGACACATCTTCTTTTGTCATACCATTTAAAGCTGCTTCTTGTTCAATATCAGTTACCGTTTGGTTTTGTAAAGCCAGCTTCTCCATCATTTTCTGTAATTCTAAGTTCTACTGCTCTCATATTATTTATATTTAATGTCATTGATTGTCCCTTGTTTACTTCTATTTGGAATGTTGTACTAAATACAGCTTATTGTAGTGCTTCATTATTGGTCAAGTCCCCTCATTTATTCTCTTATTTTTTCTGAAATAGCTAGTCCTTCTGCGTCATCCCAAGCTCTGTTTATTCTTAAACCTGAGCTTAATTTTTCATATTTTAATTTATATGTTCTATCGAATATAAGGGCCCCCTGTAGACAATGCATCCTTTAACCAATCAGGATGCATCTTTACTATATTTGTAGGTAATTCATCTATAGAAAAAAACTTTAAGTCTAAAGTTTCTGGGGACTCACAGGAAATCTCCCCTCCTACTATCCTAGCTTGGAAACAACAAGTCACAAAATGAGTTACCCTTCCATCAGGATACTCAAAAATTTGAGACTTGGGGTCTGAATATACTCCAATAAAACGTATTACTTCTACATGCAATCCAGTTTCTTCAGACACTTCTCTTATTGCAGCATTAGTTACTGTTTCTCCTGGCTCTACATGACCGGAAGGTATACCCCAAAGACACACATCTGACCTTTTCTGTAATAAAACCTGTTTCTTATCGTTAAAAATTACAATAGCTACTCCTGGACAAATTTCTTTAACTTGTCCCATAATATCTCCTCCTTTATTTTAAAATATAAAAACCCGAGAAGATAAGAATTCAGCGAATAAAAAATACGCTGAACTTTCCCCCTCGGGTATTTTATTCCAATAGGTGCCTCTTGCAAAACAAGAGCTATAGCGCTCGGTCACAAACCCTTAAAATCTTAAGGCGGAACCCTAGCTATCTAGTCCCAGTTCAATAAAAAACTATATTATATTAATATTCATGTTATACCCAAATATTAATCTTGTCAATAAATAAAGCTTGTTTTTTAATATGCCTTTATCTATTTGTCTCCTCACTTAAAATAAATAATCTTAATCATTTCTACAATTCCTTTATAAGATAAATGATCCTTTTTTCGTTATTTTAAATCCTTATATGAGTAGATAGTATATACTAATTTTTTATATAATCGATACAGACAATCATTATTAAATATTTTATGGATCTATCTATTAATATTTAATCATTATTAATAGATAATACACAGATTTATATCCAGTTATTTATTACTTAACATTAACCTTTAAGGAGAATTTATATGTTAAAAGAATTAGATTTTTATAAAAATATTTTTACCTCTAATAATATCAGGCTTACAACTAGACGAATTATAATCATAAAAATTTTCTTAAATCATAAAAATGATCATTTAACAGTAAATGAAATTTATTGTTTAGCTAAAGAAACTTACCCATCAATTGGTCTAGCTACTATTTATAGAACTATTGAAATATTACTGAAACTAGATTTATTAGACAATCTCTCACTCGAAGATGGGGTTAACCGCTATAAATTATTTGTAAATAAGAATGCAAACTTTAAAGCTTATAATAAACATCATCCTCATCTTATTTGCCTTGATTGTAAAAAAATTATAGATTGCCATTATAATTTTATAAATACTATTAAAGCTGAGATAAATAAAAGTTGTTTATTTAAAGTTACTGACTTTGAAATGAAGTTTTATGGCTATTGCGAGAAATGTTATATTAAAAAGATTAAGTAATTATTAAATGTAACATTTATGGAATTTATATGTTTTTACTTATTAAATGATATTTTTTATATTTTTGTTATATATTGATAATTATATAATAAACATTTACTATATAAATAACATATAGGGAGGTGTATATTTTTGAATAAAAAATTTAAAACTATTAATAAGGCGAACGCTTTAGCTCTTTCAGCAGCTATATTGTTAGGTGTATCTACACCTGCTTGTGCTCTGGAAAAAAATAAAGAAGAAAGAAATATTACTAAAGTCAACTTAAAATCTAATAATAGTTCTTATGTATTGAGCAATTCAAAAACAAATCCAAAAGTTCTAGATAGTCCAATTAGTGTTCCATCTGATTTCCAACTTTCTAAAGACAACTGGGATGGTTCTCCCAATTACACAATTTCAATGGATATGTGGTATGGCGCTAATGGTGATGTATGGAAACTTTATGAAAATGGTAAATTAGTTCATGAGGTTAAACTTGTAAACAATTCACCTAATGCTCAACATGGTGAAGTAAAATTCACTAACAAAAGTAATGGAACCTATAAATACACTGCTGAACTTATAAATGCAGCTGGTGTTAAAAAATCTAAAAATACTATAGTTCATGAGGTAACTAAAAATTATACTCCTATAGATGTTCCTTTGCCTGAATCCGTTAGTGGTCAACCTGCTGTAGGATATACTGTTTTAGATGAAAATGCTAACGACTTTGAATGGGCAGTATTTATTTCAAATCCTAATAAAAATTATATATGGCAAGGAAGTAGTTTTTCTTTATGGGGTATGTCTTTTGATACTGATAATGAAATAACTTCTGTTTCTAATGCAGATTCTTTTAAACAAAATGGTAAAAATGTAATAATCAATGTAAAACAAGACGAAAGACTTTTACCTTATGATACTACTAGAATATTTGTAGTTAAAGGTAAAAAACGTTCTTCAAAAGCACCTACAAATTTTAAATCAAACTTAATTAGAGGAGATATTAGTTATCCTACTTTTGCTTCTCTTCCTTCAAGTTTTACTAAAAATAAGCCAGATTTAAATGAAAAAGACTTAATAGCTAATAAAGATGATTACTATAATCCTAAAGTTAAAGTAAATACTGGTAATAAGCTTATGTATAATAATCCCGCATCAGATACTCAACTTATAATACCTATGCCAAAAAAAATGCCCGTTCCTATAAATGGTGTAAACGGATTAAGGATTTGGATGCCTTCTAAATACTTAGCTATGGGAATTGGAACAGGTACTGAATACTTTGGACTGAATCCAAATTTTATGGTTGGTTTATCAATAAAAGAGAACTTTACTTGCGGTCTAGCACCTTTAGAATCTGGGTACACAGAAAATATTGTTACTGTGGATGGTGAAAAATGGTCATGGCCAATTCAAAAAAAGCATCCTGATGGTCCTTTCCAACAAGAAAAAGGCAATTTTAACGAAATAAAAAAACAATATCCTGATTATTTTGCAGATTCAGCAAAACATGAAAATTATGTAACTTTAAAGACTGGAGAACCAGATGATCCATCTTATGTTCATGCTGCTATGTCTTCTTACATGAGTCTTACTATGACAAGAGAATTTTTATATGCTATTCCAAATAACAACTTTAGCGGGGCATTAAAAGAAGCTAAAGACCCTTGGGCAGAATTTGTGCTAGTGGACAATGCTTATAATAGGGGTGTTTATGGCTTACTTCAAAGAAAATTATTTACAGAACATAGAGATAAACTTATTAATTCTCCTGATATAAATAAGGAATTTAATCTTTCCGGGTTTGCTAATCATATTGAAAATATCCAAAATGTTATTAAAGCTATGGATTCAGAAACTGAAAACTTCTATGACGCTAATATAACTTGGGATGACATGGAAAACTACTTTAAAGAATTAAGACTATATTATGGTAGAAATGTCCCAACTGATGTTGATTGGAATGCTATGAAAGCTGATGTAAAAAAAGCCTATAATGTACTTTCTAAGCATTGGGGTGGAGGTCACGTATCTTTAAGATATGACTTCTTAACACTTTTGAGAGTTTGCGAAAAGCATCTTCCTAAAAATAAACAACCTGCTCCATCTGGTGCTTCTTGGATAGAACAAGTAAATTCAGCTAATAATATTCACTAATTTAGTTACTAAGTAAAGCCTTTTACTCTTAATACCTTTAATATTTTAAATAAGAAATGTCAAGCTAAATTTACTTTAACTTGACATTTTTTATATTATTTATTACTTTCTGTTACATTTACAACTAAATCATCACTTCTAGTTACACCAGCTTCGTTTATAAGTTCTGCATAATAGGTGTACTTACCATTTTTTCTTCCATTTATTTTTAGATTATAAGTTTGAGCTTGAGGAGTATTAGCTGTTAAATTTGCTTCCTTAATTAAAACACCATTTTCATATATTTTTACCTTATCACCATTAACTCCCCACCACATGCTCATAGTAATAGTATAATCTCCATCAGCTGGCCACCAGTTATCATGAGTCAATGCAGGCTTACCTGGTTTTTCTTTAACTGATGAGTCCTTGTCTTTTACAGTTACTTTTAAATCATTACTTTCTATCTTATCATCTTTTCTTACTATTTCAGCTTTATAAGTGTACTCTCCTACTTTTTTATCTTTAAATTCTTTAATAAAAGTTTTACTAGTTGATCCATCAATCTTTTCTGTTAAAATTTCTACTCCATTTTCATATAGTTTTAGCTGATTTCCATTATTATCTTTTAAAACTTCCATAGATATTTTATAATCTCCTGTGTTAATTTGTTTATCCACAGAAATTATAGGAGCTTTTAATTTATTAGAATCTGTTGCTTTAACTACTATAGTGTTACCCTTAGAGGAACCATATTTATTCACAAGTTCTGCTGTATAAGTGTATGAACCTTCTTTTTTTCCTTTGAAATTTTTTATTATATTGTTTGAAGGTAATTTATTTATATCTTCTTCTAAAATCACTTGATTATTTTCATATAACTTAATCTTATCTCCTCTACTATCTGTTGGTATAGATATATTAATATCATAGTTTCCATAATTATCATCATTTTTCAAAGATACTTCTGGTGACTTAGGCAACTTATCATCTGAAGGTATACCTCCATCTCCAAAGAATCCTTTATAAATAACATCTGTTAAACTACTTCCTTTTAGAGGTGCATCTCCTGCTAATTCCCAGAAAATTACCCCACCATAGTTATTATCTTTTACATATTTAACTTTTTCACCTAAAGAGGTCTCATCTTCATAGGTATACATTTCTCCTTTAGATTCACTATATAAATAAGGAACCTTTGAATAAGGATCTCTATATTTTTTAAAGGATGAATCTTTCTCTAAAGTACCCTTTATATAATGATAAGGATTGCATCCTGCTGCACGTCCTCCATCCCATGTTCCCTTTGCTCCTCCAGTTGCTGTGGCAAATAATCCTGGCAGTTCCTTTATAGGCCCATCATTTTTTACACCTTTCCATCCACGAGAATAATATGGTGATCCAACTACAAGCTTATCCTTTGGTATATTATAAGCTTCAAATAACTTCATAGCTGTGTCTACATTATAATAGTTCTTTACTGTATCATCATGATTGTCATAAGGATTTTTGTATAAAGGTGATTGATGTCCTGTTACATTTTCCCAAGCGCCATTCATATCATATGTCATAATGTTTATAAAATCTAAATACTGTGAGTATTTTTCTGGTTCAGTCTTCTCTATTTTATCTTTTCCAGATCCAACTGCAGCGGTAAGTTCATAATATTTATTATCTTCTTTACCAGCTTTATTTAATGTTTCTCTTAAATCCTTTAAAAGAAGTGTAAAAGTTTCTTTTTCACTTTCGTCTGCCAAAGGTGTTCCTTGATCATTAGGATTATCTACAGTATCTCCGTCTCTTTTAAAAGTAGGATATTCCCAATCTATATCAGCACCATCTAAATCCCAATCACGAATAAACTCTACAACACTGTCAGCAAATATTTTTCTGTTTTCTGGAGTCTTTGCTACATTATGAAATCCAGCTGATTGACTCCATCCACCTATAGATATGAGAACTTTTACATTTGGGTACTTCTTTTTATATTTTTTTATTTGTCCTAGATTTCCTTTATAAGGCGAATCCCATCCATCACCAAAATCTATACCTGTAGCAGCCCATTCATCAAATAAAGCAATTTTATTATTTTTTATAGTTGCAAATGCATAATTTATATGAGTAACTTTATCCCAAGGTAAATCAGATATCTTGTAATTATTATGACCTCCGTAAACACTCCATTCCGTAAAATAAGCCACAATTTTTTTTCTGGATTCATTAGAATCAGCTGCCTTAGCCGTCTTTCCTTTTAAAGGAATAATACTAAATAACATAAATAAAGATAGAATACATCCTATATATGCTCTAATCCTCTTTTTTTTATGATTCTTCATAAAATTTCCCCCTTTATAATTATTTATCACTTTTTACTTTATTCGTATATTTTTACATAAAACTTAACATTATAGAAAATATTAGTTAATATCAATATATTTTACAAAGAGGTTTGTGTTAACATTTTTTTGTATTTTTTACATATTAATGAATTAAAAAGTGTTAGGTAATTCATCCCTATAACCTAAGGTCACGAATTCCTAACACTTATATTTTAAGCTACCTTTACTTCAAATTTAACTTGCTAGCAGCTTCCTTATCTATAATAACAACAACATCTCTGTGTAATTGAAGAATAGATGCAGGTATATTAGGAGTAATTTTACCATTTATAGCTTTAAAAACGGCATCAGACTTTGCACTACCACAAGCTAACAAAATTATCTTTTTTGAATGTAATATAGTTTTAATTCCCATGCTAATAGCTTTTGTTGGTACCTGATCTTTTGAGCTAAAAAATCTTGAATTAGACTCTATAGTTTTTTCATCTAAATTAACTAGATGAGTTTCTGATTCAAAACTTGCATCTGGTTCATTAAATCCAATATGTCCATTAACACCAATGCCAAGAACTTGTAAATCAATGCCATCTGCTTTATTTATTTTTCTTTCATATTCCTTACACTCCACTTCTATGTTATCAGCCATTCCATTAGGAATATTGATATTATTGTCATCAATATTCACATGATTAAATAAATTATTCATCATATAATAATAATAACTTTGAGGATTTTCTCTACTTAAACCATAGTATTCATCTAAATTAAAAGTTTTAACTTTAGAGAAATCCATCTTTTGATTTTTGTAAATATTTATGATTTCTTTATACATTCCTGTAGGGGTATCTCCCGTTGCCAATCCAAGGACACTATCTGGTTTTAAAACAACTTGGCTAGCCACCATAGCTGCTGCTTTTTTACTCATTTCTTCATAATTATCTACTACTATAATTCTCATAAAAATACACCTCATTAAAATTTAATTTTCTCTTTTATTAAACTAATAACTAATTATATCTAATACTCTAAGTCAAAATGTTTTATTTTTGATAAACAATATTACCCTCAACAATTGTCATGCTAATATTAATGTCTTTGTCAAAAATAACAATATCAGAATCTTTTCCTTTTTCAATACTTCCTTTTTTATCATATATATTTATATCTTTAGCCGGATTAATTGTTACCATAGATATAATTTCACATAAAGAAGCATCTATATTATTTTTCATATTCTTAATTGCATTATCCAATGTCAAAATACTTCCTGCTAAGGTATTATCCTCTAGTCTAGCAGAACCATTTTTTACAATAACTTTCTGTCCTCCTAGTTCCCATATACCATTGTTCATGCATCCTGCTCTCATTGAATCTGTAATTAAAATAATCTTGTCTTTACCTTTAATTTTAGTAAGAACATTAATAGCTCCCTTATGAACATGAATATTATCTGCTATAAGCTCGCAAGATATATCTGTATTCATAATAGCTCCTATTATTCCTGGTTTCCTATGATTTAAAGGAGTCATAGCATTAAAGGTATGAGTAGCACGACTTATTCCATTATCTATAGCTGCCATAGCTTGTTCATAAGTTGCATCTGAATGACCTATAGATAAAACTATATCTGTATTTTCTTTAATATATTTTAAGAACTTAAAATTTTCATCTTTCTCTGGTGCCAGCGTAATTATTTTTATTACATTCTCATAACCTTTAATAAAATCAAAGCTTGGATTTTTTATAAAATCTACCTTTTGAGCTCCCTTATATTTTGGGTTAATAAAAGGTCCTTCTAAATGTGCTCCTAAAACCTTAGCACCACCTAAATCCATATTCATAGCTTGTTCTATAACATCCAAAGCTTTATATATACGTTCTTTAGCCATAGTCATGGTAGTTGGTAAAAATGAGGTCACACCTCTTTTAGCTATAGTATTACTTATAACCTTTATAGACTCTATTTCCCCATCCATAACATCTTTTCCACCTGAACCATGTATATGAACATCTATAAACCCTGGAGAAATATATAACCCCTTAGCATCAATAATATAATCATTTTTACTTAAACAAACATTCTCTCTATCTAATATGTCGATTATTTTTTTTTCAAATAATAATACTTTATTCTGTAATATTTCATTCCCTACTATAATCTTTCCATTGACTATAGCCTTCATATTAATCACTCCCCATATCTACATAGCTTTTTAAAGCATAATAAACTCTACCTCCATGCTGTTGTAACTTTTCTTGTGCTTTTTCAACTGAAATTCCTGTTTTAATCATAACTATAGCAACTTTGGGATCATAATTACATTCCTTAAGATATTTTTCAACTACCTCTAACTCTTTATCTGTTGCCAACATAACTATTTCTTTAACTCTGTCTTTTAGCTTGTTATTTATAGGCTTAACATTAACCATAAAATTAGAATAAGTTTTTCCAAGATTAATCATGGCAGTAGTACTTAACATATTAACAATCATTTTTTGTGCAGTACCAGCTTTCATCCTTGTTGATCCCATTATAACCTCTGGCCCCAAATCTACAGCTATAGTTAAGTCACATATATTTTTAAGCTTTCCATTTTTACTACACATAATGCCTATGGTTTTACATCCTAGCTGTCTTCCATATTTCATAGCACTATTTACATAAGTAGTATTGCCACTAGCAGTTATTCCAATTAAAACATCCTTATTATTTACTCCTATTTTTTCTAGATCTTCTATGGCTAACTCCTCATTATCCTCAGTATGTTCAAGACAATCGCTTATAGCTGCTTCTCCACCTGATATAATGCCTTGTACCAAGAAATCATCAATTCCAAAAGTTGCAGGACAATCGGAAGCATCCAAAACTCCAATTTTTCCACTTGTTCCACTACCAATGTAAAACATTCTACCTTCTTCCTTTAGAGCTTTAACAATAATCTCAACTGCAGAAGCTATATTTTTTTCTTCTTTTTTTATAGCTTTTGCTACTTTTTCATCTTCTTCATTTATTTTTCTTATTATTTGCAAAGTACTTAAACTATCTAAATCAACAGTATTTATATTTCTTTCACTCATAAGTTCGCCTCTTTTCTCAAGATTAATATAGTTAATCTTTAATAAATATTAATCTACTACTGGAAAACCAACTCATACTTATATATGTCACTTCTATAAATTGCTTTTGTATATTCTATTGGAACTTCATCTTTTATATAAGTAGTTCTTCTAAACATTAAGGCTAAAGCATTTTCATTTTGGTTTAAAAGCCTACATTCGTCCTCATTTAAAATTATAGGTTCTATGGTTTGTTTTGCCTTATTAGGAAAATACTTGTATTTATTTTTGAAAGTTTCGTACAAAGATTTTCCCTCTATAGTTTGTCTATCCATATCACTACATAAATTATATGGTATCCACACAGTTTCTATAGCTACTGGTTCACCTTCACTCATTCTTAATCTACTAATTTCAAAAACTTTATTATTATCATCTGATAAGTTTAAAACAGACTTTATTCTCTTTGTAGCTTCCTTTATTTGAAAAAATAAAATTCTAGTTTCTGTTTTTAATCCTTTATCTTGCATTACCTCACTAAAACTTTTTAGACCAGCTATTTCTTTATTTTCTTTAGGTTTAGCAACAAAAGTACCCTTCCCCTGTTCTCTATACAATAATCCTTCATTAACTAAAGACATTATAGCCTTATTAACTGTCATCCTACTAACACCTTGAATTTCACAAAGTTCTCTTTCTGTAGGTACAGCATCTCCAGGCTTTAATTCTTCATTTTCTATCATCTCTTGCAATATCTCTTTAATTTGAAAATGGAGAGGTACTGGATTTTTTTTAGAAACAATTTTCATCATATCACTAATCCCTTCTTTGTTTATCTAAACCTTTATTATACTACTTCTTATATTTCCTAATATGGAAATTCATGTTTTATTTTTTATCTAAATAACAATTTTATAAAAATATAACTGTATTTTTATAAAACTTAAACTTAATAATAAATTTAATATTCAATTTCTATTCTTTATGTCATTATATCATTATATTGTTATGTTGTATATACCAATTTCTCTTGAAAAATATTTTGTTTGCTTTTATACTATATTATAAAGAGAGTATTTGTAATCTTACAAATATATAAATTTAGTTTTCATATAAAATTTATCTATATTTCGGAGGAATTATAATGAGCGGTTTACAAGACAATTGCTATCAGGTTATAAAAGTATTTAATAATAACGTCTTACTGGTACATAAAAATAAAGAAGAAAAAATTCTTTTTAGCAAAGGTATTGGTTTTGGAAAACATCCTGGCGATAGTATACCTTTCGATATAAAAATTGATAAAATATTTACTATACAAAATGAAAATAATTTTAATAACTTTAAATTTTTAATGTCAAATGTAGACAGTAATATTATAGGTTTATGTGAAGAAGTGATATCAATGATTTCTGATGAACTAAAGGAACCTTTAAATGAAAAAATACATGTATCTTTAACTGATCATATATCTTATACCATAAAAAGACTTATAGAAAATAACTCTATAGAAAATCCCTTTTTAGTAGAAACAGAAACTCTATACAAAAAAGAATTTGCTATAGCAAAAAAAGCAGTAAGACTGTTAGAAGATAGACTAAATTTAGTTATTCCTGATGAAGAAGCAGGTTTTATCACTTTACACATTCACTCTGCAAGGAACGAAGGGAAACTATCTAATACCATAAAATACGCTTTTCTTTCTAGCACTATCATAGAGTTCCTTGAAGACGAACTTAACATAGAAATAAATAAAAGTTCCTTAGACTACGCCCGATTTTTAACTCACATAAGATTTGCAATAGAAAGAATTTTAAATAATACACCAATAAAAAATGAACTTTTAACTGCTATAAAAAATCAATATAAAATTTCATATAAATTGGCTAAAAAGGTAAGTAAAATAATAGAAAATGAACTTTCCGTAAATGTGTCCAAAGAAGAAATAGCCTACATTGCTATTCACATAGAAAAATTCAGAAGTTCTCCTACTAAAAATTAAGTATCTAATTAATGGATTACTACAAAACTTAATTTTTAAGATATTCTTCATTTCATATAATTTGAAAAATCTTTAATATAGAAACAGTAATAAAATTATTGTTGCACTAAACGGCGTAATACTAATATCCATAAATTATACTAGTATTACGCCTTAATAGATATAAATTTAGTTTTATCATTATAAACAAGTTTGCAAATTATAGCTTTACTAAATTACTTAGGAGTACAGGTAAGCAAAATATCCTTTCCAGGCTTAGCATTAAAACCTGTTTTATATTGTATATTTTTAACATTATCAGGATTTGTTATTAAAACAGGTGTAATCAAAGAATACCCTTCAGCTTTAATAAACTCCCTATCTATCCTGATAATAGGGTCTCCTGTTTTAACTTTATCACCTTCCTGTAATAATCTTTCAAAACCTTTTCCTTCTAATTTAACAGTGTCAATACCAATATGGACTAGAAGCTCTGTTCCATCTTCTAAAGTAATACCAAAAGCATGATTAGTTTTAAATATTAAAGAAATTACTCCATTTGCTGGAGCAACAATAGTATTATCTTCACATTCAATAGCAACACCATCTCCTGCTAATTTACTTGCAAATACTTCATCTGGTACTTCTGATAATTCTAATACTCTCCCTAAAACTGGAGCAACAATCTTGTTTTCTCTCTTAAAAAAACTAAACATTTTTAAAACCTCCTAAATATAGATAATACAAATATTACTTACATTTTTATAAAAATTCAAATAAAAAAAGGCATAAGTTATCTCTAACTTATGCCTGATTCAACAGTTACACGTTTAATACTTATATCAGTATATAATCTAAATCCATTGATGTCAATATATTATAAAAATTTAATTAAGTATAATATATTGACATTTTTATTTTTATAGCTTATACTTAATTTATCGGCGTGCAACCAACGTTGGGCAAGAGCTGAAAAGGTTATCTATACCTTTTCGGCTTTTTTTATTACAATTTTTTAACTAAATTCATATTTATCCGATGACTACCCTCTCTAATACTCCCATCTTCTTAAAAATGGGAGTAAAGAGCGGCTATGTCCCTGGATAACGATTTCCCCTAAAGGATAACGACTTCTAATGAGTAAAACTCCTAAGAAGTCTGTTAATAAGCTTTAGTGGGAGTAGAAACTCCCTCTGAAGCCAAGAACTCTGTTTATAAGTATATTTATTTTAAGAAATGCATCTGCAGAGTTAATTTTAAGAATTTTCCTTCAATTTCTATTCTTTTGCAATACTTTTACTTAATAATAAATAAATTCTTAAGTTAATTAAAGATGCATTCTACTAAAAATATCTATACAAGTTAAATGGAAATATATTATTAAACGTATATTAGGAGGTATAAACATGGCAAAAAACAGTAAAATTTTATCAAAAGTTCAAAAGTTAGGTAAGTCTCTTATGACTCCTATAGCTGTATTGCCAGCAGCTGCCCTACTTCTTAGACTAGGACAGCCTGATATTTGGAGTTGGGTTGGTTCTTTACCAAGCGGTATTCCTTGGATGTCTTCAGCTGGATCTGCTATTTTTGATAACTTATCCCTTATTTTTGCTATAGGTATAGCTGTAGGATTAGCAGAGGAAAATAATGGTGTAGCTGCAATTTCCGCTACTGTTGGCTACCTTGTGCTAACAAATGTTTCTTTAAAATTTGATGATACCATTAATATGGGAGTTTTATCCGGCATAATTGTAGGTATATTATCTGCATCACTTTATAATAAGTATAAAAATATTAAACTTCCAGATTATCTAGGTTTCTTTGGAGGAAAACGTTTTGTTCCAATTATAACTTCTTTATACTCTTTAATTTTAGGTATTATATCAGGATTTGTGTGGCCTCCGATTCAAAATGTTATAAATAATTTTGGTAATGCAGTTGCAGGAGCAGGTGCAATTGGAGCATTTTTCTTTGGATTATTTAATAGACTTTTGATTCCAACTGGATTACACCATATTATGAATACAATATTTTGGTTCCAATTTGGTACATTTAAAAATTCAGCAGGTAAAATTGCTAATGGAGATTTAAATAGGTTTTTCGCTGGGGATCCTACTGCAGGAACTTATATGACTGGATTCTTTGTAATAATGATGTTTGCTCTTCCTGCAGCCTGTTTTGCTATGGTCAAAGCTGCTAGGGAAGAAAATAAAAAAGCAGTTTCAGGTATGCTTTTAGGTTTAGCATTTACTGCATTCCTTACAGGAGTTACTGAACCAATAGAATTTACATTTATGTTTATTTCTCCTGTTCTCTATGCAATACATGCTTTGTTAACTGGTATATCTTTAGCCCTTACATCAGCTTTAGGAATAAAATGCGGATTTGGATTTTCTGCCAGCCTTATAGATTATGGTCTTAATTTTGGTATATCAACTAAGCCACTATTTATAATTCCCATAGGTTTAATATTTGCAGCAATATACTACTTTTTATTCTTATTCTTTATAAAAAAATTCAATTTACCTACACCAGGAAGGGAATTAAATTCAGAAGTTAATACAAATATCAATGTTGATACACCTAAAAAAAGTGGACATTCTAAATTGGAGGATAAAGCTAAAGAAATTCTTAAAGCTATCGGTAATTCTGAAAACATTGATTCTATAGATGCTTGTGTAACTAGAATACGTCTTGTTGTTTTTGACGGAAGTAAGATAGATGAAGCTAAACTAAAAAAACTAGGAGCTAATGGAATTATGAAACTTGATGAAAAAAATATTCAAATAGTAGTTGGTACTATTGCTGATCCTTTAGTATCTCAAATGAAACTATTAATGAAAAAATAAATTGCTTTATAACTTAAACTATATTCCTTATATAACTTAAAAGCCTACAAATATATGAATATTTATATTTGTAGGCTTTTATTTATAATTATTTATTACTTAAAATACTGTCATAAATTACTTTATAGCTTAATTTTATATAATACTTTGGTTTTTTATTATTCCAATCTATATATATTTACCTAAGATATATCTTTTCAAATAGTTTTTTGTTTTACCCCTAAATATTATAATAAATACATATGAATCTATAAATTCAAACAAGTCTTCAACCTGCATCTTAAAATTTTAGCAATATGCATAACAAGTTTTAGGAAAGGATTATATTTTCCGTTTTCAAGATGCACAATAGTTTCCCCTCTAACTCTTATTAAATCAGCTAATTCCCTTTGCTTCATATTTGTCTTTTCTCTGAACTCTTTTAAATTGGTTTTTAAAAGAGCCATCTTACAAAAATGTATCTTTTCCAACTTATCCCATTGAATTCAAAATTAGCTTTTTTATAATAGAGCAATATAAATTAAAATAATCCTTTTTTCGTTATTTTAAATCCCCATATGAGTAGATAATATATACTAATTTTTTATACAATCGATACAGATACTCATTATTAAATCCCTTGGAGGATATATCCATTGATATTAAAGGAGGTAGATAAAAATATGATCAATTAATCACAAAATTATTAGTACTCACTATCATAAAAAATAATTTTAAAAAAGGAAGGATATATATGAATAAAAATCGCGAAGAATTAATTAATGGTAATATGCTTACATTGCTTTTAAAACTTTCTATTCCAGGCATTATAGGAATGCTAGTCATAGGATTATATAATTTATGTGATGCCATTTTTGTTGGAAAGCTAGTAGGAGAAACTGCCTTGGCTGCTGTAAGTATATCCTCTCCATTTACTTTTATAAACAATTGTATTGCTGTACTTATAGGTGTTGGTTCATCTTCAATTTTATCTCGAGCTATTGGATCAAAAAATGATAAAATTATTAATGAAATTTTAGGAAATTTAATACTGTCTGTATTGGTATTATCATTGGCTGTAACTATATTAGGATGCTTATTTTCAGAAAATTTACTTAGATTTTCAGGAGCTACAGGAGAAATATTAAGATCAGGCATAAACTATTTAAGAATAGTTTATATTGGATCATTCTTTGTTAATTTTTCACAAAGTGCTAATATGCTCATACGAGGAGAGGGAAAGATGAAAGAAGCTATGAGTATTATGGCATTAGGTGCAATATTAAATATAATTTTAGATCCAATATTTATAAAGACTTTAAATTTTGGCGTTGAAGGTGCAGCTATAGCTACAATAATTGCACAAATAATCCAGGCTATAGTTACATTTATATACTTTAAACGTAACAAATCAATCCTATCAGTAAATAAATTAAAGTTTGCTTTCGATTTAATGCCAGATATATTATCCGTAGGAGGTTCAGCTGCAATGATGCAACTTATGTATCTAGTACAACAAACTGCTTTGTATAAGCTCACCTCAATATATGGTGGGGATGAACAATTGGTATTAATGGGCGTAGCTCTTAGAATTTTAATGTTTACATTTATACCTATCTGGGGAATCGGACAAGGACTTCAACCTATAGTAGGAATGAATTTTGGAGCTAAAAAATATGATCGTGTTAAAGATGCTGTTAAAGTATTTAGTATAGCTTCTACTATCTTTATTGGAATATTATGGGTATTTTATATGCTTAAACCTAGAGTTGTTTTAAGTTGGTTTATTAATGATAAGACTATAATCGAAAATGGATACGAATTTTTTAGACTTATGTTTTTAACTTTTCCAGTATCAGGACTTATAGTTATGTCTATGACATTTTTCCAATCAATAGGTAAAGGCGGAAAATCTGCACTAATAACTATTTTAAAACAAGTAATACTCTTTATGCCTATAGCTATAATTCTTACTAAAATTATAGGAATAAAAGGAACATGGTTATCTTCTTCAGTTACTGATGCAATAGTATTTGTACTTTCTCTTGTCCTTTTAGCCATGGAATTTAAAAAATTAAATAATATAAATTCTTCAGAAAATGAAAATATGACTTACATTAAATAAAATGGATGAAGAATATATATTTAGATAAAAGGTGACATTCATATTATGCCACCTTTTATTTTTGCTTATTTTTATTTGTATTAATAAACAAGGCTTTTGAGAAACTCTAACTAACATATATTTGTAATCATTTCCCATATATATACTTTCAATCTGGTCTTTAGAAGGATGAAACTTCCTTTACTGAGTCTAAATTAGTCTCTTCAACCATTTCCTTTTTTAGGTTCTTATTTAACCAAATTGCCATTATAAAAGTTTCTATAAAGGCCAAGCCATCTGCTGCAGTTTGACAGAATATTACTCCTTCTAATCCTATAAATTTAGGTAATATAAATATTAAAGGTATATAAAATATCCCTTGTCTAGAAATAGATAATATAAAGGCTCCTAAAGCCTTACCTAAGGCTTGATATAATACTGCATAAGTATTTACATATCCAAAGAGCGGGAACAATAAGCTTGCTGCTCTAAAAGCTTTTATTCCTATATTTATAACTTCTCTATCCCTTGTAAATATGAGCATACATCCTTCTGCAAAAACTATGAATAAAATAGATATAACAATACCAGATATAATACTCCATTTAATAGATAACTTTACAGCTTCTTTTAATCTAGTAAAATTTTTAGCCCCATAATTATATCCTGCAACTGGTTGGAATCCTTGGCCAATTCCAAACACTATATAAAATCCTATAGACATAACTCTAAATACTATACCCATAGCAGCTACAGCTGCATCTCCATAAGGTTTTGCTCCTAAATTCATGAAACCTAAAGCAAAGCTGGCCAATACTTGAGTTACAAAAATAGGAATACCTATCTTAAGTATTTCAAAAAACATATTAAAAGTTGGTTTTAAAAACTTGATTCCTAATTTTATATAGCTTTTCTTAGAATAATAATATCTCAAAAGAAAAATGAAGGATACTAACTGTGATATGACGGTAGCAACTGCGGCACCTTTTATACCCATACCAAATTTAAACATGAATATAGGATCTAATATTATATTTATAACTCCTCCTATACAAGTAGCAATCATACTATATTTTGAATTTCCCTCTGCTCTAATAGTATTACTCATTATTCCTGTCCCAATAGTAAAAATCGCTCCTAATACTATTGTATATCCATATTCTCTGGCATATGGCATTGTTGTTTCTGTTGCTCCATACATTAACAAAAATTCATCTAAAAATATTATAGAAATCACAGTAAAAATTAAGCTGAATATACATCCAATTATTATAGTAGATGTTAGAGTCTTATCAGCTTCCTCTTTTTTCTTTTCTCCCAACAACCTTGATAGATAGGAAGCACCTCCTGCACCAAACATAACCCCTATAGCTCCAATAAACATAAATAGTGGATATACTATGGATACGGCAGCAATAGCACTAGTGTTATTTAACATTCCCACAAACATAGTATCCACTATGTTGTAAATAGCATTAATTAACATAGCTATTATTGCAGGTACTGATAATTTTAAGAGCACCTTTGATATACTCTCTTTCTCCATCATTTCTGCTGTAGATATTTTGTTTTTCATATTATTTCTTGCCTAATAAAAGCCTAGAAAAGCTTAGACATGCCTCCCTTCATAGTTTAATTTTCAATTTTTAAAATTTTATTATAGCGCTAGGCTTTGGATTTAATTTTACAGGTTCTAAAATTTAGAACCACTTGATAATATAACATTTTCTTTTGTTTTTGACAAATATTCAAAAAGGACCAATCCACCAAAATTGTCCATGAATTGGTCCTAAATTTATATTTTTATAAAATTATTTCATTGACTGAATAATACTATCCACAACCTCACCAGTTGAATCATCATCCTGCTCTTTTACGCTGGAATTCACTGATATATCATTATCTAAAATAGTCATTTCTTTCATATCACTTAAATGCTTACGCATTAGTTTTCCAGATTGAGGAGCCCAAGAACCATTTTCTATAAGAGCAAAAGTACGTTTTTGAAGATTTAGTGCTTTCATATCCATTATATATCCTAACATTGGTGGATATATATTTAAGTTGTAAGTTACACAAGCAAGAACTATATGACTATATTTAAATGTTTTAGAAATCAAATAGGAAACATGAGTTTTGGAAACATCATACATAACCACATTGGTTATTCCTTTTTTAACTAACTTTGTTGCTAAATTATTGGCAGCTGCTTCTGTATTGCCATACATTGTTCCATAAACAATCATTACACCCTTTTCTTCAGGCTCATATCGACTCCATTTATCATACTTATCTAAGAAATATCCTAAATTACTACGCCATACTGGTCCATGTAATGGGCAGATAATCTTAATATCAAGTTTTTTAGCTTTCTTAAAAAGCGCTTGAACTTGAACACCATACTTACCTACAATGTTTGTATAATATCTTCTGGCTTCATCAATCCACTCTCTATCAAAGTCCACCTCATCGTTAAACATCTTACCATCTAATGAACCAAAAGTACCAAAGGCGTCGGCAGAAAATAATACCCCATTAGTGCTATCATATGTTACCATAACTTCTGGCCAATGTACCATTGGAGCTAACATAAATGCAACATTATGTTTACCAAATGACATATTGTCTCCTTCTTTAACCTTTATTACTCTGTCTTGAACGTTAAAATCAAATTGATGCATAAACATGGAAGCTTTTTCAGTACACACAATCTTTACATCTGGATAACGAAGAATAATTTCTTCAATGCAAGCTGCATGATCTGGTTCCATATGATTTATTACCATGTAATCTAAAGTTCTATCTTTTAAAACCCCCTTAATATTTTCGAGGAATTGGCGACAAATTGACCAATCAACTGTATCAAATAATACTGTCTTCTCATCTAAAAGTAGATAAGAGTTATAGGAAACACCATTCTCAATAGGATGAATATTTTCAAATAGAGCAAGCCGATGATCATTGCCACCAACCCAATAAAGATCCTCAGTTATATTTCTAACACAATACATAGATTTAATCCTCCTTTGCACTAAAAGCACATTATTATGTCTATTTATTTATAGAGATTAAGCTTCTATAAACATATCTTTTCCTTCTCCACAAGCAGGACAAGTCCAATCCTTAGGTATATTCTGAAAGATTGTACCTGGAGTTATGTCACCTTCAAGGTCTCCTACGCCGGGATCATATTCATAACCGCATCCATTACATACGTAATATTTCCAAGTTGGACGAACTTTTTCTGAAACATCCCTTTTCATCTTTTTCATTGGTGGTGCTGCCTTCTTGGGTTCTCCATTGTCTAAAGCATCAGTAAGCAATGGTAATATTTCCACCAAATCTCCAACAATTCCATAGTCTGAGTTCTTGAAAATTTTAGCATTAGGGTTATTATTTATAGCAACAATTGTAGAAGCTTCCTTTATACCTTTCAAATGTTGAATTGCACCTGAAATACCACAAGCAATGTATAAATTTCCTGTGAATTTTTGCCCAGACATACCAATGTATCTATTCAATGGTACATATTTAAGTGTTTCCGCTACTGGACGAGAAGAACCTATAGCTGCGCCAGCTTGAACTGCTAAATCTTCTATAAGTTTCATATTTTCTTTTTCTCCTATACCTAATCCTGCACTAACTACTCTTTCAGCTTTATTTATAGGAGTATCTATAGGAATTCCAACTGTAAAATCATAACCATCTGCTTTAAGAGCTTCCACAAGTGCATCCACTCTTTCTTTAAGAGTTCCTTTCTTAAAAATCATCTTTTTACGATAACCTGTAGCAGATTTATTTTTTTGCACTTCGCCTGTATTCTTAGTTCTTGGCATTTTACCTATAATATTGGCAGCTATAACAACACGTTGAATTTCATTAGTTCCTTCATATATTGTACAAATCTTAGCATCTCTATAGGCACGTTCAACTTCCATACCTTTCATATAGCCACTTCCACCAAATATTTGAAGAGCATCGTTGACAATCTCTAAGCAAACATCAGAAGCATATTGTTTTGCCATAGCAGCTTCCATACTATAACGCTCATGATTTTCTTTCATATCTGCTGCACTATAAACAAGCAATCTAGCTGCTCTAAGTTTTGTAGCCATATCTGCTAACTTAAAAGCAATAATCTGTTGGTGACAAATAGGTTTTCCAAATTGAACTCTTTCTTTTGAATATTCAAGGGCATTTTCGTATGCTCCCTGAGCAATACCTAAGGCTTGAGCTGCAATACCTATACGACCACCATCCAAAGTGGACATAGCAATTTTAAAACCATCTCCCTCTTTCCCTAATAGATTTTCCTTAGGAACTTTAACGTCATTTAAAATTAGCTCTGCAGTAGCAGAAGAACGAATTCCCATCTTATCATAATGTTTTCCAAAACTAAATCCTTCAAAACTTTTCTCAACAATGAAGGCACTAATGCCCCGAGTACCTATATTAGGTGTAGTAACTGCAAAAATAACATAAATATCTGCCTCACCTGCATTGGTTATAAAAATCTTTTCTCCATTTAAAATATAATAATCACCTTCTAAAACAGCGGTAGTCTCTGTACCTCCAGCGTCACTACCTGCATTTTCCTCCGTAAGACCAAAGGCTCCAATCTTCTCTCCTTTTGCCAATGGCACTAAATATTTTTGCTTTTGCTTCTCTGTTCCGTAAGCAAAAATTGGATATGAGCCTAAAGATGTATGAGCGGAAAGAACTACACCTGTACCGCCATCTACTCTTGATAATTCCTCAACGGCAATTGCATAGCTTATTACATCTAAACCTGCTCCTCCATATTCTTTAGGATATGGTATTCCCATCATACCCATATCAGCTAATTTATGAATTGATTCTAAAGGGAATTTATTTTCTTGATCCAACATAAATGCAATAGGTTGAACTTCTTCTTCAGCAAACTCTCTAATTTTTATCCTCAACTTTTCATGTTTCTCCATAGTCTTAAATAACATAAATATACCTCCCTTTTAATTAAAGTAGTCTATAAATATGTTTATGTAATGAGTTGCTGTAACTAGAACTTTTAACCTTAAGCATATTCTACAAATCTCTTTTACTTATAGCATAAAAAATGGGATACACCTAATAAGGGATATCCCATTATACTCATAAAATATATTAGTTTTTCATTTGCATTTTTCACTATAAAGAGATTTCATTTTGAGCCATAATTTCAACTTCCTTAAATTTATTAAGATCAGTATAAAGTTCTTTCTTATATGGATTTCTCTTAGTTTTCTTTACTTTATATACCATATAACCAAATACAACTATATTAACTCCAAGGGCTATGGCACTTAAAATTGTATAAATTGTAGGATTGTAAGTTGATTTAACTACAAACATCCCTGTGTCCTGAAATTTTGGAAAAGTCTGAGCAAACATGCACCATATTGCTAAAGTTTGAGCCCTATGCTGTAGCCAAGCCCCTTTACCAACAGTAAAGGCACAAAGGGTTGGAGCCAGAAGTAAAGCTAAACCTGCGTACCAAGAATGAGTAGGTATACAGTTATAGGTATATACAAAATTCCATACATCATATGCAACAATCCAAAACCAGAGCATATCTGGCCATAACATATCCCTACTTTTATCCTTATTAGTTTCCTTTCTTATTTTTATTCCAAACCAACCAGTTATTGTAATAATATTTAATATACCTGCAATAGCATTCATATAATTCCATGGTCCACCCATTACACCTACTATTTCACCTTCTATAGCTCCTGAATTCATCATCCAATATAAAGAACCTACTTCAAAATCTCTGCCAACTGCTTCTAAAATATTAATAGCAAGAATTAATGGTGGAAAACATAAAGCAACTTTATTATCTGCTAATCTCCAAACAACATCACCTGTAACTTTATCTTTTTTCTCCATATGACGAATAAACCAGAACCCAATACATCCTGCTGTTGCAGAATAAACTTTTGCTAAATGGAACCAATCTGTATAAGTAACATCCTTTAATACTGTAAACCAAGTAACTGTTAAAATAATAGGCAAAATAACGAAACTAAAAAATCCTATCCATTTTTTTCTTCTTGCAATTTCATTAAATAAAAACAAAAATAAAAAAACAATGAGCCATATTCCACATGCAGTAAATATAGTTGCTCCTTCAGCATAATTAAACTCAAACATTTTTCTCCCCCTTACATTTTAAAATTTTTTAATTATTTAATAAGCCAATATTTCTTTAATTAAAAACTCTTTTCCACATAATAACTGCCATTCCCTACTTTCACAGTAAGGGCATCCCTTCTTATTTACCATAATATTGTAAACTTTATTGCACTTTTTGCATAAAGCATTTCCCGGCAATATCTCAATTTTCAACTTTGTGGATTCCATTATGGTACCATCTACAGCCGCAGGATAACACTCTTCAATATATTTAGGAATCATAGAAGATAACTCTCCAATTTGCAAAACAATGGTATCTATTTTTGTTAAATGATTTTTTATAGCAATATCTTCTACAGTTTTTACTACTTCAATAATAACTCCAAGTTCATGCAATAAAATGCACCTCCAATAACACAACTACAAAATAGAATGATTCTTATATATAAATTTATTTGAATAATCTTTTAACTTTCTTAGTTGTGATTTTTACTTTACGTTTAAGAACTTGCTTTATTACTACTGGTTTTAAATCTTCATAAGCTACCCCTTCACCATCATATTTTCTTACAAGAGAAATAGCATCAAACTTACATTTAGTTGTACATTGACCACATCCTACACACAAGAATTCATCTACAACCGTTGCACCACAGCTAAGACAACGTTCTGTTTCTTTTTTTACCTGTTCTTTAGTAAAAGTTCCACGTAAATCTTTGAAGGTTTTTTTGGATTTATCTCCATCTACATGCTCTACGTTTTGTCGTGGAGTGCGATCATATCCTTCTATTTCTAAATTTTCTTTATCTAAGGCGTGGTATTCTTTCCTATCACGACCTATAATTAAACTTTGTCCTGGTTGAACATAACGATGAATTGAAATTGCCCCCTCTTTCCCTAAAGCAATAGCATCAATAGCAAATCTAGGACCTGTTAATGCATCACCACCAGCAAAAATATCTTCCTCAGCTGTCTGTAATGTAACTGGATCTGCCTTAATGGTGTTGTTTCTATTAAGTTCAACTTTGCTATCTTTTAAAAGTTCACCCCAATCCATTCCTTGACCTATTGAAAGCAATATAGTATCTGCTTTAACTGTTATAGTGTCATTTTCATCATATATTGGGTTAAATTTTCTTTGTTCATTAAATACAGAAAGGCATTTTTTGAATTCTATACCTGTGGCACGACCATTTTCAACAATAATTCTCTTTGGACCCCATGAATTATTAATTTGAATATCTTCTGATAGTGCTTCTTCAATTTCTTCTGGGAGAGCAGGCATCTCTTCACGACTTTCTAAACAGTACATTTTAACTTGTGTATCACCAACTCTGGTAGCTGTTCTTGCAACGTCTATTGCAACGTTACCTCCACCTATTACAATTACATCACCTTCAAGTTTTAAATCTTTTCCTAAATTTGCATCTCTCATAAAATCAATACCTGTAATAACACTTTCCGCCTCTTCACCCTCTATACCAAGTTTTCTTCCCATAGAGGCACCAATAGCAATATAGAAAGCTTTGAAATCTTTATCTCTTAACTCCTTAAGAGTCACATCCTTACCGACTTCAATACCTGTTTTAAATTCAACACCTAATTCTTTTAATATATCAATTTCTGCATTTACAACTTCCTTTTCAAGTCTAAAGGAAGGGATTCCTAATGTTAACATACCACCAAGAACTTCTTGTTTCTCAAACACTGTTACCTTATACCCATCAATGGCTAAAAAATAAGCACAGCTAAGTCCTGAAGGTCCAGCTCCAATAACAGCAATTTTTTTACCATATTCATGTCTACGCTTAGGCACATAACGGTATTTAACATTTAAATCCTGCTCAGCAATAAATTTTTTGATTTCATCAATAGCAACTGGTTTATCAATATCACCTCTTGTACAAGCAGATTCACATTTTCTTGGACAAATTCGACCACATACTGCTGGAAATGGATTTTCATGTTTGATAAGCTCAAGAGCCTCTTTATATTTTTCTTGTGCTGCAAGTTTAATATAACCCTGAACAGCAATATGAGCTGGACATTGAGTTTTACAAGGACTCGTGCCAGTATCAACCACATTTTTTCTATTTATCCTATAATCAGGATTCCATTTGTCAGGGCCCCAGTCTGTATCCCTTGGAGTCTCAGTTCTTTTTATTTCCGTAGTAACTGGTGTTTTAGAACATAATTTTTGACCCAGTTGTAGTGCATTAACAGGGCAATTTTGAACACACTCACCACAAGCAACGCATTTTTCTTTATCAACTTTAGAAACATAATTTGAACGTACCATATCAGCATTAATAAACATACTAGCAGTTCTTAAAGAAAGACAGGAGCATCCACAACAATTACAAATAGCGTGAGTTTTACCTGATCCATCTAAGTTTGGTATCTGGTGCATTAAACCATTTTCCTCTGCCCTTTTAATAATTTCAAAAGCTTCCTCACGGGTAATCTGTCTACCTCTTTTTGTACGAATGTAATATTCTGCAGCATGGCCCATCTGAATGCACATGTCTTCCTTAAGATGACCACACCCTTCCCCCATAGCTTCTCTTGCTGTACGACAGGAACAATCTGCAACTGAGAAAATCTCATTTTCATTAAGATATTTTGAAACTTCCTCATAACTTGCTCTTCTAGTTTCCCCTGAAATAGCATGTTCTATAGGAATAACACGCATAAGTCCTACGCCCACTGGGAAGCTACCCGCAGTTTTAGGTCCTCTTACTCTTCCATAAGCTTCAAAAGCTCTAGCAATTTGAGGATACTTTTTAACATTTTTCTTGTTATTAACCATCATCTCCATAATGCCGGGAACCCAGGTGTCATACCAAAATACATCTACGCCATTAACTTCATTCACAAAACAAACCCCTGCATCTGCTAATTCTAGCAATAGTTTTGTTGTTTCCTCTAGAGTTTTACTGCATAAAGGCGCAATTTCTTTAGCTGTAACTTTTTTACGTATCTCCATACAAAGTGCTACTTCCGCCATTTCATTTGTAACAACAGGCTCAAGAATCATATACTCCGGATCCGTGGCTTTAATTTCATTTTTTGAGCCACGCTTCTTATTACTTATGTGATTTGCGAGATCAAGCACCTTTTCCTTAATCATATATTATTCCCCCCAAAAATAATTATGTGTAAGACATAAAACATATAAACGCTAACGTTTACAATAGATTATAAAAATAAAAAACTTCCTTAATAATAGTAAATATATAAAAAAATAATCAACACCTTTAGGTATATTTGGCTATATTAAGTTTTCAAAACAAAAATAACCGAAAAAGCTAATTATTATATATTGTCAAAATTATATAATAATTTTTATTTCATTATAAATATTATGAATTTTCACTTAATTTTCTTTCCAAGTCTTTACTTCTTTACGTATCCAATCAATCCATTCTTCAATTCCCTCTCCAGTTTTTGCTGAGATGGGAATAACCTTAATATTGGGATTTAGTTTTTTTACCCTTTCTTTTACTGCCTCTAAATCAAATTCAAAATAGTCTTTTGCATCTATTTTGTTAATAAGTAGAACATCAACTATTGAAAACATTAAAGGATATTTTAAAGGCTTATCATCTCCCTCTGGTATGCTTAAAATCATAGCATTTTTTGATGCACCAGTATCAAATTCCGCAGGGCACACCAAATTACCAACATTCTCTAATATTGCTAAATCAACATTTTCAGTACCAAGACCTTTTAAGCCTTGTTTTGTCATATCTGCATCAAGATGACACATTCCCCCAGTGTGTAGCTGAATTACTTTAGCACCAGACTGTGAAACTTTATGTGCATCTACCTCTGAATCAATATCTGCTTCCAAAATACCAATATTCATTTCATTTTTTAAAGCCTTAATTGTTCTTAAAAGAGTGGTTGTTTTTCCTGAACCAGGTGATGACATAAGATTTAATAAAAAGACACCTTCTTTTTTCAATTCTTCTCTAAGTAACTCTGCTTGGCGGTCATTGTTTTCGAAAACACTTTGCTTAATTTCTAAAACTTTATATGTCTTCATATAAGTCCCCCCATTTTATATATAATTTAAATTATATTTTATTAATATGATGATATATACATATATACCACAATATAACATAACAACTGTTATGTTTATAATATAATACACCTTTCTCTTTGTCAATAGTTTAACATTCTAAATAATAACTATATTTTCAAAATAGAGAATAATATATTTTTAAAGCTTTGTCCTACAATAATTTACCATTAATATTGTAAAAATATGATATACTACTTATAAATGAGGTGAATAATATGAACGTTAATGAACACAATCGGAAAAAACAGCATATTTTAGAGGCTGCAATTATCAAATTTACAGAGAAGGGATTTGAAAAAACAAGTTTGCGTGAAATAGCCTCTGCTGCTGGTCTTACTACTGGTGCTATCTATCATCATTTTAAAAATAAGGACGAGTTATTTTACCATGCAGTAAAAGAAGCTATGTACTTTGCTCAAAAACTATCTGAAAAGGATGAAAATAGTAATCTCAAAAGCACTGAAAATATGTTAGATGAAATTAGTAATAAAGTTAGAGAACGTATGTCAAAAATTAATGAGCAACGCCTTTTAGTTCTATTGATAGGTTATGTATTATCAAAGGGTGGAACTCTTAATGAGAGCCTTAAACAAGATTATAATGAGATCATTAGCAAAGTAGCAGACATGTACTTTTTTGCATTTGGTATTGAAAATGAATACTATAAAAAAAGCCTTGCTTCTATTTTAGTAGCTGCTCTAGATGGTGTTGCAATGCAGTATTCCCTTGGAGTTTTAAAACAAGAAGATCAAAAATTTAAGGATACCTTTGTTAATTTTTTTATAGAAAGTATTCCTGCATTTATGCAGAAAAATAGACCTTAATTTAAATTTTTGTGGTTATTTCAAAAAAAATTTATAGATGGAAATCATAGTGTCTTACCCTCTTTCTTGCCATAAAAGAGAGTGACTATTGCTCCTTTATACCCTTTCGCACTAAGTCCATACACGAAAGGGGGCCTAGTTGCATTACAGACAAAAACCCGGTGGCATAAGGCAACCGGACATAAAGTAATTATTAACAATTACATAATGATGTGTGTGTTCATATTTATAGCCAGAATATCCTATTTGTGGGTATAAACTTATTTAATAAGTAATAGAAATTAGAGTATGAATGATAATAAAAAACAGACATGGGGATACCTCCTTGATACCGGCGTATCCTTAAAAAATGACGACTTTAATACACCCTTCGAATTTCCAATTTTGAAAAAGGGAAACGGCGGTTTTGATTGTTATTTCAAAACCGCCTCATGTCCACATTTTGACCACAAAATATCATCTGCCGCAACTGCGTTTTTTTATTACCCCAGGATAGCATTCCTTTGTAAATTACATTACTTCTGTAGCATGGATTCTGTATTTTCAATATCTAAATCGCCTTTCGTGATGATTGTGAATCACTTAAACCCAATCACACAGATGTTTTTTGATTTTATATCAAGTCAATATTTGTTTTAAATCAATTCATGTCATCTCGAAGCGCATCAATTATATTTTCTTTTTTTATCTTGCTAATAGAGTACAGCATTGTAATGAATACCACAAGGAGCACGCTGAATATGCTGATTCCCATACTGCCCCATGGGAATATAAAACTGATGTCTGCTCCGCCGCTGACCATACCTTTGTAAATTAGCCAAGAGGAGATTACCGCTATGGGAAGCCCGAATAGCAACGCCCTCATACCATAAAGAGCACACTCGAAATTCATCATCTTTTGAAAATCCCGATCAGACATCCCCACAGAACGGAGCATGGCAAGCTCTCGTCTGCGCAACTTGATATTCGTAGAAATCGTGTTGAACACATTGGCAATGGCAATCAGCGAAATCATAACGATAAAAGTATAAGCGAACACGTTGATAATGAATACATAATTTCTGTTCTCATCATACATTTTATGCATATTATACATGGTATACGGTGATTTAATTCCCATATTTTTAATCATCGCTTCCATTTTAGCTATGGATTGTGATGGAGTCTTTGAGCGGAAGGTGGAGCCCTTAATAGCCACATGGGCATCTGGGGTTTCAAACTCTTCTTTGAGCGAATATGGGGCTATCACCCTAAAAATAAACGGCTTATTAGACCCGGACTCTTCTAGCATTGGAAGTGTATCAGGTGGCACGGTATTGACAAACTTAATGCTTACGTTTCGCCCCTGTTCCATCTTCGGCTTGCCATTTATTTCGGGAGCAATGGTAAAATTCATGGAAGAACTTTTGAACATATCAATAAACTTGTCAACCTCCTGATTAGCTTCCATGTGGTTTGTTATTTTAGCAACGGCGATTATTTTCGCATTTTTTCCAGTATATTTCTCTGCAGGCAAGCCCAAATCTTTGATACTATTCAGATAGGTGCTGTCATCAAGAAACTGCATAGTCATTGGCAGATTAATCGTTTTATTCATCGAATGTAAACCTGCGTATTTCTTATAGGTGTCTGAAAGATCGCTTGCTTTGGCAGCGCATGAATACTTCATAAGCGCTTGATACGAACTTTCATAAATACCGTCAGCAGTTTTTAGTTTGTCGTAAAGCTGTAACATTTTGCTATCCTCCATGTCCTGCGTAGCCAAACCGATATCATAGGTAGTAAATACTACTGACCTCTCCGACAACTGTTTCAAATTCGTTACAAAAGCACTGGTTGATATAAACAACACTACACTTAAAACAAGTGATAGCACAATGCTGCGATAACGTTTCTTGTTTCTTTTAAAATTCTTTAGCGCAAGGGTTCCCTCCAAACCGTAAATACGCTGCGCCAGTTTTGATATTTTTACGGCTTTAGCTTCAACTTTAACCTCATTTGTCTGGCGAATACTCTCCATAACGGGGGTGCTTGCGGACTTTCGAGCCGGTATATATGCCGAAATCAAAATCGTAACCATGCTGACCGCCGCCGCACCGACAATCACGGGTATGGATACCTTCAAAGTTAAAGGTACGTTGCTGTACATAACATTCCCGAAATTCTTGGCCACAACAGAAATCACAAGACTAATACTGCCTATGCCCACAATAACACCAATAGGTATTCCCACTGCACCAATACAAAGTCCCTCAAATAGCACCGAATTTCGCAGTTGCTTTGCTGTGGCTCCCACTGATGAGAGAATGCCGAACTGGTGTGTACGTTCATTCAGTGATATGTTGAATGAATTATAAATCAGAAAAATTGAGCCTATCATAATCAAAGCAATCAAAATGCCGCCAACTGAATACAAAAGCATGTTGAAGATTTTATCCTCTGAAAGTCCCATAAATCGCAACACATTATCATTCAAAACATATCTATGGCCCACCGCCATGCTGTTTGCGTAAGTATGAACTTGTCGTGGATTTTTAAGCGTAACAAATAAGTTTAAGCTGTCCGCTTTGTTTTGTGCATCTGCTTTTGTTATTAAAGTACATCCTGGCGCAGAAGCTTCCTCAAAACCTTGTAAATGGCAGATACCGACAACCTTGTAAGTTTTCTTGGTTTTTGGCACAAAAGTTTCCTTACCGGAAGTGTAAGGATCCTGTTGACCGAGATTCTTATTGCCATTTATACGATTTCCCACATCAAGTGAAAGCGTGTCACCCGCCACGAATTTAACGCCGCCTTTTACTTGAACGTTCATGGAAACAAGAACCTCACCGCTATTTTTAGGCAATCTTCCTGATGTCAGATTTATGGGCAAGGTATTAAAGGCTTCCTTGCTAAATCCAGCTATAAAAAGATAGGGCTTTTTTGGGTTTTTCCCTCCGTTAAGTTTTGCATAGCCGATATTTTCAAATGCTGCAGTATTTGCAACTCTATCATCATGGGTTTGCTTTTGCACAAAAGATGAATCAACATTTAAAAACTGGACGTGCCAACCACCATATTTCTGTGCTGAGCCGTTTGCCAGATAGTTCAACAGAGAAACACCAAAGGTAGCCACTGCCGTAATCATAGCTGCAGATAGAATAACTCCGATAATTGTTACCATTGTTCGTGTACGGCTTTTTTTCATGCCTTGCAGTGTAACTTTATTGAAAATATTCATGGTCTCACCCTCTCATCTCGCACTACTTTCCCGTCGGATATGCCGATAATTCGGTCCGCTTGCAATGCGATATTTTCATCATGTGTAACGATGATAAGGGTCTGTCCATATTGCTTATTGCTTAATTTCAGTAATTTGATAATCTCATGTCCATTTCGGCTGTCCAAACTACCTGTAGGTTCATCAGCAAGCATCACCGCCGGGGCGTTCATCAAAGCACGTCCTATAGAAACACGCTGTTGTTGACCGCCCGAAAGCTGATTTGGTAAATGCGTTTTTCGCTCCTTTAGCCCAAGTAAATCTAACAAATCATTTAAACGTTCCTCGTTGACCTTCCTCTTGTCCATCAGTATAGGCAATGTGATGTTTTCCACCACATTCAGAGTAGGAATAAGGTTGTGGAACTGGTAAATCAATCCTACCTGCCTCCTGCGGAAGATGGCAAGTTTTTCATTGTTTTGGGCATATACATCCTTACCGTCCAAATACACCTTTCCGCTTGTGGGCACGTCCACACCAGCGATAATATGAAGCAATGTAGATTTGCCGGATCCGGAAGAGCCGATAATTGCAGTAAATTCCCCTTTTTCGATTGTAAGTGAAACATGGTCAAGTGCGGCAACTTGGTTTTCACCCTTGCCATAGACCTTGCATAAATTTTCAACTTTTAAGAACTCCATAATGTGAGTCCCCCCTTCTCATGGTTTACCTATATAATAAAACCTTCAACTTACATCTCTGTGACTTTTAAGTGAGAGATTCGTCACTTTGGGAAACGAATGTTAAATATTGCCCCACCCCGCGGGTGATTTTTTGCGGTAATAGTCCCTCCTTGCCGTGTTATAATCATCTTGCAGAGAGCCAAACCAATGCCGTATCCTGTAGAATTTGGGTTTTTCCCACGATAAAACCTGTCAAACAAGCAGGGCAAATCTTCTTTTTCAAATCCAGCACCACTATCGTGGATAGCAATTTCGGTAAACAGTGGGTTGTCCCTGCAGACAATCTCAATCTTCCCCTTTTCACCTACGCTTTCCATACAATTTTTAAAGATGTTTTGAATTGCTTCCGAAAGCCAAGCAAAATCTCCTTGAATTATTACTTCTTTCTGCACGTCTATTTCCACATCAATATCGTGCAGCTCTATTGGAATCAAAAACGGATGAAGGGAAGCACTTATTAAATTATTCACGTCTATCTGCTTACTTTGGAAAATCACAATTCCTGCGTCTAGGCGGGATAATTTTAACAGGGAAGTAAGCAGCCAATCCATCTGTACAAACAATTCCTTTATTTCCCGTATCAATGCTTTCCGTTCATTTTCATCAGAGTTATTCTCTAACAATGACAGAATAAGACTCACGGATGTGAGAGGTGTGCGGAGTTGATGCGCTATGTCAGCCAGTGAATCGGCAAGATGTTCCTTTTCTTTTTTCAGTGCATCATTTTGCTCCCGAATACGCAACGTCATTTTTGTTATCTCACTTTGCAAAATAGAAAGTTCGCCCTCCTCCGATTCACCAATATACAGATGGTCAGCATTGTGAAGCACAAGATCGATTTGATCAGAAATTTGCGCAATGCTTTTATATCGGGCTTTGGTAAAAGCAAAAAACACTGTTCCAAAGGCCACAGCAGAAGCAATGGCAAGGATTCCAGCTAACCTATTGATTGCAAATCCCAGCGTTACAGTGGTGGCAGCTATTAAAGAGAAGAAAATTACAAGCTGCTGAATCTCTCTATTCCGAAGCATATCCATCCCCCAATTTATATCCTGTCCCACGAACGGTCAGAATGATTTGCGGGCTTGCAGGATCGTTTTCTATCTTTTCTCGTAGGCGTTTTATGTACACGGTCAATGTATTGTCATTGACAAACTCACCAGCTGCGTCCCACAATTCGTCAAGCAGCCTTCCCCTGGTGATAATATTTTTGGCATTGTTAATAAATACCAACAGCAAGCGGTATTCTAAAGCTGAAAGAAAAATCTCTCTACCGTTCTTTTTCACAACACCACTTGCCATATCCACATGAAGCCCGCAGATTTCAAAAGCCGATGGAGAACCTCCGCTTTTTCTCAGGGCGGTTCTGATTCGTGCGATCAGTTCACGAGGACGAAAAGGCTTGGTTATATAGTCGTCTGCGCCTATGTTCAGCCCAGTAACAACACTTGCTTCATCGCCAGAAGCTGTCAAAAATATGACTGGAATATCTTGCCTTTCTTTGATTTCCGTGCAAACCGTAAATCCATTTCCGTCAGGCAAAGAAATATCAATCAAAGCCAAGTCAAATTTATCCCCGGCAAGTGCGGAAAGGGCTTCACTCCGCGTAGAGGCGTGAGTGACTGTAAATCCCTCTTTGCGGAGTAAAAGCATAAGGTTTTTAGCGATTGTTTTATCGTCCTCAACCAAAAATATCCGTTTCATTTATTTTCACCATCCTTTACTTTACTGCTCCTATATCGTCCGTCATCTGGTTTTTCAGCATCAACCGGAATAAGCCATGTATTTCCCATTTTTTTAGCTCCCTTAATCCGTCCAGCAGAGCAATGGTACACTACCATTCTATCTGTGATTCCCCAATTTTTCGCTACTTCTTTTGTCGTTATATAATCCATGCATAACACCTCCATAATTTTATTATATTTCTTTTGACAGAAATATACAAGTTGAGGTATAGAACAACGTCTAGATCACTGGCTTAATCGGTGGTCTTGACTCAAACTGTTGACAAAATATATTTATCAACAGCCTGAGGAGTATAACTCCTTTTTCTCTACACAATTTCGCAAAACCTAACCCTTAACGCAAATATCCTTAGTTCTGTGTATTTGTTAACCCCCCTAAAGTAAAATTCCCCCAAACTCTAAGTCTGGGGAACATAAAACACACATCCATATTTAGTTAAAATTCTTCAAAGCTTAATTTTTATAAGGAATATCTTACTTCGGTACCCTCTATAAGATGGGCTTTCACACTAAGTTCAGCTATCGCTTCACTAAGTGTTCAATGCCTATTTCTTCACTATCTTCACAACCGTCTCAACATGTGGTGTATGAGGAAACATGTCCATGCCCTTAACCTTTTCTAATTTATATCCATTATCTATAAGATATTCTAAGTCATCCACTAAAGTTTTTGGATTACAAGATACATATATTATTTCTTTTGGTTCAAATTTAACCACATATTCTAATGCTACTGGATGTACACCTGGTCTTGGTGGATCCAATATAATTATGTCTGGTTTCTGTTTTAGGTCCTTTATAGCCTTCGCTACATCTCCAGCTATAAATTCACAGTTATCTAATCCATTTAATTTTGCATTTTCATTAGCTGCCTTAACTGCTTCCTCTATTAATTCCACACCTATAACTTTTTTAGCCTTTGGAGCAACTATTTGACCTATAGTTCCTGTACCACAATAAAGATCAAAAACTACCTTTGAACTAGCATCACCTAAAAAGTCTTTTACTATGCTATATAGTTTTTCTGCGCCCTTTGAATTTGTTTGAAAAAAGGCTTCTGGAGCTATTTTAAATTTTAGTCCTAATAACTCTTCTATTATATAATCTCTTCCATATAATATTTCTAATTTATCTACCTGAACTACGTCAGATAACGTGTCATTTATAGTATGAAGAATGCCTTTTATTTCTCCTTTGTACTCTCCCTTTAATAATATATCTACCATTTCTTTAAAATCAAATTCCATTTGAGATGTAGTTACTATGTTTACTAATATCTCTCCTGTATTTTTAGCTTTTCTTATAACTAAATTTCTTAAAAAACCTTCGTGACTCATTACCCTATATTTAGGTAATCCTTTTTTGTTAAAATAATCAACCACAGATGTTAATATACTCCTAAAATCTTTATCCACAATTTCACAGTTATCCACTGTTACAATAGAAAAACTTCTATTTTTAACATGCATACCTAGAGTAAGATCTCCACCCTTTTCCATGTCTCCAAAGGTAAACTCCATCTTATTTCTGTATTCATATTCTTCTGGACTTTTTTCTACTCCTAAAAATTCAAAATCTTCTATGTCCTTATTTTTAAACAATTTTAATAATTGCTCTTCTTTTATTTCTAATTGTTTTTCATAAGGTATGTATTGTGTTGAACATCCCCCACATTGACCAAAATGAGGACATTTATTTTTTATAGCATAATCCACATTTTCTATTATTTCTAAAAGTTTAGCCTGAGCATATTCTCTTCTTTTTTTAGTTATTTTTGCTAAAACCTTTTGTCCTGGCAATGTTCCTTTTATATAAACTGGTAGGCCATCCTTTTGCGCTATACCTGTTCCTGGAAATTCTGTTTCTTCTATAAGAAATTCATACTCCTTACCTTTTCTCATATATTTATTTTCATCCTTTCAAAGTAAATTCATTTTAAGCCTTTATTTATTACAAATCAAAACTTAATTCAAATAGAATTCTTATTCCAACTAAATTTTAATTAAATCAATTTAGTTGCTTATAATTCTTATACACAGTATAACAATTATAAGCAATGGAATAAAATTTTCTATATTAAAAACAATAATTAAGAGCCTCCTAAGATACTCTTAATTATTTATCCATTTTATTTATTTTTTCTATAAAATTTAGCTTTTATGTATGGATAGAATAAAGATACTACTAAATATACTATAAATAGCATTCCCCAAGCATCCTTAACATATAAACCTATTATATATCTTAAGATTAATCCTATTATTGCTAATCCCCCTATAGATACTACAAAGATTCCTAAGGTGTTTTTTATTCCTTCTTTAAAGTATTGTAAAAAATCAACTTTATCCTTTATATCATTATAAACTTCGTCTTCTTTAGTTTTTTCTTCTTTATATTCTTTTGCAGACTTATCAATTTCTTCTTCTTTATTTTTTAGAGCATCTTCTTCTACAAACTCATTAATTTTATCTGTTTTATTTTCTGATACTTTTTCCTCATTAACTTCTTGAACTTTTTCTTCTTCCTTTTCTTTTTCTATATTTTCTACTACTTCTTCTGAAGCTTTTACTTCCTCTTTATCTAACATCTATTATTCCTCCTCACATTTTTCATTCATGTCAAATTATATTATGCTATAGTATCCATTCTATGTAAATACATTATATCCTTATAAATTATATGTTTTTAATAAATTATTATTTTTGTAATAAAAAATCCACACTCTCTTTAATACTTATAACAATTATCATTTTTTCAATCAATCTTTATTACAATTATCCTATTTATAGTTTATACTATATAAAGAGGATTTTAAATTTTCTTTATAAAACATTAAATTTTTTATAGAATTTATATTTTAAATACATATATATTTAAACTTAACCACAATTGATATTATAACATATAAAGGAAAGGTGAACATGAAAAAATATAAAACATATTTATATAACTATTGGGATATTATTTTATTTTTTATTCTTATGCTCACAAAACTTTTGACTTATGGTAGCAAACTTCAATTGGAACACTTTAAATATAGTAGAATATTGTATCCTGCTATTGGGTCTATTCTTTTAGTAATAGCTTTATGCCTTATTTTCAAAAGAAAGGGCAGATTTATTTTTCTTCTTTTGTTTAATATTTTAATTTCTATTATTATTATAGGAGATTTAAATTATTTTAGATATTTTAAAGATTTATTTTCTCTGCCTATACTTATAAATAGCTTCCAACTAGGAGCAGTGGGGTCAAGCGTATTGGAGCTTTTTAACTTTTGGGATTTAATTTATATATTAGACATATTAATTTTAATTCCTTTATTTTTGACACTTAAAAGTAAATGTATATTCCCTCAAAATAATTATAAATTTGATTATAAATTAATAATTATAACTTTAATTATTGCCATACCTATAGAGTTTATAAGTTTTTATAAATTATCTCAAGAGCAACCAAAGCTTATTTCAACTATGTATAATAAAGTTTATATTGCTGAAAAATTAGGAGTCTTAAACTATCATTATATTGATTTTTATTGTTCTAGTACAAACTTTATAAAAAGAAAAATGCCTGTAAGTTCTAATAAAAAAGAAGATATAAAAAATGTTCTGGCACAAAAGAATACCTCTTATAACTCTTCTAAATATAAAGATATCTATGGGGGTAAAAATGTAATACTTATACAGGTAGAAGCTTTGCAAAACTTTGTTATAAATAAAAAAATAAACAATAAAGAAATAACTCCAAATTTAAATAAGTTTTTAAATAAATCTTTATACTTTAACAATTACTTTTATCAAATAGCTTCTGGAAGTACTTCCGATGCAGAATTTATAACTAATAACTCTTTATATCCCGCGGCTTCTGGTGCTGCTTACTTTTTATATGCAGGTAATCATTTTAATTCCCTTCCTTCAGAACTTAAAAAAAAGGGATATAATACAGCTGCCTTCCATGGATATAAAGAAAATTTTTGGAACAGAAACTTAATGTATAAAAATATAAATATTGACCGATTTTATAGTGAAAAAGATTATAAAAAAGATGAAAAAATAGGTTTAGGACTTAGTGATAAATGCTTTTTAAATGAAACTATAGAAAAAATCAAAAAGCTTAAAGAACCTTATTTTTCTTTTGTTGTAACCTTAACAAGTCATTTTCCCTATGAAGCTACAGATAAATATGGAGAATTTGATGTAGGAGAATATGAAGGAACTCTTTTAGGAAACTATATGAAATCTATACATTATACAGATGAACAATTAGGTGTTTTCTTAGATAAATTAGAAAAAGAAAATATTTTAGCTAACTCTATAATAGCCATATATGGGGATCACTATGCTATACCAAGAGAAAATGAAAAAGATTTGTCTAATTTCCTGGGAAAAGATATAGATGAATTAAACTGGATAGAACTTCAAAAGGTCCCTTTAATAATTCACACTCCTGATGAAAAATTAAAGGGAACAAACAATGAATATTGTGGTCAAATAGACTTATACCCTACATTAGCAAATTTATTAAATATAAAAAATAATACTATGTTTGGAAGGGATCTTTTAAACAGCAAAAATGAATGTGTAATTTTTAGAAATGGGTCCTTTACTGATGGGAAAGTATTTTATATATCCCCTACAAATACTTATTACGATATAAAAACTCATAAAGAAATAAGTGAAACTGAAGAATTAAAAGCTAAAAAAAATAATGCTATAAGTGAATTAAATTCTTCTGATAATATACTTAAACATGATCTTTTAAAAAATAATAAATTAAATTAATTTTATAGATTGGAGATGTGTCTTTTTGTTTACTATTTTACTTCTATGTTTTGCAGGTTTTTTAGCTGCAATCATAGATGCCATAGCTGGCGGTGGAGGACTAATTACTATACCTGCATATTTAATGGCGGGAGTTCCACCCCATATGGCCTTAGGCACAAACAAACTTTGTGCTACCTGTTCTTCATTAACAAGTTGTTTTAATTTTGCTCAATCTGGAAAGATTAATTTAAAGCTATTTAAAATATTAGCTCCTTTTTCATTGATAGGTGCTATATTAGGTGTTAACGCAGTAATGGGCATTGATGCTAATTGCCTAAACATCATAGTTCTTATTTTATTAGTTATAGTAGCTTTATTCAGTTTATTTTCTAAGAATGTAGGCTTAAAGAATAATTTTCATGGATTAAATAAAAAAAATACCCTACTAGGAATATTTCTATCTTTTTCTGTAGGCTTTTATACAGGTTTTTTTGGTCCTGGTACAGGAGCTTTTATGATGATAGGATTAATTGGGGTTTTTAAGTTTGATTTTGTAGGAGCTAGTGGAAACTCAAAATCATTAACCACTATAAGCAATATGGCCTCTTTAATATTATTTGCTTTTCATAGACAAATAAACTATAAACTAGCCATACCCGTATCCTTAGCAATGATAATTGGTGCTAAGCTTGGAACAAAGATAGCTTTAAATAAAGGTTCTAAGGTAATAAAACCAGTTTTTACTACTATATCCCTTTTAATAGCTATAAAAGTACTATACCAAACCATTGCATAATACATTTTTCCAAATAGTTATAGGCCAAGTAAGGTTTATTTATAAATATCAAATCTTTTTCTTGAGCTTTATATAACCCTTAATTTAAATATTTAAAACAATTACTTAATGAAGATTAAAACATTTAAGCAGATATAAGTTAAAATGTAATAAAAATTAACTTATATCTGCTCTTTTATTTCTATATGATTTTATAGAGATTCTTATTTTTCATTATCTTTATAATAGTAAGCTTTTTAGTCTACTTCAATAAAATAAGTTTAGAAGTCCTTAGTAAAATGAACTAGCATTTGTATCAATATATACTTTTAAACTTTAGTAAAGTTTAAAATTCTAATCTAAAATTTTTATTAAATTTGACATTTCTATAGCTGACATAGCTGCATCATAGCCTTTATTCCCTGCCTTTGTACCTGCTCTCTCTATAGCTTGCTCTATGGTATCTGTGGTTAATACTCCAAATATTACTGGCACTTCTTTATCCAATGATACATGAGCCACTCCCTTTGAAACTTCACTAGATACATAATCAAAATGAGGTGTTGCCCCTCTTATTACTGTTCCTAAACAAATTACTGCATCATATTTACCCTTTGATGCCATTTTTTTTGCTATTACAGGTATTTCAAAAGCCCCGGGTACCCAACATATTTCTATATTATCTTCTTTAGCTCCATGTCTTTTTAAGCAATCTATAGACCCTGATAATAATTTTGATGTTATAAACTCATTAAATCTTGAAACTATTATTCCTACTTTTAACCCTTCTGCTGTTAATTTTCCTTCATATATTTTCATTTTATTTCCCCCTAATCTTTTATTAATTTAACTACATTATGTCAATTAAATGTCCCATTTTATCCTTTTTAGTTTTTAAATAATTAAGATTTTCTTTTTTGCATCCCATATCTATAGGAACTCTATCTACTATTTTTATACCATAACCTGAAAGTCCTGATATTTTTTTAGGATTGTTAGTCATAAGTTTTATATTCTTAACACCTAAATCCCTTAATATTTGGGCTCCTATGCCATAATCTCTTAAATCTTCTGGAAATCCTAAAGCTAAATTTGCTTCTATAGTATCCATGCCTTCATCTTGAAGAGCATAGGCTTTTAGTTTATTTAATAAACCTATACCTCTTCCTTCTTGTCTCATATATACTAAAACTCCTTTTCCTTCTTCTTCTATTTTCATGAGAGCTTTAGCTATTTGCTCACCACAATCGCATCTTAAAGACCCGAATACATCTCCTGTTAAACATTCTGAATGTACTCTAACTAGTACTGGTTCCTCTCCTTTTACATCTCCTTTTACTAAAGCTACATGTTCTTCTCCAGTTATTAAATTTTCATACCCTATAGCAGTAAAATTCCCATATTTAGAAGGAAGCTTTACTGGGTTTAGCGCCTTTATTAATTTTTCTTCTTTACTTCTATATTCAATTAAATCTGCTATAGTTATTATTTTTAAATTATGTTTTTTTACAAATTCCATAAGCTGTGGCACCCTTGCCATAGTCCCATCCTCATCCATTATTTCACATATAACTCCTGCTTCAGAAAAACCTGCTAGTCTTGCCATATCTACTGCTGCTTCTGTATGTCCTGCTCTAACTAAAACTCCTCCATCTTTGGCTGCTAAAGGAAACACATGACCTGGCTTTAAAAAATCCTCTGGTTTGGAATTTCGATCTACTATCTTTGATACGGTAAAGGCTCTATCCAATGCAGATATTCCTGTGGATGTGCCTACTGCATCTACTGATACGGTAAAGGCCGTACCAAAATTGTCTTTATTTTTATGTACCATTTGATATATTTCTAATGCTTCCAGTCTAGATTTTTTTACGGGAGTACAAATAAGTCCTCTTCCCTCTTTAGCCATAAAATTTATACTCTCCGAAGTAACTTTTTCTGCTGCCATCAAGAGATCTCCTTCATTTTCCCTATCTTCATCATCTACAACTACAATAATTTTTCCATTTTTTATATCCTCTATAGCTTCTTTTATAGTATTAAATTTATAACTCATGAAAATTCCCCCTAAACATATTATTGAATTTCTATAAAAATTTTTTCTTTATACTTTAAACATAGTATAAACTGCGCATTAAGCTAATATTCATTAATAAATTAATCTTAATTTAAAATTATAAAAATCCTGTCTTGCTTAAAAAATCTAAACTTATATTACTTTTTAGAGCTTCTTCTTCCTTTTTTAAATTCATAAATTTATATATATATTTCCCTAAAACATCGCATTCTATATTCATTATATCGCCTATATTTTTGTTCATTAATATAGTTTCTTCTTTTGTATGAGGTATTAAAGATACTGTAAAACTTTTTTCTTTTATGTCCACTAAGGTTAAACTTACACCATCTAAGGCTACAGAACCCTTAGACACCATATATTTTAACAAAGTTTCTTTTGTTTTTACCTCCAATAATGTAGCAATTCCTTCTTTTTTAATATTTATTATTTCACCTGTTCCATCTATATGACCGGAAACGATATGTCCACCTAGAGGTTTATTCAAAGTTACGGCTCTTTCTAAATTTACCAAACTACCTTTAGATAATGTTTTTAAGCTGCTTTTTTTCAGGGTTTCTGCCATAACATCTGCAGTAAAACTACTATTATTAAAATTCGTTACTGTAAGACACACTCCATTCACTGCTACACTATCTCCTAAATTTAATGGATTTAAAACCTTACTTCCCTCTATGGTTATATGAAGAAAGTCTTTGCCCTCTTCTATTTTTGATATTTTTCCAACTTCCTCAACTATGCCTGTAAACAAACTAACACCTTCTTTAAATATCTAGTGTAAATAACCACTACACCTATTAAATTTACTTATTCTATTTAAGAAACTATTTATAGAACATTTAATATATAATCTTTCATATAACTTTATCTAATAATTTTTTATATTTTATACTTAATAGTTATTGAAAACTTATGAATTACTTCTCTATCTATATATAACCTTCAATAAGTATATCCTCTCCTATCTTTTCAAAGTTTAAGTTTTGTAATTTAAACATATCTTTTAAATTATCTACCCCAGTTCCACCTATCATTGTCTTTGAATCCTGTCCTCCTATTATTTTAGGTGCTATAAAACACATAACCTTATCTACTATTCCCTCTTTTAGTGCAGAAAAATTTAATGTGCTGCCTCCCTCTAAAAGAATACTATCTATTTCCTCTTTGCCTAAATATTGTATTAATTTTTTTAATGGAACTTTCCCTTCTTCATTTTCTTCAAATTCTAAAATCTTAATACCTAAATTTTCTAAATTATTCTTTTTTAAAGGATTATTATGTTTTTTAGTTGTTGCTATATAAATAGTTCTTTCATTAATAGTTTCTAGGATTTTAGATTCTAAAGGAATTTTAAGACTCGAATCTACTATTATTGCCTTTGGACTTCTTCCTTCTTCTATCCTTGTAGTTAAAAGAGGATTATCTTTTAGAATTGTACCTATACCCACCATTATTCCTGATAAATCATTTCTTGTTTGATGTACTCTGTATCTTGATTCTTCTCCTGTTATCCATCTTGATTCTCCTTTTTTTGTAGCAATCTTACCATCTAAAGTAGAAGCAGTTTTTAAAACTACAAAGGGTTCTTTTTTAGTTATGTATTTTATAAATACTTCATTTAATTCTTTACTTTCTTTTTCCATAATACCAGTTACAACTTCTATTCCATTTTGTTTTAAAATACCTATTCCCCTACCTTGAACTAGTGAATTGGGATCTTTCATAGCTATAACAACCTTAGCTATTCCTGCCTTTACTATAGCCTCTGCACAGGGAGGAGTTTTACCATAATGGGAACAGGGCTCTAATGTAACATATATAGTAGCTCCCTTAGCTTTTTCTCCAGCTTCTCTAAGAGCATAGACTTCTGCATGTGGACCTCCAAAATATTTGTGATAACCTTCCCCAATTATCTTATTATCTTTAATAACTATAGCTCCTACTTTAGGATTAGGATTAACCTTTCCCTCACCTTTTTTAGCTAATTTTAAGGCTTTTCCCATATAAAAATTATAATCTTCCATTTTAAATACACCGCCTTATATAACTATTATTTAACCTTAAGTAGTATAATTTCTTAGATATATTTCCATATTTAATACTTATTTTAATATATTTTTAAAGCATAATAAAATTTTATATACTTTAAACTTTATTTAGTATTCCCTTAAATATAAAAAAATCTCTAGAGTTTCCTCCAGAGATTTATATACAAAATAAAATAACAATATGAAAATTATTATTTATAATCCTATCTTTCATCCAGACTTTAACTGTCGGTTTCGGAGTTTCACCGAATCATGCTACAAGTAGCTCGCGGACTTTACCGCCGGTGGGGAATTACGCCCCGCCCTGAAGGATTTATCTTATTAAATTTTACAATTTTAATATACTCTTTTTCGCGCTTTGTGTCAATAATTAATTTTTATTTTATGTTTTTTAATAGTTCCACTAAAAATTTCCATATTCTTCCCACTGAGGATATACTTAAATGTTCATTTGGTGTGTGAACATCATATAAATTTGGTCCAAAACTTATCATATCTGTATCTTTCATAGTACCTTTAAACAATCCACATTCCAATCCTGCATGTATTGCTGACACTTCAGGCTTTTCATATAATTTAGTATATATATCAACACATAAATCTTTTATTTTAGATTCTGGATCAAACTGCCATGCTGGATACTCATCTTCTCTAACACATTTCCCACCTATTAATGAACATAAAGCCTCTATTCTATTTACAACTTCTAGTTTCAAACTACTTACTGAACTTCTAACAGCTATTGTAATTTTAATTTCCTCTTTCTTATTTTCAACTATACCAATATTTAAACTACTTTCAACTAATCCATCTATATCTTTACTCATAGTTTGAACTCCATAAGGAACTAATACCAAGAAATTTATTATATTGTCTGTTACCTTTTTAGTTAGCTGTTTTTCCCTACTATCTACCTTTTCAACTATAATTTTTATATTAGGATCCTGTACTCTAAATTCATTTTGGAAAGCTTTCTCCAATTTATTACAAACTTCTTTAACTTCATTAAATTTATTTTCATCTATTGTTAATACTGAATTAGCATGTAAAGCAATAGCATTATGTTTTGATCCACCATTTATTTCAACAAGATTAAAATCTACTTCATTCTTTAGATCATATAAAACTCTTCCCATTAACTTATTAGCATTTGCTCTTTGCTTTATAATTTCCATACCTGAATGTCCACCATTCAATCCTTTTATTTCAATTTGTACAAACTGACCTGTAGCTTTTTCATGTTCTTTTGGTATATAAACTATAGGATTTACTCCACCAGAACAACTAACTAAAAATATTCCTTCTTCTTCTGAATCAATATTTAATAAAATTTTACCATTCAATTTAGAAGTATCTAACCCCATAGCACCATACATACCTGTTTCTTCTGAAGTTGTAGCGACAAATTCTATACTAGGATGTGCTATATCCTTTGAATCTAAAATAGCTAGTCCATAAGCAACAGCAATACCATCATCGCCCCCTAATGTGGTACCTGTAGCATATAAATAATCTCCATCTATTCTTAATTTTAAAGGATCTTTTTCAAAATCATGATCACTGTCTTTAACTTTTTCACAAACCATATCCATATGCCCTTGAATAATTACAACAGGAGCATTTTCATATCCTTTTGTAGCTGGCTTTCTTATTATTACATTTAGAGATTCATCTTGAATAACTTCTAAATTTCTTTCTTTTGCAAAATTAACTAAATAATCACTCAGTCTTTTTTCATCTCCTGATCCATGTGGTATTTTAGTCAATTCCTCAAAAAAATGAAATACTGACTTTGGTTGTAAATTTTCTAACATTATTAATGTGTCCCCCTTTTTAAAATTAAACTTAATAAAAAAATTGCCCCAAATTTAATTTTATATATAATTTAATATAAATGCGCTATTATCCTAATTCTACTAAATATATACTTATATTACAACTCATTTACCCTAAATTTGGATATTTTTCATTATTTTATAATATTTTATATTATATTATTACATTTTTCGAATTAGGAAGGTTTACTTATAAAAATTTATTATGTTATTATTATTTTAAAAGTCCCCCTTTTCTGTGTAAATTTAATTTATCATAGATTTATAATAAATAACAATTTTTAGATTATTATTTATTAAAAATATACTTAGTAATATATATATTAAAAATTATCTATTTAATAACAATTATTTTATCAAGGAAGTGATTTTATGGAACTTACTAAAATTAAAGGAAACTCTTATTATATAAATTTTCCCACAAATATTGGAGTCTATATTTTTAAAAATAAAAATTGTTTATTGATTGATACGGGAAAGAATAAATATGATGGAAAAAAAATAGAGGAGATCTTATTAGAAAATGGACTTCATCCAAAATACATAGTAAACACTCATAGCCATTTAGACCATTGTGGTGGAAATCTTTTATTTAAAGAAAATTATCCTGGATGTTTAACTTATACATCCTTTAAAGAAAAACTATTTATGGAAAATCATGACTTAAATGCAGCTATGCTGTTTTCTGCTTCACCAATAAAACTTATATATAAAAGCAATAAAAATATAAGTGTAGATTACATATTAGATTATGGAATAAACAAAATTAATGATGAAAAATTTGAAGTTATAAGTCTTAAGGGACATTCACCAGAGCAGATAGGATTTATCACACCTGAAAAGGTATGTTTTTTAGGAGACAGTATTTTTAGTGATGAAACAATAAAAAAATACTCTCTTCCTTACTATTATGATTTGGAAGACTCTATAAAGAGTTTAGAAATTATAAAAAACATAGTGGCAGACTATTTTGTTATAAGTCACTGTGATAGAGTGTTAGAAAAAAATGAAATAATAAATTTAGCTGATAAAAACATGAAAAATATAAAAAAGCATATAAATATAATTTTAGAACTTTTAGATCAACCTTTAACTAAAGAAGATATATTAGAAAACCTTGTAATATTAGAAGATTTAAAACTAAACTTTAATCAATATCACTTGTATACTGGTGCTCTAAGTGCCTTTATAGCTTACCTTTTCCATAAAAATCTTATTGACTATTCTATAGAGGATGGTAAACTTTATTATTTTAAAAAATTATAAAAACTTAAATTTTAGTTAAATAAAAATTAATAGTTTTAAAAATAGATATAAAGCATAGCAGTCTTTTTTAATTTTATTTCTAATTAAAAAAGACTGCTATTATTTACTTTTTTATTTACACTTTTATATCATTAATTTCTAAAATTATTAATAATTTTTTACTTTACTAAAAAATATATATTAACAAAATTTTAGTATAAAATTATTTGTTTCATAATTATAACCAGCTATTAAACTTTTTAATATATAGTTTTTTTATAAATTGTGTTAGTACGCAATAAGCTAATAAAATCCCTAGAAGCCATGTAAAGTACAAAAATGGTAATGGTTGCAATCCTACAGAGATTCCAAAGGATGTAAATGGTATAAAAATACCTGCTGTCATTATAATTACTGTTAATAAAATCACTGGAACTGTAGCTCTACTTTGGATAAAAGGTATTTTTTTAGTTCTTATCATGTGTACAATAAGAGTTTGAGATAAAAGGCTTTCTATAAACCAGGCTGATTGGAATAATGATTGCATGGCTGGAGTGTTAGCCTTAAATACAAACCACATTACTAAATAAGTTATCACATCAAATATAGAACTTATTGGACCTATAAAAATCATAAACCTTCCAATATCATCTGCATTCCATCTTCTTGGTTTACTTAAATATTCATCATCCATAGTATCCCATGGAATAGAAACTTGAGATACATCATAGAATAAATTTTGTATCAAAAGATGTATTGGCATCATTGGTAAAAATGGTAAAAATGCACTAGCCACTAATACACTGAATACATTCCCAAAATTTGAACTTGCAGTCATTTTAATGTACTTTATAATATTTCCAAAGACTTTTCTTCCTTCAATAACTCCTTGTTCTAAAACCATAAGATTTTTTTCTAATAAAATTATATCAGCTGATTCTTTTGCTATATCTACTGCCGTATCAACAGAAATACCTACATCTGCTTTACGCAAAGCCGCAGCATCATTTATACCATCTTCCATAAAACCTACTGTATGTCCATTATTTTCAAGTAATTTTATTATTCTTGATTTTTGAAGCGGAGAAAGTTTTGCAAAAACATTAATATTTTCAATAGCCTGGCCCAACTCTTCATCTGTCATTTTTTCTATTTCATTTCCTAAAAGTATATTATCAACTTTTAATCCAACTTCTTTACAAATTTTTAGTGTTACTGCATCATTATCACCAGTTAATATTTTTACATCTACTCCATTTTTCTTAAGGGCCTTTATTGCTTCTTTTGCAGAATCCTTTGGAGGATCCAAAAATCCTATATATCCCATAAGAACCATATTGATTTCATCCTTTATATTAAAACTATTCTCATCTGGAATATTGTTTTTCTGTGCTACTCCAATAACTCTCATACCCTCACTATTTAATTTCTTAACCATATTAAGAACTTTATTTTTTATATTATCAGTAAGCTCTACAATATTACCTTTGTATTCAGCTAAAGTACAAATTGAAATCATTTCTTCTACAGCACCTTTTGTTATAAGTTGTCTTTTACCTTCATTATCTTTTAATACTACAGACATTCTTCTTCTTGTAAAATCAAAAGGTATTTCATCCACTTTTAAATAATTTTTTTCAAGCTCACTAAAGCCATTTTCTTTTCCATGCTCTAGTATTGCTACATCCATTAAATTACGAAGTCCAGTTTGATAAAAACTATTTAAATAAGCATGTCTTAATACTCTATTATCTTCCTCTCCATGTACATTTAAATATCTTTCAACAACAATTTTATCAAGGGTCAAAGTTCCTGTTTTATCAGTACAAAGAACATCCATTGCTCCAAAATTCTGTATAGCATCAAGTTTTTTAACTACAGTTTTTTGTTTTGCCATAATTACAGCACCCTTAGCAAGATTAGTTGTAACAATCATAGGAAGCATTTCTGGAGTTAAACCAACAGCTATGGATATTGCAAAAAGCAAAGCTTGTAACCAGTCTCCTTTTGTAATGCCATTTACAAAGAATACTATAGGAACCATAATAAGCATGAATTTTATAAGAAGTATACTTACACTATTTATACCTTTTTCAAAACTTGTTAAATTTTTAGTTTCTGTAAGTGTTGAAGCCATAGTCCCTAAATATGTTTGGTTTCCAGTTGCTATAACTACCCCAGTGGCGCTTCCGCTTATAATATTAGTACCTAATAAACAAATATTATCAATTTCACTTATATTTAAATTTTCATTCTTATCATTTAGAACTGAATACTTTTCAATAGGCTCAGATTCACCTGTTAAAGAAGATTGACTTAAAAATAGATCTTTGCTTGTTATTATTCTTATATCTGCGGGTATCATATCTCCCGCTGAAAGATATACTATATCTCCAGCTACAATTTCACTCATATCTATTTCATTAATTCCTGATTCTTTTCTACATACAGCAGCAGTTGTTTTTATTAATGCTTTTAACTTTTCAGCAGCTTTATTTGATTTAAATTCTTCAAAAAACTTCAAAAAACCACTTATTGTTACCATTATAGAAACAACAATTACAGTTATAAAACTTCTGTCTTCTGGTGCTGCTAATATAACATCTGTTATCAAAGATACCCCTGCAAGAACTAACAAAACTAATATAAATGGATTCATAAAAGCTTTTATTAGCTGAATATACCATGGTCTTGGTTTCTCATGTTCTACTTGATTTAAACCCCACTTTTCTCTTCTTTTTTCTACTTGATTTATTGTTAGCCCTTCTATATCAGTGTTTAATTTTCTATAAACGTTTTTTAAATCCATTTTGCTAAATTCTATAAGATTATTTATGCTCTTTTTTGACATGTCTTCAACATTAAATATTCTTTTTTTAATCATAATTCACACCTCCAAATTCTAAAAAAGACAATAACAAACTAAAGGTTAATTATACATAGTTTAACCTCTTAAAAAGATAAAATTAAATTTGTGGTTAAATAACAATTGGGAAATTATTTTAGTAAAGAACAGTTGAAGATAAAAAATCTTACTAAAGACTTGCATATATGAAGAGTTTTGTCATATAAATTTTATATTAAACTCCAATGAAAAAGAATAGAGTTTAATAATCATATATAAAATTTTCTCTAAATATATAAACTTACCTCCACTATCCATACTACTTTCGCCAACTTCCATTCCTTTTCACCTCCTAAATTTCAAAATAAAAAACCTTCGCCAAACTTAAACATGACGAAGGTATATTAACAACACTTTCTCGTTCAAGTTTTGGCTCTGCAAGGCAATGAAGTTGTATTAGATTATGCCTTCTTTGTTCGGCAAAACCTGCTAACCAGTTAAGAATGTTTCCATTCTTTTACGGCAACAACCCGTATCCTTGTAGTAACCTCACCTACCGAGGCTTATTCAATTTATAGTAATATATTATTCTCTATATAGAATTTTGTCAAGAATTTTTTTAATTTACCCTTTATATTATACCTAAAGCTACAAATTCTTCCGATTGAAATAAATTATATTCACTATAATGTTTTTGTGCCATCAGTTTATATATTATATCTTCAGATTTATAGCCTTCTTTATATATTTTTAAGCCTTGTACTATTTTTTTCCCTTTATTTCTATTAATATCTAATATAGCTTGAATACTCTCTAAGGAATAATACTCTTTTGCAAATAAATTTTCCAGTTTATTTTGTAGTTCTAATTTATAACTTATATCTATATTATTGTTTTTATGGGGGCTATGTCTTCCTCTATGATGCCTTCCACATAAATATTTGTAATTTATTTCTAAATCCATTCCACCTTCACATTTATGAATTATATGGTGTATTTCAGCACCTTCTCTGCCACATACCTCACATTTTGGCAAAAGCTATTCACTCCTTATAAATAGAATATTTTAATATTATTATATCATAAATACTAATATAAGTAATTTGAAAATAGTTGCATTTTTCCCAATTTGAAATTATTAACTAATATCTTTTAGCCTTATATGGTCTTCGCTTTTTTTTACTCTTTATTAAAGCTATAGTAAAAATTATAAATGGAATTATTATGAAAGAAGTTAAATATATATATGGATAGAATCCTAATATGTATATTAATCTATAAGTGTTCTCTGCCATAAAAAAACATACAATCATTACTATAATATTTAATACCCATATAGTTATTCTTTGCTTTTTATTCTCTATTCTAAAGTGTTTTAACAAATGTAATAAAGCTTGAAAACTTAATACATACTTTACAAACCAACCTGCTAACATTTGAAGCATAACAAAAAATTCTCCACTTTCTAAAAAACCTGAATAACTTACTAGTTGAGTTTGAATAAGCTTAGGATAAGCTAATGTTACAGCTCTATTAGTTCCAAAAGTAGATATTACTCCTGTTACAGATACTATTATCATTTGTATAACTATAAGTAATCCTATATTTGCCCCTCTTAAAGCAGTTTTTTTGTCTTTAATTCCTTGAAAATATGGATATGCTATAGCTACACATCCATATAGCCCCAATATTTGAACTATACATATGATAAATCCTCTATCTATGCCATTAGGAAATATAGGAAGTAAATATTTAAAATTTTTATACTTAGCCGTAAGTATTACTAAATTTATACCTGCCATAGATATAAGAGTTATTCCGATTAAACTCATTAAAATTACAGCTCTTTGCCCTTTTAATAATACATAATTAGCACTTAATATAAATGTTATAACAAAAAACCAAGGTGGAGTATTTTGAAGTAAATTAGTATTCATAGCATTAGCATCTACACTACAACTCTCTAAAAGGGAAAAAAATAATCCCAAACAAAATGTAATCTGAAATAACTTTCCTAGTCGGTTTCCTAAAGCGTATTCATAAACTTCCCATAAACTATGTTTACGAATTTTCTTACTTACATTGATTATATATAAATAATATAAAAATATAATCAGTGAAGCTATTATAGTAGCTATCCAACTACTAGTTTTACCATTTATAATAAATATTTCTGGATAGGTTTTTAATGATACTATAACTGTTCCTAATATTATAAAAGCCACATGCTTTGAATTTAACTTAAAAATCTTTATTCCTCCTTATATTTTATAATATTTTATTTTAATTCTTGACCTATATTAGAATATTATTCGTAATTATTACTAATAATAAAAATGGTGATTAGTATGAATATTGATTTTTATAATACTATAAAAAAAAGATTAGAAAATAATTTTGATATGGTATTCAGAGATATTTCTTGTAAACAAGGAACCCTACATTTAATATTTATTAGCAACTTATGCAATTCCAACTTTATAAGTGAATATGTTATTTATCCTCTTATTAAAGATAAAGATTATACTTATAATATAAAAAATATAAAAGAAAAAATGTTAGCTGCAAATTCCGTAGAGGAAATAACTGATATAGACGAAGCTATAATGAGTATCTTATCAGGTAATGTAATTATAATTCCAGATTTTTTTGAAGGAATTCTTTCTGTAGAAGCTAAAGGTTTCGCTAAGCGTTCTGTTAGTTCTCCTATAACAGAATCTGTAATAAAGGGTCCTAGAGAAGGATTTACAGAATCCATCATGGATAATTTGTCTTTAATACGTAGAAGAATTAAAAATGAAAACTTTGAGGTAGAAAAATTTACTTTGGGAGAACAATCTAATACTTTAATAGCTATGTGCTATTTAAAAAATAAAGCTCCTGAAGATTTAACAAATTATATAAGGAATAAAATAGATAAAGCTAAGTTTGAATTTGTTATTGAAAGTAACTATATAGAAGAACTTCTTACTCAGAAAAACACTCTTTTTGATACTATATCTAGTAGTGAAAAAGCAGATGTGGTATGCTCTAAAATTTTTGAGGGAAGAGTTGGAATATTAGTAGATGGGACTCCATTTGTCTTAACTGCTCCTCATTTTTTTATTGAAAATATTAATATGGCAGATGATTATTATCAAAAAAAGTCATTTGCTAATATAAGTAGATTATTAAGATGGGCTGCTCTAGGTATTTCTCTTTTTTTACCTGGACTTTATCTAGCTTTATCTACTCATCATTTTTCTTTAATTCCTTATATGTTCATATTTAGATTGTCTAAAGCTAGGGCTGGAGTACCTTTCCCAACTATAATCGAAGTTCTTCTTATGATGTTCTTTTTTCAATTATCTAGAGAAGCAGGCCTTAGACTTCCTCAACCTATAGGACAAAGTATGAGTATTGTTGGAGCTTTAATATTAGGAGATGCTACCGTAAGTGCCAGCTTAACATCGCAATCTACCATGGTTGTAGTTGGATTAGCTGCTATATCTACTTTCTTAATACCTAAATTTTATAATGCTGTTTCTATATGGTCTGTCTTAATATCCATTGGTTCATCTATAGCTGGGCTCCCTGGATTTTATATGATGCTTATGGTATTTCTAGCTCATATAAGTTCTTTGCAAAGTTGCGGGTATCCTTACCTGTATCCTTTAGGTACTTTTGAGAAATATAATTATAAAGATGTACTTTTGAGGAGTGATTTAAAAGCTTTATCCAATGATATATTAAAAGATAATCAAAAATCTCAATAATAAATAAATCTATAAATATTTATAAACTAAAATAAGAAAACCATTTTTGTGTTTGTTTAACCTATTTTTTTCTAAAGGAATTGATATACATGAAAAGATTTATTGCAGTACTATTAGTTTTCTCAAATATATTTTTACAAGGATGTTTCAGTTATAGAGATATAAATAAATTATTATTTGCTACTGCTGTAATTGTAGATGTTGATGCGTCAAATAATCCTATATTATTTGTTGAAGCTTACAAGGGTGTTAGAGAAGAATCCAATCAAAAAGATAGATTAGTATTTAAAGGTACTGGTAAAACTTTACTAGATGCTCTTAAAAATATTAATTTAAGTTCTTCAAATGAACTAAACTATGAACAAACAAAAGCAATTATATTTACAGAGAATGCTGCTAATATAGGTTTAGAAAAGTTTATAGACATCTTTGAAAGAGAGCAGCAATTTATAATGAGAGCTAATTTTTGTATATTTGAAGGAACTGGAGATGAATTATTAAACATAAAGATACCGGATGAAAAATTTCTTGGAATTTTTGTTTATGATTTAATAAGAAATATAAATACATCCTCTAGTGCCGTAAAATTAACATTAAATGAATTATTAAATAAAAGACTTATGAAAGATAGAACTGCTGTATCAAGCTTTATACAATTTAACAGGAGAGAAAATGAAAATAAAATATTCCTAAATGGTGGTGCCATTATAACCAAGGATAAATATGTATCAAGACTTTCCGCAGAGGAAACTAAGGGATATAATTTTCTAGTTAATAAAGTTTCTAAAGGTGTATTTCAAATTTCTAATCCTCAGGATAAAAATAAATTAATAACTTTAGAAATATTATCTAGTAAGACCAGAACTAAAATTGAGTATGTAAATGGTTCTATCCATTTAACTAAAAAAATCAAGACCATATGTACCATAGGAGAAAGTCAAGGAAGATTTTACGGCAATAAAAATGAAATAGATAAATTGGAAGCATTAGCAGCCGAAGAAATAAATAAACTTACTTCTTCTGTATTTTCCAAATTTCAAAAGAATAATTTAGATATATTTGATATAGAAAATGATGTGTATATTAAGTATCCTAAATTAAATATTGAAAATATGATTTTAAATACTGAGCTAAAAACTGAAATAGAAGTAGAAATTAGAAATAGTGCTGATATTATCTCATAAATATCATAGAGTTAACACAACCTTTTTTATATAAAGTTAATACTAAATAATAAAATGATACTGTGGCAAAATTTGTATTAACCCAATTCTTATTATTTAAAAATTACTAATAGCAGATACAAATAATTACTTGTATCTGCTATTTATTATTAATATTATTTTCCTATATCTTTTCTATAATATATGCCCTCAAAATCTATTTTTTTCATCTTGTCATAGGCCTTTTTTATAGATTCTTCTAAAGTTTCTCCTAAGGCTTGAGTACACAACACTCTTCCACCATTAGTTAAAAGCTTGTTATTTTCTAATTTAACTCCTGCTCCAAATATTCCCTCTAAATTCTCTATCCCATTTATTAAAAATCCTTTTTTATAATTTCCAGGATATCCTTTAGATGCTGCTATAACACAGGTAGAATAAGCTTTTTCCCACTTTATATTTGCATTTTTTAATTCTTTATTTATTGATATTAATATTAAATCTAGTAAATCACTTTCCATTAAAGGAAGAACAGCTTCCGTTTCTGGATCTCCCATTCTCAAATTATATTCAAGAAGATACGGTCCTTTTTTAGTTATCATTATGCCAAAGAAAATTATTCCTGAAAATTTTAGATTTTCTTCCTGTAGTCCTTTTAGGGTTGGTTTTAATATATTTTTATCAAAATCCTTTAATACTTCTTCTGTACAATAAGGATTAGGGGATATAACTCCCATTCCCCCTGTATTTGAACCTAATCCACCATCATATATTTGTTTATGATCCTTTGAGGATATGAAAGGTATTATAGTTTCTCCGTCAGTTATAGATAGTATAGAAGCCTCTGGGCCTTCTAAAAACTCTTCTATAACAACTCTTTTACCTGCACCATTAAATTTATCCTTAGTCATAAATTCTTCTAAGGTATTTTTACTTTCTTCAAATGAGTTACTTATAACAACTCCCTTTCCCGCTGCTAATCCATCTGCTTTTATTACCACTGGGTGCTCACTATTCTTTAAATATTCTAAAGCCTTTTCCTCTTCTTCAAAAACTTCATAAGCTGCAGTTTTAATATTATATTTTTTCATAAAGTCCTTTGCAAAGGCCTTACTTCCCTCTAATAAAGCGGCTTTTTTATCTGGTCCAAATATATTAAGTCCCTTATCCTTAAATAAATCTACTATGCCATCCATTAAAGGTACTTCTGGACCTACAATAGTTAAATGCACATTATTTTTCAAAGCAAATTCTAATAGTTCTTCATTGGATGAAATTTTTATATTTTCACACTTATTCTCCAGTGCAGTACATCCATTTCCTGGAGCACAAAATATTTTTTCTACTAAAGGATTTTTACCTATCTTCCAAGCTATAGCATGCTCTCTTCCACCAGAACCAATTATCAATATTTTCATGTTTTTTACCCCTTTAATATATTTAATTCCCATACATTAATCAATTCTAATATTGAGATGGAATTTCTTTATAAAAAATATCTCTTTTTATCTTAGTATTAGAATATCTTATTAAAATTTTTATCTTTTAACTAAAATATATTTGTATAAAAATATTTAAATCTAATGTTTGAAATGTCTTATTCCTGTAAACACCATAGAAATCCCTTTTTCATTACATACCTTTATAGATTCTTCATCTCTTATAGAACCGCCTGGTTGAATTATAGCTTTTATTCCCCATTTTGCAGCTTCTTCGGCTACATCTCCAAATGGGAAAAAAGCATCTGAAGCTAAAACTACGCCATCTCCAGCTCTATCTAATGCTTCCTTTGCTGCCCATATTCTATTTACTTGGCCTCCCCCAATACCCTTTGCCATACCATCTTTAACTACTACAATAGCGTTGGATTTCACATATTTAACTACTTTCATACCAAATATAAGATCTTTCATTTCTTTCTCTGTTGGGGATTTTTCTGTAACTACTTTTGTATCTTCTAATAATTTATTATCACCCTGTTGTACTAATATTCCTCCATCTACCTTTGCCATATCTTTTGACTCTGTAGATTTTTCTTCACATTTTATAACCCTTAAATTTTTCTTGTTTTTTAAGACTTCTAAAGCATCTTCATCAAAATCTGGTGCTACAACTATTTCTAAAAATATTTTTGCGAGATTCTCTGCTGTTTCCTTATCTACTTTTCTATTAAAAGCAACTATGCCACCAAATATAGATATAGGATCACATTCATAGGCCTTAGTATAAACCTCCTGTATAGTATCCCCTATAGCCACACCACAAGGTGTATTATGTTTTAATGCACAACAAGCCACCTCTTCAAATTCACAAACGGTTTTCCACGCTATATCCATATCCTTTATATTATTATAGGATAATTCTTTTCCATTTAACTTTTCAAAATTTTTCATAGGATATTTTCCAACAGTAGATGTGTAATAAGCTGCTGTTTGATGAGGGTTTTCTCCATATCTTAAATCCATGTTCTTTTTATAGGATAGAGTTAAGTATTCTGGATATTCCTCTTCTAATAAGAAATTACTTATAGCTGCATCATAGGCTGACATTAAATTAAAAACTTTTCCTGCTAATTTTTTTCTAGTTTTTATATTAACCTGATCATTTTCTTTTATTTCATCTATGACATTTTCATAATCCTTAGTATCTGTTAGTACTACTACATCTTTAAAATTTTTAGCTGCTGCTCTTATCATAGTAGGTCCACCGATGTCTATAAATTCTACTTTTTCATCAAAACTTAAATTTTCTTCTACTTTATTAAAGAAAGGATATAAATTCACTACTACCATATCTATAGGGTTTATGCCCTTTTCTTCTATTACCTTCATATGCTCTTCATTATCTCTTATAGCTAATATTCCTCCATGAATCAAAGGATTTAATGTTTTTACTCTTCCATCTAGCATTTCTGGAAATCCTGTTACCTCTTCTATATCTATTACTTTTATTCCATTTTCTTTTAAATGTTTGTATGTTCCACCAGTAGATATTATTTCTACATTTCTACTTTCTAAAAACTTTGCTAAATCTAAAATTCCTGTCTTATCAAATACACTTATTAATGCTCTTTTTATCAATTTAATACCCCCAATTTCAATGGTTTTTTATTATTTTGATTTATATCTATATCATAATTAATAGCCACTAATACACCTTCTTTTAAGGAAAACATATAAGTGGCACTATTTCAATTTTCAAACTACAAATTTTTATATTTCAATAAATTTAATCTACTTTAATACACATTCTTTATTACATTCATTTATATCAATAGTAATTTTTTCATTATTATAAATTTAGTCTATTTTAATAAAGACTTTTCTTCCCTGTAATTTTATTTTTTCTTCACTTATAAGCTTTATGGCTTCTGGTAATGCCTCATGTTCTTTTTCTAGAACTCTTTTTTGCAATATTTCTGCTGTATCTTCTGCAAAAACTGGTACAGATTTTTGTATTATTATAGGTCCACTATCCGTACCCTCATCTACAAAATGCACAGTACACCCAGATACTTTTACTCCGTATTCTAATGCTCTTTGGTGTACTTTTATACCATACATTCCATCCCCACAAAAGCTTGGTATCAATGAAGGATGGATGTTTATTATCCTATTTTCAAATTTATTAATTAACTCCCCATTTAATATAGAAAGCCATCCTGCTAAAACTATTAAATCTACTTTTCCATATAAATATTCACATATTTTATTAGACAAGTTATTTTCATATAATTTTCTATCTAAAGTTAAAGTTTTAATTCCCTTTTTTTCTGCTCTTTCTATACCATAAATATTAGGTCTATCCCCTATAACCATTTCTATATTGCAATTTTTTATATATCCTTCTTCTATTTTATCTATTATAGATTGAAGATTGCTTCCTCCCCCTGAAATAAGTACTGCAATTTTAAACATCTTATTCTCCTTTAATTTAAAGAAAATTTTTCATATATACTCTATAAATAATTAATTCCCCAATCAATTATTTTAAAGATCTAACCTATGAACTAATTTTTATTATAAATTTATTTAATGCCCCTTTTTAAATTAGTTCAACAGACTTATCTCCTTTTTTAACATATCCTATTTTATAACCCTTTTCTCCCATTTCTATCAGGTCTTTTATTATATCTTCCCCATCTTTTTCATTTACACATAATACAAAACCAATCCCCATATTGAAAGTATTGTACATGTGATTTTCTTCTACGCCTAAATTCATTAAATGCTTAAATATATTTGGTACTGGATAAGATTTTTTATTTATAACTGCTGTAAAATCATCTTTAAACATTCTAGGAATATTTTCATAAAAACCTCCTCCAGTTACATGAGCCATACCCTTTATATTATATTTTTCTAAAAGTTTCATTACAGGTTTTACATATATTTTCGTAGGAGTTAAAAGAGCATTCCCTATTTTATCTCCTTCAAAATCTTTATGTAAATCCTCTACTAATTTTCTTATAAGTGAATATCCATTGCTATGAGGCCCTGATGATGCTATACCTATTAATATATCCCCATCTTCTATTTTACTTCCATCTATTATTTCATCTTTTTCTGCTATACCTACAGCAAAACCAGCTATATCATATTCGCCATCTCTATAAAAACCTGGCATTTCTGCTGTTTCTCCGCCTATTAGAGCACATTCACTTTGGATACAACCATTGCTAACCCCTTCTACAAGCTGAGCTGCAATCTGTGATTCCAATTTGCCGCAAGCTATATAATCTAAGAAAAATAAGGGCTTAGCACCATGACATAATATATCATTTACACACATAGCTACGCAGTCTATTCCCACTGTATTGTATTTTTCCATTCTAAAGGCTATATCTAATTTAGTTCCAACTCCATCTGTACCTGATACTAGTACAGGATTTTTATATTTAGGAAGTTCAAACATTCCTGCAAAACTTCCTAAATTATTTAATACTCCCTTTGTAAATGTTTTGGAAGCATGTTTTTTTATAAGATCTACAGATTTGTAACCTTCTTCTATGTTAACCCCAGCTTCTTTGTAAGATACCATGAATAACATTCCCTTCTTTAAATTATTAGTTATTCTATCAATAAAAAAACTATATTAAGTTATTTTAACTTTAGAATCATGAAAAAATAATCCATTAAATATGAATTGTATATTTAGTATGAAACAAAGAAATAAATTTTTTCTACCTAAAGCTAAAACAACTTAAATCCTCTATTCCAAACTATCTTTAGGCATTTCTATAGGTGCAGATATAGGATATATACCATTAAAACATCCCAAGCAAAAATCTTTATCTTTATGCAGTGTTTCTACTAAGCCTCCCATACTTATATAAGCTAAACTATCTGCTCCAATTTTTTCTCTTATTTCTTCTACCTCTGAGTGAGCACCTATTAAATCTTTTCTATAAGGAGTATCTATTCCAAAATAACACGGATATTTAACCATTGGTGATGATACTCTAAAATGAACTTCCTTAGCTCCAGCTTTTCTTAATATTTGTACTAATCTTTTACTAGTAGTTCCTCTTACTATAGAATCATCTATTATTACTACCCTTTTTCCCTCTACATTTGTTTTAAGAGCATTTAATTTTACAGACACAGCTTTTTCTCTTAATTCTTGAGAAGGTGCTATAAAAGTTCTTCCTACATATTTGTTTTTTATAAATCCTATGCCATATGGTATTTTCGAAGCCTCAGCATAACCTACTGCAGCTGGTATGCCAGAATCAGGAACACCTATAACTATATCTGCATCCACCGGGTATTCTTCATAAAGTTTTTTCCCTGCTCTAACCCTTGATTCATAAACATTTATGCCATCCATAGTGCTATCTGGTCTTGCAAAATATATATATTCAAAAGCACAGGTTTGACATTTTGTTTTTTCCGCAAAATTAATTGACTCTATTCCATTTTGATCTATGATAACTATTTCCCCAGGTTCTATATCTCTTATAAACTCTCCACCTACACAATCAAAGGCACAACTTTCTGAGCTTAGTAAATAATCATCCCCAATTTTACCTAGGCACATAGGTCTTATTCCATAAGGATCTCTTGCACCTATTAGCTTATCTTCTGTAAGTATAACAATAGCATAGGATCCTTTAATAGCTTGCATTGCATCCACTACTGCTTTATCTATCCCTTTTTTAGCACTTCTTGCTATTAAATTTAATAACACCTCTGTATCTATAGACGTTTGAAAAATACATCCACCATCTTCTAAAAGTTCTCTTATAACTGCTGCATTAACTAAATTACCATTATGGGCTATGGCAATAGAGCCTAATTTATAAGTACCTACTATAGGCTGTGCATTATCTGATTTACTAGCTCCTGTAGTGGAATATCTAACATGACCTATGGCGGAATTGCCCTTTAATCCCTTTATAGTTTCCTTACTAAAAACATCTGACACTAAACCCATGCCTTTATGATATTTAAACTTTTCTCCATCAGATACCACTATTCCTGCACTTTCTTGGCCTCTATGTTGAAGAGCATATAATCCGTAATAAGTTACTTCTGCTGACTTTGATTCATTGCTTTTGGAAAATACTCCGAATACCCCACATTCTTCTTTAAACTTATCTTCTTCTAAATCAAAGGGCATGTTTTCATTTAAATCATCTAACATATAGCACATACTCATTTTTACTCCCCACTCACTTTATTTTCAATTATCAATGATCAATTAAATGTAACAACACTTTTTAATTGTTAACATTCAATCATCCATTGACTATTGAGCATTGTTAATTGACAATTAATTATTGACTCTTTTTAATATTTCCATATAAGCTTCTTTTACATTTCCCATGTCTCTTCTAAATCTATCTTTATCTAACTTTTCTCCTGTATTTTTATCCCATAATCTGCATGTATCTGGGGATATTTCATCTGCTAAGAGAAGCTCACCATTAAATCTTCCTATTTCTATTTTAAAATCAACTAAATTTATTCCTTGCTCATCAAAGAATTCTTTTAATGTATCATTTACTTTTTCTGCTATAGAATACATTTCTTTTAGTTCTTCAAATGTTGTAAGTCCTATAGCCACTGCATGATAGTCATTTATAAGAGGGTCATTTAAATCATCATTTTTATAACTTATTTCAAATACAGTAGTATCTAATTTTCTTCCTTCTGAAAGTCCTAATCTTTTTGCCATACTTCCTGCTGCTATATTTCTAACTATAACTTCTAGTGGAACTATTTCTACTTTTTTGCAAAGCTGTTCTCTTTCATTTATCTTTTCTATGAAATGTGTTTTTACGCCTTTTTTTTCTAAAAGTTCAAATAACATTGCTGTTATAGAGTTATTCATAACTCCCTTATCTTCAATAGTTCCTTTCTTTTCCCCATTAAAAGCTGTGGCATCATCTTTATAATACACAACAACTGTATCCTTATCATTCGTTCTGAATATTTTTTTAGCCTTTCCTTCATATAACATATCCTTCTTTTCCATTATAACTCCACTCCCTCTTTGTTATCATTTATAAATTTTTCTTTCATATCTTTTCTATATTCTATAAGTTTTTCCCTTAAGTTTTTATACTTTAAAGACAATATTTGTACCGCAAGCATTCCTGCATTATAACTATTATTTATACCTACTGTAGCTACAGGTATAGATTTAGGCATTTGAACTATAGATAAAAGTGAATCCATTCCTCCAACTGCAGCCTCTATAGGAACTCCTATAACTGGAAGAACAGTATGAGAAGCTATAACTCCAGGCAAATGTGCTGCAAGACCTGCCCCAGCAATTATACATTCATAACCTTCCTTTTCTAAATCTTCAATTGTTTCCATCAATTTTTCTGGTACTCTATGTGCTGAAAGTATGTAAGCTTTATATTCTATATTAAACTCTTTTAAAGCTTTCGCGGCTCCTTTCATTTTGTCAGTATCAGACTTACTTCCAAAAATAATCGCTACTTTCATCTACTTATACCTCCTTATATTTTAATATATAAAAAAATTCCGCTAAGATTTCCATGGAGAATCCTAGAGCGGAACTTAAGCGCACTGCAAAAGCATAGCTAAGATTCATCCATAGACAGGGAATTTATGGTTCCCTCGTAGAGACTCTCAAACCTTATTATTGAGATTATATGGATGATATATTCATTTATTTTATGTACTCATGGTAACATATAATTCTTAATAAATCAACATACTTTTATAAAAACATTCGTATTTTATTGGTATTTTATTTATATTTTTATTTTATTATTCGTAATGATACGAACATTATATTTAATAAAAAAAATCACCATAACACATATTATATTGTAATAGAAATAATTTATGATAGAAACTCATGTCTAAAAATAAATTTAATTTTAAGATATCAATCAAAATAATATATAGTAATAAATATATGAATAAGCTTTAATATTTTCTAATTTTTTTAAATCGAGAGCTCTTGTTATTAATCAAAGAATGAAGGTGAAAACCCGATAGCTAAGCCAAACATAGCTTTTCCACCGGGTAAAAATTTTTTAATGGAGAAAATTTAAACTTATTAGTCAAATAAGTGATCTATCTATACGTGTATTTTTTATATTTGCATGGTTAAAATTAAATCTATTTTAAAATAGTGCTATCTATGACAATTATTTTTTCCTTCTATAAGCAGTATCTTTGAGAGGAAGCTTTTTTCTAAACTCTCCATCAAATTTATAATAAGCACCTTGAGCTGCTGGAGCTGTTGGTATGGTTGTAATTTCACCTATTCCTTTCGCACCATAAGCTAAATCATTAGTATTCTTTTCAATTATTATTGGTTGAATTTCTGGTATATCAGTAGCTCTAAATAAACCTAATGTACCAAATTTAGCCGTTGGAATAGATTTATTTAATGGATAATCCTCTGTAAATGCATATCCAAGTCCCATAACTATTCCACCTTCAATTTGTCCTTCTACATTAGTTGAATTTATAGCTTTTCCAACATCATGAGCTGCAACTACTTTTTCTACTTTTCCATCATCATTAAGAATAACAACTTGGGTTGCATAACCATAAGCCACATGACTTACTGGATTCTTTTTATCAGAATTAATAGGGTCTGTAATACCTTGATATTCCCCATAAAATTCTTCACCTTCGCACTCTTCTAGTGATGTAGTTAACAATTTATCTTTAAGCTTTAATGATGCGATTCTTGTAGCTTCTCCAGTAAATACTGTTTGTCTTGATGCTGTAGTTGTGCCTGAATTTGGTGCAAATTTTGTATCTGGTAAATCTAAAATTATCTGTTCTGGTAATAAATCTGTTGTTTCACATATTATTTGTATAAGAATTGTTCCAAGTCCTTGACCTATACAAGCTGCGCTAGTTCTTATGTGAACTTTTCCTTTTATCACCACCAAATTACATCTACCTATATCAGGTAATCCAACACCGACTCCTGAATTTTTCATACAACATGCTATTCCTACATACTTATTATTTTCATATATATCTTTCACGGCCAATATAGTTTCCTTAATTGCAGTACCTTTATCAGCAATTTGTCCATTAGGCAATGCATCTCCTGGCTCTACTGCATTTTTGAATCTTATTTCCCAAGGAGATATACCAACCTTTTGCGCTAAAAGATTTAAATTACACTCTGATGCAAAAACTGATTGTGTTACTCCAAATCCTCTAAAAGCTCCTCCTGGGGGATTATTAGTATATACAGCCGTACCCTTTATTTTTACATTAGGACATTTATATGGTCCAGCTGCATGAGTGCAAGCTCTTTGAAGTACAGGGCCTCCCAATGATGCATAAGCGCCAGTATCTGCCACAATATCTGCTTTAAAAGCTGTTAAGTTTCCTTTTTCATCACAAGCAGTAGTAATTGTCATCTCCATAGCATGTCTTTTAGGATGAATCTTAATACTTTCTTTACGACTTAATGTTACTTTAACAGGCTTTTTAATAATCCATGCAAGAAGAGCAGCATGATGCTGTACGCTCATATCTTCTTTACCACCAAAGCCTCCGCCTACATATTTGCTAATAGTCCTTACTTTTTCTTTAGGCAGTCCCAAAAGCTCTGAAATCTCTCTTTGCTCATCATATATACCTTGGCTTCCTGTATAAATAATAACTCCATCTTCATCTGGCATAGCTAAAGCACTTTCAGGCTCTAAAAAAGCATGTTCAGTAAATGGGGTGGAATAGTGATTACTAACCACATATTTAGAATTAGCTATTGCCTCATCCACATCTCCTCTATTAACTTTTTCTACTGTCAACACATTTCCCTTAGGGTGAATTTTAGGGGCATCTTCATCCATTGCCATATCAGGATTAGAAATAGGTTCTAATTCTTCATATTCTACTTTTATTAAATTAAGTATTTCTTTTAAAGCTTTCTTGTTTTTTGCTGCTACTAAGGCTACTGAATCTCCAACATACCTTGTTTCTTCACCTACATCTATCATTGCTGGCCAATCTTTTATAATATGTCCTATATATCTATTTCCTGGAATATCTTTTGCTGTAATAATTGTTTCTACATCTGGATGTTTTAAAGCTTCACTAATATCAATGCTTTTTACTAATGCCCTAGGATATTTTATTCTTAAAGCAGAACCATAAATCATCCCTTCTACTTTCATATCATCTACATATTTTCCTATACCTAAAATTTTATCTCTTGCATCTATTCTTGGAATGTTTTCGCCTATCTTTCCTTTATATTCTTCATTAAGTATAAGCTTACCATCTCTAAAAGCTTCTGCTGCCATTTCAATGGCTTTTATTATCTTCACATATCCAGTACATCTACATACATTTCCTCTAATGGCAGTTTTAATTTCTTTTTTATTTGGATTTAGATTTTTATCTAAAAGGGCTTTTGCACTTATTATCATTCCAGGGATACAAAAACCACATTGTACTGCGCCAGCTTTAGAGAAAGCCCATGTAAAAACCTTTTTTTCAAATTCTGTTAGTCCTTCTACAGTTTTAATATCCTTACCATGTACTTTTGCAGTTGTATTTATACATGCTCTAACAGCTTTACCATCAAGAAGTATCATACAGGCTCCACAAGCACCTTCTGCACAACCATTTTTTACTGAAGTTAAATCTTCATGATCTCTTAAATATTCAAGCAAATTCATATCCTCTGAAACAGATACATTTCTTCCATTTAATATAAATTCATACACATTTATTACCCCCATATATTTATGTATCAATAAGCCTATTCTTTATATGTCTAAATGTATAAAATTATAAATGAACTTTATACGATGACTGCTACCTCTAATACTCTCATCTTCTTAAAAGTTGGAATAAAGAGTAGCTACATCCTTGGATAACCATTTTCTAAGCCGTAATAGGAATAAAAGATCCCTCTAAAGCCACAAACTCAGTTTATGATAAAAAAATGTATAATGAAGAAATGGAGATAAATTCTCTCCATTTCATCATTTATTTTTATTATTTAAAATATACTAATAAAATAAATCAGAATCCTATTTTATTACACAGCACAATTTAATATATACTACACTATTATTTATTAGCAAATTCTTTTACATAAGTTATTGGTATAAGAGCATACATTGCTGCTGATTTTACTAATTCTTCTTTCCAAGTTCTTTCATTAGGTGCATGAGCTTGGTCTTCATGTCCTGGGCCAAATCCAATACATGGTATTCCATATCTGCCCATTATAGAAACTGCATTTGTAGAGAATGTCCATTTATCAACTTTCGGTTCACTCTTAAATAAATCTTTATAACACTTAACAGCTGTTTCACATATTGGATGGTCTTCTTTTAATACCCAAGTTGGGAAGAAACATTCTGTTGGATATACTAAGCCAGTATATGAAGGTCTTTCATAACTATACATCTCAACTTCACCATTTGCTGCTTTTACTGATGGTAAATTCTTAATTTGTTGAATTGCATATTCCCAAGTCTCACCATCAGTAAGTCTTCTGTCTACAGATATAGTGCAACCATCTGCAACTGCACATCTTGATGGTGATGAGAAGAATATTTCAGATACAGTTAAAGTACCTTTTCCTAAGAATTCATCATATTTTAAGTTTTCATTTAAGGCTTTTAATTCATTTAATATAGGAGCCATTTTAAATATTGCATTATCTCCTCTTTCTGGTGCTGATCCATGACAACTAACACCATGAGTTGTAACTTTTATTTCCATTCTTCCTCTATGTCCTCTATATATATTTAAAGAAGTTGGTTCTGTAATTACAACAAATTCTGGTTTTATTTTATCTTCATTAACTATATATTGCCAACATAAACCATCGCAATCTTCTTCTTGAACGGTACCTGTTACTATTAATGTATAATCATCTTCTAAACCAAGTTCTTTTATTATTTTTCCAGCATAAACCATAGAAGCCATTCCGCCCTCTTGGTCTGTTACTCCTCTTCCTATTATTATTTCATCATCTTCATATCCTTCGTAAGGATCATAGTTCCATAAATTTTTATCACCTATTCCAACTGTATCTATATGAGCATCCATAGCAATAACATGTTTACCATGACCTATAAATCCTAATACATTTCCCATAGGATCTATTTCTACTTTATCAAATCCTACTTTTTCCATTTCTTCTTTTATTCTAAGTACTACATCTTTTTCGTCGCAACTTTCACTTGGAATTCTAGCCATATCTCTTAAGAATTTTGACATTTCTTCTTTATACTTTTCAGCTAATTTTAATATTTCTTCCTTTTTAATAGTTTCCATTTAAATCCCTCCAAAACTTTTTATATTAAAATCGTTTCCAAACTTCTTTTGCTAGTTCTCTGCTTCTAGCCATAATTCTTTCTTCATCAACATGAAGAAGTTTTCTGTCTTCCATTAAAACTTTACCATTTATAATAGTTGTATCTACATGTCTTCCATTGATACCAAATAATATATGACTGTTGATGTTATTTTCATTAATTAGTGTTGGTGGATTATAATCTACTACAATTATGTCTGCTAGTGCACCTTCTTTTAAAATTCCAACTTTACCATCAATAAATCTTTCTGTAATCCTTCTGTTATTTTCAAATAACATTTCAGGAATTTCAGTCCATGCCACAGTTGAATCGCCAGTAGCATGTTTATGAATAATGTTTCCTACTTTATAAGATTCAATAATATCTGGAGTATATCCATCAGTTCCTAATCCTAATAAAATACCTTTTTTATACATCTTAAGTACCGGAGAAACACCTACTGCATTACCCATATTTGATTCAGGATTATGAACTACTATTGTATTCTTTTCTTTAAGCATATCCATCTCTTCATCTGAAACATAAATACAATGTACCGCTATAGTTTTATCACAAAGAACTCCTGCATTATTCCATCTTTCTATAATTCCCTTGCCGTATTTTTTCTTTGAATCCTCTAAATCTTCAATGCCTTCTCCACAATGAACATGGAATCCTGTATTTAAACCTTTAACTTCGTCTACACATTTTTCTAGAGTTTTATCAGATATTGTCATAGATGCATGAAGTCCAAACATACCTTTGATCATGTCATCATTTTTAGCATTACAGTACTTAATAAATTCTACATTCTCATTAACGCCTTCTTGTGCAATCTTTTCCCCATCTCTATCAGAAGTTTCGTAACACAAATTACTACGAATTCCCATTGTCTCTGATGCTTCTGCAATTTTAAATAAGCTTCCTTTAACAGCGTGAGCACTAGCATGGTGATCAAATACAGTTGTTACACCATTTTTTATTTGATCAATCATAGGTACCGCAGCACTATAGTAAACATCTTCTAAGGTTAATACCTTATCTAATCTCCACCAAAGACCTTTAAGTATGTCACATAATGACTTTGCTGGTGGACTATCATTAGCCATCCCCCTAGCAAAAGTACTATAATAGTGCATATGAGTATTTATAAATCCTGGCATTATAAGTTTTCCTTTTGCATCTATAAATTGGGATTCCTTATACTTATTTTTTAAAATTTCTGTTGATCCAATCTCAATTATTTTATTTTCATCAACAGCAATGCATCCATTGTCTATGATTGGTCTAGTATTATCTCTAGTTATAACTTTTCCATTTCCAATCAGCAACATATGATTTACCTCCCCATTTTTAATATTAATTTATAACATATAACTATATTCATTTATGAAAGTTTTAATCATACTGTCCATTTCTTTTGAAACATTATTTTCTTTTCCAATAATATAATCTATAATTTCAGCATCTTCTCTTCTAACCTTACAGGTTCCCTTATCTTTATCTATAACTAAGAACCCTTTATTTGTGCTATCTTCAAAATCTTCCTTAGTCCAGAAAAGTGTTAGTTTATCTTTATATGGATTTCCTTTATAAGGACAGAAGATACCGCAGTTACCACATTCATTACACATTCCATCTAAATGTACTATTTGATGTGAAGAACTAAAATCTCCCTCTACATTAATAACTACATTTGCTCTATTAGGACAGACATCTACACATAATTCACATATGTTGCTACAAGATAGACATCTTTCTGATTCATTTTCTACACAATTATGATCTTTTAATATACCCTTTTTACTGTATACTTTTTTCTCATTTATAGGGAAAACTTTCTTATCAAAATCATTACTTAATCCTTCTTTTGATAAAATGTCCTTAGATACTGCTTTACCATCAGCTATAGCTTTAACAATAGTAGCTGGTCCCTTTTTCATATCTCCAGCAACATATACATTAGTAATATTTGTTTCGCAAGATTCCTTTACCTTAGGTAATCCCTTAGCATTTAATTCTATTTTGTTCTTCTTAAGTAGATCACTATCTACTTGTTGTCCTACAGCTAAAATAACTGTATCCGCTTCTAATTCCACAGTATTACCAGTACCAACAGGTTTTCTTCTTCCTGAAGCATCTTTTTCCCCTAATTTCATCTCTTCACAAATTAATTTTGAACCTTTTATAGCCATTGGTGAAAGTAACTCTTTAAACAATATACCTTCTGATTCAACTAATTCTATTTCTTCTAGGCTAGCTGGCATATATTTTTTAGTTCTTCTATAAGCTATGGAAACTTCTTCTACTCCATTAGTTCTCTTAGCTGCACGTGCCGCATCCATAGCTACATCGCCGCCGCCAATAATACAGACATGTTTTCCTAAATTAATATCTCCTTTAGACGTTTTGTGGTTTTCAAGGAATGAAATAGCATCAATAGTTTTTTCTCCACCCTCTTTTAATGTTAGCTTACCTGGTTTCCAAGCACCTATTGCTAATACCACATAATCATATTCTTTTTTTAGAGCATCTATATCTAAATTTTCATCAATGCCAAATTTAAATTTAACTCCTTGTTTTTTAACAAGATCAAAGTCCTTTTTAACCATGTCAGGAGAAATTCTAAACTCTGGAATAACATATTCTATAACTCCATAAGGCTTTTCTTTCCTATCCATTACAGTTACATCTACGCCATTTCTTCTTAAAAATAGTGCTACTGATAATCCTGCTGGGCCAGCTCCTATAACTGCTACTTTTTTATCACTTCTTATATTAGCTTCTCTAGTGTTTTCAATGTATTTATCCTCAGCATTTAAAACAGCTACTTTTTTCATATCTCTAATTAGAACTGATTCATCATAATCAAGTCTTGTACATTTATATTGACAATTATGATTACATATAGTTCCTGTTATTGCTGGTGAAGTATTATCCTTAGCTATCACTTCAAAAGCCTCATCATATTTTTTCTCACCAACCAAAGATACATATTCGGGTATTTGTTGATTTATAGGACATCCTATAGTACAAGGCGCTACTGCACAATCATAAGTAGGAAGTTCTAAAGAAATCTTTCTACTATCTACAGGCCTAAGATCTTTAAGGTGATATTTATCAGATAAAGCTGAATTTGCGAGCTCATTTAAATATTCTATATCAATGCCTTTAAATGTACCTTTAAGATGCTCTTCCACTGTTTTTGCCATTTGAGTTATTCTTTCATAACCACCTGGTTTTAAAATAGTAGTTGCAAAAGTAATTGGTTGAATACCTGCTTTTAAAATCTTTTCTACATTAAAGAAATCTGCACCACCTGAATAAGATATTTGTAAATCCCCATTAAATTCTGAGGCTAATTTACTTGCTAAAGATATTGTTAGTGGGAAAAGAGAACGTCCTGACATATACATTTCTTCCCCAGGTAATTCACCATTCTCAATTTTAACTGGCAATGTATTTGTAAGCTTTACTCCTAATTCTAAATTTAAATTTTTGGCAACAGATTTTAAACGTTTAATCATGGATACTCCATCTTTATATTGCAAATCATTTATAAAGTGATTGGGATTAAGAACTATATAGTCATATCCCATTTTGTCAAAGGTATCTCTAACAAACTTTTCTCCTAAAAGAGTTGGATTCATTTTTATAAAAGTATGAAGATTTTTTTCTTCCAAAAGATACTTTGCAATCTTTTCAATTTCTTCTGGTGGACATCCATGAAGTGTAGATAATGTAATAGATGGACAAACTACTGGTGAAATTTTATCCAAATCTTCTTTACTAAAATTAGAGAATAAATCTATATTAGAAAGTAATGTCTCTTTACACTCATTCCAAATTTTTGTATTAGATGCATTTCTCATCCCTTCTATATAGGCATCTACTCTAGAAGATTTTATTCCATCCAAATCATATCCTACACTCATATTAAACATAAAGTCTCTTTCTTCACTTAAATTTAATTCTTTCATTAGAACATGAAGTAAAAACCAGGCCTTTATGTATTCATCATAAGCCTTTGGTACTGTTAATTCTGTAGACCATTCTACGTTATAGCATTCATCTTGAGCATGAATACATGGCTTAGCTACAGGTAAATCCTCTCCATCAATAACTTGTACTGTTTTTAATTCAATAAAACGGCTTCCTGTTAAGTAAGATGCAACTATGTTTTGTGTTAACTGAGAATTAGGACCTGCTGCCGGGCCAAGTGGAGATGCTAACTTTTCACCAAATAATTCTATATATTTACTATTATTATTTCTATAGAATTTATTCTTATGAATTCCAAAAATAGATTCTTTTTCTTCAAGCTCTTTAATAATCCATGTAATCATTTTATTAAAAGAAATTGGTCGCATCTTATCACCCATATAAACTTCCCCCTTAAATATATAATTTTTCTATAATTATTTTCCGTAAAATCTTGGCTTGTTTGCCTTTAGAAGTTCTTCAAACTTTAGGGCTGGATTTTTAACTTTGCTCAAAAACATCATCGCAGCAATGATATAAGGCTTATATCCAGCTTCTTTGTAAAGTGGTTCACGATAACGATCAAATACTGATGCAGCTACCTCTCCTTCCTTGCAACTAACTCCAGTAATATCTGCTGGTAAACAGTGTAAATATAATGCTTTTTCATCTTTAGTAAGTTTCATCATTTCCTCTGTACATTCCCAATCTTTATGTTTAGCATTTTCTTCTAATAATTCTTTTTCTAGAACATCTATTTCTTTAAACTTGCCTTCTCCATATAGGTTTGTACGTCTTTCCATAAATGCAAAAGGTGCCCAGCTCTTAGGGTATACTATATCTGCATTTTCAAAAGCTTCTTTCATTGAATTAGTTTTTGTAAACTTACCACCACTTACTTTAGCATTTTTTCTTGCTACATCTTCTACTTCAGGCATTAAATCATATCCTTCTGGATGAGCAAGCACAACTTCCATTCCCATTCTTGTCATTAACCCCACTACACCTTGAGGAACTGAAAGTGGCTTACCATAAGATGGTGAATATGCCCAAGACATAGCTATTTTTTTACCTTTAAGATTTTCTATTCCTCCAAAATAATGAATCATGTGAAGTAAATCTGCCATACATTGAGTTGGATGATCTATATCACATTGAAGATTTACAAGTGTAGGACGTTGTTCTAAAACTCCTCCCTTGTATCCTTCTTGAACTGCCTCAGATACTTCATGCATATATTTATTTCCTTTACCTATAAACATATCATCTCTAATACCTATAACATCAGCCATAAAAGAAATCATATTTGCTGTTTCACGTACCGTTTCACCATGAGCAATTTGAGATTTTCCTTCATCTAAATCTTGAACTTCTAAACCTAATAAGTTACATGCACTTGCAAAACTAAATCTTGTTCTTGTTGAATTATCACGAAATACTGAAATACCTAATCCACTATCAAATATTTTTGTAGATATATTGTTTTCTCTCATTTTGCGTAAAATATCTGCTACTTGGAATACTGCTTTAAGTTCATCATCAGTCTTTTCCCAGGTTAAGAAGAAATCATTATTATACATTTTGTCATATTTTAAACTTTCTAATTTTTCAGTTAATTTTTTAATCTCTTGCATAAATACGCCTCCTAATTTTTATAATTAAATTTTAAATTTACATACTAAACTAATTAAAATTCCCAAGTTTTCTTTTTACCTTTTATATCCTCCTTTACTATTTTATATAAGCAATATTTATGCCAAACAGTCTAAAGCCTATAAGTGGTTAATTTAGAAAAATTATCTCAATAAATTTATTATTAAAATGATAAATTTATCATTTTAATAATAAATTTACTAAATGTTATAAATATTCATTATAATGCTTAACTTGTTAATATTTCTTATCATTTTGATAAATTCTAAAAAAAGAACCTTTTTAAATCTACAAAAGGTTCTTTATAATTACAAAATTATTATTTATTTAATACTAAAAAAATCTATTTTTTTCTTTTTAAAAATTGTCCGTATCCTTTTTCTCCAATAAATTTATTATCTTTCACTATGATTTTTCCCCTTGAAATTGTCATTACTGGATACCCTTGAAGTTCAAATCCTTCATAAGGAGTATAATCAACATTTTCATGTAACATAGATTTGGTAATCTTAACTTTTTTATTAGGATCAATTATAACAATATCTCCATCAGAACCAACTGCAATAGTTCCTTTCTTTGGATATAGTCCAAATATTTTTGCAGGTTTTGTACTTACTAAATCTACAAATTTATTTAAGGATATTCTTTTTTTCATAACTCCCTCTGAAAAAATTAAAGATATTCTAGTTTCTATACCTGGTACTCCACTTGGACATTTAGTAAAATCATCTTTTCCTAATTGTTTTTCTATACTAAAGTTAAATGGACAATGATCTGTAGCAATAACTTGTATATATCCATCTTGAATCCCTTTCCACAAGGCATCTTGATTAGATTCTTCTCTTAGGGGAGGACTCATAATATATTTTAATCCTTCATTATTTTTACCATTATATCTGCTTTCATCTAAAAAAAGATATTGAGGGCATGTTTCTGTAAAAATATTTTTTTGTCCCCTATCTATAGCCATTTTTATATAATCTAATCCTAACTTACAAGAAAGATGTACTATGTATAGAGGAGAATCCCCTGCTACATTAGCGATATTTAGCATTCTATTTATAGATTCTCCCTCACAACATACTGGTCTACTTTTTGCATGATATATAGGAGATGTAAAACCATTGTTTGAATAATATTGTCTAAGATAGTTAACCATATCATTGTTTTCTGGATGTACAGCTGTAAGTATACCAATTTCTTTAGATTTCATAAGTACTTTAAATATTTCTAAATCACTTAATTTATAATCATAAGTTAAATAAACTTTATTGCTTGTTATTCCTTCACAGGAGAGGTCTTCAAGTTCTTGTAATATATTATCGTTTACATGTTGTATAACACCATGAAAACCATAGTCTATAACTGCATTCCCCTTAGCATAATTATGATATAAATTTATTTGATGGTGTAAATCACATCCTTTAGGTCCGAATGCTAAATGATCTACTATACTTGTAGTACCACCACACGCAGCTGCTACAGTTCCAGTATAAAAATCATCTGTAGCTACAGCTATTCCTACATCTAAATTAAGGTGAGTGTGAACATCTACTCCTCCAGGAATTACATATTTCCCATGAGCATCAATGATTTCGTCAGCATCTTCAATTAAATCCATACCTATTTTAGTTATGATACCATTTTTTATATAAATATCTCCTTTAAAGGTATCTCCTGAAGTAACAATAATTCCATTTTTTATTAAAGTGCCCATCGTAAAATCGCATCTCCTTTTGTGAATATTATGAAAAATGATTTTAAATTTATATATTTCTTCATTTCTTTATCAGGTACTTCTATTTTATAGCTATTTCTTTATCGTCTTTTATTGATAAACTTTTATTCCTTCCAAGTTCATTAAAAAATAAATTTAAAAGTATTGCTGTTAAACTACCAGTTGTTATACCACTATGGAAAAGAGTTTCTACCCATTTTGGAAATTTACTATAAAAAGTTGGTACTGCTAAAGGAATCATAGCAAGACCAATACTTACTGCTATTATCATCCCATTTTTAGTTCCTTTAAATTCAACCTGTCCAAGGCTTGAGATTCCACCTGAAGCTACCATGCCAAACATAGCTATACCAGCTCCACCAAGGACAGGATATGGTATAGATGCAACTACTGCTCCTGCTTTTGGGAATAATCCTAATAATATTAGAATTCCACCTGAAGCTGCTACTACAAAACGGCTTTTTACACCAGTCAAATTTACAAGCCCTACATTTTGGCCAAAAGCAGTGTGAGGGAAAGTATTAAATATACCTGCAAGCATTGTAGCAAATCCATCTGTCCTAAGACCTCTAGTTAAATTTTTATCGTCAATATCTTTTCCAACCATTTCGTGTATAGCTATCATATTTCCTGTAGCTTCTGTCATCATAACTAGCATAACTAATATCATTGAAATTATGGCTGTCAAGTCAAATTTAAGAGCACCGAAATATAAAGGAATATCTATATTAATCCAACCTGAACTATGAACTCTAGTAAAATCGGACATTCCTAACATTGAAGCAACAATAGTTCCTACAACTATTCCTAATAATATAGATATATTTCCTAAAATTCCTTTGAAAAATTTATACATAATTAAAATTAAAATTAAAACAAATAAAGCTAACAAAATATTTTTAGGGCTAGCAAATGTAGGAGACTTTACATCATTGCCTGCACACCATCTCACTGCTACTGGAAGCAATGAGATTCCTATTATAGTTATTACAGTACCTGTTACTACTTTAGGGAAAAATCTTATAAGCTTTCCGAAGAAAGGTGCCATAATAAAACAAAACAACCCAGCTATAAATGTAGCTCCAAAGATAGTTGTAATACCTGTAATAGGATCCCCTGGATAAGTATTTGCAATAGCTAACATAGCCGATACTGAAGCAAAACTTGCACCTTCAATAACAGGAACTTTCGCTCCAATAAAATTCTTTATACCTAAAGATTGTACTAAAGTTGCTATGCCTGCTACAAAAAGGTCTGCATTTATAAGAAATATTGTTTGTTCTGCAGACAAATTCAGTGCACCACCTACTATTAGAGGAACAGCAACTGCACCTGCACACATCGCCAATACATGTTGTAAACCTAAAATAAATAACTGCTGTGGTGGAAGTAATTCATCAACAGGAGCTATTGCTTCATTTACTTTATTATCCATTTTTTATACCCCCATGAATCCTTTATTTTGAATATTCACCATTCCAAACAATTTTTCTGTATTTATCTGGATCTGTATCACCTTCAGTACTAAATAAAAGTACTCTTGAATTTTGGTCTAGTTTTAGTTGTTCTCTTAATTCTTTCATATCATCATTTGTCATTATAGCATTTAACAATCCTGATGTTACTGATCCTGACTCTCCTGATATTATTTTTTTATCTTCTTTAATAGGATTTCCTAACATTCTCATACCGTTTGCTGAAACCCAATCTGGGCATGATACAAAAGTTGAACTATAAGATTTTAGTACTTCCCATCCTATAGTATTGGCTTCTCCACATGCAAGACCAGCCATTATAGTAGGCATATCTCCAGTTACTGCTCTTGGCTTTCCATCTCCAGCTACTACTGATCTATATAAACAATCTGCTTCATCAGCTTCTACTATTACAGTTATTGGGCATTCATCTTTAAATACTGAAGCAAAATATCCTTGAACAGCACCTGCTAAAGAACCAACTCCAGCTTGAACAAATATATGTGTAGGTTTCTCTATATTTAATTCTCTTAATTGTTCCAATGCTTCTGATGCCATAGTTCCATACCCTTGCATTATCCAAGTAGGTATTTCCTCATATCCTTCCCAAGCAGTATCTTGAACCATAACCCATCCATTTTCTTTCGCCTGGGAGGCTGCAAGTCTCACTGCGTCATCATAGTTGAACTCAGTTATAGATGCTTTAGCACCTTCTTTTCTTATATTTTCAAGGCGTGTTAATGAAGATCCCTTTGGCATATAAACTATTGATTTTTGATTTAATTGTGTTGCAGTCCATGCTACTCCGCGACCATGGTTACCATCTGTAGCTGTAATAAATGTTATATCACCAAGCTTTTTTCTTGCTTCTTCTGAAGTAAGTTTTTCATAACTTAATTCTGATATATCTTTTCCTAGTCTCTTGGCTAAATATTTACCTATAGAGAAAGAACCACCCAATACTTTAAAAGCATTTAATCCAAAACGATAAGATTCATCCTTTACATATACTCCAGCTACACCTAAGTGTTTTGCTAAATTATCTAAATTTATTAAAGGAGTCTTTGTAAATTGTGGGAAGCTTTGATGAAAATCTCTAGCTTTTTTTATTTCTTCTTCTCCTAAAAATTCAACAGATGCTTTATCTGTCTCCCCTTTCATAGTGTTGTTTTTCCATTTTATTTTTTTACTCATAATAATACCTCTTTTCTTTTTTTGCTTTATATATATATCTATAAGCAATACTTGTGCCAATTTTTAACTATTTGATATTTCTTATGAATATAAAATTCTAGATTATATGGTATTTGTCTAAAATAGAAATACTTTATTAAAATGAAAAGATACAAAGCCTATTATCTGCTTTGCATCTTTTATTATTTAAAAATATATAGTTTTATTATCAAAATAATAATTAATTATCATTACGGTAAAATACATATTTTTATTGCTTTTAAACGTAATTAATGTTAAAAATTTATCATTTTGATAAATGCTTCATCTCCTCTAATTTTCTATATAGGGTAGCTATACCTATTCCTAAACGCTTTGCAGCCAATTGCTTACCCTTAGTATCATGTCCATATATATCTAAAGCTCTTAAAATATACTCTTTCTCTATATCTTTTAAAGGTTTTATATCTTCATCCATCCCCATCCCATAAACTTGAGAATTCTTATTCTCAACTATATTAGGTGGAAGCATATTCATAGTCACCATACCACTATCATCTGCCATATTTATCATAAATTCCACAGCATTTTCAAGTTCTCTTACATTACCATACCAGGGATAATTCATCAAGATATCTCTACATTCTTTATCAACCTTATAAACGGATTTACCAAATAATACATTATATTTTTTTATTAACATTTTCATTAGAAGATCTATATCTTCTTTTCGTTCTCTTAAAGGTGGTATTTTTAATGGAATAACATTGAGTCTATAATACAAATCTTCCCTAAATTTGTTTTCTTTTATGAGCTTTTTTAAATCCTTATTAGTAGCTGCTATAACTCTTATATCTAAATCTATCAGATGGTTAGATCCTATTCTTACTAATTTTCTTTCCTGAAGTACTCTTAGTATTTTAACTTGAAGATACAAAGGCATGTCTCCTATTTCATCTAAAAATATTATTCCCTTATTAGCTAATTCAAATTTACCTACTCTTCCATTTGGATCTGCTCCACTAAAAGCTCCTCTTACATATCCAAATAATTCACTTTCTAAAAGAGCATCTGGTATAGCTCCACAATTAATAGCTATAAAAGGATTAGTATTTTTATCACTTTCACAATGTATAGCCCGTGCAATTACTTCTTTACCTGTACCACTTTCTCCAGTTATAAGAACCGTAGAACTTGATGAGGCAATTTTTTTAATCCTATTTTTAAGTTGAATCATAGCTTTTGACTCTCCAATAATATCTTCAACCTTTATAACTTCTCTTCCTCCACTAACTTTACATATTTTAGATTTTAAATGCTTTATTTCTTCAAACACAAATATTGTGTCATAAGATGATAATATAGGGAAAACAGGTATAATCTTACCCATAAGTTCAAACTTTTCATTATCTATAGTTATAGTATATACTTCTCCGCCCATTATATATTCACTAGTAGAAGATATTGCTATTTTCTTGTTTATATTATTAGCTTTTAGCTTAAGTTGCTTCATAGCACTTGTATTCATATGAGCTATTTCATTATTTTTAGTAACTAGAACACCTTTATCTACACTGTCTATTATTTGATTTAATAAATTCACCATCATATGACTTCTTTCAATTTCAAGATGTTCATATGATTTAGTGCTTATAAAATCAGATATTTGATCTAACATTTGAATATATGAATCAAAATTTTCTATGAAATGATTTCTTTGACTCTCCTTTGAGCATACAAGCCCTATTACACCTATAATATCTTTATTTAATATTATAGGTGTGCATACAAGCATTTTTTCTACGCAATTATCTCTATGATTACATTTTTTACACAAATAATGTTGTCCTGGATTCTTTATTATTTGCTTATCTCCAGTTTTTATAACCTGAGCATATACATATCCTTCCTTGGATATATCTTTATTAATTTCGTTTTTATAGATACCAGTACCTGCTACTCTACATAGATTTTTATCAACAATTTCCACATCTACTTTTATTATATTTGAAATTATATTTGCATACTTAGCCACTGTATCTTGGATTTCTAGTAATGTAGAACTTTTCATTATATATCATTCCTTAAATAATATTTTTATTTTTTTCTACAACAGACTTCAATATATCCCATAAAATTATTTTATCACAATTAAATGTAAACACAAACAATTTTTAACTGTGTTATTTATCAATAGGATAATTTTTTTTAATATACCATTAAAAATCTAAGCTATATCTAGTTTATCAGTATTATAAATATTTATCATTTTAATAATTATGCTCTTTTTACCCTATTTATACATACTATAATTTATTTTATAACACTACTATGCCATAATATTTTCAAACTATTTATTTTAATTTGTAAATAAATACCCTTGGCATATTTATTGCTTCAATTATTTAGAAAAATAAAATTATATTGTAGAGGTAAATATGTTTATTTCAGATATATTAAACTTTAAAAAAGGATCTGTTATATCGATAGTTGGTGCTGGTGGAAAAACCTCTTTAATGCTTAATTTGTCAGAAGAGTTAAGACCTAATAACAAAGTTCTATCAACAACTACTACAAAGATATACAATCCTGATAAAATATACTACGATTTTATATGCATTGGAGAAAAAAATTGCTATATATATGATCACATTAAACAAAATGGTGTATATGTATATGGTAAATGTATAAACAATGATAATAAATTAATAGGTTTTAGTAAAAATTTTTTAGTTGAAAAGTTTAAATATTTTGATTATTCCCTAATAGAAGCAGATGGCTCTAAAAGAAAGCCTATTAAAGGTTGGAAAGATGGTGAGCCTGTTATATGTAAAAACACAACTAAAACTATAGGATTATTAGATATAAGTTGTATAAACAAAATAATAAATGACTTTAACGTTCATAGAGTATCTTATTTTTTAAAAATAACTAATGGAAAATTAGGTGAAAAAATATCTATACCTATGATAAGTTCCTTAATAGCTCATCCATTAGGACTTTTTAAGGATTCTTTAGGAGAAAGAATATTATTTATAAATAAAGTTGAAAGCCAACATGATATTTTTTTATCCTATGAATTAATAAAACATATTTTAACTATTTCTAACTCATTTATAGACAAAATAGTTATAGGAAGCTTAAAAGAAAAAAATTATAATTTAATATCATTTTAAATTGGAGGCTTACTATGGTAAATGCTGTAATAATGGCATCAGGTTACTCAACTAGAATGGGAAAAAACAAATTAATGTTACCATTCAAAGGAAAGCCAATAATAGAACATGTTATAGATGCAATCAAAGAATGTAAGTTCAATGAAATAATTTTAGTTGGCCAAGAAAAAGAAGTTTTAGATATAGCTAAAAAGAAAAATATTTTAACTGTTTTAAATACAAAAGCCTACAAAGGGCAAAGTCAATCTATAGAATTAGGTATTTTAAATACATCTCCATCAAAAGGCTATATGTTTTTTACCGGTGACCAACCATTATTAGATTCGTATACTATTAACTTATTATTGAATACCTTTACAAAACATAATAACTATATAGTAATTCCTAAATACAAAAATAAAGTTGGATCCCCCACCATATTTCCTAAAAAATTCAAAAATGAATTACTCAATTTACAAGGAGATATAGGCGGCAAAACCGTTATAAATAATCATACAAATGAAATTCTATTTGTAAACTTAAGAAATGATTGCTGTTTATTCGATATTGATACTTCAGAGGATTATGAATATATATTAAACAAAAATTTGCAACAAGGATGTGATAACTATGATAAACAACATATATAAAAATATTGTAATTGTTAGAGGAGGAGGTGACTTAGCTTCTGGAACTATACACAAGCTTCATAGAAGTGGTTTTAAAATATTAGTTTTAGAAACTTATAATCCTACCTCTATAAGAAGAAATGTATGTTATAGCGAAGCTATCTATAATGGTAAAATTACTATTGAAAATACTACTGCCATAAAAGTAAGTAATTTTAATGAAATATTAAAGTGCTGGCAAAATAATAAAATTCCTATTACAGTAGATCCCCATGGAAAATTCATAGAAATATTAAAACCTAAAATATTGGTAGATGCTATACTCGCAAAGAAAAATCTGGGTACAAAAATAAATATGGCAGAAATAACTATAGCTCTTGGTCCAGGTTTTCAGGCTGGTAAAGATGTACACGCTGTTATAGAAACCATGAGAGGTCATAATTTGGCACGAATTATATTAAAAGGTGAAGCTATGAAAAATACAGGGATTCCCGGAGAAATTGGAGGATACTCTAAAGAGAGAGTTATATACAGTCCTGGCAAAGGAACTATTAAAAATGTAAGAGAAATTGGTGATTTTGTCTCCTCAGGTGAAATTTTAGCTTATGTAGATAACTTAGAAATTAAAACAGAAATAAACGGATTATTAAGAGGACTTATAAGAAATGGCAGTAAAATAGAAAAAGGGTTAAAAATAGCTGATGTAGATCCTAGATGTCACGAAATAAAAAATTGTTATACTATTTCCGATAAAGCACGTAATATTGCCGGTGGTGTATTAGAAGCTATCCTATATTTTACAAATAAAAACACAGAAAGTAGGTTAAATTTATGGAACAAGATATCCTAGAAAAAATTTACAAAAGTGTAGATAAAGGTAATACTGTAGCTTTAGCTACTATAACTCATATTTCAGGATCTACTCCTGGTAAGGCTGGATCAATAATGGCCATATGGAAAGATGGAAAAATTGAAGGCACTGTAGGAGGCGGTAAAGTTGAATATGAAATCATAAATAAAGCTTTAGCTTGTATTAAAAATAATGAAAACAGCACCTTTGAGTACAAACTAAATGAAAATGGGGAGTTAGGAATGCAATGTGGTGGGGAAGCTAGAGGCTTTATAAAAATATTTACTCCTGAAACTAAGCTCATAATAGTTGGTGCAGGTCACATAGCATTTCATCTCTATAAAATAGCTAAAATATTAAATTTCTATACAGTAGTAATAGATGATAGAGAAGATTTTGCAAATAACAAAAGATTTCCTAATGCTAACGAAATAATAGTTGAAAAGGTAGACAAAGCTTTGTCGGAGTATTCTATAAACAAAAATACTTATATTATTATAGTAACAAGAGGACATAAGGATGATGCCTTAGCTTTAGAAACTGTAGTTTCTAAAAATGCAGCTTATATTGGTATGATAGGAAGTTCTAATAAAACATCCTACGTTATGAATAATTTAATTGCTAAAGGAGTCTGTAGAGAAGACTTAAAAAAAGTATTCGCTCCTATTGGATTAGATATAGCCTCCGAGAAACCAGAAGAGATAGCAGCTGGTATTTTAAGTGAAGTTTTATTGATTAAAAATAAAGGAACTTTAAATCATATGAAAGATTTAAAAAAGATAGATTTTTAAATCTTTTAATCAAAGGAGAATTATTATGTATAATTTATTTCTCACAGCTCCTAGCGGTACTGGGAAGAGTACTATAATAGAAAAAATATTATGCCGTTTAAATGTTTCAATAGGTGGCTTTCAAGTAAAACGCTATTTAAATAAAAAAGGAGAAATGTGTTTTGGCATGATATCTCTTATGGATAAAAAAAGTAATAATATAATTGGAGAATGTATGGAAAATAAAAAGACATTACCAAACCTATATACTTTTGAAAATAAGGGTGTTGAAATATTAAATACTAGCTTAACTAATAGTGACTTAATAATACTAGATGAAATCGGTTTCTTAGAAGAAAAAGCAGAAAAATTTAAATCCTCAGTAAGAAATATTTTAAACAGTGATAAAGTTGTATTAGGAGTATTAAAAGAATTTGATTCTCCCTTTTTAAATGAAATACGAAGTAGAAAAGATATAACCCTACTGAATGTTACTCTAAAGAATAGAGATTATATTACAAACCATATATTAAATATATTAAGTAGCTGGAATATACCTATGAAACTTTATGAAAATGAGATGATTCCATGAACAAAATAAAAAAATATTTAATACTTCAATTAGGTATTATCCTAATTCTATTATCAATTTTTATAGGAAGATATTCTATATCTTTAAGGGATTTATATTTTCTAAATGATAAAACTATTGCTATATTTTTTAATTTACGATTACCAAGAATTATAGCTGCATTACTTGTTGGTGGTGCCTTATCTACAGCTGGGGCCTCTTATCAAGGTATGTTTAGAAATCCTTTAGTATCTCCTGATATTTTAGGTGCCTCTGCTGGAGCCAGCTTTGGTGTTGCAGTAGGTATATTACTTTCTTTAAATGTTCAATTTATACAAGTTTTTGCATTTATATTTGGGCTAATTGCAGTTATAAGTTCTTGGAGAATAAGTAAAAGGATCCCTCATCATGATCCAAGTTTAGTATTAGTTTTATCTGGGATGTTAGTACAAGGAATATTTACATCTGGAGTATCTCTTATTAAATATATATGTGATCCTTATGACAAACTACCTGCTATAACTTTTTGGCTTATGGGTGGCTTATCTTCTATAACTTTAAAAGATTTACAAATCATGATAATACCAATAATTTTAGGATTAGTACCTTTACTTTTAATAAGATGGAAGCTTAACATATTATCCTTTCCAGAAGAAGAAGCAAAAACTCTAGGGGTAAATACAGATAGAATAAGAATTATTGTAATAATATGTTCCACATTACTTAGTGCCTCAATTGTTTCTTATTGTGGAATTATTGGATGGGTAGGATTAGTTATTCCTCATTTAACAAGATCATTATATGGTCCTAATTATAAAATATTACTTCCCACTTCTTTTATTATAGGTGGCTTATATATGCTCTTAGTAGATGATTTAGCTAGATGTGTATTTCCTGTGGAGGTTCCCCTTGGAATATTAACTTCTCTAATAGGGATACCATTTTTCGCTTACTTATTAATAAATGTAAGGAAGGGTTGGATATGAAATTAGAAATAAAAAAAGTTTCTTTTGGTTATGATGATACCATACTTTATAAAAATTTATCCTTTAGTTTAAATTCAGGAGAATTTCTATGTGTTCTCGGGCCTAATGGCGTTGGGAAGACAACCTTTTTTAAAGCTATATTGGATATTTTAAAATTAAAATCTGGGGAAATATTAATAAATGATAAAAATATAAATTCTTATTCTCCTAATGAATTATATAAATATATAGCTTATGTACCTCAGGCACACACTCCACCTTTTCCTTTTACTGTGTTTGATGTAGTTCTAATGGGTCGTGCTGTATACATAAAAGAATTTTCTTCTCCAAGCAAGATTGATAAACAAATTGCAGAAAACTCTTTGAATATTTTAGGTATATTGCACTTAAAAAATAAAATTTATACAGAAATAAGTGGTGGTGAAAGGCAACTTGTATTAATAGCAAGAGCTATTACTCAAGAAGCTTCTATAATCATAATGGATGAACCTACATCAAATCTTGATTATGGAAATCAAATAAAAGTTTTAAATTTAATAAAATCACTATGTAATAATAACAACAAAACTATACTTATATCTTGTCATAATCCAAATCATGCTCTTTTGTATGGAAGTAAAGTTATTATTATGAAAAAGGACGGCTTATTTTCCTTTGGTAATCCATCTGATGAAATTACTCCTAAAGTTATAAAAGAAACTTATGGAATAGATATAAAAATGATAAATACTAATATTAGTGAAAATTCACAACAAAATATATGTATACCCTTTAATTCTGATTTTAAATAAATTTTTACATACCTATGTACACCAAGTGTTTATCCAATGACTACCTGCTCTAATACTCCCATCTTCTTCAAAGTGTGAGTAAAGAGCAGAGACGTCTCTGGATAACGATTTCTAAGCTTCAGGGGAAGTAAAAGCTCCCTCTGAAGCTTAGAACTATGTTTATGAAAGGAGTATCAATACGATGATAAAAAAAATATCAAAACAATTTACAATCTTAACACTAATTTTACTTATTGTATTCTCTTTTTCCGGATGTGCTAATAAAACTCAGACTACTTCGAATAACTATAAAACCATAACAGATCAAGCCGGAAGAGAAGTAAAAATCCCAGGGAAAATAGAAAAAATTTATTGTACAAGCCCCGTAGGATCCCTATTCATCTATTCATTATGTCCTGAAAAACTAGTTGCATGGAATAATAAAATTCCAGAAAAATCTCTAAATTATCTTACTTCAGATATGGCTAAACTACCTGTAGCTGGTAGCCTACAAGGTAAAAAATCAGGCAACATAGAAGAAATATCTAAGTTAAAGCCAGATATAGTAATATCTATGGGAGATATTAACGATTCGACTATATCTGGGGTAGAGAAATTTCAAAAGCAATCAAATATACCTTTTATACTTGTAGATGGCAAAATGGATAAATTACCTGAAGCATATAAATTTGTAGGTGATTTATTAAATAAAAAAGAGAAAGCTAAAGAACTTGCTCTGTATTGTGAAAAAACTCTTAAATCTTCAAAAGAAATCACAAATAATATCAAAGAGGATAAAAAAATAAAAGTTTATTATGCTGAAGGTCCTAAAGGTTTAGAAACAGATCCAGAAGGTTCTCTTCATTCAGAAGTTATAACCTATGCTGGTGGAAAGAATGTAGCTAATTTCCCTGTAAAACATGGCTCACGAAATACTGTATCTATGGAACAGATTATATCTTGGAATCCTGATGTTATTGTTTCAGATTCAAATGCATTTAATGATAGTTCATGGAAACAAGTTTCTGCAGTAAAAGAAAATAAAATATATATAATTCCAACTGTACCCTTTAACTGGTTTGATAAACCACCATCAATCAATAGACTTATAGGAGTAAGATGGTTTCAAGCCTGTCTATATCCGGATTTATATAAAGGAGATATTAATAAAGATACTAAAGAATTTTTTAAACTATTTTATCATAAAGATCTTTCCCATGAGGAAGTTAGTGATCTTTTAAAAACAAATATATCTAAATAAATAAAAAATCCTGATTCATTTAATAAATGAATCAGGATTTTTCTATTTTTTAACTGATAAGTCTGATATAATAAAGTAAAATTTAATTATATGAAATTTATTTTTTATAAAAATATACTTATGAAAGGTATGATAAAATGACTTTTTTACCTTTAATAATTTTTATATGCATATTAATCTTAGCTATATGGATATCTAGAAACAACTATACAAATAGAAAATACGAATTAATAAATAATCTTAAAGATTTTAATAAATATATAGAGGATTATTATCATTCCATGGAAGATTACAAAAAAGAAAAATTTATTTCTCTTTTAAATACAAATTGGAAAGAAAATTTTGTCAGTATATTAGAACATAAATTCTATTATTCTAATAATGTTTGGTCTATTCAACAACAAATAGCTAAGCAGGAAGAATTATTTAGTGAATTAAAAAAATTTAATGAAGATATAACCAACTTTTAGCTTTATTATTTTCTTATTTGAAATATTATTCTAAATAAAATAATATTTATATATTAATTATAAAAAACTATATATAAATAAATTCTCACCATTATCATTTGTTATAGAAATGAAATAGGAGGAACCTAAATGAAAATAATATGTATTGGAGATAGTTTAACCTTTGGATATGGCATTAATAGGAACTATTGCTGGGTAACACTTTTAAAAAATATATTGGAATATGAAGTTATAAATAAAGGAGTAAATGGTGATACAACCACAGGTATTTTAACTAGATCCCATGAAGATATAATAAAAAGTAAAGCTACCCATACTATAATTTTAGCTGGAACAAATGACTTCCTATTAGGTCGTTCTTTAGAAAATGTAGAAAAAAATTTAAATGTAATAATTAAGGAATGTATAGAAAACAATATAACTCCTATTATAGGTATTCCCATGGAAATAGAAATAGCTATGGCACAAAAAATTTGGACATCTGATTTAGATTATTTGAGTGTAAACAATCAACTAACTGAATATAGAAAATATATTTTAAACATTTCTAAGGAAAATGATTTTAAATATATAGATTTTTTCTCAACTATTAAAGAACATAAATCAAAATGTGAAACTTCCGAACTATTTGTAGATGGAATTCACCCTACCCTATTAGGACATAAAATAATGTTTAATAAAGCCTATGAGATATTTAAATAATATCTCATAGACTTTTCTAAAAGATGATATCTCAAATTAAATCTATTTTGAGACAATTCCCTTATTATATTGTTTTAACATAATATACCAGTAATGCAGGTATTTCTCTTAAAAAACCTACTATCTCATGGGACATATAAGGTTTTACAAAAACTCCCGAATAACTTGCTTTTATTCCTTCCTTTTGGCATAACAATTCTGCTCTTTTTAAATGATATTTATTAGATACTATTATAGAGGATTTCAAATTATTATCCTCCATTTTCTTTTTAGAAAATTTTATATTTTCCAGTGTATTTTTTGACTTATCCTCCAATATTATAAAATTCTTATCTACACCCTTTTGAACTAAATATTTTTCCATGGCTTTCGCTTCACTTATATTTTCACCTGGTCCCTTTGCCCCAGAAACTATTATATACTTTCCATACCCCTCATTATATAGCCTTAATCCTTCATCTAATCTCCACTGTAAAAAAGGTGTTGGATTATTTCCTTTAACTTTACATCCTAATATTATTATACAATCTGATTTTTTGGGCTGTGATTTAACTCCAAAATATATTATTTTAGAAGCTAAAATCGTTATTATTAAAATTGCTAAAATCATAAAAAATATAAAACCCTTAAATATTTTTTTAAATTTATTATTTATTATTTATCTCACCTCATTCCTTGTAGAAGTATTTAGAGATAATTTTAAAATTTTTATTCACTTTTATCAGTTTATAAAATTTTAAATGTAAATTTTTTAAAATTATATTCGACCTTAAATCATTAAATAGATTCACCATATAAATAATATATAAGCTTATATCTATATTATATAATATAAATTTTTACATTGTATAAAATTTTTATAAATAAATTTATTTATTATATGTATAAAATTATCATTATTGGTAAATATATATAATGTATTAACCCCCATTATATAAGTCCCCCATATTGCTTTAATAATATTACATATAACTTCCTTTAATTCAAATAGAGCCTAAAGAACTATTAGTAGTTCTTTAGGCTCTATTTATATATATATTTATTTAGGAAGAATTGTAAATCTGATTATGAATAATATGGCCAATATATAAACTATTGGGTGAACTTCTTTTCTCTTACCTGTAACTACCTTAACTATTGGATAAAATATTATTCCTGCTGCTATACCATTCGCAATGCTATAACTAAATGGCATTATTGATATAGTAAAGAAAGCTGGTAGGGCTTCTGTGAAATCATTGAAATCTATTTTTGTTATAGCGCCCATCATTAATACACCTACTATTATAAGTGCTGGTGCTGTAGCTTCTGCTGGAACTATTCCTACAAGTCCACTAAAAAACATTGCTAATAAAAACATAATAGCTGTAACAAAAGATGTTAAACCCGTTCTTCCACCTTCCGATACTCCTGCTGTAGATTCTACATAAGTAGTAACAGTACTTGTTCCAATTAAAGCTCCTGCTGTAGTAGCTACTGCATCTGCTAAAAGTGCTTTATTTAAATCTTCCATTTTTCCATTTTCATCAAGCATCCCTGCTTTTTCCGCTGTTCCAACTAAAGTTCCTATAGTATCAAACATATCTACTAAACTAAAAGATATAACCACTGTTAATATACTCATTAAAGCCCCAATTATTCCTGCCCCTCCAAAACCTAAAAGTCCTGGTAAATCTAGCTTCAAAAAAGTTGGTGCTAAAGATGGTGGTGCGGATATAACACTTACCCCTGCCACCTTTGTCACTCCAAAAGGTATTCCTATTAATGTAGTAACAATTATACCTATTAATATAGAACCTTTAGTATTTTTAGCCATCAAAATAGCTGTTATACAAATACCTATTACAGTTAATATAGTTCTTGGATTTGTAAAGTCTCCAAAGCTTATAAGTGTCGCCGGATTTGCAACTATTATTCCTCCAGACTTAAATCCTACTAAAGCTATAAATAAACCTATACCACCAGATATAGCTAACTTTAAATTTTTTGGCAGAGCATCTACTATTTTTTCTCTTATAGATGTTAGTGTTATAAGTATAAAAAGCAATCCTGATATAAATACTGCTGCCAAAGCTTGCTGCCAAGTGTATCCTAAGGTTAAACATACACTAAAAGTAAAAAAGGCATTTAGCCCCATACCTGGAGCTTGTGCAAAAGGTACATTAGCATAAAGAGCCATTATTAAAGTACCTATACCTGCTGAAATGCAAGTGGCTGCAAATACTGCTCCAACCACTGGATCATTTATAGCGGATAAACCTGCCTTTACAGCTGCTTCACCTACAAGACCTTTAGAGTTCATTCCTGCTTGCATTAATATGCTTGGATTAACAAATATTATATATGCCATAGTAATAAATGTAGTAATACCTGCTATAACCTCAGTTTTCACATTACTACCACGCTCTGATAATTTAAAAAATGAGTCCAAAAAACCTTTATTATTAGGTTCCTTATAATTTTTTTCCTTCTCCATATACATTGTAATACTCCTCCTAAATAAAAAAGTTTTTGTTTACGGATTATAGATATGAGTAAATCCAAAACAAAAACCTTAATATACCAATAAATAAACTGGACTTACCCATAGTCAAAGATTTACGGCCTCTGGTAGAAACTCTCAACCCGTATTGTTAAGATTATATGGATAGAACTATTCACTTAACTTACAAGTACATAATACCCTATATTCATGAATTAGTCAACACTTTTGCCGTATTATTTATCTTAACGTTCCTATCAGTTTGAATATTAAACCTTGTTTTTGCTTATATTGTTCGTATATTTTTTTTTATTTATAACATTTTTCACCTGTTTTTATAAAATCAAATATTAGATTTCTTTAGCTTCTTCAGTTAAAGTTATTATGAGATCTATAACAATTCTAAATTTTATAGTCTCATAAAACTAAAATTCAGATAGAGTAAAACTCCATCTGAATTAAGCTTTCTTTTATTATATTGTGTCCTGTTTATTATTGTATTATTTATGTTTAAAAAATCCTATCATAATATTATATATCTTTCACTTCAAAATTTTCATTATAATCTTTTAATGAATCTTTTACTATTTTAACCAAAGCTATCAATGCTATTACATTAGGGATTACCATGAGTGCATTGAAAGTATCTGCAAGTTCCCAAACTAAATCTACTTTTAAGGTTGTTCCTACTACTATAAAAATGGCTACTAAAATTCTATATACATTTAGTCCCTTTCCTTTGAAAAGATATTTTACATTAGCCTCTCCAAAGAAATACCATCCAATTATTGTTGAAAAAGCAAAGAAAAATAATGCAATAGCTATAAAATATCCACCAAAACTACCCAATCCCTGAATAAATGCATTTTGTGTTAATTCTATTCCTGTTGTTTTACCATCTAGTACCCCTGTTGCAAGTATTACTAATGCTGTAAATGTAAGAACTATAAAAGTATCTATAAATACTCCAACTATAGCCACTAAACCTTGTTCTACTGGATGTTTTACTTTAGCTACAGCATGGGCATGTGGTGTTGATCCCATTCCTGCTTCATTGGAGAATAATCCTCTTGCCACTCCATATCTTATAGCTTGTTTCACAGTAACCCCTGCTACTCCACCTACAGCAGCCTTAGGATTGAAAGCAGAAACAAATATTAATTTTAAAGCTGGTAATATGTTTGTATAATTACTAACTAATATTATAATACTTCCTATAATATAAAATAAAGCCATTATAGGAACCATCTTTTCTGTAACAGAAGCTATTCTTCCTATTCCTCCTATAAAAACAATTAATCCAAGGATTGCAACTATTATTCCAATTACCAGGGATGGCACATTAGAAATTTTTGAAAAAGCTGCTCCAATGGAGTTGGCCTGAACCATATTACCTATAAATCCTAATGCTAATATTATACTTACAGAAAAAAAACTAGCTAAAAATTTACTTTTTAGTCCTTTACTTATATAATAAGCTGGACCACCGGTTACTTCATCATTAACTTTTTCCTTAAATACTTGTGCTAAAACCGCTTCTCCAAAGATAGTTGCCATTCCTAGAAATGCACTAATCCACATCCAGAAAATTGCTCCAGGTCCCCCTGATACTATAGCTGTTGCTGCTCCTGCTAAATTTCCTGTACCTACTTGAGCAGCTACTGCTGTGGCTAAAGATTGAAATGAACTCATTCCATCTTTACCCGCTTTTTTCCCTTTTAAACTCATTCCTCCAAAGGCTTTTTTAAAAGACTCTTTAAATTTAGAAACTTGAACAAATTTTAAAGACACAGTAAACAAAACCCCTGTTCCACATAATAAAAAAATCAGTACATAATTCCATAATACATTGTTTATGCCTTTAACAGCATTTAAAAAATCCATACATATTCCTCCTTTTTCTAATTGAATAATGAGGACAAAAGAGGTAACTAAAACTAAAAAAGGCCTTTAATGTACAAAAATAATACATAAAAAGGCCTCCTAGTTACACTGTAACTCATCCTCTGTCCTTTTACCTGAGAGTTTCATTTATAAATTACTTTTGGAAAACTTAATATAATATTCTCAATAAAAGTTTATTTATTAAAGATATTACAAAAGTAAATTAATAAACTTGCTCCTTCGGTGCTCTTTAAGAGTCTCTCCAGAGGCCCGTCCAGTAACGGTCTTCATCCTAATATTAGGAAACCTGAAAGATTAACTTCTTCGGTGTACAAAACTGTATCTCTCCCATTACCTTCATCCGAACGACTATATTAAATTGTTTTTTAGATTATAACATTTTATTTATAGAATAGTCAATAAATTAGGAAATTTTAAATTGTTAAATTATTGACTGTCATATTAATTATGTGCTATTATGAAATTGTTATACAAGTACACTAAAAAACTCTAACAAATATAAACCCATTACTCCCCTCCGCATGTAAATGCGGATTTTTTTATTTTTACGAAAACCCTAGTAATTTTAGGGCTGAGTTTAATTTTCTTATAAATAATCAAACTATTAGTCAGGGGCTTAAAATTATTTATTCAGGTCTATAATTAAATCTATCTTTCATATTTAAATTTTCATCTCCTATGATTTCTAACTTTTAAAAATTCTAATATATAATATCGTTAAATTTTTGTCATCATTTTCTTAATTATAATAATTTTGTTAATTTCTTTTTACTATTTTTTATATTAATAGTTTAGTTATCTTGCCTTTATAAAAAATATACTCTTCATGCAATGCTCTTGTTAGAACTACATATAAAATCTTTTTGTCTAATTCAGTCTCACTATAATTTTCTTCACTACAATCATAAATTATAGAACAATCAAATTCTAAACCTTTTGTTATATAGGATGGTATAATTATTCTTTTAGGTAATATTTCATTATCTTTATCTACTATCTCCCATTGTTTCTCTTCTTTTAAATGTAAAAACTCTTTTAAACTTTCACACTGCTCATAATCCTTGCAAATTATTGCTATTGTTTTATCTTCTTTTTTTTCTATAGTTTCAATGACACTATTTAATTTTTCATAAAAATCTTTTTCATCCTGGTACCGAATCTTTTCTGGATATTTTCCATGACGTAACACTGCTTTAGCTGGCTGTAAATTATTTTTTTGTTTCCTTAGTACTTTATTTGCAAAATCTACTATTTCTACCGTAGAACGATAACTTTGTTTTAAAGGAGTATATTCTCCTTCTTCATATACTTCTTTAATTAGTTTTTCCCAGTTATCTATGCCTTTATAATAATATATGCTTTGACCTAAATCGCCAACTATAGTGTATCCTCTAGCCTTTGAAAGCAATTTTAAAACATATAATTCCAGAGGACTATAATCTTGAGCCTCGTCTATGACCATATGAGAAAATTTATAATTATCTACTCCATCTATATTAATTTTTAAATATAAGAGAGCTGCTAAATCTTCTTCATCTATTTTTTCTTTATTTGCATCCTCTTCTATTTTATTTTTCATATAATTAACTAAAGTCTCTGGTATTATTCCTGTTGTGGCATAATTTAAATTTTCTTCTTCCATATACATATCCCTATACACATAAACTATATCATCAATAAACCATTCTTTAATAGTTTCATTTAGTACTTCTTCTGCTTCTAATTTTATTTCTTGTTTCTTTTTATCTCTTTCTTCATATAATTTTATAACATTGTTTCTTTTTTCTTCCTCTTTATCTTCTTTATATTTTGATTTAACTTCTCTTATTTTTAAGATATACTCTTTATCTATGTCATTCCATACATTTTGAATCTTTGCATCTATTTTATTGTTTAAATATCTTTTTATTTCAATTTTTCTTTTATTTAAAGGAAGATGCTTTAAATCATTTTTATAAAGCCTTATTATTTCTCTAGAAGGAAATAATACATAGCCCTGTATTTTTATATCATCTATGAACATATCATTTAATTCTAAATATTTTATATATCTATCCAACATTTTTTTATAAACTAAAGAACCCTTTATTTTACTAGTATTAGTTATAAATTTGTTTTCTTTACTATTTCTATTTTCTATAATTTTAGATAATTTTTCATCTTTATCTATTATTTGATAATTAAAATTTAATATTTCTTTAGAAAGTTTATTAAAAGTGCTTTGCTTTACTTTGTCAACTCCTAAATTAGGAAGAACTTCAGATATGTAATCTAAAAACAATTTATTTGGAGCTAATATTACTATATCCTCTCCTGTAATTTTATTTTTATATTTATATAATAAGTAGGCTATTCTATGAAGAGCTATTGTAGTTTTCCCTGAACCTGCAGAGCCTTGTATTATAAGTGGCTTATACATATCTGCTCTTATAATATCATTCTGTTCCTTTTGTATAGTTGAAACTATATCTTTTAGTTTGTTGCCTCTATTTTCTTCTAAGTTAATTTTTAAGAATTCATCTATTAAAGCATTTTCTCCATTTCGTTCATTTTCCTCATTAAAATTTAATATAATCTCATTTATACCTTCATCAAAGGCATCTATTAGTTTTTGATTTTTTATAATAAACTTTCTTTTAAGTAAAAGTTCACCTTCTATATTTCCAATAGGTGCTTTATAAGAAGCCTTCCCTTGTACACCACTATAATAAAGATCTGCTATAGGTGATCTCCAATCTACAACCATCTCTTCTTTATCTTCTTCATCTAATAAACCTACTTTTCCTATATAAAAACTTTCATTATCTTTTAATTTTTCCCTGAAATCGATTCTGGCAAAATAAGGTGCAGAAACTGATGATTTATAAGAATTTAGATTCTTTTTATTTATGTGTAAAGAATTTTGAAGAGACTCTACTTCATAATTATATGCCCCTTTAGCTTCCTTATTTATTTCATTTATTTTATTAGATATATGTTCTTCTCTTTCCTTTAAAGACGTTATTTTTTCTTCTATCCATTCGATACTTTCATTTAGTTTTTCTTTTTCAATATTAAAACTTTCTTTTTCAATAGACATAATATACCTCCCTAAATATAAAGACGCCCTTAATATTTTAACATATTTACCACTATATTTTTAACTTTATTTAACTTTCTTAATTTATGATACTTTTAGAGAAGCATACTTTTTGAGCATATGAATTAAGATATTTTTAACCATATTCATAAAAAAATTAATACCACGTTTAAATCCAAAACCATACAATAATTTCATATAAATTCCATAATAAAAAGACCTATTAAGGTCTTTTTATATAATAATTTTCCTTTGTAGATAACAAATTCTAACCTTTAGTTAAAGTTAAAACTTCATACATGTTAGACTAAGAACTCTGTTTATACTATTCCTTCAATTATTCCTCCCCCCACTAATATATCTTTATCATAAAATACTACTGATTGTCCTTTGGTTATGGCTCTTTGTTTATTTTCAAATACTACTTTTACTTTATTATTTTCTAAAGGTATTATAGTGGCTTTAGACGGTTTAGCAGAATATCTAACCTTAGCTTCTAATTCCATAGGTTTTTTTAATTTATCAAAAGGAATAAAATTTATATTTTTCGCTATTAACTCTGTACGAAAAATATCTTCTTCCTCTCCTATAACTACTTGATTAGTAATAGGATTTATATCAATTACATAGGCTGGTTTTCCTAAAGCAATACCAAGTCCTTTTCTTTGTCCTATCGTATAATATATTATTCCTTTATGCTTTCCAATTATATTTCCTTCTTTATCAACGAAATTTCCCTCACTTATTTTCTTTTTATAATTTCTTTTTATAAATCCACCATGATCATTATCTGGTATAAAACATATCTCTTGACTATCTTTTTTATTATATACATCTAATCCTATACTTTCAGCTATTTCTCTTATATGATCTTTTTTATATTCACCACAAGGCATTATAGTTCTCTCTAGCTGATACTGTTTTAGATTATACATCATATACGTTTGATCTTTTTTATCATCTTCAGCTTTAACTATAACTTTTCTTCCATTTCTTTCTTCTATTTTGCAATAGTGTCCTGTTGCCATAAAATCTGCTCCAAATTCTTTGGCTGCATTAAAAAAAGCTTCAAATTTTATAGTTTTATTACAAGCTACACAAGGATTAGGAGTTCTACCACTTAAATATTCATCTATAAAATAATCAATAACATTATCTTTAAATTTCTTTTCAATATTTATAACATGAAAGGGAATATTTAATTTTTCTGCTACCCTTCTAGCATCTTCTGCTGCTGATTTATTACAGTATTCTTCTCTATCATCTCTCCATAAATCCATGTAAATACCGATTACATCATATCCTCTTTCTTTTAATATATAAGCAGATACAGAACTATCTACTCCTCCACTCATAGCTAATGCAACTGTCCCCTTTGACATTTTATCACCTAATTTCCTATTTTAATTCACAATAATTCAATATGATTATTTTATTGTTACTACATACTTTTGTCAACACTTAAGGAAATTACGACGTAAGGACTTTTAAAGGTTGAAAATTAAAACAAGAAATACTTTTGGTGGATAGATAGCTATAAAAATAAAGAATACTAATATTTTTGACCTAATATTTAAGCTAACGCTCTAATGCCACGTCCTGTGGCAACAAGGCTAAGTAAACGTCCTGTTTACTTCACGCTTAAATATTAGTTCACAAATAAAGTATTCTAATTATTTTTCTAGATATCTATTTTCCCTAAAAGCATTTCTTGTTTTAATACCTTTAAAAGTTGTTATAATAATTTCCTACTGGGAGAAAACCCGCAAAGGGATGATTTTGTTCCGCTACTATACACAAAATCTTTAATTATAATATTTATGTTAAGCTAATTATTGATTTAAAAATTATAAGATTAAATTTTAATTTAATATAGATGACTTCAAAAAAGCCATAACGTAGCCGGAAATTAGTATTTAGTTTTATGTGAAAAATTTTAAGTTTAATTAAGCATAATTGGTGTAGCCATTCTAATTGAATTGGAATTTATAGAGGAGGTAAGAAGTAAGGGTTAAGAGTTATGGATAAAATTCATAGAGTTTTTTATAGTTTAATATACTTATTAGCTATTACTTATTCATAACCTATCCACTATTAAATTTGTTTGCTATCACAAATAGTTTAAATTGTAAGTACATACATTATAAATCTTATAAAAATATAGTCTTTTTACATGCTACTGCATTAATTTTCTATCGAAAATTTTTTTGAATCCCTTACTGAAAAGAATATAAATAACTAAAAATTTTTAATATATCTATAAATCCATAAATATCCTATAAAAGAAAATATAATTATGGATTTTACATAACAGAGTGGAGTAAAATCTTCCTCTTGTACCTCTCTTGCCCCATAGGAAATTATCTTTAAAGAGTTATGCTAACTTCAGCCTATTAAAAATAGGGATATGTGGCATAAAAGACATTTGAAAAAGCTTAGAGATTCTTATTTGTTTTTTGAAAATATATTAAGAAAAAAATGATTGTTTGAGCGGTCAGCGAGTTTCATTTTTTTCAATATATTTTACAAAAAAAACAAATTGAAATCTCTTAGCGAATTGAGACGCCTTTGTAGCCACATATCCCTTTTTAATAGGCTGTGGTATAACTTCCTTTAAGTTATAATTTCCTTATTTACTGTAGTATTTCCTTTAAGATATACATATACAATTCTGGAACTATATCCATAGAATATGGGATATTTAATCTTTCTGTATATTTATGAAAATCCTTTCCAAAACCTCCAAATACTACAGATGGTATATCAAATTTCTTTAGCTCTTTTTCTGGAAAATTATATGTGTAACCTAATCCAGGCATATTTCCACAAATGCTTTCTATATTGAATTTTTCATCTAAACCTGTATAGCTTAAATCACTTATACCCATGAAAAAATTTTCCTTTTCTATATCTATATCATATTTTTCTTTTGCATAATTTCTCATATTATCTAATGAGTTTAATAAATTAGTGTATTTAGGATTTTCACTATCAAAATATCTATGTGGATAATAAGGTACATTGTATGCAATTACTATCATAGGTTGTTGATATTTATAGTGTTCAAAGGTCTCTTTTATTATTTTTATTCCTATAGTTTGATTATCTAATTTTTCTTTTTTCCATTTTTCTATAGATTCTTCTATATGTTTTTGAAAATCTTTATTTTCCTTTAATACTTCTTTATATAATTCTTCAAAGGTTATGATTTTAGGTTCTACATCTAAATCTGCTTCTAATTTACTTTCATATATTGCTTTATATTTTTTATAATTTTCTTTGATTATTTCAAGAGCATTATAAAAAGCTTCCTTTGCTATAGACTTTAATGTTTCCATGATTTCTTCTGGTGTCTTTTGTATAGTTAATAAATTATAATAAGAATATGCATATACAGGATTTTGTACAGAATATAATTCTTTTAAATCTGATTGTTTTAAACAAACAGGTGGTGGTGTTATATCTTTTTCATATTTATCACTTAGCTCTACATTATATTCCATGAGTTTATTTATTTCAGATACTAATAAATTAGGATTTAACCCTCCAAAAGGATTTCCTACATGAGTTGCTTTTCCTACACAAAAGAAGGTTGGCATTATTTTTCCCACAGAGCCTATGTAGATTCTTTTAGCATCGTCTCCCTCATATTTAGGTATACAACATTCTGATAAAAATAAAGATTTAAAGTTATGCCCATCTTCTTTTAATTTAGATAAATAAGGTATTGCTCCTAACATTCCTTCTGAGTTACTTTCCTCTCCTGGTACTGCTAAAAACAATATATTCCCTCTAAAGTCTCTATCTTTTGATAACTCTCTTATTAATTCTATATAAAGAGCTAGTCCATATTTCATATCTGCTGTGCCTCTACCAAATATCCACTCATTAGAATCCAAATCTTCTTTTGAATCCTGATCCAATACCAAATCTGATACTTTTCGGGTATACTCTTTATAATCAAAAGCTATATTTTTTAAAGTGCCAAATTCATCTATATCTACTACATCTAAATGTCCTGTTAATATTATTATATCCTTTGATGGTTTACTACCTTCTAATAATGCTGTTAAAAAGCATCTGTTATGCATATCCCCTTCTATATTATGTATTTTTACATTACTCTTATTATTTTTAAAATAATCTATATCCATTAATATATTGTAGATTTCATCTACTGCTAAATTTTCTTTTTCTGTTCCTGATATACTAGGTATTTTTACTAATCTGTCTAAAGTTTTAAATATTTTATCTCTCATCATTAATTACAACTCCAATCTATATTTTCTACAAGGATTTGTACAAATTTTTGAAAATATTTTTCTTCAAGTTCTGTAAATCTTCCAAATTTTATACTATCTAAATCCAACACTCCTAAAATTTTATCTTCTTTGATTATAGGGACTACTAATTCAGAGTTAGTTAAGCTATCACAAGCTATATGCCCTTCAAATTTATGTACATCATCTACTCTTTTAACCGTCCTAGATGATACAGATGCTCCACACACACCTTTGCTTATATTTATTCTATTGCAGGCTGGCATTCCTTGAAATGGTCCTAAAACTAATTCTTCATCTTTCATTAAATAAAATCCTGCCCAATTTAAGTTATCTGTTAAAGCCATTATAATAGATGAAGCATTACTAAGATTTGTTATTACATCTTTTTCACCAAGTAATTGTCCCTTCAAAAATAAGAGCATGTTTTCATATTTTTGCTCTTGCGTTAATCCCTTAAACTCCTCTAACATAAACAAATTTAATTTTCCCCCTTTTTATTTATGATTTAAAGCTTTACATATTATAAAAAACTTAATATTGATATCTTTTAACATTAAATATATTTCTTTGGAAATAATTATTTTAATAAAGTGATTCTTATCTTCATTATATATTGTTATATTTATAACCTCAATTTATATATTGTATTATTTATCTTATTAACATTGAATATATTGAAGCGTAGCAAAGTTATTTTAAGAATTTATCTATATTGCTACCATATATACTTTAATTTTACATTTATTTTTTGTTATGATTTTTTATTATAAAAACTGTAATAGAAGATACACTATATAAGAAGGAGTGAATTTTTATGAATAATATTGGTATGCAATTATTTTTAATATTAATTCTAATAATTATAAATGCATTTTTTTCCTCTGCAGAGATGGCAATAATTTCTTTAAATAAAAACAAATTAAATACTATAATAGATGATGCTACTGAAGAAAACTCTTCCACGAATAAAGTGAAAAAAGCAAAAATTCTACTAAAGCTTTTAAAAGAACCTAGTAAATTTTTAGCTACTATACAAGTTGGAATAACCTTAGCAGGATTTTTGGCCAGTGCTTCTGCCGCTACAAGTATATCAAAATATATTGAGATATTTTTTAAGCGATTAAATATTCCTAAAAGCAGTAGTGTAGCCTTGTTTTTAACTACTCTCTTATTGTCTTATTTAACTCTTGTCTTTGGAGAATTATTACCGAAAAGAATAGCTTTAGGTAATTCAGAAAAAATAGCATTGTTTTCAATTAAACCAATAATCATCTTTATGAAAATATCTCTTCCTTTTGTAAATATATTGACCTACTCTACTAATTTTTTATTAAAAATTTTAGGAATTGACTATAAAAATATAGAAGAAAAAATATCAGAAGAGGAAATAAAAAAAATGATTGATTTAGGTGAAGAAACAGGCGTTTTTAATTCCACAGAAAAAGAAATGATCAATAGTATCTTTGATTTTGACAATACTCTTGCTAAAGAAATAATGACACCTAGAACTAGTGTATTTGCAATGGATATAAATGATTCTCCTAAAAGGCTTATTAATAATATGTTAGAAGAACGTTATTCTAGAGTTCCTCTATATGAAGATGATATCGATAATATTATAGGAATTCTACATATAAAAGATATGTTTTCTATTATAAATAAACAAAATATAAAAAAGGAAGATTTAATAAATATATTAAGAGCCCCTTATTTTATACCAGAAACAAAAGCTATCGATTCTCTATTTAAAGAAATGCAAACAAATAAGAGTTATATTTCTATACTTATTGATGAATATGGAGGATTTTCTGGTATAGTTACTATGGAAGATTTAATAGAAGAAGTTATGGGAAATATATCTGATGAGTATGATGAAGATAATACTGAAGAAATAATAAAAATAAATGCTAATACTTTCTTATTGGATGCTTCCATAACCATAGATAATTTAAATGAAAAACTTAATTTAGAATTACCCTCAGAAAATTTTGATACTCTAGGTGGATTTATATTAGACATAACTGGAGCTATCCCTAAATGTAATGTAAGTTCGCAAATAGAATATAATAATTTAATATTCAAAATAGAAAAAGTATCTAATAATAGAATAGAAAAAATAAAATTATATATAAGTGAGTAAAAAAAGTAGAACCTCTATTTAGAGGTTCTATAAAATTAAAGTACATTATGGTCTTTTTTTTAATTTTGTTGAAATTAGAAAAAGTTGAAAAATTGTGTGATCGTTGTAAAGGTAACTTAAAATCTGATTTAGCATCCATTAATCCAAATGGTGAACTTGTACGAAAACACCTATTTACTTCTTGCCTAGCTTCACTCTTGCATTTCCCCCCTTATTATAAGAGGCAAATCTGCATTGTTAATGACTTTTTGCAAGGAAGTAGTAAGTTTTTTTAGTACGTATAACTTACCCTTCCAACCTTACCTGTATAAAGTTCGCCATGTATAATGATTTTTCCTTCTTATGACTGTAATCTATTTTTTATATTTATAAGTTTTTTCATCCATTGTAACACCCTCTGGTTTATAATCTATCTTTATGACAGAAATAACTCTTTTAGCTCCTTCATTAACACATATATCCTGAGCTTTTTTAACAATATCTAAAAGAATATCCATCTCACCTTCCATGGTAGTTTCCATAGGTCCTACCTCATATTTAACTCCATAAGATTTTATAAGTTCTATAACTTTATCTACTACTGGATATATCTCTTCTTCACTAACTACAGGTAGTATTTGTAAACTTAAATTTATATTTGCCATTATAGTCACCTCTATCCATTAATCCTCATCTCTTAACATATTTAAATCTTTTCCTTCTGTAACTCTATTCATATTTCTTACTGCACACATTTTTCCACACATTGTACAAGAATCTTTACTCTTTGCCTTAGATTCTTCTCTATATCTCCTAGCTTTTTCTTCATCTATGGATAACTCAAACATTTTTTCCCAATCTAACTCCCTTCTAGCTTTAGCCATAGCATTATCCCAATCTCTCGCTCCTTTTATTCCTTTAGCTAAGTCTGCTGCATGGGCTGCTATCTTTGATGCTATTATTCCTTCCTTCATATCATCTAAGTTTGGTAATCTTAAATGTTCTGCTGGAGTTACATAACATAAAAAATCTGCACCATGAGTTGCTGCAATAGCTCCTCCTATAGCTGAAGTTATATGATCATAACCTGGGGCTATATCTGTAACTATTGGTCCTAAAACATAGAAAGGAGCTCCATGACATAGTTTTTTCTCTATTTTCATATTTGTCTCTATTTCATCTAAAGTCATATGTCCTGGTCCCTCTATTATAACTTGTACATTTCTCTCCCAAGCTCTTTTAGTAAGTTCTCCTAAAACTATAAGTTCTTCTATTTGACTTGCATCTGTTGAATCCTCTATACAGCCTGGACGACAAGCATCCCCTAAGCTTAATGTAACATCATATTTTTCACATATATCCAAAAGTTCATCAAATCTTTCATAGAATGGATTTTCTTTATTATTTAGTTCCATCCATGCGTATAAAAGAGATCCTCCCCTTGAAACTATGTTCATTCTTCTTGGATTTTTCTTAAAAGCACAAGCAGTTTTTCTATTCATACCTACATGTATTGTTAAAAAGTCTGCTCCATTCTCTGCATGCTTCTCTGCTACCTTTAAAAATTCTTCTGCTGTAATATCTTTTAATTCTTTATCATAAAAACCTACTGCATCATATATAGGAACAGTCCCTATTATAGCTGGTGACATGCCTATCAATCTTTTTCTAAATTCTTCTGTCTTTCCAAAGCAGCTTAAATCCATTATAGCTTCTGCCTTCATGTCTATTGCTTTTTGTACTTTTTCTAATTCCATATCTATATTATAGCAATCTTTAGATATTCCTAAATTTACGTTTATCTTAGTTCTTAGTCCTTGTCCTATTCCTTCTGGATCTAAAGCTTTATGATTTTTATTAGCAGGTATAGCAACCTTACCTTTGGATACTAGTTCCATAAGATCTTTTACATCCATGTTTTCCTTTTTAGCTACTATTTCCATCTCTTTTGTAACTATTCCCTTTTTAGCAGCATCCATTTGAGTTGTATAATTCATAATAACATTTCTCCTTTTCATATCTCCTGTAGAATATTCTACCTGGATTTTATTTGTTTATATGTACATTGCTTTCCCTAAACCTATCGAAATATAATAATAGTTAGCTTTACCATCAAAACATTACATTTTAGTAGGAAAAAAGAAATCAATGTTAAAAGCTAATTAAATTTATGTTCTGTTACAAATTTTCACACACACTACACTAACTATGAAATTTAATAATCAGCATAACCTCCATTAAAACAACCTGTACAAATACTAGAATTATTTAAACACTGTTTCATATCTTTTAAACTTAAAAATTCTAAGCTATCTGACTCTATAAACTTCTTCATTTCTTCCTTAGTTTTTTTAAAAGATAAAAGTTCTTTTTTATTTTTTATATCTATACCTAGATTACAATAATAATTTATTTTAGGAGATGCCACCATAAAGTGAACCTCCCTTGCCCCTGCATTTCTTAAAGAAGATACTACCTTTTTGCTACTAGTACCTCTTACAATAGAATCATCTATCACAATGATACTTTTACCTTGAACTATACTTTTTATGGCATTTATTTTTATATTTATATCCCTTTTTCTTTCCTTTTCTGTAGCTTTTATAAAATTTCTACCTACATAAGAATTTTTAATAAGACCTATACTATAGGGTATATTTGATGCCTTAGAATAACCTAAAGCTGCAAAATTACCCGATTCAGGTACTCCCATTACAATATCTGAGTTTAATTTGTATTTTTCATATAACTTTTCTCCACATTTAATTCTAAATTGGGATAGATTTATTCCATCTATTATACTATCTGGTCGTGAAAAATATATATATTCTAGGGCACATATGCAGTTGCAACCTGCCTCTTTATTTTTTATGGATTTTATTCCTTTTTTATCTATAATCACTATTTCCCCTGGCTGTACATCTCTTATGTATTCTCCTCCTGCAACATTTATGGAAGTGCTTTCTGAAGATAAAACATAATTTCCTTCTACTTTTCCTAGACATAAAGGCCTTATTCCCTTTTTATCTCTAAAACCTATTAGCTTGTCTTTCATTAAAATAAGTACTGAAAAAGCACCCTTTAAAGTATCAATAGCACAGGATATGGCTTTTTCTATTTCATTCCCTTCTTCAATTTGTTCTAATATAAACTTTAGTATAATTTCAGAATCTGAATTACTTTTGAATATTTTACCTTTTTTCTCTAATTCATACTTAATATTTAAATAATTTAATAAATTTCCATTATGAGCTAAAGAAATAGACCCCTGTATAACCTCCTCTTGAAAAGGTTGTGCATTTTTAATATATGTATCTCCACTAGTTGAATATCTAACATGTCCTATAGCTGAAAAATATTGAATTTTATAAAAATCTTCTTTAGAAAACAGATTAGAAACTACTCCTAAAACTTTTTTAGTTTCCATTCCCTCATTATTTGTATAACTTATTCCTGCACTTTCTTCTCCTCTATGTTGAAGAGATACTAACCCAGGATAAAATGTTTCTCCAAGCTCTGAGGTATAATTTTTAAAAATTCCAAAAACTCCACATTCCTCTTTAAATTTATCCTGCTTTTTATCAAATAACATTTGCATCCCTTCTAACTTAAAAACATTAAATTATAATTTAAAAATAAAAAAATAAAGCCCACCCGAAGGTAAGCTTTTTATACTATATATAATTTACTATATATACTATAATGCTCCCTACGGTAATCTTAGTTACATCAGGTTCAAAGGGTTAGAAAGTTTTCCTCTCAGCCTTTACGGCACCCCTGCATTTACATACTATTATGTTTTATATTTTCATTATATACTTTAATTTTTTTTTTGTAAAGGTTTATCAAATTTCTTTATATAATTTCAGTTTCTATATTCTGAACTATGGCTTCTGTATTTCCTTCTATATAATTTACTACATTTTGTATTATGCTATCTGCTTGTTTTGTACTATTACTTACACAGGCTATGCCTATAACAAAACTCTGATGTATATCCTGCATTTCTACTTCAGCTATAGACACATTAAATTTATTTTTTGTTTTAGAAATTATACTTTTCACTATCATTCTTTTCTCTTTTAAAGAATGAACCCAATTAGCATATAAATATATTTTAGCTGTACCTATAATCATATATATCTCTCCCAAAATTAATTATATCTTTTTATTATTTTAAAGTTTTAATATATTATTCATACATAACAGTTTTATTTTTATGAATTATTATAGATATATAGGCTGAAATAGTAATCATTATAATATCAAATAGTATAATCCATAAAAATTTACTCTGTATAATATTAATTTGTTCATAAAAACCTTTTTTAGATATAGATATATTTAACATTTCTATTATTCTTTGAATAATCACAGGTAAAAGAATTATAAACATATATATACATCTATTAAAAAGATTTAGTTTATTAGGTCCTAGTTTGAAATAGAAAGGATAGTATATACTATAATATATAGAAATTAAAGTAATTACAAAAACCAAATCATCTATAGAACATATATTTGCTATAAGTCTACCCTTTAAAATAATTGAAAATATCACAGTTGTTAAAATACATATACCCCAATTTATTATATTTATACCAATTATAAATAAATATTTTTCTAAAACCATATTGTTTTTTTCAATGGGCAAACTATACATAAAGATATTACTCTTATTTTTATTCATAATTTGTTCCACATAATTTATTAATATATAAGAACCCATGGCTATAACATAAATATATACATAATGATGATTTCCATCTATACTGCATTGTAATCCTGTAAAAGTTAAAAATATTATCATAGGTATAGCAACCAAGAAGATATTTTTGCATAATATTAAATCATTAATTATTAAATTAATAATACTTTTCATGTTACATACTCTCTCTCTTTTCATATATTTTCATGGATAAAACAGAAGATATAATAAATAAAATTATGCTTATTATTGTAATTATTAAAATAAATTTTTCATATACATTATTAGCATTATTATGAGTTGTTATATAATTATTCAAATGATTATTATCATATATAATGTATAACACAGCAAAAATCCCACCATATACAAAAGTATTTACAATCCTTGCTTTACTATGATCAAGTTTAAAATATATAGGTAATTGTACTGCCATAGAAATAAATATAATACTCAAACTAAAAAAAATAGTACTAATTTTTGGAAATTGAATTATATTTTTAAAATTTAATATATAAACTATAAAATTAATTATATACATTAATATTAAAGATGATATAAAGTATATTATTACAGAAGCATACTTAGCTAAAACCACCTCATTTTTCTTAACCGGAAGGGATTTTAACATATAGCCCTCCCTTATTCTTTCTCCATAATAAAAGGACATTGAAATAAGTATATATACTATTAAATAAATACTAAGTACACATATGCCTTGTTTATCTGTTTTATCAAAAATGAACATATAAAATGCTAAAATAGCTAAAGTTTTAATTATATATGATTTAGTAATAATTAAATCCTTTTTTATTAAATTTAGCATTTATTCCTCCCCCCTTACTGTATAAACCATAATATCCTCTAAGCTTGGTTTTTCTATTATAAGTTCTCCCTTTTTAGTTATTTCTTTTATAATATTTGCTGAAGTAGTTAGTCCTTCAAAGCCAAAAGAATTTTTATTTATACCTAGAAAATATTTTTTTGTTTCTTCATTTAAAAAATCTATACCACCCTTTACTAAAGCATATTTCTCCATTACTTCATCCTTATTTTCTGAAAAAACCATCTTTCCTTTATTTATAAAAGTTATATAATCTGCTATTTTTTCTAGATCCGTAGTTATATGAGTAGAAAAAAATACACTTTTATTTTCATCCTGTATTAAATCATATAGTATATCTAAAATTTCCCTTCTAAATACAGGGTCTAATCCTGCTGTAGGCTCATCCATTATTATAAGTTCCGCATTATGGGAAAGAGCTAAAGCTAAGGAAAACTTCATTTTCATACCTTTAGAAAGATTTTTTATTTTTTTCTTAGGATCTAAATCAAAAGTTTTTAAATATTTATTAAAAATTTTATCACTCCATCCTTTATAAAAAGAAGCTATTATTTTTTTCATAGTTTCTATGTTTACATGGTCATAAAAATAATTTTCGTCATATACAAAGCCTATTTTTTCCTTTACTTCTTTTTCATGTCTTATATTATCCATGCCAAATATCTTTATATCTCCAGAATCCTTTTTTATTAAATTCATAATTAATTTTATAGTAGTACTTTTGCCTGACCCATTAGGCCCTATAAATCCCATAATATATCCTCTATCCAATTGGAAATTTATATTTTCTAATGAAAAATCCTTATACTCTTTTTTTAAATTTTTCACTTCTAATATTTTATCCATATATTTACACACTCCTTTTCCTGTGACCATTTTCTCTATTTATATCATTGAGAATACTCCAATCTCACCCTTTGTAATAATCTAGCATAACATCATCATCCTATGTAACCAACTTAGTCTAAATTATAAATTTCTCTTCTCTACTTAAGATTTTAATTCCCTGATTTTCTATAAAATTGAGAGCTAAACGCTGCTAAGTGCATAGCCAAGTAATTTATTGAAAATATAATATTTTAAGTATTTCTAAAATTTCTTCATAAGATATACCTAATAATTTACTTTCTTCTATAACTTCATTTAATTTTTCTTCTATAATTTTTATTTTCTTTTCCTTTAAAAGCTCCTTATTTTGAGCAGCTACAAAAGTTCCTTTCCCTTTTACGGTCTCTACAAAGCCTTCCTTTTCAAGCTCTTCATAAGCTCGTTTTGTAGTTATAACACTTACTCCGACTTCTTTGGCTAAATTCCTTATAGATGGAAGTATCTCCCCTTCTTTTAATTCTCCTTGTATTATAGCGGCTTTTATTTGGCAAAGGATCTGTTCATATATAGGTTGCTCTGAAGCATTAGATATTAATATCTTCATTCATAAACACCTTACCTTATATCGTATATACTGTATATATATAATATATACAGTATATGTTTTTTTGTCAACCTTTACTTATAAATAATATAATAAAATTTTTATTTATCACTTTACTTTGTTAAGTTATTATGTTATACTTTTAAAAAATAAATAATCTAATTCATTGATAAGGAAGAGTAACTAAGAGGAATATTTAAAGAGAGTTAAGGATGGTGTAATCTTAACAATAGGAGCTTTAGTGAATGGACCTTGGAGAAATAAAGCGAAATCTTTTATAGAAAGTAGTATTTATCGGAAGCCTACCGTTAAAAGGGATAGGGTATGTTAGTACCTGAATTTGAGATATGTTTAAATTACTATTATTTAAACATAAATTAGGTGGCACCGCGAATATAATCTTCGTCCTAATAATATTAGGATAGAAGATTTTTTTATTTGTCGAAATTAATTTATAAAAGAATAAATACTTTTATTTGATAATTCAAGTAATTTTTTCAACTATAATACTAAAAATCAAAATACTAACTCTAACTATAAATTTGTGAAATAGTAGTTAAAGAAATTATTTTATTGTTTTTTATAATCAAACTTCATAAAAAATATTGGAAGAAGGTGTAACTATGGCTTGAACTGAAGAATGTGATTGGCAATGGAATTTATATTTTAAAACAAATTATTTTTTATATTCGAAAGGGGATATTATTATGAATTTAAAGAAAATGATAATCTGTTCACTACTTTTAGCCATAGGCTTATTATTACATCAAATTGCACCTCCACTACTATTTGGAATGAAACCAGATTTTTTATTGGCTATGATGTTTATATCCTTAATAATTGCAAAGGACTATAAAACTACACTAGTAATTGGTATTCTATCAGGAATTTTAACAGCAGCTACAACCACTTTTCCTGCAGGACAAATTCCTAATCTAATAGATAAAATAGTTACTACAAATATATTATTCCTATTAGTTAAATTTACAGACGGAAAAGTTAAAAATCAAGCAAGAATGATTATATTATCAATCACAGGAACCTTTATAAGTGGTTTTGTTTTCTTAGGTTCTGCTTTATTATTAGTTTCTCTACCAGCTCCATTTATGACTTTAGTTTTAACTGTTGTATTACCTGCTTGTGTAATAAATACAATTGCTACAATAATACTTTATAATGCAATAAGTGCAGCTGTTAAAAGATCTTCAATAACATTTTAGAAAATTGTGACATAATAACTTTCAATTACCCATTATTTGATAATTTGTATATTAATTTATATTTTAGTTTGACAAGGTAATTTCCAAGTGTTATATTAATAATAAAGTTATATAAAGTATCCTTCAGGGTTGGGTGAAATTCCCTATCGGCGGTATAGCCCGCAAGCCATAAGGCAGATTCGGTTAAATTCCGAAGCCGACAGTATAGTCTGGATGAAAGAAGGTAAATATAATTAATTATGCGTATTTTTTTATTATGTATATTTATTGTGTTTTCAACTCCCCTTAAGGTTGCTTAAGGGGAGTTTTTATGTGTCATTTAGGTAAAAATAATATACATACAATAAAAAAACTGAGGTGCTTTATATAAAATTTTTCATAATTTGGAGGAATTTTAAATGAACGAATCACTATTATCTCAGTTTGGTAATTCTTTGGAACGTGTAGAAAAAGCATTGCACAATCTTAAACAAGGTAAAGGAATACTTCTTGTTGATGATGAAAATCGTGAAAATGAAGGAGATCTTATTTTTCCTGCTGAAACTATTACAGCTCCTCAAATGGCTATGTTAATAAGAGAATGTAGCGGTATTGTTTGTCTTTGCTTAACAGATGAAAAAGTAAAAAAATTAGGTTTAACTCAAATGGTACCTAATAATACTTGTAAGTACGAAACTGCATTCACTGTCTCAATTGAAGCTAAAGAAGGAGTAACTACAGGTGTTTCCGCTACGGATAGAGTTACTACAATTCTTACTGCTATAAAAGATGACTGCAAACCTGAAGACTTATGTCATCCTGGTCATGTTTTTCCACTTCGTGCACGTTCAGGTGGTGTTTTAACTAGACCTGGCCATACAGAAGGCACTGTTGATTTAATGCATTTAGCAGGATATAAACCTGCAGGAATTTTGTGTGAACTTACTAATCCTGATGGAACTATGGCTCGCTTACCACAAATAATTGATTTTGCTAAGAAACATAATTTAACCGTTCTTTCAATTGAGGATATTATAAAATATAAACAGAATATGAAAAAAGCTAAATAAAAAATACTAGCTAAATTAAGAAAATTACGACTTAAAAGGGATATATACTACCCTTGGTTTAAAAAAGGGATATGTGGTTAGAAAGGCAACTCACTTCAATAAGAGATTCTAACTTGTTTTTTCTTAAAATATATGGTTCCAAATCATAACTCGCTGAACGCTCAGACAATGATTTGGAACATATATATATTTTGGAAAAACAACTAAGAATCTCTAATCTTGTTCAAATGCCTTTTACACCACATATCCCTATTTTTTAAACCAAGGGTAGTTAGCATAACTCTTTAAAGATAATTTCCTGTAGAGCATGAGGCACCAAAGGAAGATTTTACTCCACTCTGTTTTGTAAAATCCACAATTATATTTTTGTTTATTAAGTTATTTAGATATTTTAAAAATTTTCAGCTATTTATATTCTTTTAAGTGAGGACTTGAAAAAAATTCTTGTTAGAAAATTCATGCGTAGCGTATCAAAAAATCGTATCCTTCATAATATTTATATGAATTTAAATTACACTTAAAGCTATTTGCGTTAGCAAAACAATTTAATAAAATAAATCAATTAATTTAGTTAATAATTTACAAATTGCAGTTGTTATAAATTCTACTAACCTTATAAATATATACCTTTTTTATTATACAGATTTTACTTGAATGGCTACGCCACTTATTTTTGTTAGAATTAAAGATTTCACATACAAAAATATATACTAACTATCCCAAAAGTCTCCGATTTTAAAGATATTAAAACAAGAAATACTTTTAGAGAAAATAGATATCTAGAAAAATAATTAGAATACTTCATTTGTGAAAATGACATTAGGGTTTTAGCTTAAATATTAGGGCACAAATACTAGTATTCTTTATTTTTATAGCTATCTATTGACTAAAAGTATTTCTTGTTTTAATTTTCAACCTTTAAAGGCCATTACGTCGTAATTTCTTTATTTTATTCTTCCATCTGTACTTATTATTACTTCATTAAATGGCACTATAGTTTCTGATTTTAACATAGCCTGTTTAACTGCATTTACTATGCCGCCACAACAAGGTACTTCCATTCTTACTACAGTTATACTTTTTATGTTGTTGTTTTTTAATATTTCTGCTATTTTTTCTTTATAGTATTCATTATCATCTAGTTTTGGACATCCTATTAACGTTATACGGTCTTTTATAAATTTTTTATGAAAATCTCCATAAGCATATGCTGTACAGTCCCCTGCTATTAATAAATTTGCATCTTGTAGATATGGAGCTTTTGTATTCACTAATTTTATTTGTACAGGCCATTGTTGTAATTCTGAATCCATATTCATTTTCTCATCACTTTTTTTAGTTTTTTCTTCTATATTTAAGTTAACATTTTTTACTGGTCTCTTAATAGCCTTTGCCATAGTTCCTGGACATCCACAGGGCATTTTTTCTTTATTTTCTTCTGCTGGCTTTTTCATAGCCATTCTTTTTTCTACTAATTCTTCATTATATTCTGCAGCTTCTCTTTCTACTATTTTTATAGCTCCTGTTGGACATTCTGGAAGACAATCTCCTAACCCATCACAATATTCATCACTAATTAAAACTGCTTTACCATCTATTAGCTCTATAGCTCCTTCATGACAAGCTGTTACGCATAATCCACATCCATTACATTTTTCTTTATCTATATTAACTATCTTTCTAATCATTTTTATATTCCTCCTGTTGATTTTATATATTTATTATAGTACTATTATGTAAATAATTCTGTAACTAATGTTACCATCATAAAATTTACGGAGGTTTGTTTATGAATAATATTTTTTTTATTTTAAGTAAATGTATATTGTTTAAAGATTTTGATGAAAAATGCATAGAAAAAATTCTTAAGAATATAAATTATAAAGTAAAAGATTATAAGAAAGATGAAATAATCGCTATAGAAGGTGATGCCTGCTCTACTATAGGTATTATATTAGATGGGAGCATGGAAATACAAAAATTATTTTCTTCTGGAAAGACTGTTACTATTACAACCTTAGTCACTGGAGATATTTTTGGTGAAGTTATTGTATTTTCTTCTATGAATAAATATCCTTCTACTATACTATCTAACTCTAATAGTAAGGTTATGTTTATATCTAAGGAAGATATTATTAAACTTTGTAGTTTGGACTCTTTAATTTTAAATAACTTAATGGGACTTCTATCCAATAAAATATTAATGTTAAATAAAAAAGTGAAGAATTTATCTTATGAAACTATTCGTCAAAAAATTTCTAGTTTTTTATTAGATCAATATAGAACTCAAAATAGTTTGACTTTAAAATTAAATATGTCCAGACAGGCTTTGGCTGAAACCTTCGGTATACCCAGACCATCTCTCTCAAGGGAACTTATTAATATGAAAAATGATAAGTTAATAGATGTTGAGAAAAATATAATAACTATAAAAGACTTAGAATCCTTAGAAGAAATTTTATATTAAATTTAATAACAATTGCCAACTGTATAATATTAATAAATCACTATACAAAATAGCTTAAACTATCCTCACAGTAAATATTTCTTACAAAAAGCTTCTATTAAAATAATAATCTCTTCAACTTATAATATTTCAACAAAAGTTTAAAATAATTAGTACTTTTTTTGATACTATGAATAAATTAATATTGTAATGACTTTTTATGAGGTGTATTTTTATGGCATATTCCGATAGGGAATTATTAGCTAGAATTATAAAATGTGAAGCTGGTGGTGAAGGGCAAAATGGAATGCAAGCCGTAGCTACTGTAGTTATGAATAGAGTTAGAGTGCCTTATGGTGAATATCACAGAATTGGTCAAGGTAATTTAAGAAATGTTATTTATCAACCTGGCCAATTTGATTGTGTGAGAGATGTATTAAGAGGAATTCCTAATCCCCAAACTATTTGGGCTACTCCGCCAGAGCAAGTACACTATGATATAGCCGACTGGGCATTATCTGGTAATAGACTATATAATATAGGGTATTCTCTTTGGTATTTTAATCCTTTTAGACCAAGTTGCCCTTATACTTTTCCAGCAAATGGTACTGGATCTTTCCAAGTAAGAGTTGTTCAGCATTGCTTTTATAATCCCACTGAGTTATATGCACAAACTTAATAAATAAATTAGGAGGAATTTTATGTTTATTGATGATTATCCTTATTTAGAAAATAATCCTAGTAATGAAAATATGAATATGAGGCCTATGCCTTACATGGCTTGGGGTAATTTCCCAATGTATAATCCATATATGCCTAATATGGCTTCTTCTATGGATAACATAAATTACAGTGATATGAATAGATGCAACAATAACATAACTAATGAAAATGAAAATTCTATATATACTGATAATGGATCACCTATGATCACTAATGAACCTCAATCTACACCTACACCTACACCTGCACCTAGCCCTAATGCTCAATTTATGCCTTCTATACAAGATGATATCTTATATAATCAAGGTTTTTTAAAAACTCAAATAGGTAAAAGAGTAAAAATAGAGTTTCTAATAGGTACCAATATGTTAATAGATAGAGAAGGAACCTTAGTAGGCGTTGGAATAAGCTACATTTTAATAGATGAGGTAGATACTAATGATTTAATTATGGCTGATATGTACTCTATAAAGTTTGTAAGAATATTTGACTAAATAACACTTTATGCAATAAATCTATTATATAATAGAAAAAGCAATTAGAAATAAAATTTTTATTAAATATTTTTTAGATTTATTAGGAAATAAATGATATAAATACTTAAAAGCTATGAAATTAAGGTATTAACTATATATTTCATAGCTTTTTCATTTGAAATAAAATTTATAATTTTAGAAATCTTACAAACATAACTTATATATTTTTCTGCTAAGTAACATTTAACTAATTAAATTTTTACTTAAAAATTATAAATTTATTATAAACTAAAGACTACAGTTAAAAGCATTTTAAATCTTTCTGTAGCTAATAATGCATGGGGTACATTAGCCGGCATTACTATAGTTTCTCCTTTTTTAACATTAAACTTTTCTTCTCCTATAGTTATTTCTGCTTCACCATCTAGAATATAAACCATAGCATCTCCTGAAGCTGAATGAGAACTTATTTCTTCACCCTTATCAAAAGCAAATAAAGTTACACTTAGTGGCTTTCCTTGTGCCAAAGTTCTACTTACTACCGTACCCTCCTCATAATTTACTAAAGATTCCATCTCTATGGGTCTTGCAAAATCTATATTTTTTATTAATGGCTTTTTTATCATGTAATAAATCCTCCTTCAAATCTCTCCTATAGCATGAACTAAAGGGATCATGTTTTGTATATTTATATACTAATATTTTTCAATTAAAAATTCCGTAACTAATGTTACTTATTAATTAATTTATTCTTCAACTAAACCACTTTCTTTAAACTTTTTCACAAAGTTTTTGTTTATTTTTTCCAATTTTTTCTTTAATAATAAGGCTAATAGTATTGATAGAGTAAAATAAATTAGCAATATTACTATATCTCTTAAAAGTATACCTTCTATAACTCCTCCCACCGCTTCTCTCATACCTGATACAGCATAAGTAAAAGGTAATAATGGATTTATCCTTTGAAAAAACCCTGGTGTGACTTCTATAGGAAAAGTTCCTCCTGAAGCAGATATTTGAAGCACTAGAAGTATTACTCCTAAAGCTTTTCCTACATTACCAAACAGAGATACTAATGTATATATTATCATAGAAAATATTATGCTTATAAATATTGAAAATAAAATAAATATTGGTTTATTTGATACATATACTTTTAATAAATATATGTCCCCTAAAGTAACTATTAAAGCTTGAAATATACCTATAGTCATAAATGTAAAATATCTGCCAAAGTATTTTTCATGTACTTTTAGTTTTTTTACTCCTTTTATATCTTTTACATCTACTGAAAGTATAGAAACTAGAATTAATGCTCCTACCCAAAGGGATAAAGTTGTAAAAAAAGGAGCCATGGCTGATCCATAATTAGGAATAGGATAAATTCTATTTTCTTTTATTTCTACAGGGTTGGATATAAAATCACTTTCTATTTTCGCATTATTTTTCATTAATTTTATTATTTCATTTAGCCTTTTATCATCATCTAAAGTTTTAAGCTTATTTGATACTTCTCCTATAGACCTTTCTATAGATGGTAAATTAGATTTAAGAATTTTTATGCCTTTTATACCTTTTTCTGCTCCAGTATATCCTTTATCTAATAGCTCAGTTGCCTCTGGTAAATTTTCATTAGCATTCTTTAACAGTTGTATAGTATTATCTGCTACAACTATTAAATCATTAAGAACGTTATTTATAGATGGTACTATTTTAGGATTAAAATCCTCTATAATCTGTTTTAGTATAGAATCTATACCATTGGCTTTATTTTTTAGCCTATTTAGTACTTCTACAGATACTTTTTCATCTCTATCTATAGAAGCTATTATAGTATTTATATTTTCTATTTTATTATTTACCCTCTCCTTCATATCTTTAATTCTATTTTCAAAATCGTTCAATATAATATTTTTTTTATCTTTATTTATAATATCAACTAACTCCAATGTACTATTTAAAATTTCTTTTACATTAGTTAACTTATTCTTTGATGCTACTAAATCCTCTTTAGCTTGCTGAGAATTTTTTTCTATTCCTCCTACACCTTCCTCTATTAAAACTTCTGCTGTATTATTTATTTTTTTAGCTATAATTAAATCTTGTTTTATATAGGGTGCTACATTATTTATTCCTTCTTTAGATTTTGATAAAAATAATTTTGTTTTATCCCCTGCACTTAAAGCCCTATTTATAGTATCCTTTATTAAAGGAATATCCTTATTTATTTTTTCTATAAATTCCTCTAAGGTTATAGCACCTTTTTCTAGCTTATCTATAGAGGCGTTTATTTGGGGTATCTTATCATTAACATAAAAAATCATATTCATTAAATCTTTAAGTTTCGGTTTTCCCTTTTCTAGCTCTATTCCTAACTTATTAAATATTTCAAATATAATACCATTTACTGTTTTTACAAAGGTTTTTGTAACCTCATTTTGTACTGTTGTAACGCCTTTACTTGTTATCTTAGGTGCCACTGCATTACTCTTTTCGTTTACAGAATAAATTAAGGTAGGTTTTTCTTGTTTGTCTCTAGTTATAGATAAAATTTTATAAGAAAAGTCTTCTGGTATCATTACACTGGCATAATACTTTCCATATTTTACTCCTTTTTCAGCTTCTTTTTCATCAACAAATTTCCATCCAATATTTTTATTTATTTTTAATTTATTTACAAGTTCCTGCCCTACATTAATACTTTGCCCCTTAAAAACAGCAGCTTTATCTTTATTTACTACAGCTACAGATATTGACTTTGTATTAGCGTATGGATCCCAAGAAGACTCTATATTAAACCAGGCATATAAGGAAGGTAATATCATAAGTCCTAACATTACAACTATAGCTACCCAATTTGTTATTATATTTTGTAGATCTCTTATATAAATTCTAAAAATATTCTTCACAAAATACCCCCTTTTTACCTTTTACCGAAAAGTATATTACAATAAAAAACTCTCTTATAAACCTTAGTATTTCTATATTTACAATTTTAAATACCTAATTTCCCAATATATTTTATCTCATGATTTTTATTAATATAAAGTTACTATTTCTAAGCAAAACAATAAGGCCTAAAATTTGATAACATTATTCATGCTATTAAAACTTTAAGCCTAAACCTATTTAATATTTTTATTTTAACTAATACATATATATTTATTCATAATAAATATGTATTAAAATCTCCACTCTTTAAATATTTAACTAAATTTAATTTTACAAGTTTTATAGTTTAAATTTTGAAATAATATTATAAGCTCTATCAGGATAATTAGTAATGATGCTAGTTATTTTATTTTTTATCAATCTTTTCATATTAGCTTCATCATTTATTGTATAAGGATTTACTTCCAAATCATTAATGTAAGCTTTATCTATAAATTCCTTTGTAAGAGTAATATAATTAGGATGAAGTGCTTCTACTTTTATAGATCTAGCATATTCCCAAGGCTCATACAAAGCCGCTTCATAAAGCATCCCTGTTTTAATATTTGAATTTATTTCTTTAACTCTCACTAAAGAATAATGATCGAAGGAGGATATTATCACTCTATCTAATATTTTATGTTTTTCTATCATATCTATAACTTTTTCTTCTATATTAGGATAAACTCTATAACCTGCTTTTATTTCTATGTTTAAGTAAATCCCTGTATTTTTTATTAGACTTAAAAGTTCTTCTAAAGTAGGTATTTTTTCACCTTTATATTCATCACTAAACCAAGAACCTGCATCTAACTTTTTTAATTCATCTAATGAAAAACCTTTTACTTCACCTTTTCCATCTGTAGTTCTATCTACCCTTTCATCATGGATAATTACAATATATCCATCCTTAGATAAATGAACATCTAACTCTATTCCATCTGCATTCATTTCTATAGCTTTTTTAAAAGCAGCCATAGTATTCTCTGGAGCATAAGCGCTAGCCCCTCTATGGGCTAAAATTTTAGTATATTTCATCTTTTTTTCTCCTATCTAATAAAATTTTATTAGTATAATTTATATGCATTACTTAATGAAAAATTCTCTATAGGAGTTTTCATTCCTTCTAAAAATAAAAAAATTATATATAAAAAGTTGAAAAATCTAAAATAATATTATAATAAATTTTCAGCATTATACCTACAACTTAATTTAGCATTAAAAAACAAAAGCTATGAATTTTAAAATACAATATCAAAATTCATAGCTTTTCAATTTTATTTTACTCTCATACATTTACCATTGCTTGGATAGGTATCTTTGTAAATTTTACCACTAAGGTCTACATAATATTGACTCACTGCATAGCTTCCGTCACCTTTACCATATACGCCTTCGAACACATGAACTTTTTTATTCTTAAGTTCCTGTGGGAATGACTTATAAGGTGTAGTTATGTGAGAGTATGGTACTGCCTGAATCCCTAAATAATTTAGAGTAACATCAGAAGGCTTAACAGATTCCACTAAAGCTCTAGCTTTACTTTCACTTATATAATTATTCTTGAAACTAGATTTTTCTTTAGACTTACTTGTTCTTTCCTTATCTTTATTATTTACCTTAGATTGATTATATTCATTATCCTTATTTTCTTTTAAAATCTTTGTTTCTTGTTGTTTTTTTAGCTTTTCTTCATTGTTCTTCTTTTCCTCTATTTTAGTTTTTATATTATTTCTTATATCCAATGCTTTTTCATTATCCTTATCATATTTTAAAACTATATCTAAATATTTATTAGAACTATCATAATTTTTTTTCTTAAATTCTTCATTAGCTAAGTCTATTAATTCATTTATACAACCATCTATTTTATCTTTTGCTAAAATGTATACTTTCCCCTTATTTTCATCTATAGAACTTAATTTTTCTAAAGCTTCTTCATATTTTTTATTTTCTAATAGATTTACAGCTTCATTATACACTTTTTGACTATGTTTAAGATCCTGTGCTTCTTTTATTTTTTTATCTATTTCTTTATCTTCCTTATAATTTAATGATTCCTTAAAGCTATCTATAGCTTTTTCATATTCTCCTTTTTCCATATAATTATTAGCTGTTGCTAGAACTCTATTATAAGCTTCAACTTTATTATATCTGTACAACCCTAAACTTATTAATAATGCAATTACAATCGTGATTAAAATAATAGCCTTTTTGTTCTTTAATTTATTCACTTGAATTCTCTCCTCTTACATGTATTTTGTTTTAGCATATTATATTAATATAAATATTACTTACACTTTTAATATATTCTTTTAAAATTTATAGTTTACAAATTTATACACAGATTTATCTATTATCTCTTTCACATATATTACATTTAATCTTTATAAATAAAATTTATTTTTTATTTTTAGAAGTTATATGATTTTAAACTTGTTCTGAATTATCTATTAAAATTTAATTTGAATTGTATATTAATTACATATAGACCACTCTTAGGCCACTCTACTGTAATTTCTTATATTAACTGAAATAAAAAAGCACCAGATATTAACTTAGCATTGCTGGTGTATTTTATATTTTCTAAATTATATGTTATTATTATTTTGGAAAGTTTTTGAATTAAAAATATACTTAAAAATATTAATACTGTGTTAGACATAACCAATAAGGGGGATTAATAAATGAAGCTTTGGAGAAAATATACTCAAGAAGAAATGGATGAAAAAATAACTAAATCTTTAGAAAGAACTTTAAACTATGACAATACTAAAACTATAGGAATACCAGGAACTAAATTAGATGATACTGTTTTTTATGACGGTCATAGTTTCATAAAACATTCACCATATTTAAGAACATTTATACAAAATCCAAATCATATAGGGTGTCATACATATGATAAAGCAGATATATTATTCGGAGGAACCTTTGATATAGAAAGAGAGCTAATTCAATTATTAGCGATTGATGTTCTTAATGGAGATGATAAAGAATTTGATGGATATGTAACTCAGGGAGGAACCGAAGCTAATATACAAGCTATGTGGGTTTATAGAAATTACTTTAAGAAAGAAAGAAAAGCAAAACATGAAGAAATAGCTATAATCACATCCGCTGATACCCATTATTCAGCATATAAGGGATCTGATTTACTAAATATAGATATAATAAAGGTTCCAGTGGAGTTTTACAGCCGCAAAATTCAAGAGGACACTTTAGATAGTATTGTTAAAGAGGCTAAAGAAATTGGGAAAAAATATTTTATAGTAATATCTAATATGGGGACTACAATGTTTGGTTCAGTAGATGATCCAGATTTATATGCTAATATTTTTGATAAATACAATTTAGAATATAAAATTCATGTTGATGGAGCTTTTGGTGGATTCATATATCCTATAAATAATAAAGAGTGTAAAACAGATTTTTCTAATAAAAATGTAAGTTCTATAACATTAGATGGTCATAAAATGTTACAAGCACCCTATGGTACAGGAGTTTTCGTTTGCAGACAAAATCTAATACACAACACTCTTACAGAAGAAGCAACTTACATAGAAAATTTAGATGTTACAATAAGTGGTAGCCGTTCAGGTGCTAATGCTGTGGCTATATGGATGGTACTTGCCAGCTATGGGCCATATGGATGGATGGAAAAAATAAACAAATTAAGAAATAGAACTGAGTGGTTATGTGAACAATTGGATGATATGGGAATTAAATATTACAAAGAAAATAATATGAACATAGTAACTATAGAAGAGCAATATGTTACTAAAGAAATAGCAGAAAAATATTTCTTGGTACCAGAAGTTCATAATCATACGAATAAGTGGTATAAGATAGTTGTTATGGAACATGTTGAATTAGATATATTAAATTCTTTAGTATGTGATTTAAGAAAACAAAATAAGGAACATTTGAAGGCTATTTAAATAATAAAATGAGGTTGGTTTAAAAATAAAAAAGATTTAATTTTAAACCAACCTCATTTCTATTCTTAATTACTCATTATAACTTTTTAAGCATTTCTTTAAATCATTGTCCAAGCTATTTAAGTAATATTTCTATTGAATTAAATAACTTTATTTATTTTTAATCTTTCTATTAAATTTGATCAAAAATTTTATAATATATTTTATTATTTCTATTTCTATGTATAGTCTTATACTATTATAATATTCATGAAAAAATATAAAAACACCAGGTATAAAACCTAGTGTTTTCAATGGCACGACCAAGCCTATAAGCCGAGTTCTGTGTTAGAAAAAGCTAATATTTTTATTTATCTTATTATATTTTTTTATATCTTAAATCCTCTAAAATCAGCATTTGTAGAACTTTCTATATTTTTATATATCACACTGTATTTTATCATTTGGTGTAAAAGTGGTGGAAGAATTATTTCTTCCACCACTCTATTTAATTTAACTATTTACTATATTATTGCCATTATAAAAATAATTTATAATACCAAAACTATGATATAAAAAATATAAAGTAAAATTTATATTTTCTACATATTGGGTTTACCATCAATAATCAACTCACAAAAAATATACATAGAAATATACAAAAGCTATATCTCTATTGGTAGAGATATAGCTTTTATACTATTTACTTATCTATGAATTTCATGTTTATTTTATATAGATATTCCTTTATTTATCATCTTTTTCTGAACAGAATTTAAAATTGAATATTCTAAAACATTAGAATTTTTCTTTAAAAAATCTGTTGCAATTTTTCTTAATTCATTCTTTTTATCAACTTTTATATATTGAAATGTAGAATCAATAAAACATTCACCATCAAATCTAGCTTCTGCAAATCTTTCAGAAGTATTTCCTATATTAAGCAACATATCAAATACCACTTTACAATTAAATAAATTGTAATTTTTAAGTTCATCACATATTTTATCTAAATACGAAAAAGGAGTTTCATATGACTGCGAAAATATTATACATTCATACTCACTATGTCTAATTTTAATAATTTCATAATTCTCCATAGTTATTCACTCCTTTCTTTCAATTTGATTAACATTGATTGATTATTATATCATATAATTGTATATTTTACAATATATAATATGAATCTATTAATAATAAAGTGTCATTAATTAACTTTTTTGCGTCATCTATATTTTCGATTATTCTTGTTGTATCTAAAGGCTCCCCAAAATCATTCCAATGACATAATCCATGTCTATGTCTACAATAATAATTATATGCCTTTTCTATATATTCAATTTTATCTTTGCTCTTTATTTTAGACTTTGATTTTTGTTTTAAATAATATTTATTGTCTTTAGATTCAAATATACTGCTAATCCTATTCTTTTCAATTATTATTGAATGATTGTGAACTATATATTTAAGGTGTCCTTCTAAAGCTCTTAACGCTGGAAAAGATAAGTATGTATATTCAAACATATCTCCTTCTAAGTTGCTGTTATATACTGATTGTAATAAAACTTTCTTTAGCTTACAAGGATGTTTACCATATGAATTGGGCATAATTATTTCATATTGACTTAAAATCTCATCCTTCTTTATTCCTACATTATAATAATTATTGAAAGTCTTCGGCATATCGTCTAAATCTATTAATTCACCTATAATTACCATAACTTCATTAAATAATAATAAAGGCTTTCCTTTTATTACTAATGTTTTAGTATTATAATACTCTATAGTTAAATCTTCATTATATTTTCCCTTATACTTATATAAAGTTTTATATGTACACTCTTTCTTTTCAATAGTTTTTTTATAATATTCACTTTCTTCTACAAGTTCCAGAATTGATTTTAAATCACTATTCTCTATATTCTTTGCAACAAACCATTTATTTTTAGAATCATCACCTATTTTGCAATCATCATCATTTTTTATGAAATAGGCTAATTTTTTCTTAATATCTTGTTCTTTGCCACCAAAATCTTCAATTGTAGTAGTTCCCTTATCATTAAAATGAAAGTCCATATAAAAAATTTTTCCGTCTCCTTCAACATTGACTCTTCTTCTTGTATTATCTTTTATTTCAAAATCCTTATCTACTGTAAATTTATCAAACTCTATATTACAAAACTTTTTTATTGAATTTATTATTTTTTCCCTCTCCAAATTTAAACCATTGTACTCCTTGCTCATAGTATTCCCTCTTTTCATTTATTTAATCAATTTTTATTGTTTAAATGTAAACTTTAAAATCTTGTATTTGTCCTTGTTTATCCTTAATACTCCATTCTATTTTAGAATTGTGTGTATCAAATTTTAAATCAATAATATCAATTTGATTTTTATCATTACCTTGTAAGCTCCAAATTTCTTTAACAAATTTTTTCAACTTACTTTCTGAAACTACATAGTTCTTAAAAATAAATTCAAAAGAGTTCTTAGTTTTATTTTTAGTATTCATAATTTCTTTAAAAATCTCAATTTTCTTATCTGAATTATTTTGTTCATTTTTAGTATCTTTTTTTTCTTCAAATATAGCTTGTTTAGCTAATTTATCAGCTTCTTCATTATAAAAGTTCCCTGAGTGAGCTTGGACTTTTTTAAAACTTATTTCTAAATATTTTCTATACTTTTTTATAAATTCCAAATATTCTTTGGTCCCTTGTTTATTTGTCTTCCAGATTCCATTGGCCCATCTATCAATTCCTTCATAATCATGATAAATAATTATTGAATCATGTTCATTTTCATATGCCCATTCAATAGCTTTCATAGCACCAAGTAATTCTCCTGCTACATTTCTCATTGATATATATTCTTTATTGCTACCTACTCCTGAAAACTTTATTATCTCATTTTCATATAAAATTACACAGCCATAAGAATACTCATTATACTCATCTGAATAACTTCCATCAACATAAGCTTCAATTTTTTTCGTATCCTTTTTATTTGTAATTGTATTCTTAATTCCTCCATTTAAAAATTTATATGCATCTTCATAATTGCTAAATCCTTTATAGATAGCTCCACTATATCCCTGAATCTGCTCTTTACATTCGTTCCAATTATCAAATATTCCTGTTTTCCTGCCAACTTTAACAGCATAATATTTTTTTTGGCTCATCAATATCCCTCCCTCTTAAAATAAATTGCATATTTTTATATATATGTTATAAAAAATTCAATATATCTATATGCTTAATAATTATTATTACGAAATAGACACTATACTTTTTACAAACTGTCTTACAATATGTTCATATTTTTTATCTTTACATTATAAAATATCTTCATTATATAAAGCCTCGATTATTAGTTTTCTTTATCAAATTCTATATTTGCTCCTATTTTTTTTTCTAATTCATTTTGTTTTCTTATTCACCCTACTACTAATAAAATAGTAGAGAACTTATCCCTCACTATTTCCCATTTTTGTCTTATTACTTAATCTTGCATAGTATAATATTTTATTTACACTACTTAAGAGGAATTCTTAGTGAATAAAATATTATATTATGTTAAGCTCTACATATATTGGAAAACTTTTAGCTTTAATAAAATCCCATTATAGTATTCCTTTTGAGTACTTCTAAGCCCAAATTATCCTAAAATTAAAAACTTTTATATAACAACCCTCACCGCCGTGAACATGATATTACCATAGCAGGCATAAGGCTGGATACTTTATTTGTACCTTTATGAAAAATATTTTAATCATGCGTCTTAATATAAGAAATATACGATATAACTAAAACTAAAATCATGTTATTTCAACTCTATAACTTGGAATTTATCTGTTCCCACAATTTTTTATTTGCCCAAAACAATCAGATTTCCTAAGACTTGAAAACCATTTTTTTCATAGAACTTACAAGACGGATAATCTCTTTCTGTATTTAGTATCATTCCTTCTACTTTTTCATCATATAATAACTTTTCTATATCTTTCAAAAATAGGCTACCAATGCCTTTTCCTTGAAAATTATCCCCTATGCAAAATTCATCTATGTAATACTCCATACCACAAATCCAAGGCTTTTTCATTCCTAAACTTAATGCTACAACTTTTTTATCTATTAATCCTATATATCCTAAAAAATAATTATTTTTAATATGATTTATGAAAAAATCCTTTACCTGTTGCCTGGAATCATATTCGTCATTCCAGGGGGCTCTTGAAAATGTATCTATAAATAAATCTACACATTGTTCCAAATATTCTTCTGATAACTTAATTACTTTTAGTTCCATTGTACACCTCCACTTTTCTTTCAAATTACTATAAGATTAGCTTTTTAATTTGATTCATTAACAGCTTAATTGAAGTTTTCACATGAAAGTACTTAAAATATTTTATATCATAACTAGCTATCTCTGCATCTTCTCTTCGCCTACTTTTTTATCTTTCTTCCCATAGATTTTATATTTTTATCACTGCCCTTTCGATTAAAATGGAAATTCCGGCTCTTTTTCTACAACAGCAATTGTAGAAAATTTGGAAATGATATTCATTAAAATTAATTTCTGCGATTGAGGAGTTGAAGATTTAAACCAATCAAGGAAATTTTTCACCACAGGACGAGGTATATCAACATTACTTTTGTAACGATACGCACCAATAACTATACTGCTGATAACATCCGCATATTTCTGAATAACATCTTCAAAGAGATTATCACTCAGTACCTTTTCCAGTTTAGTTATAAACAAATCAGCATCATAATTAAATTTTGGCTCATCTATAAAAGCCACAATGGCTCCATAAACAAGATTTACAAATGCTTGGTATGTCTCCTTATCTTTTCGAGAAATCTCCATATTAATAAAATCGTGTTTTCCTATAGCTTCCTTAACGTCAACAAAGGTTGTATATCTGTTTTCTGGCCCTTTCTCCATCATCTTGACCAAAATATCCTGATAAGAAAAGTCTATAAACTCCGGATTATTGGCACCTTGAAGTAACCGATTGAATAGTTCCGCAAGGTAAAACATATCGGTTTGAGATGTATAAACCCCTTCGTAGTACTCATTGGGCAATGTATCTAAACCTGTTCGATTAATTTCTACAACCAAGCTATCGCTGCCATCGGTTTTTTTTTCAAACATCTTGCCAATCCCAAAGTCAATGATTTTAATCGTTCCTGCTTTATCGATTAAGATATTTCCTTCTCGAATATCCCTATGAATAATTGAATGTTCTTCAATGCAGCAAAAACCATCAATCAACTGCATAAACAAATTATCTAATGAAACAGGATCCCATATTCCAGTATATTCAGTTATATACTTTCCAATATTTGTTCCATCAATATACTCCATTAAAATATATCCGGTAAACATATCCTCATAAGCATAGTAATTATATACTCTTACAATATTTCGATGGTTGAGTTTATAGAGAATTTTGATTTCATCCAGAAAATTCTTATAGAACTTTTCCTTGATTTCTTTATACTCAGGTTCATATTTTTTTGCTACAAATAACTCATCAATAAATGGATCTTGCAACAATACTGTTTTTCCAAACGAGCCACCACCCAAATCATTATTGACCATTATATAGTCTTTTTGTTTTAAAAAAGGAACAATGTCTCCATTACTTTTCATTAATCTTCCCTCCACTTCAAATTCAAATACTTCTATCCTAATAATCAAGAAATGAATAGTCAATTCATCTACTATTTAATTAAAATTCCAATTTTTTATAAATACAAAAATTCTAAATTAGAATTATTAACCTAATAGATATTACAATTATTAAAAATTATACCGTTTCTAGTTAAATAAGTTTAATAATCTTGGCTTAAGTCCTCGAATGTACTGTACATAACCTGCTTAAGATCCATAACAGTCTTTTGTTAGTCGATGTTTGACTAGTACAATTTAGGTGGTAATCCTTTATTATCAGATACATTTCGCACAAAAGCTTCCCACTTACCTATTAGTTGTTTCCACTCATCACTTCTAAAATACTTATCAGCAGGCTTGTCTAAATCAAATTCCGGCATATATGTTCCTACAACACCTCTTTCAAGTATTCCATCATCAATTACACCTTTTTCTCTAAAAATCAAAATAGGCAATCCTATTTGAAATGCCATAGCGGGTTCAATTTGACAATATGGACTGGTTAACCATTTGTCTGAAATATTATATTCTTCCATACTAACAATATTAGTATTAGGTTTTCCTGTACCTTCTTTTATGTACGCTCTTCTAAATGCAATAGTAAGCAACCCATTTGATTCCAACATAAGTCTTCTTATTGCCACTAAAGGTGCTTCAATATCATAATCCGTTACACCTAACGTTCGTGTACAAAATCCTCTTCCTTCTAGATATTTTCTAATTTCATCAATAAAATCCTTTTGCCTCTGCAAATAAGGTTGAGGATAACTTAAAAATACTGATATACTCATTTTGATTTTCTCCTTTTAATTATAAAGTATTGTTTATTCAATAATTAATGTCGTCTAGCGGTATTTTAAAACTCTTAAATCAGCTATTCATATTCACTTTTCAACTGCACGTTATAGACATAACGTGTCTAATTTATAAATTATAAATATTTTAAATTATGATAACAATAACTCTTTACAGGAATTTAAATTATATCTAAAATGTCGGATTTCTATAAATATTAGATATTTTACCATGATTATGTAATTATTATATCATAAACTACTTTTATAACGTAATATTATACAATTTACCAAACACTAAAAATCAATATTTTTAAGCTATATAAGTATTGCTAGTAAATATTGCTTTTTGAACCTAACCTAGTGTTGTATAACACCGAAACCCTATCCCATATTTAACTCTTCGCTCACTCATAATAAAACCTGGCATATGCACAAGTAAATATATTGGGTTTCTCCGCCCAATCCCAGGAAACTTTGTACTAGCTATTATAAATAATAGGAGCGGGACCAAACTTTCTACTATAAAATAATATCTAAATATAGTAAAACGCTCTTCCCGCTCCTTTAGTTATTTTTAAACCCTTCCCTTTTTTATTACCTTTTCAACTTTTTCTCTAAAAAACTCACTTACCTTTATGCCATTTTCATATACTATTTTTTCAAATTTTAAATAATCATCAAAATCTATATCAAAATGTACCTGTTTCATTTCTTTTTTCTTTAATTTTGGTTTTACCCTCGACAAATATATCAACTCCATAAGCTTATTATATTAGCAATTATGTACAAATTACATTTTCTTATACAAATTTTTTTACATTTAAATAGGAGCCGTTTAAGTTCCCATCCTTTTAATTTTATAATTCTGCCATACTCCTAAAAGTTCTTGGAATTTAGTTTCGCCAACCATTTTTTTATAAAGTCCATAACCTGTAATTTTAAATGCTTTTTTCTCTTTTTTTAGTTCTTCAAAATTCTCCATTCTACCACCAAATAAAAAATATAAGTTTACAGTTTTAGAAGGTGCAATTGTTACAAATCTTTTATCACCCTTTTTTCTTATTCGTAAAAATCCCGGTTTTATAAAAGCAACATCATAATTTTTAATAATTTTTTCAGCCTGTGTCATAAAAACTACCACCTTTACCTTAACATTTCCTTATATTAATATTGTTCCCTATTTACATTTTTTTATACCTATTAGTGTATTAAAAAATGTAACTTTTTATATGGAATAACCTTTGTATATCAATGTTAATGTAGCTTTAAATATTAAATAAAAAATCTATAAAAGGAGTAGAAAAAAATTTCTACTCCTCATAAATTATGATCTTTTATAACTTGTCCACCCTACCACCCTATTACTATAAAATAGTAGAGAACTTCCTTCTCACTATTTCCCATTTTCCCTTATTAACTCAACCTTGCATAACAAAATATTTTATGCACATCACTTAATATGAATACTTTCGTGAATGAAATATTTTATTATGCTAAGCCCTAGGCATAAGGGAAAACTTTTACCTTTAAAAATACTACTGTGGTATTCCTTTTGGGTGCTTCTACGCTTCAAATTATCATTAAATAAAAAGCTTTTATAAAACGCTCCCCCCTTGGACTAGCCCAAAGCTGGTCCACCTTGAACATGCTATTATCATAGCATGCACAAGGGTAGCTACTTCATTTATTTCTTAAACAAATTATTACTTGATTATTTCTGTAAATAGTCTTATTAAAATTAATACTTATTCAAATTAAGTTATCAATAACATCAGTTTGTTATTGAATGTAACTTTTTTTCACTTTCCTCATCTAATTGAAAATATAAAAATTTATATATTGTCTCATATACTAGTTTTACTGATGCTATAATTAATGTAATAACATACATAAAAGCTAATACCTCTACAATAAAATTTGTGTGTGTAATAAAATTAAGAACTATCCTTTTATACCTACAAAAATACTTTTCATTAAACATATAAAAATAGCCCAACACTACCAATAACCAAATTTCAACATTTATTACTGCAATTCTTGAACCAATAGAAAATCTGTGTAAGGTATTAGTCGAATTTCTTAACCATTTGCTTGAACCTCTTGTTTTATCATCTACTATATCAAAAATTTTATAGATAATTAAAATAATAAGCCCTGCAATAAATGCTATTATAGAAGTAATAAATAGCATTACAGAAAGTAAATGAAAAACATTAATTATAAATTTAAAATTTCCTAAATCATTAGCTAAATTCTTCATTAACTCCATAAATTCATCTCTAAAAGCAACTCTAAATATTAATAAAATTATTGCAACTAATCCTAGAACCTGTGGTGTTTTTATTTTTTTGCCTTCATCTTTAAAGAGACTTTTTATTAAATCCCACACTTATATCACCTCATTGTTATATTTTTTTAATATATCATTACCTAGAAATTATAATATATTATCTTACTCTAGCATACTTTTAAATGCCATATTGCTCAATTTCAACACTTCATTTTTTATATATTCATATTATATACATTTTATTCACCTCTAAAATATGACCTTGAACTTTTCTATAATCTAAATTAAGTCGCCGCCTTTGTACTTGCCTTGACGGAGGAATGGCATGTACAAAGTGGAGTAGCCTGGCACGTATAATTTGTAGCAGCTGTGAAGAATGAATAGCTAATACAAATTGTACCTGCTTGGCTAGTCCAAGGCGACGATGCGTAAACTAAACTATAAAATTCAATCTTTTTTTAGTGCGTAGGTGACCATATAGGAATACACTCACAAGACCTAGAAGGAATACCCTAGACGCTTGTTTATTTTGCTAAACAACCGATTTGGCGAAGTCAGACTAGCCTTAATGGCTTGTTTTACTTGCGCTAAATCTCCCTTTGTTTAGCGAAGTAGACAAGCGAAAGACCCTATAGGAATACCAAGATAAGACCCCCAAAGTAATACTTAAACACACTACTGCTAGTACCCTAATAAAGGACTAGTTAAAATCGTGCAGCTCTTAGATTTAAAAAGGCTCGGAAATAAGGGAGAGACTTTTTAAACCTTAGAGCTGCTAGATAGGAACCTGTACTTTTTAGGGTGCAGGTTAAAGTGCCCAAATAATATTATTAGAAAAATGCTACTATACCCATACCAACTAATTAAATACATATAATAACGTATATACTAATCACTTATAAATCTTATATATTAACTTTAATAGCAATAACTATAGCACAAGAATTTTTACATAACTTTGCATATAGGATACTTGCTTTTAAAATTAAATATCTTTTGAAACTATTTATACTACCTCTAAAATATACGAATTACTTTTACCACACTAACACAACTTTTGTAAGGATTTATATTTTTTTATTTTTGTTGGGCTAGCTTTCTTTTGCCACTCCTTAGAAGGAATACCCTATTGCAAATGGAAGCCTGTACAACAATTCCTATTTGGATATTTTAAAAAAGTAATGCTCCACTAAATTAAAAGATACCCTATAACATAGACAAATAAATCTATCTATAAGGTATCTTATAACTAATATTTAAGGTTGCATTTCTTTTTTAATTATAATTTGTCCTTGGAATTGCCTATTTCTGCAGCTACAAAGGAATACCTAAAAGTAGCAGATATAAGCTAGTACAAGGCTACCTATTTCCTCATCATACTTTAAAGTAGGCTAAGTATTAATTTATTTACAGTATAGTAATTCCTTCTCCCTACTACTATAAACTTTAAATATAATACTTCCTGCCTGTTTTAAAGTATTACGCCCTAGCGTATTAAAGGCTTTATATAATATACGTAATGCACCCTATAGTAATACCTAAAATTAAGCATTATGTAGATTAGATAAAGCTTCCTTTTTAATTCTACAAAAATTAATATTTAATTATTCATTAATATATCATTTATATCTTTCCATATATTACATAACTATTAAATCAGCATTTTTTAATTTTTCAATATCTTTTATATGGTCTTGAGCCTCTTCAAGTTTAATAAAATGCTGTGTTGACATATATATTTTTTCATCTTTAATCGGTTCAATTAATAACTTGTACTTATTTTTCTCTTTATTAACAATTTTTATATCAGAAATTTGAAAACCGAATAGTCCAACTATATCAAATAACTCAAATTTATCTTCACTAAATTCTATTTTAGATTGCTGAATAGATGTAATTTCTAGCTGGCTACCTATTTTTATATCCCCAATTTTTTCAGCTACTATCTCGATTTCATTCATATCTATATATTCTTTATAAGGTTTTTTTTCTATTAATGATCTATATAGTTTTTTAATAACATATGCATCATTTCTTTTTATTGGAATTCGTGGATTAAAACTAGCATTTAACTTTTTCTCTACTGAATAAACTTCCTCCCAAAAATCTATAGTCTTTAATATATTTTCATTTTCTTTATTATTTTTATTTTCTATTTCAGACAACTTTATTCCATTAATTTTCATATCTTTTTTAATAAACGCGTAATATAACTTTAAGGATTCTATTACTTCATTTATACTTTTTGCTTTTTCAATATCAATACTAAAATTTATTTTCATACTTTTTATCTTCTCATCTATTAAGTATTTTAAATTTATACTTTCATTATTTACATTCTTAAAAAAACTTTTATTCATATCTTCATATGGTTGTCGTTGGATTAAAAAATTCTTTTTTATGTAATTCCCTTCTATACTTAAGCAAAATGGATTATCAAATGGTCTAGGAGAAATAAACAATTCATTATTTATTATTTTTTCAAATGGATATTTTATTATATCATTTACATTAATCTCCTTTCCATTAATATTTATACAACCATTCTCATTTGGTATTATTTTAAATCTGCGTTGAGACCTATAAGCAAATTCCATTACATCCTGTATTGTTGAAGGTTTAAAATCTGAAGGCAAATCACTTGGCATTTCAATTTTTGCACTTAAATCAAATTTATCTTCTACAGAGTTTATAGCACATACTCCTTCACCAATATTCGCATATTGAAAACCTTCTGGTAGTTCCTTATTTAAGCTTTCAATAATTTCTTCAGGAATATTTTGACTAACTTCATTGGATTTGAATGCTTTTTTAAAATTTGAAAACACTTTTACCAATCCTCCTTTAGTTCTTTAAATACTAATATTTTTGAGATTAAAATCATCTTCTCATCATATGCTGCATTAATATCATTTATAATAAAACTAATAAGCTCTTCTCTATCCTTAACACCTTCTACAATAATATGTTTTATATTGTCATATTCAAACTTTAACCAAAGTTTTTCACATTGAACAATTCCTTTTGAATATGAATCATATGCCACTTCAGTTAATTGTTCTGCTGGTATTAATTGTGGTAGTCCTGTATTTACGTTATTTACGTCTGGTATATATCTCCATTCCCTTTCATCATGAAAATTACGTTGTTCATCCCTCCCTTGTATAATCATTTTTCCACATATCGGCTTCATATAGCATAAACTTGTTAATAAATTATTATTATATTCATCAATTGTATTTTCTAAATCTCCTTCATATTCTAATTTCATAGCTTTTAAAAAAACATGCGTAAAATCTTTTTTCAGATTAGATTGTGAGTTAATGTAATTAATTGGCTGTAATCCTTCTCTTATCCCCCATTCTTTATTCATTCCTATCCCACACATACCATATTTCTCCATATGATATTCTAATTTATTTAATTGAATATCACAAAAACAACTCATAGGGAAAGCTATTTTTTCTAATCCCTCCACATTAAGATATTCTATATCTTCCTGACAATATCTTGGTATAATAGCTTTATTTTTTATTATATCCTTTAAATATTTTAGTTCCTTCATAAACTTAAAAAGTACATTTGCACTTTGCTTTGGACATATATATATTTGATTACTTTCTTTTGAAGGAATATCAATCTCTGATACTTGCATAACATTATCTTTCATGTTTATAATTCTCCTCAATTTATTATGATCTTATTTAATACATTATAATTTTCTATTTTATATTAGACTATATTACTATTCTTGTTTTACCTCTATTTAAATAGGCAATACTAAAGGAAATACCCTCATAAATAATACTTATATAACTCTTACTTTAGCATTATACACATCTTTAGACTTACTTCTTTATTCAACTATAAAAAAACACTTAAAACCATAGAATACAAGCTTGTCTAAAGTTTACACAACTAAAAAATAATAATTATCTTATCTTTATTAAGCCATAAAAAAATTTTAATAAAACGCAAAAAATTTATAGCTTACTGTTTATATTAATTTTATTATAATTCACTATCATATTCATCTATCAATTCAAAACATTAATTATAATCATCACTATATAATTATATGAAAATTCATTGTGTATATTTCCTTAAATAACACTATAAAACTAATCTATGTAATTATTTCAAACAATTCATTAATTTCCTTAATTATGTAATTATTATACCATAAAATATTTTTAATTCTACAATTTATGTAATTACTACAAAACCTATTTTAAACGCTTATATACAACACTTAAAATAGGTTTTTTCTTATAAAATATATTTTTACTCTTTCATTATTCTATTCCATGTATTTTCTCCTATAATTCCATCTATCATCAAATTACAGTCTCTTTGAAAGCACTTAACAGCTAATAAGGTACCATCTCCAAAATATCCATCCACTCCATGCCTTCCTACACTATAGCCTATATTCTGTAATTTACTTTGAATTGCTTTTACATTAATATCAAAGCTATTGGGATTATATTTAAGTAAATATCCAGGATATCTTTTGCTTCCTCTATTACTACTTGAACTCTCTATTGAATTATTTCCACCTAAACATTCTTTTTTTATTCTATGCAACCGGAAGTTTTTTCCTGGGCAATCTGTTTCATTTAATTCTCTATGCCCATATATTTTATTTATATTATATTTGTTTTGTAAGTAGCGGGTTAACCCTTTTAAAGAGTTGTATTGAGCCGATCCCATTCTCTCTACATTAAATCTTCCTTCCATACAAATACCAATAGATATACCATTATAACTTATACAATGAGCACCTATAGCATTATCTGGCCTACCTTTATAAACAGTTCCATCCTTTCTTATAAAATAATGATAGCCACAGCCACTCCAGCCATTATTCAAATGCCATGAATGTATATCTTCTATTGTACAATTAAAAGCTTCTGCATGATGGAGTATAATCATTTTAGGATTATTACCATAGGTTAATCCTCTAAACTTTAAATTTGAATTTATAATATACATAACAATTCCCCCTAACTAATTTATAAAATTCATAAAAAGCCCCTACAATTTAATGTAGGAGCTTTTAAACTATTCCTCTATTTTAATTTCTTCTGTTTCAGTTGTTATAATTCTTGCAACTTTAAGTGCTGAAAGATCTCCATTTTTAGTTTGGAATATGTTTTGGTCTACTATAGCCTTGCCACAATTTTTTATTTCATCTTCTGTTACATCCTCTTTAACCTTTGGAATTTTTATAGTTGCATTAGTATCTTCTTCAGTTCTAAATACTAAATTTAAATATTTTTTTATGTCCATTCTTTATTCCCCCCATTCAATTATTTTATTAATACGTAATTTTCTACTACTCTAGCCTCTGATATGCCTTCTGGCATTAATGGATGTATTGTATCCACCACCGCCATAAGAGCTTCTGGCTCTGCAGTTAGTTTTACATTTTTATAAGTAGCCTTTTTCATGATAGCCTTTCCCTTCTCATCTAAGCCATCTTGATATTCTAAGGTCAAATTTTTTTCTAACATATTTTTACTTACTGCCATAGCTTTATACCCCCTTATTTTTGTTTGATTTTGTCTTCACCTATATATATGACTTATAGATAAAAAATGTAAAAATAAAAAGAAAGATCCTAAAATTAAGATCTTTCTCTTTTGGTGTTCCGTAGCGGATTATGATTCTTTAGTATAGTCATCAAAAGCTTTAATTAAATCATCAAGCTTTTTTTCAACTCTAACTAAAAGATATACACTAATAGCTACTGGGAATCCTACATTACTTATAAGTTCTACTAGGCTGCCATACATATTCCCACCACCCTTTAAGTAGAGAACTCAAATCTACGATTTGGTGTGAATCACTTACTCAGATGAAATATGAATCTGAGTTACCTTCTCTCTACTCATATTTATATATGCTTTGTTAAACTATTTTGTAGTTTTTTTATTACCTTATCTTTTTGGTATCTTATATTGTTATAGCTCTTATTATTCTGCTTAGCAATAATTTTTATGGTTTTATCTTTAAAATAAAAACCTTCTATTATATTCCTTTCTTCCTTAGTCAAAGAATCTAAAGCCTTATATACTTCCTTTATTTTTTCATAAGCTAAAATCTCATCTTCTAAAGTAAATTCATAAGGATATATATCTTTATCCTCTGGTATTTCTCGATGATGCTTTATTTCACCTTTTAGAAGTGCTTTGTAGTTTTGCTTTATAGCTTTAATACAATAGAATTTAAAGTTTTTATCTTCTCCCTTGTACATATTTGCAGCTTTTATAACAGATAAATATCCATGTTGAACTAAATCCTCATAATCATAACATTTTATTTTATACTTTGAAGCTTCCTTTAAAATAAGAGGAATAAAATTATCTATTATTTTTTGTAATGCTCTATTGTCACCTTCTCTATATTTCTTAATAAGTTGATGCATTAGCATATCACCGCCTTAAAGGAATACTTACCAATATTATACATCTAATATGCTATGTTTTCATTGTTTTATGTATAAATAAAGATAAATGCCTTTAATTATGTTGTTACTCAATAAGATAAAGGTGGACATGCTCCCTGCATTAAGCTACACGTACAAGCTTTATTGAAAAGTCATGTCCATACAGCTTACGCAGCAAGACAAGTCCACCTTTAGATTAAGTATTCCTCTTAAGCTTCATAATGCCATTCCTATCAGGCCCTTCTAATATGTATTTATAAACAAGCCTTCCTTGGCTTTTCTATAAATTAATTTTATTCCCACCCACTCGCCAGATTAACTACGTTAGTTATTGGTAACAATTAAGATAACTATTATTTTGAGGTGAAAAATATGGAATTTAAAATCACAAACAAACTTCATTTAAAATTATTATTTATAGCTTTAATTTTCTCTATAATATTTCATAATTATTTAAATACTATAATCTTTAATTTTTTAAAAAAATCTATTGATATATTTAATTATTCTATTACAATATCCTTTATACTGCTTATAGCTACTATAACTATGATTACTATAGCACATGAATTAATCCATGGATTAACTTTTACTATATTTGGTGGTACAGTAAAATATAAATTTAAATTAATTTATGCAGCTACTGAAGAAATAAGTAATAAACCTATATCCTTAACCCAATTTACCATTATACTTCTAGCTCCTGTTACAGTTATATCTTTATTTTCTTTATTAATCCCTAATTGGATAGGTAATTTAATATTTATTTCTAATTTAATAGGATCTGTAGGAGATTTATATATGTCCATAAGCCTTATTAAGTATCCTTATAATAGCAAGATTATAGATAAGCCTTATGGTTATTACATAAAACTATAATTTATACCATTTTAAAAGGCAGCTCTAGTAAACCCCTCTTTACTTCTTACTTCTTACTTCTTATTTATTATTTATTACTTATTATTTATTACTTCTTTACTTACTAGCCCCTTCATAGCCCCTATATAACCCCTTATTTTATTAATACTAATCATCGTATTTAATATTTAACTTAATTTAATAACATCTACACAGTAAGTCTATATATAAGGACTTATTAAATATATAGTAAAATTATAGATACAAACTATAAATATAAAATAATCAACTAATTTATTTCTTTATTCTTGCAAGATATCTCGTTAAAGTCCATCCTATATTAGTATTTCCATCTTCACATTCCCACTCAATTAAAGTCCAATTTTTATTTTTATATACTATTTTCACAACTTTTCCAACATCCAATTTAGATATTGTACTTGATTTCATACTACAATCACTTTTTATAATTAATCCGTTATGTGATACAATTCTATATTTTTTTAGTGTTTCGCTATTAAAACTTTCATATTTAAACTCTTTTTTTATATTTTTAACTATAAACACATCATTGCTTCTTTTATAGTCCTTCTGTGATATACGTGATAAATAATCATTAATAACAAATGCAATCATAATACTTATCATAAACGCAACTATTTTCACTAGTATAGGATGTTTCTTTTCTTCTTCTTTAAATTGAGAATATAATTTAGTTTCCCAATTTTCGTAATCGTTAGATTTATCCACTATATCTTCTATACATTTATCAACTTTTTCTTCAATTTCTTGCTTAGTAATTATGCCTGAGTCTACACATATTGATCCATCATTATTTATAGTAATATTTTCATTTTTCAATTCATTCAAATATTTTTCTCTAACAATTTTCTGTTTTTCTAAGAAATTCTGTAGTTTAGATACATTTTTAATAGTTTTATTTATACCTAACGATTTCTGCATGCTAGATATATATTTAAGCCCACTATCTGCAAGTAGTAAATTATATATACTTGACTGCATACTAGACATATTTTTTATATATTCTGATATCCCTAATGACTTCTGTATGCTAGGTATATATTTAAGCCCACTATCTGCAAGTACTAAATTATATATACTTGACTGCATACTAGACATATTTTTTATATATTCTGATATCCCTAATGACTTCTGTATGCTAGATATATATTTAAGGCCACTATCTGCAAGTACTAAATTATATATACTTGACTGCATACTAGACATATTTTTTATATATTCTGATATTCCTAATGACTTCTGTATGCTAGATATATATTTAAGCCCACTATCTGCAAGCCCTAAATTATATATACTTGACTGCATGCTAGACATATTTTTTATATATTTTGATATTCCTAATGACTTCTGTATAATATTTAATTTATTACTGTAATTAATATCTTTATACAAACTATTCTTTTCATCCATTAAATTACTTATCCCCCTAATTACGTATTATAAGTAATTTTAGCAGATATATACAATCAAATAAAGTATTATTATATTTTTCATAGTGACTTTTGTTATCCCCCTAAAAGTTGTCGCTCCAATTCTTTAAAATCATACTGTCTTTGCTCTATTAAACCCCAACTATCTGTATTATTACAATTGTTTTTTTTATTATTACTCCATTGTTTTTTATAGTTTTCTACATCTTTTTTTGTTTTTAAAGCTCTTTCATCCCAACTATATAGTACATTTTCAATATACTGTATATTCTTAGCATTATACTTTACTGCTTCTTCTATTGCCATAATTATTACATCACAATCTATCCTACTAGACCATTCTTTTATCTTTCTATATTCTAAATCTTTAGGTGCACATATATTTATTTTAAAAAATGTAACTACATCTTCTAAATTAGTATTAATTTCTTCATTTGTTACTTCTTCTTTATTACTTATTTCTTCTTTATTACTTATTCCTTCTTTACTTCCCATATCCTCATTACCCCCTTCAAGGGTCTTTTTCTCATTAGTTAATATAAAAATTCCATCAAATAATTTTTCTATATCCAATTTTAATTCACAGTACTTCAAATATAATATTTTTATAAACTCCTTATTTTTTATATTTTTAAGCTCCTTATTAATGCACTTAATAGAATTTATATTATTAGGAACATTGTATTTAACCCAATTAAATATCATTATTTCTTTAGTTTCTTCATCATATTTAATTTTTTTATAATCTATAAATCTTTTTATAAGTTTAATTACTGTTTCTCTATTATATCCTGTTTCCATTTCTATAACTCTCAAAGGAAGCTCATACACTCCACATTGACTAGTTTTTGTATTGCTCATAAGATATAAATAAAAATATTTTTCCTCAGGAGTTAGATCTAATACAAAACCATCACTCCAAAATTGTGTATGTAGCTGTCTATATTTAGCCAAAGCTTATTCCTCCTTTGATATTTCAGAATTTACTAACAATTCAAAATATAATTATGCACATATGTGGATATATGAACTATACAATTTTTCTATATTCCATTAAAAATTCTTTATTTTTATTAATCCACTTAATCAATAAAATTTTAGGTATTTTAATTTTATGATCACTTATTCTCAACTTTGGAAATTCATTTAATTTAATAATTTCATAAACTAATCTCATATCTATACTAAAAATATTTTCTAAATCCTTAGGTTCTAATAACATTGGTAATTCATTATAATTTTTTTCTATCATTTGTATACCTCTTTTCATTTTTATTTAAAAAGTTAGTTCTTTTATATCATCTAAATTTGTTAAATCCTTTCCATTAAAATCTTTTAAAAATTTTAAAAGTGTAGCTTTAGTTATTTTAAGCCTTCCTAATTTTAATGCTATTAAATTGCCACTTCTTATTAAATCATACACAGTATTTTTATTTACTTTTAAAATGCTAGCTACTTCATCTACTGTATATATATAATCCTCCATAAATTTTCCCCCTTATAGTTTTACAATCAGCTATTAAATAATTAATATAATCTACTAAAAAGTTCTAGTTTGAGAAAATATCTTCTTCTGAAATCCTATAAGCTCTTGCTATGGATCTACGACTAGTCTTTCTTGGGTAGCTCCTTGCCTTTTCCCAACTCCAATACATTTTTTGAGTAGCATTGCATTTATCAGCAGCTTCCTCCTGGGTCCAGTTATTAATTCTTCTTAAAATTTCTAACTTCTTATTCCAAGCTAATCCACTAATTTTCTCTTCTATTGTCATATCATATCCCCCTTGCATCATGTCGTTAATTACGTCACTTTCAATATATCATTTAAATATTTAAAAGGACAAACATCTGCAAATGGTTTATTTCACTATATTTTAAGTTTATTTTACAAAAACTATCATTTATGTAAAATTTCATTTTATAGTTGACTTCATGACGTTATTTACGTAGAATAATTGTATGAGATTAATAGAAAGTAGATGATCCATTTGTTGCCTAAAAAAGATTTAGGAAAACTTATTAAAAAAGCAAGAGAATATAAATCTAAAAAAACAAATAAACTTTTTACTCAAAAAATGTTAGCAGATGAAATTGGGAAATCTAGAAGTTATATATGCGATATAGAACGTGGTAGAACTTACCCAAGTTTCGCAACTTTATCAGCTATAGCACGAGCCTGTGATGTGCCTTTAGATTTTTTTCAATGTAATAATGACATTGACGAGGTGCTTAATAAATTTATAAAACTTCAATTAACTGGTTTAAGTGAAAGTGAAATTACTAGTATTAGAAAAGCATTAAAAGAAGATGATGAAGTAAAAATAGATTATATTTATAGTTACATAAATAGCCATAATTTAAATTTAGCAAAAGGCGAAAAAAGAATAGATAACTCTAAAAATCCAAAAGATATTATAAAATACATTTTACAAAGTAAAACCATATTAGATTTTTATAAAATAAAAAAAGAAAACTCTGAAAAATTTGCAGATGAAATTCTACATCTAATAGAACTTACTAGTTATAAATATAAACAATAAATATACATTCAATGTGTATGTAACCAATTTAAAATTGGATTATATAAATAAATACAAAAGGAGTGACACCTTATGAAAGGTGGAATAAGACAGAAGGGTGATAAATGGTACTACTATTTAGACCTTGGTAAAGTTAATGGAAAAAGAAAACAAATTGAGAGAAGGGGTGGTGATAGTAGAAAATCAGCTTTAAAAGCATTAAATGATGCTATATCTAAATACACCAACGGATATATAGATCCTCCAAAACTTACTGTAGAAAGCTATTTATCAAACTGGTTAGAAAATCATATAAAAGAAACTAGAAAAATAAACACTTACAACAGATATAATGAGATTTTAAATAATAATATAAAACCATGTATTGGTGATATTTTACTTAAAGATTTAAAACCTATACACATTGATGATCTTATAGCTTTAGAAAGGAAAAAAGGATTGAGTGGATCTACTCTACAAAATATATATGGAATGCTAAATACTGCTTTTGAAAGGGCAGTTAAACTTCAAGTAATCAGTAACAATCCATGTAAATTTGTAGATAGACCCAAAAGAGAAAAATTTACTGCTAATACTTTAACTATAGACGAAATCAAAAAAATATTCAATTCCTTAGATGATATAAACTATAATGATTATGTTATAGGTCTAGCTTTGAAAACTGTACTAGAACTTGGTTTAAGACGTGGAGAACTTGCTGGGTTAGAATGGGAAGATATAAATTTTAAAAATAACTGTATTGACATAAAAAACAATTTAATTTATTCTTATGGAAAAGTTTTCTTGGGTGATACAAAAACTGACGAAAGCCAAAGAACCTTATATATTTCAAATAATTTAATAAAACTCTTAAAAAATCATAAAAAAATTCAAACTGAAAATAAATTAAAATACGGAAAATACTATGTTGATAATATTTTTAATTCTAAGAAATATAATTTTGTAATGACATGGGAAAATGGTAAGTATGTTCATCCTAATTACTATACATCAAAATTCAAAAAAATTTTAAATAAATTAGATTTAAATAAAAATGTCCGTTTCCATGATTTAAGACATACAAATGCATCTCTCCTATTAGAACAGGGTATAGATTTTAAAGTTATTCAAACTAGACTAGGACATTCTGATATAAACACAACTTTAAATATATATTCTCATGTAAATCTAAAAATGCAACAATCTGCTACTGAAAAACTTACAAATTTAATGGAGGGATTATAAATGGTGGAAGTTTGCTGTAAAAACAGAAAAACACCAGGTATGAAACCTAGTGTTTTCAATGGCACGACCAAGCCTATAAGCCGAGTTCTGTGTTAGACAATCATCTATCTAGGCCTATTGTTACCAATAGGCTCCAGCGATACTACCCGAGAGCGGGACGGGCCACCCCTGGAAACCAAAGTTTCCTGCTCTCCTATTCGATCTTGCTCCAGATGGGGTTTACATAGCCGTATAGTCACCTATACGCTGGTGAGCTCTTACCTCGCCTTTCCACCCTTACCAGATAAATCTGGCGGTATATCTCTGTTGCACTTTCCTTAAAGTCGCCTCCACTGGGTATTACCCAGCACCCTGCCCTATGGAGCTCGGACTTTCCTCTCCCGTACAATGTACGGCAGCGATTGTCTGGCTTACTCGCAAGTATTATAATATCATAGCTATAAATAAAAATCAAATTTATTTTTTAGAAAACATGGTTTTAATTTATCTATCTAACTTTTTTTAACTTTTTTTCTTGCACTTTATAAAGTATTCTCCCGCAGTTATCACAATAAACTACCTTTTCTTCTTTTCTTATCTTATCTAAAATCATACTTGAAACCCTAACTCTACACCCCGTGCATATTCCCTTTTCTAAAGGAACTAGGGCTATTTTTTTAGATTTTTTTATTTTATCAAATTTTTCTAGAAAATCTTTTTCAATAATAGCCCTTATATTTTTTATAGATTTTTCACACAAATCTATTTCTATTTTGGCTTCATTTATTTTTTTACTACTATTTTTTTTATAGTCATCAAAATTTACTTTTATTATTTTTAGTTCCTCTCTTAAATTTTCTTTTTCTGTACTTATTTTTTCATCCTTTTCTATTAATTCTATGGCTAAATTTTCTAGGTTTTTTATTGTATTCTTACTTTTTTCTATATCCCTTTCTAGTCTTTCTATTAATTTTATATCACTCTTTGCCTCATTATAAAGAGAGTATTCCTTTTCTTCTATATTTTTATTTTCTCTTTTTATTTTTAAGCTTATTTCTTTATATTCTTTTTTTATATTCTCTAACTGTTCTTCTTTAGATTTGTACTTTATTTTATTTTCTTCAAATTTATCTTTTAATTTTTTTAAAAAATATATGTCTGAACCATCCTTTAGCACCTTATTATTATTTTCTAATGCAATATAACAATTTTGAAGTTTAATTAATAAATCTAAATTTTTCATAATCTCATTCTCCTTTAAAATATAATTTTTAATTTTAAAGAGATACCTCCTTATATTATACCTGTTAAATTTTAAATCTATGTTATAGATGTGTTATAAATATATAAAAAAATAGAAACGAGTACACTAAACTCATTTCTATTTATACTTGTAGGGTGAAAAATCGTTCTCAGATAAAAGAACATCATTTTTAAAACCCATTTTTTCTATTCTATTTTTTAACCATTTATAAAAACATTGTAAAGCTGGCCATTCTGTATGAAAGTGCCCTGCATCAATAACTGCTATTTTTTCTTCCATTAAGTCACTTACATAATGATATGTGGTATCCCCTGTTATTATACAGTCTGCTCCTAAAGCTTTTGATTTATTAAAATAATCTTGACCACTGCCATTTATTATAGCTACTTTTTTTATTTTTAGAGAGTCTTCTCCTGAGTATCTTAACACAGAAATATTAAAAACTTCTTTTACAATCTCACATAATTTATCTAAAGTAACTTCTTTTTTTAAATATCCTATTCTTCCTATACCTGCCTTATCATTATAAGTGCTAGGATCCAATATTTTTAAATCTTGTAACTTTAAAAGCTCTGCTACTATTTGATTAAACCCATTTTCTGTAGAGTCTAAATTTGTATGACTAGAATATAAATTCATATCATTTTTTATTAATTCTATTATTTTTTTACCTAATAAAGTATCTGTAGTTATAGACGAAGGTTTTTTAAATAATAAAGGATGATGAGTAACTATCAAGTTGCACTCCCTTTCCTTTGCCTCTTCTATTACATCTAAGGTACAATCTAAAGCAACTAATATTTTATTTACAGTAGCTTTTGAATCTCCTATCATAAGCCCTACATTATCATAACTTTCCTTTAAATATAAAGGAGCATATTCTTCTATTATATTTTCTATGTTTTTAACATTTAAATACATTGTACCAGCTCCTCCAATTTAATTATTTTTTCTCTTATTTCTACTTTTCTTAATGCGGCACTTTCTGTGTCTTCTCTTATATATTGTAGTATTTTTTTATATTTGTCAATATTGTTATATAAAAATTTCTTTATTAATGGATGTTTAGTATTTATAAGATATTCTCCTATTTCATAATATATATGATCTACAGATTTAGGATTTTCATCATATTTTATTTTTATAATTTCATAGAATCTATTGTCTTCAAATACTAAAGATTCTTTTAATATCTTATATCCCATACTATATATATATTCTCTTAAAGCCTCTGGATTTTGCACCGGTTGTAATACTAAAAAATCTAAATTTTTAAAAACTTCCTTTGATTCTTCTAATATATCCTTTATAAGATGCCCACCCATACCTGCAATTATAGCAGCATTAACCTCTTTAGGATGTATTTTAGTAAGTCCTGGCCCTAGTCTACATTGAATTTTACTTTGTAATCTATGAGAATTAATATTATTTTTTGCTCTATCTAAAGGACCTTTATTTATATCTCCCGCTATAGCACTTTTGCATATATTATTTTTAATTAAATATATGGGGATATATGCATGGTCTGTACCTACATCCACCACAGACTCACATTTATCTACCATATTAGCTATTTCTTTTAGTCTCAAACTTATTTCCATATCTAACTCCTGCATATATGTTATATTTATCTTTTAAAATAATAAAAATTTTATATATTTTATAACATAATTATGTTATAAAAAAACATGTAATATCCTTATTTGAAATATTAAAAATACTGTTGAAAAAAACAATGATATATATAAAAATTTGTAAGCATAGTTTTTATCATACTTTGAATAGAAATATGATACATAATACATACAAAATAATATAACCATATTTAAAGCTCCATACATCATTTGTTTAAAAGCAAATTGTTTCCCTTCTCCAAAACCTACTGGAGTAAATTTTGCATCAAACACAAGGGGCATCTTATCTGGTAAAAGATTATATAAATAAAATATCATAGGTGTTAAAGTTATTATTAATATCATAATAGTTACAATTATAAAAGGAGTGAAATACCTTTTATCTTTAAATATATTTGTGTTTTTATTTAATTTAAATTGCCAATCTTCCTCTTTCACATCTGCTTGTTTTAATATTAGTTCAAACTCTTCTACATTTTCAGGAGATATACCATAATTTATTTTATCTGTTTTTAAATATAATATACTTTTATTTGAGGTTACATACATATAGGTATTACCTAATTTATCTATTATATTTCTTCCTATAGCATAATAATATTTACTAAATCCAGATATTCTCATGTTCTTTATATATCCAGATTGTTTTTTGTAACATTGTATTTCTTTAATAGGAATTACAACCTGTTTCAATCCAAATATACTATTTATATAAATATTTTCTTCGTCTAGACAATAATAAACTGTAGAATACATCAATATATAGTAGATAAAATATATATCTAATCCTATTAAACAAATTTTTAATAATTCCATTATTTCATAAGAATCCACTAAAAGCATTATTAAAATTACTGCTGCATTATATATTATAGTATTAGTTACTATAGAAATTAGTCCTGATCCACTTATAGGCTTAAATTTCTTCATGTTTATCACCTACCTTATTACATGAACATTATATCATTATAAGTAAAAAAAAAAAAGCACCTTATATTGGTGCATTAATCTAAATAATCTTTTAATTTTTTACTTCTACTTGGATGTCTTAGTTTTCTTAGGGCTTTTGCTTCTATTTGTCTTATTCTTTCCCTTGTTACATTAAATTCTTTTCCAACTTCCTCTAGGGTTCTAGCTCTTCCATCATCTAAACCAAATCTTAATCTCAGTACCTTTTCTTCTCTTGGTGTTAATGTATCTAAAACATTGATAAGTTGTTCTTTTAGCATTGTAAAAGCTGCTGCTTCTGCCGGTGCTGGTGCTTCATCATCTGGAATAAAATCTCCTAAATGACTATCTTCTTCTTCACCAATTGGAGTTTCTAATGAAACAGGCTCCTGAGCTATTTTCATAATTTCTCTAACTTTATCTACAGGCATTTCCATAATCTTAGCCACTTCTTCTGGTTGAGGCTCTCTACCTAATTCCTGCAATAATTGTCTTGATACTCTTATAAGTTTATTTATAGTTTCTACCATATGAACTGGTATTCTGATGGTTCTTGCTTGATCTGCTATAGCTCTTGTAATTGCCTGCCTTATCCACCAAGTAGCATAAGTACTAAACTTGTAGCCTTTTCTATAGTCAAATTTTTCTACAGCTTTTATTAACCCTAAGTTACCTTCTTGTATAAGATCCAAAAATAGCATTCCTCTTCCAACATATCTTTTTGCAATGCTTACAACAAGTCTTAGATTAGCTTCTGCTAATTTTTTCTTAGCAACCATATCTCCTGCTTCTATTCTTTGTGCTAATTCTATTTCTTCTTCTGAAGTTAATAATGCTACTTTACCTATCTCTTTTAAATACATTCTAACAGGATCATCTATAGCAATACCTTCTGGAACTGATAAATCAATATCCTCTTCCTTTACGTCTATATCGTTCATATCACCTGTAACTTCCACACCCATAGATTCTAATACATCATATATCTTTTCAATTTGTTCTGGACTCAAATCTATTTCTTCTAATTCATCCATAATTTCTTTATAACTTAATGATCCACTTTTTTTACCTTTATCTATTAAGCGTCTAACTAACTTCATTTTTTCATTTTTGTCTTTAGCATTATTCTTCTTTTCTTTCATTATAAGTGTAGCCTCCTTTCGCCATTATTTCATGGCCCCTAAGGTTTTCTTTACTTTTATGAGTTCTTGGCTCATTTTTATAGTTTCATCTAAATTTCCTTTTGCTTCATACTCTTTAATCTTTTTAAGTAAATCTTCCTTATATTTTTCCAATTTATATTTTTTAATATTTAAAATAGCATCATCTATAAATTTTTTACTTTCATCTTCTTTGTAAATAAAATTGGTATTTAATATATTTACCCATTCTTTAGATGTTTCTACATTTTTATTGCATAGGGTTTCTATATGCAATTTTTTATTTTGTATATTTGAGTCTTCTAAAGTATCTTTTATATATTTATATATTGTCTTATGAGTTTCCTCTATTATATCCTGCTCATTTATATTATTTTTTATATATTCGTAAATATTATTATAATTAAACATTAATTGGAGGATAAATCTTTCAGCTCTTATATAAGCTGGTTCTAGATACAATTTTTGTCCAAAAGCTTCCAACATATTCACTTCTTTTTCATTTTTCCTAGAATTTTGGTTTTTTTTGTTTAATTGGTCATATAAAGTCTGAATTTCTATATTAGTTTCTTCTGACAATCTTCTTATGTACATGTCTTTTTCTACAGGATCTAAACCTTCTATAATTTTTATATATCTATCTATATATTGTATAGCTTGCCTTTTATCCCTAATATTTAAATCCTGCCTACTAATTTTTATTTTATACTCTATAAGAGGTAAAGCTTCTTTTACTAATTTTAAGTAAGATTCTTTTCCATGGGATTTTACAAATTGATCTGGGTCTTTCCCATCTGGTACAGTTAATATTTCTACACCTAATCCTACATCTTGTAATATTTCTAAGCCCCTCTGAGTGGCTAATTGTCCTGCTGTATCTGCGTCATAAGATATTATGACTTTATCTGCATATCGTTTCAAAAGTCTAGCTTGATTTGTAGTTAGAGCTGTTCCTAGAGATGCTACAGAATTTTTTATGCCATATTGATGTAATGTAATACAATCCATATATCCTTCTACTATTATTAATACTCTATCTTTATTTTCTTTTACTGCATAATTTAATCCATATAAATTTATACCTTTTTTAAATACCATAGTTTCTGGTGAATTTAAGTATTTAGGTTTAGCATTATTTAGTACCCTTCCTCCAAAGCCTATTACCTTTCCTCTATAATCAAAGACTGGAAACATGACTCTGTTTCTAAATCTATCATAATAAGATCCATTTTTACCTTTTATAATAAGACCAGCAGATAGCATATCTAGTTCTGTATAGCCTTTTGTTTTTAAATGTTTTAAAAGCCCATCCCAACTATCTTTTGAGTATCCTAATCCAAACCTTTTAATTATTACTTTTGTAACACCCCTATTTAAAAAGTAATTTATAGCATTTTTATTTATTATAAGATTATTAAAAAAATATCTAGCTGCGTCTACATTTATTCTATAAATTTTATCTTTAGGATTATTTCTATTTTCTTTTTTATCTTCCTCTATATCTATATTTACTCTTTCTGCTAAAATCTTTATGGCCTCTGGGAAAGCAACGTTTCTAGTCTTCATTACATAAGTTACAACATTTCCTGCTTCTCCACATCCAAAACATTTATATATCTGCTTATCTTGTGACACACTAAAGGAAGGTGTTTTTTCATGATGAAAAGGACATAACCCAAAATAGTTCCTTCCACTGTTTTTAAGCTTTATGTCCCCTGATATAACATCTACAATATCGTTTAGCTCTATTACCTTTTGGACGACATCTTCCGATATCAATGATTACTACCACCTTACTCTTTAATATTTTATGAATATATTATTTTAAAAATACACAGGCAAAAATAATATATTCGACAAAAACTTTATATTTCCTTCTAGGTTTTCGAATATTTTTAAACTTTCGTTATAAACTCACTATAATATATTCTTTATAAATGCTAAATTTCCTTCAATTTTCAATAATTTTTATTTTTTACTTATATATGATCATTTTTTATTACATGAATTTATATATTTTACTTTTTTTTCTATTGAATATTATGCCCAATTCATAATTTTTTAATATATTACTACCTTGGGTACGTATATATTATTGAAAAGATATAAACAGTAGTCATCACTCATTCCAGCTATATAGTCTGCTACTCCTATATATATGCCTTCTTCTTCTGCTATATTTTTATAAAGCTTTGGCATTTTTTTAGGATTTTTAACAAAATAATCGAAAACTTGTTTTAATACAAATTTAGCCTTTTCTCTCTCTACCTTTAATATTTTTCCATTATATATTTTTTTAAATAAATATTTTCTAAGCTCATATAAAGCAATTTCTTTTTCATCACTTAAGGATACCTCTATTAATCCCTCTTCTATATTATTTAATGTATTTTTTATACAATCTATAACTAAAGTATCTATTCTTTTCCCATGAGTATTTCCAAGACAGTATAATAAATCCTTTGGTATATCCTTCTGAAGTAAAAGTCCTGCTCTTATAGAATCATCTATATCATGGTTTACATAGGCAATCTTATCACTATATTTAACTACCTGCCCTTCTAATGTATAAGCCTTCGGAGAGTTTTTAGAAAATCCACTATGATGTAATATGCCATCTAATACTTCCTTAGTTAAATTTAATCCACTACCTTCCTTTTCAATTTTTTTAAGAACTCTTATGCTATTTTCATTATGTTTAAAACCATTAGATAGTAATTCATTTAATACTTCTTCTCCATTATGAGCAAAAGCTACATGCCCTATATCGTGTCCTAAGGCTATTGCTTCTATCAAGTCTTCATTAAGACCTATACCTTTACCTATTGTTTTTGCAATCTGTGCAACCTCTAAAGTATGAGTAAGTCTAGTTCTATAATGATCTCCAGAAGTTCTTATATATACTTGGGTTTTATGCTTTAATCTTCTAAAGGATTTACTATGAATAATTCTATCTCTATCTATCATAAAAACTGTCCTTATATCATCCTCAGGTTCCTCTCTTTCCCTTCCTTTAGAATTTATAGAAAGACATGCCTTTTCATTTAATATCAATTGTTCTTTTTTTTCAATATTTTGTCTTATATTCATAATATATCATCCTAACAATAAAATGTTTTTGTGTTATTAATTCTATATTAAGTTAAGAACTCCTTTTTTTTATTAAACCGTTATAATAAATGATTTAGATTAATATCATTATATAAGAAAATATTTTTTAAGGAGTGTTTCTATGGCTTATGTGGCTAAGTCATTTGATATAAACTTATTATCTGAAGAAAACGTAAAAAAATACGTTCTGCCTAAATATAATTTACAAACCGCTGATATTTGCCAAATTAAATTTAAAAATACAGAAAAACAAAGAGCTGTTTATAAAGTTACTTATGGGAACAGCTACTATTGCTTAAAAAAAGTATATTACGATGAAGCTGATCTATTGTTTGTCTATTCTGCTGTAGAATGGTTTTATAGAAATGGAATCAAGGTTCCTAGAATTCTTCCCGCTTCTGATGGCAATAGATTTGTAAATTATAATAATATGTTTTTTATACTTACCCCTTGGATTGAAGGACAAAAATGTGATTATGATAGAAAGGAACATATTATATATTCTATAGAAAATTTAGGCAAAATGCATGTTAGTGTAGAAAATTTTGTTCCTATAAAAGGTAGTAAAGTTAAAGAAAAAAATGATAGTATCTATAGATCCCATGAAAAACATTTTTTTCACCTTTTAAATTGTTCTAATTACGCTTTTAAGGAAAAAGATAAATTCTCTGATTTTTTTCTCAAAAATTTTGAAAAAAATATTTTATTAGCTAAAACCTCTGTAGATATAGCCCACAGTATAAATAATAAAAATTTGCATAGATGTTTATGTCATTTAGATTACGTCAATAAAAATATTATATTATCCCCTAATAATGATATATGGGTCATAGATTTTGATAAATGTGCTATAGACTACAGAGTACATGATATAGGTTATTTTTTGAGAAGACTTTTAAGAAGAAAAAATACAAACTGGGATGCAAAATTAGCAACTGAAATCTTAGAATACTACGATAAATTTATTCCTTTAAATTTAGATGAATATAAATATATATTAAGTTATCTATCATTCCCTCAAAAATTTTGGAAAATATCTAGAGACTATTATAAAAATATAAATAAATGCAATAAAAAATCTTTCCAAAAAATCTTAAAAAGTTCTGTGGAAGATATAGACAATCAGAGCAAATTTGTATATTTATTTGGCAAACATATAGAATATAAATTTGGCAAAAATTTAATATGTTAAAAAAGATGTAAGCCAATTTTACATTAGGCTTACATCTCTTATAGCTTTACTTTCTTGGATTTTTTATTTGAGCTTGTGCTGCAGCTAATCTTGCTACAGGTACTCTAAATGGTGAACAAGACACATAGTTTAATCCTACATTGTGACAGAACTCTATAGATGATGGATCTCCGCCATGTTCTCCACATATTCCTAATTTTATATTTGGTCTTGTTTGTTTACCCAATTTTACCGCCATTTCTACAAGTTTCCCAACACCAGTTTGATCTATTCTTTGGAATGGATCAAATTCATATATTTTTTTATCATAATAAGAATTTAAGAATTTACCTGCATCATCTCTTGAAAATCCAAAGGTCATCTGTGTTAAATCATTTGTTCCAAAAGAGAAGAATTCTGCTTCTTTAGCTATTTCATCAGCTGTAAGTGCAGCTCTTGGAATTTCTATCATTGTTCCAACTTGATATTCCATTTCTACATTTTCTCTTTCTAATACCTTATTTGCTGTTTCTACAACTATAGATTTTACATAAGCCATTTCTTTTATTTCTCCTATTAATGGTATCATTATTTCTGGCTTAATTTTTATTCCTTTATTTCTTGTAACTTCTATAGCAGCTTCTATTATAGCTGTAGTTTGCATTTCCGCTATTTCTGGGTAAGATACAGCTAAACGACAACCTCTATGTCCCATCATTGGATTAAATTCATGTAATGATAGTACAGTATTCTTTAATTCTTCAAAACTTACTTCCATTTCTTTTGATAATTCTTTTATATCCTCATCATCTTTTGGTAAGAATTCATGTAAAGGTGGATCTAACAATCTTACAGTCACTGGTCTTTCTGCCATTGCTTCATATATTCCTACAAAATCTTCTCTTTGCATTGGTAATAACTTACCTAAAGCTTTTCTTCTTTGAGCTTCTGTTTTAGCAAGTATCATTTCTCTAACAGCTGGTATTCTCTCCTCTTGGAAGAACATATGCTCTGTTCTGCAAAGACCTATACCTTCTGCTCCAAAGGTAACTGCTTGAGCTGCATCTCTTGGAGCGTCTGCATTAGTTCTAACTTTCAATACTCTCACTTTATCTGCCCATTCCATGAAAGTTCCAAAGTACCCACTTATTTCTGGGGCTACAGTCTTTATAGACTCACCATAAACTTTCCCTGTGCTTCCATCTAGAGATATATAGTCTCCTTCTTTATAAGTTTTTCCTGCTGCATTAAAATATTTTTCTTTTTCATTTATAGCTATTTCAGAACATCCTGCTACACAGCATGTTCCCATGCCTCTAGCAACAACTGCTGCATGAGATGTCATTCCACCTCTTGCTGTTAATATACCTTCTGCTGCTACCATTCCTTCTATATCTTCTGGGGATGTTTCAAGTCTTACTAATATTACCTTTTCTCCTTTTTCATGATGAATTTTAGCCTCTTCAGCTGTAAAATAAATTCTTCCACAAGCTGCTCCTGGAGATGCTGGAAGACCAGTAGCTATAACTTCTGCAGCTTTTAATTCTTTTTCATCAAAATTAGGATGTAATAATGTATCTAATTGCTTTGGATCTACTTTTAATAAGGCTTCTTCTTTTTGTAATGTTCCTTCTTCTACTAAATCTACAGCTATTTTTAATGCAGATTGAGCAGTTCTTTTACCATTTCTAGTTTGAAGAAAGTATAATTTACTTTGCTCTATAGTAAATTCCATATCTTGCATATCCTTGTAATGCTTTTCAAGCTTTCTAGCAATGCTCATAAATTCTTCGTAACATTCTGGTAAATCTTCTTTTAATTTTGCTATAGGTTGAGGTGTTCTAATTCCTGCAACAACATCTTCCCCTTGAGCATTTATCAAATATTCTCCAAATATTTTATTTTCTCCAGTGGCAGGATTTCTTGTAAAAGCAACTCCTGTTCCTGAAGTTTCTCCCATATTTCCAAATACCATTGATTGTACATTTACAGCTGTACCCCAATCTCCTGGAATATCATTTAGTCTTCTGTACACTATAGCTCTTGGGTTATCCCATGAACCAAATACTGCTGTAATTGCTGCCAATAGCTGCTCTTTAGGTTCTTGTGGAAAATTTTCTTTCATTTCTTTTTTATATATTTGTTTAAATTTAACTACAATTTTTTTCAAATCTTCTGATGTTAAATCTGTATCGTACTCAACACCCTTTTCTTCTTTCATTTGGTCCAATACATCTTCAAAATCTCTTTTATCTATTCCCATAACTACATCTGAAAACATTTGAATAAATCTTCTATAGGAATCATAAGCAAATCTCTCATTATTTGTAAGTCTACTTAATGATTCTACTGTTTTATCATTTAATCCTAAATTTAATATAGTGTCCATCATTCCTGGCATAGAAACCCTAGCTCCTGATCTTACTGAAACTAATAGAGGATTTTCTTCACTTCCAAATTTTTTGCCAGTTTCCTTTTCCACTTCTTCCATAGCATCTGTTATTTGCTGTACTACTTCATCTGTTAATTTTTTACCATCCTTATAATATTTTATACAAGCCTCTGTAGTTACTGTAAATCCTGTTGGAACAGGGATTCCTAAATTAGTCATCTCTGCTAGATTAGCACCCTTTCCCCCTAACAATTCTCTCATTGATGCATTTCCTTCACTAAAAAGATATACATGCTTCTTATTTTCCATAATAAACATCCCCTCTGTAAAATTTCTTTGTGATTTAATTTATATATTCAGATAAGTAATTATCTGTTTAAAACTTTTACTTTAAACTTTTTCTCCAACCTTTACAAATAACTTTGTAATATTAGTCTTTGATACTTTTCCTATAATTTTAAATTCTTCTACATTATTTTTTATTACTTTTTCTACTACAGGCAAACTGTCTACTTCATGTTCTATTATCTTTTGTGCTGCATAATAAGCAGAATCTTCTATGTTTACACATACTATGTTTGGCATTCTTGTCATTATAATCCCTACAGGTACCTTATGCATATCAGTACCACCCATAGCAACTTTAAGAAAGTCCTTTCTAGATACTGCTCCAACTAATATTTGTTCATTGTGAACAAATAATGTTCCTACATCATTTAAAAATAAATGTAATATCGAATCATATACTGTAGTATTTTCATTTACCATCACAGGCTTAGACATTATATCTTTAACCTTTATGTCGTTTATATAGTCTTGTAGCAAACTATATGAAGGCTTATGAGAATATATATATCCTACCTTTGGTTTTGCCTCTAATATCCCTATCATAGTTAATATTGCTAAATCTGGTCTTAAGGCTGCTCTTGTTACCCCTAAACACCCTGCTAAGTTTTCACTAGTTATTGGTTCATTGTTTTTTACTAGTTCAACTATTTGTTCCTGTCTTTCAGATAGTTTAATTGCCTTCACCCTCTTCCTTTATTATAAATGGATATTAAACATTTAAATTATAAAACTAAACTATATATATTATATCATTAATTTAGAGTAAATAGTATATCACTTTTCTTTATTTGTGCTAATTTATTTAAATTTATGTTATACTTATTAATACTTTCTCAATATTTCTTTATTTCTTTTATTTTTTCATTTTACAGAGGAATTTGTTATACTTTTTATTATAATTATTTTTATAATATGTAATTTTTATATTTATATGTTATTTTACATATAAATAATAATTAACATTTATGTTCTTATACATTATTATTTACTTTAATTTACTGTTTATTATTAAGGTTGGTCTTATTCTATACTACTGCATCAATTTATGTCCCACTTATAAATTGATAAAACACCTTGCAACAGTGTAGCTTTTACAAATAAAATTTTACTATTATAAAAACCTATTGTTTAGCAAGGCGTTTTTTATTTTTTCTTATAAATTTACACCCTTATACTATTTATTATATTATTGTTCTTCTTTTTTTTCTGAAGAATCTTCTTTTTTACACTCTTTACAATTGTCATCTTCTTCACTTTCTACATCTTCAAAATTAACAGTATAACTATAAAAATTATTGTCTTCTCCATCTGATTCATTATCAAATTTGTTAGAAAATTTTTCTTTTATATCAGAAGTAGTGTAATCTACTTTTTCTTTTATATCTTGAGCTGTACTCTTTATTATTTTATTAACTACTTCTACGCTACCATCTTCTTTTGTTATTTCTATAGTTACTTTAGTTACTATAGCCGCTGCTAAAGCTGCTAATAATATAGGAGCCCAAATAATTGCTGCTGCAGCTGTAGCTGCTAATCCAGCATTAACCGGTATGTCTACTATAATTTTGTCTTCTTTTTTGACTTTTATTCTAGTAACATTACCCTTTTTTATAATATCTTTTATCCATTTTACTAGTTCATCCTTTGTAGTATACAATTCTTCCTTTTCTTCTTTGACTTTGTTTTCCATGTATACTAAGGCATCCACTACATTTCCTTCACAAGCCTCTAAGGCCTCTTTAGCCTCTGTGTAAGTTGCTCCTGTCCTTTCTCTTATGATATCAATTTTTTCTAATGTTATTTCCATTTTTATTCCTCCTTTATATAATTTAATATTTGGAGACTTTTAGGTTTCTTCAAATAATTTTGATTTATTATCATATTTAAAATTTTATAAATATCTTTTTTAGTTTCTGTATCAACAGAGAGCTTGTAAAGCTCTTCTAATGGAGTTTCATATATATATTTTAATATATTATAAGTAGCATAAGTTACTCCTATACCATTTACCTTGTTACAATAACTGCATATTCCACCTAAACTTTGAAAACTTATATAATTTGTGGTTTCTATTTTTCTTCCACACTCTAAACAGTAATTAAAATTCAAAGCATATCCAGTATATTTTAATACTTTCATCTCAAAGGCTCTAGCTAAAATCTCAATATCTACCACTTTATTTTTCATTAAGAATAAACTTTTAACTAACTCCTGAAATAATTCTCTATTACTTTCTTTTTCTTCTGTACATATATCTATTAGTTCACAAAAATAAGATCCATAAGTTAATGTATCTAAATCCCTTAAAAAATCCTGAAATGAATCTATTAACTGGACTTCTGATAAATTAAATAAGCTTTTCCCTTTATATAATACATATTCTCCATAGCAAAAGGGTGATGTATTAGATAAATATTTACTTCTATTTTTTTTAGCACCTTTTGCTATAGCAGTTACTTTACCTAACTTTTCTGTATATAACCAAACTAATTTATCTGCTTCTTTAAATTCTTGAGTTTTTATTACTACAGCTCTAGTTTTATATAGTGACAGAAAATCAACTCCCTATATTATTTATTTCATTTTTTTATAACCTAATTCTTTTAATAAACTTTGGTTATCTCTCCACTCTTCTTTTACCTTAACCCAAAGTCTTATATATACTTTGCTTTGAAGAAAAGCCTCTATATCCTGTCTTGCATATTGAGATATTTTCTTTAATTTACTGCCACCTTTACCTATAATTATGGGTTTATGAGAATTTTTTTCACATAGTATATTACCTTCTATATGATAAGTTCCTTTGTCATTCTTCTTCATTTGAAGTATTTCTACAGCTATACCATGAGGCACTTCTTCTGATAAAAGTCTTAAAGCTTTTTCTCTTACTATCTCTGCCACTATAAATCTCTCATTTTGATCTATTATCATATCTTCTGGATAGTATTGTGGTCCCTCTGGTATATATTTAAACATTAATTCTTTAAGTAAATCAACATTTTTTCCTTTTAGAGCAGATATAGGTATTATTTCTTGAAAGTCCATAAGTTCTGAATATGTTTTTAAAGTTTCTGCTACTTTTTCTTGTGGATTTTCATCTATTTTATTTAAAACTAAAAATACCGGTACTTTTACTTCTTTTAATTGTTCTATTATAAACAAATCTCCCTTGCCAGGTTTTTCATCTGGATTTATTAAAAAAAGTACTAAATCCACATCTTTCATAGCATCTGATGCTGATTTCACCATATACTCTCCTAGCTTATGCTTAGGTTTGTGTATTCCTGGTGTATCAACAAATATAAGTTGGTAATTATCTTCTGTTAATATGGTTTGTATATTATTTCTTGTGGTCTGAGGTCTGCATGAAACTATAGAAAGTTTCTCTTTCATTATGGCATTTAACAATGTTGATTTTCCTACATTAGGTCTTCCTACTATAGTTACGAATCCTGATTTAAACATATTTTATCTCCTCGTCTATTTTATTAAATCTTTTTTAGTAAAGGCTCCTGGTAAAATTTCATCTAGTTTTTTTATTTCATAATTATTTTTATCTTTTACTATTATTATGTCTATATTTTCACTTGCAAATTCACTTATAACCTGCCTACATATACCACAAGGATAAGTATATTCTTCAAAGCTTCCTACCACTGCAATGGCTTTTATTTTCTTATGCCCTTCTGATATGGCTTTAAATATAGCTGTTCTTTCTGCACAATTTGTAGCACCATAAGAAGCATTCTCTATGTTACATCCTGTATATATTGTATCATCTTCTGTTAATAAAGCTGCTCCTACTTTAAATTTTGAATAAGGAACGTAAGCATTTTCTCTGGCTTCTATTGCTTTTTTTATAATTTCGTCATATTTCATTATAAATCCTCCTGTTTGGATAAACTATTTACGCTACAAATTATTGTGTAAATAAATTATAGCATTATTTTACATTATTTCAACTATCCAAATATTTTATATAAAAGCGTAGTAAATAAAGTTCCAAATAAAGCTCCTACTATTACCTCTAATATAGAATGGACTTCTGAATCAACTCTACTTTGAGCTACTATAAAAGCTAAAAAATAACTTAACATAACTACAGGAAATTCCTTAGTTATAAGAGCTATTATTGTGGCTATAGAAAACGCCATGGTACTATGTCCACTGGGCATTCCTCCCTTTAAAGGAGTGCCTTCACCATATATGGCTTTTACCACTACCGTAACTATACAAACTATAGCTAATATAATAAATATAGCATAAGGATTTGAATTTTTTATTTTAGTTATTAAAACGAAATTTATATATTTTAGTTTATCCCAAAATATAATATAACCAACCACTACTGCATTTATAGCCGTTAATAAAACTGCTCCTGCAGCTACATTTTTAGAAACCTTAGCTAAGGGATGATAATAATTCGTAGTAGCATCTATAGCAAATTCTATAGCAGTATTCATAAGTTCAGCAAAAATAACTAAGGTTATTGTTATACATACAACTACCAATTCTATCTTTGATAAATCATAGAAAAAACAGGCAGTTAAAACCAAAAGAGCAGAGAGCATATGTATTCTCATATTCCTTTGGGTTCTAACTGCATGTATTATTCCATCTATGGCATAATTAAAACTATCCAAAAGCTTATTTACTTTCATGGCTAAGCACCATCCTTTACAGGTTAAAACAAATGAATTTTTACCTTTGTAAATTAAAGTTTTCTAATATTTCTTCTTCTCTCTGTCTCATTATAGCTTTTTCATCATCTTCTATATGGTCATATCCTAAAAGATGTAATACTGAATGTATTGTTAAATAGCAAGTTTCTCTTAAAAAGCTGTGTCCAAATTCTTTACTTTGCTCTTCTGCTTTTTCTAAAGAAAGGGCTATATCACCTAAAACTAAATTTCCCTCATCTAAATCACTTTCATCAAATTCATAGTTTAAATATATATCTTTAAACACTTTTCCTTCTTCATAATCTAACATTGGGAAAGATAATACGTCTGTAACCTTATCTATATTTCTATAGTCTTTATTTATTTCTTTTATACTATTGTTATCTATGAACACTACACTTATTTCATAATCTATATTTACATTTTCCTCTTTTAATGCATAGTCTATTATTTCTTTTATTTTATTTTCAAACTCTTCATTTACTTTTATTTCATCCTGTCTATTATCTATATATATCATTTTATCCTCCTATCTTTTATCCATTTATCCTCTGGATATTCTATTCTTTGGTGATATATACTTATAAGGACCTTTAAAAAAGCATCTCTTATTAATCCTATTTCTTTTAATGTAAGATCACAATCATCTAACTGTCCTTCATCCAATCTTGCCTTTATTATTTTATTTACCATTTCTTCTATTTTACCCTTAGTTGGATCATTTATAGACCTTACAGCAGCCTCCACCCCATCTGCTAACATTATTATAGCAGCTTCTTTACTTTTAGGTATAGGACCTTGATATCTAAAGTCTTCTTCATTTACATCTTCAGGTCTTTCACTATTATTCTTCATAGTTATATAAAAATATTTTACTAAAGATGTACCATGATGTTGTTGTATTATATCCTGTATAACCTTAGGTATTTTATATTCCTTAGCTAATTCTAACCCATCCTTTACATGCGAAGTAATTATTAAGGTACTTAAATTAGGAGATATTTTATCATGAGGATTTTCTTTACCTATTTGATTTTCTTTAAAGAAATAAGGTCTTTTAGTCTTCCCTATATCATGATAATAAGCAGATACTCTAGCTAATACTGGATTTCCATTTACAACTTCTGCTGCAACCTCAGCTAAGTTACCTACTAATATACTGTGATGATAAGTTCCTGGCGCCTCTAATAATAACTTCTTAAGTAATGGATTATTAGGATTTGAAAGTTCCAAAAGTTTAATAGTAGTAACTATACCAAATAAATTTTCAAATAAAGGAAGAAGTCCTATGGTTAATATGGCTGATAATACCCCTCCTATAAGAGTAAATAATGCTTTTTTACTTACATCTATAACACTATTACTTAAAAGAAAACCTGCTGAAAAAGTAAGTATTACATTTATAATAGCTATATAAGATGATGCATACAATATATCATTTCTTTCTTGCATCTTCCTTAATATGGTAGAACCTAAAACAACACTCATTATAGCTATTAAAATAATTTCTACTTCAAAATTTACTGCTACGGCTATTAAAATACAGTTTACAAGACTAGTAAATAAAGATATTTTATAATTTAGTAATAAAGTTAATATCATAGGTATAGATGCTAAAGGAATTAAAAAAGGTGATATTGTATACATACTCCTAGCTAAAAGTATTGCTATACAATTATTTAAACTTATTAAAACCAAACTATTTAAATCATTAAATACTTCATTATAAAATTTATATATATATGCATACTGTATAAAAAGCACTAAAGCTATTAGAACTCCTAATCCAATAAAAACATACCACTCAAAATTATTATTATTATTTAATAAACCTACATCCTTCAATAAATCTAATTGATATTTAGATACTGGTTCTCCTTCTTTAACTATTGTTTGATCTTTCTTTATCATAACCGGTGGAGTATTTTTTAAAGTTTCCTTCTTTAATTCTTCTGTTTTTTCCTTATCATAATAAAAATTAGGTTTTATTTCTGAATAAGCTATATTTATTGCCAATTGTCTTAAAGGATTTGCTATTTTAGATATTTTTATTTTTGAGTACACATACTCCTGTGCTTTTTTTATATCCTGTGCATTATCCTTTTGAGAATCATCACTTATATTTACATTTTCATAAACATCAGATATAACTTTAATAAGCACATCCTGAAGAGATTTAAGTTCTGCTTTATCTAAATTTAATATTTGGCTTAATTCTCTTTCTGATATATTTATTTTTCCATTTTGATCCAATTGTTGAACCTTTTGCTTTTCATCTATTCTTTTATCTTTTAAGGAATCCACCTGTGAAAAAAAACTATTTACTTCATTTAAAATTTCTGTTTTAATTTCTGTCCTTTTAGTATACTGTATAGGTACTGCCTCTAAAGCTTGTTGCAATCTAGCTTTGGTAGATACTTCATCCTTTATTTCTCTTGGGGCTTTTATATCAACTTTAGCTATATCACCCTCTTGTAGATCATATTTTTTTGTAACAAAAGATGTAATAAGCACCACATACATAAATAAAAATGTAATAAAAAAAACTAATACTCTCTTTAGTTTATTGTCCTTTTTTATTTCTTCCATGGTAATTTTTTTCATATATTATAATACCACCTTTATTTTAGCTGTCTTCTTCTTTATCCCTAATTTCTATCTTTTGTGGAACAGCTATGTCTTCTTCCGCTATAATTAGCATTCTAATTTTACAGCTCTCTCCCTCTGGAGAATAATTCGTAATTTTATCTACAATTTTAACAGATTTATCTAAGTTTTTGGTTATATTTTTATAGATTTTTTCATTTTCCTCATCTATAGTTTTTTTCAAATTAATATTTTCTTTTGTTTCTTTTACTTCATACAACGTTTCTTTTGTTATAAACAGCTTATTATTTTCTATTCTATCATATTTTTTAAATTTATTGATAGTTTTTTTCAAATATAGTTTTTTACCCTTAAAATTAATATATATCCTCTCTATTTTTTTACCCGTTCTTCTTCTTTTTATTCTATAGGTATTTATGGTTTTAATTTCTTCATAAAAAGTTCTAGCAAAAACCTTTCCTTCTGAATGCACTTCATAAGTTTCTCCTTCTTTTCCCTGTTCACCTTTAATTAAAATATCACCTTTTTTTACTATGTCTCCATCTTGGACTATAGCACTTCCTGAAGTGGTATATACCCTTTGTACTTCCCCATCTTTTTTAGCTACTAAATCACAAGGTTCATCCTCCTTAACTATAGTTGGTGGAGACTGTCTCTCTTCAGCCTTTATTACAAGTTTCCCTCCTTCAATTCTAGCTTTTACCCACATTATATTATCTATATCTTTAACCAATTTTTCTTCTATCTTATAAACATCTATAGCATTTTTATTTATTCCAGGCTTTACTCCATATTGTTTTAATTGTTGTCTTATTTCATAAGGTGTTACGCCATTAGTTGATGTTATATCTATATCCCATATGAATGTAGACATAAAATATATTATAAAAGAAAAAATAAATATACCTATTACTAATGAAAATCTTCTTTTTAAAAATAAAACTAAAAAAGATATTCCTTTTCTTTTTACTATTTTTACTTTTGTTCCTGTTCTCCTAGCTATGTCATCCATAACAGCATAATCTTTTAAGTTTATATCCAAAACAAATGTAGTTACATTTGTCTTAACTACATTTTTAACTTTCACACCATTTCTCCATAAAAGGTTAATAAATCTCTCTGGTATCATAGATTGAATTTCTATAGTTATAGTAGCATTTTTATATTTATCAAATTTCATTTGTTTCAGACCCTTCATATTCTATAGATTTAAATTTTCCTCCTAAAGTAATAGTACTTCCCCCCATAAACAATATCTCAAAATCTTTTCCATAAATAGATATCAATCCAGATCCAGAATTAATTTTCACTACCTTTTCTTCAAAAACAACTACACCTCTATGATTTTCTATAGTTATTTCCTCATTGCCTGTAACTATTATCTTTGGTTGATTTAAAATTATATCTCTTGGTAGATCTAACTTATCTGCTACAGTTTCCCTTGCATTATAAAATTTTTTACTCATTTTTCACCTCAAATAAAAAAATACTTTCATATTAATTTATGAAAGCATTTTTTAATAAATGACAAATATGAGTCTATGTATATAATATAAAAAGCTGAGTTTTACTCAGCTTTTACTATTTACTCAATATATTTTTTACTTTTTCACTTACAAGTTTACCATCTGCTCTACCTTTAGTTTTAGGGATAACTATACTCATGACATTTTTCATATGTTTCATGCTATTTGCACCAGTTTCATTAACTGCTTTTTCAATTATTTCTGTAATTTCCTCTTCTGTCAACTGCTGAGGAAGGTATTTTAGCAAAACTTCTATTTCAAAATTAGTTGCATCTACTAAGTCTTGTCTGTTTCCCTTCTTGAAGTCTTCTAACGCTTCTTTGCGCTGTTTTATCTCTTTAGATAAAATATCAATTATTTCTGAATCTTCAAGAGTTTTCCCTGAATTTTTTTCTGCTAAAAGAATAGCAGCTTTAACCATACTTATAGTATTAGCTTTCTCTTTCTCTTTAGCTTTTAAGGCTTGTTTCCAGTGGTCTTGTAGTGTTTCCTTAAGAGACATTATTATCTAATACCCTCTTTCAAAGAAATCTATTAATTGTAACTACTTGAATTTTCTCTTTCTTGCAGCTTCAGATTTCTTTTTTTTCTTTACACTTGGCTTTTCGTAGTGTTCTCTTTTTCTTACTTCAGATAAAACACCAGCTCTTGCACATTTCTTCTTAAATCTTCTTAGTGCGTTTTCTAATGATTCATTTTCTCCAACTTTTATTTCTGACATGTTTTCTCCCTCCCTCCGCTAGTTCAATTTAGTAAAAACAAAGCAGTTAATTGCGGGCTAAATAACACACTAGCTATTATACAACATATTTTGGGAAACTGTCAACAACTTAATATTGCAACTTTAATAAGTTTTTTTAACCTGGAGGCCATTGTAAATTTCTACCTGCAATTAAGTGAAAATGTATGTGAAAAACAGTCTGCCCTGCTGATTCACCACAGTTAGAAACTACTCTAAAGCCTTCTTCTGATATATTAAGATCCTTAGCTAATTTTTTAGCTACCATAAATATATGACTTATAACCTTACTATTTTCTTCTGTTAAATCATTTAAAGAACTTATATGTTCTTTAGGGATTATAAGAATATGATGTGGTGCCACCGGATCTATATCATTAAAAGCATATACCAATTCATCTTCATATACTTTAGAACTTGGTATTTCTCCTTTTAATATTTTACAAAAAATGCAATTTTTCATTATATCACCTCCCGTTAAATGAAATATTCAATAAATAGATTAAAAATCCTTCTACTCTAATAAATTTCTCCCTTAATAAAATCCTTAGAAACTTCTTTCAGTTTGGTCCTTATTATTTCTCCAGTAATATCTTTTAAGCTTTTAGCATATATCTTTATGTAGTTTGGAGTATACCCTTCAAAAATTCCTTTTTCTTTAGTTTCCTGCTCATATAATACTAGCATTTCTTTTTCAATAAATTTATTCATAAATTCTTTTTCAAGAGCTCTATCTAAATTTATTATTTTATTGCTTCTTTCTTCTTTTATGTTACCATCTACTTGATTCTCCATTTTTTCTGCTTTAGTAGCTTTTCTTGGACTAAATTTAAATACATGCATTTTAGATAGTTTTATGTCTTTTAAAAATTCATAGGTTTTATTAAATTCTTCTTCTGTTTCTCCCGGAAATCCTACTATTATATCTGTAGTTATAGAAACAGCTTCTATATTTGTTCTTAAATTATATACTATCTCTCTATACTGCTCTACAGTATATTTTCTATTCATTCTTTTTAAGGTTTCATTACATCCACTTTGAAGAGACAAATGGAAATGTGGACAGAATTTTTTTAATTTACTTATTCTTATTATTTCTTCTTCTGTAAAAAAGGTTGGGTCTATTGAACCTATTCTTATTCTTTGAATACCTTCTACTTTATCTATATCTTCTAATATAGATGTTAAATTGTACTTTCCTTCTAAATCAAAACCATAAGAAGCTATATCTATACCGGATAAAATTATTTCTTTAAATCCATGTTTAGAAAGTTTTCTAACCTCTTCCATAACCTTTTCTGGTTTTTTACTACATACAGCTCCTCTTGCAAAAGGTATCAAGCAATAAGAACAAAATCTATTACATCCATCCTGTATTTTTAAAAAGGCTCTAGTTTTATCCCTATACTCTTCTATATTTAATTCTTCAAATTCTTTGTTTCTAAGAACATCTTTAACTTCTATGACTTGATTTTTTTCTTCCATAGCTCTATTTATCCAATAAACTATATCACCTTTATTTCTAGTACCTAAAACTACATCTACGCCCTCTATTTTGGCTACTTCTTCTGGAGCTATTTGAGAATAACAACCTACTACTGCAATTATAGCCTTAGAATTTTGTCTTCTTCCTCTACTTATCATCTGTCTTGATTTTTTATCACCCATATTAGTTACGGTACAAGTGTTTATTACATATACATCAGCCACTTCATTAAAATCTACTACTTCATACCCCTGTTTTATAAATTTTTCTGTCATAGCTTCTGTTTCATATACATTTACCCTACATCCTAATGTAGAAAAAGCAACTTTCATTATATATTTCCTCCTAAATCTCCTAATTCATATGAAATTATTGAAGCACATACTATACCTGCTGTTTCTGTTCTAAATATTCTAGGTCCTAAAGTTACTATCTGAGCTTTTATTTCTTCTAAAAGTCTTATTTCACTTTCTTCAAAGCCACCTTCTGGTCCTATTATTATACCTATGTTTTTAATATTTTCTTTTTCATATTTTATATTTTTTATAAGAGATTTTATACCATAATTTTCTTTATTTTCATAAGGCACAATTATTAAATCCATATCCTTTATCTCTTCCAACAAATCATTAAATTTTAAGGGTTCTCTAACACTTGGAATTAAAGATCTTTTACATTGTTTACATGCTTCAAGTGCAATTCTATTCCATCTATCTAATTTTTTAAATTCCTTTAATGAAGTTTTAACCTCAACTCTTTCTGTTATAATAGGTATTATTTCTTTTATACCTAATTCAGTAGACTTTTGAACTATTAAATCCATTTTAGTAGATTTAGGAAGACCTTGATATAAATAAATATTTAAGGGGCTTTCATTATTTACTTTAACCTGCTCTAATATTTTTACAACAACAGATTTTTTATCTATACTTTCTATTTTACCTTTATATTCTTTTCCCTGGCAATTATTTATGTTTATAGAATCTCCACATTCTAACCTTAATACCTTATATATATGCTTAACATCATCACCATCAATTATAGCCTTTTTATCAATTATATTTTCAGCGGGCACAAAAAATTTATGCACAATAATCACCTACTTTAATATTTTTTTGTAAAGGGAATCCCAAATACAAATTTTTATATTCTAAAATACACTTTTTATAAAATTATTAAAATAATTTTAGTTTATTTTAGATACTATACAAACCCATTCTCCCTCTTCTTTTACTTCTTCTATTACAAAACCTGTTTCTTCTAACTTTTTAATAACATCCTCTTTTCTTGAATTTATTATACCAGAAGCTATAAAATATCCGTCTTTTTCTATAAAAGCCTTAACACCTTCTGTTAAAAATATTATGACATCTGCTATTATATTAGCTACTACTATATTTGCTCTGCCCTCTACTACTTCCATTAAATTACCTTCTAATATTTCTATGTTGTCTAAATTATTATATTTAATATTTTCTTTAGAGGATTTAACAGCTACTGGATCCAAATCTACACCTATTACATGTTTAGCTCCTAATTTAGCTGCTGATATAGATAATATTCCAGATCCACAGCCTATATCAAAAACAGTACTATCTTCTTTTATGTATTTTTCTAAAGCATTTATACACATTCTTGTAGTTTCATGAGTTCCCGTACCAAAAGCCATTCCTGGATCTAACTGTACTATTATTTCCTCTTCTTTTTTATCATAATTTTCCCAAATAGGTTTTATAACTATTTTATCTGAAACCTTAGTTGGTTTATAATATTTTTTCCAATTATTTTCCCAATCTTCTTCATTTACCTTCTGAACTTCTACTAATCCTTCTCCTTTATCTATTCCAAACTGATCTAAGTTACTTACAGCCTCTTTTATATAATCTAAATATCCACCAAATTTATCATCTTCTTTGTAATATCCCTTCACTATAGCAGTATCCTTAACTGTTAATAAAGTTTCGTCAAAATAATCCCAATCTCCAGGATGCTTCTTTTTAAACTCAATATCCTTAGGATCTTCTATTGAAACTCCTTTTACACCTGTATTGTATAATATTCCTGATATAGCTTCCAAAGCCTCACTACTTGTATATATACAAACCTCTAACCATTCTTTATCCATAAAAAATTCCTCCTTAAAATAAAAAGCTATTATTAGCGAATCATTCCTTTTAAGCAAACTCTACCTGAAACTAAGAATTACTTCATAAAATTCTCTAACACTATTAATATATTATACCTAAAAATCTGAAAATCCACCACAAAATATAAGGAAAGTGCACTGCACTTTCCTTATATTAATCTTTGAAGCCTTTTTTTATCTTTTCAAAAATAGTATCCTTTTCTTTTCCTTCTACAATTTCTCCACTAGCATCCATATACATAGTTAGGGCTTCCCTTTGCTTGTTATTTAATTTCTTTGGTATATCTACTATTATAGTAACATATTGATTTCCTCTAGCTGTACTATTTATTCTTGGCACTCCCTTACCTTTTAACCTAAATACAGTTCCTGGTTGTGTTCCGGCTGGTACCTCATATTTAACCTCTCCATCTACTGTAGGTACTTTTATTTCAACACCTAAAGCAGCTTGAGCAAAACTTATATGCTTTTCTATATAAATATCAAAGCCTTTTCTCTTAAAGGTAGGATGGGAAGCTACTCTTATATTTATATATAAGTCTCCTGTTGGGCCTCCATTGCTTCCTGGTTCACCTTGTCCCCTTAACGGAATTACATTTCCTGTATCTACCCCTGCTGGTATTTTAACTTTAATCTTTTTGTTTTTTCTAACTTTACCTTTACCGTGACATTTATTACATGGGTTTTCTATAACTTTCCCACTACCACCACATTTATCACAGGAAGTTTCTGTTACCATACTTCCTAATATAGTGTTCTTTTGAATTCTAATTCTTCCAGTACCACCACATTTATCACATGTTTTTGGACTTGTTCCTGGTTTTGCACCGGTTCCATTACAATTGTCACAATTTTCATGTTTATTTACAGATATTTCTTTCTCAACTCCAAATACCGCTTCTTCAAAGGTTAAATTAATAGCAGTTTCTATATCCGCTCCCCTTTGAGGTCCATTTTTTCTTCTTCCACCAGAAGAAAATCCTCCTCCAAAGAAGGAATCAAATATATCTCCAAAGCCTCCCATATCTGAAAAATCGAAACCTCCAAAGCCTGATGGGTCAAATCCCCCTGCTCCATTAAAATCTGTAGTTCCAAATTGATCATATTGAGCTTTCTTTTGAGGATCTGAAAGTACTTGATAAGCTTCATTTATTTCTTTGAATTTTTCTTCAGCCTCTTTGTTACCTTTGTTTTTATCTGGATGATATTTTATAGCTAATTTTCTAAAAGCTTTTTTTATGTCTTCTTCGCTAGCACCTTTTTCTAATCCAAGTAATGCATAATAATCCTTGCTGGGCATTCCTCTTTTTCACCACCTAATATCTAATTGAATGTAATTTTAAATTATTTTTTCACTTAAATTAAGGGAGGAGTACAAACTCCCTCCCTTAATTCATACCTATTATATCTTATACAATTTTTTAATATTTGTCATTTATTTTTTATTTATCATCTTCAACTTTATAGTCTGCATCTACTACATTGTCACCTTTTTTGTCATTTTCTGCTGAAGCATTATCTGCATTTGCTCCGCCCATATTATTAGGGTCAAAACCTGCACCTTGAGCTCCTTCTGGGTTAGCTTGTTGATATATCTTTGAAGATATTCCATAGAATGTTTGAGTTAAGTCTTCAGTTGCTTTCTTAATAGCTTCTAAATCTTCTCCGTCTTTAACGTCTTTAACTGCCTTCATCTTTTCTTCTATTTGAGCTTTATCTTCAGCTGATACCTTATCTCCTAGTTCAGTTAATGTTTTTTCTGTTTGATATACTATTTGATCTGCATTATTTTTAACTTCTATGGATTCTTTTCTCTTTTTATCTTCTGCTTCAAATTTCTTAGCTTCATTTACAGCCTTATCTATTTCATCATCTGTTAAATTTGTTGAAGCTGTTATTGTTATATTTGCTTCTTTTCCTGTTCCCTTATCCTTAGCAGATACATTAACTATACCATTAGCATCTATATCAAAAGTTACTTCTATTTGAGGTATTCCTCTTGGAGCTGGAGCTATTCCTGATAAAGTAAATCTTCCTAATGTCTTATTATCAGCTGCCATTTGTCTTTCACCTTGTACTACGTGTATTTCAACTGATGTTTGCCCGTCTGCTGCTGTAGAGAAAACTTGACTCTTTCTTGCTGGTATTGTTGTATTTCTTTCTATTAATGGAGTTGCAACTCCCCCTAATGTTTCTATTCCTAATGTTAATGGAGTAACATCTAGAAGTAACACATCTTTAACTTCTCCTGTTAAAACTCCTGCTTGAATAGCAGCACCCATTGCAACAACTTCATCTGGGTTAACGCCTTTACTTAAGTCTTTTCCTGTAAAGTCCTTAACTGCATCTTGAACAGCTGGTATTCTTGTTGATCCACCAACCATTATAATTTTATCTATATCTGACATTGTATATCCAGCATCCTCTAATGACTTTTTGATTGGTTCTAATGTACGTTGTACCAAATCATGAGTTAATTCATTAAATTTAGCTCTTGTTAAGTTCATGTCTATGTGCTTTGGACCTGTTGCATCTGCTGTTATAAATGGTAAGTTTATATTTGTTTGTGTTGCTGATGATAATTCTATTTTAGCTTTTTCTGCAGCTTCTTTTAATCTCTGTATAGCCATTTTATCATTTCTTAAATCTATTCCATTTTCAGCTTTAAATGTTTCAGCTATATAATCTATTAATTTTTGATCAAAGTCATCTCCACCTAATTTTGTATCCCCATTAGTAGCTTTAACTTCGAATACTCCATCACCTAGTTCTAATATTGATACGTCAAAAGTACCACCACCTAGGTCATAAACCAATATTTTTTCATTTGTATCCATTTTATCTAAACCATATGCTAATGATGCAGCTGTTGGTTCATTTATTATTCTTAAAACTTCAAGCCCAGCTATTTTTCCAGCATCCTTTGTTGCTTGTCTTTGACTATCATTAAAATAAGCTGGCACTGTTATAACTGCTTGAGTTACTTTTTCTCCAAGATACGCCTCTGCATCTGCTTTTAATTTTTGAAGTACCATAGCTGATATTTGCTGTGGTGTATATTCTGTACCATCTATATTAACCTTATGATCTGTTCCCATATATCTTTTTATAGAAATTATAGTCTTTTCTGGATTTGTAATAGCTTGTCTTTTTGCTACTTGACCTATTAATCTTTCCCCATTAGCTTGGAAAGATACTACTGAAGGAGTTGTTCTTGAACCTTCTGCATTTGGTATAACTACTGGTTCTCCACCTTCCATAACTGATACACAAGAATTTGTTGTTCCTAAGTCAATTCCGATTATTTTTGCCATTTTAATATTCCCTCCTAGTTTGTAATTTGTTAGGTTTTTATAATAAATTTTTATCTAGTTTGCTACTTTTACCATACTATATCTTATAACTTTTTCACCTTTTTTATATCCTTTTTGGAATACTTCTACTATTTCCTTTTCTTCACAATTGGAATCCTCCACATGCATTACTGCATTATGAATATTAGGGTCAAAAGCAACTTCTGTAGATATTTCTTCTACTCCTAATTTTTCTAAAGAAGATTCAAACTGTTTAACAGTCATCTCTATTCCTTTTTTAATATCTTCTACAGAGCCTTCTACAGTTGCTGCTCTTTCTAAATTATCTAAAACTGGAAGAAGCTCTTTTAAAACATCTTCACAGGCACTAACATATAAATCTTCCTTTTCTTTAGCTGTTCTTTTTCTAAAATTATCATATTCTGCTACTGTTCTTACTAATCTTTCCTTTATTTCTTCCATCTGATTTTCTAATTTTTTATTTTCTTCTTTTAATTTATTTTTCATATCTTCTAATTCCTTTATCTTTACTTCATTAGAGTCTTCTATTATTTCTTCTTTTTCTATTTCTTCAAACTCTAAATCCTCTTCTTTGCCTTTATCTTCTTCTTTATTTTTATTCTCTTTATTAGAGCAGCAGCAATCCTCTTCCATGTTAATATGTTTAGCATCCTTGCATTCTTTTTCCAATTATATACCTCCATTCTATCCGCTTGTTATTTATGAATATTTTTGTTATCAGTTAAGGTATCATTTATTGCCTTAACTATTGTAGCCACAGCTGATATTATTTTTTCATAAGGTATTCTTGTAGGTCCTATAACTCCTATAGTTCCTATGGGTGTCTTTCCTATACTATATACTGCTGAAATAACACTACATTGTTTTGCATCTTCTACAAAATTTTCTTTTCCTATTTTTACAGCAATATCAGAATCTACATATAATAATTCTTCTACCTTTTCCCTATCATTTAGCATAGCTAGAAATTCTTTAGCTCTATCTACATCATTGTATTCAGGATAATTAAATATATTTGTAGCTCCTTCCATATATATTTCTGCATCCTCTATATCCGTAAGTGCTTCATATATGGAGGATAAAATATTTTTTAATATATCACCATATCCTATCATTTCTTTTTTTAATTCATTTAATAATTCTAAATTTACTTCTCTTAGACTTAGTCCTTTTAATTTTTGGTTTAATAAATTATTTATTTTTATTAAGGAGCCTTCATCTATTTCTTTTGTTACTCTTAATAGTGTATTTTTTATCATGGCATTATCTGTTATAACAATCAATAATAAATTATACTTATCAACCTTAATTATTTGTATTGATTTTAATCTACTTTTTATCATAGACGGAGTCTTTACTAAACAAGTTAATTTAGTTATTTCAGATAATATACTTATAGAGTGTCTTATGGTTTTATCTATTTCATATAAGGCTGAATCTATAGCCTGATCTTTTATGAGCATTTTTTCCTGCTCTGTTAAAGCTGTTAATGTCATAAGTTTATCTACATATAGTCTATAGCCTTTATCTGATGGTTTTCTTCCAGATGAACTATGAATCTGTTCTAAATATCCCATATCTTCTAGGTCTGCCATCTCGTTTCTTATAGTTGCTGAACTTACTCCTAAATCATATTTTTTAGCAATAGTTCTTGATCCAACGGGTTCTCCACTATTAATATAATCTTTTATTATAGCTTGAAGTATCCTGATTTTTCTCTCATCCATATCATATTGACACCTCTTTTATTAGCACTCACTAGCAACGAGTGCTAATTACTATGATTAAAATCTAACATTGTACAAATTATTTGTCAACCTATCTATTTGATATTTAACTTTGTTTAACCTTTATATTTTCAAAAAACTTATATTAATTTTTTAAAATCTCACTTTTTCTTAGAATTTCTTTATTTTTCTTTTAACCCTTATAATAAAAAATCGGAAAGTATAGTATTTGAAATACTTACAGCCTCTTTAGATAAATATATCCTGTTTTCCTTTTCCATTAATAAATTTAATTTTTTATATTTATTGATTACACTTCCATATATGTCTATTATATTTTGACCAAATCTTTCCTGAAAATCATCTATACATATACCTTTTGTCTTTCTAAGTCCCATAAACATAAACTCTTCCATATTTTCTTTTTGTGAATTGATATGAAAATTTATCTGAGTAAGATTATTAGAATTTATTTCTTTTATATATGTTTCTATGGAATTAGTATTTTCATATCTTTGATTATTTACATAAGAATGGGCCCCTACTCCACAACCTATATATTCTTCCAAATCCCAATACACTAAATTGTGTTTACACTCTTTATTAGGGTTAGCAAAATTTGAAATTTCATACTGTAAATATCCTTTTTCTTTCAAAAAATCAATACAATACTCATACATTTTTCTTTCTTCTTCTTCTTTAGGAAGTTTTAGCAATGAGTTTTTATATAAATTATAAAAACTTGTTCCCTCTTCAATTATTAAACTATAACAGGATAAATGTTCTGGATTTAAATCTACTACTTCTAGCAGAGTCTCCTTCCAATCATCTAAACTTTGATTTGGAAGAGCAAACATTAAATCTACATTTATGTTATTAAATCCTTCCTTTCTAGCCATTTTAAAGCTATATACAAAATCTTCAAAACTATGAATTCTACCTAATGTTTTTAGTAAGGTATTTTTAGAACTTTGAAGTCCTATACTTAATCTATTTACTCCCATTGATTTTAGTAGTTTTAGTTTTTTCTCTGTAAAAGTTCCCGGATTACCCTCTACTGTAAATTCTATATTTTCTTTTTTATCTATAGTTTTTAAGGCATCTTTTAAAATATTTAAAGCCCCTAAAGATAAATAGGTGGGGGTACCCCCACCTATAAATATTGTTTTTATTATCTTATTTTTTGTATTATCAACAATTTCTTTAGAGAGGGCTTTAATATAGTCCATCATTAGACCTTCTTTTTTACTATAAGATGTAAAATCACAGTATAAACATTTTTGCATACAAAAAGGTATATGTATATACAGTGAAACTTCTTTGTTTTTATCCTCTCTATCCAAAACTAACACTCCTAAGTTATATATTATTATTCCTCTGTTTTTAATACTGCCATAAATGCTTCCTGTGGTACTTCTACAGATCCCACTTGTCTCATTCTTTTCTTTCCTTCTTTTTGTTTTTCTAAAAGTTTTCTTTTTCTTGAGATATCTCCACCATAACATTTTGCAAGAACGTCTTTTCTCATAGCTTTTATTGTTTCTCTAGCTATTATTTTAGCTCCTACTGCTGCTTGTATTGGTATTTCAAACATTTGTCTTGGTATTATTTCCTTTAGCTTTTGGGCCATATTTCTTCCCTTAGCATAGGCTCTTTCTCTTGGCACTATCATAGACAAAGCGTCTACAATATCCGCATTTAATAATATATCTAGTTTAACAAGATCCGCATCTTTATATCCTATTAATTCATAGTCAAAGGAGGCATAACCTCTTGTCCTTGATTTTAAAGCATCAAAAAAGTCATAAATTATTTCATTTAAAGGGATCTCGTAATTTAAAGATACTCTAGTAGTATCTAAATATTGCATATCTTTAAATATTCCTCTTCTGTTTTGAGCTAAATCCATAACTGCACCAACGTAATCTGATGGTGTTATTATAGATGACTTAACTATAGGTTCCTCCATAAGCTTTATTTCTGAAGGACTTGGCATATTAGTTGGATTTGTTAACTCTATTAAAGTTCCATCCGTTTTTGTTATTTTATATATAACAGATGGCGCTGTGGTTATAATATCTAAATTAAATTCTCTTTCTAATCTTTCTTGTATTATATCCATATGTAAAAGACCTAAAAATCCACATCTAAATCCAAAACCTAAGGCTATAGAAGTTTCTGGTTCAAAAGACAATGCTGCATCATTTACTTGAAGCTTTTCTAAGGCTTCTTTTAATTCTTCATATTTGGCTCCATCTACTGGATATATCCCACTAAATACCATTGGCACTGCAGGTCTATATCCTGACAATGCTTCATTAGCAGGTCTCTTAGCCTCTGTGATAGTATCTCCTACTCTGGCATCTCTAACATTTTTAATTGATGCAGTTACATATCCAACATCCCCTGCTTTTAATTCATCTACAGGCATATAGTTTGGTACAAAAACTCCTACCTCTACTACTTCGTAAACCTTTCCTGTATTCATAAGTTTTATTTCTGTACCCTCTTTTATTGTGCCCTCTTTTACTCTTATATGACAAACTACCCCTTTATAACTATCATAGTATGAATCAAATATAAGAGCCTTTAAAGGGGCTTTTTCATCTCCTTCTGGTGCTGGTACCTTTTCTACTATAGCTTCTAGTGCATCTTTTATGTTTAATCCCGTTTTAGCTGAAACTAAAGGTGCATCTTCCGCTTCTATACCTATTACATCTTCTATTTCATGTTTTACTTCTTCTGGTCTAGCACTTGGTAAATCTATTTTGTTTATTACGGGAACTATTTCCAAATTATTATCTAAGGCTAAATAACAATTAGCTAGTGTTTGAGCTTGTATGCCTTGTGTAGCATCTACTACTAGTATAGCTCCCTCGCATGCTGCTAAACTTCTAGAAACTTCGTAGTTAAAATCTACATGTCCTGGAGTATCTATTAGATTAAGTGTATATTCTTCCCCAGTATCCCTTTTATAAATTAATCTTACAGCTTGAGACTTTATAGTTATTCCTCTTTCTTTCTCTAAATCCATATTATCCAATACTTGAGTATCCATTTCTCTTTCTGTAAGTGTTCCTGTTGCTTCTATCAATCTATCTGCTAATGTAGATTTTCCATGATCTATGTGCGCTACTATTGAAAAATTTCTTATATATTTTTGTCTTTCACTTTGCATTATATCTTTACCCCCAAATAACATATAGGTTTTTAATAACAAACTTTCAACTCGAAAATTGTAAAAATAATCACTGTAAATTATAACATAAAACTCCGGTGATATGTCAACTAAAAGGCGAAATCTCTACTTATTTATTATTATTTTACACCTCTTCCATTAAAAACTCCTAGCACTTCCTCTTTTATTTTATAAAACACATTACCTATTTTATTTAAACTGTGACTTTTATTAATATTGTTAACAAAATTACTTGTAGAATTTTTCATATTATTAAAGGTTTTATAGGTTTTATCTCCTATATCATTTAAAATTTTTTCATTTATATAAACTGTATAGTTTTCAGTTCTAAATCTAATATCCAGAGGTCTTTTAGTAAAATAAATAGCTACCTTTGACCTATCCTTTACAAATTTAGGCATAGTATTGCTTACAATAAAAAATCCACTTGCAGCTATCAAAAAACTTAATAATATAACTGTCTTATATTTGTTCCAATTTAATTTAAATTTTCTTTTCTTTTTTATTATTTCCATAAAAAAAGTACACCCCTTTTTTATTCTTACTATAAGGATGTACTATTTTTTCTATATTTATTCAATTTTGTTATTTATTTAAACATTCTGCAATAATTCTAGCTAAATATTTTGCTGAAGCTTTTGATTCCCCTGTAGTATTTATATCTGCTCCTACTTCTATTAAAACTGCATTGTTACTTTTATCTTGATTAAAATATCTTGTACCATAGTTATAGTAATATATGCCCTTACAAAATCCTGGAAATAATTTATTGGAAGTATTCATTATATTTGTAGCCATATTATTATTTTTATTAAAATGAGGATTCTTTTTTGCCATTACCATCATAAATTTTGCTACATTTTCTCCATTTAATTTTGTTACAAAAGCTTTCTTATTACTCCCAGCATCTCTATGTAGGTCTATTATAAGTTTAAAATCACCATGTTGTTTTAGCTGCTTATCTACTGTAACTGATGATCTTGCATAACTTTGTGTATAAGCTTGAGCGTCATGTACAGTTTTATCATGTAATGTATTTATACCATAATTGTCCATAAGTTCTTTTGCCAGTTCCTGTCCTACTGCACAAACATTTTTATCATTATCAAAATTACTTGCTTCTCCAGGCTTATAACTTTCTGTAGTATGAGTATGATATATTAACACTTCTGGTTTTTTAGGATTTAATTTCTTTTTTAATTTGGGTTCTTGAACATTTACTACTTTATTTTCCAAATTCAAATCTTCTTTTCCATCTTTCATTTCTTCTGCTTTATATTTTGATACTTCTTTTTCTTCTAATTTAAAAGGGTCTAATGCCATACTTTTATCCTTTGTATCTTCTTTTGAAGAATTAAGGCATAAAACAGGCATTTCTTTTTCTACTAAAGATATAGGATTATGTATATTTAATCCTATCATCTGAAGTACAAGATTTTTAAAACTGAACTTATTTTCTGCCATATCTTCTTCATTAAAGGAAATAGCTTTTACTGTAGGCATAGCATAGTTTAATATTTGCACATAAAACATATTTCTTTTACTAAAATTAACTTTTGACTTTGCTTTTGCCACACAGGGCACTGTTCCTACAAAAAAAATTAATATCATGAATATAATTATCCATGTTTTCCCATTACTTTGATTTGTTTTTGGCTTTATACTTTTGTAATTCATTTTTCCTCCCCCTATTCTGCTTATATATAATTTTATGAGAGGAAAAACTGTTTTATTACTATATTTATAAAACAATTTAAATCATTCAGCTTTTTAGTTATTTAAAATATTTACTTGTTTATTATATTCTTTAATTTAAATACTTATTTATTTCTTCTAATTGAAAAGCTGGTTGCAAAGCCATATTTATTCCATTTCCTATTATTTTAGATAATGATTCTATAAGCATATCTTCCTCTTTTGGAGTAACTATAAGATTACCTAATCTAGGATCTAAAACCTCTTTTATCATGCCTAGTTTATCTTCTGTATCTACAGACTTTAGCATTTCATAAAATTTCCCACCCTTTTCAGAGTTCTTAATCATATCTTCTAGCACCATATCAATAGTATCATTTGCGAGTGTTGCTGCATCTACTACAGTAGGTACCCCCACAGCTATAACTGGAACTCCTAAAGTTTTTTCACTAAGCTCCATTCTTTTATTTCCAACCCCTGCTCCTGGGGAAATTCCTGTGGTTCCTATTTGTATTGTATTATTAACCCTATCTGTTTTTCTTGAAGCTAGAGCATCTATACATATTACTAAATTAGGCTTTATTTTTTGTACTATCCCCTTTATAACTTCACTGGTTTCTAAGCCAGTAATCCCCAAAACCCCTGGTGATATAGCACAAACCGGTCTTACATTTTCATCTATCTGATTTGGTACTAACTCTTTTAAATGTCTTGTAACCATTATTTTAGACACTACTTTAGGTCCTAGAGCATCTGCAGTGACATTCCAATTACCTAGCCCTACTACTAAAGCTGTCATGCTTTTATCTATTTTTACAATCTTTTTTAAAACCTTCCCTAAAATTTCACTAACCCTTTCTAAAGTTTCACTATCATAGTGAGCAAACTCCGGTACATTTAAAGTTATGTAAGAACCTTTTGGTTTTTTCATGGCTAATTCCCCATTGTTATTTATTATTTTAACCTCTGTTATATCTACATCTGCCTCTTTATATTCGAATACCTGAACCCCATCTATTTTGCTTTTATTTTTTTGTTCATATATCTCCTTAGCTTCTATTGCTAAATCTGTTCTTATATTAAACATACTTACATCCTCCTAAATTTCTTTAAAAAATATATTTCTTCTAAATATATTTTTTACTGATTCTTTATAATTATTCTTTTATAATAAAATCCTCTTGAAGTGTATGATAATTAATGTTATAATATCATTTGTTAAATCTTAATGATTATTACATACGCAGATTTCCCCAAAACTGCTAAAACCCTATAAAAACACGAGGGGGTGAAAAAATGGCAAATATAAAATCAGCTAAGAAAAGAATAAAAGTTATAGAAACTAAAACTCTTAGAAATAAGATGTTAAAATCTTCATTAAAAACAACAATAAAGAACTTCTTAACTGTTGTTGAAGGTAAAAACGTTGAAGAAGCAAAAGCTGCTTACCAAACAGCTGCTAGAGCTTTAGATATGTCTGTTTCAAAAGGAATAATCCACAAAAACAAAGCTGCTAGAACAAAATCTAGATTAGCTGCAAAATTAAATGCATTAAACGCTTAAAATAAATAACCCGTATTTAACGGGTTTATTTATTTTAAGCACATATAGAATTTATTATTAGTAATTCTACTTCTGTTTGGGTATTAACAGAGGTAGTTTTTATTTTTTTATCTGTTTCTATAACTAATTCTATGGACTTCTCTATTTGTTTTAAAGTAAACTTTTTACTTTGGCTCATTAATACACTACATCCATAAGGATGAATTTTTAACTCTTTTGCTAACTCTTCTTTAGTTTTCCCTTCTTCCATACCTATCTTTACAAAATATAAATTTCTAAATTGCTTTTCTATCATAACTAGTATATGATTTATTTTTTGTCCTTTGTACATTAACTCATTTAAGATTTCTATAGCCTTTCTTGGTTTTTTTTCAGATATAAAATTTATTAAATCAAAGATATCTTCATCTTTGATACTTTCATACATTTCTTTTATATGTTTTTTCTCTATTTCTTCATACATTGCATAAGTACATAATTTTTCCACTTCATTTTCTATGTAACTTAAATTTTCATTTTCGATAGTTTGTATAAAAGCCTTTAACGGTATTTTAGATATTTTCTTTCCTCTATCATTAAAGAATTTTTCTACTCTTTTTTCTAAGTTTGCTCCTTTAATTTTATCAATAGTAACTATACAGGCTTTATTATCTAATTTTTTTATTCTGTAACTAACCTTATCCCTTTTATTTGTCATAATATAATACATAATAAAAATACAATGGGATGGAATATTTTTTATATAATTTTCTATATCTTTATATAATTTTTTAGTTTTATTATCACCTTTGTTGTCATCTAAAAAATCTGCTCTATAAATTAAAACTACTTTCTTCTCACTCATGAAAGGCAATGTTTCACAGGCATTAAACACTGTATCAAATTCTTCTAATTGTGATCCATCAAATTGAACATAATTTAAATCTTTAAAATCATTATTTATGTTACTATCTATTATTTTTTTTATATTTTCTTTTATCAATTGTTCATGATGTCCACAAAAAATATAACAACTATTATTTATATATTTCTTTGTATTTTGTTCAAACTCTAGTATATCTAACAAAATGTTCACTCCTTATTTAACATTTCCTTTATTTTAAACATAAAATTTTATTAAAAACTACTATATATCTTTTATTTAAAATATCTGTATAATTTTTTTCTTTTAAATTTATTATAACATAGTTATTTTTAGGACTTTTTAATCTAATAGGCTTTTCTGTAAAAATTATATTTTTGTTTTTATTTTTTAATAAAATATTTACATTACTATATTCTTCCTTATTTTCTGTTGGCCTTTCATTATAAAAATTAGGTTCTTTTTCACGACTTAAAATATAGATTTTTAAATTTTTATCTAAATTTATCTTTGTATTATTTTTTATATTTGTAACTACTTTATCTGGTTTTACCTGATGTTTTATTTTTAATATGTTTTTACTTGCATTACTTTCATAATCACAAAGCATGATAGTATCAAACTTATATCTTACAACTGTAATATTATAATCTTTTTCTCTATAAAAATCTATACTTGGAAAAAAAGTATAGTTGAATAAAATCAAAAACATTATACAACTTAATGGCATATATTTTACATTTTTATAACCATGCTTGTATAATACATAACTCATATATATAACCACAAAACATATCCCCTCAAATTCTCCTATATAAATACAATCCGGAGTTATATTAGAGAGTAAATAGTGAGCTCCTTCTATCATCATCAAAAAAATATATATAATTTTATTTATAATCTTAAATAAAAAAGGTATTTTTATTAAAATCATTGCTAAATTTCCTAATAATACTATAGGAGCATAAAGAGGTACTAATATTAAATTTCCTATTATAAAACCTAAACCAAAGCTTTTAATGGTAAAACACATAAAGGGGAAAGTATATATTTGAGAACTTAACGTAAGACTTACACAGGAATTTATTCTCTGTGGCAATTTATAAAGAATCCTAGATATCTTTTTATTATACAATAATATGCCTAATGTAGATAAAAAAGATAACATAAAACCTATATCCAATATGTAATGTGGTTTATTTAATAGTATTATTATAGCTGCTAAACTTATAGCAGATAAACTATCATACTTTCTAAAAAACTTTTTAGAAAGCTTTAATATTATAATCATTATAAAAGCTCTTATAGCTGATGCTTTCATCCCTGTTAATATTACATATAAAAAAGACACTGGTATAGCTAAGGTAAGGCCTAATACCTTCTCTAGGAGCTTATATATTATGACCATATGAAAACCAGATACACTAACTGCATGTATAACCCCTAATTTCTTTAATATGTCTTTATCAGTATTAGATATATATTTAGTTTCTCCAAAGCATAAAGACATTACCATTGCAGTTTTATTTTCTCCTAAATGTTCTTTAAATTTATTATAGGCTATAGACTTAAAATTATATATATTATATATTATATCTTCTTCTTTTCCTTTTACTTTTTTTACTTTAAAACTCCCTACAGATCCACCGCTATATCTAATATCTTTTGTAAATTCACCCTCTATTGTAGTTTTTAATCCTTCTTTTAAATCTTTAGTCTTTCCTATTATAAAAATATTTCTTCCTTTATATTCTCCAAAACAATAGTATTTTTCTTTTTTTACAATCCTAACTTCAATATTATCTGGAACATCTATAGTGAAATAACTATAAAAACTAAACATAGCCAAAATAAAAAATAATAAAATTATAATAAAATTTTTGCTATCCTCGTTTATAAAAATAATTATTAAAAAAGATGCAGTAAACACTGCACCTAATAATATATTATTAAATAATAACAAAGTAGAAATACATCCTAAAAAAACCGAAATCGCATAATAACTTAATGGTCTTTCCATAAACTATCTCCTTAACTTTGAAGTTTTGCTAATATTTGAACACTTTTTGTGTATTCATTATATTCTATATCCATAACTTCAGCATCTTTTTTATTTCCTCTGTTAATAAAATAGTCTTTAACTATGTTATCTGCTGACTTTTTATCTAATCTATCATAATATGAAAAATATTGTTCTGAAGGTATATCTAAAAATACTGTATTGCTTCCTTTTACAACTGTTTCAAAAATATTATAACTCATGAAACATTTCACCTCCATATTATTATTTTAACCATCCTAAGATTCTTTAATCATTGATATTGATGGTTAATATATATTTAAATTCTATTACTGTTATTAATATGTTATGAAAGTTTTTTTGCTGAGTTATTAAATAATATTGTAATAAACCATATAACTATTATACCTAAAAATATTTTTAAGTATTGGAAATTAAAAATTTTAAATAAAATACTATAATCCAATATAGCACTTATAATTATAGGGAAAAATATATTTATAATTACAAGCATATTAGAAACTTTATTTTTAAATACAATCTTTTTGCTAAATATATATATACTAGTGCTTGATAATAAATTTAATATAAAAAATGAACTTATCCCAGCTGTTTCTTTAGAGTATGAATAACAAAACTTATAATTAAAAAACGAAATAGTTGCTATTATTAAAGCTGTAAAAATTATTCTCCATTTATTTGGTTTAATTAAATCTTGCTTTTCTTTTATATTGTCTATAGAATAATCTTCTTCTTTATACTGAAACATAAGAGCTAAAGATGATATTAATATGGTTATAGAATTAATCCAAAGTATATAAAATTTTAATTCTGAAATAGAATAAAAATTATTAATTATTGTAGAAAATAAAAATGTAGATAAAAGTACTGTTATTATATACATTATAGTATTTTTTGAAGCCTGCAAAATCTTTCTACAATCCACTATACTCATTAGTAAATTTTTCAAACTCCAATCTTTTAATACTATATCTGAAAACTTCTGAAGTAAACTACTACTGGAATCTGTTATACCTACATCTGCTGATTTTAATGATGGTAAATCATTAACCTTAGCGCCTTCCATAACAGTTACATAGCCTTTACCTTTGTAATTATTAACTATTTTTATTTTATGTTTATAATCTACTCTTGAAAAAATCTTTATTTTATCTATATTATCTTTAATTTCCTCTTCTTTCATATTATCCATTTCTACACCAGATATAACTTGATTTACTTTTCTTAATATACCTAATTTTATTCCAGTATAATAAGCTGTAAGTTTATTATCTTCTGTAATTATTATAGGATATACGCAAAGATATCTAGATAAATTTATAGCTTCTTCCCAATTATCTTTTAAAGGGTTATCAAAGCCTATAATACCTGCAAAAACTAAGTTACTCTCTACGTTTTCTTTGGAACTTGGTTCATAATTAAAACTTCTATAGGCAAGTCCTAAAACGGATAAACTGTCTTTGGACATTTCCATATCAGCCATTTTTATATTATTTATATCTTCTTCACTAATTTCCATCTCTATGCCATTTTTCATTATATGAGTGCATTTACTTAGTATACTTTCTAATGACCCTTTTATATTTGCTCTGTAATTTCCATCTACTCTATTAATTGTGGTCATGATTCTTTTATCTGTATCATAAGGTATTTGAAATACTCTATTATTTTCTTCTTCTAAAGAGTTTTTATTTATACCATTTCTCATGGCAAACTCCGTTAAAGCTATTTCTGCATAGTCATTTTTAATATTTTTTATTTTTCCTATTTTAAAATCTGTATCATTACACAAAATCCCTATTTGTAAAAGCCTTGTTACATTTAGATCCTCTTTAAATTCTCTATCTATTTTTATGGTTTCCTCGTTTAAAGGAATAAATTTACCATTAGTATATATTTTTTTTACTGACATTGTTTTTTCTGATAATGCTCCAGTTTTATTTATAAACACTATAGATGCCTTAGCAAATTTCTCTATTACAGATATGTTTTTAAAAATTATGCCTTCTTTTTTCATTTTTTTAATTATAATAAATGAACTAAATATAATAATTAAAATAAGTGTAATTGGGATATATGAAAGTATTAATATGGAACTATTTCTTATTATAATTTGTAAATCATTACCCATTACATAGTTTATAGAAGATACTAAAATAGTTAATATTAAAAATATTAAGGATATCTTATTTGCTATCTTTGTTATTCTATTTTTTAAAGAAAATTTTTCTTCCCCATCCTCTGAAGATTTACTTATTATATTAAAAGCTTCCGTATTTTCACCTACAGCTATTATTATTCCTAATGCTTCACCAGAAACTATAGTTGAAGATTTAAATAATATGTTTCTCATTTCTGAAGTGGTTATTTCCTGATCCTCTATTTTAGTAGAATATTTTTCTACAACATAATTTTCTCCAGTAATTACGGCCTCATTTACTCTTAGCCTTTCAGATTCTATTATTCTTATATCTGCTGGTACTATATCTCCTGGTTTTAGTCTAACTATATCTCCCACCACCAATTCAGTGGAACTTATATTTTTACTTAAACTACCTCTTAACACTCTAGAATCAGTTACACTTAATTTTTCTAAAGCATTTATATTTTTAAGCTCCTTTGATTCTATATAAACTATAGAAACTAAATTCATTAAAGCTATAAAAATTAATATAGAGAAACAAATAATTTCCTTAGATATAAAGAATAAGATAGAACATAAAATTATATTTATAAACCATAATTGTGTTATTTCTTTTAGTATAAGATAAAATATATTTCTCTTTTTACCAAAATGAAATTCATTAACACCATATTTTTTTCTATGTAAATCTATTTGGCTCTCTAAAAGTCCTGAATAAGAATCACTATTTAAGTGTTTCACTACATCTACCCATGTATAATTATAAAAATTGGTCAAGGTTCTCTACCTCCAAGCTACAAACTACATACTTTTGCTAATTCTATTGTCGTATATATTAATTAAGTCTTTATATAATATTAATTAACTCCTTATATACTTTAATTATATCCTATTTAACTATTTTACCATAGCTCCTTCTGATATTTTATATACTTATAATATAACTTTAGTTACTACTGAAAAATTAAATGAGATATAAAATGTATCTTCCACATATATAAAACCTCCTATATAGCATTATAGGAGGTAATAAAAAATTTGTTTCTAATTGAAATTTTTATTTTGCATAACTAAACTTATTAATTTAAATTACAAGAGAGATTTGCAATTCTACTTTCATCTTCAGAAATTAAGTATAAACTAAATTTACTTAAATTTTTTATTTCTGAAGTTGGTATAGAAAATTCAACTTCTTGTTTCCCATTAATCTCCTTTACTCTGCAATCTAGTATTCTATTTGAAATATCAGCATAAGCGTAAGATAACTTTTCTCCTTCTATAGGAATGGAGAAACTCGTCAAATTAGTATCTGATTTTTTAAAAGTATTATCTTTTATATATGCAAACTTACTTTCTAAAAGATTAGAATAATTTTTAAGCTCTTTATTATAAGTTGTATTTTTCATTTTATCTAAAGGAAAATAATAATCTGAATGAGTATATTCTGTAGACTCAAATAAAACTATGTCTGGATTAAAAACATTTATATAATAATCATAATCAATTACATTATGATAATTATGTATTCTAATTACCTCTGAAAAATTTTCCGTAAGAAACTTATCTCTTCCTTGAAAATAACTTCCAGCAAAAATAAGTATCTTAGGTGCATTTTTATTATTAGGATTTTTATAATTAGCAAAATATGTAAATTGTTTAGATTGCTTAATCTCATTTCTAAAATCAGTAATAGATAAAGAATTGTCCTTTTTTAAATTATAGTGTGTAGTTTTTTCATTTATATCGAAATGTGAAACTGGAAGGGTTGTATTAGTATACTCTACAGCCTCAAATTTATTAATATCAAACTTATCTACTCTTGAATCTAAATCATTTAATCTGTCTAATATAGATGAAATTCCAATAATAGCTCCAGTTTCATTCCAATGATTGGCATCATATTTTTTATCAAAAACTTGTTTTGAACTTTTAGCATCTATTAAAGCTTCTCCAGTATATAAATAATTAACATTTTTATCTTTAAGAAGACTTAAAAAACATTCGAAATTTTCATTATTATAATTATATCCATCTGGTAAAAATTCCGAGTAAACTGTTGTTTTACTGGGTTCGGCAGCGTATAAAAATTTTATTCCTCTATCTATACAGTAATTTTGAAAATTTAATATAAAATCAGAATAAACTTCTTGAAACTCCTTATCTGTTTCGCTTTCTTTTAACTTTGAGAAAATATATCCATCTTTTCCATATTGATAACTTGGATGTATCATTTCATTAAATAATATATCCATACCTTTAGTATATAAGTTAACCATCTCAGTTCTAAACCCTATACGATCTCCTATGTAACCCTCTATATTTTGGGGAATATTTTCTCCTAAAAATATTTCTGAAAACTCAATAAGTTTTCTATTATCTATATCTGAAACTTGATTATTTTTTAAATTCATATTAAATATAGGAAATGCGATTATAAAAAGAAATAAAATTATCCTAAAAAAATGTACTTTTTTCATGTACTAACACCTCCTTTAGAATTGAAAGTAAATAAATGGACTATATGTAGAATTAACTATGAATATTATTGAAATAATTAATAAAATTCCAATAAATATTGTTTTTAATATTTGAAATATTTTTTTATTTTCATATAGTTTTAATATGTTACCAATTATAGGAGTACTGCCTATAATTGATATGATCATCCAAAATACCAATTTTTTATTCACAAAGTAACTAAATTGATATGTAACTGTTGTAGTTTTATTTATTCCAAACATTATTGATAAATAATTTACTGCATCCATCAAGCCATTAGCTCTAAACAACACCCATCCTAATATAACAATAGACATAGTAATTGTTGTTTTTATAAAAGAGGGTGTTTTTATATACAATATTTTTTTATTTATAATTTTTTCAATAATTATAAATATACCATTCCACATTCCCCATGCAATAAAATTCCATGAAGCTCCATGCCACAATCCTGTAGTAAAAAAAACGATAAACAAATTTAAATATGTATTACCCTTTCTATTTCCTCCTAATGGTATATAAAGATATTCTTTAAACCAAGTAGATAAAGATATATGCCACCTTCTCCAAAATTCAGTTATAGATTTTGATATATATGGATAATTGAAATTTTCCATAAATTTAAATCCAAACATATATCCTAAGCCAATAGCCATATCTGAATATCCGGAAAAATCAAAATATATCTGAAATGTATAACAAATAGCTCCAAGCCATGCTGTAGGCTGATCAATCCCTACATTAGAAAGTGAAAATATTGTGTCAGCTATTTCAGCTACAGTATCAGCAATAATTACTTTTTTTGATAATCCTATAACAAATCTTTCAATACCATAACTAAAATACTCCATAGTTTCTTTTCTTTTTCTTATTTGATTATCTATATCCTTATATTTAACTATAGGTCCTGCTATTAATTGAGGAAAAAAAGATATATACAATGCAACAGAAAGAATATTTTTATTAACCTTTGCATCTTTTCTATATATATCAATTATGTATGACATACCTTGAAATGTAAAAAACGAAATGCCTATAGGTAATATAATACATTTATATTGGAATGTATTATTAGAAATTCTATTAATATTTCCTATTGCAAAATCATAATATTTATAATAAAAAAGTAAAACTAAATTTAAAATTATACCTACTAACAAAAAAAAAATTTTAAATCTTTTTTTATCTTTAAGTTTGTCTATAATTAATCCAAAAATATAATTTATAAAAATAGAACTGCAAAGAACTGGTAAATATTTCATTCCTCCCCATGAATAAAATATTAAACTTGCAAAGAGGGAAATACAATTTTTTAAAATATTATTTGAAAAAATATTTCCTAATGTATAGTAAATAATTAAATTTAATGGTAAAAATATAAAAATAAATATTTGAGAACTAAATACCATATTATTCCTCCTTGTACTACAATATATAACTTTTTAATATGAATTGCCCTTGGCTATTATAGCATTTATAATTTTTTTTTTTATATTTAAAACAAATATTTTATACAAATTTTATACAAATTTCATTTTCACTATATTTATGAATACAAAATAATCTAAATACTATATACACATTAGTATTACTGGTTTATACCCTATTCATATTTTAGTAACAAATCATATAAATTGCTATAAATAGTTATCACCAAAAGAACCGTCTCAAAATAATTTTAAAAATATCAAGCAACCTCTATTATATTAATCCATTTTTTTACATGACATCATGTAATCTTTCCTATTTATTAACTTCCTATTACTTGTGAATTTTTCATATTTGTATAAGTATATTATTACAAATTTACAAACTTATCATACAAAAATAAGTAGATAAACTTGTTTTACACAAATCTACCTACTTACCTATTATGCATAAATATGGCACCCTTATCTGTTTTAGGAAAACTATTTAATCTATAAAAAATATTATTATAATTATAATACTCTGATTGTTTTCTTGATAAATTCATTTAATAGTTCTATATTTTTTCAACTTTAATACTAAATCTAGCTGTAGTATTATAATCAAAGTTTTTTATCCTTGAAGGAGGTATCTATATGAATTTAATACCTATCTTACAAAACATTTCCGTCGAAAACACTAATTCATAATTATATCTATGATTTCTTTTAAAATAAAAATGCTTTAAAATAAGATATACTTACTTCAAAGCATTTTCTGGCGGGAATATGTGGGAATCGAACCCACCCATCGTGGTCTTAGCACGACAACTCGGTTTTGAAGACCGGCAGGCACACCAGCACCTATCTACTCCCATATTTTTAAGACCGAATACTATTATATATAAACTTTTTGTCAAAGTCAACATATATAATTAAAATTCCACATACTTCTACTTATTATACAGTATTTTTGTTGCTTTTTTTGCTAATATCAAATATAAATAAAATAAAGACACTCTTATTTCTAAACATAAGGAAATTACAACTAAAAACTTTTAAAGGTTGAAAATTAAAACAAGAAATACTTTTAAAAGCTGTTATAATAATTTCCAATTGAAAGGAAACCCTTCGAAAAGATGATTTTATTCCACTCTTCTACAAAAAATCTTTAATTATAATATTTATGCTAAGTTAGTTATTAAATTTAAAGATTATAAAATCTATTTTAAATTTAATATATAAATAACTTCAGAAAAAGCGATAGCGCAGTCGTAGACTTTCTATAATAATTAGTATTTAGTTTTAAGCAGACATCCAAAATCTCTGATTTTGATATGGTCGCTTACTGATAAGAAGAATTAAGGAAGAGTTTAATTGCTTGCTCAAAAATAATCGGCGTAGCCAGAAGTCTTTTAGTTAAACATTTATGATGATTTTTCATATAGCGCAAGATTAAAAAATATTCTTCATTAAAGAATTCTAATTAAAAATAATATATTTATATAACGACCTCATTAAGTTTATATAAAATAAAACTTAACGAGATTATTACCTTTATCATATTAAATTTGTTTGCTAACGCAAATAGATTTGAGTGTAAATTTAATTTATATAAATATTATAAAAATATAGTCCTTTTGCATGCTATGCATCAATTTTCTAACGAAAATTTTTTGAGATCCTTAATGAAAAGAATATAAATAACTAAAAATTTTTAATATACTTATAAAGATATAAAAATCTTAAAAATAAGGATATAATTGTGGATTTTACATGACAGAGTGGGGCAAAATCTCCCTTTGGTACATCCCGTTCCATAGGAAATTATCTTTAAAGAGTTATGCTATCTTCATCCTATTAAAAAGAGGGATATGTGGCGTAAAAGACATTCGAAACAGCTTAGAGATTCTTAGTTGTTTTTTTTAAATATATTAGGTAAAAACTGATTGTTTGAGCGTTCAGCGAGTTTCAGTTTTTCCCAATATATTTTATGAAAAAACAAATTAGAATCTCTTAGCGAATTGAGTTGTCTTTCTAAACACATATCCCTTTTTAATAGACTGTAGATAAACTTACTTTTAAGTGGTAATTTTCTTAATATAAGACTCTTTCGTCCCCATTTCTCTTTGTAAATTTTATTCCGTCAAAATGTTCTAATATAGCTAAAGAATACTTCCTACTAGTATCCATCATATCTCTAAACTGGGCTACTGTTATTTCTCCATTATCCTCTATATATTTCCTTACCTTCTCCTTAGCTTCATTATAATCTGATGTTAAAAGTATACAGTCTTCATTCACCTTAAACAAAGTTCCCTCTTCTAATACAGCTTCATAAACTCTTTTAAATTCTATTTGATTTTGTTCCCGGGAAATAAGCTCTTCATATTTAGGGGGACTATATTTTCCTTTTTTATAGCTAGCTATTATTCTATCATAAATAGCCTTTTGTTCTTTGTTAAATTCTATATTAAAATTATGCTCTGCAATGTATTTTCCATGAATTTTTATTAGTTCTTTGCTTTCTAATAGCTCTAAAAGCTTATCATAGGTCTTCTGTTTTATATCTTTACCTAAAACTCTTATTCTTAATTCTTCCTTAGATACTCCCCATTTAAGAGGATTTTTTTCATGAAACTCTTTTAATATAGATGTCATTTCTTTTACTTTTTTATCTATATAATTTACATGAGTATATACCTTTTTATCTCCATTGCTAAAAGATACTACCTTTTGTGACTTTATTAATTCTTCTATTTCATCTGATATGTTTTCTTCATTTTTTCCTAAAGCTTTTAATATTTCATCCCTATTAGGAAATTTAGAACTTAATTTTTCTATAATTTTTCCTATTATATTAGAAGTGTCTCCACTTTCTTTTAGTTTTAGTTCTTCTATATATTTTTCATTAAATCGTTTTGCCTTTTTAGGTAATGGATCTATTATAGAACCTCCTGCTATAGTTACCATTGGAGAATACGATCTTATTACATATCTATCATTTCTCTGACAAGTTATAGGTTTTTCTAATCTTAATTGAGCATATCCTTCTTCCCCTGGATTTAAACATTCTTTGTCTAATATAACAACTCTACATATTATTTCACTAGTACCATTATATAATCTAACTCTTTGTCTATTTTCCAATGGCTTTGATGCACTTTTTAAGTAATATAACTTACAATCTATCATCATAGATGGTTCCATTAGATTTTGTATAGATACTACATCTCCTCTGTCTATCTCAGTCTTTTTTATATTAGACAAATTTATTGCACATCTTTGTCCTGCTTCTGCTATTTTGGTTGGCTCATCATGTACCTGAATACCTCTAACCTTTGTAACAACCTTTGAAGGATAAATTTGTACGGTTTGTCCTTCTTTTATACAACCACTAATTACTGTACCCGTTACTACAGTTCCAAAACCTGTTATAGAAAAAACTCTATCTACAGGTAATCTAAAATGCCCCTGTACATCTTTTGTTTCTATATGTTCTGTCATATCCTCTATAGCTTTTATTAATTCATTTATTCCTTCTTTAGTCTTTGATGATACTGGATATATATCTGCATTTTCTAAGAAAGTATCTTTTAGTTCTTCCCTTAAATCTTCTTTAACCATGTCTAACCACTCTGGATCTACCATATCTGTTTTTGTAAGAACAATTATACCTTTATTAACATTAAGTAATTGTAATATTTCTAAGTGCTCTTTAGTTTGAGGCATAATGCCTTCATCTGCAGCAATAACCATAAGAACTACATCTATACCACTTACTCCCGCTAACATATTCTTAACAAATTTTTCATGTCCTGGTACATCTACAATTCCTGCCCTTTTCCCTGAAGGTAAATCAAAAAATGTAAACCCTAAATTAATAGATATCCCTCTATCTTTTTCTTCTCTAAGAGTATCTGTTTCTCTTCCTGTTAATGCTTTTATTAAAGTTGTTTTACCATGATCTATATGTCCCGCCGTTCCTATTATTACGTTCTTCATAAACATCACCATTCTCAATTATTTTAATAATTTTTTAAATTCTTCTACTATTATATTAAAATCTCTCTCAAATAAAGTTCTTATATCTAATACTACTTCATCTTTACTTACTCTAACTATTATAGGATTTTTACTTAATCTTAATTTTTCCTCTATTTTTTCTGCTGTTATTTTATCGCTGTTTACTTTTACTACATAGGTAGGTATTTTTTCCCCTGGCATTGAGCCTCCACCTACCATAGAAAGATCTTCTGATACTTTAAAATTAAAATCTTTAATATTATTTTGAAGTCTTCTTTTTAATCTTTGAGCTCTTTTTTTATGAATTTCTTTGGAACTTAAAATCATATTTAATGTTGGAATATTTTCTATAGCTTCCTTTTCATCTATATAATATTTTAATGTTCCTTCTAAAGCTGCCAAAGTCATTTTATCTATTCTTAAAGCTCTAGTTAATTGATTCTTTTTCATTTTATCTATGTATTTCTTTTTACCTACTATTATGCCTGCTTGTGGTCCTCCTAACATTTTATCTCCACTAAAGGTCACCACATCTACTCCTTTTTCAAGGCTGCTTTGAACAGTCGGTTCATAAGTAAAACCATACTTAGAAAAATCAACTAAGGTACCACTTCCTATGTCCTCCATTACAGGTAATTTATATTTTTCACCTAATTGTACCATTTCTTCTGAAGATACCTCTTCTGTAAAACCCATTATCTTAAAATTTGAAGTATGTACTTTAAGTAAAACCCCTGTATTTTCGTTTATATTATTCTCATAATCATATAGATGTGTTCTATTGGTAGTACCTACTTCTACTAAATGTGCTCTACTAAACTTCATTACATCTGGTACCCTAAAAGATCCTCCTATTTCTACTAATTGGCCTCTTGATACTATAGCTTCCTTTTCCTCACAAAGAGTATTTAGAGCTAGCATAACTGCTGCTGCATTATTGTTAACTACCATGGCAGCTTCAGCACCTGTGACTTTCTTAATCAATTCTTCTACATGACTATACCTTGACCCTCTTTTCCCTTGTTTTAAATCATATTCTAAATTGCTATAGTTTTCAGATACCTTTATCACATTTTCTATAGCCTCTTTAGCTAATAAGGATCTTCCTAAATTAGTATGTATCACTACACCTGTAGCATTAATGACTTTTTTAAATTTAGTACTTTTATTCTCTTCTAAAATATCTACGAAATAATTTATAACATTTTCCTTAGTAAAATTTTCTATGGCACTTTTTAAAATTTCATTTCTATAGTAATCTATGGATTGCCTAAGACTATCTACTACTAAAGTTCTAGAATTGCTTTGCAAATACTTATTAACAATCTCTTCTTTTAAAAGTTCATCTATTTTGGGTAGATTACGTAATAATTGTTTTTTATCCATACCCCATTCTCCATTTCTTAATCATATTGTATATTCAGTCTTATTGTTATAAATAGTATAATATTTTATTCAACTATTATATATTTATCTTGTTTCTTTATAACTTCTCCTACAATAGAAGATTTTAACTCTAATTTATTTAATTCTTCCATAATTTTTTCTGACTCTTCTTTTGGACAGGAAATCAATAGTCCACCTGAAGTTTGAGGATCAAATAATATATCCTGCATAAATACAGGAACATCTTTAAACTCAAAATTTCCTTCAATATGATCTCTATTAGCGTAAGCTCCTGCTGGAACTAATCCAAATTCAGCATATTCCTCTGCTTCCTTTATATATGCTATCTTCTTATAGTTAAATTTTAAAGTAACATTTGATGCACTAGCCATTTCATAGCTATGTCCTAAAAAGCCAAAACCAGTAATATCTGTACAAGCACTTACATTATACTTAGCTATTATTTCTCCTGCATATTTATTTAAAGTGCTCATAGATTTAACTGCTGCATCTTTTGCTTCTTTAGATGCCATATCTCCTTTTATTGCAGTATTTATAATACCTATTCCTAAAGGCTTTGTAGTAATTAAGACTTCCCCTTCTTTACATCCATAATTTTTTAAAACTTTATCTGGATGTACAGTACCTGTTACTGATAGACCATATTTAGGCTCATTATCATCAACAGTATGTCCTCCTATTACTACAGCTCCTGATTCAATAACCTTATCTGCTCCACCTTTTAATATTTCTCCTAATACTTCTATAGGTAAACAAGATGGAAAACAAACTATATTTAGTGCTACTACTGGCTTACCTCCCATAGCATATACATCACTTAAAGAGTTAGCTGCAGCTATTTGCCCAAACATGTATGGATCATCTACTATAGGTGTAAAAAAATCTAATGTTTGTATTATAGCTGTATCATCATTTATTTTATATACTGCTGCATCATCTGCAGTCTCTATTCCTACTATTAAATTTTCATTTTCCATTTTAGGTAACTTTGAAAGTATTTTTGAGAGCACCCCTGGTGCTATTTTAGCCGCTCATCCTGATGTTCTTGAAAGCTCTGTAAGTCTTACATCTTTTTTCCCTATAGAACAAGCTTCTCCTTCTTTAGTATTTATATTATTTGACATTTTAAGCACCTCTCTTTATAAAAACCCAACTACATTAAAAATAATAAATTATTCAATACTCATTATATATTATTTTGTAAAAATTTAAAAGAAATATAAAGAATACTACCTTATTTCAGCTTTTTCTTTTATTTTTTCTATAGTTTTATCTCCTATTCTTCCTATAGCTTTTAAATCTTCAAAATTTTTAAAAGTTCCCTGTTTTTCTCTATAATCTAATATCTTTTGGGCAGTTACATCTCCTATGCCTGGTATGGTTTTTAATTCTTCTTTAGATGCAGTATTCAAATCTACTTTTCCCTCTGCACTAATTCCAGAATTAGTTGGTGCTACACTATTATTTGTCCCTGCATTATTTTCTCCTTTTTTGTCTATATAAATATAATCTTCATCTTTAAGCTTTTTTGCTAAATTTAATTTACATGTATCTGCATTACTAGTATATCCACCGGAAATTTTTATAAGTTCTTCTACTCTACTGTTCTCATTGAGCTTATATACTCCTGGATTCTTAACTTCCCCATTTACATAAACAGTTATCTCTTTTTCTGATTTTGAAATTTCCTTTTCTGTACTTTTAACATTTTCTACAAATATTTCTTCTTCATTTATATTAGTTTTTTCTGGTTTTGATAATACATATCCTACTACTGTAAAGACAGCTAAAATAAAAGCTATTATTATAGATCCTATTATCTTCTTTTTATTTTTCATATGCTTATCACTCCATAATATGATTATTTATATTACACTTTGTCAAATATTATAATGTGTCTAAATAGGATATAATCCTTTAATTGTTCTAATTATTGACATATTTATAATTTTAATTCGCATATTAACGGTTTTTTTGATATAATAAAAATTATTATTATGTAGAAACAGGAGGTTTGCTTAATATAATGAAACCCATTTTTTATAAAATATTATGTTCCATTTTATTATTATCCTTATTTTTTTCCAATGTAGCTTTGGCAAAGGATTCTAAACAAAACTTAAAAATAGCCGCTGATGGTGTTGTATTAATGGATTCAAAAACTGGTAAAATAATTTATTCGAAAAATCCAGATAAACCATATCCTCCAGCTTCCACTACAAAAATAATGACTGCTCTTTTAACTTTAGAAAGAGGTAACTTAGATGACATCGTCACTATAGGTCGTAAGCCCCCTTTGGCAGAAGGAAGCAAAATATACATATTGGAAGGCGAAAAAATTAAAGTAAGAGATTTATTATATGGGCTTTTATTAGCTTCTGCTAACGATTGTGCTGAGGCATTGGCTGAATATCTCAGTGGATCTTTAGATAATTTTTCAAAAGATATGAATAAACGAGCTAAAGAATTAGGCTGTACGAGTACTAATTTTGTAAATCCTAGTGGGTTATATAATGATAAACATAGAACTTCTGCTAGAGATTTAGCTATTATTATGAATGCGCTAGTTAAACAACCTGAATATAGTAAAATAGCCACAACTCTTTCTTACAATATTCCACCTACAAACAAATCAAAAGAAAAGAGACCTTTGTGGAATGAAAATAGACTAATACAAAAACATTCACATTTTTATTATAAAGGTTGTGAAGGCGGAAAAACAGGATATACTGTTCAATCAGATCATTCTTATGTAGCTAGTGTTAACAAAAATAATCATAGACTTATAGTCGCTCTTGTTCATGATAAAGAAAAAAATTTTTTTGATGATGCAGTAAAACTATTTAACTACGGATTTAATAATTTTACATTAAATCTTCTATACTCTAAAGACTCTTATGTAACTACTTATACAAATGACAACTTAAAAGTTCCGTTATATGCCTCAGAAGACTTTTATTATCTAAAACCCAAAGATGATAATACATCTCCTGATTTAAAATTAGAAAATACAAATTTAAAAAATCTTAAATTTAAAAAAGGCGATGTAGTTCTAAGTGCTAACTTAAGTCGAGGTTCTAATAGTGTAGGTAGTCTAACTTTAAAAAGTGGTGTAGATCATGAATCAGTTAACTTATTCAATAATAATGTTATTACTAAACATTTAAATACCAAGAATATAATTTTAATATGCTTAGCATCCCTTTGTATAATATTTTTGATATTTAAAATCGCCAAAAAAAATTTAAAATCAAAAAAAAATAACAATAAATATTACTTTTAATACAAAAGCTATGAAATATAGATTTAATAACATCTTAATTTCATAGCTTTTATTTTTTTATGTTTTTATCTTAACTGTGCAAAATTTTTGTAAAAACTATTCTCACATAGCTCTTTTATTTTATTTTTTCTATTAATTTTTTTATATCTTCTGGTAAACTACATTGTAGTTTTAAAATATTTCCTGTTCTAGGATGTGGAAATTCTAATTTATAAGCGTGTAGAGCTTGCCTTTCTATGTATTCTTTCTCTTCTTCTCCCTTTCCATATAAAGAATCTCCATAAAGATGATGCCCTAAATGAGACATATGTACTCTAATTTGATGAGTTCTTCCAGTTTCTAATTCTAACCTAACTACACTACCTTTAGATAATTCTTCTAAAACTTCATATGTAGTTATACTTTCTTGTCCTCTCTCATCTACTATTCTTTTAATAGATTCATTTTCTTCTTTATATATAGGTAAATTAATCCTTCCCTCTTTTTGTTTCATACTTCCATGCACTACTGCTATATATATTTTCCTAAAACTATCTTTACTCATGTCTGAAGCTAATCTCATATGTGAAAACTGATTTTTAGCTACTATTACTAACCCAGATGTATCTCTATCTAATCTATTAACTAATCTTACTATAGATTTTTCTCCTTTTTTTTTAAAATGATATAATATTCCATTAGATAAGGTTCCTGTAGGGTGATTTTTAGTAGGATGTACTACTATGCCAGGTCTTTTGTTTATAACTATAATGTCACTATCTTCATATACTATTTTTATATTCATATCTTCTGGGTCTATATTTTGATGTTCATCTTCTTGCATATAAATTTCTATTAAATCATCCTGTGCCAATTTACGTTTCTTTATTACTTTTTCTCCATTAACAAAAATTCTTCCATCCCTAACAGCTTTCCTAACAAATCTTCCTGATAAATTTTCCATTTCTTTTAAATAATCTTTTATATCAATATTATGATTTATTTCTTTAACTACAAAAATTAATTTATTATCCATTAATTTTTCTCCTTTTAAATCCTATAATAATATTTTACTATAGTATTATAACATCAAAATAAAAGGAAATCATACATTGCTATAAATGCAAATCTTCCTTACCAATAATTTATAACATCTATTTTTCTTTTAAGTAAACCTTTTATTAACGAATTACAAAACACTATAGCCATGCTCACTAATTAAAGATTTTATTAATCTCTATAAAAAAAACGAAGGGAAAAGTCCCTTCATTTTATGTATGCTATATCATAGCTACTAATTCTATTTCTACTAAAGCATCTTTTGGTAATTTACCAACTTGCACACAAGATCTTGCAGGTGGATTTTCTTTAAAATATTTTGCATACACTTCATTTACTGCTGCAAAATCATTCATATCTTTTAAGAATATAACTGTCTTTACAACTTTGTCAAAAGAAGTTCCTGCTTCTTCTAAAACAGCTTTTAAGTTTTCCATAGATCTTTCTGTTGCTTTTGTAATATCATCAGAAATTAATTCTCCTGTTGCTGGATCTAGTGGAATTTGTCCTGAAGTAAATAATAAATCTCCTATTTTTATAGCCTGTGAATATGCACCTAATGCTGCTGGAGCTTTTTTTGTACTTATAACTACTTTTTCCATAAAATAATCCTCCTCTTAATTTCTATTATTAGCAAAATCTTTTCCTAATAATATTATTATATCAAAGTTTTCATCTGATTGGATATTTTTCTCTATATTTGGAATATTTAAATAATTTTCTATTTCTCCTGTAGATATAGAACTATCTTTTTTTAGACGAACTTTTGTGAAGTCTCTTCTTTCTCCATTACCTGTAACAATATTACTATATCCCATTTCTTTTAACTTTCTTTCACAATCAGCAGCTAAACCATTAACTTTTGTACCATTTAATACTTTAATTTTAATTTCACTTTTATCTATTTCCGTATTGTTATCCTTTTGTGCTGTTCCTCCTGTTTTTAAAGTATATACTATATCTCTATTTTTTTCTCTATCATATATAAAATACGAAACATTACCTATATATTTAGCTTCACCTTGAAGAGTAATCATATTAATACTAGATTTATCCCCTTTAGTTACAGCATACCCGTATTTAATTATTTCTTCTGGAGACATATCTGTTTCTATATAATCTGGTATAGTACTCAATATACTTGGAATTTTAGGTATTATACTTGGACTTTTAACTTTTTCCACTACCTTTGATATAAATTTATGTTGATTTTCTATTCTACCTAAATCCCCATCTGCAAAACCTGTACCATTGTTATTTTTTCTCCATCTAAAAAACTCTTCTGCCTTTTTTCCATCTAAATGTACTGTAGTGCCCTTCTGAAAATGTATGTGTAAATTTTGAGATGGATCATCATAATTCATATTTCTTGTTATATCCATCTCTACTCCGCCTATAGCATCTATAACCTTTCTAAATCCTTCATAATCTATCTTGGCATAGTTATTTATTTCTATGCCTAAAAGATTTTCTACAGCTGCTATAGAACCGTTTACTCCATTTATGGCATGAGCTGAATTTATTTTTATTTTTTTCCCATTCATAGTTACACGAGTATCCCTTGGCACGGAAACCATATTTATATTTTTAGTTTTAGGATTATAATTAATTACAAGCATAGTATCTGTTCTTTTAGGGTCTGATGCTTCTTTAGAACCAGGATCTCCAATATCTACACCCATAACAAGTATATTTACAGGTTCTCCTGCTTCTGCTTTCTTAGTATTTATTTTACCCTCTCCTAATCTTGAATTATTAGTAAATCCCAAAAGGTAAAAATAACCTAATATTCCTAATAGTATAATAAAAGAAAAGAGTATAATGACAATTTTTAAACTTTTACTTTTTTTTCTTTTACTAGTCTTTTTTTTCTTTTTAATATCATTCCCCATAACACTTCACCTACAATTTATCATTTACTAAGCAATTTCTAGCTATCACTGTATTGATATGTAACAATTCTCCTTTGCTAACTACATATTGTATTGTTGAATTTAAAGACTCTATCATAGCTTTGTCTATATCTATTAATGCTAATTTTCTTAATTTTTCAACTCCATTAAATTCCCTTAATGGTTCTATTATGTCTGCTAAATAAATAATCTTTTCTAACATGCTCATATTGTTTCTTCCTGTAGTATGATATTCTACTGCATTTAATATATCTATATCCTCTATACCCATTTTCTCTTTCATTATTATTGTTGCCACTAATCCATGAGTTATTTGTAAATTTTTTAATGAAATCCAATCTAAATTTATATTATGTTCTTTTATCATATTTAATAATTCATTATCACTCATATTTTTAGCACAATCATGACATAAAGCTGCTATTTTAGCCTTATATACATCAATGTTATATTTTTCTGCTAATTTTATAGCTGTTTCTTTTACACTTATTACATGATTATATCTATCTTCTTTTAAATTTTCTTTTAAATATGCATGGATTTGTTCCTCAGTCCACATATTTTACCCCTCCCCAAAGAAAATAATTAATACATAAATTAAATTTATGCATAAATATAATTATAAGTTAATATTAAACCTATTATTTATATAAATTATTTTTAAGAATAAATTTATAAACCTCATCTGGTATATAAAAACTTACTTCTTTTCCTTCTTTTATACGATTTCTTATTTTCGTAGAAGATATGTCTAATATAGAAGCATCCATAAATAATATTTCTTTCCCATATTTCCCTAATATGTTTTTTTTCTTTTTTATTATTTCTTCCTTTTCTTTAAATCCTTCTCTACTAAATATAACAAAGTTACACATATTAAATATTTCATTTATATGTTTCCAATGTTCTAAATAGGATAAACAATCTTCACCAGTTATAAAATACCAATTTGTTTCTGGTTCCTTTTCTTTAAAATGCTTTAAAGTTTTGTATGTATAGCTTAAACCTTCTGCTTTTATTTCAAAATCACTTATACTAAATCTTCTTTCTTTTTCTATTGCAAGCTTAACCATTTTATATCTTATATAGGCTGGTGTCTTTTTTAAGTTTATCTTATGTGGCGGATTTCCTGCTGGTATAAATATAATCTCTTGTAAATTAAATCTTTCAAGAGCTTCATAGGCTACATTTATGTGCGCATTATGAATAGGATCAAAGGTGCCTCCAAGTATAGCTTTATTAATCATAGAAACGCCCCCATTTATATAAACTACTACCTAATGCTGAATTTTCAATGATCAATGATCAATTAAGAATACTCATTAATGATCATTGATCATTATTAATTTTAAGTATAGGCAGCTAAAGTTATTTTTTAAATTAATTAAAACACAAATAAAATTTAAACATAAAATTAATATTATTTTTCATATTAACTTATTGTGGCAATTCTATTTTAGGTTTCTTTTTTGATTTTCTATATAAGACCACTTTACTCCCTATACATTGTATCCCTTCACAATTTAATTCCTCACATATTTCACTTGAAGCTTCTTTTGCTGTATAAAAACTGTTTTTTAGAACAGATATCTTTATTAATTCTCTAGCTTCTAATGCATCATCTATTTGTTTTAATAAATTATCATTTAATCCATCTTTACCTACTTGAAATATAGCATCCATTTTATTAGCTAAAGATCTTAAATAGCTTCTCTGTTTTGTTGTTATCATTATTGTATTCCTCCTAAAGCCATATATTATAATAAAAAGTCAAATTCAAAGTCATTTAATCGTACAACATCACCATCTTCAATGCCCATTTTCATTAATTCTTCCATTACGCCTTTATTTTTAAGTACTTTATGGAAATATCTTAAATCATCTGGATCATTTACATTAACTGCATTTAAAAGTCTATCTACAAAACTTCCTTCTACAATATAAGTGTTGTGTTCTTTTCTTATAGAGTATGTAAATCTCTTTTCTTCTTCTACAAATCTATCTTCTGCTGATATTTCTAGCTCTGTAACAGGTATAGTACTTAAAAGTCTTGCAGCTTCCTTCATGAGATCATCTACCCCTTGTTTTGTAGCTGCTGATATCTTAAACACCTTATTATAACCAAGCTTTTCTATTTTTGTTTTAAATTCTTCAAACTTTTCTTCATCAAATAACATATCAGATTTATTAGCAGCTATTATTTGAGGTCTATCATAAAGCTTTACACTATATCTTTTTAGTTCTTCATTTATCTTTAAAAAATCCTCATATGGATCTCTTCCCTCTACAGAAGATATATCTATTACATGAATTAATACTCTTGTTCTTTCTACATGTCTTAAAAAATCTAATCCTAAACCTACTCCTTCTGAAGCACCTTCAATTATTCCTGGTATATCTGCAATTACAAAATTAGTTACACCTTCAATACTTACCACACCTAAATTAGGTTTTAATGTAGTAAAATGATAGTTAGCTATTTTAGGTCTAGCTTTAGATACTACTGACAACAAAGTAGATTTTCCTACATTAGGAAATCCTATAAGACCTACATCCGCTAATAGCTTTAATTCAAGCTTAATCCATCTTTCTTCCTCTGGCATACCTGGTTCTGCAAAATCTGGTGCCTGTCTTGTAGGTGTTGTAAATCTGCAATTACCTTTACCACCTCTTCCACCTTTAGCAACCACATAAGAATCCTCTGGCTTTGATAAATCTGCCATTATTTTGTCTGTTTCTGCATCTCTCACTATAGTTCCCATAGGAACTTTTATATAAAGATCTTTTCCATTTTTACCAAAACATTTTGACCCAGCCCCATTTCCACCTGGTTCTGCTTTGTATTTTCTTTTATAAGTAAAATCTAAAAGAGTTGTCATATTAGGGTCTACTACTAGTACTACATTTCCCCCTTTACCACCATCTCCACCGTCTGGTCCTCCAAAAGCTATATATTTTTCTCTTCTAAAAGAGATGGATCCATCTCCTCCCTTTCCTGATTTTACAAATATTTTGGCTGTATCTATAAACAAAGTTTTTCACTCCTCTTTATTTCGATAATTAATATATAATATTTTTTATAAAATTTAGCTATACTAATTTGAAGGTATAGTCAATTGTGTTAATTCTATAATTTTTTATCATATTATTTATCAGAAAATTTTATATTTATATTAACATAAATGTTGTTTTCTTAATTTAAAATCAATTATTATTATATCTTATTTTATGCATATAAATATTATTTTATAAAATATTTATATATTTTTAATTATTTATATGATTGTTTTTTTAATTATTTTATTTTTTAACTATAAGAGGTAAAGTATGTATTATAATAGTGAACCTTTTCCTAAATAAAAAAATTATTTAATTGAATCCTAAAAAAGCACCCTTTATAAGGGTGCTTTTAATTATTCAGCTACTACTTCTTCAACTTCTACTGGATATACACTAGCTTTTTTCTTATCTCTTCCAAGTCTTTCGTATTTTACTACACCGTCGATTTTAGCAAATAATGTATCATCTCCACCTCTTCCAACGTTTAGACCTGGATGGATTTTTGTTCCTCTTTGTCTAACTAATATGTTTCCAGCTAAAACGAATTGTCCGTCAGAGCATTTTACTCCTAATCTTTTAGCTTCACTATCTCTTCCGTTCTTTGAACTACCTACCCCTTTTTTATGAGCAAATAGTTGAAGGTTCATTACTAACATGACTACACCTCCTCCATTGTAAGTTTTATATATTCACCATAATTAAATTCTATACTTTCTAATCCTAACAACATAGTATTCATAAGCACTTGGCATTTATGTATGTCTTCTTTAATACAGGATCTTAAATCTATACTTAAAAAGCCATCTTCCTCTTTTATCAAAGGATTAATTTTTAATACTTCTGTTATACCATTAGCTATTGTAATTGATATAGCAGATATAGCAGAACATACCATGTCATACCCTTGGTCTGTAGACTCTGCATGACCACTTATTTTAACCAATACTATATCATTATTTTCTTTTTTAAATACTACATTAACCATAATTATGCGTTAATTTTTTCTATTTGGATTTTTGTATATGGTTGTCTGTGACCTTGTTTCTTTCTGTAGTCTTTCTTTGGTTTGTATTTGAATACAACAACTTTTTTAGCTTTTCCTTGTGCTAATACTTTAGCTGTAACTTTAGCACCTTCTACCATTGGTTTTCCAACAACAGTTTCTCCGTTGTCTTTTCCTACTAAAAGAACATTGTCTAATTCTACTGTTGAATCAACATCAGCTGTTAATTTTTCAACATATAGTACATCTCCTTCAGCAACTTTATATTGCTTTCCTCCAGTAACTACAACTGCGTACATTAAAAACACCTCCTCATTCCAGTCTCGCCAATTAAGGTACATGAAAACCATGTTTAATACCTTTTCTGAGCGGTCTACAAAAGCCATTTTACCACAGTAACCCTGCTTTGTAAAGAAATTTTATTAATAAATCTTAAGGTCCTCCACATCTTTTATTTGATTTTTAAATATTAATGGTTCTACCTTATACTGACTTTCAGCATCTATATAATTTATATAAATATTTTTTTCTAAAGCTTCAACTTCTGATATGAATTGTATTTTATTTTTATCTATATAATCTTTATATCTTTTATTTAGTTCTATATATATATCCTTTATCTCTCTCATATTTAAAATATTTATTATTTCATTTCTAATTAATAGCTTCATATAACTAAAACTAATTATAGAACCTTTTCCACTACAACATTTACAAGGCTGCTCTATATAATCATATATGGTTTTACCTTGTCTTTTTCTAGCTATTTGAACCAAATTTAATTCGGTAAAGGGATAAACAACAGATTTATTTTTATCTCTTTTTAGTCCTTGTTTTAATTTATCTAAGACTTTTTCTTTAAGATTTTCATTATTCATATCTATAAAATCTATTACAATAATCCCATTTAAATTTCTAAGTATAATTTGATTACAAATTTCATCCGCAGCTTCCATATTAGTAGTAAAAATAGTTTTCTCCATGGAATTACCCTTTACATTTTTACCAGAGTTAACGTCTACTACATACATTGCTTCAGTTTTATCTATTATAATATAGCCTCCACAATCTAAATAAACTTTTTTATTTCTAAGAGAAAGTATTTCTTTTTCTATAGCATAATAATCTAAAAGATTTCTTTCTCCCTCATAAATATTTAGCTTTATATTGTTTTCTCCGTATTCCTTTAAAAACTCACTTACATAAACATAGTCTTCTCTACAATTTAAATAGATCTTTGATATATTATCAGTTAATTTATCTCTTAGTATTTTGCCTACTATTCCTCCGTTTTGAAATAGAAGTCCTGTATTCATTTTATATTTAGATTTTTCTATTAATGAACTATATATACTAGATAACCTTCTTATTTCATCATTTATATTTTCTATACTTGCATTTATGGCTTCCGTTCTTATTAAAATTCCTACATCTTTAGGCTTTACTATATTATTTTGTATTTCTCTTTTTATTTTTTCATCTTTTATTTTATGAGAAAATGTAATTTCATTATTTAAAATTTGAAGGACTGTATATCTGCCGGGTATAGTTATAGCATTAGTTACTTTAGGGCCTTTTTTATTTAAGTCCTCTTTAACTACTTCTACTAAAATATAGTCCCCTTTTTTTATATGGGTATTATTAAATTTTTTATCCAAATAAAGATAAGCATTTTTGTTCCAACCTATATCTACAAAAGCACTCTTTATAGCAGGAATTATATTTTTAACCATACCTACATATATCTCTCCAACTTGAGGAGATTTATTATCTTCTTCTATAAATAATTCTTTTATGTGATTATTTTCTCTTAAAACTATCCTTACATTTTCCCTTTGCCTTTCTATAAATATTTCTTTCACTTTAAAGGCACTTCCCTTCTTTAAATAAAGAAAATAATTTATACATACATAGCATAATCAGAAAGAGCTACTAATTTATTTTCATATTCTCCGTATATTTCTTGTCTTTCTATATCTACAAAACTATTTTCTTTTATATCAGATGTATTTTCCTTTATAAATTGGGCTAAAAGATCTGCAGAAAGATTTTGTATACTTCCACAACTTACCAAAACATTTATTTTTAATGAATTACTTTCTATAGAATAATCTATATTTTTAATCATAGGTCTTATATTTACATTTTTACTTCCCTTTTTACCTTTTTTAATTATATCCCAATTATCCATATTTAATAATGTTTTTAACTCATGTTCTAAATTTTCCGTATTTTTATATTTTATTTCTATTATATATCTTGCTGCCGCTACTGCTGCCATAGACTTGAATACTTTTTTATTTGTACCCTCTTTTAATTTTACAGCTTTAAAATACTTTATACCTGAAGGAGCAGTATTATTTAATTTATCTACAATTATGTTTTCATCTTCTTCCTCTATAAAAGATACATCTAAATACTCTCCTTTAGAGTAAAGCCCTACTGCTAAAGGTTGTGCTAGAGACATAATTATATGAGGATTGAATCCCTTTGAATACTCTACAGGTAATCCACTTCTTTTAAAGTTTCTTTGTAGCGTTCTTTGAAGGTCTAAATGAGATACAAATTTTATATTACCTTCCTTTGAAAACTTAATTAAATATCGCACCTTCAAAACACTCTCCTTCTAAGTTAACATTTACTCCACAGTTTTTGCATCCCTGCCTACAATCTGGAGTTACTTCTGCCTTTTTAGCTCTTTCGTTTTCTCTCATTAAAAACTCCTTTGAAACTCCCGTATCTACAAAATCCCAAGGAAGTATTTCATCATATTCTCTTTGTCTATAAGCATAGAAATCTCCATCTACATTACATTCTTCCAAGGCTTCTTTCCATATATTAAAGTCAAAGTATTGATTCCACCCATCAAATCTAGCACCTTTTTCAAAAGCTTTTATTAAAACATCACAAAGTCTTCTATCTCCTCTTGCAAATATAGCTTCCATATAACTTACTAAGGATTCATGCCAGTTATAAGTTATTTGTTTACTTTTTATATTTCCTCTTAAGGCTTCTATTTTCTTTCTCACTTCCTCCATGGTATCCTGTGGTGCCCATTGAAATGGAGTAAATGGTTTTGGTACAAAAATAGATGTACTTACAGTAACCTTAAGTCCTTTTTTTCTTATTTCCTTGGGAACTTCATAATATTTTCCCACAACCTTTTGGCCTAACTCTGCTATCCCCATAACATCCTCTAGAGTTTCATAAGGCAATCCTAGCATAAAGTATAATTTTATAGTAGACCACCCTGCTTCAAAAGCACTCTTCACTGAGGTCATTAAATTCTCTTCTGTTACACCTTTATTTATAACATCTCTCATTCTTTGACTTCCTGCTTCTGGTGCAAAAGTAAGTCCTGTTTTTCTAACCTTTTGTATTTCTTTTATTAAATCTACTGAAAAAGAATCTATTCTTAAGGAAGGTAATGTTACTCCTACTTTACCCTCTTTATGTCTTTCCACCATTGAAAATACAAGGTTTTGTATATCTGAATAGTCACATATACTTAAAGATGACAGTGTTATTTCATCATATCCTGTATTTTTTATTAAATCATCAGATAGTTCTAATAATGCTTCTGTTTTCTTTTCTCTTACAGGTCTATATATCATTCCAGCTTGACAAAATCTACAGCCTCTTGTACATCCTCTAAAAGTTTCTAAAACTATTCTATCATGAACTATATCAGTATAAGGTACAACAAACTTATCTGGATAAACTACATCATTTATATTATTAACAATAACTTTCTTTACTTTTTTAGGAACATCATCATATATAGGTTTAAATTCTTTTATAGTATTATCTTCTTTATAAGTAACTTCATAAAGAGAAGGTATATATACACCTCTTATTTTAGATGCTTCTCTTAGGAATTCCTTTTTCTTTCCCTTGCCCTTATATTTTTTATATAAATCTAATATCTTAGTATTTAATTCCTCTCCTTCTCCTAAAACAAACATATCTGCTATATTATAAAGTGGTTCTGGGTTATATGCACAAGGTCCTCCGCACATTACTATAGGTTCCTCTTCCCCTCTTTCCGAAGCCTTTATAGTAACTCCAGCTAGATCTAACATATTTAATATATTAGTGTAACTCATTTCATATTGAAGAGTGAATCCTATAAAATCAAAATCCTTTATGGGATCTTTGCTTTCCAAACCATATAGCGGAATATTTTCTTCTCTCATTATTTTTTCCATATCTGGCCAAGGTGCAAAAACCCTTTCACAGAAAGTATCTTTTCTCTCATTTAATATGTAATAAAGTATTTTCATACCTAAATGAGACATTCCAACTTCATAAACATCTGGAAAACAAAATGCATATCTTATGTCTATATCCTTTAAATCTTTATTATAAGAATTTAATTCTCCTCCTATATATCTGGCAGGTTTTTCTACTCTGAATAGTACATCATCTGATATTCTGTTCATCAAACTTCCTCCTCATGGTTTATCACATTATTACATTTTAACACATAAGCATGGATAAAAACAATTACAAAAGAATCCATTGTATTATCCATGCTTATAAAAGCCTTCTTATTTATTTTTTACTTTTTATATTAATAAATTCACCTATTTTTATATTGCCATAGTTTTTTAAAGCTTCTAATATTTCATTTTCATATAAGGTATCTAATATTTTCATATTTTCATCCAGAACTGTAAATATATAATATTTATTCTTATCTATAAGTGAAAGTGTTTGCAATAAAGTATTATTACAATAAACAGATACATTTTGATTTTCAATGTATCCTCTCTTTATAAATTTAAATCGCTTTTTAACTATATGTCTCATAATAATATAAGCTACCCTTTCCTTTTCCTTTAAAGAAAACCCTGTTATAAATAAGGATATTATACCTAAATTAAAATTATTATAGCCTTTCATAAATAAAAAAATATATAATACCATAAAAAAAACACTTATACCAATACTAATATTTATAGTTATTTCATTTGCTCTTCTATAAAAAGTTTTAAAACATAATAAATCCCTTAGTATTCTTCCACCGTCTAGGGGAAGGGCTGGCATAAGATTAAACACACCTATTATCAAATTACTTTTGTATAATAAATACAAACTATTATTACTATACGCTCTATAAGCTATACAAAAAATTATTGCAAAAAAAATATTAGCTACTGGAGCAGATAATGATATTAATAAATCTTCTTTAAAGTTAGCATTTTCTAGTTTATCTAATTTTAAGGATAATCCTAAAGGATAAATTTCTATATTAAATCCTGTAAATCCTAAATATCTAGCTGTTACATAATGAATTAGTTCATGGACAAAAACAACACCAATAGATAATAAAAAACTTCCTTTGTAACCTAAATAAAATAAAAATATCACATAGGGAATAAAATATTTATTTATTTTTACCATATTTGCCTCTTAAAAATTGCTTACATCTACTACAGTATTCACTATACATTACTTTTATTCTTTTATATTAGTAAAATAATCTTGAGGGTTTTTGTTCTCTCCCATATAAATTATTTCAAAATGAAGGTGAGCTCCTGTACTTTTCCCAGTACTACCACTTTCACCTATAGTTTTTCCTTTTTTAACCTCTTCTCCTTTTTTTACTTTTATTTTATTTAAATGCCCATACTTAGTTTCTATGCCTTGTCCATGATCTAACAGTATATATTTACCTAGCTCCTTATCTTCTCCGCACTCCTTTACTGTTCCACTAAAGCTTGCTAATACTTCTGTATTTTCTTTAGAATCTATATCTATCCCTTTATGAAAAGCTTTTTTTTTATTTATAGGATCTTCTCTTTCCCCATACTTGGAGGTTATTTTACCATTTACAGGTAATACAAAGTCATCACTTATTATTTCTTCTACAGTCTTTTCCCCTGTAACCTTTGATTTAAAAGTATCTATGTATTTTAAAATTTTATCCTCTAAAGATTTCACATCCAAATCTTTAGTTTTATTAATCACTTTTTTATAATCATAATTTTCGTTCACTATTTTTTTAGAGTAATTATACACCATTTGTGTTTTAGGATTAGAAAAAGCTTTTAAACCTAGCACAAATATCAATAATAAAAATACTCCTATTAAATCTCTCATAATGCGTTTCTGAAAAAATTTCCCATTGGAATTTCCTATTTTATTATTCCGTCCTCCATACATATAATTATTGTTCTTTAAATTGCTAGTTTTTCTATTTTTTAATGAACTATAATATTCTTCATATTGAGAATTATACAATCTAACCACTCCTATAATACTTTTATATTCTTATTTATATTGGATTTTATATATATTTATGACTTGAAAAATTTTTTGCAAATAACAAAGTCATATATTGTAAAAAATTCAAAATTTCCTTAAACAGAATTTTTAATAATATATGACCTTTACTTATTAAAAAAATTAAAATTTGTATAATTGAAATTACTTTAAAATACTATAGTGTATAAATAAATATATTTTACAAGTTCATTATAAAGAAAAAACCTATTTAGTACTAGTTATACTTGACTAAATAGGTTTTTATACTCTTAGAAATTTATTTTTTTCCTTCTCATATTTATATTTAATACTAATGCTAAAGCAAAAAAGTTGTTTAATGATGAACTACCTCCATAACTCATAAATGGAAGTGCTATACCTGTTATAGGTAGTAGCCCTATAGTCATTCCAATATTTTGAAGTATTAAAAACATAAAAGAAGATGTTACACCAATGGTTACCATAGTTCCAAATATATCTTTAGAATTTTTTGCAGTTTTTATAAACTTATATATTAAAATCCCATAAAATATTAACAAAATTGCAGCTCCTATAAAACCCCATTCTTCACCTATAACAGAAAAAATAAAATCTGTATGAGCTTCTGGAATATATCCACCTGCTATTTGTGTTCCTTTTAAAAATCCTTTTCCTAAAAAACCACCAGACCCTATACCTATTTTTGATTGTACAAGTTGAAGTCCTGTATTTAATTCATCTGCTTCAGGATGTAAAAATGAAGTAATTCTATTTTTCCAATATTGTTGCATTAAAGGAGAATTCCAAATAATAGCTACTAGTGCAGTCAGCCCAGCAAACCCTCCTAATATTACCTTTCCATCTAATCCCGCTATAAAAAACATACCTAACACAGTGAAAAAGAACACCATAATCATACCCATATCCGGTTGAATTACAATTAATAGCATAGGTATTATAGCATAGAAAGCTAATATAAAGAAGTTTTTTAGGTTATTTATTTCACCGTCCATATCATCTAATTTTTTAGCTAACATTATAATTAAAGCCATTTTAGCAAACTCTGAAGGTTGTATGGATATAGGTCCTAACTTCAGCCAAGAACCTGCACCATTAACTGTTTTTTTAAGAACTGTATCATTTAAAATAAGTAAAAATACAGTAAACCAATAAAATATATTGGCATAATTTTCAATAATAATATAATCAAATATTAGAACTACATAAATTATAATAAGACCTGCAACTAACCAAATTAATTGTTTTAGGAAAAAGCTTGTACCATATTTCATATGGGTAGCACTATATATATTTAAAGCACTAAAAATCATTATTGCTACAGAGATTATAATCATACTATAATCTAACTCTTTTAAAAGTTTTCTATTTATAAAAAATTTATCAAACATCTTATCACCCCTTAATTACAAATATGATTATACCATATAACACACAAAAAGCTATGTACAAATTTATACATAGCTTAAAAAATTTCTTAATTTTTTATTTATTTTTTCTTTATTCTCTTTATTGGGATACTAGCTATTAGTGCTGGAGACATGCCTTCTATTTCCTCTACACTACTCATCTTTATATCCACATCTTCATTATCTATTTCTATATATTTAGATATTACCTTTAACATATCTTCTCTTATAGCTTCTAAAACATCTGGAGATATAGAATTCCTATCCTGTATCAATATAAGTTTAAGTCTTTCCTTAGCTACATCCTTTGATGATTGTTTTGAAAAAAACTTAAATAAATCCATTATTGTATCACTCCTATTTTAACCCAAATAATTTTTTAAAGGATTTAAAAAAGCCCTGTTCCTTACTTCTTAAATCCATTATAGGAACTTCTTCTCCTATAATCCTTTTAGCAATATTTCTAAAAGCTTGTCCTGCTATAGCTCCATTATCTAAAACTATAGGCTCTCCTTTATTAGTAGCTATAGTTATATTTCTATCATCCGGCACTACCCCTATAAGCTTTATAGCTAAACTATCAATTATATCTTCAATGTCTAACATATCTCCACTTTGTGTCATTTCATAATTTAATCTATTTACTATAAGTTGATGATTATCTATCCCCTTAGCATCTAATTTTCCTATAACTCTATCTGCATCTCTTACAGATGTTACTTCTGGATTTACAACTACTAAAGCTCTATCTGCTCCTGCTATAGAACTTTCAAATCCTCTTTCTATGCCTGCTGGACAATCCAAAATTACATAATCAAAGTCCTGTTTTAAATCATTGACTATCTTTAGCATGTCATCCACATTAACATCTTCTTTATCTCTTGTTTGTGCTGTTGGTAATAGATATAAGCTATTTAACCTTTTATCCTTTATCAATGCTTGTTTTAACTTACATCTTTCTTCTATTACATCCAATAAGGTAAATACTATTCTATTTTCAAGCCCCATTAGAACATCAAGGTTTCTTAATCCAGTATCCCCATCTATAACAACTACTTTTTTATCCATTGCAGCTAAAGCTGTAGATATATTAGCTGATGTGGTTGTTTTTCCTACTCCACCTTTACCAGAGGTAACAACTATCACTTCTCCCATTTTTTGTCCTCCTTAATTTATATAAATTTGTCCGGTAGATATGGTTCTACCACTATTATGCTTGATTTAATCTTTGCAACTTCTGGATATTGAGGTTTTACATTATCTTCTGGTGATCTAGTCATAACATTTGCTATTTGAAGTATGGAAGGTTGTAGATAAAATGCTGCCACTATAGCCTTATGATTTCCTGTAAATCCAGCATGTACATGACCCCTTAAGGCTCCTAAAACTATCACATTCCCAGCCGCATATATCTCTGCACCAGAATTAACATCCCCAATTATAACTAAATTTCCATTATAGCGTACTACTTGTCCTCCTCTTACAGTTCTTCTTATGAATTTTGTTCTTCCTTCATATATGCCACTAAAGGGTTTATTGGATCTATCTTCCTTATCCTCAAATATACAATCTTTTATCATAAACTCTTCAAAAAGAACATCTTTAAGCCTTCTTAAGTTTTTTTCGTTTATAAGTTTTAATTCTGTAGATATTTTTAATGTAGATCCCCTATAAAATTGTTTCCCATGAGATAATTTTTGTATTAACGAATTAATCATATCATTAAAATCTCTAAATTTATTCATATTAATTATTACAACAAGGCCTTCTTTGTTACCTTTTATTACTATATTGTCTTCCAAAATAAAAACCTCCAAAGTAGCTATAAAAAACACTATCTTAATTTATATTTCCACATTTTTTTATTAATTCCTTCTGTTTATTATACTTTTATTTATTTAATATTTTCCATTTTAAAATATCCACACTATCTATTATATAAAATAATTTATAGTGTGGATATAGTTTATATTTATTTATCTGTCATTTGTATTTTTATTTTCTAATTCCTTTGCATCATCTCCAGTAGCATCTGAATTCTTAGTATTTTCCTTTTGTCCTGAATTTGATGCTTTAGCTGCATCTGGCTTATCTTTATTAAGTTCTTTCTTAAAATAAGCTTCATACATAGCCTTTGCCACAGGTGCTGTGTATCCTCCATGTCCACCATCAAATACAATAACTGATACTGCTATTTTAGGATTATCTACTGGAGCAAATCCTATATAAACACCATAGGATGTTCTTCCATAAGCATCTTGGTCATTGCTAAAGGTAGCTGATCCTGTTTTACCTGCTGTTCTAATAGGGAAATCTTTAAATACTGCTGCCGCAGTACCATCTGCCCCTGCATTAACCCTTGCCATGCCTTCCCTTACAGCTGCTAAATTTTCTTTACTTACATTAGTCTTTTCAACTATCTCTGGTTTAACCGTTTCTACTACATTACCATCTGCATCCTTTATTTCTTTTACTAAATGTAGTTTATATCTATCTCCTCCATTAGCTAGGGTACCTACAAAGTTAACTAATTGCAATGGAGTAAAGTTACTTATACCTTGGCCTATAGATGCATTATACATATTAGCTCCTACGCCTAATTGGAAGTGAGCATCTGATATTGTTACATAGTATATAACATCTACAATCCTTTTTATTTGATCTTTACTTATATTTTTACCTTTATAAATAGGATCCTCATTAACTAATTCTGTAATCATTTTTATATAATTATTAGAATCAAACTTTTTAGTTCCTTCTTTTATGGAATCCTGTATAGAATTCTTAATTTGTTTTTTTAAGTCTTTAACCTTGTCTGAATCCTTTTCGCTATCATACAAATTTATAGATGGAAATTTATTTCCTCTAGCATCTGTTCCTGCCTTTAAAGTAGACATAGTTTGCCACAAATATTGAGTAGCATAAACATTAGATAAAGTATAAGTATTAAATACTTGACCAAATCTTTCAGGAATTTCTATTCCTGTAGAAGCTTTCTCATCTGAATTTGGCGGAACACCTAAACCAAATTTCCAAGCATATTTAGCAAGTATATCATCACCAAAACTCTCTCTTAATAATTTACCTACTGTCATGAAATAAGGATTACTAGAAACCTCTAATCCTCTATATAAATCAACAGCACCATACCCACCTACTGCAAACTTCTTTACAAAATTTTTCCCATCATCAAATACTCCTGTATCACTTATAGAATACCCAGGAGTTATAACTCCTGATTCTAATCCAGCAATAGCTGTCATAGCTTTGAATGTAGATCCTGGTGGTACTACAGACATGGTAGCGTAATTATAAAAAGGTTTTGGATATATATCATATAAATCTTGCCTAATAGTTTTATTATTTTTTATACTTTTATCTAAAGGAAATAATTTTTCTAAAACTTCATCCAAAGTATTTCCCGGATAATAACTCATTAATCCTCTATTAAGTATATATTGCTTTCCAAACTCAGTTAAATCTGGATTAAAGTATTGTTTATAAAGCTCCGGTGTTAATCTTCCTGGTACTGCAAATAGGTTAGGATCAAAACCTGGCCTACTTGCCAAAGCTAAAATTTCTCCTGTATTTACGTCTAATGCTACAGCAGCTCCCCTTGTAGCATTAGTTGTATTAACATCTCCTTGTATTCCTTTCTGTTGAAGATCTTTCATTACAGAATCTAAAGCATCTTCAGCAGCTTTTTGTATATTCTTATCTATAGTAAGTTGTATATTTTGCCCTGGATAAGGTTCTCTTCTTCCTAATTCTTCTATAACCCTTCCTGTTTTATTAAGTTTAACAATTCTTCCACCTTTAGAGCCTTTAAGCCTTTCTTCAAAAACTCCCTCTATTCCATTTATACCTATATAATCAGAACTTGGATCATAACCTTTTTCTTTATACTTATCATTATCACCACTTATTTTAGATATATAACCTAACACTGATGATCCTACTTCCTTATATGGATAAACTCTTATAGGCTGAGTACTTACATCTATCCCCGGTAAATCATTTAATTTTTGAAGAAATATAAAAGCTGTTTCCTTTTTTATATTACTTGCCACGTCAACAGACTTATATCCTGAAAAGCTCTGCATTTTTGCTGCATCTTTTACTATCATAAATCTTCTTTGTTCTTCTAGAGAATATTTCTTCGTATCTATTTTATATTGTTCTAATAAATATTTGAAAGTTTCTTCTGGAGTTATCTTTAATAACTCTTCTTTTATTTTAGCTTCATCTTCTTTTGTTAGTTCTTCTTTTTCTTTTTTATTTTTACCTGTGAATAATTTTTTTATAACTTCATCATATAATCCTTTATCTGTTTTAAATCTTAGCTCGGCTACTCTTTTTCCTTCAGTTGTACTAGCTTTAAACTCAAATCTGTAAGGATTTATTTTAAGTTCAAAGTCATCTGTTTGTTTTTCTTTATACTGATCTAGTATGCTAAACACTTTTTCCATAGTAGAAAAAAAGCTTTCTTTATTTTCTGCTGTTTCATTATACATAAGCATATAATTTTGCTTATTAGTAGCTAATACTACACCATTTCTATCCGTTATATTCCCCCTTGGAGCAGGATCTGGAATTTCTCTTATGGATCTATTATTTGCTTTTTCTTTGTATTCCTGTGAATTCATAAGTTGCAAATAAACAAGTCTAGATATAATTGCGGTAATTATAAATATCATTACCAACATAAGACCACCAAATCTAGTAAATTTTTTATCTTTGTTTATCTTCATTGACTAAATCACCATTCCTTTAGAATTCCCACTTTTTATCCATATATTTTTTTCTACATAAATTATATACTAATTTATAAACTATAATTGTTATTACCCCATTATACATACTATTAAAAGCTATTACACTATAACTGATATTAATCTTTAAAAAATAAGCTATAGCCCATATGAAAATCCCTTTAAATATGCTTAGTACAAAAGAAGATATTACTGGTATTAATATTTTACTTTTTATTATATTTGTACCTATTTCAGCTGCTATTAAACAAACAAACATATTTATTAAAGAATTTATTCCAAATACATTGGCAAAGTATAAATCTTGAAGCATCCCTGCGAAAATACCAATCCAAATAGCCTCCCATTTATCCTTTATTATAGAGTAACTTACTATAAAAACAAATAAAAGGCTAGGATATACTCCCTTTATTGCTATAAAAGGCATCAAAGAATTATCCAATATGCTAAGCAATATTAAAATAGCTCCTAATATTAATTTTTTTTTCATATGCATCACCTTAATATTTTACTTCTTCTTTATTTTTAGGTATTACTATAAATACTTCTTCTATTTTTCTTAAGTCTACATAAGGTTTAATTATAGCATTTTTCATTACTTTACCCTTATCTACTTCTACACTTGTAACTTCTCCTATTCTTATACCTTTAGGATACATACGTCCAAGACCAGAAGTTAAAATAATATCCTTCTCTTTTATCTTAGAATCCATTGGTAAAAAATATAATTTTGCTAAAATATTATTTTGGCTATCTTTAATTCCCTTTACAACACCACTATTTTCTTTAGTACTATCAACCATAGCACTAACAGCTAAATTTTCATTAGATAAGGATTGAACTTTAGCCCAACTTCCTCCTGTAGCTATTACTTGTCCTACTAAACCTTCGTTTGTTATTGCAATCATACCTTTAGATATTCCATCATTTGACCCTTTATTTATGGTAAACTCATCTAAATAGTTTCCACCACTTTTACCAACTATATCTGCACCAACGTAGTTATATTCTGAACGTTGATTTCTAAAATTAAGCATCTTTCTTAATCTTTCATTTTCATCCTTTAAAGACTTATATTCTACTAACTGACTTTCAAGTTTACTATTTTTAGATTTTAATTCTACATTTTCTTTTTTTACATCCGGTATGTTAAGAACAAAACCAATAGAATTCCTAACTTTTTTGTTTATTTTATAAAAAACTCCTTGAACTGGATTAACCACAGTCCCTATGCCACTTTCCACAAAAGATATCTTGCTTCTCTCCGCACTTTGTGTTATTAATACTAAAAAGGTAACTGACAGTACAATTATAGTTACTGTCAGTTTATTTTTAAAGAACTTCATAGTCTATTATTTTTTACTATCTAATATTTTATCTATAGTATCTAATGCTTTACCAGCACCGACAGCTACACAATCAAGTGGAGATTCAGCAATATGAACAGGCATATGAGTTTCTTCGTTTATAAGTTGGTCTAATCCTCTAAGTAAAGCACCGCCTCCTGCTAACATTATTCCTTTGTCCATTATATCAGATGCAAGTTCCGGTGGAGTTTTTTCTAATGTAGTTTTTATGGCTTCTATTATTGAAATAACTGGTTCACTTAAGGCTTCTCTAACTTCTTTTTCAGAAATAGTTATAACTTTTGGTAAACCTGAAATTAAATCTCTACCTCTTATTTCCATTGTTTTATCTTCATCAGTTTCATAAGCTGAACCTAATTCTACTTTTATATTTTCAGCTGTTCTTTCACCAATCATCAAGCTATATTCTTTCTTTATGTAGTTTATTATAGACTGATCTAATTCGTCTCCAGCCACTCTTAAAGATTTGCTTGTTACTATACCACCTAATGATATAATAGCAACTTCTGTAGTTCCCCCACCTATGTCTACTATCATACTTCCTGTAGGTTCATTAACTGGAAGTCCTGCTCCAATAGCTGCTGCCATTGGCTCTTCCATAAGAACTACTTCTCTTGCACCTGCTTGCTTAGTTGCTTCATCAATAGCTCTTTTTTCTACCTCTGTAACTCCTGATGGAAAACAGACTACTATTCTTGGATTAGTAAATCCTCCCTTTGGACTTACTTTTTCTATAAATTTTTTAAGCATTATTTGAGTAACATCAAAATCTGCTATTACTCCATCTTTTAATGGTCTAATAGCTACTATATTTCCTGGGGTTCTACCTATCATTTGTTTTGCTTCATCACCTACTGCAAGAACCTTATTTACATCTTTATTTATAGCTACAACAGAGGGTTCACTTAAAACAACCCCTTTTCCCTTAATATATACTAGTGTATTTGCTGTACCTAAATCTATTCCCATATCTTTAGTTATACCAAACAATCTCATAAAAGTTTTACTCCTCTCTATTCCTTCGTTATATTGTACCTTTTTCTTTCATACTTACATACTTATTTTCACCAATTATTATATGATCTAATAAATCTATTCCTAATAATTTACCACATTCTTTTAATCTTAAAGTTATATTTATATCTTCTTTGCTAGGGGTTGGATCCCCTGATGGATGATTATGACATATAATTATGGATGCACCATTTTTCTTTATAGCTTCACAGAATATTTCTCTTGGATGTACTATAGATGAATTAAGAGTTCCTATAAAAACATCTCTTATATATGTAACTATATTCTTAGTATTTAAAATTAATATTTTTAGTTTTTCTTGTTTTAAATACTTCATATCTTCCATAACTAAATTAGATACATCTAAAGGTGTATTTATCTTATATTCATTGCCAGATTTATAAGTTTTAAACCTTTTAGAAAGCTCTGATAATGCTAATATTTGAACTGCCTTTGTTATACCTATTCCTTTAATTTTAGTTAACTCTTCTATAGATTGATTAAAAAGTTGATCCAAGCCACCAGTTTCTTTAATTAAACTACTTGCAAGCATCATTATATTTTGATTCTTAGTACCAGTCCTTAAAATAACAGCTAAAAGCTCTGAATTTGAAAGAACTTCTGATCCATATCTTATAAGTCTTTCCTGTGGTCTTTCATTTTTAGGTAAATCCTTTATTTTAAAGTTATTGTCCATTTATACAACTCCTTTTAAAGATTTACCCCCATCTCCATTAACATAGAATTTAATTTATTTAAAGGTAACCCTACAACATTATAATAGCATCCATTGATGTTTTCAACAAAAACTCCTGCCTTTCCTTGGATACCATATGCACCTGCTTTATCCATAGGATCCCCTGTATTTACATATTTTTCTATCTGTAATGAAGTTAGCTTTGAAAATTTAACTTTAGTACAAACAAAATCCTTTATTATTTTATTAGACTTAACATCTAATATGGCTAATCCAGAATAAACTTCATGCTCATTACCACTTAAAGCCTGCAACATTTCAAAGGCATCTTTTTTATCTTTAGGTTTACCTAATATTTTATTGTTAAAGGCTACTAGTGTATCGCATCCTATCACTAGATTGTTATCTTGATCCATTATTTTTTTACTAACAGACCTAGCCTTCCCCTCTGCTAAATTCATTACATAAGACGATATGTTATCTTTAAAAGGTATGCTACTTTCATCAAAATCACTTACTATAATCTGAAAATTTTCCAATATTCTTTTTAAAAGCTCTTGTCGTCTTTGAGATGCAGAAGCTAATATAATATTTTCCACTGATATCACTTCCTATTATTTCCTGTATAATATTATTGCCAATACTATACCCATTATAGTCATAATATTAATATCAAAATTTAAACCTATAGCTAAATTTAAAACTTTTAGATCTAAATTCAGTGGTGAAGTAGTTCCTACTTTATATGCGGTTTTTAAAAAGGATAACTTAGTAAAGCTAGAACCCAATATTTCACCAGCAATGCTACCTAAAATAGCCCCTAATAGTATAAAAACTCCTAATAAACTTTTATTTTTATCTGGACTTTTCATAACAACCCCACCTTAAAATTATATCTAGTATAGTTTATCATTTAATAAAAACTTAAACAAGTCTCTAAAGAATTTTTTAAGCAAAAAATAAGCATCTGAAAAACAGATGCTATTTATTATTCATTTCTTTTAAAATGTTATAAATAAAAATATAACTTTTACTGGCCTGATCTTTTGTCAAATCCTTTGGTAATTTATTTATATGTTCTTTTAAATTATTTAAAGTTTTTATATTAGAACTATCTTTATCAACCTTGTCTAATGAAGATATCCATTTTTTTATTTCTTCTGTCTTTACTGATTTAACATCTTTTTCTGATAATTTATTTATTACTTTAATGTAAGCAGTAATAATTTCTGATATTTCTGCATCACATAAATCTTTTTTATTTATTATAAATGTTATTTTAGAATTATCTATTTTATTATCTGTTAATTTTTTCATCAGTTTTACACCTTCATCTTCTTCATATATTCCCAGAAAAACTCTAGTTTTGCCACTATCTTCTACGGTGAATATATTACCATAAGGTTTTAAACTATTTAAAACTCCAGAAGCATTCTCTTTTTTAGCATATATTCCTCTTTGTATAACTATGTAGTTTGAACTGTTGTTTTTATTATCTTTACTTTTAACTACATTAGTATTATCTTTTGTAATAGTACTACCTTTTTTTATATTACTAGGGGATACAAGATTAAATATAACAGTCCCTAATATAAAAGCTAAAACTAAAACTAATGTTATTATTAAAAAAAATGTAAAATTAGACTTATTTCTCTTTTTAATATCATATCGTGTGTATCTCATTTTCTCATCCCTCCCATAATTGTTAAATTACTTTTTATAAATATATATTCTATATTTTCATAAATATAACTAATGAGAAAATTTGAAATAAAATATTATGAGTAAATAATTTATTTACACAAATAAAAAAGCTGTGGGTTTACAATATTATAATATTCTAAATTCACAACTTTTTAATAAAAAACAAAACCTATATTTTATTTAATTCTATCCAAAATTATTTCATATGTAATATTTAATTGTGTTTACATGCCTTAGTTTTTTTAATACTATTTCATTATTATTTATATTATCATATTTGTTTTTTTCATATATTCTTGATATAGAGAAACCATTTTTCTTAAATATATTTATTAAATTTAAATTATTATTATTAACAACTACATAAAAATCATCTATGCCATATTGTTTAAAAAAATATATTTCTAAATTATGAATTATATTATACCATTCTCTATCTTCTAATTTATATCGATTTTTCAAAAAATATAGAATCCAAATTTCATTTGGATTTTTAAATTCTGCTCTCCCTTTTATCAATCCAATTAAATAAGATCTATACACTATTTTAATAAAAAATTCACATTCACTTAAATAATATTCTATAAAGGTTTCCTCTAATTCTTTTATGTTTGTTAAGGGATGGTAATCTACATTTACTTCATTTTCGTTAGATTTCATCATATCAAAAACATCTTTTATATTTTCTTTTTCTATATTAACTATTTCTATATCGTTGTATTTTAATTTTATATCTAACATAATATCCCCCCTTACTTTAATAAAGTTATTCTACAGTTTACTAAAAAATCCTTTATATATTAACTCTAACATTTCTCTTAATAAATTTAACATATAAAGGCCCATTATAGACAAATGGACCTTTATATATTAAATCATACCTCATATACCCTTTTTCTACATATAATAAATGTAGAAATATAAATTATTTTTTCTTTTTATATAAATTTATATTCTAAATTATTCATTCTTATAATTTCTTAGGGTCATTTATTAATAAGCATTATTAATTTTTATTAAATTTTTATTATATAAATATGTTATATAATAAAAATTTAATTAGAAAATTTATAAATTTAAAAATAAAAATAAAATTTCATCAAATACTTAATTTTATTTTTTTATTCTATGTTATAATATATACGTATTATGTTGGTTTGGGGGTACAAATAATGAATATCTATCAAGTAAATACTTTTACTAACAAAGTTTTTTTAGGAAATTCTATTGGAGTATGTTTATTAAACGAGCCCGCAGAAAAGGATTACATGGAAAATGTAGCACTAGAACTTAACCTATCAGAAACCATTTTTTTATGTAAGGAAACTGATGGATATAAAACAAATATCTTTTCACCTAAAGGTGAATTGTGCTTATGTGTAAAATCTATTTTAGCTGCTTCTCATATTTTATGGCAAGAAGGTCTTATAGACGAAAAAGAACACATTAAATTTTATTGTAGGGAAGATGTTTTAGAAACAAAATTAAATACTGACTTTATAGAAATAAAAATTCCTTTAACTCTTGAAAAAAAATTATGTTTATTACATAACTTTTCTAAAGCTTTAAAAATAGAAGAAGATTTAACTATAGATTATTTAGAAAGCCTAAAAGAACAAAAAACTTATATAAAAGGAAACAGCAAATTTAAAATTAAATTAGAAGGTGAAAATATAATTTTATCTGGTTCCGCTATAACAGTTATTGTAGGTGACCTTATAATTTAATTATATTCACTCTGTATTAAATAAAAAACTTCATCTACTAAAAAGATGAAGTTTTTTATTATTCCATAGCTATCAAATCTACTTTTATTACATTTTTAGTATTTTTTATTTCTTCAACTAATTCTTTTAATCCTATACTCATTTGTGATATATCAAAAGTTATGCTTACATTTGCAGTATTGTTTATAGGTATATCTTGGTTTATAGTAAGTATATTCCCCTGATACTCTGCTATTCTATCTAATATTTTAGAAAGAGTTCCTCTTTCATGACCTAGTAATAATCCTATAGTTGCCTTTTGACTTTTCACACCTTCAGATACAGAAAATACAAAATCTTTATATTTATAATAAGTACTTCTACTAATTCCTACTGTTTTTACACCTTCTGTTATATCTTTAACTTTTCCATTAGCTAAAAGCTCTTTTACTTTCACAACCTTTTCAAAAATATCCGGAAGTATGCTATTATCTATAATTAAAAATTTATTAGGCATAAAAACTCCTCCCACAATCTTATCTTAATAAATTGACTTTTATATAATTTATATAATTATAACATATATATTTTTTTTAATAAATATAGTTCTAGATAATATAAAAAAAGAGAAGTATAAATACTTCTCTTTATCTCTTATTGTAGTATCCAAAATACCGTAGCTCCAATTTTGACACCTATCTTCCGATAGGTGGGTGTTCTCACAGATGTTTCTATCTCCCTAATGCCATTTATAGGTCTCATAATAAGGTTCATATCCATATCTAAATATTGAACTCCCGTACTTGTGATGTAGGTTCAAAATATAGAGCCTAGCGTATATCTCAGAATTTGTAATCTTTATTAATTTATTTTCTATATTTATTATAAACACTAATCTATAATTTTTCAATAGTTTTTTTATATTATTTAAACATAATATAAAATGTTTTTCATATTGTAAATTCATTACAAAATATAAGTATCTTTATTAGCTTTAAATAATACTTTTTCAAAGTTAATAAATCTTAAACACATGGTGCAGGTGATGGGACTTGAACCCATACGTCCTTAAACACACGCCCCTCAAACGTGCCTGTCTGCCTATTCCAGCACACCTGCTAAATTTAAATACGTAAATTTTAATGCAATAAATAATTTATAGTTATATTATAATATTTTTATATTATTGTCAATAAACTTATTAAATTATTATTACTTAACTTTTATATAAAAACCTATATATATTATATATAATCTTTACCTTTTTTACATATTTGTCTGTTTCCTTAAAGGGTATATAATGAAGACTTTCACCATCCTTTGAATGTTCTGCATCTTTTAACCATTTCTGAACATTACCTCGTCCTCCATTATATGCAGCCAATACAAGATCCATATTACCATCGAATTCTTCTTTTAAATTATTTAAATACCAACATCCCATTTTTATATTAGTTTCTGGATCTTTTAAATCATTAATATTAAAATCCTTCATTCCCATTTTTTCCGCTACCCATTTTCCTGTCTCTGGAGTTATCTGCATAAGTCCCTGTGCATTTTTTTTAGAGGTAGCATCTTTTTTAAAATTACTTTCGGTTTTTATAACTGCTGCTACAAAGTAAGGATCTAATTTATGATCATTAGCATAAATATCTATATAATCTCTATATTTCATAGGGAAAATATATTTTGCTATAGTTGTTATATTTATCAATAAAATAAGTGTTAATGTTAAAATCAAAAGTCTTCTTAAAAACTTCACTTTTTTTTGCCCTAATATTAGAGCACTCCCCCTTTCTGTTTTGCTTTAATCATTACTTCCATAAAGATCTTATCTAATTCTCCCTTTGTATTTTCTATATCTTTAGAATTGTCTATTATATAATTTACAAACTTCTTTTTTTCTTCCATAGACATTTGAGAGTTTATTCTATTTATAACTTCACTTTTATTTAAGCCATCTCTTTTTACAACCCTATTTATTTGTGTATTTTTATCCACCCAAACTAATATATTTACATCCATATATTTATATAAACCCTGTTCTATTAGTGTAGGCGCATCTAACACACAAATCGGCTCTTTATTTTTCTTTAATTCTTCCATTCTTTCAAAGGTTTCTTTTGTTATATAAGGCATTATTATATTTTCATATTCTATTCTTTTATTTTTATTTTTAAATATATAACTACCAAATTCTCTTCTTTTTAACTCACCATTATCATCCAAAAATTCTTTACCAAAAACTTCTTTTACCTTTATCAAGATTTCAGGATATAAGTTTAATACCTTTCTGCTTATTTTGTCCGCATCTATTACCGGTATATTTTTTTCTTTTATCATTTCTGATATAGTACTTTTGCCAGCACCTATACCACCTGTAAGCCCAATTTTAAAAATACCTTCTAAGCAATCCATAAAACAACTCCCTACTTTGCTTCATACCAATTGTTACCTATGTTTATGTCCACGTCTAGTCCAACCTTTAATTCTAAAACCTGCTCCATTTCTTTTTTTACTAAAGCTTTAACTTTTTCTAATTCATCTTTATAAACATTTAATATTAATTCATCATGTACTTGTAATATTATACTACTTTTAAAATTATCTTCTTTTAATTTTCTATGAACATTTACCATAGCTAATTTTATTATATCTGCCGCACTTCCTTGTATTGGACTGTTCATAGCTAATCTTTCCCCTGCAGCTTTAACTATTTTATTTGAAGATTTAACCTCTTTTATATATCTTCTTCTATTTAATATTGTAGTTACATAACCCTTTTGGATAGCCTCTTCTACTATATTTTCTAAATAAAGTTTTACATTAGGATATCTCTCCAAATAAGCATCTATATACTGCTTTGCCTCTTTTCTAGTTATATTTAAATCTTGAGATAGACTAAAATCTCCTATACCATAAACTATACCAAAATTAACAGCTTTAGCATTACTCCTCATAAGAGGGGTTACTTCATCTATTGGAACTTTAAACACTTCTGATGCAGTTTTAGTATGAATATCATCATGTTCATTAAAAGCACTTATCATATTTTTATCATTAGATATATGTGCCAATACTCTTAATTCTATTTGTGAATAATCCGCTGAAAGTATTACAGAATCCTCTGTATTTGGAATAAATACCTTTCTTATTTCTCTTCCCATTTCATATTTTATAGGTATGTTTTGAAGATTAGGCTCTGTACTAGATAATCTTCCTGTAGCTGTAACAGTTTGATTAAAATTTGAATGTATTTTCCCATCTTCATCTATAGAAGCTTTTAATCCTTCTATATAAGTAGAGTATATTTTTGTTAACTGTCTATAATAAGTTATCTTATCTATTATTGGATGCTTATCTCTTAATTTATCCAGTACCTCTGCATTAGTAGAATATCCTGTCTTAGTTTTCTTTATAACAGGTAAATCTAATTTTTCAAAGAGTATTTTCCCTAACTGTTTAGGAGAATTTATATTAAATTCTTCCTCAGACATTGAATATATTTCTGACTGAGTGCTTTCTATTTCCCCTTTAAATTTTTTCTCTAGCTGTAAAAGTATATTTTTATCAACTTTAAACCCTTCTGTCTCCATAGCTGATAATGTCTCTGTAAGAGGTTGTTCTACCGTATATAACAACTCTTCTATATTTTGCTTTTTTATTTTTTCTTCCAATACTTTGTATAATTTAGGCATTATATTAACTTCTTTTATTTTTAAATCTTCATCTTCTCTATTTATATTTTTAAATAAATATTCTGAAGCTAAACTAGATATTTCATATTCTTTCCTAACTGGATCTATTAGATATGCAGCTAAATTTATATCAAAATTTATACCATTAAAATCTATTCCTAGTTTTCTAAGCACAGTCCTTGGATTCTTGGAATCATAGGTAATTTTTTTAATTTCTTTACTTTCAAATATATCTTTACATACTTTTATAAAATCTTCTTTAGTATCCTTTAGCAGAGTTTCAAAGTCTATTCTATAAACTTCATCTTTAAAACTAACATATAATATTTTTATTCTAGATTTAGAAAATAAAACTATATCCTCTAATTCAAAATATAGATATAATTTATTTTCTTTATATTCTATTATATTATCTTTTAAACCTTTAAATTCTTCTATAGAAACTATATTTTTATAAGAAATTTCCTCTTCTATAGTTTCTTCCTCATTACTTTTACCTATTTTATTTATTAAAGATTTAAATTCTAATCTTTTAAACATTTCTCTAACTTTGTTTATATCATATTCTTCCTTTGATTTTATCTCTTCTAAACTTATTTCAATAGGTACGTTACACATAATAGTAGCTAGTTTTTTGCTAAATATAGCCTGTTCTCTATATTCATGTAAATTTTCTTTTAATTTCTTTCCTCTTATGTTTTCTATATTTTCAAGTACCTTTTCTATACTTTTATATTCCTTTATAAGCTTGAAGGCAGTTTTTTCTCCTATTCCAGGTACTCCAGGTATATTGTCAGAGGTATCTCCCATAAGACCTTTTACATCTATAAATTCTTTAGGTGTAACTCCAAATTCCTCTATCATTCTATTTTTATCGTAAATTTCTTTTTCTGTAATACCTTTTTTAGTTATAACTACTTTTACATTATCTGTAGCCAATTGTAGGGCATCTTTATCTCCTGTAACTATGTAAACTTCTATTCCTTTTTCCTCTGCAAATACAGACAAAGTTCCTATTAAATCGTCTGCTTCAAATCCATCAATTTCAAATATATTTATAGCCAATGCGGATAAAAGATCTTTTACTATCGGAAATTGCTGTGCAAGTTCCTCTGGCATTTTTTTTCTACCTGCCTTATAGTCCTTATATTCTTCATGTCTAAAGGTAGGTGCCTTTCTATCAAAAGCTGCTACTATATAATCTGGTTTTATCTCTTCCTTCATTTTTAAAAGCATATTAACAAAACCATATATAGCATTAGTATGAATTCCCTCTCCAGTCATAAGATCAGGTAATGCATAAAAAGCTCTATTTAATAAACTATTGCTATCTAATATTAATAATCTTTCTTTATTCATAAATGAACCTCCAAATTTTACATTTCTCTCATATATTTTTTTAACATATTGAAATCATCACAGGGATATGTATTCAAAACTTCTTTTAATATTTCAAAGGCACACACATTTTCCAAGACTATAGAAGCTGGCACAACACCACAAACATCAGATCTTTCATATCTGTTTTCTACATTTGTTTTTTCTTTTAAATTAATGGTTTTTATAGGTTTTTTTATAGATGGTATTGGTTTCATATAAGCCTTTATTACTATATCCTCACCATTAGATACTCCAGCTTCAATTCCTCCAGCGTTATTGCTTTTTCTTTTTATATTATCTTCATCATAATATATTTCATCATTAAAAGTACTTCCTCTTTTACTTAAATCTAGGCCTTCTCCAAACTCTATTGCCTTTATTCCCTGAACAGAAATAATAGAATAGCTTAAAAGGGCATCGAGTTTTCTGTCCCATTGAGTATAACTTCCTATACCTACTGGCATACCTTTTACGGATATATATATACTTCCACCAATAGTATCCCCTTCTTTTTTACAGTTATCTATTTCATCCATCATATTTTTTTCTGCTTTTTTATTGTAACATCTTAAAGGACTATCTTCTATTTCTCTATATACATCATTATCATATATATCTACATTTTCATCAAATATTTCTCCTATACTTTGGATTTTACTTCTTATATCTATACCTAATAATTTCAATATATATTTACACATAGCACCTACAGCTGTTCTAATAGCTGTTTCTCTAGCTGAGGTTCTCTCTATTACATTTCTTATATCTCCTGTATTATATTTAATGTGTCCAACTAAATCTCCATGACCTGGTCTAGGAACAAAAATTTTATCTTTATATTCTACTTCTTTATCTATAAGTTCTTTCCAATTATCATAGTCTTTATTATAAATAATTAAAGTTATAGGATTCCCTGTGGTCTTATTAGCTCTGATACCAGACCATATTTCTACTTTATCCTTTTCTATTGCCATTCTTTTTCCTCTACCATAGCCAATCTGTCTTCTTTTTAATTCCTTATTTATAAAATCTATATCTATATGAATATTTGATGGTATACCTTCTATTATAGCCGTTAATGCCCTTCCATGAGATTCTCCTGCATCTAAAAATCTAAGCATATTATCACTTCCCCTATAATTTAAACTATAACTATTATACACTAAATTAATAATGTATTTTAGTGATACTAAAAAGATTATTTTAAAGAATAATCTTTTTAGCATTTAATATGGAACTTTGATACAAGATACTAATTTAGTTAGTATCTTATATATTTAGAATATATATACCCACCATGTGCAGGATAATATACATGCATCCATTTCCCTTCCTTGCGATATAATTGTACTTTAACGCCATTGGGAAGAGTTCCTAATATTCTACTAGATGTAGATTTCTTTTCCCTAACATTTACACCACTTGGAGTACATATAGTACCTATTTTCCCATCTAGATTTATCCACCCCGTATTTGTATTCTCTTCAACTGGCTTAGATGACACATTTGAAGATACTCCTAATACTCCATTTACTATTGCTTTAGCAATTCCATTCATTCCATATTTATTAAGTATAGCCACATCATGAGAACTGTCTATAAAACATACCTCTATATAAATTGTTTTAGCCTTAGTTCTTTTGGTTAATGCTAAAGGCTGATCTTTAATACCCCTATTTCTAAAGCCTAGTTTATCTAATTGTTTTAATATTCTATCTGCCTCTATTAAATACTTACCATTATAAGTATATATCTCTGATCCATATCCACCTACCGTAGTATTAAAATGTATACAAATATTTAAATCTCCATTTACTGAATTACATAAAGCTACTTGTTTATTTAAACTTTCTTGTAATGTGGATGCATAATCAACTCTACATATACTAGTACTATGGCCTCTACCTCTTAGTTCTTTATCTATTTCATTTACCAATTGTCTTGTTAAGACTTCTTCTTTTAATCCATTTATTCCTCTAGTTCCTACATCTCCACCACTTAATGTATGTCCTGGATTTAAATTAAATAACATATTAAAATTACCTCCTATATTTTCTTATTATATTTTTAAACTAAATAATAATAATACTTTCTATAATCATTTGTATAAATGAATTTAAGCTGAAAAATCATCATCAAAATTTATAAATAATATTTTTCATAATAAAAAGAGCAGGTTTTACTCCTGCTCCTTACTTTCCTTAACTGCTTGTCTAGCCGAACTTTGACCAAAATAAAATCCTATTATTAAAGTAAATACAGAAAGAAATTCTGTACTTGATAAGCTCCCCTTAATACTTAAATAACAAAATACTATAGTAGTTAACAATGCTATAATCTTTTTTATTTGTAAAAACTTTTGTAAAAACTCCAATGTACTCCACTTCACTTTCTATTTGAAAATCCCATACTGAACTGCATAAAAAAAGAAGCTTAATAAGGCTCCTACTGATAATCCTATATACCACTTTAAAACAGATACAAGTTGTTTTAATTGATCACAAAGGTTCTCAATTTTAGTATCTATCTTTGATTGATTTTGTTCTATCTTATCAATTCTTTTCCCATGATCATTAAGTCTAATATCATGTACATTAATTTTTTCTTCTAGTCTTTTATGTTTTTCTTCGCAAACTTTTAACTCCACATTATACCTCCATTAAATAAAACACATCTTTTGTATATACTTTTAATCTATAGTCTTTCTTATATTACAAAAAAATTAGAGCAATAGAAATAATATCTCTGCTCTAATTTTTTACAATAAAAAAAGACCTATTATTATGGTCATCTTATTTATCTTTATTTACTTTTACACATTGTTAACTTAAATTTATCATCACATAAATCTAGTATTCTATAATCATTACAATTATATTTGATAGATTTATTATTTTCATCTATATCAACTAATTCAATATTATCTATAACTTCATTAATATCTAATTCAGAATCAGTCTTCCATATTCCATTTTCATCTTTAGACATAGGAAACTCTTTATTATTTAAATTTTGGGTTATTATATTTACATCATCTGCACCATATTTATTGTACCAATTTTCTAATTGAATATTATCTGTAGGTTGTCCAAGATTAATAAAATTTGATTTAGTTGAATAATAATTGTTATGTTGATTAATTAAATATTTGGATATATTATTATAAATAAGGAGTCCATTTTCTCCAACTATATATATGTTTTTATTATATGCTTTTATTCTATACAGATTATTAGTGAATTCACTATTTATCATTTCCCATATAACTCCATCATTACTTTTTAGAATTACCCCATTTTCCCCTATAGCATAAAAGGACTCCTTAAAATAAGTAACAGACATTAAATTGTATGTAACATTACTATTTCTTTTTATCCATGAAATTCCATCTGTAGATGTTGCAATATATCCATTACTTCCAACTGCAACAGTAATAGATTCTTCTTTATTTTTACAAATTCCATACATACTAACACTTGCATGTCTATTAACAAAATCATTGATTCCTGTATTTGACGTTCTTATTCCTCCATTTACATTATATTGAGGCTCTCCAGTACCAACAAGAATAAAAACATTTTTAAATTTGATAACGTCATTCCCAATTGCTCCAACATTACCAAAGTTTATTTGATTAGACCATGTTACAGCATTATCATTAGAATAAATACACCCTCTTTCCCAAGGATATGTGCTATGTCGCCAATATACTATAAATCTTGAATTAACATTATCAAATATTATACTTTTCACACTTTTGCCATATGATGTATCATAATCAATTTGCTTTGTCCAATTAATTCCATCATCAGATATTAGAATTGCCATATTTTCACCTACAGCTACAAACTTTTGAGGATTGCCATCATATATTACATAATATAAATTCTTATTATCTATGCTTGCTGGGTTTACTCGCTCTACCCAGTGCATTAAATCTGTAGATGTTGCAATATATCCATTGTTCCCTACTACAACATTTATACCATTACCATACGCTATGCATTGTAATGTTTTATTTGTTATGTTTTTTAATGTTAAAGACACCTTTATCACTTCCAATCTATTTTTAAAATTATTTTATTTAAAATGAATATTTTATATCGTTCTCATTATTATTCTTTCATTAACACTTCAAATTTAGCATTATTGATTTCTTTAACTTTATCTGATATTTTATAATTATTGCAGCCATATTCAATATATTTTTTATCATCTTCTTCTATAAGATTTATACTGTCTTTTATATCATTTAGATTAATATCAAAAGACTTATAATAATCATTTTCTAGCTTTGTAGGTATTTTTTTACTATTTAGTTCTTTAGTGAGTATAGATATATCATTATAACCATATTCATCTATTATATTGTTGAGCTCTTCGCTATTATCTATCTTTCCTAAATCTATATAATTATCATTTATTGAGTAATAGTTACTATTTTGTTTTATTAAATATTTATTAGAAATCATCTCCATCATTTCTAATTCTCCAATTCCACCATATGTTGTAGATTGAGAATAATAGCTATTCATAATTAAAATTTTATAATAATTATATTTAACAGAGTTTTTAAATGTATATGATGCCTTTGTAGTATTAAATTCTCCAAAAGGATGTAATCCAGTATATAAATCAACATAAGTATCATCATCATTACTTCCTTGTATTTTAAAATTTTTTATACTTACAGATGCATTTACACCATTTCTAATTGTTATTTTAGATACACATCTTGCTTTATCTTTAAAAAATATTTTTAGCCAGTGTCCACCTATTGGTTGTGACTGATTTTCAAAATTCCATCCAGTATTTACAGTATTATCAAAAGCTAAAAAACCATAGTTTCTAAATCCATTATTACCTATATAATAAGCTGAACATGAAATTTTCACTTCATCATTTTCATCACTTGTCATTACTGGAATGATATTATTAGCATACTTTTTTGATGATGATATACTAGGGTCATAAGGTTTTAATTCTCCATTTTCATCTATATCTATAGAATCAAATACTATACCATATTTTGAAGCATTACTATTATTACTATACATTTGCACATAATGCTCTTTATTTGTTAAATTTAACAATTCAAAATTTAAACAACCTTGTGTTAATGTTGAGGTATTTTGAGAAAAATTATATTCTATATTATCTATATTTATAAAGCAATTTTCAGCACCTGTTGTATTTTTCAAACCCATTATTCTTATTTTAGAACCTATAAAGTTAAAACTTATTGTATGACTATTTTTACTAGAGGCTATTCCTATATCTATATAGGTGTCTGTTCCTAAATAATATTGAGTAGATGAATAAGAACCTTTGACCCAATTCCCAACATAACTAATATTTTCATTTCTATCATCATATCTTTTCCATCCACTTTCCGGTTGTAATAATTGTTCTCCTATTGTAGCCATCCTATATCACCTCCTACACTTCCTTAAATAATATATTACAAATATCACTATTTTTCTTTAATTTATCTATTGGTCTAAAGGGAATTATCTCTGTTTCTAAACTGACATCAGTTTTACTCATATCATCTGTCCACATTAAAAGTTTAAGATTAGACTTATCTGGAAAAGCAATGTTCCATTGTCCTTCTGTAATTACTGTCGTATTTGTAAAACCATTATTTATAAAATTATTCTGATCAATAAACTGTGAGTCAGAAAGTAAAATTTCTTTTCCATTAAATGAATATATTTGCTTATTGCAATATATAAGATATTTAATATTTTTTGTTTTAAACAAATTAAATTGTTGTATTGTAAAATTACCACCACCATGTGCACCACTTATATTAATTTTATTTATTTTTTTAATATTATTCAAAATAGTTACTTTTCCATTATAATTTGTGGTATCTGAAAATGTTGTTCCATCAAAAAAATAAACTGTAATTTTTGCATTATTTAAAACTTTTGTTTGTAATTTATAATAAACGTCCTCTACTATATTAAATATGAAGCCACCATTACCCATACCATTTGTCCACGGTAATGACACTTTATTAGACCACATATCATTGGTAACTTCAAATTCTTTAGGTATTGGTTGTGAGTTTATTTTTTTTATAAAATTATTTAACTCAATTTCAAAATACTTTCCACTACCTAAACTCCCCTTATCAATTCCATTAACAACTTGAGTATCTATAGTTTGGGTTAATAAATCTAAGTCATATATACCGTAAGTTTCAAAATCAGCTTGAGTTAATATCTCTTTTCCTTCTAATTCTGTAATAGGCTCATAATTGTCATTTTTATAAAATTCAGATTTAATCGTATAATATTGGTTATTTTGCTTGATTAAGTATTTATTATAGCCGTAAGGTGTCGTTGGTGGAGTGAAGTTACTTGTCCATCTAGCGATACCTTTAGATATTCTAACTTCATCCATATATCCTTTAAATTTATGTTTATCTATTAATCCACCTATATGAGAATCATTTCCATTGGTAGCTATTGATAAAGATGAATCTCCAATAGAAGTGATCACTCCGTTGACAGCAATGCTAAAATTGTTTCCATTTCTAATTAATGCAACATGATACCATTGATTTGCAATCATACTAACAGGTATAGAAAGATTGCTTATAATATTCCAAGATGTATTATCAGAAGTTGCAGAGACACCTAAACCACCACTTGAATTAACCATAAAACTAATACTACCATAGTTAGCATTACCATTTCTTTTATCGTATAACATATAATAAGTATTACTAAGTGGCAAACTATCCATTCTAATCCACATATCTATGGTAAAACTATCATTCCTGAACTCGAAATCGGCATTATTAGTAATAGTTAAATTACTATTACTATTAAAATATGCGCTTCCATCTCCAAACTTTTTATTATTTGTATCAAATATTACACCATTATTAGATATGACATGTCTCATTTTATCATTAAAACTGTTATCATCCATATGCAATAATAATTTAGTATATTGATCTATTCCAGTCATATATAACACTTCCAATCTATTTAAAATCTATCATTTATCATAATTTCTAATATAAAAACTGAGTGACCCAAAATAGCACTCAGTTAATAATTAATTTTAATATCTCCACTAAATTTACATTCTACTTGTAGTAATGTATTACTAGCGTAAATAACTTCATACAAGTCTTCTTTAACTTGTTTCCACCTTCCAACACCATCATATTGCAAATCTAGTTTATCTATCCCTTCCATATCTGTTATACCATTCATGCTGAATAAATAAGCAAATCTTATCTTTTTAGTAGTAACTAATTCATTCCAAAACACATCATTAATAGCATTAAAAGTAGTAATATTCATCCCATTTTTCCTTACATCATCTATAGTTAAATTAACATTTACCCATTTTTCTCCACTAAATGTTTTCCATGTGTTACCGCTATCTACACTACAAACTATTCTTATATTGTTACCGTTAGCAGTTAGTTTAAAATAATCTATATGATCTACATTGCTTAAATTCATATCACCTTTTGGAATAAGTAAACGATCAAATGGAATAGCCTTTGTCTTTAATTTTTGAATGACTCCATCTTCAAAGGTTTCAAAACTTTCTATTTTTTTAAATAATGTTTTATCTACATTAACACTATATTCAGTAAAACTTTCTGTATCTTTAATAACTTCAAAATCACTTATATGATTTGTTTCTAAATGTGCTTTACCATCAAAGGTCATCATTCTATCGTCATTAAAATCATTACTTTCATCATTAGTAAATTCATTTTTAACTGCTATTAAATCCTGTGTATTTTCTGTATCATATCTCAAAACATTCACACGAGGCACTTTAAAATCTACTGTGTTAACAGGGATGTTAACGATTCTAGGTGTTTCAGCACTTCCCACTATACCCATTTTCGATATTTGTTTCATCCCTGCGCCAACTATTTCTCCTGCATCTACCCCATCAATAGTTGTAAACTTTCCTGTTTCCTCTGAATAGGCTACTAATTGTTTATTTTTCTTATTAGTAACATCTACATCCTCTAACTCCTCAAATTTTGTAATTCTTTTATCTATTATTTCCTTTTGTATTTTCTCACTTGACCATCCAGTTCTATTAGAAATTACACTATCATCTAAAATTATATCCTTGTCCAAGGTTACATTAAAAAATTCACTCATTAACCCATCTCCTATTTGTTAATTTAATAGATATGCTATTTATACAAATCACAATTTAATATTTTTATTAGCATATTTATTTAAAACTCTTTCTCTAGGTATTCTCTTAAAAGGTACTATATAAAAATCTTTAGTATTTATTCCTTTTCTTACTCTTGTTATAGTACCTTTTTGGGGTATCATATAATTAATAATGGATCCTTTTCTCTTTCTTAATATAACACCATCTTGTGGCATTATATAGTCATTAATGTGACCATTATTTGAGGTAGTATCTCTTTTAGCTGATATTATTATTAAATTGGGTTGTATATACCCATAATATACTTCCATTAGCTTCTACCTCCTTAAATCTTTATCGCGATACAACTAACATTTGATAAAGAATTATAATAGTATATATTTCCCTCTCCTATATTGCTAGCAGTATTAAGTAAATACTGAGAAAGATTGAATACTTTATAATCATCTCCATTTATTTTAACTATATCACCATTAACTATATTAGTATTTGGCAAACCATATATTCCGTCAAAAATGCCCAAAAATCCAGTATTTGGCACATTATTATTTAAATTATCTGCCATTAAATAAATTGGATTTAATAAATATATCCCCATAGGTGTTGGATTTACACTATTGAGTTGGCAAAAAGTATTAGAAAATTTGTTGTACTGGCTTCCAGTCCCCGTTGCACCAGGAGCTTTATGCCAATATGCCATTTTTCCAGGAGCTCCACCTAGATTAGAAGCAGCTATAAATTGATTGGTATATTCCTTTCCTTCCAAATTAGTATTTATATCTGGATATCCAATATATATACAATTAGGATATGTTATCATTGAAACAGTATGAAGCTCAATTATTATTAGTATTCTATAGTCAAGTATATCTATATAGTAATCATATAGCGTATCCGGATTATGATTTTGTATATTGCTTGGAGTAAAAAGAACTTTATTCACTATTCCCATTTGTGTAAAAGTTCCATTTTCTCCTTCAGTATTACTAGGAATATAGTTATCGCTTAACCATATATATAAATGATTTCCTGATATTTTAGGATCGCTTAAATCTGGACTTTTTAGTCTCATAAATACATTTTCTTTTTTATAACCTATTTTAGGACTTTTAAAAACCCATCCATCATTACCATTAACTATATAATCATTTGTTTTATTGCTTGAAATTTCAGTCCAATTTGAACCTGGGGATAAAATTGCTTTATATATCTCTGTCATTAAATCTTTTTTTGCACAAGTTCCTTTTACTAACATTAAAAATCATCCTCTCTTTATAAAATTCAATTTAATCATTTGAATTAATCTCTAAGCCTAAAATTTTTATATTTAAAATTACTGGAGAATTTTGATTTGAATTTATCATTTGTGTATGAAGTTTATTCTCTTTGTTTTCTTTTTCATCCTTGTCTTGGTAGGGAATAAATACACTATCTGTGTAATGAGAAACTCTATTTGTGTCATACAATAAAAATCCATTTATAGACTTATCAAAAATCTTAAATTTAAAATAGCTGCCATCAGCTATATCTAAATAAAGTGTAGTTATTATAAAAGAATTTTCTCCTAAATCATAATCTTTATCTATAATTCCACCAGGCTCTATATTTACGACATCATTTATCTCCATATACTTCAAACCTGAACCATCACCTCTTTGTGAACTATTAGTATAGTTTAAAATTTGCTCCATAATTTGTTCACTACTCCAAGTTGTAATTCTTGAGATTTTACTATCATCAATAACTACATCTTTAGATAAAGTAACATTAAAAAATTCACTCATATAGTCACCCCTATTCATTGATAACTAAGTGAAAATCCCTAACTGCAAAATTATGATTTTCTGCATTTTTAGTTATTTTTACATGTATATCTTTACTTTCACTCTTTTTTATATTATCTATAATTAGATAATCTGTATAATTTACACCATCAATAGACAACTGAATTAGATCATTACTCGGTGTCTCTGTCCCTATTTTAATATTTATATAATCCTTATCCCCTATATTTTTAATTGTTATTAATTCTTCTAGATCCTGTAGCATAGCTGGGTTAATATTAGTTACAACATTTCCATGATAAATTATTTCAAAATTATATGGACTAAATACCCAAATATCACCGTATTGTACACGGAAAGCATTACTTGTATATATTACTTTTCCATCCGTATCTTTAAATATAAAATATCCTTCTGTGTTACCATCTACAAAAATTTTACATTCCATATCTGAATTAAATAATCTAGACTTAATTAATTTGTTATCTAAATCATATAATTCGCACAAAGTATTTTCTGGGAAATTCTGAATAGTTACATAAGGGTTAGAATAAACTTTATAGTTGTTTAATATAAAGTCTTCATCACTATACTTCATGAAGCCTTGCTTTGTAAGTGGCTCTATAAATTCCATACCACCTATATTTATATAACTTTGACCATCATTACTTGAATAAGCTTGTATATAATTGTCTTTCTTAAGTATTTTCCAATATCTATTTTGTTCATTTGATTTTAAATCCTTAACACCAAAAATATAATCACTATTACCTAAATAAAGCATAGAATAATCCATATCTTTCATATCACTGAAATTTTCTTTTTCAACTTCAACAACAAACTCTTTATAATCAAATTTTCTTTCCATTTTATTATTACTTATTAATTTTAATTTACCTGTTTTAATGTCTCTAGTTATATTACTTTCTCCTGCAAAATCAGAAAAAGAAGAAGCCAAGAAAAAATTCTCAGCTTCTAATAATCCATTTTTAACTTGTATAAGTTTCATTAAGATCACCTCTAAACTCTAGGCTGCATTATATAATCATATGGTACAAACTCAACTATTTGTATATCTTTAGTTCCTATACCATTTGCCAATAATGTATGTGCTTCTTCTAATGCATCTTCATAACAATTAGTAGCATAAGATGTCAATTCTGCTCCATTTTGATCTGTTTCATGTCCATATGGTAATTGGGCTAAAGTTTTATTTTTTAAAACACCCCACATCTTTTGTCTAGTTTTTTTAAAATCTATTGTGCTTGTTAACATACTATCTACCTCCCCAATATATTTTTCTTTTCAAAGTTTTGTACTTCTATCATGTAATTTCTTTTACCCTTCAGTTTATCTAAATCTCTCATAATATCACCATTAGTTGCTACTTTATTAAATTTTCTTTCAATATCCATAGCTTTTGGATTATACCAAATTGGAACTAAATTAAAATAATGCTGTTTCATATAATCTATTAAATTAGCTATGAGTAATCCTATGGCTTGTAATCCATCTCCAATATTACAGAAATATACCTTTTCAGCTTCCCATCTAATCCATCTGTATGCCCTAATATAATCTATATTTGGACTTGATGTATCTAAAGTATACCAATCATAAATCAATTCCATTATAAATTGGATAGATTCTTTACCTGTACAACTTAACCAAGATTGTGTATTTTTATGCCATATCATTATTAAAATATTTGTTAAATCTAATATTATTTCAATACTAATTGTCATAGGCGGAATGTTATAATCCACTCCCCAATCTTTACCCCATTCGATAGGATGATTATTAAATCTTAGATATTCATAATCTAAATTATTTAATAGATCATTATTATATATATAATCTTTATTAGGAACAATTATCTTATCTGTTGGATTTGTAGGTTTTAACCACCACCATCTTTTGGTTATTTCAATAAACTTATTTTTATTAGGTGTATATATTTGTCTTATAGCTTCATTATTTAAATATTTATTACTTTGTCTATAAATTTGCCATATACTTAAATTTAATAGATCTATTTCTATCTGCTTATAAATATTAATTACAGGGCTATTACCTAAATATTTTTCATTATGTTTAAATATATTAGTTGTATATTCTCTATCTAAATATCTATTATTATATTTAAATATATCTCTTATAGCCTGTCTATCTAAATACCTGTTGATACTTTTATCTATAAATTTAAATACATCTTTATAAAAATATTCTTTATTATGGTCTTTGCAGATTTCTTTATGTGCTATTTTATTTAATGCATTTTTAATTCTATATTTTTCTATATCCTTTAGAGCTATATTATACATTAACATGGTTTTATAATTTCTATCTATATCTTTTAAATCTAATATTTTTAAATTGTTTATACTTGTATCTATATCTATTCCAATTATAATATCTTTGTTTAACATTGTTTTATTACTCATTTTAGCTGCTTCTTTTAAATTACACTTATCTATAAATCTATAATTGTTTTTATTTATATTTTTAGTTCTATATTTTTTAACAAACTTAAACTTATCCATATATATACTCTTACAATAACTCTTATTAAAATAGTATCTAACATTTTTTTCTATATTTATATACTTCTCTAGTTTTAAATTATTTAAAGATTTATCTTTGAATATTTCTTTTTCTACTATCAAATCTGCATATATACTTTTGGATTTATTCAGTTGTAGATTTTCTCTATCTATAGATAAATTTATTAAATTATCAGCTTTATTTAGCTGCAACATTTCTCTTTCCAATAACTTATTGTTATAACATATAGATATATCTGTATTTTTTCTTATATCAAGTTCCTTACTTGTTTTTCTATTTATATCTATATCCTTTATTTTATCTAAAGATATAGCATTGTTCTTATTTATTTCTTTATTTTTTAATTTTAACTCTTTTTCAAATTCTTTTTTTATATCAGTAATTTCCTTGGATATATATTTATTCTTTTCTTTCTCTATATTATCTTTAGGTTCCTTATAAAATAATTTATCTCCTTTAATTTTATCTATTTCACCCATTGTTTCTTTGTAAAATAATTTTTCTGTAGTTTTTGCTACTTTTTCTGTAGTATCATATATAAAAGTTCCACTAGAAAAAGTAGTATCCCCTACATATTTAAAACTACATAGGGGTATTTTATGTAGGGGCATTTATACCACCTCTCTTATTTAGTTGTTTTATAACATCTAATAGCAATGCAATAATTTATATTAGCACTATTATTTAAGAAACAATATGGCGCAGTAATTTTAAATTTCTTATAATATTCTTCCTCTTCTGTATCTTTCTTATATGCTAATCTGTCAGTATCATTTATTGCACTAGCATCACCTACAAGTACATTAATCATTTTACCTCTTTCCATATCAACTGGATGTACAAGTGTTATATCTGAGAATTGATGTTTTTTATGGTTATATCTACTACCTTCTACATTACATTTATCCATAAAAGGATTAGTAGCATAAAAAGCTGGATAATGTGGTTGATATGGCATACCTATTTTATTAGCTACCATACAAACATCTGTTACTCCTGTTGCAGTTCTTTCTCCATAAACCTTTGAATAATTTGGTTCTATATCAGAAGATACAGTTATACCAAAATTATATTTATCATCTGTATAAGCTGAATCCTCTACTGGTTTTAAAGCTCCAATATAAGCATAAGATGTAAGATAGTTTTCATAAGGATGAACATCTGCAGATGGATCTCCACGTAATACTAAATTTATACTATCTTTAGTTACATTTATCCAATATTGAACTGGTAAAAAATCTTTTATTTCTGGCTGTAATTTTCTATACCATGCTAATCTATAATTATATTCAGCTTGTATATTCTTAGATATAGTTAAATCTGTTCTATCTGCATTTAATTTATCAGATATTTGTAACTTTATATTATTTATAGAATTACTTTTAGCCTTAGCACTAACATAAGCATCATAATCACCACTTTTACTCCATCGATCAGAAACTCCAGCCATCATTTCTAATACTTGCGCATCTGTTCTACTAAAACTATCCCCATTGTGATTATAATAAGTATGCAACTTGTTAAAGTCAATTAATGCCTTTTTTTCTTCTTTTGTTAAGTCCGCTTCTTCTCTATCTATTTTTACATAAAACTCTTTTCCATAGGTTGTTGTTGCTTTTATAATGCACTTATCATCTTGTGATCCTACTGTAAATACAGTATCTACTTTATCTGTCTTAGAGTTATCTGTTATAAGATTTATTTTAGTCCCTTCTCCTGATGATCCTATTTTATTTATACTATCTGGATAAACTAAATCCCATTTATATATACCTGAATTTTGTGTTATTTCAGTTACTAATGTTTTTACTAAGTCTTTTACACTTGAATTACCTTCAACAAAATAAAAATTATCTGTAGCCATTTTATCTACCTCCTGTTATCAATTATTTATTTAAATTTGTTATTTTTAAAGTATTTAAGTCCATTGTAAATATATCTTTTAAATCTCTATTTGTATCTAAATTCACACTAAATTTTTTAAGCAATTTATTACCGTAAGGTCTATATTGATATATTTCCAAAGTTACAGGCTCTTTTAGTTCTACTCCATTAAAATTCTTTATGCTTATAAGAAGCTTTTTATTTTTGTACCCTTTAACACTTATTATTTCAGGATTTTTGTTTGTTTTATGTTCTGTATAATCAAAATTAAGATAAAATCCATCATAGGATCTCTTACCATACCAAACTTTTTTACCATCTATCTCGCCATGCAAATCTATATCTGCATCTGTATTTTCTTCCCAATTCATTACTACCGCTATATCCCATTCATTATCTATATCCTCTATGCCTGGTGGTGTCTCTACTGTAATACTAGAATCTTCTCCATCTATATACTCTAAATCCACCATTGTTTGTCTACTATTACCGCTTAAATTATGGAAAATAAAAGAAATAGGCGTATTAGCATTTACTTTATAGAATGTGTTAAAGTATTTATGTTCTCCTATTTCCTTAGTTGTTGCAATATCTATTATTTTGATTTTATTAATTTCTAAGCTATATTTATCTTCCTTTTTCCAGCCCGTTTGATTAAAATGCAATCCTGTAATATATACATCTTTATCAAATCTAAATTGTCCAGTATAATCATTTTGTATTGCTGGGATATCTAATAATATACCTTTCACTTTTTGAATGCCTTCAATTTTCCTATATATAAAAGCATCAATTTTTTTCTTTAGCCCTTCATATTGTACACTTGGTAATAAATCTTTTAACTGTTGTAGTAAATCTTGTATATTGTTGGTATTTATCTCTGGATAATTAGTTCTTATATTATCGTCTATGAGACTTAATAAATGATTTTTTAAATCCTCTGTAAGTTCTTCAAAATTAATTATATATTTAGGTAAGCTCAAATTAAGCACCTTCTTTATATTCAAAGATTGAACTTGTATCATTTCTTGGATAAACTTGAGCTGTTTGCGTTATCTTTAGATAAGGATTTTTAATATTAAATTCATCATAAAAATGTAATACACTTTGATATAATTCCTCCAAAGTTACAATTCTATTTTTATCTTTATCAGATTTCTTAGTTTTAATGCTTTGTGTTAGTGCCCAAGTAAAGGCTCCTGAAGGATTAGGATTTCCATTATATCCAGCGCTCAAGTCACCGGATGTTTCCGAACCTGCACTTGCTGTTAAAACTTTGTATCCTTGTTTATTTAATGTTTTGTCTGTACTTCTAAGTTTCTCCTCCACTATAGCTAATGTATATGCAAAATTTTTATCTATAGAAAGTCCACTGTGGCAAGTATCAATAAATATTACCTTAGTACCTTTTATATCATCCAGTATTGTTTGTAATTCATATACTGTTATTATGTTATCTTTTGCCACTAAAGCAAACTTATCTTCATATACAGTACCATGTCCAGACCAAAACAAATAACTAATATCATTATCTTTTGCATCTTGAAAAGTGTTTTTTATTAAATTTAATGCTTCTGACTTAGTCTTATTTTTTGCAACTATATTTTTTGTAAATTTAGCACTTTGTTTGTGTTCTTTAAATAAATTAGACATATTGTCAGCATCATATGTGCAACCCATAAGGTTATTAGCACCTTGTAAAGTATATTCACTTTCTCCTATAGCTAAAAATCTATAGTTTTTTTCACTAGTGGTAGGTATAGTAGGTGTAGTAGGTGTGGGTAAATTACTATTTTCTAAGATATTAAAGTCTACCCATAAAACTTTACTAGTTCCACTAATATTATTGTAGATAAATTTAACTGTGCCATTTATAGGATAAAATACATTAAAAAATTTATGTTCACCATATTCTTTAGTGCGCACACTTTCAAATAATTTATCATTGCCTACTTGCAAATCCCAGTTATCTTCAAATCTCCAACTAGATTGAGAATATGTTATACCTGTTATTTGGCCATTTCCTTTAAATTCTATTACATGTTGTCCTTTTACTGCAGGAATCTCTAGCATTTTTCCATAAATTTTCTGGGTGCCTGATATACCTAAATTTCCACTTAAATTATCTAACTTTACACCTAAAGCATTTAATGCATTTATTAAATCATTATAATCTACACCTTGTATTTTATCTTTGATTTCTGATAATAATCTTTCCATATCTTTGGTAGAAAAATTTATATTGCCTATGTCAACTTTCACACCATTTTGTAAATAATCTTTAATAAGATTTGATAGTTCATCAAAGTTGACTACATAGGAAGGTAATCCCATATTATTGCCACCTCCTATACATAATCTATTATTTCTAATTTACCATGACTATCTTTAATTAATTGTATTGTTTTATTTGTATTATTAGGGTACGTTGTTTTAATTCTATATACCTTACCTTCTGCATTTCTAATTAGTTCTTCTTGCCATTGCATATCTGTTCCATTTGCATATATAAATTTATATGCTTTATTATTGCTATCTCTAATTATTCTACACGGGTATTCAATTAACTCCCCAGTATATTTGGAATCTTCATTTATATTTATCTGATTTTTGAAATTTCTTTTTCTTAATTCTTGATCTAAAATGTAGACTACTGGTTCTCTAAAATTTTTATATCCCATATGTGCCATTTTAATCACCTACTATTGTTTTAATCTTCCACTTCCTATTCGGGTACATTGCTCATATACTTTTCTTTTATCTCTCATACCTTGTAATTGCAATGTATCCACATATGTGTCCGCATTTATTTCTGTATTTATTCCAACAATTAAATACCAGCCATTACCTCTTTCATTATTTACTAATTTAACTACTTGTCCTAAATCAATGTTAGGTATTCCAGCTACTGGTACTACATTTAAAGCAGTACTCTCTCTCCACATATCTAAAAATTTATGTCCTGCTACCTGTTGTTTTAATAATGAACTACTAGCTAATGGATTATCAATTATGTCTACCCATCTTTCGCCATTTAAATAACTAGTCATAGCTTTAGATTCAAAAATAGAATATTTATCATTACAACAAATTTTTAATATATTTCTCATTAAACTAGAATCTCTACTAGCAGTTTCACTAGATAAATTAGTATCAACAGATAAAACATAATCATGGTGATTAACATCATGATTTGATTCATTATAAGTAGGATATTGTTCTTCTAATACTATTGTACCGTTTTTGTTTGCCCTTATTCTAGCATACATAGTTTCTACCAAGTTACCAATTATATCATTATACATAGTACCTATTTCACATTCTAATTTAGGTACAGTATAATTAATTCCTCCGTTTCTATAAAAACTACATTTTGCATCGGATACAACAGTAGAAATTATATCTACTGCAGTTCTATTATAAAATTTTAATTCCTTATCACATAAATTTAGCATTCTATAATACATATCATGGCAAGTCATTTCTATTGTTTTATCAAGTGTATTATAATCATATTTTTTAATTACACCTGTAAATTGAAGTATATCCTCTATATAAATTTTTATCTGTGCAAAATTATCTATTATACCTTGTGTTCCTCCCGCAAAAATAGCAGTGGGTAGATTCTCATATTGTGCTGTAATCGTAGCTTCAGCAGTAGGTGTAGTTAAAGTTCTATTTATTTTCACCGACACTAAGCAATGTTCTAATGTTATTTTATTAGCATCACCATCTTCAAAGGCTTGATATCCATTTTTTTTATAAAATTCTACTTTACATTTTGCCATTATCTTTCACCCATCCACTAGCTTCATGATTACATAAAAGCTCTAAATTTATATAATATATATCACCTTCGATAGGAGTATCTATCTCAAACTTATTTTGTAAATATCCTTTATATTGAATTCCAAATTCATCCACAAATATGAATTTACCTGAATAATTTTTTCTAAAGTTTAAAAACTTAGTTATATTACTTTGTGTCTCCTCATCATTTTCTCCTTTTATATTAAAAGCAACTGTAAATTCAATAATGCAATCACTTTTAATATTTTTTTCAAAGTATGTGTATCCTTGTACTGTTCTAATACCCTTACGAAAATAAGCAGGACGAGGTGGCTTATAATTAGTTATTATGCCACCTGTATTTTTTCCATCTTCATAAAGTAAATCTACTTTAAAATCTTTCATTCTATTTAAGTCCATACAAGCCACCTCCTAATCTCTTAATACATCATTCATAAATAATCCTGTCATAACATTTTTCATAGAACTTTCTGTCATTTGCTTAAATTCATTAGCTAACTTATTAGCCCCTTCTTTATTTGCATTTGGTATAGTTACATACATTTTTATATCCTGTGTAACGCCCATACTTTTACTCATGTTATTAAGTCCATGTGGAGATAAATAAGTACCACCATAAGCTCCACTAAGCGCCATATTATTTAATCCATTAAAATTTGGCTTTACATTTCCTAATCCTTTGATCTTATCAGCCATACCTTTAATTTTAGTATCTACAGCACTTTGTTGGTTATCTATACCCTGTATGAGACCTTCTCCAAGGGATTTACCATAATTGGAAAATACACGTGACGGGGAATTTATCCCTAAAAAGCTTTTGAATCCATCTGCTATTTTACTTGCTAAGTTTCCTATTACTGATCCTACATGTCCAAACATAGATTTTATACCATTTATAAGACCTTGAACTATATTTTTACCTATGTTGAAAAGTGCTCCTGCTAGATTACCTAATCCTTTGAATATATTAATCCAACCTTGTACAATTGCATGTAGTATATTTCCGACACCTCTAAATATTGCTATACATCCATTTATTATGTTCTGTACCATTCCACCTACCCATTGGAGTACTTTAATGAATCCTTGAAATGCATGAATAGCTCCTTGTATAATTGAATTTATAATTCTACCTATTCCTTTAAATATATTTCCTATGAACTTTCCAAACTGAGTTGCATATTTTTTTAAAGTATCCCAATGTTTAATTACTTCATATACTATAAGTCCTATTGCTGCAATAGCAACTAAAATTAGAAGCGTTTTTGAAGTTATTATAGTCTTTAATACTCCAAATATTCCTCCTGCTTTCTTTAATTTATTAAATATACCTATCACATTATTTATAGTACCTACTAATTTGCTAAGTACCGTAAATGTTTTAGCAACTCCAGCTATTGACACAATCATCACTGCAATAGCATTTTTTACAGGATTAGGTAATTTATTAAATGAATTCATTAATTCTACTGCTTTATTAGCTAACTTTGTAAATATTGGAATTAATTTATTATTCAAAATAGGCACTAACTGATTATTAAATATCGGTATTAACTGTTTTACTATAGATGCTTGTAATTGTGCAAAAGAATCTTGTACCTTTTTTATGGAAGCTTGTATGTCTTTTTCAATTTTTCCATAATTGACCTTTGCAATATTAGCAGGACCCTTTTTTGGGTTCTTACTCTTTGCTTCTTCAGCAAGAGTATTTTTCATACCAGTTTTTAGAAGATTTTGTGCTGCAGCACTGGGTTTCTCCATGGACTTTCCTATTTTACTTAAAGTTTCTGCTTCCTTGGTTAATGCTTCTTGTAACTTTTCAATTTTAGTTTTTTCTTCCTCAACTTTATGCACAAATATTTCTAAATCTTTTCCAGCTCCATTAAGTGCTGTTTTAAACCTACTAGTATCTAATGTTAAATGAGCAACTGCCTCTCCTACATTTACTGCCATCTTTTTCTCACCTCCCATCTTTGGGAATAAAAAGCTTTCTAACTTCATTTAAATAATAATCCAAATTTTTTATGCCTTTAATTTCTTATCTTCCATATTCTTTATATTTATTATTTAGTTTTAAATTTATATAATATAGTTTTAATATTTATTTATGTTTAAAAAACAAAAGGCTAAAAGCTAACTTTTATTACTAGCATTTAACCACTGAATAACATCTTCATTATTAGTTTTATTTGTTCTATCTCCATCTATAAACTTAGGCTCTCTAGCATCTTCTTTACTAATCTCATTTAATATATAGACGCATGCCTCATCAAAGCAAAAGGCTTCATAATCATTAGTCAATCCTATAATTTCACTGGGCCTTTGTCTATATTGTTTACTTATTGATATTACACTCAGTATTCTCTGACTCTTCACGAAAGGAGTCTAATTCACTAACACCTTCCTGTGTATAATTAAATAATGATACTATTTGCTCATCTGTAAGCTCTAATCCTACACTTTTTAAATCTTCTATAGAAGGTTCTACAAGTGCATTTTCAGCCATAATATACATAACATCTGTCATTTGTGCTAAATCAACATTCTCTTTTAAACTCTGTTTACCATAAAATAATTCCTCTGCTGCACTTAATAACTTGTTAGGTACTACTCCTTTTCTTACCAAATTTAAAAGAGATACTCTTTTAACTTTAGCATTAAAAGGTATCCCTTGGCTAAATTGTGGCAACTGGATTACTTCACCTTGAGCTACTTTCTTTAAATCTTCTATATTAGTTACTTTTAAATCCATTTATATACCCTCACTATCTAATTTTTATTGTTTTAAACTCTGTGGATAATGCTGTGGTTTTACCACTTCCATCTAATTTATTTATTTCTTTAGCTTCAGCAATATAAACTGTATCTATCACTAAAGAATCAGGTACAAATGTTACTATTTTCTTAGTATCATCTATAGTTACATTTCCATTCACTCTAGAATTATCAGATTTTCTTTTTATAATAAAGTTTTCTAAGTTAACATCATCTTGATTAATTTGGTTTGAAAAATTCCACACTACTCTATTAGTTATACTTACTCCTACATCTGGATTGTTATTTTCTACTTTTCCACCTTCTACTCCTATATCTTCAATTGGAGTAGACTCTCCTGGTTTTTCTGTATTATTATTTTCTTCTAAGCTATTTAAGAATTCTATTTCTACAGGCCTTTCGTTTCTAAATGGTATGCTTTCAGCTTCATATGAAGATACTAAAAACTTTCCATCTTGAATTTTATATTTAGCTGGCTTACCTTTACAATGCTTATACACGAATTTAACATATCCTGTAGTTCTAGAATAATCTTTTTCCTCTGTGAATATTTCCATTGTGAACGGATGCCTTTCTACTGCTATACCTACTTCTGTTCCACAATATTTATTATCTTGTATAGTTCCTCCATCTATTAAAGCCATAGTTTCTATATTGAATAGATTGTCTTTCATTTTTAACTTGTAACCTATAACAATATCATCTGTTTCATTTATTCCATAAATTTTATTTTTAATCCTTAATATATCTCTTTTTCCCTTACTGTTTATAGGCTCTATATCTATTTCATTACTTGTTTCTATTGTATGTTTTGTATTTGTCACCTCATCAATAAAATTAACTTTCACAACATTAACTAAAGTTTTTCCATTTGTCATTAAATTACCTCCTTAAACTTTTAAATTGTTGGTATTCTATGCTTGTGGTATAAGCTTGTACATCATAATCTATAATGCTTGGTGTTTCATTCCCTGTAGGTCTAAGATCTCCTATTTTTTTTAAAGCTTCTTTTAAATTTTCTACATAAAATTCCATAGTAGAATATTGATCTATAGGATTATAGACTATAATATCAAATAGTTTATACCCGGATATATTTCCAACTAAAGCATGAACACCATTTTCTTTTATAACTACATAATTTTCTGTACATTTGTTTCTCTTTTGTCCAGGAGCATACACATCATATCCTAATTTTTTTAAATATAAATATACTTTTTGCCATAAAGTCTCAGGTACAGTATTATTTATTATATCTTGCTGTATACAATCTCCTGGAACTTTGTAATTAAATTCAGACATTTACATCACTTCCCAAATAAATTACTCATCCCCTTAAGTATCTGTGGGCTTAACTTATCTATAGTTGGTTTTAATATTGCATATTTTTTATCATTACATAATTCTAAAAATGGATAGCATTCCATATTTCCAGAAACATAAAAATTGCATTTATCACCTTCCCACTGTTTTCCACCTTTAATTGTTTCAGTATCCATACCTGATTGATCCTTCCATGGTGCATTTTTCTTAGCATACTCTTCCATATTTTTCGCAGCAATATCTGCATACATGCCTATGGATGTTTTAGATTGCATTTGAAATTCTGATAAGCCATCAATAACATCATCTATATTTACTTCTAATTCACTCATGTTATCACACCTTATTTAATATCATATCAAACACTAGGTTTTGAATATTTCCTGTGTCAACTATTTCATACTTAGTTCCATCTAATATAAAATAATCATCTTTTTGTATTTTAGAGCTTACATCATTATAAGTAATTAATAATTTGTCATTATATAAATTATTAAATTCCAGACCTTCCATAGAAGTTGTAATTATATTACTATTATTTCTATAATAATATCCTTTTATAGTGCATACATACACTTCATCTAGTTTTTCATCAAAAGCATTTTTACCTATTCTTAATATTTTTATTCCTCTTAATAGGCCTTTTTTTTCTAGTTGTTCATATATATTTTTGCTTATTTTTCCTCTATTCATATTAGCCATTAATGTTCATCAACTCTTTCCACAGAAATTTGATTCTTTAGACTCTTCTGTTCTTCTTTGAAATGTTCTGCTAGAGTTAACCAGTAAGCTCTATTACTTTGTAATTTTACACCTGCAACTTCTATACCATCATCTGCAATTGCCTTAAGAATACACCCTTTATAGCTTGCTTTTTCTACATCATTATTGTTGATTTCTAGTAGCAATTCTAGCTCTTTATCCTCAAAATAAGGATACTGTTTTTCTTGTAAATTAAATTTCAAAATCTCTAAAGGTGTTCTCACTTCTTTCACCTTCCTCAGTTAAATTTTATTTCTCTAAGGTTACGAATTTTTCTGGAAATATCTTTAACAATAGTTTAATCATTTATTTAGCCAACTTATTACATAACCTTAAATCATCCTAATTATGATAAATTATTGAATATAGCTCACCCCCTATGTTTACTATACAACCTTTAAGTTTTCTTGAAATAAATAAGCATTAGATTTTATAAAAGACTTAATTTATAACTTTACTTCTGAGAAGTTATAATCATTAAAATTTATTTTGCAAATCTAATGCATTATTTAAGGGTAATAAAATTTTTAGTCCAAATTATTTAGTTTTTTAACTTATTCTTAAAAGCTGTAGATTTTAATTTGGTTTCATAATATTTACTTATTTTTCAAATGAATACTTTGCAGTTGTCTTATACAATAAAACCTCTGCTATTTTTATAATACTATTATATTTCATTTAAATACTTTATTTATCCCAACTTTGTCCCATTGTTGTCCCAAAATATTTTTATATTATAAGGTTATTCAATTGTGCTATACGTTCTACTAATTCATTCTTTTTTCTATAAGCTGTACTCCTTGCTCTTCCAAACATTTCTACAGCTATCCAATCTACACTTTTATTTTCTCCATACTTAAACTCTATAAATTTTTTATTCTCTCCATTTAATGATGAAAGATTATCTTCCATTACGGATATTTCTTCCTCTATTTCTCTTATCTTATATTCTACTTTTCCTTTTTTCTTAATCTTTTCTCCTAGCTCTATTTCTAATCTTTCTATTTGCCTTACTAGCTCCCTCTCCGCATAGCTTGTTCCATTACTAGAGGTTTGTACTATTTCATCATATGTTCTACTTCTAGGTTCTTCTTCTAATGTTACATTATTATTTTTAATTTTATCCATTATAATTTCTATTCTATTAGAAAGATGCTTGACTCTATTTTTTAGTTTATCTAATTCTTTTTTACTTCTAAAATACCTATATAATCTTTCTTCTGTTTTTATATATAATTTTTTATCTAACATATCTAGCCTCCTATAATAATTCTTTATTATTATATTTCCCATAACTATAATGCTACTTTTTCATATCTTTAAAGATTTTTAGAAATACCTTTTCATTTAGACTTTATATACTTTGTTACACTTCTTTATTATTTTTGTTTAGCTCATATATCATTATTTCTTTTCTCATAATATCTAAAGCTTTTTGCAAGTCTTTTATTGTAAAATAATGATTAACCACTTCATCCGTCCATCTATTTTTTCCAACACCTAAAATTTCTAATTTCTCTTGATATTTGTCTAATAAATTCATATTTTCCTTTAATAATTCCTCATAATCTATGCTTTTCTTTACATACTCTTTTAATAAAATTTTCAGTACTTTATTTTCTTCTTTAAATGACTCTATCTCCTCAAAAACTTTACTTTCTATTTCTTTAACTAATACAGTTGACATCTTATCCCTCCATCATACTTAATTTTCTATTATATTATTCAGGACAATCAATATTCTTACTTTAATAATTCTTTTAATATTTCTGTTTTCTCTTTAGCCTTTTCTTCTCTTATATTTTTACCATCATTTAAAATAGGAGTGCACATTTCTAAAATTCTATAGTATGTCCTTTTTTCATATCTATTTTTAAGCTCCATAAGAGATAAATTTGTTGTAATTATAAGTGGTAATCCATTTCTATATCTACTATCTAAAATATTATAGATTTTAGTTCTAGTCCATTCTGTATCCTGTTCTGTCCCTAAATCATCTATTATCAATAGATCTGCATTATCTAATCCTCTTAATACATCTTCTTCTACTTCTTTCCCCCATTTTTTATATGTGTCTTTAATTCTATTTAATAAGCTATCTGCATTTACACATATAACTGGTAACATTTTTTCTATAAGAAAATTTGCTATACATGCCACAGTATAGGTTTTACCATTTCCTGGGGAACCATATAATAAAAGTCCTACAGATTCTTTTTTCATGTTTTCAAATTTTTTAGTATATTTATTAGCTATTTTATACATTTTGTCATTACCTTTGGTAAAATCCCAATTTTGAAATTTACTATTTCTAAATTTTTCATCTATTAAACTATTTTTAATAATCCTTTTTAATCTTAATTGCTTTTCTTTATTTATTTCTTCTTTTTCTTTTGCTATTAGACCTTCCCTCTTACATTTGCACATTACAGGACCTTTTATACACCTATTTAACCCTGGAATATAAGTAATCTTTTCAATAGCTTCTCCACATATAGAACATATTTCAACTCTTTCATTTTTATCATCAATATTATAATCCAATTCCCTGCTTTTTAAGGTCTTCTCCAAAGCTTCTCCTACTTGTTTCATATACCTCGCCTTCTCTCCATTTCTTACTTATCTCGTTTTTCTTTACATCCTGTGGTAATTTATATCCCTTATTTATCCAGCTTTCCAAAATTGACATTGTATATTTAAAGCCTTTTATTTTGCCCTGTTCCTGTTCTCTTTTTTTTGTAATATTTAATGCATATATTAATAAATCAGTATAATCTTCTTTAGCCATAACTTTTAATACTTGATTTAAATAAGTAGCACTTATTTGCCTATAAAAAGTATTAAAATATGCTTCATTGATTTTATCTAAATTTTTTCTTATATCACTCTTTCTATCTTCTTTTATATCTATATCTTCTATATCTATATCTTCTATATCTATATCTTCTATATCTATATCTCTGCCGTTACTTAGCGTTTCATGTAACATTACACTTTTTTTATTTTCATTACTTTTGAAACTTCCCCCTTTAGCTTCTTCCAATAGTTCTTTTTTCTTAGCTCTATGTTTAGCTACCCTTTGTCTTGTTTGTTGTCTAACTTTCTCCATACCTTCTATGTTTTGATGTTTGGACCAGTTAGTTATTTTTATTAATTTATTTTCTTGTATTTGTATCATGCCAAACTCTCTAAGTACTTTTAATGCGAATCTTAAACTATTTAATGGTCTATTAAAAATTGTGCTTAACATTTCTTCTGTATATGGAACATCATCATTTAGAAAAATATATCCATTTGCATTTGTTTTACCTGCTTGAACTAAAAGCCTTATCCAAATATAATGAACAGTATCTCTTTCTGGCATAGCATCTATTAATTTTATTTTTTCGTCATCAAACATATTAGTTGTTATCTTTATCCACTTAACTTCTGCCAACATATCACCACTTTCTTTTTTATCCATAGTATACAAAATAAAATATTTCCATATATAAATTAAACCGTAATTTATATAGTTTTTTATACTTGTCCAATAATTATTTATTTACTATGTTTACCACCACTTCCATAATTCTTGATCAATTAATTCATTTGGTGTAATTTTTAATGTTTTGCATAGATTACAAATAACCTTTAGCCCTGGATTTTCATATTTACCTTCTTCTAACTCTGTAATATAACTTCTAGCTATTTTACTTTTACAACTCAATTTTGAAATAGATAAGTTTCTCATGTTTCTATATTCTTTTGTTTTTATTACTGCCACTTGAGGACTCCTCCTTAGGATTTATTCCTCTCAATATTAAACTATAAATTTTCAAGTATTCTTAAAGTTTACTATTTCTTTTAAAAAAAAGTTCATCTATAGTAGTATTAAAAAAATCCGATATAATTTTGGCCTCATTTAAAGTAAAAGGTTTTTTGCCATTTTCCTTAAAGTTATAAGTATTTAGAGCTACTCCTATTAGTCTTGCTATATCCTCTTGTTTTGCACCCTTTAAGCATCTATAAGCTTTTAGTTTTTTTGCTGTTACCATAAAGCTCACCCCCTTAATAGCTATTTTTAAGTAAACTATAAGAATACTATCTATATTTCTATTATAATCAACATTTAGAATACTTTCAACGATATTTTATTATTTTTTTCAAAAAATATTCTTATAGTTTACATTAGTTTTAAAAAGTCAACATATGGTTTATAATATAGTATAAATAAAGGGGTGAAAAAGTTGGCAGAAATAAAAGATAGGTTGAAATGTGAAAGATTAAGAAAAGATTTAAATCAAACTGAATTGGCAAAACTTCTAAATGTATCAAAACAAACAGTTTCTAATTGGGAAAATGGTAACAGGATTCCCGATACTCTTACCTTATCTAAATTAGCTGACTTCTTTAATTGCTCCGTAGATTATATTTTAGGAAGATCTGAAAATAGAAATGGTATAATTTCTAAAGCTAATATAGATGGAAATAATTATGAATTTGAATTAGATAAGAACATATTTCCAAATGGTATAACCAGAGAACAAATGATAAATTATATTAAAGAGCTAGAGGAAAGAAATAAAGAGTTAGAAAAAGAAGCTGATTTATCTAGAAAATTAAAAGAAGCTGGCTTTAATTTCAATCCAAATAAATAAAATACATTAAAAATTAATTATCTGATATTAAAATGCAGATATGTAAAGCTAACAATCATATATGTTTGTTAGCTTTTTATTTTGTCTAAAAAAGTAAATACTTGTCCTTAAATTCTGTATACAGACAATTACATTTTCAAAATAAATATGTAATAATTTTCACATAAAGTAATTTAATTATAAAAACTTGCAAATTTTATTAAAACATATTAAAATATACTTGAACACATGTTCGATTTAGGAAAGGGGTCTTAATTTATGTTTAATTTTAGTGGGGTATTAAGTATAAAAAAAGATGGGGAAATAATATATGAGAAAAAAGATACCTTTACACTGAATAAAGAAAAAACTTCTTATGAAAAATTCACTGAAGATAAAATAAAATTAATGCAGGAAGTTAATGTATAATGTAAAAATATATAACTATTATACTCATAGATTCAACAAAAACATTTTTCTATAAAACATTAATAATTTCTAAACAGTTAATTGATATATTAAAATAGCATCCTAGGCATAACAATAGATCTATCTATAAGATTATAGTAAAAATTAGCAAAACCTATTAAATAAATGTTATTTTATTTTGATAATTATACTAACATAAAACAAAAGACCTTGGGAAACTAATCCAAAGTCTTTAAACATGTTTATATTGGTGCCGAAGGCGGGAGTCGAACCCGCACGAAGTTACCCTCGACGGATTTTGAATCCGTTGCGTCTGCCAATTCCACCACTCCGGCAAGAATGATTTAACGTTATAATAATAACATATTATAACCTTTTAGTCAACAAATCAATTAATTTTTATTAATTCATTGCTCCTAATATATAACTATTTAATTATAAATACTCTATAAATGTATAATATATTATTCATAAATTCAAAAGAGATTAGACATATATAAATATATCTAATCTCTTAAGCTGTTTTAATTAACAAGATTTATATTTTAATTTAATTAACTCAATTACTATTTTAAGCTATTTTCGTATGCTTCTACCATTTTCTTTGTCATTCCGCCACCAACATAGCCATTTTGTCTTGCTGTTAAGTTTCCTTTATCAACAGTATCGTAGTTTGATAAACCTACTTCGTTAGCAACTTCCATTTTTAAATTTTTTAATCCTTGTTTAGCTTCTGGTACTACTAATTGATTTGAACTTCTGTTTGCCATTTTAATCGTCCTCCTTTTATCTTTAAAAATATTACAAACTTAATTAAGTTTGTAATATAAGTTTGTGTTATTTTTTTGATATTACTCTAGTGAATTAAATGAATTTCTTGTATTATTTTCTTTAAAATCATATATTTTCAAAATATCCTTTAATTTTTATAGTTTAAATAAATTTATTTATATTTATTCTATAGGTTCTCCTTTAAAATTCTCATATTTAGAAGGTGCCTTTTTTTCTCTATTATCTGCATCATATTGTGGTCTATGCCCATCTAATTCTTTTGATTTTTTATGTTTTTCTCCTTTATAGCTATTAGAATACACTTTAATCCTCTCCTTTCTCTTATAGTTTTTTATTTTAAATTCTTTTTATTCATATTTTCAATCTAAGGGAAAATACATATCATTTTAAAGCGATTCTTTTATATTTATTTAAATAATTACAAATTTATTTATGATTTAATTCTTTATAAATCAGCTATGAACCTAAAATATGAGTGTACTATAAATAGTGCACCCATAGTAATCCTTATATTTATTTTAATAAAACCATATTTTTTTATTATTCTATTCAGTTAATTTTATGGCACCTTTAGATGAATGTTTTTTCATTTCATCTGCCTGTATTTTTTCTGGTTTTTCACTTTTTTTCATTCTTTTTGCTTCTTTTTTATCTTCTCTGTGCATAACTTAATACACTCCTTTCTAATTATAGAATGTACAAATTAGGTTTTTATATGCTTTTATTTTTTTATGTTTTCCTTTATTATAGTTGTACTAGAAATTAAATCATGCATAAAATTTGATCCTCTAGAAATCAAAAATCCTGTAAAAATTATTCCTAAATAAGGCACATTAACATTTATATCTAATGTCTTTAGAAAGTCCATTCCTGTAGTTAAGCATAATACTTCACTAAAAATAAAAGCTCCTACTCGATCAATATTTAACTTACCATTCTGCCAAAATATTTTCGTTCCTTCCCAAAGAGCTTCAGATATAATAGACAAAACCACAAATTTCATTATTCCCATTTTTATCCCCCCATAAAACTTTATGAGGGGATACTTATAACTATTACTTATTATATTTTTCATATATAATTGATTTATAATTTTAATATAATATTTTACTAAAAACTATGAAAATTTTACAATTATATTTAAATCTAATTTAATTATTTATTTTCTTTTAATCCAAAAACCGCTCTTGCACTTTCTGCTTGGGGATCATGTTTTATATTTTTCTTTTTAAAATTACCATCTTCTTTTTTATCATGTTGTGTTCTATTATATTTCTTAGACATAAAAACACTCCTCTCTAATTATAATATTTCACTTATAATATTTTTTATTTATGTAAATTTAAATTCTTTTAAAATATCTAACCTTATTTTACATATATATCATTTTACTTATTATTTAAATCTATGATATAATTAATAAACAACAAATGCCATTAATATAGGGGTGATCTTATGAAAGAAATAGGTTATATTAAATCAGTAAAAGATGGCTATGCTTCTGTTATATTTAAAAGAAAATCTGGTTGTGGAGATAACTGTGCTGGTTGCAAATCTAACTGTGGATCTAAATCTATAACTACAGATGTTAAAGATACGCTAGGAGTGTCTATAGGAGATATGGTAGAAATAGATATGGCTACCAAATCATTTTTTGCTATGACATTTTGGACATATACTTTCCCATTAATAATGCTAGTAATTGGTTTAGTTAGTTCTCTTTTAATTTTCAAAAACTTAGGCATAAAACAGTATGAATTACTTGCAACAGCAGTTGGTTTAGTATTTTTAAGTATTTCTTATTCTGTTTTAAGTCATATGGATAAAAAATTAGGTAAAAACCAAAGTTACACTCTTAAAATGACACGAATACTTAACAAATAAAATAAGGAAAGCGCATGGCACTTTCCTTATTTTATTAATCTTCTTTTTCTATTTTTTTTATTCCTAATTCTTCTAATTGATTTTCATCAACTACATTTGGTGCTTCTGTTAATGGGCAGAATGCATTTTGATTCTTAGGGAATGTTATTACGTCTTTAATATTTTCTGTTCCTGCTAAGAACATTATCATTCTATCAAGACCATAAGCTAATCCACCATGTGGTGGTGGTCCAAATTTAAACGCTTCAAGTAAGAACCCAAATCTTTCCCAAGCCTTTTCTTTAGTAAAGCCTAATACATTAAACATTTTTTCTTGAAGTTTACTATCATGTATTCTTATACTTCCTCCACCTAATTCTTCTCCGTTTAATACTATGTCGTAAGCCTTTGCCCTTACCTTTCCTGGGTCTGTATCTAATAGTTCTATATCCTCATCCATTAATGCTGTAAATGGATGATGTTCTGCTTGATATCTGCCCTCTTCTTCATTGTAAGATAATAATGGGAATTCAGTTATCCATACAAATCTAAATTCATCTTTATTTATAATATCTAATTCTTTTGCTAGATGTAATCTTAATGCGCCTAAACTTTCAAATACTACATTATTTTTATCCGCTACTATTAATATTAAATCTCCTACTTTAGCATCCATTTTTTCTAATATAGCTTTCATTTCTTCTTCTTTTAAGAATTTAGCTATTGGAGATTTTATTTCATCTTCTTTGTAAGCTATCCAAGCTAATCCTTTTGCTTTATAAGTTTTAACAAAGTCTTGTAGCTTATCTATTTGTTTTCTTCCCATAGTAGCACAGTTACCTGCTTTTATTGCTCTTACAGAACCACCGGCTTCTATAGCTCCTTTGAATACTCTAAATTCTGAATTTTTAACAACTTCTGTTAAATCATTTATTTCCATTCCAAATCTTAAATCTGGTTTATCTGAACCGTATCTTTCCATAGCTATTTTGTATGGCATTCTTTCTATTGGAAGTTTTATATCTATTCCTGCAACTTCTTTAAATACTTTAGCTAATAATCTTTCGTTTAATTCTATTACATCATCTTCTTCTACAAATGATAATTCCATATCTATTTGTGTAAATTCTGGTTGTCTATTAGCTCTTAAATCTTCATCCCTAAAACATTTTGTTATTTGAAAATATTTATCATAGCCTGAAACCATTAAAAGCTGTTTAAATATTTGTGGTGATTGTGGTAATGCATAAAACATTCCTTTATAATTTCTACTTGGAACTAAATAGTCACGGGCTCCTTCTGGAGTACTTTTTGTAAGTATTGGAGTTTCCATTTCTAAAAAGCCATTTTCATCTAAGAAATTTCTAACAACTTTACATGTCTTATGTCTTACCATAAATATTTTTTGCATATCTGGTCTTCTTAAATCAAGATATCTATATTTTAATCTTATATTTTCAGACGCATCCAAACCTTCCTTTATGTATATAGGAGGTGTTTCTGATTCAGATAATATTTTTATATGTTCTCCTTTTAATTCCACAGCTCCAGTTTCCATATCATTGTTTGGTGATTGTCTTTTAACTATTTCACCTGTTACAGCTATGCAATATTCTGATTTTACGTTATCTGATTTTTGGAAGGCTTCTTTATTTATTTCTTCCCCAAAAACTATCTGCATAATTCCTGTTCTATCTCTTAAATCTACAAATATTAAACCTCCTAAATTTCTCTTTCTTTGAACCCATCCCATAACTGTAACTTTTTGTCCTATATTATTTTCTCTAGGCTCACCACACATTATTGTTCTCTTAAGTCCTCTTAAAGCTTCTCCCATTTTTATTCCTCCAAATATAGATTTGTTATTTTATTTTTGTCTATTTAAATACTTTAATTAATGTATCTATATCTTTTATATCAACTTCTATTTGCTCACCATCTTCCATTCTTTTAACTGTTACTTTTCCAGTATTTAATTCTTCTTCACCTAATACCATAGAATATTTTGCTCCTATCCTATTAGCATACTTCATTTGGGCTTTAACACTTTTACCCATATGATCTATTTCACATTTTATGTGTCTATCTCTTAATTCTTTAGCTAACTTTAAAACTTCTAATTTAGCTTTCTCTCCCATATTTCCTAAATATAAATCTATATATGCTTCTTCTGGAATTTCTATTGCCTTTTCTTGTAATGTTAAAAGTAATCTTTCCATTCCCATTCCAAATCCTATTGCTGGCATGGAAGGCCCACCTATTTCTTCTATAAGATAGTCATATCTTCCTCCTGCACATATAGTTATATCATCTGTTATAAATTCAAATACAGTTTTACTATAATAGTCTAATCCTCTAACTATAAATGGATCTACTTTATAATTTATATTTAACACATCTAAATAATTTTTTAGTGATTCGAAATGTTCCTTACATTCATCACATATATAATCTAATATGATTGGTGCATCCTTTACTATTTCTTTACAAGTATCAACCTTGCAATCTAATATTCTAAGTGGATTCTTATCAAATCTAGTCTTGCAAGTTGAACATAGTTTATCATAGTTTTTAGATAAATATTTTTTTAGTGCTTCATTATAAGTTTTCCTGCATTTAGGGCAACCTATGCTATTTATATTTAATTCTACACCCTTTACACCTAATTCTTTATATATTCTAACAGGTATACTTATAACTTCTGCATCCACGGATGCATCTTTTGCTCCAAAAATTTCTATTCCAAATTGATGATGTTGTCTAAGTCTTCCCTTTTGAACATTTTCATATCTCATAACAGGTGTAAAATAATACATCTTTGTAGGTTGAGTTTCATTGAATAATCTTCCTTCAACAAATGCTCTTACTGCTGGTGATGTTCCTTCTGGTTTTAAAGTTATACTTCTACCAGCTTTATCTTCAAAAGTATACATTTCCTTTTGAACTACATCTGTAGTCTCCCCTACTCCCCTTTGAAATAACTCTGTATATTCAAAAATTGGTGTTCTTATTTCTCTACATCCAAAATCTGCTGCTATATTTCTAAATTTATTCTCTAAATATTGCCACTTATATGATTCTGTAGGCAATAAATCTTTTGTACCCTTTGGCGCTTGCAATGACATTTATATTCCTCCTAAACATTATAAATATAACGTATCTAATATTTTTTTCTTTCTCTGTACCATCTCTTCTACTCTTTTTGTATATTCTATTACATCTTTAACATTAGGTGCTCTTTCAATCCTATTTTCATCCATAAATATTATTTTAGATACAGCATCTGCTCCTAAAGCTATTATGGTTTGTCTTTCTTCTATCATTTGTATATTGTATATTCCTATTTTATTTTCTTTTGAGTACCCTACATTCTCCATATTTCCTAACATATTTTTTTGTCTATACATGTAATAAGGTTTCATGCCTAAATCCTTAGCTAAAACTTCCGTTTCTTCATACATTTTATTTAATTCTTCCTGTTTAGGAATATTAAATTCCATTTTGTTAACTAACTTTTCGTGAAGTATAGAACCTCTTTTTATTGACATACCATGAACTGTTATATTATCCGGATTTAACTTTTTAATCCTCCTGCAAGTGTTTTTTATTTCCTCTATTCCTTCACCTGGAAGACCTACTATTAAATCCATGTTTATGTTCTTAAATCCTATGCTCTTAGCTAAGTGATAAATTCTTTCTATATCTTCTACAGAATGGGTTCTTCCTATATTTTTTAAGGTTCTATTATTCATAGTTTGGGGATTTATGCTTATTCTATCTACATTATATTTTTTCATAGATAGTAATTTTTCTTCTGTAATACTATCTGGCCTTCCACATTCCACTGTAAATTCTTCTACTTCTTTATTATGTACAAAATTATAATATATTTTGTTTAATATTTTTTCAAACTGAGCATTGTTAACAGAAGTCGGGGTTCCCCCTCCAAAATAAACACATTGTATTTTTAACTTCTTATGTTGTATATATTTTGAAAGCATATCTATTTCATAATAAAGAGCCTTTAAATAAGGCTCTACTAAGTTTTTACACTTACCTATTGGATTTGATGTAAAAGAACAGTATAAACATCTAGTTGGACAAAAAGGCATACCTACATATACGCTTATAGTGTTTTGATCCTTGTTTACAATAGATTTTTCCATATTAGCAATATGTATACATAATTTAGTTTTATCCTCTCTAGTATTGCGGTGCTTACTAAACCAATTTATTATTTCTTCTTCTTCCATTCCTTTATTCATTAAATCTAAAGCTATCTTGCTTGGTCTTATTCCTACTAAAGTTCCCCAGGGCAAATTTTTGTTAGTAATTGATTTTAAGTATAAAAAAAGAAATTTTTTTACCCATTCTTTCTTAGCTAAATCAGCATCTTTTTTATATTTTATTTCATCCTCTTCTTTTTTTATATACATTCCTTCATCAGTTATCTCTATTTTCATATCATAATCTTCATTATCAAAAATAATATCATAAAAATTATAATATATATTTAATATTTGATATACATCGTATCTGTACTGCATATCATTTAAATTTATTTTCAGCTTCATATTATGCACTCCAATGCTTTTAAAGGGATATATCTATTTTAAAAAAACGGATTATTGTGTTTTTCATATCCTATTGTAGATTCTGGTCCATGACCTGGGAACACATATATATCTGGTTCTAATACAATTATCTTACTTTGAATACTATTTATTAATGTATTATGACTTCCTCCGATAAAATCACTTCTTCCAATAGACTCTCTAAACAATGTGTCTCCTGTAAATATAACATTATTCACTAAAAAACTCATTCCACCTGGACTATGCCCTGGAGTTTCTATAGCCTTTATCTTTAAATTCCCTAATTGAAATACCTTTCCTTCTAACAAGTACTCATCTGCATTTTTGTATTTACCAAAGTTTCCAAATATATATCCTGCCTCTTTAATTAGATCCTCATCTTTTTTATTTATATAAAAAGGTATATTGTATTTATCCTTTATTGCCTCTACTCCACCTACATGATCTATATGTCCATGAGTTAGTAAAATAAATTGTGGTATTAAATTATTATCTTCTATAGTCTTTATTATATCCTCTGGGTCTCCACCTGGATCTATAATTGCACATTTATCTTGGTCTATTAACAAATAACAATTCGCATTATATATACCAACAGGTATTGTTTTTATATCCATTAAATACACCTCTTTTTAATTTTTCTACTCTTTCTAGTATATAACTAAATTTTTAAAATGTCTTCTTACTATCCAAAAGTATTGTAACTGGCCCATCATTTTCTATATAAACCTTCATATCCGCTCCAAATTCTCCAGTTGCTACATTGTTTACTTCTTTTTTTACTGATTCTACGAACTTATTATATAATGTATAAGCTTCTTCTCCTCCTAAAGCTTCTATAAAACTCGGTCTTCTTCCTTTTCTACAATCTCCATATAAGGTAAATTGAGAAACGATTATTATATCTCCACCTATATCTAATAAGGATTTATTTAATTTTTCATTTTCATCTTCAAATATTCTTAAATTTATTATTTTTTCTTTTAAATATTTTATATCCTCTCCTGTATCTTCTCTTGATATTCCTAAAAGAACATTTAATCCTTTGCCTATGCTTCCTATAACTTTTCCATCTACTTCTACTTTAGAAGATATAACTCTTTGAACTACCGCTCTCAAACATATCCCACCTTTATTTTAATCTTATACATTTACTTTTTAGTTCTATATACTTCTAATACACCCTTTAGTTTTCTTATATCTTTCATTACTGATTTTAAATCTTCTATATTACTTATTTTTAATTTTATATTTACAACTACTGAATCATTTTTAATTGGTTGTGCATTTACAGCATAAAGATTTGTCTTACTTCCATTTATAGTTAGCATAATATCTGCTAATAAACCATCTGTATTTTCAGCTCTAACTTCTAATTCTGAAATATACTCTCCACCCTTTGGCTTTCCCCAACTAACTTCTACTATCTTTGTTGGATCCTCTTCTACTAACTGTTCCACATTTTTGCAATCAGTTCTATGTATGGATATTCCTCTGCCCTTTGTTATGTATCCTATTATTTTGTCTCCTGGTACAGGGTTACAACATTTAGCAAATCTAACTAATAAATTGTCCTCACCTTTTACTATTACTCCTGGAGAACTGCTCTTTTTCTTTTTTTGTTTATTTGACTTGCTTATTTGGTCCCTAACTTCATTCCAATTAAGCTCTGGTTTATTCTTCTTTAAATACTGCTCTCTAAATCTTAATACCACTGCTGAAGCAGCTAGAGCCCCTATACCAACAGCAGCAAACATATCTTCTATACTGCTCATATTATATCTTTTTAATACAGTTTCTAAAACTTCACCCTTTGCAAGTTCCCCAAAGTTGTAACCTTGTTTTTTAGTTTCTTTTTCTAATATATCCTTACCTTTATTTATATTTTCTTCCTTATCTTCTTTCTTAAACCAAGCTCTTATTTTACTTTTAGCTTGATTGCTCTTTACCATACTAAGCCAATCTAAATTTGGACCTTTAGGCGTAGTAGAAGTTAGAACTTCTATTATCTCTCCTGTTTTAAGTTCATAATCTAAAGGTACCATTTTACCATTCACCTTAGCACCTATGCATCTGTGACCTATATCTGTATGTATTTTATATGCAAAATCTACTGGTGTCGCTCTGTTAGGTAAGCTTATAACCTTGCCCTTTGGAGTAAATACAAAAACCTCATCAGAAAATAAATCTATTTTAAAGCCTTGCATAAATTCTTCTGGGTCCGTAGTCTCCTTTTGCCAATCTAACATTTCTCTAAGCCATGTTAATTTCAAATCTATATTATTAGAATTCTCTACAGCTTCTTTATATTTCCAGTGAGCTGCTATACCATATTCTGCAGTTTTATGCATTTCATAAGTTCTTATTTGAATTTCAAAGGGTCTACCACCTACTCCCATTACTGTGGAATGTAATGACTGATACATATTAGGTTTAGGCATTGCTATATAATCTTTAAATCTTCCTGGTATAGGTTTATATACAGTATGTGCTATACCTAATGCAGCATAACAATCCTTAACTGTATCTACTAATATTCTAACTGCTGTCAAATCAAATATTTGATCTAAATTTTTATTTTTGTTATGCATTTTTTTATATATACTATAAAAATGCTTTGGCCTTCCATCTATTTCTGATTCAATACCTGCTTTTTTTAAGTTTTGTTGTAAATTTGAAACTATTTCTTTTATATGTTCTTCTCTCTCTGCTCTTTTTTCTGCGATTTTACGTACCAAAAAATAATATTCATTTGGATTTATATATCTAAAAGATAAGTCTTCTAGTTCCCATTTTATTTTAGATATTCCTAACCTATGAGCTAATGGAGCATATATGTCTAAAGTTTCCTGTGCTTTCTCTTTTTGCTTTTCTACAGGCATAAATCTTAATGTTCTCATATTATGTAATCTATCTGCTAACTTTATAAGTATAACTCTTATATCCTTTGTCATTGCTAATAACATCTTTCTTACATTATCAGCCTGTTGTTCCTCTTTTGTTTTGTATTCAATTTTACCTAATTTAGTAACTCCATTTACTAAATCCGCTACTTCATTCCCAAATTCTTTAGCCACATCCTCATATGTATATTGAGTATCTTCAACAACATCATGCATAAGCCCCGCTATCATGGTGTTAACATCCATACCCATTTCAAATAATATTATAGCCACCTCTTCTGGATGAGTTATATAAGGTTCACCAGATATTCTCTTTTGTTCCTTGTGGGCATTGCAAGCAAAATTATATGCTTTTTTAATAAACTCTATTTCTTTTTCAGTGAAACTATCTTTTATTTTTATCATTAAATCCTCTAGCATACCCTAATTACTCCTCAAAATCAAAGGCTGGTTTATAAAACCAGCCAATATTTTTTATTTCTATTATATTATATTTTTTTTAAAGTTTCAAACTTTTAAGTAGGAATATCTTATATATGTTATATTATATATCGTATTGTACTAAAGAATTAATATCATAACCTTCTAATTTATCTTTTCCTTTTAAATCTGTAAGTTCTATTACAAAGCTCACATTAACAACTTCTCCACCTAATTCCTCTACTAACTTTACTACTGAAGCAATAGTTCCACCTGTAGCAAGAAGATCGTCTACTATAGCTACCTTGTCACCTTTTTTTATAGAATCTTTATGTATCTGAAGCTCGTCTTGACCATATTCTAAATCATATTTGCAACTAATAGTCTCATATGGTAATTTACCTTTTTTTCTTACTGGTACAAAACCAACACCTAATTTATAGGCTAAAGGGGTTCCAAATAAAAATCCTCTGGCTTCTGGTCCTACTATTTTATCTATTTTTTTATCCTTTAAGTTTTCTGCTAACTTATCAATAGTGTAATTCAATACTTTTCCATCTTGAAGTATTGTAGTTACATCTTTAAAGCTTATACCTTCTTTTGGGAAATTTTCAATTACCCTTATATGTTCTTTTAAATTCACTTCTCTTCCCCCTAAATTCATACGAACAATTTATTTTCATCTTTTAATTTTGTACACAGATTATTATATATTAAACAACCTATCTTATTCAAGTAATTATATGAAATTTCATTCTTTGCTATGTATATTAAAGTCTATTTCATTTTTTAAATACTTAGCTATTTGATTGGCTCTATCCTTATTAGTTGTAGTAAATAACTCCACCAATATTCTTGCATTATTAATTTTATTAGTAGGTTCTGTAACTTTAGATAATTTTTCTGTTAATTTTTTAAGATCATATAAATTAATTTCATTATTTTTGATTTTTTCAATATGTAAAAGAGCTTTTAATCCATGGTTATTTGTATTCTGCAGAGATTCTAACCCTTCTTTAACTATATATAAGTTTTCTTCTTTTATAGAATTGGTATTTGATATGGTTCCTAACATAACTAAATCTAAATATTTATATGTAAATTTCATTTTGTAATACATAGAAAGTGCTTCTACCAACTTATAAGCTATACCTGAAGCTGATAAATGTTTAAATGGATATGAACATGAATTTTCATTTGGACATATAACTGTTGATTTAGGTTTTTCTTTTAAACATTTATGCCAATCTGTAATTATTATATCCATTCCAAGCCTTTTGCATAATTCTACTTCTGAACTAGAATTTATACCACATCCTACTGTTATAATCAAATCTGCACCCAAAAATTTTATATGATTTTCTATATATGTAGAATTTATATTATGTTTTTCATCTAAACAATCTGGTATAAAATATTCCACATCTGCATTTAAAAATTTTAAAACTAATAACAATAATGATATAGCGGCTATACCATCAAAATCATAATATCCATACAGAACTATTTTTTCTCTATAATTAACAGCTTTAACTATTCTTTTTAAAGCTCTATCCATCCCATTTAGTAAAAAAGGATTATTAACTTTTGGATTTTTATACCACTCTAAATTATCAACCAATTTCTCCATTTATATATCCTCCAATTTTATAGAAAACATATATATTATAATTTATATTATGATTTTTGACAAATATTTTAGAAGTTTATTCAATATTATTATATAAAGATGAGTATATATTAATATAGTAACATTCATTTTACTCTCATTTACAATATATTTTAACTTTATAAAATTACCTCTGTTAAAAATTAGAAAATCCAAGCTTTAAGCTTGGATTTTTATACAAATACACTTATTATGCTGACTTATTCCCTAATTTTGACTTCTTAAATAAAATCCAAAGAGGACTAGATATAAATATGGAAGAATAGCATCCTGATACTATACCAACTATTAGAGGAAAAGCAAAGTCTCTAATAGAAGGAACAAATATATAAACTGAAACTATTGTAAATAAAGTAGTTAATACTGTATTTATAGATCTTGACATAGTTTGAGTTATAGATATATTAGCTACTTCTGATACATCTTTCCTCCTCATTTTCTTTTGATTTTCTCTTATTCTATCAAATATTACTATTGTATCATTTATGGAGTAACCTACTATAGTAAGTACTGCTGCTATAAAGCTTGAGCTCACAGGTAGTTTAAATATAGCATATACTGAAATAGTTATTAATATATCATGAACTAATCCAAGTATAGCTGCAAGAGCAAATTTAAATTCAAATCTTATTCCAACATATATAAGCATTGCTATATTAGCTATTATAAGTGCTAATAAAGCCTTTCTTTTTAATTCTTTTCCAACTGATGGTCCTATTCTTTGTTGAGAAACTAAATCCTGATCTTTTAATTTGTATTTAGATTTTACATCACTAAATAGCTTATTAATTTCCTCGTCCGTTAAAGAATTACTCCTTATTTCTATTTGAGTATTATTTACTTTATTAGTTACAGAATCTGAAGTATGCTTCTTTATAATTTGATCCACTTCTTCTTTTTTGAAATCTTTTCCTATGTTTATTTGTACAACAGTACCACCTTTAAAATCTATTCCATAATTTAATCCATCCTTCATAAGAAAAAACATTCCTGTAAGTATGATTATTAAGGAAATAGAAAACCAAATTTTTGTTTTTTCTATTATCTTTAGCATACTATTCTTCCCCCCTCTTAACTCTAAAACAAGCTAAACTATTAAGAATGCCCATATCGTAACCTAACTTTAGTAATAATCTAGTAACAACTATAGCTGTAAACATACTTAGAATTATACCTATCATAAGAGTTAAAGCAAATCCTTTAACTGCACCAGATCCTAAGTTATATAAAACTATACCTGCTATTATTGTAGTTGTATTAGAGTCTAAAATAGAAGAAAGCGCTCTATGATATCCTGATTCTAGAGCAGATTTTATTGATTTTCCTGTTTTAAGTTCCTCTCGAATTCTTTCAAATATAAGTACATTAGCATCTACTGCCATACCTATTGTTAATAAGAAACCCGCTATACCTGATAAAGTTAACGTTGCTTTTATAGTTGAGAATGTAGCTAAAACTAATACTATGTATAAAACCAAAGCTATATCAGCTAACAATCCTGGTACTCTATAGTATAAAATCATAAATAAAAATACAATTCCTACACCTACAACTCCTGCTTTTACACTTAGATCTAATGCGTTAGCACCCAATGTAGCTCCTACTGTTCTAACCTCTACAGGCTTAACAGCTACAGGTAAGGCTCCTGATTTTATTATATTGGCTTGTCTTTTAGCTTCTTCTATACTTTTACTTCCTGTTATTACAGCCTTTCCATTAGTTATATGTGCTTGAACTACTGGCTTTGTCAATTCTTCTTCATCCATATATATAGCTATAGGTTGGCCTATAAATTTTTTAGTAGCATCTGCAAACTTTTTAGCTCCCGCCTCATTTAGATCTAATCCAACAGTAGGTGAATTATCTTCTTGATTTATATAAGCTGTTGCATCTTTTACATCTTTTCCTGTAAGTATAATGCTTTTATCTGGTCCTACAAATTTTAATTCTCCTGTTTTACCTACACTATCAATAACTTCTTTAGCATTATATTTACCTGGTATTTCTATTCTTATTCTTTTTTGACCTTCTCTTGTTACTGTAGTTTCACTAACACCCATTTTATTAACTCTCATAGATATAAGCTCTATAGTTCTATCTACAGTTTTTTCATCTACCTTATTTGCCTGAATTTCTTCTAGCATTGATACTCCACCTTGAAGATCCAATCCTTTATTGATAGTCTCTCCAAATGATTTGAATCTATAATTTCCTACTTTCAAACCATAAGATCCTGCATAAGCAAGTACAGCTATTACTACAATTAATAATGTAAATATTATTACGCTTTTTCCCTTGTTACTTTTACGCTTATTGTAACTCATACTTATCCCCCTCTTATATACTTTATTATAAGAATAAGAACATAATTTATTATGTTTGCTTTATAATAAATTATGTACTAAATTTCTTTTATTAATCATTCATTGTATTAGATTTTAAAGTTATTGCACACTCTATTCTCTTTTTTTGCATAGTACATCCTAAACTATAAGGTATATTCATATCTTTATTAAAGTTATAATTGTTGGCTTGACATCCTCCACTACAGTAAAATCTTGCCCAGCATTCTTTACATTGTGGTTTATTGTATATATGAGCTTTTTTAAAGTCTTTTGCTATATCTTCTTTTACTTTAAAGCCCTTCATTATATTTCCCATTTTAAAGTCTTCGTTCCCTACAAATTGATGACATGGGTAAACATCTCCTGATGGAGCTATCGCTACGTATTCATGCCCTGCTCCACAACCAGATATTCTTTTATAAACACAAGGTCCTCCTTGAAGATCTATGTTAAAGTGATAAAACTTAAATTCTTTACCTTCTTTATGTCTTTTTATCATTTCTTCTACTAATTTATCATATTGTTCAAATATTTTTGGTAAATCTCTTTCTCTTAATGATAAAGGATGGTCTTCTGGAAGAACTACTGGTTCTATAGATATTTCATCAAAATCATTATTAGCCATATGCATTACGTCTTCAAAAAAATCTAGATTTTCTCTTGTAAATGTACCCCTAGCATAATACTGTTTTGCTTTATCTCTCATCTCTACCATCTTTTTAATCTTAGGTAGTATAGAATCATAAGAACCACTGCCATCTACTCTAACTCTTACATTGTCATTTACTTCTTTTCTTCCATCTATACTCAATACTATATTTCCCATGTTTTCATCCAGGTATTCCATTATTTCCTCATTTAATAGAGTACCATTGGTAGTCATAGTAAATCTTATATTCTTATTATGTTTTTCTTCTTGTTCTTTAGCATATTCTACTATTTCCTTTATAGTAGAAAAAGCCATTAATGGTTCTCCTCCAAATAAATCTACCTCTATATTTTTTCTTGGTCCAGATTTCTGTATAACAAAATCTATAGCCTTTTTCCCAATCTCTGGAGACATTAACTCTCTCTTTCCTTTATATTCTCCTTCGTCTGCAAAACAATATTTACATCTTAAATTACAATCATGGGCTATATTTAAGCATAACGCCTTTATAAAATTCTCACTTTTTTCATGGCCATAAGCTATATTTTCATACTTATCTTTAGAATATAGCATGTCCTCTTTTATAAGACTTTCTATTTCTTCATAAACCTCTTCTATTTCCTCTTTGCTATATTTATCTTTATATTCACGCATAAGATCTTCTTTAGCTTTTAAACCTTCATCATCTAATAAATCATATACTATATCATCTACTATATGCACTGCTCCTGAATTTACGTCTATAACATATTTTTGTCCCATTTGGGTGAACTTATGAATATCAGCCAATTAAATTTCCTCCTTATTAACCTATATACTTTGCTTTTATAATTCTACAAATATTTTCAAAATATAGGACTTATTATTTATTAAAACATTTATATTATACATTTATTTTCAGTAAATATAAAGCAGTAACTTTAAAGTTACTGCTTTTAGCTTATATTAGTTTTCACAAGCTAAGTTCGCTACTGTGCAAGAAGTTTTACATGCTGATTGGCAAGAATTTGCACATTCTTTGCAGCCTGGTTTTTGTAAGCTGTTTTTTATGTTTGCTTTGTTTATAGTTTTTATATGTTTCATTAAGTATTCCTCCAATCTACCTACTTACTTTCCATTTGATTATATCATAATTTATGGATAAAATAAAGTTTCCATTGGCTCCAAATCATTCTAAATGTTAATACCTAACATGCCTGAAAGAATTCCTAATATTAATGCTAAAAATATTCTTATAAATCTATCAGTCCCAAAAGTTAATGTATTACCAGAAACTATAGATATGATGTATATAATAACCATGTACATAATAGATATTACTAATCCTATTAGCCATCCTTTTTTATTTATTTTTCTAACTGCATATATAGTTCCATACATTATACTTAAAATTGTAATTAAAAGATATATAATTGAAGATATCTTTTCACCTATATCTTTAAAAGTTAATATTACTGCAAATATTAATAGCATAATTACAGTAATTATAATAGCCCTTAATAATCCTTGTACAATAAATTCAGTATTTTTCTTATTCAACATAAAACACCCCCTCATATTTAGTATTTATGTATTAAGGGGGTGTTTTATGATAATTTATTTATCCTCTTTTGCTGGTTTTTCTTCTTTCTTATCAATATCTTCTTTTTTATCTGTATCTTCTCTTTTTTTAGTTATGTCTAATATTCCACTTTTACTAACTTGTATCTTAACTCTATCTGGGCCTGTTTGTATAATTACATAGTCTTCTTTTATACTAACTATTTTGCCTATTATTCCACCTCTTGTTATTATTTCATCATTTATAGAGACGGAATTTAACATTTCATTATACTTTTTCTTTCTCTTTTTTTCTGGTAAAAATACCATTACATAGAATAATCCAAGCATTACCACTAAGAATATACTATTTAATCCTAGACCTTGTTGCATATATATCCCTCCTAATTTTTTATGAACTATAATTTATTTTACTACTTTTCAAATTAAATTTGAAAAGTTTTTTTATTATTAATTGATAATTTACAATTAATAGATATATTTATACTATTTTATATTTAAATCACAAAATTTATTATAAATATTATAAACAAGAACTATTTTTAATTCTTTATGCTTTTCCACCCCACTGTTGAAGTTTTCTTTCTTTGTATTCTTTAAAATAATCTCCATCAATGGCATTTCTTATTTCCTGCATTAAATTATTATAAAAATATAAGTTATGTAAAACACATAATCTCATAGCTAACATTTCCTTTGCTTTGAATAAGTGTCTTATATAGGATCTTGTATAATGCTTACAAGCTGGACACTGACAACCTTCATCAATAGGCCTATCATCTAATTCAAATTTTGCATTCAATAAATTTATTTTGCCCTCTTTTGTGAAAACATGTGCATGTCTTCCATTTCTTGCCGGAAGAACACAATCAAAAAAATCCACCCCTCTATCTACAGCTTCCAATATATTACTTGGTGTTCCCACTCCCATAAGATATATAGGTTTATCCTCTGGAAGATGAGGAACTACTGCATCTATTATTCTATACATGTCTTCATGACTTTCCCCAACAGCTAATCCTCCTATAGCATATCCATCTAAATCCATTTTAGCTATAGTTTTAGCATGTTCTATTCTTATATCTTCATAAATTCCACCTTGATTTATACCAAATAACATTTGCTTATTATTTATAGTATCTGACAAAGAATTTAATCTATCCATCTCATCTTTACATCTATGTAACCATCTTGTTGTTCTTTCTACAGACTTTTCTACATACTCTCTTGGTGCTGGGTTTTCCACACATTCATCAAAAGCCATAGCTATAGTTGAAGCTAGATTACTTTGTATTCTCATACTTTCTTCCGGTCCCATAAATATCTTTCTACCATCTATATGAGAATTAAAATAAACTCCTTCTTCTTGTATATTTCTTATTTTTGATAATGAAAATACTTGAAATCCACCTGAATCTGTAAGTATTGGTCTATCCCAATTCATAAATTTATGTAATCCGCCCATTTTTTTAACAACTTCATCTCCTGGTCTTAAATGAAGATGATATGTATTAGATAATTCAACTTGACATCCTATTTCCTTTAAATCCATAGATGATACTGCTCCTTTTATGGCCGCAAGAGTTCCAACATTCATAAATACAGGAGTCTGTATCACACCATGAGGAGTTGTAAATTCTCCTCGTCTTGCATTTCCTGATTTTTTTAACAATTTGTACATACTTACACCTCTTTTTCCTTAGGGATTAAGCTTCTATTAATATTATTTAATAAACATAGCATCTCCAAAGGAGAAGAATCTATATTCCTTTTCTACTGCCATATTATATGCATTCATTATATTGTCTCTTCCTGCTAATGCAGACACTAACATTAGTAATGTAGATTGTGGAAGATGAAAATTAGTAATTAAAGCATCCACTACTTTATATTTATATCCTGGATAAATAAATATATCTGTCCATCCTGATTGCTCCTTTACTTTACCTTCTATGTCCCCTATAGTTTCCAATGTTCTACAAGAGGTAGTTCCTACTGCTATAACTCTTCCACCCTTTTCTCTTGTAGTATTTATTATTTTAGCAGTTTCTTTATCCATTTTATAATATTCTGAATGCATAATATGCTCTTGAATCTCTTCTACTTTAACTGGCCTAAAAGTTCCTAATCCTACATGTAAGGTTAAAAAGGCTAATTTCACACCTTTTTCTTTTATTTTTTCCAAAAGTTCCTCTGTAAAATGAAGTCCTGCTGTAGGAGCTGCTGCTGATCCCTCTTCCTTTGAATAAACTGTTTGATACATTTCTTTATCATCTAGCTTCTCCTTTATATATGGAGGTAGGGGCATTTGTCCTAGTTGATCTAATATTTCCTCGAAAATACCTTCATAATAAAATTTTACTATTCTACTTCCTTCTTCCCCCATTGCTATAACTTCTGCTTTAAGCTCTCCATTACCAAATATAAATTTTGCTCCAATCTGAGCTCTCTTACCAGGTTTAACCAAAGTTTCCCATTCATCATTACCTGTTCTTTTTAAAAGTAAGAATTCCATTTTTCCACCGGTTTCTTCTTTTGATCCTATAAGTCTTGCAGGTAAAACTCTAGTATTATTTAAAACTAAGCAATCATTTGGTGTTAAATAGTCTAAAATATCCTTAAATATTTTATGCTCTATTTCACCTGTTTTCTTGTCTAATACAAGTAATCTAGCTTCATCTCTTTTCTCCATAGGATGTTGTGCTATTAATTCCTCTGGCAAATAAAAATCAAAATCTTTTACTTTCACGTCTTCCACCTCTTAATATAGAATTAAAATTTATTATTTATTAAATATAGATACTTGATTGGTTTTTTCTTCTTTTTTTGTTACTCCAAAATGGTTATATGCTTTTTCTGAGGCCACTCTTCCTCTTGGAGTTCTCATTATAAACCCCTTCTGTATAAGATATGGTTCATAAACATCCTCTATGGTATCTAATTCCTCACCTATAAAATAAGCTAAGGTTTCTAATCCTACAGGTCCCCCTTTAAAATTAAAGATTATAGCTTCTAATATCTTATTGTCTATTTTATCCAATCCTTCTTTATCTACTTCTAATAAGTCTAAGGCCGCTTTTGCTCCCTGTAAATCTATGCTACCATCATGTTTAACATCACAATAATCTCTAACTCTTTTTAAAAGCCTATTGGCGATTCTCGGAGTACCCCTCGATCTTTTTCCTATTTCAAAAGCAGCTTCCTTACAAATATTTACATTTAATATATCTGCTGATCTTACTACTATTTCCATAAGTTCCTCATCTGTATAAAATTCCATAGCACATAACATACCAAATCTATCTCTTAAAGGAGATGTTAATAATCCAATTCTTGTAGTAGCTCCTATAAGAGTAAATTTAGGAAGATCTAATCTTATAGACTTTGCTGCGGCACCCTTACCTATAACTATATCCAAAGCATAATCTTCCATGGCTGGATATAATATTTCTTCTATAGATCTATTTAATCTATGAATTTCATCTATAAATAAAACGTCATAATCTGTTAAACTAGTTAATATAGCTGCCAAATCACCTGCTTTTTCTATAGCTGGACCTGAAGTTACTTTTAAATTACCTGTCATTTCATTAGCTATAATATTAGCAAGAGTAGTCTTACCTAATCCTGGTGGTCCATAAAAAAGCACATGATCTAAAGATTCTCCTCTTTTTTTAGCCGCTTGTATAAATATATCTAAATTAGCTTTTACTTTTTCTTGACCTATATATTCTTTTAATGTAGTAGGTCTTAAACTATACTGTTCCTTATCATCTTCTACATCAAAAGGAGTTACCATTCTGTTCTCCATCTAAGTATCCCCCTCTAATTTATTTCATTAAATACTTTAAAGCTTCCTTTATAATTTGTTCTAAAGAGTTATCTTTATCACATTGATTAATCACTTTATTTGCTTCTTTTTCAGAGTAACCTAGTGTTACTAAAGCAGCTACTGCTTCTAATATTTTTTTATCATCCGTAATCTTATTTATTATTTCTTCATCATCATCTTCTACAATATCTATCTCTATTTTATCTTTAAGCTCTAATATAATTCTTTGAGCTGTTTTTTTGCCTATTCCTGGAGCTCTTGTTATAGTTTTTTCATCTCCTATTTTTATAGCATATTTCAAAGTAGAAACATTGCTTATAGATAATAAAGATAAAGAAGCCTTAGCTCCCACCCCATTTATTGTTAAAAGTAATTTAAACATACTCAATTCATCTTTTGTTAAAAACCCATAAATCCCTATAAAATCTTCTCTTACTATTTGTTCTGTATATAACATTATATTTTCACCTATGGAAGGTAGTTTTGCCATAGTGCTTCCTGATGTGTATATTTTATAACCTATATAGTTATTTTCTATAACTATATAGTCTTTGTACATATCAATATATTTTCCTTTTATATATTCGTACACTCCTTAACCCTCCAATTACATATTAATAGACACATATTACTTTATCATTTTAGGAGTTTTTATTCAACTAAAAAAAGATAGCTTGCATATTAGTATAAATGCAAGCTATATTTCCAATATTAGTTTTTCTTATATTAATATTACTAATATAAATTATAACAAATTTTGTTTAAATAATTCTATTCATAATCTTCAAGACGTGCTTCTGCTTCCTCTCTTGTATCACATTGAAAATATTTATCTCCAGTGGTTAACATATGAATATCCTGTTCTTTTAATTTATTTGTTTTTATATCTGTTATATCTTTATTTTCATCCTCTATGTACATATTTCCACTTTCATCTGTCCTATAAATAGCTATATTATCACCTTTTATCCCTACAACATATTTATTAGGCATATATTTATCCTCTTCTTTCACAAGAGACAATATATGATCTTTAAATTCTTCAACTTTATATCCTTCTTTAGAATATATCTTTTCGATTTCTTCTTTTCCTTTTCCAACTAACTCTACATTATCTGATGCTTTTGTTTCCCTTACAGTTATGGTATCTCCACTCTTTTTATACTTTATTTTAAATATTATTTTAGATTCTTTATCTAACACTTCATTTCCTGTACTACCTACAGCTAAAGAATCTTCTTTTATATCCTCTTGTTTAACTTGTCTTTTACTACTATCTACCTCATTATTTCTTAACTTTACTGAGGCTATATAGTAAACAGATACAAATAACACAAACAATGAAACAATTATAATTATTATATTTCTTCTTTTTACATCCATATTATCCCTCCTAGGAATATTATGGACAAATATGCAAACTCTTATTCACTAAATAAGGAAGTTGTGTCGCAACTTCCTTATTTAGAGTACAGAGGAGAGAGTATAGAGAACAGATGTGGATGATTTTGTTCCGCTACTCTACACAAAATCTTTAATTATAATATTTATGATAAGTTAATTATTGATTTAAAAATTATAAGATTAAATTTTAATTTAATATAGATGAATTCAAAAAAGCGATAGCGCCGGAGGCTTTCTAAAAAAATAGTATTTAGTTTTAAAAATTTAAGTTTAATTAAACATAATTGGCGTAGCCATTCTAATTTATTATACTTATTAATTATTACTTATTCATAACCTATCTACTATTAAATTTGTTTGCTACTGCAAATGGTTTAAATTGTAAGTGCATACATTATAAATCTTATGAAAATATAGTCTTTTGACACGCTACCACATTAATTTTCTATCGAAAATTTTTTGAAGTCCTTACTGAAAAGAATATAAATAACTAAAAATTTTTAATCTACCTATAAATCCATAAATACCCTATAAGGGAAAATATAATTGTGGATTTTACGTAAGAGAGTTGAGTAAAATTTTCCTTATCTATACTCTGTTCATTGTACTCTGTACTCTAAATAAGGAAAGTGCGTCGCACTTTCCTTATATGATTACTCTTCCCATCCCTCAGGGAATTCTGCATTATGATATACATTTTGTACATCATCATCATCTTCTAAAACATCTAGCATCTTTTGGAATTTAGTTGCTGTTTCTTCATCTATTGCTGTATATGTATCTGGAACCATTTTAACTTCTGCTTCTAAAAACTCTAGTCCTTCTCCTTCTAAAGTTTCTCTAACTGTTCCAAAATCCTCTTGAGAAGTTGTTACAACATAAACCTCATCTTCTGACTCAAAATCTTCTGCTCCTGCATCTAATGCCATCATCATAAGTTCATCTTCATCTAAACCATCTTTTTTTTCTATAACAATTTGACCCTTAGATTGGAACATAAATGATACACAACCTGTTGAGCCCATATTTCCACCTTGTTTTGTAAAAGCATATCTTACATTTCCTGCACTTCTATTTTTGTTATCTGTTAATACATCAACTAGAACTGCTATCCCTGCTGGACCGTATCCTTCATATGTAATAGTCTCATAATCTACAGCATTAAGTTCTCCTGATGCTTTCTTTATAGATCTTTCTATTGTATCATTTGGCATATTATTAGCCTTTGCTTTTGCAATAACATCTCTAAGTCTTGGATTTGAGTCCGCACTTGGACCTCCTTGCTTAACAGCTACCACAATTTCTTTACCTATTTTAGTAAAAATCTTTCCTCTTTTAGCATCCACTTTGCCTTTTTTAGCTTGTATGTTATGCCATTTTGAATGTCCTGACATATTATTTCCTCCCAACCTTATTAATAGAAAAATTTATCCGATGACTACCCCATCTAATACTACCATCTTCTTCAAAGTGGCAGTAAAGAACGGCTATGTCTCTGGATAAGGATTTCTAAGCTTTAGCGGGGTAAAAACTTCCTCTGAAGCTTAGAAATCCGTCTATATCAATTCTATTTTTAAAACTATTTTTATTAGTATATTTATAATTGAAAATACTAATATTCAAATGTAAATTCACTAAATTATTATATCATAGAGAAAGTTAAAAATTCAAATTTATTACTCATCTTCAAATAGCCTATTATCCATTTTAAAGTAGAAATTTTCATCTCCTTTAATTATTTTACAATTTCCGTTGGTTATCTCTAGAACTTTCTTTTCTATTGTAGATATAATATTTATTTCAGAAAACATAGTCAAACTAACTTTTTCTGTATATTCTATATTTTCTATATGCCAAAGATTTTGTTCAAACAAATACTGTATTTTGCCTAAAGCATCATATTCTACTATGAAAGTGAGAGATTTACCTTTAACTTTTTCAACTATACCTGCATCCTTTATAGCTATAGCAGCCCCTTTTGTATAAGCCCTTACTAGTCCACCTTTACCTAAAAGTATTCCTCCAAAATATCTTGTAACTACTATAGCTATATCTGTAACTTCATTCTTTTTTATAACATCTAATATCGGTATACCACCTGTTCCTTGTGGCTCACCATCATCACTATATCTCTGTATCCCCATGTTTTCTCCAATAACATATGCATATACATTATGCCTTGCTTCCTTTTCTTTTCTTTTAACTTCATTTATAAAATCCTTAGCTTCTTCTTCTGTATAAACCCTTTTGGCCCTTCCTATAAAAGTGGACTTTTTTTCTTCAAATTCATCTTTTCCAAAGCTTTTTATAGTAAAATATGACATCAGCATACCTCTTTTCTATATAGGGTCATTTATTTCTTGTAAATATTCATCTACTGCTTTTAATATATAATCTTTATCAGTTGTATTTTTTATATATATAATTTTCCCCTTTGCTTTTATACTTTTTAATTTCTTTAAGGCTTTTATAGCATAAGTTACAACCTGAGAATTCTCATCTTCTAATGCCCTTATTAAAATAGCTTCTCCTTTAATGCTCCCTATTTTACCTAAGGCTGAAACTGCCATCCTTCTTATATTTATAAATTTATGTACTGATGCTTTTAAAAGTATGTCAATTCCTTCTTCATCTTTCAATTCTCCTAAAATCCAAACAGCTGCTTGTTTATCTTTAGGATACATATCTCCATAATTATTTTTTATAAAAGAAATTAAATCCTTTTTTATTTTACTTTCTAATCCATTTATAACTTCTATTTTATCTTGCTTTCCTGAGTTAGCTATTTGTTTAAATAATTCTTCTACATTAGAACTTTTAGCTAATATACCATATTTAATCTTACCATCTAGTATGTGTTTCTTTATCGTACCTTTATCTAAATTCCTAATTTTACTCAAAACTTCTATACTTTTTCCTTCTAAATATAAAAAATAGGTTATTTGTTCCTGGGAGTATTTATCTATATTGTTCCAATCTATATCTACTAAATTTTTATTCATACTCCTCACCTTTCTTAAAACACTTAAATTATATGAACCTTTTATAAAATTTAATACAAAAATTCATAAAATCAATTTATTTTTATCTATATTAACTTAATTTCTTTTCTAATATATCATTTATTTTATTTATACCTAATTCTATTTCTTCTATGGTATTTTCTGAAAATCCTAACCTAAAATATTTTAAACCTTCCTTAGGATTTTTATAAAAAAGAACTCCTGGTGTAATTAAAACTTTCTTTTTCATACATTCATTGAAAAGTTCCATGGAATTTATATTAGCATTCTCCTTTATTTTTATATAAAAGTGAAGCCCTCCCCCTGGATTTTGTAATTCTACTTTATTTTTTAATATGTTTTGTATCGTATTCTTAGTAAATTCATATTTTGGTACATAAATTTCATATAAATAATTTATGTATTCCTTCCATAATCCCTTTATTAAATACAAATCTAAAGCTCTTTGCATTAAACTTGATGTAGATATATCTGTATTTATTTTACAATTTTGAATCTGTTCCCTTAAATCTTTAGGTGCTATTACATAACCTATTCTTATTCCTGGTAAAAATATTTTTGAAAAACTTTTTATATATATAACTCTATCATTTCTATCTAAACTTTTAAAGGTTATGTATTCTATATTCTTATCATATATTAACTCAGATAAATAATCATCTTCTATTATATAAAAATCATATATAGTTGCTAAATTTAATATGGCTTTCTTCTTTTCTAAACTACAACTTATACCTGTTGGATTTTGAAAATAACTCATAGTATAAAAGCATTTAATATTATTTTTTTTAACTATCTTTTCTAATTCTTTTATATTTACTCCATCCTCTTCCATAGGAACTTCATATATGTTTGCTCTTCTCCATTTAAAAACTGAAAGTGCTCCACTATATGTAGGTTTTTCTATTAAAACATTATCATTAATATTTATAATAGATTTTGATATTATATCAATTCCTTGTTGTGCTCCTGAAACTATAAGTATATGATTTTTTTCTATTTTGTTATTCCAAAACACTTCTGATATATGCTTTCTAAGTCCTTCAAAGCCTAATGTTTCCTGATAAACTAGAGCATCCTTTCCATCCCTATCCAAAACTTCGTTTAATATGAATTTAAAAGATTCCACGGGAAATAAATCTGAACAAGCACTTTCCCCTATAAAATCTATATAATATTTAAAATCTTCTTTATCTATGGATTTTATTGAATCTGAATATTCTTTTCTTAAATTTCTACTGATCTCTTTTTTCTTTGCATAGGTACCGCTACCTATCTTTTGTATGGCATATCCGTCATTTTCTAATTTTTTATATGCATTTATTACAGTTACCGTATTTATACCTAATAAATTTGCTAATTTTCTTATAGATGGTAGCTTTTCATTGTCTTTAATTTTATTTTTATCTATCATATTTTTTATATATTTATATAATTGAACATATTTAGGTATAGAGTTCTCCTGAAAAATTAGTATATATTTCTCCATAAAACTATCCCCCATATATATATTTAATTACCTAAAAAACCTATTTAGTTGTGAAGTACTTCTTAGTCTTAGATCAAATTTACTTATAAAAATAAAATTTTCATTTAATCTTTTTATTAAGAAATTATCCCTGTTTATAACTATCCTTTTACTACTTATAAAATATAAATGTATTAAATTAGATAGTAATAAAACAAACTTTACTTAACTAAATAGGTTGATATTTTTAATAGTCTATAATTGTTATTAACTTCTAAATAAAATAAACATTTTCTTCGAAAATTAGTTCCCCTTTTTTATTTTTTAATTTTCTACTGTGTTTTTTTATTATATTCTTATAATAAAGATATTCTAATATATCTTCCATACTAATTGAGTAACATTTAAATAGCTCATCCATTAAAATATCTTGAGAACTTAAAAATGTATCCTTCTCTTTCATATAATTAAGTAATAATGATGTAATGTTTCTAATATTATCATTTAAATATATTTTAATGTATTCTATCAATCTAATTATTGATTCTTCAATATTATCCTTATTAAAAAATAAATTATCTACTATATTTTTAAAGTCATCATCTAGGCTAGTAGCCATATTTATCACATCTTTACTGATCATATATCCAGAAAAATTAACATATAATTTTGAAAAAGCCTCTGTAAGTTTCACAGAATCACTATAAGCTGTATAAAGGCCTCTATTTTTTAAATATTTCTTACATATTCCTATATAATTAAAAATTTCACCTAAATAAACTAAATTCCATCTTTCTCTATCAATATCTGGATAATATCTTCCCCTATCATACCAAGAACTTATAGAACTATCTTTTGAGAATACTAACCTTGAAGAAGCAAATATTCTATGGGTTTTGCCCCCTCTTAAATCACACTGGTATATTTTATTTAAATTCTTTTTATCAATTATTTTAACATGAATAGGAACATCCTCTTCTTGTGTATATATTTTTTCTACTTTGATATCTTCATTTATTACAACAAATAAGTCTATATCAGATTCTTCCCACAAATCTCCTGTGACCATACTACCAAATACCATTACAGCCAAAACAGATTCATTATTTTTTAATCTGTTTATAACATTATTAAAAGCTGTTTGATACTTAATTATATTATCATTCAAACTAATCCCCCTCCCTTTTTTTAAAATAATTTAATTTTAAAAATAATGGCACAGTAAAAGTTTCTCAATTCTTTATATTATATAATACTTATGGGAGTTATTACAACTAATAAGCATTATGTGTGAAATTTTTCTTTCATATATGATATTTATACTATAATTTTATGTATATATTCCTTTTTTTCATTACAACATTTATTACAACTAAAGATATGCAAACAATAGTCCTCATAGTCCTGTATAGGCCATGTTATACTGTAAGGATCCATATAATCATGAACTATTCCCCTATCTATTAATTCCCCTCCACATTTATCACAACAATATTTTACTGTATTTAATTTATTACATATTGGACAAACTTTCTCCATATTTTACCATCCTCTCTATATTTTGAAATTCCTTTTATCTCTCTACTGTCACTAAAATAACATCATAAAAAGATTCATATATATTAAACTAATCTTTACTGATTATTATTTCCTTTTTAAAAAAATAAGCCATAAATCTAAAAGATTTACAGCTTATTTTTATATTTTATTTAATTAAGCTTCTACAAACTCTGATTTAGGTAATCCACACAAAGGACATACCCAATCTTCTGGAACATTTTCAAAGGCTGTTCCTGGTGCTACTCCATTATCTGGATCTCCTTGTTCTGGGTCATATATATATCCGCAGGCCTCACATAAATATTTTTTCATAACCAATTCCTCCTTGTAATCACATTTAATTAATAATAATTATTTTGTAATTATTATATTCTACATCTTGCTAATAATTCCTTTTTCTATTTGTTACTTTTTAATGAACAATTTAAAAAGTATATTTTTTATTTTTTATTAAGTAGAAATTCCTGGCACTTATTATAAACTTCAGTATCTACCTTTGTTTTAATGTAAGTTCCTTTTTCTCTATATTCTTCTTCTATTATTTTACTGTTTCTATGCAAAAATGCTACTGTTTTTTGTCTATCGTAAGGAATTATATACTCTACTTCTTCTAATTTATACGGCAATGTTTCCTCTATTAGCTTTAGCAAGTCTTCAAGATTTATACCTAGTCTAGCGGATATTTCTATAACCTTTTCATCTTTAAATTTATCTCTGAAATAATTTAATCTTTCCATTGAAACTTTATCTATTTTATTAAATATTAATATTATTGGTTTATTTTCTGTTCCTAATTCTTCTAATACATTATTAACTGCATCTATTTGTTTTTCTGCTGTGTCCGAGGAAATGTCTATTACATGTAGAAGTAAATCAGAGTAAATAACTTCTTCTAATGTAGATTTAAAAGCTTCTACTAATTCATGAGGAAGCTTTCTTACAAAGCCTACCGTATCCGTCAATGTTATAATTTCATTGTTAGGTAATGATATTGCTCTAGTTGTGATGTCTAATGTAGCAAATAACATATCTGCCTCAAAAACTTTTTCTTTATTTTGTGCACTAGCTATTCCCATATCACATAATTTGTTTCTTAATGTAGATTTACCTGCATTAGTATATCCTACTAAAGAAACCTTAGATATGTCATTTCTTTTACTTCTTTGAGTTTCTCTAACTTTTTTTATTTTATATAATTCTTTCTTTAAATCATAAATTCTTTCTCTTATATGTCTTTTATCTGTTTCTAGTTTTTTTTCACCTGGTCCTTTTGTACCTATTCCTCCACCTGTTCTTGATAGAACCAATCCTAAGCCTGCTAATCTTGACAATCTATATTTTAATTGTGCAAGTTCTACCTGTATTTTACTTTCTTTACTTTTTGCTCTTCTTGCAAATATATCCAATATTAATGTATTTCTATCTATTACTTTAGTTCCTATAGACTCTTCTAAATTTCTTATTTGAGATGCAGAAAGTTCATCATCAAATATTACTGCATCTGCATTCAAAGCCTGCCTTATTAAAGCTATTTCTCCTACCTTACCTGTGCCTATATAATAGGCTGAATCAATTTTATTTTTATTTTGTAGGACTTTTTCCACAACTTTTAAATTACAAGCTTTAGCCAATTCTTCTAATTCATCTATACTTTCTTCATCATCAATACTAACAAGTATAACCTTTTCTTCTTCCTGATCTTCTAATTCTTCATTTTTCAAATTTTGTTCTATATAATTTATTTCATTTAATAAATTAAAGTCTAATAGGCTATTTATATCTTTAAAATACTGTTCCTCTATACTTAATTTACTATCCTCCATAGTACAAAAAGCCACACCAAATCCTGTTATATTTTCATACTCTACTCCTATAGCTACCATACAATCTAATTTTAATTTTAATAATGCGGATAAATCTACTGAAGAAAGTTTAGGATTACCATTTGGATGAGTGTGAACAATTCTTATACCTGAAAGCTTATTGGATTTAATTTCTACTTCTGGCATTTCTACAGTTGTACTATCTCCTACTGAAACTGCTACTATACTACCTTTTCTAGATATTCCCACACTTATTTCTCTATTTAATTGTTCTGTTAATTTGCATAATACATTCATTAGTTCTTCATTAATGATGTCATTCTTTTCTATTTTCATTTCATATATTACTTCTAATTCCTCTAAAACAGTTTTTCTTATTCCATCAATATTACCATATATCATTTAATATCTACCTTTCTATACAAATTATAATAAAAAGATTTATTAGGCTTTACCCTATACCTTGACAACTTTCATATAATTTTATACTATAAAAACAATATTGTAAATATACATAATGTATGTATGTATGTATTGGAGGATTATCATGGAAGGAAAAAACAGAAACATATTAATAAGTAAAGAAGAAATAGCAGGAAAAGTTGCAGAGGTTGGAGAAAAAATTTCAAAAGATTATAAAAATAAAGACTTATACATATTATCTCTTTTAAGAGGAAGTTTTATATTTGCTGCAGATATTGTAAGAGAAATAAACGTACCTACAAAAATAGGATTTATGACTACTTCTAGTTATGGTCATGAAGAACAATCCTCTGGGAATGTTAAAATAGTAAGTGATATTCCTGATGACATCAAAGGCTACGATGTTATTGTTGTAGATGATATAGTTGATACTGGAATAACTATGGAATTTGTTATAAATCACATAAAATCTTTAGGTGCTAATTCTGTAAAATCCTGTGTTCTTCTTGATAAACCTGAAAGAAGAAAGGTAGACTTAACACCTGATTATTCATGCTTTACCATCCCAGATGTATTTGTTGTTGGATATGGCTTAAATTATGGAGATTATTATAGAAATATACCCTACGTTTTTAATTGGGAAGAAAAATAGACTAGATTATGTTAAAATAAAAAATAGATTTAATTTTAATAGAGTAAATATAATAAATACATGTAATAAGCATGTGAATGGACTTTAGTAATTCTTAATTTAGCGGAATTAAAAATTTAGAATTACTTAGGAAAATAAAGTGTCTTATGAAAGTATTTATTATAATTACGGCGTTAAAATTAAATCTATTTTTCTCTTTTTTTATTAATTTTTGCTATTTAATTTAAAGCCTGCGTCTTCTAGTTTCATATCAATAGCAGTATTTGGTGTATTACCTACTATAATAGTTTCACATATTGGCACCTGATTTTTAACTTCTATTTCTTTAGTTTTCATAGGTATAATAATCTTAACTTTACTCTTAACTTGAACAGAAATAGTATGTCTTGTTTGATTTATTCCTGCACTATTAAAGTTGGATAGATATCTAGTTTCTATATATCCTATAGGTTCTATTTTTACTTTTATATTAGGACCATAATAGGCAAGAAAATTATTTTTCAATACATATCCCGCAGGAAAAGTTATGCCCATGTTTTCTAATTTTTTAAGTTCTTTTTGTGATTCTAAAGAAACATCACAGGCAATTTTGTTCATTTTTAAAGTATCTGCTTTTAATAAAGTTATATCTCCATTAACATCTTTTTCTATATTTATTATATCATCATAATTAAAATTTTTAGAATATTCATTTATTATAGCCTTGTTTATTATTTCTGTTATTTTTATTCTAATCTCCCCTTCTGCCATATCCAACATACTAGGGGTAACCACTCTATCAAAGGCATATAGAAAAACATTTAAAAATAAAATGAAAAATATTAATATGACTATAATTCTAATCTTTTTATTTTTTATAATCCTATCCTCCCTATTTCTTATATATTATATTTTTACTTTAGATATTAATAATTTATTCATTCTTAAATAATAATTAGGATTTTTTCTATTTATTCATAAGTAATTCAATATGTGTTATAATATTAAAAATAATGTTTTATTTTACCCTAACTAAGGAGGACAAATATATATGGGAAAAAAGAAAAAAAAGCGCAAATCTAGCGCCTTTAAAATAGTACTTAATGTTTTTTTAAGTATTTTCTTAGTAGCTGGAGTAGCCTTTGGTGGAATTGTGTTTGCTATGATAAAAACAGCTCCTCCACTAAATGTACAGCAAATTCTCACTTTTGATGAGCCCTCTATACTTTATGATGATAAAGGTCAATATATGGATAAAGTTATAACTAACGAACAAAGAATTGTAGTTGATTATAAAAATGTACCTCAAAATTTGAAGAATGCATTTGTAAGTATAGAAGATGAAAGATTTTATAAACATCATGGAATCGACATAAAAAGAATTACTGGTGCCACATTGCTCAATGTAGCTAATAAAATAAAAGGAAGTTCCAAACTTCAGGGAGCTTCTACTCTAACTCAACAATTAATAAAAAATACAGTTTTATCCTCTGAAATTTCTATTAAAAGAAAAGTTCAGGAAATATCCTTAGCTATACAACTAGAAAAAGAAATATCTAAGGACCAAATTTTAGGTGCCTATATGAATAGTATATTTTTAGGTGGAAACGCTTTAGGGGTAGAGGCAGCCTCAAAGCAATATTTTAATAAAAGTGTAAAAAATCTATCTTTAATAGAATGTGCTTTTATTGCTGGAGTACCTCAAAGTCCCTCTGTTTATTATCCTTTTTCACCTACTGCTAAGAAAAACCCTTCCGTTTATTTAAATAGAACCAAAACCGTTTTATATAAAATGTTAGATAACGGTTATATTACTCAAAATGATTATAATAAAGCTTTAAAGGATTTAGATAGTAAAAAACTAGCCTTTGCTAAACCATCTGCTCCTAACAATAAATTAGTCTATGAATGGTTTTCTATTCCTGCTATTGAACAAGTAAAAAAAGATTTAAAAGCTCAATATAAATATGATGACAAACAAATTCATAATCTTTTAGTTAATGGTGGTTTAAAAATATACACTACTATGAATAAAAATTTACAAGATAAAACTCAAAATACAATAAATGATGCCTATTATTTAAATTCTTATAAAAGTAATGGTATGATATATCCTCAAGCCTCTGCTGTAATAATGGACTATCATAATGGTGAAGTAAAGACTATAATTGGAGGTAGGGGTAGCCAACCTGCTAGATCTTACAATAGAGCAGCTTCTTATAACTATCTAAGACCTGCTGGTTCTAGTATTAAACCTCTTACAGTATATAGTGCTGCTATAGATAGTAAAAAGGCCACTGCAGCTACTGGATTTGAAGATTCTCCAATTCCAGATAATATAGGACGTAAATATAGCTCTGGAGCACCTTATAACCCTAGAAATACTCCTAATATTTATTATGGGTATGTAAATGTAAGAGAAGCTTTAATGCACTCTATAAACGTAATAGCTGTAAAACTTGTAGATAAAATAGGACTAAATACTAGTATACAATATGCTGAAAAATTTGGAATTCCTATAGATCAACATGATAGGACTAGTATAGCCTCCCTATCCTTAGGAGAATTACATAAGGGTACTAATCCTTTAATAATGGCTCAAGCCTACGGAGTATTTGGGAATAATGGAACCTATACAGAAGCAAAATTATATACAAAAGTTGTAGACAGAACAGGTAAGGTTATTTTAGAACCTAAAACTCATACAAAAAAAGTTCTTTCACAGGAAGCTGCTTTTATAACTTACGATATGCTTCAAGGCCCTGTAAGTGAAGGAGGTACTGGACCTCAAGCTAATTTTGGTAATATGGAGGTTAGAGGTAAAACTGGTACATCTAGTGATATGAAAAATTTATGGTTCTGTGGATTAACCCCTTACTATTCCGCAGCTGTTTGGATAGGTAATGACAATTCTTCTACAGTAAATGGAGTATATAGTAGCACTGCTGCTAAACTTTGGGGAGATATTATGAAAGAGTTTCATGTTAACCTTCCTTATAAACAAGTTCAAAAACCAGCTAGTGTTATAACTGCTAATGTAGATAGAGTTTCTGGCAAACTTCCAACTCAATTGTCATATAGAGATCCTAGAGGAAGTACAGTATATAATGAATTTTTTATAAATGGAACTGTTCCAACGGAATATGATGATATACATGTAGAAGCTCAGATAAATAAGTTAACTGGTAAATTAGCAAGTAAATTTACACCTTCATTCCTTGTAGAATCTAGGGTATTCTTAAAAAGAGATTACTCTCCTGGTGTAGAACTTTTAGATCAACAGTGGGTTATCCCTTATTCTATAGATGAAGGAGTAAGCCTACCACCTACTGTTGAAAAAAATAACTCTAACACTAAAGATAAAGATAAAGATAACGATAAGGATAAAGATAAGAATCCTACACCAAATAAACCTAATTCAAATAATAACAATAGCAACAATAATAGCAACAACAATAATAATACTAAACCTCCTGAAAATAATTCGAATCAAAACCAAGAAGACAAAAAGAATAAAAATAAACAATAAAAAGAATAAAAACTCCTTTTGGGAGTTTTTATTCTTTTGTTTTAGGATTAAATATTAAAGACATTATATATCCAAATACAATGGCCGCAGTTATTCCTCCCGCGCCACCTTTCATTCCTCCTGTGAAAGCACCTATTAATCCTTTAGCTTTAACTTCTTTTATAGTAGCTTTAGCTAATGTATATCCAAACCCTGGCAACGGTATTGTAGCTCCTGCTCCTCCTATATCTATAATATAGCCATATATATTTAAGGCTCCTAATATAACACCTAACGTAACAAAACTTACTAAAATTCTTGCAGGAGTCAATTGAGTAGTGTCCATTAATATTTGAGCTATAACACAGATTATTCCACCTACTATAAAAGCACTTAAATAATCCATAACTATCCCTCCTTTTATCTTTCTATAGCAACTGCATGAGCAATACCTGGTATACTCTCTCCCTGTTGTGATGATGTAGTACTCATTAATGCACCTGTAGAAACTAATAAGGCTCTCTTAAATTTACCACTTAATATATTTTTATATATGTATCCACAACCTACCACCGCGGAACATCCACATCCACTTCCACCAGCTTCAGTCTCTTGTTTTTCATTATCAAATATTATTTCTCCACAGTCTACATATACATCTTTCATATTATATCCATGTTTTAACAAAAGCTTTTCTGTTAATTCTCTCCCAACTTTGCCTAAATCACCTGTTGCAATAATATCATAATCTTTTGGAGTTCTTCCTGTATCTTTAAAATGTTGATATATAGTGGATACTGCTGCTGGCACCATAGATGCACCCATATTATCTGCATTTGTAACTCCATAGTCTTTTACTTTACCTATAGTAACATAACTTATATGAGGATAATTTCCTTCTTTACCTAAAACCATAGCACCTGCTCCAGTAACTGTCCACTGTGAAGTTGGAGCTCTTTGAGACCCATACTCTAATGGGAATCTAAATTGTCTTTCCGCTGCAGAAAAATGTGAAGAAGTAGCTGCCACAGCATAATTTGAAAATCCCCCATCCATTAACATTGATGCTACACTCAATGATTCTGCCATTGTAGAACAAGCTCCATATAATCCTATAAAAGGTATATCTAAATCCCTTGCTGCAAAACTTGAAGATATAGTTTGATTCAATAAATCTCCAGCGCATAGCATATCTATATCTGTATCCTTTAGATTACATTTTTTTATAACATCTGAAATAGCAGTAGATAATATTGCACTCTCTGCTTTTTCAAAGGTTTCCTGATTAAATAAATCATCTTTTAATATTATGTCAAAATAATCTTTTAAAGGTCCTTCTCCTTCTTTAGGACCAACTATACTAGTAGTACCTATTATTTTAGGATTACTATCCAGTTTTAAAGTTTGTTTACCAATTCTTTTATTCACTGTAAACTCCTCCAATTCTAAATTAAAGTTTACTCATTATAAAGTATATTATTCCTACTATAACCGAAGAGCTTATGCCATAAACTAAAACTGGTCCAGCTATAACAAACATTTTAGCTCCTACACCAAAAACATATCCTTCTTTTTTAAATTCCATAGCTGGGGATACAATAGAATTTGAAAATCCAGTTATAGGAACTACAGTTCCTGCTCCAGCAAATTTAGCTATTTTATCATATACTCCTATACCTGTCAAAAATGCACCTATAAATACCATTACTATAGACACATAAGTTCCTACTTCATCTTTTGGGATTCCCATACTCAAAAAAAAATTATTAAAGAACTGCCCTACATCACATATAAGACCTCCTACTATAAAAGCACTTACACAATGTTTAAAAATTTGTGGTTTCGGCTCTACTTTAGGAGATAAATCATCAAAATCTTTTCTTAATTTTTTTTCATTTAATGCCATAACTTCACTCTCCTAAACAAAATTTTATTACTTATAGTGTTTACAATATATAAATTTTTACTCAAAAATTTATTGAAAAAATATTATTTAATTTACCCTTTTTGTCTAGAAAATAAAATTGTTTATTGCTTAAATTAATAAATTTCAAAAAATATAATTTTATACAAAAATAAAAAACCATATGAAAATATGCATATGGTTTTTATACAGTAAGTTTTTCTTTCATTAATTTTAGTACTTTTTTTTCTATTCTTGATACTTGTACTTGACTTATTCCTAGCTGTTTAGCTACTTCTATTTGAGTTTTATCTTTGAAATATCTTAGTATTATTATTTGCCTTGACTTAATATCTAAATTTTTTAGAGCCTCTTTTAATGCTATATTATCTATAACCTTATTATCTTCCTCTGTATTTTCACTTATTTTATCAATAAGCAAAACTGGTGCTCCATCATCTTGATGTATAACATCATATAAATATTGAGGAGAACTTGATGACTCTGTAGCCATTAATATTTCATCTACAGTATATCCTGAAAACTGTGATAATTCTTCTATAGTAGGTTCTCTATTTAATTCTTTACAAAGCTTTTCTTTATCATAATGTAATTTTTTTGCGGCTGTTTTTATACTTCTACTTACTTTTATTATTCCATCATCCCTTAAGAATCTCTTTATTTCTCCCATTATCATAGGAACTGCATAGGTTGAAAATTTCACATTATACTTTGTTTCGAAATTATTTATAGCTTTTACTAAACCTATACATCCTATTTGAAATATATCATCATATTCATATCCCCTATTTAAAAATTTTTTACTTATTGCTGAAACTAAGGGTAAATTTACTTCTACTAATTTATCTAAAGCTTGTTTATTTCCAGATCTTGCCTCTTCCATAAGTTCCATGTTGTCTTCAAAACTTTTAGTTTCCATGATTACTTTTTCACTACTCATATTATTCACCTAACTTAATTATTTGAAAACCTTTTTCATAATTATTTTAGTTCCCTTCCCCTTTTCTGAATGAACTTGAAGACTATCCATGAATGTTTCCATCACTGTAAATCCCATACCTGATCTTTCTAAGTCCGGTCTTGATGTATATAATGGTTGTCTAGCCAATTCTATATTATCTATACCATCACCATTATCTGAAATTATTACTGTAACTTCTCTTCCTTTTATTTCACTTTCAATAGATACCAATCCCTTCTTACTATTTTCATATCCATGTATTATTGAATTAGTAACCGCCTCTGATACAGCTGTTTTAACATCTGTTATTTCATCTATTGTAGGATCTAACTGTGATATAAAGGCCGCTACTGATACTCTAGCAAAACTTTCATTTTCTGACTTACTTAAAAATTCTATTTTCATTTTGTTCTCATACATCTTATAAATCCCCCCATTATAAGTTTTCTACGGCTTCATCCACACTGTCATAAAGATTCACTATTTTGAACATACCTGAAAGTTCAAATACTCTTTTTACTGCTTCTTGTACATTAGTCAAGCATACCTTTCCATCCCTTAATGATAATTTCTTATATCTTCCTATAACTACTCCTATACCTGAACTATCCATAAAGTTAACTTTACTAAAATCTAATATCAATTTATTTAAACTTTCTCTATCTAATCTATCGTCAATTACATTTCTAACTTCTTCTGCACTATGATGATCTAATTCTCCTGTCATAGTTACTATAAGTTTGTCTGCTTTTTTATCAAATTTTAAATACATACTATTCCCCCCAATTTCATATTTTTTTATAAATCATCAATATTACTATTCTACATATGGAATAATTTTCCTTCTTTTTCTTTTATATCTCTTTTTAGTATTGTCCTTATTTAATACTTTTATTCATGTTTTTCCTAAATTTTAAGTAAAAATTTTTTATATTGATTATTCTAGAACACATTGTTATAATGTTATTTGATTATTTTGATTGTTTTGATTGTTTTAAATTTTAGTTATGAAAGGAGATATTTATATGGATATGTGGCTTAAAGAAAATCAAATAAGCGATCCTGTGTTGCACTATAAATTCACAAAAACTTTATTAAATAAAAAAACCCCTTTTCAAGAGCTAACCATAGTACAATCAGAAACTCTAGGAAATATTCTTTTATTAGATGGTATAGTTCAAACTACTGAAAAAGATGAATATGTTTATCATGAAATGATAACCCATATTCCTCTTTTTACTCATCCAAATCCCAAAAAGGTGTTAGTTGTAGGTGGTGGAGATGGTGGTACTATAAGAGAAGTATTAAAACATCCCTCTATAGAAAAAGCAGTGTTATGCGAAATAGATGAAGAAGTTATAAAAGCTTCTAAAGAATTTCTCCCTACAATTAGCTGTGGTTTAGATAATCCTAAATGTGAAATTTTTATTGGTGATGGCATAAAATACGTACATGAACACAAAAATGAATTTGATATTATAATAATAGATTCTACAGATCCCTTTGGTGCTGCTGAAGGTTTATTTGGTGGAAGCTTCTATAAGGAAATATATCAAGCTCTTACTGCGGAAGGAATATTTGTAGCTCAAACAGAAACTCCTTTTTACCTACCAGAAGTAGTAAAAAAAGTTTATAATGATGCGAAAACTATATTTCCAATAACAAAATTATTTATGGCAGCTATTCCAACATACCCAAGTGGATATTGGAGTTTTACCATAGGTTCTAAAAAATTAGATCCAACTGTATCTAATCTTTCAGATACTATAGATATAGAAACTAAATATTATACAAAAGCTTTACACAAAGCCTCTTTTGTATTACCTAAATTTGTGGAAGACTTAATAAACTAATAAAAAAATTATAATATAATAACTTTTTATCTTTAATATATAAAAGAGGGATATGAAAATAAAACTTACCTAAAAAATATTTTAAAATTCATAAATTTATAGACTCTTATTTGTTTTTGTAAATTCAAATATTATGAACTTAAAATAAAAATATCTGTATTGTTTATATAGTCTATATGTTCATATCCCTAAAAAATTTATATTATAAATGACTTTTGAGTTACTTCTTAATTAATTAGTAACTTATTTTGTATAAATTTTATTTCATTATCATTTAAATTAAAATATTTATATAAATCCTCTTCTTTATTTATCTTAACCATTGGTATTTTTAATTTCATTAATGTACTAGGATAATACTCGTATAAACTACCACCTAATTTTTTACCAAAAGTTTTAAAATAAAACTCATATATATCACTATTTAAAATAATTAATAAACTATTATAATCTATGTTCTCTTCTTTATTTATAGTTAAAGCATATACATCTGCACTAAAATATGTTCCCTCTTTGTCTAAATAAAACTTATTTTTGCTAGACTTATAGGGAAATATTATCTTTTTTTCTTCAAATATATTGAGATTTCTTCCCCACTGCAGTTCATACCACTTTCTCACCTTTTTCTTACATTCTCGCCTATTTTCTAACTTATCCTTATATTTTTCAATATGCTTTATTATATTGGGGTATTTATCTACATTTTCTATTAAATTTGAATATATTATAAAACTATCTCTAAAATCAATTTTTCCTCTATTTATATAACTGCTTTTTATCCAAGATTTTATTATACTTTTTTCTAAATTTTCCTTTTCTATAGTATCTTCATTAACTATAAAAGCCTTATCGCATCCTGTAATGATGCCTTGATAACTTGTACATGTTTCCTTTAAAGTTTTATGAGCTTTATTCTCTATTTTATTTATTATATCTTTGCTGATATCATCTATTAAAACCCATCCATCTTGCTTTAATTGAGAATTATGTACATAAAAATTTTCATACTTATCCTCCTGTTTGAAAAATAAACCCATTTCTACTTTTTCATATTTGCAAGGCTTTATAACTTCTACTTTATTACTAATACTTCTATCTATAAATATTATAGCTGGATCTATACCTGCCCCTTTAAAAGGTCTTATACCATAAAAATCTAATATCTTATATATGTTACAATTTTCTTTTAAGTATTTCCTTAAATTATATCCACTTTTAGACTCCATAAAATATCGTGAGGTTATAAAAGTTATTTTACTATTTATGTTAGAATAATTTAGTGCATTAATAAAAAAACAATAAGATATATCTCCCTTATCCTTGTATATATGTCCATATTTTTCCTTTAACAACATTGAATATTTTTTATCTACAGATTTATGTCCAACATAAGGTGGATTACCTATATATACATCAAAATTATTATTTATATCTTGTATTAAAAAATCTTTTTTCTTAAAATTATTATTGTTATAATACCCTGTTAAGTAAAACAAATCTATTATCAATATTTTTATAGATATTGAATCAATATCAAAACCATATAAATTATTATCTAATATATGCTTGTTTATATATTGTTCTTTTAAATTTATATTATTGTTTTTATTTATCTCTTCCAAATTTTCCTTAAATATATTTTGTAAATAAAAAAAGCAAGGAATCAAAATATTTCCGCAACCACAAGAAGGGTCTAATATTTTTATAAATGGATTATTTATTATATCCTTTTTACTTACAGTATTTTTTATCATATAATTAGAAATTTGTTCTGGAGTGTATATAACTCCAGTTTCTTTTTTCCCCTTTATAAATTCATAATATTTTAAGGATATATTCTCATCTTTTCCAATAGATAACTTATGTTTAAAGTTATTAATAGCCTCATATTTGTAAATACTATTTATAGGAGATACTAATATATTAAAAATTTTTTCGATATTATCTTTAAATGAATTCATATTACTCACCACAATCTTTATTATTCTATACAAAGTATAACATAGAAAAGGATAGGTGATTTACTTATGAAGAAAAAAGTTATTTCTTGTATTTTAGCTTCTTGTTTTTTATTATGCTCTTGTAATTTAAATACTTCTAATCAAAAACTTAATGGAAACTTAGATAAAAATAATAAAAAAATAGAAGAAAATAACATAAAAAATAAATCTACAAATACTGAAGACAATACTGAAAATAAAACCCGAAATAGTAATACTGATGAGAACAGTAGTAAGAATAATGATGAAGAAAAAAAAGATACTAGTACTAGCAGTAATATAAATAAATTTAAAGATGATTCTAATGTATCCCCTAAAGAAAAAGACTGGTTTTTTAAACCTAGTAAAAATAATGAGCCTGCTACCATTCCAGATGATATAGAAACTATTCTTAATAAATATTCTGGATATTTTATTGGTGATACCTCAAAAAAATATTTATATCTTACCTTTGATGAGGGTTATGAAAATGGTTATACAGGGAAAATATTAGATATATTAAAAGAAAATAATATCAAAGCAGCTTTTTTTGTAACTGCTCCTTATATAGAACAAAACAATGATTTAATAAAAAGAATGGCTGATGAAGGTCATTTAGTTTGTAACCATTCTGATCATCATCCTTCTATGGCTTCTGCTGCCTTAAAAGGGAAGGAAAACTTTGAAAAAGAATTTACTGTAGTTGAAGATTTATACAAAGATATTACAAAAAAAGATATGCCAAAATTCTTTAGACCACCTATGGGTAAATACAGCGAACTATCATTAAAGTACACAGAGGACTTAGGGTATAAAAGTATATTTTGGAGTTTTGCCTATTATGATTGGGATAGAGATAAACAACCTTCTCCTGAAAAAGGTAAGGAAAAAATATTAAATGGAATTCATAATGGAAGTATCATTCTATTACATGCAGTTTCTAAAACAAATACTGAAATATTGGATTCTGTATTAAAGGAACTAAAAAATGATGGGTATGAATTTAAAACTTTAGAAGATTTACCTAAAAAATAGTTACTTTAATAGTAGTTTCTATATAATAAAAAGCTATGAGTTTAACAATATAATACTGTAAATTCATAGCTTTTTAATTTAAAATAATTTATATTTTACAAAATTTCAAAAAAATGTTTAAAAATTACTTTTTAGTTTATATATTTTCTGTATATGAATTATGCCATTTATCTAAAAACACATATTCTCTCACATCTTTTTTAGGATGACTTTCTTTATTTTCATTTGATTCTCCTACAGGAGTCATGCCAACTACTTTATAATTTTGAGGTATATCTAATACACCTTTTACTTTATCTTCATCAAAAGCTCCTATCCAACAAGTACCGTAGCCTTCTGCTGTAGCTGCTAATATAAAATGCTCCATAGCTATAGCACTATCTACTAGATAATATTGTTTGTTTTCTATAGTACCCGATTTATCTGGATCTGCAACAACCACAGCTGTTACAGGTGCTACTCTTATAGCTTCTGAAGCTTCATCAGATTTATTTATTATAGCACTAGCTAATTCCATTCTTTTAGTTCCATCTTGTACTATTATAAATTTATAAGAAGTTTCGTTCTTCCAAGAAGGTGATCTCATAGCTGCATTTATTACTCTTGCCATCTTTTCTTTACAAATCTCTCCATTTTTAAATTTTCTTATACTTTTTCTATCTTCAATAACATCATAAAAATCCATAAAACACACTCCTTTTTCATTAGTATGTGTGTTCTTTATTTATAATATTCGATGTTATTTTTAACTTTTATCTCATAAATATAAGATTTAACAATTATAATCTTATATTTACTTATAGACAATCCATTCACTAACATTGATTCAAATTAAAACTAGATCTTAAATCTAAGAATTCTGTTTATTCAATGCTACTTTTAATAAAAATTTAGGTATAGATGCTAATCGTTTTATTCTATAAGGTTCTTTAACTACTCTGTATAACCACTCTAAATTACAATCTATCATCCATCTAGGTGCTCTTTTTACTTTTCCCGCAAATACATCAAAACTTCCTCCTACACCCATATAAATCTTACAAGGAAGCTTATCCATATATTTACTTATAAATTTTTCCTGCCTTGGACATCCCATAGCTATAAATAAAGCATAAGGCTTTGACTCTTTAATATCTTCTAATATATCTTTACAATCATCCATGTCAAAAAAACCATTGTGTTTACCTACAATATTTAAGTTTTTATATTTTATTAATAGCTTTCTTTCACATTCCTTTAATACATCTTCCGTGGTTCCTAACAAATAAACAGCTTTACCATTCTCATTACACTTTTCCAATATAGAGTTCATTACTTCAATACCTGCAATTTTTTCTTTTACAGGATTTTTTATAATTTTTGAAGCTAGTACAACTCCTACTCCATCCGGTATAATTATAGAGTCTTTATCTGTAAAATTTTTGAATAATTCTTCATTATTTAGTCCATTATATAAAACTTCTGGATTACCAGAAATTATATTAACTTTTTCATATTTATCTATTATATTTAAAAGTTCTTCTTTACTACCATTAAATATACTATATCCTAACATTTCTGTTTTCATTTATTCACCCCTAAAATTAAAAATGCACAATATACATTAATTATAGTTATTATATCAAACTTTGTAAACAAACTATAATTAATGATACTTGTGCAGTAATATTTCAGCTTATAATTAACAAACACTGATGTAGCTATCTATAAAATATTCAAATTATCTTTAGTTTTTAAACTAGTCTAACCAAAACTAATTTTATATTAGAAAGCTCCTTCATTTTTAAAAACTTTAAACACTGTTTGAAATAATATTTTTATATCATACCAAACTGAAAAATTCTTTATGTAAGTTAAATCATAATAAACAGTTTTAGAGAGCTCTATTTCTCCACGTCCACTAACTTGTGCTAATCCTGTTATCCCTGGAGTTACTAGTAACCTTTGAGCATACTCTTTTGGATAATGTTTAACTACATCTGGGATTTCCGGTCTTGGACCTACTAAAGTCATATTGCCTTTTAAAACATTAAATAATTGAGGTATTTCATCTAAACTAGTTTTTCTTAAAAATTTTCCTGCCTTTGTAATTCTATTATCACTCCTGCTTTGGAAAACAAAATTAGATATATCTTCTATTTCTAAGTCTATCTTTTTCTTTTTTTCTGCATCCATCACCATTGTTCTAAACTTATATATTACAAAATTTTTGTTATCTTTTCCAACCCTAACTTGTTTAAATAGCGCTGGTCCCTTTGAATCTAATCTTATCCATAAGAACAAAATTAAATATATTGGAGATAGTACAATTATCCCTATTAAGGATAGTATTATATCTAAAAATCTTTTTATAACAAATTGGATTTTTTTACTTTTTATATCTTTTTCTACATCTATAATTGGCATTTTAAGCTCCATTTTTAACCTCCTAATGGCATTAAGCAACAGCTTTATTTTTTCTATCTTTTAAAAACATATTAATATAAGATATAATAGATTTAACTTCTTTTCTATTTATATATACAATAAATAAAGATATAGCAACATTTATATAAACATTATTATACAATACATCTAATGATGCCAACAATAGCATAGCTCCTGTATTTAATATATAAAAACCTAATTTAAATTTAAACCATAGTTTTCTTGATATAAGTGTTCTTGACCAAAAAAACACTGTGTAAGATATTCCTGTAGCTATGGAAGCTCCTAATGCCCCATACTTTGGGACTAAAAAATAGTTTAAAATATAATTAACTACTGCTGCTATTAATGATACTATTATATTATAAGATGTTTTTCTTGAAAAGGATATTCCTAAACAAGTAGATTCTGATACTGTATACATTATAGGTAATAATAATAAAAATGGTACTATAGGAGCTGAACCAGCATAACTTGCCTTGAATATTTTTATTATTAAATCCTTAAATAAAATTATGCCTACAAACATAAAGTTCATAAAACACATTAGCATATTGCTTACTTTTATAAATTTTTCTCCTTCTACCTTTTCTTCATACCATCTAAATGCAGTTGGTGTCCAAAAATTACAAAATGCACTTTGAACTATACTTACTACAGTAACAATTTTAAATGCAACTGAATATAATCCTATTTCTTCAAAAGATGACCATTGCCTCATAGCTATTTTATCCATAGAATTCAAAAACCAAACAATTACGTATGTTGGTATTAAAGGTAACCCAAACTTAAACATTTTATTTATTAAAGCTTTATTTAGTTTAAATTTAGTAAGCCAATAATCTTTTGTAAAAAAGCATTCTACTATACACATAAAAACTAATGACACAAAACCTGCATTTATTATTCCTTTAAAACTTTTATCTATATATAAAAGATAAGGTACTAAAATTACTACATTTATAACTTTGCTTATTACATTAAAAAGAGAATACAATCTAGCTTTCTCTTCCATTCTTATCAATAATAAGTTAAATCTATCTATAACTGCAAAAGGCAATGATAATGCCAAAATAACTACTATATATCTATCAACAGTATCAATCATTAACATAGATAATGGCTTATACAAAATAACATAAAAAACTCCTAGTATTAGTGAAAATATTAAAGGTGCAATTAAGGAATTCCAAAATAAAGATTTTTTATCTTCCTCTGCATTAAACTCTCTAGTAAAAGATTGATCCATACCTAAATATATAAACAGTGAACTAATACTTAAAGCCATTGTATACATAGAAGCTTTTCCAAACTCTGCTGGAACTACAAAATATGCAGTTATAGGAACAGTAATAAGGCTAATAATAGCTGATATTATTGGCCCCATTGAAAAACCAATAAATCTTTTTATAAACTCCTTGGGATTATCGCTCATATTAATTTCCTCCTAAGATAAATGCATTGAATTATAACACATTTTCAATAAACATTATAATCTACATAATCTACAAAAATATATTTATAGTATTTTTAAATTTTATCATAAATAAATTCTTAAAATACTGTTTATACTATATCAAAATTATTTTTTATTTACAATATAATTAACTATTTATTTCTTAAACTTTAATATTTTTAATACTGGTTTTACTATAGCCTGTATTTCTTCAACTTTTAATGCATATATAGCTACAGCATAGCATATTACACCAACAACCATACAAATTAAAACTGATATAACACTTCCTTTAGTTCCTGTTCCTAAATTTAATAAAATAAATTTATTTACAAAAACAACTACTACTCCCATAAATAAAGCAGATAAAATTATCTTTGCAAAGGATGTAATCGTATTTTTAATATCTATACCATTTAATTTCTTGTTTAAATCTAACAACATAATTATAGTTATAATAATTGCTGATATAGTAGTTGCTAATGTAAGACCTCTAACTCCTAAATGTTTTATTAATAAAATATTTATAACTACATTTATTATTATGCCTATAAAACTATTAATCATAGGAGTTTTAGTATCTTTTATAGCATAAAAAGCTTTGTTTAATATATCTCTAACTCCATAAGCTATCATAGCTGGAGTATATAAAAGTAATGCCTGTGATGTTAAAGAAGCCGCTTCATTGCTAAAAGCTCCTCTTTTAAAAATTATATTTATAAGTGGTTCCCTAAGAATGGCAATTCCAACTGCTGCGGGCACCATTATTATAAGTATTATATTTATAGCTCTTCCTAATTCCACCTTATATTGTTTTTTATCATTTTTAGCAGCTAATTCAGATAGTGTTGGATAAACTATCATGGCTATCCCTATAGCGAATACTTCATAGGCCAATGTATTTATTTTATTTGCATTTTCCAATATAGTAGCTGCTCCCCCAAAAATAGTAGTGGCAAAAGCTCTATTTATAGCAAGGTTCAATTGAATAACAGAAGTACTTATTATAACAGGCATTGTAAGTTTAAACATTTGCCTAGTCTTGCTATCCTCTAAATTAATATATGTACTATATTTATAACCCATTTTTTTATATTTAGGTATATTTATTATCAGTTGTGCAAAAAAGCCCAATACTACAGCTGCTGCAAACCCTACCATTCCATAGTTACTAACTAAAAAGACTAGATATATAATATATACTATATTAGATACCATTGCCATGGCTGCAGGTTCTAAAAATTGTTTATGAGCTTGCAACACTCCTGTAATAACACTCTGTAAACTTATAAAAATCAAAGATAATAACATTATTCTAGTTATTTTAATAGACGTATTAAAAACAATTAAATCTTTCTGAAATCCAGGACCAAAAATATAGATTATATATTTTGCAAATATTATCATTAATATAGTTAAAATAATAGTTCCCATGGAAAAAGTATTAAGCACATTATTTACAAATTTATTACTTTCTTTCTTGTTTCCACTTTCCAAATTCTCTGTATGCATTGGTATAAATGTAGTAGTTAACCCATAACTTATAGTAGTTAAAAGGTTCACTATACCCAATGAAAAAATGTATATATCTGTTATATCAGTAGCCCCAAATTTTGCCGCTATTAAAGAATCTCTTATTAGTGCACAGACTTTTCCTAATATTATTAATAGCATAACAAAAACAGAATTTTTTAAAGCTTTGTTTTCCTTCATTTAATCCACTCCAAAATACTAAATCATATTTTTATAACATTCATAATAGGATTTACAAAAACTATCTATAGAATATTTATTAATCACAGTATCATATAGATTTTCACCTAAAATATTTAATTTACTTTTATTATTGTAAGCTTCTTTCATTTTATCATATATATCAAAAACTGAAGTAGGCTCTATTAAAAAACCATTATCTTTATTTACGGTATAAGGTATATCTCCCACATTTGATGCTATTATCGGCACCTTTTTTATACCACTTTCTAATATAACTAAAGGAGGGGAACCTCCTTCGTTTAAAGATGTTAATATACTTATATCTGATATTTCTATATAATCTTCTATATTTTCTCTAAATCCTAAAAATATAATATTACTATGTAAATTTAGTTTGTCTACTTTTTCTTTTAATTTTGCCTCTTCTACTCCATCCCCCAATAAAAGTAATTTTATGTTTTTATATTCCTGTTTTAGCTTATAAAAAGCTTGAATTAATAAATTATGATTTTTAATAGGGTGCATTCTAGCTATCATTATATATACAAAATCTTTTTGTTCAATATTTAATTTTTCTCTTAAATCAGTGTTAGTTTTAACTTTATTTTTGTAATAATTTAGATCTATTCCATTATTCACTACAAATTTCTTACTTTCTATCTTATCTTTATTTAAAATATCTTTTATATAATTCGATACACATATATGATTATTAAAACTCTTTATTCCCTTAATACTTAATGGAGTAAATAAATAATATTTAATTTTATTATTTAAAAAGTCTTCTTTATAATTACTGTGTACAGTAGCTACTGCAGGTACTCTTAATCTTTTATTAATAAAATAATGAGTAAAAAAAGCCTTAGCTCCATGAAAATTAACTATATCTATATTATTATTTTTTATATATTCTTCTATTTCCCTATTAATAAAACATTTTGTACTAAATAATCTTGTTTCTATTCCTAGTTTTTTTGCTTTATCATATAAAGGCCCTTTTCCTATACATCCTAATACAGTCTTAAATAAATCTTTAGAATAATGACATAAATTTAAGACATGCCTTCCTCCACCACCTATATCATTACCTGTTATAATTTGAAGTACTTTTATTTTAATCATCTCCTAGCATTCCATATTTCATAAACAGAGTTCTTGGCTTCAGAATGAGTTTTTTACTCCCTCTGAAGCCTAGAAATCGTTATGCAGGGACATAATCCTCTCTTTACTTCCACTTTGAAAAGGATGGGAGTATTAGAGCGGATAGTTATCGGATAAATATAATGATATTTAAAAAAGGAGTTTTAAACAACTCCTTTTACAAACTTTTATTTTGAATATTGTATGAATAAGAATCACTTATAGCTAAAAATATAAAAAATAAAGCTATTACTTTAGGTGCTGAGAAAAAATTATCTATGAAATTCATAAACATAAAGGCTACTATAGACGCTGTAAACCCTTTATAAAAATGCTTATAAAAATTATTATCCACATTATTGGAAAACCTATTATTTTTAATAAGGGAAGATATTAAAAATCCTATTAATGATATAGAACCTACTATACCTAATTCACATTGAGCTTTTAAATAAGCATTGTGTGGATGAAAGTTTTCATGTGCTTTATAGTATCCAATTTTTTTTACTTTTTTATAATATTCTTCATATAGAGTTCTATAATTTCCATTTCCCACACCTAATATTTTATTGTCTTTTATCATCTTTAAAGCTATTTCCCATAAACTTAGTCTTGATAAGTTTTGACTCAAATTGCCAATATCTCTAATTCTGTTGGATATTTGCGGTATCATTAAGCCTATGGGAATTGCTATAATTACTCCATATATTAATCTAAAATTATATATAAATATTAGAGCAATGTATCCTATAATGAGAGCTAGCCAAGCATTTCTTGAAAACGATAGTATTATATTTAATAAAAATATTAATGTTATAAAACCAAAAATAATTTTTCTATTAATTTGTTTTTCTTTTATAAATAATATGATAAATGGGAAAATAAATAAAACAAAAAATGCACCTAAGTTATTTGAGTTTTCTAGTGTAGACACTATCCTTGAAACTGCTTCCCCGCCACCATAGTATTTTATCCCTTTTCCTAAGCAATACTGCGCTATACCTATAATCGCTATAACCATAGCTGATGCTATTGAGGAATACATAATCCTATTTATCATTTTTTTATCAATAATATAATATTTAATCATAAAAAACAAAAATAAATAGGTACTAATTCTTATGGATTCTTTTAAAGCTAAATTTTTATCTACAGCATATGATATGCTTATAAACATCATAGCTATCCATAAAAACATAAATAATGAATTATAATTTATAAAAAAATCTGTTTTTATTTCATATACAAACTTTTTCCTTATATCCTTATTTATAATAATAGCTATCATAAATATAATTATCATAACTGCTAATAAAACATCTGCATTTAAAGGTATATTTTTATATTTAAATTTACTAGGTAATATAGGTAATATAAATATATATACACTTATAATGTAAGATAAAAAATTTCCAAATTTCTTCATAACTATTTTCTCCCTAAATCAGCATTAAATAAAATATACTTTACTGTTTTTATTATTCATAATAAATTATAACATATACTTTTATTTTTCAGGAATTATAGAATTTATTTTATAATTAGGTAATATAGCTTTTCCTCCTATAGCAATTATATTTGTATTATTTTGTAAGTTACCATAAGCAAAGTCTGTTACACTTTTAGGAATTTGTCTAGTTGTAGGAACTAATAGTATTGGACTTTTACTAATTGCAGCTAATGGAGCACAGGATAACGCATCTGCATAGTCCATATTTGATGGACCCCCAATTGCCATATAAACTTTTGATAAATCCAATTCATCAATAAATCTATTTAAAACTTTAGTATTAGTTTCATACCTATCTTTTCCACCGATTCGTTCTGTGTTTTCTATTTGAGATTCTATATTCTCTGAAATTACACCATTTCCTCCTATTATATAATACTTATCTATTTGTGTATTCTCATCTATATAATTTTTTATTGGGTTAGGAATACATTTTTCTTGTGTAAGTAGTATAGGTATACCTTTTATAGCTGATATCGTAGCAATACTTAAAGTATCTGCATAATTATTTCCATAAACTAAAAAAGCCTCTTTAGAATCAATTTTACTAGAAATTAAATATGATGTTTCATATCTATCTTTCCCACCTATTCTCTCAAAAACTATACTTTGATTTGTTTTTTTTATATCATTGCATACTTTTTGAGATATAGCTCCTTCCCCACCTATTACTATAATCTTATTAGGATTTAATCTCTTAATTTCATTTATTGTAAATGAATTTATACTATTACTTTCTGCTAATAATATAGGACATTGATTTTTACTTGCCAAAGGAACAGCACTTAAAGCATCTGCATAGTTTTCTCCACTAGCTAAAATAATTGTATCAATACCTTCTTTAGTAAATTCTTTGGAAATATTAGCATTAGTCTCATATCTATTTACACCACTTATTCTATCAACTTCAGTAGTATCTACATAAGCCTTCCAAAGTTTGTAATAATCATATAATATTCTATCATTAGTTATTGAGTACAAAGAATTTAAAAGATATATATGTACTCCATGATAATTTACAGCTATATGTGGTTTTTCTCTATTTTTAGTTATATACCCCAAATCATAACATGTAAATCCACCTATATCGTAATACTTTAATATTTGTGTTAAGGATTTAATCCCTTCATTAAAATACTTTTCTGCAGTATTTTTTTTATTGCTATCATCAACATTTGCCCAATCATATAACCCAAGCAAACTAAACATAAATCCATTAAGAGTATATGTAGGGACATGAGATATATACTCTTCAAATATTATATTGTTTTTCAAGGAAGATGATAAACTACCCAAATTAGCCATTACCCCTCCCTTAGAAATAGGTGTTATAAGAAAATTTAAGGCTTTATTTCCTGCTTCTAAATATTTCTTATTCCCGGTAATTTCATATGCCCTTGCCAGAACACTTAATGCTTGTCCTTGTGCCATTGCTGAAACCCATCCTGGTTTATAATCATAATTATTTAAATAATATCTCCATTGAAAATTGTACAAAAATCCGCCTCTACTGTCTTGAAGTGTTAATAATTTATCTGCAATTTTCAAAAAATTTTCTTTAGTATTTTCACCTTTTAGATATTCACCATATACAGAAAGAGAGTACTGTGCCAAAGTTACAGGATTATAATAATATCCTTCACCATATTTTACTTTAGGCATACCTTCATTATCAAATTTTAATTCTTTAAAATTAAATAATATCTCTTTATTATTGCCATAGTTTAAATAATCACCACATGGCTCATAATCAGCTAAAAATAGATTAAAATCCCTAGCCTCTTTTGGAAATCTTGAAATAGCATCATTTACAAGATCTTGATTATTATACTTAGCATACACTTTATTATTTGTTACAATCACACTAACAAATAACAAATTTAAAATTAGTATGTATACTAAAAATTTTTTTATTATTTTCAACTTCCCCACCCCAAGTACTAAATATTATATTTTTTTATTAATAACACTTTCATATAATTTAAATGTTTTTTGTGCATTATGTTTCCATGTAAATCCTTCTATAATAGTTTTTTTAGCATTTTTACCAATATCATCTGCAATATCTTTATTTGTTATTAAATAATCTATTATATCAACTAAACTCTCCACATTATTTGACTCTACTAAAAATCCATTTTCTCTATGTTTTATTACATCTTCTATCCCTTCACCTTTTATTCCTATAACTGGTATGCCTTGAATCATAGCTTCTACATAAACCACTCCAAATCCTTCTTTCCAACTTGGCAAAGAAAAAATTCTACACTTCCTCATATATTTTATAACATCTTTATGATCCAACTTACCTAAGAAAGATACATTTTTCTGCAAATTATATTTTTCTACAAGTTTGTTTAGATTTTCTCTTTCAACTCCATCTCCAATTATATAGTACTTTAGGTTAGGATATTTTTTTACTAACTTACTCATAGCTTTTATGTTAATATCAATTCCTTTTGTTTTTATGAGATTAGATACACTTAATATGTCTATATTGGGAATTTCTTCACTATATACACATTCATTTTCTATAATTTCATTAATATCTACTCCATTATTTATAACTTGAATTTTTTTATAAATAGAATAATCTTTAACTATATTTTTTAATTTAGTACTTACTGTTATTATTTGATCCCCGGAATTCAATACTTCAAAAACTCTATTTCTTAGCACTTCACTTTTATTTATAGTGTTCTGAAAATCCTGTCCATGTATAGTTATAACATGTGGAATGTTAAAATTTTGACTTAGTAACATTCCACAATACCCATCTGGTAATGCCACATTTGAGTGTATAATATCAAATTTAAATTTTTCATGTAATTCATAAGCTAATTCTTTTGCACCTTTATACATTCTTTGTCCTGATTTGTGAAAAGAATAGCCTTTAGGAAATTCTATATATCTAGGATAATAAACCTCTATCCCATCTATTTTATCTTTTAACGGAACTTGAGAATATTCATTCCATTTTTTGCTTATCTTGTTTAAGGGGAATCCAGCCCAAGGTATAGGAGAAATAACTTTAACATTACACCCTAAAGAAACTAACTCTTTAACTTGTTTATGTACAAAAATTCCAGATATTCTATTAAATGTTGAAGGGTACATATGTGATAAAATTAAAATATTCATCTTAAAAACCCCTTTTATAATTAATATTTTCTTCAATTTGTAATCATTGTCATGTAAAATTATATAAAAAGTATAAAATAACTAATATATTATTATTAGTTATTTTATTTATACTTTTAAATATAAAGTTTTTAATTTATCTTGATGTTTTTTTATTATTTTCTATAGATTTTTTAGATTTTATAACATAAAAGGCTAATAACCCTTGTAAAAACCCTAAACCATAACTAATATGTAATATTGGAAAAATTATTGGTATATATTTCAACACACCTTTTTCATCTTTACTGACTCTATAAGAAAATATTAAATCACTTAATAAATAAGTCAGTAATTCTATAACCCATAAAATAAAAATAGGCTTAAAAAACATTCCTAATAAAAATCCTAATATATTGGTTAATACAAAAGACATAGGTACCAAATGTCTTATAGACGCCGTTTTACCATGTTTTTGCATAACTTTTACTTTCCAAAATCCATATTGAAAATATTGTCTCCATAATTTTTTCAACGAATCCCTACTATAATAGGAAGATTTAATTTCTGGAGAGAGTAATATTTTATATCCATTTTTAACAACTCTATAATTTATTTCATCATCCTGATTTCTAACAAGTTCTTCATCAAAATATCCTATTTCATCTAAAACACTTCTTCTATATGCTCCAAATGCAACTGTATCTACAAATGTTTCTTTTTTAGCATATCTAAATAAAGCATTACCTACTCCAAATGGAGAACTCATAGCTAATGCTATAGCTTTTCCTTTATTAGAGTTGTTTAATGTTTCTATTGGTCCTCCGACACATCCTATATTTGAATCCTTTGATAGAAATTCTATATTTTTTTTAATAAAATCTTCATCGGCATAAGCATGTGCTCCAAATATAATAATTACATCTGCCGTACTATTCTTTATACCTAAATTCATTCCTTTAGGAGCGGTTATTCCTTCATTTAATACTAACTTTACATTTTTATAATTTTCTTCATATCTTTTAACTATATCCTGGGTACCATCTGTAGATATACCATCACAAACTAAAACTTCATATAATTCTTTAGGATAATTTTGATTAACAAAAGAATTTAAACATTTTTCTATATATCCCACTTCATTTTTACAAGGAATAACAACTGAAACTGTTGTAACCTTCGCTCTGCCCACGACTTCACCTCCTCTGCCTAATTATTTATACGACCTTTACAATTATTAATTTCAATCAATCCTAATACTAAAAATATGATAATTGTACCAGTTATTACGCCTTTATGATTAAATTCGTTTCCAGTTAAAGTAGAAAAAATAATATAAGTTATTAATGATACAAATAAACCTCTATTCTTACTATAATCTTTAAAAACAACTTTTACTCTATTTAACATAAGTAATATATATATTAATAAAGAAATTAATCCAAATTCAACTCCTATTTGTAATATTAAATTATGTGCGTGTTCAAGCATATAATGAGCTGCTTTAACTTTCCATCTTAGTTCCTGTGGCATCATTAAATATCCTCTAGTTGCAAATTCCTTATAATATTCTGGGAAGCTACTCATTCCTACTCCAAATGGATAGTCTTTAATAATTCTTGCATCCGTATATATGGATTGAATTCTAGCTATTGAAGATTCATTTTCTAAAAAACTAGATACATTATTTCCCCTAGTTAATATAAATGACATTGCTGGCTTAATTAGTATAGCTCCTATAATTACCATAATTATTACTAATTTTTTATATTTTTTACTTATTAAAATTAAAAATAAAGCTATAAGTGCACTCAACCAAGCACCCCTAGTAAAAGTTATTAATAATGCTATAATCTGTATAAATAGAGAACTATAAAAAAATCTTTTTTCAGCTTTACTGTTTTTATTATATAAAATATATTCTAATACAAAAGGCATTACAGTAACTAAAATTCCTGCAAATATATTAACATTATGATATCCAAATGTTAACAGTGCCCTGTTTTTATTTATATTATGCAAGGATATACCATCTTTAAATATTTGTATAAATCCATATAAACAACTTAAATTAACACTGAAAATTACAGAATAAAGCAAATTTTTTATATCATTTTGATCAAATAAGGTTATTATAATTAACATAAACATAATTGGTGTAACTACTCCCAAATATGTATCAGTCATACTTTTCCAAAAATAAACAGAATACACATTTGAATTATATACAAATAATACAAAAATAAATGTTAATATATAAAATTTAAATGTATTCTTATTACCAGTTTTTAATTTATTTTTTATATTAATAAAAATATTTTTTATATTATATATAAAAATAATACTAATATATATAGTCTCAAATGATATTTTAAATATAAAAAAATCTATTTGAACAAATTTTCGTGCTGTAACAAAAAATGGCAAAGAAATCAAAAATAACAATACTGATTTTTTTACATCTTTAAAGGACAAATATATTTCATTTAATAGTAAAAAAGTAGCACTAAATAACATTAAAAGATCTTTTTTACTATTTCCATTAATATTTAACATAGTTATTATGAAAGATAACAAAAAACTACAGCCGAGCACTTTTTTATTATACTGTAACATTTTCTGTAAGTAATATTTCATTTTTATTACTCCTTATTAAACTTTATTTTTTAAATGTATTTAGTTGTATTTTTCTATATTTTTGAGTTAAATCGCAATATTCACCATATGAATAATTAAGTTGTTTTATAACTTCATCTATTGATTTATTCCCTTTAATAGCATCTACAGAGAGTTTTACTGTTTTAGCTGAATCCCTAGATATAAATATTGATGGATCTAATACCTCGGTTTTAAAATTTGAAACTTCATTATATTCTTTATAAATATCATTTTTAACCTGTGCTTTTTTTATAGTAGGAGATATTGCCATTCTAGTATTTAAAATTTCTCTATTAGTATTCTCTGATGTCAACCACTGAAAGACTTCCTTTACTGCTTTTTGTTCTTTTTCAGTTTTTTTCAATATATAATTATTAATACATAAAAAATTTGAATTTGATAAGTAATATTGCTTATCTTCATGAGATTCTTTAAATTTAGGTAAACTATTTATACCTATATCAAAATTTAAAGGAATTATATTAGAAAAATAGCCTTTATCTTCAAAAGTGGATAGGTGCATCGCTACATTACCTTGATAAAAATTTGTTCTTAAATCCTTTTTGCTTTTTTTATCAAATTCATTATCTAATAAATTTTCCTTATAAAGTTTATTATATATATTTAAAATATTTCTAGATGAATTGAATTTATATTCACCATTTTTATAATCCCAAAATGATGTATACACGTTATCTAAATTAACACTTGGTTCACCTATAGACTGTTTAAAATCTTCATATTCTATGATTGGAAATTGAAATGGTACTATATCTGGAAATTGTTTTTTTATTTTCCTACTATATTCTACTAATTCGTCCCAATTTCTGGGTGACTTATTGGGATCAAGCCCCGCTTTTTTAAATATGTCCTTGTTCCATATAAGTTTTACATTCTCTTCATTTGATCTTACTCCAATAGGATTACCATTAAAATATACAAAATCATCTGATTTCATATTATCTATATTATCTAAATTTTTGATATAATTATCTTTAATTAACTCAAAAAAACCATACATCATTATATCTGGGCCTTTTTCTGCTGCTAAAGCAGTTTTCAGCATATTATCATAATCTCTACTATCATATAAACTTAACATTATGTAAATATCTTCATGTTTTTCATTAAATTTCTGGGCCTGATACTCTCTTGTATTCGAAACTCTGTCTTTAGGTAACCATACTCTAACTATGGTTTTATCTTTTAAAAAATCATAATCATTATTACTAATCTCTTTTTTTCTTAAATCTAATTTATATAAAGTGGACAGTATAATTAAAATCAAACAAATTATACTAGTAAATATTAAATATAAATTTTTACGTTTTTTTTCCATAACATACAACTCCTGTGTATCTATTTGAATATATCATTTATTATATCTAAAATTTTATAAGAAGCTTTTCCATCACCAAAAATGCTCTTTTGACACACATTAGGTTGAAAATTTAATATAGAATTTAAAATTTTATTCTTATCTGTTCCAACTACTACATTCCATCCATTTTCAACAGTTTCTACCCACTCTGTTTCATCTCTCATAGTTATACATGGTTTTTTCATAAAGAAAGCTTCCTTTTGAACACCGCCGCTATCAGTAACTATTTTTTGTGAATTCATTTCCAAAGTAATCATATCAAGATAACCCACAGGTTCTATTAATCTTATATTATCACTAAATTGAAAATTATAATCCTCTATATACTTTTTAGTTCTAGGGTGAAGTGGTAATACTATTTTCTTTCCACTTTTATTTAAAGCTTCAATTATATTTTTCAATCTATTTATGTCATTAGTATTTTCTGCTCTATGTATTGTTGTTAAAATATATTCTCCTGATTTTACAGAAATTTTGTCTAGTATGCTTTCCTTTTGTTCTGCTAATTTCTTAAAATGTAATACCGCATCAAACATTACATCACCTACATTATAAACACCCCTATTGATGCCTTCAGTATGAAGATTTTTTTCTGCTGTAATAGTAGGAACAAATAATAACCTAGATATGTGATCTGTAAGAATTCTATTTTGTTCTTCTGGCATATTCATATTAAAACTTCTAAGTCCAGCTTCTATATGAGCTACAGGTATCAATAATTTACTAGCACACAAAGCTCCAGCTAATGTAGAATTTGTATCGCCATATACCAATACTAAATCTGGTTTTTCCTTTAAATATATTTTTTCTAATTCTACAAGCATTTTTCCTGTTTGCTCGCCATGATTTCCAGAGCCTATTTCTAGATTGTAATCTGGCTTAGGTATTTGTAATTCTTCAAAAAATACTTTAGACATATTTTCATCATAATGTTGTCCCGTATGAACTAATATTTCTTCATGTTCTTTTCTTATTATATTAGATACTGCGGCTGCCTTTATAAACTGAGGTCGTGCACCCACTACAGTTAATATCTTCATTAATTATCTCCTCCAAAATTCTAACAACTATTAATTGTTTTTTAGTTCCTTGTACGCATCTAAAAGTACCTTTCCTTCACTTTCCCATGAATACTTTTCTAAAACAAAATTTCTCCCGTTTTCCCCTAGTTCTTTCATTAATTCTTTATCAAACAATAAATTATGTATTGTTCTAGCTATATCTTCAGGGTTTTTAGGATCTATGCCTAAAAAGCAATCTTTAAATACACAATTCCAATATTCAAAGTCTGACATAATCATAGGTAATTCACAAGCCATATACTCAAATGGCTTATTAGGTAATGCTGATACATGATTATCAACAGGCCAAAAATTAACTATTCCAATATCAGCTTTCTTCATATAAGAATATGCTTGTTTTTGTGGTATCAGCCCAAAGTATTCCACATATTCCCATCCTTTTGATTTCATACACTCTTCTTCATAATTTTTATTTTCCCATTTCCCCAAAAGCCATAATTTAACTTCGCCTTTTAAAACCGCCATTGATTCTATAATTTCTTTTATACCTCTTATTTTAGTTAATCCACCAGCATATATTACAACGGGTGTTTTCTTTTCTATATCTATAGCCTTTATAGAATCTATATCTGAAATAACAGGAAAATTTCTTACTATCACTGTTCTATTCATATTAAAATTTTTAGCAATATCTTCTGAAACACATACTATTTTATCAAAATTTTGTGCTGCCTTTTTCTCATATTTATTGAAAATATTGGATACTAATTTTCTTATAAAATCACTTTTTAGCCATTCTTTAGTTAATATTTGCTTAGGTACATCCTCATGTACATCATATATAACTTTCTTACCTAATTTCTTTAATTTTACACCTACAGGTATTAATTCTGGATCATGAAAATGATATATATCTGCATTAATTTCTACTGCCTTTTTAAAAGCTATTTTTCTCTTTTTGAAGAACCTATAAAATCTACCATTTTCTTTTGGAAGATGAACTATTTTTACACCATCTGAAACTTCATCCTTACTATTGGCTATTAATAAATAAATATCATAGCCATTTTTTGCAATAGTCCTACATTCTTTATGATATATTCTAGTATCAAAGGTAGGATGTGCTGTAGATATATGACAAATTTTAGTTTTCATTATTTGTTACCTCTCAAAACTATTGGTTTTCTAATAATTGTTCTTGTGGGACATCCTTAAATATTTTTGCTGGAGTGCCTGCAACTATTTTAGCCTTTTCTACATCCCTAGTTACCAAACTTCCTGCTGCTACAAAACCATCTTCATGTATTGTTTTCCCTGGCAATATAACTGCACCTGCCCCTATTCTTCCACCCTTTTTAACTGTAACACCTTTAAATTTTCCGAATCTTTCTTTTGAACGCGCAGCATAGTTATCATTAGATGTTACTACACAAGGAGCTATGAAAGCATAGTCTTCAACCTCTGAATATGCTGTTAAATATACATTAGTTTGAATTTTGCAATTTGAGCCTACTTTACAAAAGTTTTCTATAGTTGCACCTTTTCCTATTATTGTTCTTTCTCCTATAGTTACATCTTCTCTTATAACGGCTAAGTCAGCTACTAAAGTTTTATTAGCTATTTTAGAACCTATATATACTATTACTCCTGCCCCTATTAAACATTCATCACTAATTTTACATGGTTCAAATTTTTTATCATCTTTAAATATGCTATTTACCGATCTCATAGGTTCTTTTCCTATTACAGTGTTATCATCTACTCTTACGTTATCACCTATTACTGTTCCTTTATGTATAATTACATTATGACCTATAATACAATTTTCCCCTATAACTACATCATCTTCTATAACAGCAAATCTTCCAACTTGAACGTTATTACCTAATTTAGATCTTGGTGATATATAATTCATTTCCATGTTTTCACTCCTATATAAAATAAAATTTTAAAATTACCACCATAATATAATATCATACTTTGATGGTAATTTTAAAAAATTAATTTTTATTTAATAAATTATTTATTTATATTTTGTACATTTACCATATCCATTGTTGAAAAATTATTAAATGGGAATTTAACTGGCATGCCTGTAAGTCTTGATTTATAAGCAGCTAATATTATTGCCATACCTTTTTTACCTTCTTCTCCACTTACTAGAGGTGCTCTATCTTCTTTTATAGCATCTATTGTATCTTTAAATAATGGAGTATGTCCAAAACCATATACTGAATCTGGGTCTCCCTCTTGTGCTTTTAATATATCTTCCTCTTCATTTTCAGTTCCATCTTCAAATTTCCAAGTTTCTATTTTATTAACCGCAAGTCCACCTATACAAGCTGTACCTTTTTCTCCAAATATACTCAATGTTTCTTCTAAGTTTTTAGGATATACACAAGCACTTCCTTCAACTATTCCTATAGCTCCATTTTTAAATCTTATTACTATAGCTCCAAAATCCTCTGCTTCTATATCTCTTAAGAAAGTATCACATTGAGCATAAACTGTATCAATTTCTCCACCCATCATCCATTGAAGTAAATCTATGTTGTGTATACATTGGTTCATTAAGGTACCACCATCAAGTTCCCAAGTTCCTCTCCATGGAGCTTGATGATAGTATCCCATATTTCTATTCCATAGTATTCTTGCAGTACCATTTACTAATCTTCCAAATCTATTAGCTTCTACTGCTTTTCTTAATTGTTGTATTGGTGCATTAAATCTATTTTGATGACTTACACAAAGTTTAACATTATTTTTCTTTGATGATTCTATCATTCTATCTGCATCATCTACAGATAATGCCATAGGTTTTTCACATATTATATGCTTTTTCTTATCCATGCAATTTATAGCTATTTCTGGATGATATCCACTTTCTGTAGCTATAGTAACTACATCTATTTCCTCTTTCTCTAGCATTTCTTTATAATCTGTATATAAATTTACATTAACTTTTCCATTTATTTTTGATATATAATCATTTTTCTTCTCTATAGCTTTTTCTTCAAGAACATCACAAACTGCTACCAATTCAGCTTCTTCTTTATTATTTATTATAGCTTCTACATGTTTATAAGAAATTCTTCCACAGCCAATAATAGCAAATTTAAGTTTTTTCATTACTATCCCTCCAAATTTTATTAATTAGGATAAGTTCAAAAGAACTTATCCTAGTATTAATATTATAGTTTGTGTATTTTTTCTCTATTATTTTTCACATCTTTTGTAGCGTTTCTTGTATCATATAAAATTTTAGCTTTTTCTACTATATGTTCATAATCATAACAACTATGATTTGTAGTTATAATTACGATATCAGCTTCCTCTAATCCTTTTTCTAAATCTACTGATTTATATAATTTACCTTTATGGTTAAATTCAGGTATATATGGATCGTTAACCTGTACATTAGCTCCATTTTTCTCTAAATGCTCTATTACTTTTAATGCTGGAGATTCTCTCATATCATCTATATCATTTTTGTAAGCAGATCCAAGTAATAGAACATTTGATCCATTCATAGCTTTTTTATCTTCATTTAATAATTTCATAGCATTTTCTACTACAAATTCTGGCATACGATCATTGATTTCTCCTGATACTTCTATTAATCTTGTGTGGAAGTCATATTCTTTAGCTTTCCATTCTAAGTAGAAAGGATCTAATGGTATACAATGTCCACCAAGGCCTGGACCTGGATAGAATGCCATAAATCCATAAGGTTTTGTTTTAGCTGCATCTATAACTTCAAATACATCTATATTCATTTTTTTACATAATATAGCCATTTCATTAGCTAAGCCTATATTTATATTTCTAAATGTATTTTCCAGTATTTTTTCCATTTCAGCTACTGCTGGTGAAGATACTACATATACTTCTCCTTCTAAAACGCTTCTATAAAGCATAGCAGCCACTTCTGTACATTCTTCTGTACAACCACCTACAACCTTAGGTGTGTTTTTAGTTTTAAATTGCTTGTTACCTGGATCTACTCTTTCTGGTGAAAATCCTAAAAAGAAATCTTCTCCACATTTGAAACCAGTCTCTTCAAGTATTGGTTTTAATACTTCTTCTGTTGTTCCTGGATATGTGGTACTTTCAAGAACTATAAGCATACCTCTATGAATATATTTTGCAATACTCTTAGTTGAATTAACTACATAAGATATATCTGGTTGTTTGTATAAATCCAATGGTGTTGGTACACATATAGCAACAGCGTCTACTTCACTTACAAAAGAAAAATCTGTAGTTGCTTTTAATTTTCCTTCTTTAACTAAGTCAGCTAATTCATTATCAACTATATCTCCTATATAGTTTTTACCTTCATTAACTAATTCTACTTTTTTATCTTGAACATCAAAACCTATAACTTCAAATCCAGCTTTAGCTTTTTCTACAGCTAGGGGAAGTCCTACATAACCTAATCCTACCACACCTAATTTAGCTGTTTTATTTTCTAATTTAGTCATTAAATCCTTTTTTAATTGTGACATTTTTATACCTCCTAGTACAACGCACAAACGCTTAATTTATATATTTTTAGTTTTTTGTCACTATTTTATAGCCACTATTAATTTATGTTTAAATTTTTCAAAATAAAACTTATCCATTATTTGTTAAGTATTATTTTTTTCTTATATATGTTGGAACTTTCTTTTCTATTAATTTAAATATTTCTTCTTTATCATTATAAACAACTTTTTTAAATTCTTCTATGGATTTTTCTACAAAGTCTATATTATTTTCCATAGGTTTTTCTACAAATATTTTATTATGTCCTGTTGATGTTAAAGCTATTTCATCCATCAATAATTCTTCATATAATTTTTCCCCAGGTCTTAATCCTGTATACTCAATTTTAATATCCTCTCCTGGCTTATAACCAGATAAAGTTATTAAATCTTTAGCTAAATCTACAATTTTAACTGGTTTTCCCATATCCAAAACAAATATTTCTCCACCCTTTGCCATAGCTCCTGCTTGTATAACTAATTGAGCTGCTTCTGGTATAGTCATAAAATATCTATTTATTTCTGGATGGGTTACAGTGACAGGTCCTCCATGAGATATTTGTTTTTTAAATAATGGAATAACAGATCCATTACTTCCTAAAACATTTCCAAATCTAACAGCTACAAATTCAGTTTTACTTATTTTATCAAAAGCTTGAATCATTATTTCACAAAATCTTTTTGTAGCTCCCATTATATTAGTTGGATTAACAGCTTTATCTGTACTTATTTGTACAAAACGCTCAATCCCAAATTCATGAGCACATTTTATTAAATTATAGGTACCTATTACATTGTTTTTAATGGATTCTGCTGGGTTTTCTTCCATTAATGGCACATGCTTATGAGCTGCTGCATGAAAAACTACATCTGGTTTATATAATGAAAATATATCTTTTAATCTCTTTTCATCCCTTATGGAAGCTATTATAACAGCTTTATCTAGATCTGGATATTTATAATTTAATTCCATTTGAACATCATAGGCATTGTTTTCATATATATCTAATATTAAAAGTTTCTTAGGTGAAAATTTAACTATTTGTCTACAAAGCTCTGAACCTATAGACCCTCCTCCACCAGTAACTAAAACTACTTTATCCTTTATATATCTATTTATTCCACTATCATCTAGTTTAACTTCCTCTCTCCCAAGCAAATCTTCAATACTTACATCTCTTAACTTGCTCATATTAAATTTACCCTGTATTACTTTATCCATGCTTGGTAAAGTTTTTAATTTACAACTAGTTTCTTTACATATAGATACTATTTCACTTTTTGTTGAAGATGCTGCCGAAGGTATAGCTAATATTATTTCATCTATTTTTTTATTTTTAGATATCTTTATAATACTTTCTCTTCCCCCTAAAACAGGTATACCATTTATTCTCTTTCCTAACTTCTCTATGTCATCATCTATAAGACCTATTATACTATAATTTAATTCTTTATTTCTTTTTATTTCCTTTATAATAAGAGCAGCTGCATCTCCAGCTCCTATTATAAGCAACTTCTTTTCTTTAGAATTACAATTACACTTATCCTTATTACATTCTTTATCCTCTATAACTCTATATATAAACCTTGTACCACCTAAAGATACTATGGATAAAATCCAAAATATTATATGTACAGTAAATGGGAATCTAAAATAATTACTTTCTAAAACTTTATAATTAATAAAATAACTATAAACTATAAATATAATGTTAGATATAGAAACTGAATAAATTATAGACATAAGCTCTTCTACAGAAGCATATTTCCATATACTACTATAGAGATTAAATATTTTATTAAAAAATAAAGTTATTATTATAACTGGAATCACTGATAATTTAAAAAATACCATATATTTTTTAAATTCCGAAGCCATAGAAGCCATACCAAAATCAAATCTCAGTAGAATTGCTAAATATAATGATAAAATTATTAATAATATATCATAAAGAATCAATTTCCTATCTTTTCTCATATAATCACTTCCTTAAACTCTAAAAACTCTAAACTCTACTTATTTATTTTACATCATTGATAAAATTATTCAACAATTTTTTGCAATATCTTTATTTTATCATATATGCAATAAATAGAAAATATTATTTAATATTTATAAATAAATTCATAAAACCGTTGATAGGAAATATATCAACGGTTTTATAAACTATATACTAAATAATTTTGTTACTGCATTGTAAAGTTTTTGAGCTATTTGATTTTGATAAGAGTCACTATTTAACTTTCTAACTTCTGTATCATTAGAAACAAATCCAGTTTCTACAAGAACAGAAGGCATTAGAGCATTTTTTGTAACATATAAATTGTGATCACTTATCCCTCTATTTGATCCTCCTAAAGAAGACATCTCATTTACTATAAGTTGTGATAACACTTTACTCTTTAATGCTGCATCACAAGGAGTTCTATCATAAGTTATATCATCTTCCTCATATATTCCTGAATTATCTAGTTTAGGTCTATAACTACTATAATGAGCACTATATCCATTAGCTGATGATACATCAAAAGAATCAGCATGTATACTCATAAATAAATCAGCTTTTCTACTATTAGCTACATTTATTCTATCTTCTAAATTTTGTGTTACTGAAGGATAATTATAAAGATCTATATGCTCTCTAGTATAGATAACATTATATCCTTGCGCCTTAAGGAGATTTCCTAACTTTATAGTAATCTTCTGTACTATATTTGCTTCATATAATTTTCCAGTAGCTTGAGATGACACTGCTCCTGAATCTCTGCCTCCATGACCTGCATCTAAAACTATAGTCTTCATCAAACCACCTTTAACAACATATTCTACATATTTATGATTATCTAATCTTTCATTACTATATTTATCCTTTACATGTACTCCTATTAAATATTTTCCAGATTTATTTGGTGTCCATGTAGCTGTATTACTAGAACTATAATCTCTTATCTTTGTCCATACATTTTTTGATAAATCTTTTATCCAATACTCATATAATACACTGTTAAGGCTTTCTGCATAAGCTTTTATATTATATGATTTTCCTACCTGCAATTCATTATTTGCTACCTTATTTCCATTTAAACTCACTTCTAAGTTACTAATAACAGCCTTTTTAGATAATCTTACATTATATTCTTCATATTTATGATTATCTAATCTTTCATTACTGTATTTATCCTTTACATGCACTCCTATTAAATATTTTCCAGATTTATTTGGTGTCCATGAAATCTCACTACTTGTACTATAATCTCTTATTTTTGTCCATAGATTCTTTGATAAATCTTTTATCCAATATTCGTACAGTACGCCATTTGAACTATTTCCATAGGCTTTAATTTTATATACTTCCCCTGATTGCAAATCATGATTTACTATTTTATTGCCATTTAAGCTTACTTCTAAAGTATCAATGGTTGCCTTTTTAGGAGCTACTACGCTATACTCTTCATATTTATGATTATCTAATCTTTCTTCGCTATATCTATCCTTTACATGTACTCCTATTAAATATTTCCCAGATTTATTTGATGTCCATGAAATCTCACTACTTGTACTATAATCTCTTATTTTTGTCCATACATTCTTTGACAAATCTTTTATCCAATATTCGTACAATATACCATTTGAACTATTCCCATAAGCTTTTATTTTGTATGTTTGCCCTAATTGTAATTGATTATTTACTACTTTATTTCCATTTAAACTTACTTCTAAAGTATCAATGGTTGCCTTTTTAGGAGATGCTACATTATACTCTTCATACTTATGATTATCTAATCTTTCTTTGCTATATCTATCCTTTACATGTACTCCTATTAAATATTTCCCAGATTTATTTGATGTCCATGAAATCTCACTACTTGTACTATAATCTCTTATTTTTGTCCATACATTCTTTGACAAATCTTTTATCCAATATTCGTACAATATACCATTTGAACTATTCCCATAAGCTTTTATTTTGTATGTTTGCCCTAATTGTAATTGATTATTTACTACTTTATTTCCATTTAAACTTACTTCTAAAGTATCAATGGTTGCCTTTTTAGGAGATGCTACATTATACTCTTCATACTTATGATTATCTAATCTTTCTTTGCTATATCTATCCTTTACATGTACTCCTATTAAATATTTCCCAGATTTATTTGATGTCCATGAAATCTCACTACTTGTACTATAATCTCTTATTTTTGTCCATACATTCTTTGACAAATCTTTTATCCAATATTCGTACAATATACCATTTGAACTATTTCCATAAGCTTTTATTTTGTATGTTTGCCCTAATTGCAATTGATTATTTACTACTTTATTTCCATTTAAACTTACTTCTAAAGTATCAATGGTTGCCTTTTTAGGAGATGCTACATTATACTCTTCATACTTATGATTATCTAATCTTTCTTTGCTATATCTATCCTTTACATGTACTCCTATTAAATATTTCCCAGATTTATTTGCTTTCCATGAAATTTCACTACTTGTACTATAATCTCTTATCTTTGTCCATACATTCTTTGACAAATCTTTTATCCAATATTCGTACAATATACCATTTGAACTATTTCCATAAGCTTTTATTTTGTATGTTTGCCCTAATTGCAATTGATTATTTACTACTTTATTTCCATTTAGACTTACTTCTAAAGTATCAATGGTTGCCTTATCTGAAATAATTACATTTTCTTGTGATTCACCAGAACTTGATAAATATTTTGCACTGTTCATCATAGCTACTATACTTTTACCATAGTTGTTATCTGCAGCCCATCCTTTGTCTGGATAATTAGGATTTTCTCCTATACCTAACCACTCAATATAGGGACTTATTCCTCTTTGAACATATGTAAATCGTGGATCTACACAAGAATTTTTTAATGTCTCAGTATTACAATAAGCTTTTAAATGTTGAACAACGGCTCTTACTCCTGTCCTTGTATCTTTAAAGGAAGCACCTGCTACACCACCGCCTGTAGCACCAATACCTGCAAAATTATTTTGACATTCTTTTACATCTCCTGTGAATTTCAAGAAATTTGTTTCCTTCATTATTTGTACAAAAACTACATCAGCTCTTATTCCTTCTAAATTAGCTTCCTGCCAAACTATAGAAATAAACTCCTTTGTAGCTTGATCACTTTTTTCACTGTTTCTAGTCTTAAAATAATTTAATGCTTGTTCCTGCGTTAATTGAGATTGTCCCATTATAGCTGTAGTGCTACTAGCATGTACTTTAAATAAAGGTACAAAAGTTACAATAACGCTTATTAAAAGTAGTAATGTAAAATTTTTAGCTACATTTTTAATTTTTCTTATATCCATATTTCCCCTCCTTTCTTTTAATAAAAATATTTTTCTTATATTCATAAGTTCACCTCCTTTGTAAATTATTATATCATATGGTTGATCTAAATTTCATTTATATAATATTCAAAAAATATAAAAAGCCACCAATTATATATAATTAATGGTTTTTTATTTATATTTAAAAATTAGTATAATTAAAATTTAATACATTGTTTTATTAATTATTTATTAGTTTATATAAAACTAGTTCCTATTATTCCTTTAGCAATAGCTTCTGCACATTTTTGTTGAAACCAATCAGAATTTAAAAGAACTTCTTCGTTTCTATTATCTATAAAGCCTAACTCAACTAATATGGATGGACTTATAGTATTTCTTAAAACATAATATCCTGCTGTTTTAACTCCTCTGTCATATAAACCAATAGAATTTATAAGTTCTTTTTGCACCGCTGTTGCTGCCTCTTTCCCCTTTGCACTTCCGTCATAGTAATATGTTTCTGTCCCATGAGCTGATCCATTAAAACTATTAGCATGTATACTTACAAACAAGTCTGTATTGTTATTATTTGCAATAGCCACTCTAGCAGCCAAATCCTGTGATTCATTTGAAGGCCAAGATACGTTATCACTAGTTCTAGTATAAATAACTCTAATTCCGTTATTCTCTAAAATTTTTCCTACTTTTAAAGCTACTTTTAAAGTAACATCTTTTTCTTTAATACCAGTTGGCCCTACAGCACCACTATCATATCCTCCATGACCCGCATCAATAACTATAGTTCTTTTATTAGATGCTGCAACATTATATTCTACATATTTATGATCATCTAATTTTTCCTTACTATATTTATCTTTTACATGAATTCCTACTAAATATTGGCCTGTTCTAGTTGGAGCCCAATTAACACTGTTTCCTGTACCATAGTCTCTTATCATTTGCCATACTTGAGTATAAGGATCCTTTATCCAGAACTGATATAAAACTCCATTAGCACTATTCCCATTACCTTTTATGGCATATGTTTTACCTTGCTCTAAATTACCATTTGTTACTAAAACACCATTTAGACTTACTTCTAAATTACTAATAGTTGCTTTAGAACTACTTTGTTCTACATTATATTCTAAATATTTATGGTCATCTAATCTTTCCTTACTATTCTTATCCTTTACATGTATACCTACTAGGTATTTTCCAGTCCTAGTTGGGGTCCAATTCATACTATTTCCTGTACCATAGTCCCTTATCATTTGCCATACTTGAGTGTAAGGATCTTTTATCCAGAACTGATATAAAACTCCATTAGCACTATTGCCATTACCTTTTATAGTATATGTTTTACCCTGTTCTAGTTTACCATTTATTACTAAAACACCATTTAGACTTACTTCTAAATTACTAATAGTTGCTTTAGAGCTATTTTGTTCTACATTATATTCTACATATTTATGGTCATCTAATCTTTCTTTACTATTCTTATCCTTTACATGTATACCTACTAGGTATTTTCCAGTCCTAGTTGGGGTCCAATTCATACTATTTCCTGTACCGTAATCCCTTATCATTTGCCATACTTGAGTGTAAGGATCCTTTATCCAGAACTGATATAAAACTCCATTAGCACTATTTCCATTACCTTTTATGGTATATGTTTTACCTTGCTCTAAATTACCATTTGCTACTACAGTTCCATTTAAACTTACTTCTAAATTACTAATAGTTGCTTTAGAACTGCTTTGTTCTACGTTATATTCTACATATTTATGGTCATCTAATCTTTCTTTACTATTCTTATCCTTTACATGTATCCCTACTAGGTATTTTCCAGTCCTAGTTGGGGTCCAATTCATACTATTTCCTGTACCGTAGTCCCTTATCATTTGCCATACTTGAGTGTAAGGATCTTTTATCCAGAACTGATATAAAACTCCATTACTACTATTTCCATTACCTTTTATGGTATATGTTTTACCCTGCTCTAGTTTACCATTTGTTACTATAGTTCCATTTAAACTTACTTCTAAATTACTAATAGTTGCTTTGGAGCTATTTTGTTCTACATTATATTCTACATATTTATGGTCATCTAATCTTTCCTTACTATTCTTATCCTTTACATGTATCCCTACTAGGTATTTTCCAGTCCTAGTTGGAGTCCAATTCATACTATTTCCTGTACCGTAGTCCCTTATCATTTGCCATACTTGAGTGTAAGGATCCTTTATCCAGAACTGATATAAAACTCCATTAGCACTATTTCCATTACCTTTTATGGTATATGTTTTACCCTGTTCTAGTTTACCATTTGTTACTACAGTTCCATTTAAACTTACTTCTAAATTACTAATAGTTGCTTTAGAGCTATTTTGTTCTACATTATATTCTACATATTTATGGTCATCTAATCTTTCTTTACTATTCTTATCCTTTACATGTATACCTACTAGGTATTTTCCAGTCCTAGTTGGGGTCCAATTCATACTATTTCCTGTACCGTAATCCCTTATCATTTGCCATACTTGAGTGTAAGGATCCTTTATCCAGAACTGATATAAAACTCCATTAGCACTATTTCCATTACCTTTTATGGTATATGTTTTACCCTGTTCTAGTTTACCATTTGTTACTACAGTTCCATTTAAACTTACTTCTAAATTACTAATAGTTGCTTTATTATATACAGTTGTTAAAGCTTTTTCTGTGCTACTTATCTTTACATTATCGTATTCTAAATTTCTTTGTACAATATTTTTATCATTTTCTACTAATTGTTCTTCATATATATTTACTCTATTATCCGAAACTTCTTCTTGATTTCTTTTTATTTTTATACTAATTTCTTTTTCCTCTTTGTTATCTTGCTCATCTATAGCCAAAATCTTCAAATTATATACTCCATCTTTCAAAGAAGAAATATCTTTATTATATTCTAATTTAGTTTTATATGTATTTTCTTTAAATTCTAATTCATTTAACTTGGCTTGTCCTACATTGTTGTTATCTATATATACATATGCTAATTTTATCTTTGAAATAGATTCTATTTCTCCATCAATATTTAACTCTTTATCCTCTATTACACCTTCATGTATTGGTGCTTTCAAGTTAATACTTATATTGGATGCAGCTTGTACCTTTATAGGCAATATTAATAATTCAATCATAAAAAAAATTAAAATGATATTTAAAGCTAAATAACTCTTTTTTTTATTTATCATAAACTCACCCTTTCAATAATCATCCTTATAAATTTAATTATCGTAATTTTTATAAATATTTTTATACTTAAAGCAAAAATATAATAATCTATATATTTTTAGTTATTTAAAAAATTCAAAGTAAAAAATAGAGACTTTTTTAGTCTCTACTTTTTAAAATATATTTTTTCATTTCTATTTAAAGACTGGAACATCAAAATTTAATACAACATTTTGTAATTGATCTATTACTTTTTTTATATTAGAAACTTGGTTATATGCCCATCTTATATCTGTAGCATATTGGTGAACTGTTGGATTATCTGGATTCCACCTCATTTTGTATAACGTATCTTGTTTATAAATTGGGTTATTTATATATCGTGAAGAAATCCACTTAGCCCCACCTTTGATAGCTAAATCTACTGAAAACCAGCCCTGTTCATAAGCATATTTAGATCCTTGTCCTATAGGATCGCTATCTACAGCATTTATACCAAATAAATTATAAACAGTTTTCCCATTTACTACTACACCCTTAGCTAAAGTTGATGTACCATTTCCTGTTTCTAAAAGAGAATGAGCTATTAAATATATAGGACTTACATTACTTTCTTTTCCAGCATCAATGAATGCTTGTCCTTTTCCTTCTAATACACCTTTTCCTTTAAGTATATTGTTTAATTGCTCTGCTGTAGTACATTCGTTATAACTTAATTGTAAAAATTGATATTGTCCAATAGAATCATATATTTGATTAGTCGGATCTATATATTCTCTAGCCCTTGATTTAATATAATCATATTGTTGATCACTCTGAATCCAATTAACTCCATTTATATCAGTTGAATATCCCTTTTTTCCATTCTTTATAATAGCATATCTCCATTCATATATATTCTTATCTGCTATATACATATGATATGCTGGTGTATTAGCCATTTGTCTATTTATCATTTCATCTAATGTTATATTATAATAAGAGTTTTTATAATTCTTATTTGATCCTATAGCATTATATTCTACATATTTATGGTCATCTAATCTTTCCTTACTATTCTTATCCTTTACATGAATCCCTACTAAATACTTTCCGGCTCCAATTGGTGTCCAATTCATACTATTTCCTGTACCATAGTCCCTTATCATTTGCCATACTTGAGTGTAAGGATCTTTTATCCAGAACTGATATAAAACTCCATTAGCACTATTTCCATTACCTTTTATGGTATATGTTTTACCTTGCTCTAGTTTACCATTTGCTACTACAGTTCCATTTAAACTTACTTCTAAATTACTAATAGTTGCTTTAGAACTGCTTTGTTCTACGTTATATTCTACATATTTATGGTCATCTAATCTTTCTTTACTATTCTTATCCTTTACATGTATCCCTACTAGGTATTTTCCAGTCCTAGTTGGGGTCCAATTCATACTATTTCCTGTACCGTAGTCCCTTATCATTTGCCATACTTGAGTGTAAGGATCTTTTATCCAGAACTGATATAAAACTCCATTAGCACTATTGCCATTACCTTTTATGGTATATGTTTTACCCTGTTCTAGTTTACCATTTGTTACTACAGTTCCATTTAAACTTACTTCTAAATTACTAATAGTTGCTTTGGAGCTATTTTGTTCTACATTATATTCTACATATTTATGGTCATCTAATCTTTCCTTACTATTCTTATCCTTTACATGTATACCTACTAGGTATTTTCCAGTCCTAGTTGGGGTCCAATTCATACTATTTCCTGTACCGTAGTCCCTTATCATTTGCCATACTTGAGTATAAGGATCCTTTATCCAGAACTGATATAAAACTCCATTAGCACTATTTCCATTACCTTTTATAGTATATGTTTTACCCTGTTCTAGTTTACCATTTGTTACTACAGTTCCATTTAAACTTACTTCTAAATTACTAATAGTTGCTTTGGAGCTATTTTGTTCTACATTATATTCTACATATTTATGGTCATCTAATCTTTCCTTACTATTCTTATCCTTTACATGTATACCTACTAGGTATTTTCCAGTCCTAGTTGGAGTCCAATTCATACTATTTCCTGTACCGTAGTCCCTTATCATTTGCCATACTTGAGTATAAGGATCCTTTATCCAGAACTGATATAAAACTCCATTAGCACTATTTCCATTACCTTTTATAGTATATGTTTTACCCTGTTCTAGTTTACCATTTGTTACTACAGTTCCATTTAAACTTACTTCTAAATTACTAATAGTTGCTTTGGAGCTATTTTGTTCTACATTATATTCTACATATTTATGGTCATCTAATCTTTCTTTACTATTCTTATCCTTTACATGTATCCCTACTAGGTATTTTCCAGTCCTAGTTGGAGTCCAATTCATACTATTTCCTGTACCGTAGTCCCTTATCATTTGCCATACTTGAGTGTAAGGATCCTTTATCCAGAACTGATATAAAACTCCATTAGCACTATTTCCATTACCTTTTATGGTATAAGTTTTACCCTGTTCTAGTTTACCATTTGTTACTACAGTTCCATTTAAACTTACTTCTAAATTACTAATAGTTGCTTTGGAGCTATTTTGTTCTACATTATATTCTACATATTTATGGTCATCTAATCTTTCTTTACTATTCTTATCCTTTACATGTATCCCTATTAGGTATTTTCCAGTCCTAGTTGGGGTCCAATTCATACTATTTCCTGTACCGTAATCCCTTATCATTTGCCATACTTGAGTGTAAGGATCCTTTATCCAGAACTGATATAAAACTCCATTAGCACTATTCCCATTACCTTTTATGGTATATGTTTTACCCTGCTCTAGTTTACCATTTGTTACTACAGTTCCATTTAAACTTACTTCTAAATTACTAATAGTTGCTTTATTATATACAGTTGTTAAAGCTTTTTCTGTGCTACTTATCTTTACATTATCGTATTCTAAATTTCTTTGTACAATATTTTTATCATTTTCTACTAATTGTTCTTCATATATATTTACTCTATTATCCGAAACTTCTTCTTGATTTCTTTTTATTTTTATACTAATTTCTTTTTCCTCTTTGTTATCTTGCTCATCTATAGCCAAAATCTTCAAATTATATACTCCATCTTTCAAAGAAGAAATATCTTTATTATATTCTAATTTAGTTTTATATGTATTTTCTTTAAATTCTAATTCATTTAACTTAGCTTGTCCTACATTGTTGTTATCTATATATACATATGCTAATTTTATCTTTGAAATAGATTCTATTTCTCCATCAATATTTAACTCTTTATCCTCTATTACACCTTCATGTATTGGTGCTTTCAAGTTAATACTTATATTTGATATAGCTTGTACTTTTATGGAAAATAAAAATAATATAAAAAACAGCGAAATAATTTTAGGTAATAAATAATATTTTTTCTTTATCATAGCCTCCATCCTTTCAAAACATCTTATATTTATTATCGTAATTTATATAAATATTTTTATAATTCAAATAAAAAAAGATGGTTTTTTTGCCATCCTTTTTTATTTAATTTTAAATAATTGGGTAAATTCTTCATTATTTTTCAATTGTTGTAGATATTTGACGAAATTTACATTTAAATTTTCTCTTCTTAATGCATATTCTACAGTAGCCTGAAGAAATCCTAATTTATCTCCTACATCATATCTTCTGCCATCAAAGTTATATGCATACATGGCTTCTTTATTAATTAATGTTTTTAATGCATCAGTAAGCTGTATTTCTCCACCTTTACCTGGTTTTGTGTTTTCTAGAATTTCAAATATAGAGGGGCTTATAATATATCTTCCTAATATAGCCATATTGGATGGTGCCTCCTCCTTATGAGGTTTTTCTACTAAATCCTTTATTTTATATACTTTATTTTCTATAAACATACCTTTTATAATACCATATTTATGCACATCTTCCTCTAGAACTTCCTGTACTCCTACTATAGTTGTTTGGTATTCATTATAGCATTTTATAAGTTGCTTTAAACAAGGCTCCTTACTATAAACTACATCATCTCCAAGCATTACTGCAAATGGCTCATTTCCAACAAAGGTTTTGGCACAATTTATAGCATGACCTAATCCTTTAGGTTCTTTTTGTCTTATATAATATATTTCAGCCATATTAGATATATCTTTCACTGTAGAAAGCATTTCAGATTTACCTTTCTCCTCTAATTCCTTTTCCAACTCTACAGATTTATCAAAATGATCCTCTATAGCCCTTTTATTCCTTCCAGTTATTATTAATATTTGTTCTATACCTGACTTTACAGCTTCCTCTATTATATATTGTATAGTTGGTTTATCAACGATAGGTAGCATTTCTTTTGGTTGAGCTTTAGTTGCAGGCAAAAATCTTGTTCCTAATCCTGCTGCAGGAATTATAGCCTTTTTAACTTTCATAAGTATACCCCTTTCTACAAACAAAAATAAAACAAATTTAATATTAAACTTAATTATGTTTTGATAAATAACCTTCAATTTCTTTTAATATTTCATCTTCTGGATCAATTTTTTTAGCAATGTCTATATGATTTTGTACTTGTTCTAAGTCTCCCTTATTCAGATAACACATTATAAGATTAGTACATATCTCTATAGATTTTTCTACCTCGAAGGCTTTTCTTAAATATTTTATAGAGATATCATAGTTTTCTAAGGCTGCATAATTTATTGCCAATTCATTTACTGCATCAATTAACCCATTATCTATTTCTAATGCTTTGCTTAAATAATATATAGCTTTATCATAATTTTCCAACATTCTATAGGCTACTGCTACATAATAATATACTGTTGGATTATCCTCTAATTTATTCATAATTGGTATTAATTTTGTTAAAGCTTCTTTAGGATCCTTACCTATTAAATTTTTTCCTTCCTCAAAATTTAATATATCCTTTAATGAATTTTTATATTCTATAATGTCTGTAGTTTGTTCTCCACCCATTGATATATATTTCTCCAATGCATACCATGCTGCTTTAAAATCATTATCTTCTTTTTTTATTATAGATTCATATAAATATGGTTCTTCATAATCTTCTATTTTTTTAGCTCTTTGTATTATATTGAATTCTTCTTCTTTATACATTTTATCCTTTTGTTTTAAATTTTCTAATATTAATATTAACTTATTATAAATATCTTTACTCTCTTCTAATGTTAACAACCCTCTTAATAATATATATGCATCTTCATAATTTTCTCTCTTCACTTCTTCAAATATTCTACCTTTAATATAATCTTCACTTTTAGGTATATTATTTATCATGTTTTTGTATTCATTATTAAATTTAAACTCTTCGTCTGCTCCTAGTACGAAAAACATTCCTTCTACAAAAAAAATAATAGGTATGTTGTCTAAATCTTCTCCTTGTTTTATTTCATCTACTAAATTTTTAGACTTTAATGGCACATATATATTTTTATCTACATCAACTTTAAATATTTCAAATATTTTTTCTTTTTTTATTTCTAAAAACAACATTTTAGATAATTTTTCTGCTAAATATGATTTCATTTCCATTTATATCACCTACATTATAAATTCTATATTAATATTAATTTTATAATAATATACATAATTAAACAATGAAAATACAAAAATATTTAAATTAAGCATAGGATAATGTAAAAAATTATTCTATGCCTAATTTAAATATTTTTATTTTTAAAACTCATTTATCATATTCTTTATATTTTTCTCTAGATTATTTATTTTCATTTCAGCTCCTTCAACTGTTTTGTCCACTGATGCTAAATATATTTTTATTTTAGGCTCTGTTCCAGAAGGTCTAACCACAAAATTAGTATCGTTATTTAAATAAAATTTTAAAACATTAGATTTAGGAAGTTTATTCATATATTCTTCTTTTTTATCCATACTTATTTTTAAACCTGTTTTATAATCTTCTTTTATTAATATTTCTTCATCAAATATAGTTTTTAGATCATAAATTCTTAAATTATTGATTATATTTTCTATTTTATTTTTACCCTCTTCTCCTTTAAACTCCATGGATATTAATTTTTCTTTATAATATCCATATTTGTCATAAAGTCCTCTTAAAACATCACATAAATTTTCATTTTGACTCTTATAATATAAAGCCATTTCACATATTAATACAGAGCTTATTATTCCATCCTTCTCTCTAACAAAATCTCCAAACAAATATCCATAGCTTTCCTCAAATCCAAATATAAATTTATTTTGTCCATTTTTCTTAAATTCTTCTATTTTTTCTCCTATATATTTAAAACCTGTTAAAACTTCTTCTACTTTAACCCCATAGTCTTTACATATATTTTTAACCATGTCCGTAGTTACTATAGTTTTTAAAAGTACTGAATTTTCAGGTATTTTTTTTTCTTCTTCTAAAGAACTTAATATATAGTTAGTAAGAATTACTCCTAATTCATTTCCATTTAAAGCTACATATTTTTCACTATGATCCCTAACCATTACCCCTACTCTATCACAATCGGGATCTGTAGCTATTATTATATCAGGATTTATATTTTCAGCCTCTTTTAAAGAAGCATAAAAGGCTTTATGATCTTCCGGATTAGGATATTTTACTGTTGGAAAATTTCCATTAGGTCTTTCTTGATCCTTAACCACGAAAACATTATTATATCCAATTTCACATAAAGCTCTTCTTACTGGAACATTCCCAGTTCCATGTAGTGGTGTATATAATATACTAAAATCACTTTCATAATTCTTTATAATATCTTTTCTTAAAATTAAATTTTTTACATTATAAAAATATTTATTTAATACTTCTATTGGTATAAATTTGTATAAATCTTTTTCTTTTGCATCACTTATATCCATATATTTTATACTACTTAAATCTTCTACTTTTCCTATACACTCAGCTATTTTTTCCGCTTCCCTATCTGTTATTTGATTGCCATTATGATTATATACTTTATAGCCATTATACTCTTTACTATTATGTGATGCTGTTATAACTATTCCACCTTTACATTTTAGTTCTCGAACAGCATAAGATAGTATAGGAGTACACATCATATCACTAAATATATATACCTTTATATCCTGAGAACACAGTACTTCACTAGCTATTTTAGCAAAATCTAAAGAATCATTCCTACAATCATAAGCTATTGCAACAGATAGAGGTTTATCTTTAAAATTATGCATCAAATAATTAGCTAATCCTTGTGTAGCTTTAGCTATAGTGTATTTATTTATTCTATTTGTACCTAAACTAACTATCCCCCTTATTCCACCTGTTCCAAAGCTTAAATCTTTACAGAATCTATCCTTTATCTCTTGTTCATCCTCTATATTTTTTAATTCCTTTTTTTCTTTTTCTTCCACAAACGAAGAATTTATCCATAAATTGTAAGCATCTTTATAATTCATTTACTACCTCCAATAAAATTCCATACTACATTATATTAAAAAACATTAATAATTGTACTATATTTAAGGAAATTACGACTTAAAGTAAGGGCTTGGGGAAAAAATTTCATTAGAAAATTAATGCGGAGCATGGCAAAAGACTATATTTCCCATGGATTTTATAGGAATTTAAAGCATATTTAAAGCATTTGCGATAGCAAACAAATTTAATAAACTAGAAACAATGACTTCAGCAAGTTTTTTTGTATAAACTTACTGAAGTCATTACTATTCCTATGAAAGGGCTGTTCAATTGTTTCCATTAGTAAGTAACTATATCAAAATGCTAGATTTTAGATATCCACTCAAACTAAAATTTTCTTATATAAACCTAAATATTAATTATTATAAGAAGCCTCTAACCGCGCTATGACTTTTTTGAAGGCAGCTATATATATAATTAAAATTTAATTTTATAATTTCAAATTACTAAATAATCTTAGTAGAAATATTTAAATTAAAGATTTTGTGTATAGGAGCAAAACAAAATCCACCCTTAGCACTTTTTCCTCTCAACAGGAAATTATTATAACAGCTTTTAAAAATATTAAAATAAGAAATACTTTTAGTCAATAGATATCTATTTTCTCTAAAAGTATTTCTTGTTTTAATTTTCAACCTTTAATGACCATTAAGTCGTAAATTATCCAAAGAATATAGAGGCTATAGTACTATCTAAACTTTCCATAAAAGTTATATCTTCTCCTAATTCTAAATCTGATATTCTAAATGTTTTCCCAATATCATATTGAGATAAATCTACCATTATATTATTAGGAAGTTTTTCCCCTGGACATCTTACTTTAACACTATTTTTTTCTTTTTGAACTACTCCTCCCTTTTTCATGATTAATTCATCACCTGAAAAAAGTATTGGTATTTCTGCATTAATTAAATTAGAACTATTAGTAACATTCTCCAAATCTATATGTATTACATTCTTTTTTACTGGATCTTTTTGAACCTCTTTTATAAGAACTTTATAATCTGCTCCTCCATAATTCACATCTGTTACTCCATGTTCCCCTACTTGTGAAATCATACTGTTTAATTCTATTTCTCCTACTTCAAACATTAAATTATTTAAATTTTTTCCATATATTACACCTGGTACTTTTCCTTCTCTTCTTATTTTATTACTATTTTTACAATTTCTTTTTTCTACAAATAACTTTTCCATATTCATCCCTCCACATTTTGTATTATTTACAAAATCTTATGTATTTATACAATAAAAAAAGCACATAATAAATTTTATATATATGTTGCATTTGAATAATATTTAACTTATAATAGTATTGTTTTAAGTAAAGAATCCACGGGAACCATTGAGCTTTCATAGTTTCACGGGAGTATTATTATGAAAGAAGGTGCATATTACGGTGTATAAATTAAATCAAAATCAAACCCCAGTTTTTGATGCTTTAATGGAGTATGTTAATAGAAAAACTATTCCATTTCACGTTCCTGGTCACAAAAAAGGTGAAGGAATGGATGAAGCATTTAAAAATTTTATAGGAGACAATCCTTTTAAAATTGATGTAACTGTATTTAAATTAGTTGATAGTTTACATCATCCAACTGGTGCTATAAAAAAAGCTCAAGAATTAGCAGCTGATGCTTATGGATCAGATGCAGCATTTTTTTCAATCCATGGTACTTCAGGCGCCATACAAGCCATGATTTTATCTGTAGTTGGTGACGGAGATAAAATTATAATTCCAAGAAATGTTCATAAATCTGTTACTGCAGGTATTATACTAAGTGGCTCAGTACCTGTTTATATGCAACCTGAGCTAGATAAAAAAGTAGGAATAGCTCACAATGTTACACCAGAAACTGTTGAAAATACCTTAAAAGAAAACCCTGATGCAAAAGCAGTTTTGATAATAAATCCAACTTATTATGGTGTGTCTACGGATATAAAAAGAATTGCAGAAATTGTTCATAGTTATAATATTCCCTTAATTGTAGATGAAGCTCATGGACCACACCTTGGTTTTAATAATAGATTACCTATATCTGCTATGGAAGCTGGAGCTGATATGTGTGCTCAAAGCACTCACAAAATAATAGGTGCTTTAACTCAATGTTCTTTGCTTCAAGTAAAATCTAAAAGAATAGATGTAAATAGAGTCCATCAAGTATTAAGTTTACTTCAAACTACATCTCCATCTTATATATTAATGGCTTCTTTAGATTGTTCTAGAAGACAAATAGCTTTAAAGGGTAAAGAACTTTTAGATAAGTCCATAAATTTAGCAACCTATGCTAGAGATGAAATTAATAAAATTCCTGGTTTTTACTGTTTCGGTAAGGAATTATTGGGTGAACCTGGAGTATACGCTTTAGATCCTACAAAAATTACTATTAACTGTAGAGATTTAGATATAACTGGTTATGATTTAGATATGCTTTTATGTGAAAAATATCATATTCAAGTTGAATTATCAGATTTATATAATGTTCTCGCTGTAGGCTCTTTTGGGGATACTCAAGAATCTATTGATGCTTTAATAAATGCATTAAAAGAAATTAGCAATGAACATTATGGAAAAAGAACAAAACAAAGTAGTTTTATAGATGTTCCTGAAATACCTGAAAATACAGCCGCTCCACGAAAAGCTTTTAATGGGGTTAAAGAATGTGTACTTTTAAAAGATAGTGTTGGAAAAGTAAGTGGAGAATTTTTAATGGCTTATCCACCAGGAATTCCAGTATTATGTCCTGGGGAAATAATAACACAAGAAATTGTAGATTATGTAGAAAGACTAAAAGAAACAGGATTATACGTGCAAGGTACAGAGGATCCTGAGGTTGAATATATAAAAATTGTAAAATAAGAGTGGACAAAGGCCCTCTGAAAAACTATATTTATATTTTTTATAAATTATGGATTTTATTTCAAAATAAAAATCTATGAAATATAAGTTTAACGCTTTAATTTCATAGATTTTTTATATTATTTATTTTACAATGGACCAATATTTGATTTAATGTTTATTTTTCATTTTTATTCCTTAAAATTTTTAATCTTTCATTTATATTATGTTTTTCTGAATTGTATACAGACTTTAAATAATCTCTTTCATTCATACATAATATTTCGTTATAAGTTTTTAGTAATTTTTTAAAATAATTTATTTGGTAATCTAATTTAAACAAAGGTTCTGATAATTTTTTGTTAAATCTTATAGAAAAAGATTTTCTTTTTTTATTTACACATTCTTTTATATAGTCATAATAATCTATTCCTGAATATATTAATTTTATGTTTTTAAAATTCAGTTTTAATATTTCTTTATAAATTGTATATACTTTTTCAAAGCTTTCTTTAGACATAGTGTCTTCTTCATTAAATATATTTTCTATTATAGATTTCATTTCTTTTAATAAATCATTAGTTCTTTTTCTTAAACTTGGCAGCTCTAATAGTATATTTCTAATTTTTTCTGTATCTTTTATTTTTTCCTTTTGTAAAAATTCTAATGCTTTTATAGATAGTTCTATATCTTTGTTTTCCTTATGTAAATCCTCTTCATTTCTTAAAGCTTTAAATATATTGTTTTTTTTATCTAAACAAAAAAATATTTCATAGTAGTAATATAATCTAGCCAATGATTTTTGTATGTTCTTATCTTGTACAATATTATTGTTTTCATCTATGTAAACTATACCTTTAACTTCTTGAATTAATAAATTTTTCTTATTAAATAATACTTCTCTATATTCCATTTCCTTATATTTTATGCCATCTGAAACCAATAAATATTCTCCTTTATTTGTATATGAATTAAGCTTTTCTTTTAAAGCTTCATCCACTCTAGAATATTTAAACATTTTAACACCTCAATACTTTTTAATTTAAACATTATTATAATTATATTAGATTTTTGAAATTTTATCATAAATTATATATTAAAGTGCTTTATAAAAAATAAATAAGCTCTTATATACATTAACTAAGAGCTTATTTACTAAGTAATTTTAAACAACATTCATTATAATAATGTTAAGATGTACGAATTTATTTATTACAAGATAATGCACCTAAAGCTATAGAATATAGTTTAGATTTTGCTGTATCTGATCTGGATACCAAAACTATAGGACATTTTGCTCCTACAACTATTCCTGCATTTTCTGCTTTAGCTAAATATCCCATAGATTTAGCAAGAAAATTTCCTGATTCCATACTTGGAACTAAAAGTACATCTACATCCCCTGCTACTTCACTCTTTATTCCTTTATGTTCAGCTGCTTCTTTAGATATAGCATTATCCAGAGCTAATGGTCCATCTATAATACAACCCTTCAACTGCCCTCTTCTATTCATCTGAGTTAATGCTGCAGCATCTATTGTAGATTGCATATTAGGATTTACCACTTCTACTGCACATATTGGTGATACTTTAGGGATTTGTATTCCTAAAGAATGTGCCACTTCTACTGCATTTTCTACAATAGCTATTTTTTCATTAAGTTCTGGATAAGGTACTATACCACCATCTGTTAAAAATAACAATTTATGATAAGTTGGCACATCATATATCATTATATGAGATAATAAGTTTTTTCTCCTTAAATTTGCTTCTTTATTTAATACAGCCTTTAATAATTCTGCTGTTCCAAGCATTCCTTTCATTATAAAATCTGCTTTCCCCATAGTTATTAGTTGTACTGCCTTATTCGCAGCCTTTTTATTATTCTTTTCATCTATTATTTTTATATTGTTTATATCTAGACTTTCTTCCTTTGCTATAGCCTCTATTTTATCTATATCCCCTACTAAAATTGCATCTACAATTCCTAATTTTACTGCTTCAATTACAGAAATAAGAACTTCTCTATCTTGAGCCACTGCTACTGATAAAATTTTCTTTTCTTTATCTTTAGCTAAATTTATAAGATCTTTAAGTTTTTTTACCATAATAAACTCCTCCATTCCAATCCTTGTGTAATCCATTACAATAATTATTGTTCTTCTTTTAAAAAAAGTCAATATAATAGTTAGATTGCTAAACGACTACTACCTCATTCCTTATATACTCTTAAATTACTCTATAGCCTAAAAATTTACTATTAATACCTTTTGCATAATTAGTTCAAGAACGTTTCAAATTAGAACAATTCTATAAAACTTTTATTACTATTAAAAAACTATTTTTTAATAGTTTTTTCATTATATAAATTTTATAATCTATAAAATAATTTTAAGGTTCAGATAAAATTTTGTTGTAAAAAAATTCTACTCTTCATCTGAACCTTAAAAAACTTATTTATATAACATAAACTATTCTTTGTAAATCAACACATAGCTATCTAATTATATAATATCTTGTATCATAATAAAAATACAATAACATATACCTATTTAAAGCATAACTATCTAGTATATTATCTTTCCATCTATGTCTTTTATACTGTTACATCCTGTTAAAACCATGGCTGATTTTAATTCACTTTTTAAACTTTCAACATAGATTTTTACCCCTTCCCTTTCTCCACCAAAGGAAGCTGTTACAAAGGGTCTTCCTATTAATACTGCGTCTGCTCCTAAAGCTATCATTTTTAATATATCTACACCAGTTCTTACACCACCATCTGCTAATATGGTTACTTTCCCTTTAACTGCCTCTGCAATTTCAGGTAATACATCCGCTACCCCTGGAGTTTGATCTAAAACTCTACCACCATGATTTGATACTACAATAGCATCTACTCCTGCTTCTACAGCTAGCTTAGCATCCTCAACAGTCATTATTCCTTTTAATATAAAAGGTAATTTAGTACTTTTCACTATTTCTTTTATTTCTTCTACAGTTTTTGGACCCACTGGCTTTCCATGAAGAGCTAAAGTTATAAGTCCTGCTGCATCTATATCCATACCAACAGCATAAGCACCTGCTTCTTCTGCTAATTTTATTTTACTTATTACATTATCATTTTCCCAAGGTTTTATTATTGCTATGCCTTCTCCATTAAATTTTTTTAACTCATCTAAATTTGTAATTAAGAAAGAATCTACTGCAGTATCTCCTACCATTGGATATATACCTGCATCTCTGCATCCACCAATTACCCAAGATATATATTCTTCTTCTGTAAACTTACCACCCATATTTAAAGTAGTTCCTGATACTGGAGCTGCAAAAATAGGCATGTCCATCTTCTTTCCAAATAACTCTACACTTATATCTGGACTCTTTGCATCATGAATCAATCTCATATTTAATTTATATGAATCTAATGCATCTATATTTATAGTAAACGCATCTCCTGTACCTTTACCACCCATACCAGGCACTTCACCACTACAGGTTTTTCCATTACATACTTTACACACTCTACAACTTCCATTTAAATTTTCACGTGCATTTTTTAACACTTCTTTGTAATTCATTTTATTATCCTCCTTCTTAAAACGCCGATAACTTAAAATTATTTAACTAATAACTTCATTATATAATATATAAAATTTAAAATACAGATTTTTGTTGGAATACAATAAAAACTCTGTAACATCTTAATTTGTAATTAGAGATCTTATATTAGTGTCCATCATTTTTACTATTATATCCTATAATTACAGTGTGTCCTTCTATTATTTTTAAGTATTCTAAATCTATCTTTATATATGCTAATAAATTATTTTCTTTACTAATAGCAAAATATATCTACATACATTTCAAAATGTATGCAGATATATTTTTTCATTAGCACACCCCTGAAGAACCTTTTCCTAATTTAATATAATTAGAAGATTCTGATTCTAAAAGTAATTCTATAGTTTTAAGCACATCTTCATATAATTGTTCTGCCATGGCATAATTAAACCCTACTCTCAACACTATTCTTATTACTATTTCATCTTCAAAAGGTACTGGTAAAGGATAAGCAGGTATACTCCATCCATAAATTTTTATTTTATAAGCTATCTTAGCTAAATCTAAACCCATATCTTTTGCTTCTTGTGTAAGCTTCAGTATAACAATAGGTATACCTGGTGAATTTTTCACAACTTCAAAAATTTCATTTCCTAATACTTTTAAAGTATAAAATTTCTCCATAAGATAATGCTGAATATCAAAAAGATATTTTATAATTTCCTCATATCCTTGTCTCCCCAATCTGGTTAAATTATAGTATTGGGCTATTATATTGCTAGCATTTTTAGAAAAATTCAAGGAAAAATCATCTTGTTCCCCTCCAAGATAATTAACCTTAAATACCAACTCTTCATCTATATCTTCTCTATTTCTCCAAATAGCCCAACCTAAACCTGCATATACCATTCCATACTTATGACCGGAAATATTTATTGATTTAACCCATTTAAGTCTAAAATCCCAAGGTATCTTTTTTTGTTTATCACAAAATGGAGCTACAAAACCACCACTTGCAGCATCAACGTGAATAGGTACTTTCCATTGATGATTACTGTTATAGTTATCTACTATATCATTTAACGCCTTAATATTATCATAATTTCCTGTAAATGTATCCCCTAAAATTCCTACTATACATATAGTTCTATCACTAATTTTCCTTGCTACTTCAACAAAATTTATTCTGTTGTCTGAACCCACAGGTATTATTATAGGTTTAACTTCAAAATACTTAGCGAATTTCTCCCAACAAACTTGAACATTACTGCCAAATATGATCTCAGGCGCTCCAATATCTAGTCCATCCCACCACTTTTTCCATTTAAATTTGTAATTCAACCCCGCCAATAAAGCAGCTTCTGTAGAGCCTATCGTACTAGTACCTGTGGGTTTATCACACCTACCTGCATTATATAAATTAGCTAATATAGAAACACATCTCTTTTCTAACTCATTAGTTTCTGGATATATGAGCTTATCTATATAATTGATATCTAAATAATCTTTAAATACTTCTGTTCCTGTTGGTTCCATCCATGTAGTTACAAAGGTTGCTAAATTTAATTGTGGATTTGAATCATAATATTCTTCAGAATTTATGATTTGATAAGCCTCTTCTGCACTTATTTTTTTATCATTTATATTTCCTATTGGCGGAAAACTTGGAGTAAATATACCTTCTCTACAACATTTATTAATATCTAAACTACTTGTGCATATTGAATTAACAAGCATTACAATCTCCTTTTCAAAATATTCCTATATTAATTTATGATATTTTTTAACCTTATATGCAAACAAGTGCTTAGTAATCAATCCAATTATATTTAACAATTTATGAATAATCACTATCTAATTCAAAATTTTTAGACTATACATAATAAAAAACTAGGTATAAATATTCTTTATTATAATATTTATACCTAGTTTAATTTTATAAAAATTTTGAAATAACAATTTGTGTTATATAATAAACTATTAAATTATATATGAAAGCAGTAGTACAACAAATTATTAAAAGTTTTATTGCCTTTTTATTTTTTTCTTCTATATTACTTTTATATAATTTTATAGTTTTATATGCTCCTATTCCACCAATACACCATCCTACTACTCCCTCCACGGATAAGATTGGTATTATAAGATACATCAAAAGTAATATCCATATCATCCTTAAAAACTCCCTTTAAAATAATTAGCTTTTATCATATTGTTTGAAATTCTTATTACATCAATATAATTTTTCTTTTCTTCATTTGAAATTTCTTTTCCTCTATAAGTTTTGTCCGTTAAAACTGTATAATCTAAATTAGTATTCAAAAGATTTCTGCCTAAAGCAGTGTTTATGTATTTATTCTCATCTATCCCCATAAGATAGCTTATAGTTGGGAGGAAATCTACCTGTCCTCCATTTGTTTTAATTTCTTTCCCTTTTATATCTTTTGAGTAAATTATCAAAGGAACTCTCCTATCATTATTTCTCCATCTTTCTGGTATCCCTTTAAGGTTTTGTGTTTCTTCATTAAAAAACTTATGAAGTCCTTCATGATCTCCATAAATAGCTATAACCGTATTTCTCATCATTCCTTTTTTATCAAGTTCTTTTATAAATCTTCCTATCATTTCATCTGTATAATGTGCTGCTTCTATAAAGGCACCTGTCTTTGTCCCCTTTAATTCTTTAGGAATATTAATCTTAACCTTATTCTTAGGAATATTAAAAGGACTATGACTGCTTGCAGTTATCATAAATGTATAATATGGTTCCCTGTGATTTTCTATCTTTTTTACTGATTGTGATAAAAAGCTTTCATCACTTAAACACAAACCTAATATTTCATCTTTATTAAATTTTGATATATCTACACAGGTGTCAAATCCCATATGCCTCTCAGATACCATCCAATTCCAATAATTTCCCTTTTCTCCATGCATAGAATAAGTACTGTATTTTTGCTCCTTTAAAAGCTTAGGTAATGAATTATAATCGTTATATGGGTAAGTAAAACTACTAGTACCTGCTATTGGAGGAAACATAGAATTATTTGAAACAAAAACCCCATCAGAGGTTGTTCCACTAAAGGTTTGTTCATGATAATTAGAAAAATATATTGAATTGTTAAGTAACTTATTTAGGGTCGGAGTTATTTCTTGTCCATTTATCTTCTCATTTATAATAAAATTTTCTAAAGACTCTACTTGTATAACAATTAAATTCTTCCCTTTAAAAATACCACTATAATTATTTTTAGTAAGCCCTTTTTCCTTTGAATTAAAGTAAGTTTTTATTTCACTTTTTTCTTCATCTGATAAATTATAAACTTGTTTATCCTCTCTATATTTGTGGAAATCAAATAGATGATATCCTAATGGTGATAGATTATAGATTTCTTGATTTTGAGACCAAGTTCTTTTAAATAAAGTTTGACAAACATAGCCTCTTCCAAGTTTATCTACTTTAATATGAGCATATCCTATGTATAAGATAGGCACTATGAGTAATAGTGCAAACTTTCTTAAACTCCATTTATCATTATTATTGTAAAAATCCTTAACAAACATTATTATCAATATTAATGGATTTACAATAAATATCAAATCTATTGTTCTAAACATAGCTAATATACTAGATGATAATCCCTCTAAGTTATCTACCATATCAAACATATAACAATTTAAAAATGAGCTATAACTTCTGTAGTACCATAAATCAAATATTAAAAGCACAGAAATCATTATATTTATTATTATAAGAAATACTTTCTGGCCTCTCCCATTAAATAAAAAAGCAAAAGAATATGGAATTAAAATAAAAGCTATATATATCAATATAGGAGGTATACCTAAAAAAGCACTTCTAAAATCTATACTTACTGCATTACCATCTGATAAAATTAATAGAAATAAAACATACTCTACAAAAGTACCTATTACTACTGTCAAAAAAAATTTATTTTCTAATAGCTCTTTTATATTTTTATACAAAGAACAAAGTATCATTTCCATAAATCAAATCTCCTCAATCTAAATACATTATCGCTGTAATATTTGCTAAAATTAAAATTTTGTAAAATTTATCTAATGTGTTCAAATTTTTAGCTTTGATATCATATTTTCCCCTCCTTTCCTTACATGTTAATTAAATTATAAACATAAATTTATAATCAATCATAAAGGAACTCTTAAAAAACACTTAATTTTAACTATCTGATTTATACTAAATTTCCTTAACTGTTTTTATTAATAAATAGCTTGTACCTATTTTACACATTAGATTTGTTAAATTGCTTATATAAAAATATAAGCTAAAATTTCATTTAGTTTATCGGTAGCTATAGCAATTAATTAAACAAGTATAATTATCCAATTTTATCTTTATGAATTTAAATTTCAGATTATTTCTATAGTTTGTAAACACAAAAATTTTATAGAAAATTTTCTGTAAAAATATAAATTTCATTTCAGTAAATTTTCCACCTACATATTTAGTTATAAACTTTCTTTATATATTACTTCCTTCTAATTTCAATTCAAAATTAAAATAAATTAAGGATGTAGATTTATTTGTGTAAAAACAAATTTATCTACATCCCCAAATTATTAATTAAAATTTAGACATAAATTCATCTTCCTCTGTATAAACCTTTATTCCATTTCTAGTTAATAGTTCTGCTGTTACACCATTCCCATCTTTTTTGTTACCTGAAAAAGTACCATCATATATTTTTCCAAACCCACAAGATGGACTTCTAGACTTTAGTATAGCTATTTTAGCTCCACATTCCTTTGCTATTTTTAAAGTTTCATAGGCTCCCTTTAAAAATTCCTTTGTAGCATCATCGCCCTCTGGTCCTATGATATTAGCTTTTCCATCTAATACATCTGCTCCTGTAGCATTATTTATTTCATGAGCTGCCCTTGGTGTTTGTTGCCCACCTAGTTGTTCTGGACAAACTAAGACAGCCCTTCCTTCTCTAAAAAGTTTTAATGCTTTTTCATTTAAATTATTTCCGCCATTATACTTACAGTTAACTCCACAGAGACAAGCACTTATTAATATCATAAAATTCCTTCTTCCCCTTGTATCTAGTGAATATATACACTAAATATGCTATTTTTTATTTTTTAAACTAAATCTAAAAATACGTTCTTTAATTCTAAATTTTGAAACCCTCTAAAAAAAACAATTTGATAGCTTAGATTTTAGTAAAAAAGTTCATCTAAACCTAAGCTATCTAATTTAAAATTTATTTTAGCTCTACCACTGTAACACCAGTGCCACCTTCACCATATTCACCTAGTCTATGTCTCTTAACATGAGGATGACCTTTTAGCATATCCATAATTGTTTTCCTTAAAACTCCTGTACCTTTACCATGCACTATGGTAACTTCCCCTAAACCACCTAAATAAGCTTCATCTAAATATTTATCTACAGTGTATATGGCTTCTTCTGCATCCATTCCTCTAAGATCAACAGAAGACTCCACTCTGCTTAAATTCAAATTAAGTTTTTTAGATTTTTTTATTTTTGATGAATTGCCATTAGAATTACTTCCCTTAGCAGCCCTTAAATCTTTAATATTAGCTGTTATTTTCATAATTCCAGCTTGAACTAATACATCCCCTTTATTGTCTGGTTTGGATAGAACTATTACCTTTTGGTTTATTGAAACTAAAAGAACTTCGTCTCCTTCTTTTACATTCTTTAAAGCTTCTCCTTTATGAACTGTTTTAATTTCCTTTTCTTCAATAGAATCTAATTTATCTTTTAATTTTTTTCTTTCCTCTTCTAATTTACGTCTTGCATCTGAAGAATAACCCATTCTTTCTAATTGTCTTATGTCTTTTAATATTTTATCTGCCTCTTCTTTTGCTTCTCTTATTATATTTTTAGCTTCTCTTCTTGCATCCATAAAAGCATTATCTCTAACTTTTTGAAGTCCTTCTAATTTTTCTTCGTATTTTTTCTTTTCTTTATCTCTTTCCAATTTAAGATTTTCTGCAAGTCTTGCATCCTCTTGAGCTTTTATACTTTTTTCTTGTAAATTTTGAATTAATTCCTCAAATCTTATATTTTCATTAGATATATTTTCTCTAGCAAAATCTATAATATAATCTGGTAATCCTAATCTTTTAGATATTTCAAAGGCATTTGATTTGCCTGGTATTCCTATTAATAATCTATAAGTAGGTCTTAAAGTTTCCACATCAAACTCAACAGAGGCATTTTCTACCCCTTCTTTTCTTAAAGCATAGGCTTTTAGTTCACTATAATGAGTTGTAGCAATTATCTTAGACCCTCTTTTTCTTAAATTTTCTAATATCGAAATAGCCAAGGCTGCTCCTTCTGTCGGATCTGTTCCTGCTCCTAATTCATCAAATAAAACTAAAGAATTTTCATCTGCTTTATCCATAATATCTACTATATTTTTCATATGAGATGAAAAAGTTGACAAACTTTGTTCTATACTTTGCTCATCTCCTATATCCGCAAAAACATTGTTAAAATAACTTATTACAGAATTTTCTCTAGCCGGAATCATAAGACCACTCATAGCCATTAAATGTATTAATCCTACTGTTTTTAAAGTTACAGTTTTACCTCCTGTATTAGGTCCTGTTATCATTAAGGATGTAAACTCATCTCCTAACTTAACACTTATAGGAACTACTTGTCTTCTATCTATAAGAGGATGTCTTCCCTCTATAATATCAACAATACCTTCATCATTAATAGTTGGACAAGTACAATTATATTCACTAGCAAATTTAGCCTTAGCAAATATAAAATCTAACTCCCATACTATGTTAGCATCGGTCTTTACCCCTGTTATATTAGCATTTATTTTAGATGATAGAACACTTAATATTCTTTCTATTTCTGCCTTTTCTTTTAACATAAGTTCTTTTATTTCATTATTTAAATTAACTAAACTCATTGGTTCTATAAAAAGGGTAGCCCCTGTAGAACTTTGGTCATGTACAAGTCCCGGTACCGCACCCTTATGTTCTGCCTTTACTGGTAAAACATATCTATCTCCTCTAACTGTATATATATTTTCTTGAAGATAGGAGGAATAACTTCTAACTAAAGAGTTAATTTTATCTCTTACAGAATAATTTTTTTCTTTTAAAGATCTTCTTATATTATAAAGAGTAGAAGTTGCTCTATCTGCTATTTCATCTTCTCCTTCTATGGCATTAAATATTTCTTCTTCTATTTTAGGTAGGGAAAAAATCCCCTCACATATATCCTCTAAGGCCCTATAGTTTTCCTCTTCCTCCTTATGATTTATATATTCTTTAAATCTTCTTGCACATCTTAAAACTGCAGCTATTTTTAAAAGTTGTCCTGGTAATAATGTAGATCCCTTTTCTGCTAAAGAAATTCCACTTCTTACATCATATACTCCCTCAAAGGGTGGTGCTCCCTTTGTAACCAATAATTTAAAGGCTTCCTTTGTTTCTTCTAAGTGCTCTCTTAATTCATATACACTATCATAAGGTTTTAAATCTTCTATTATATCTTTTGCAGCTTTTGTACAAGTATAATTTTTTAAAATTTCCTGTATCTTATTAAATTCTAAAACCTTAATAGATTTATCCTTCACTTCTTTAACACTCCTTTTAACTTTCCTAGGTTTTTGTTACTTTTTCTATTGTCTTTTAATAACATCTATTATCAACTTAATTATAACTTCTATATATCCATATCTGATTTATTGTATAAACAGAGTTCTTAGCTTTAAAGAGAGTTTTTACTTCCACTAAAGCTTATTAACAGAATTCTTAGGAGTTTCACTCCTTAGAAGTCGTTATCCTTTAGAAGAAAATCGTTATCCAGAGACGTAGCCGCTCTTTACTCCCACTTTCAAGAAGATGGGAGTATTAGAGCGGGTAGTCATCGGATAAATAATCTCATTAAGTTATTCTACACCTCTTTTATAATGGCCTCTTGTATAATTTTTAAAATCTCCCTTCCATTTTTCTTCTTTAAGAGCTTTTAATATATATTCCATTTCTTCATAATTTTCATTTAAAAAATCTAATCTAAAACTATTAATTCCCAGTGCTTTTAGTTCCTCTATGTTCCCTATTAAATTAATACCTGAATTATTATATATATGGCTTCTACAGAATACATCTGTCTTAACTGGGAATTTAGCACTGATTCTATCTTTTAATATATAATTTCCTTTTTCACAAGCTTTATTACAGATAGAAGAACTATTTTTACCCCCAAAAGTACTACCTATAGGACAGTATTCACTAACCATATTTTCTATTTTACCATATATAAGCATTTGGCTGCCTAAATCCATATGTTTAACTATAGATTTTATTTCTTTTTTATTAAGCTCTATACTTAAACAACTTCCTTTAATAAATTCCTTATAAAAATCCCCTGCAAAACTATTAAATATATTTAATTTATAATCTCCTATTATTTTTGTTCTATTGTTAAATTTATTTACTATTCCTAAATTAGCTGTTACTATACCTTTTATGTTGTGTATATTATCTTCTATTATCTCTTCTACATAATCAAATTCGCTTTTTATAATATTAGGAGCTTTTAAATATATGTTTAAATCTAGATATAATTCTTTTATTTTATGTAAATTTAATGTATCCCTTGTAAATAAATCTACCATTATATTTTTAAAGCCATTGTCCACTACAGCTTTTAACTGCTCGTAGGTATATACTGAAAATATATACTTTGGTAAATTGTTTTCTTGTATTACATTTATGCTACTGTATATATTATCCACATTAAACTCTTTTACTTTTCCACAATGTGGATGATTTTGTATTATATTTTCTTCTATGGAATTTATAAGCATTCTACGACAATTATTTATTTCTGAAACAGGTAAAAATCCTTCTTCATAGGAATTAAATTTAATTTTATTTATCTTAAAAGGGGTTTCCCCACTTTTCATTAGATTTTCTTCTATTTTTTCTATAGATAAAGGTTTTTTTAGTGCCCTTTCTATTTCTTTCCCTTCTACAGAATACTCTTTTCCATTGTATCTACAACTTAATTTTATTTTTTCTCCTACTTTAAAATCTAAATTAGCTTCTAAATAAATTTTCCTATTAAATTTATCTTCATATATTTTACCTAAGGATTGTAAAAGTTCTATATCTGAGGTTTTATATAATTCATCTTTAAATTTATAATTTAAAGGTTTTATTTTTACTAAATCTCCTTTATAGGCTTTTTCTACTTCCTTATTGTCTTTAATTATACTAGATACTGTAAAGCCCTTATCACCATTTCTTATACCATCTTTTATTCTTAAATTTTCTTCTAATTTTATACTTTTATCCTTATTTACTTTTCCTAAAGGTAATCCTGTATTTTTGGGGAAAGAATATGCCATCATATCTTTACCCTTGTTTCCATAAATGTATGCCTTTGAAAAACCCTCTCTATTAAATAATTGCATTAACTCTTTTTTATTTTTTTCTCTTTCAAAATTTTCTTTATCTATAACTGCATCTATAGCTTTTCTATAACCTCTAACTACCCCCGCTACATATTCTGGTCTTTTCATTCTTCCCTCTATCTTAAAAGATGTAGCGCCGGCCTTTATTAAATCTTCCATGTTTTCTATATTACATATATCCTTAGGACTTAATAAATACCCCTTTGTTTCCTTATTATCCTTTTCATTTATCAATGTATATGGAAGCCTACAGGGTTGAGCACATCTTCCTCTATTTCCACTTCTTCCTCCTAATATACTACTCATCAAACATTGCCCTGAATAACAAATACAAAGGGCTCCGTGCACAAATATTTCCGTTTCTACATCTAATTCCTTTGAAATATATTCTATTTCTTTTAATGAAAGTTCTCGTGATAAAACTATTCTTTTAAAACCTAATTCTTTTAAAAATATAGCTCCTTCTCCATTATGTACAGTCATTTGGGTAGATGCATGAATTTCAAAATCTGGTAAGTTTTCTTTTATTAATTTTGTTATTCCAGTATCCTGTATTATTAAAGCATCTACCCCTATGGAATATAAAAATCCTATATAATTTATTGCTTCTTTTATTTCTTCTTCTTTTATTAATGTATTAACTGTAATATATACTTTAACACCATATAAATGGCAATAGTTTATAGAATCTTTTAATTGCTCATCATCAAAGTTATTAGCATAGGCTCTAGCAGAAAATTTACTTCCACCCATGTATACTGCATCTGCCCCAGCCTGCACTGCTGCATATAAACTTTCCATGTTTCCTGCAGGAGCCAGTAATTCTATTCTTTTCATGTTCATCTCTCCTAAAATATTCTAAGGTTTATTATACAATAGATTAAACATATTTAAAATGTTATATCTACTATTATTTATGTATTTCCACTAGAATACATTTTTATATAAGTTTTATTAAATTTCATCATCATTTGATTATTAATTGATTTCTATGAATGCTTTTATATTAATTTAAAGTTACGTTATCCACCCATTTTCTATTATCTACATATCATTCTATAGTTTTCTTTAGTCCACTTTGAAAATCAGTTTTTACCTCCCATCCTAATTACTTTTTTATCTTAATTAAATCTATTCCACATCTTCTATCATGTTTCTCTACCACCAAAAGTGAAGTAAATACACACTTTATAAAATGCCATGATTTTATTGATCAGATAAATAAACCTTATTTAGAAAATAGACTTAAAAATATAATAAAACATTTTAGTAAATATATGATATTAATAATATATAAAAGACTTCGCATCCCTATATAGGGATCGAAGTCCTAATATACCAAGTACCACCTTTGTTAACATATATATATTTCCTACACATGTTTCCTCTTTTAATAATGGTAAACTATACCTAGTATAATTTTCCTACAGAGTTCAAGGTTTAGCCAAAAATTTAGACTTTTAAAATTTTTTATCTAATATTTCTCTCCATAAAAACATACATCTTTACTATTTTTCTTATTATAAATATCATATTAATTTGAAAATTATCTTACTATTATTCTTAATGTATTGGTATCATAAGAATCCATAATATACAAATAAACTAATATGACAAACACTTTAAAATAATTCTTATATTACTTTTAACTTATAGATTAATTATTAGTTATTACACTGCTAGTTATCATATTTCCTCTTTCTTCTTCTTCTTCAATGTGTTTCTCATTATGAATGTGTCTATCATCCTGTCTCTCATCATACTCATCAAATAAATTATCCATTTCCTGTGGTGGATAAAGGGTTGGAAGTTCTCTTTCCATAAATTCTTTACATGGATCATGTGAACATTTGCATTCTTCTGGCACTGGACAATAGCCATAAGCTGGAACCATTAATTGAACTACTATTTCACATTTAATTATTATGAATAATCCTAATGTGATACATAAGAATACTTTGTTATCTCCATTATTTGGATCATCTGGGCAAGTACAACCGCAATTACAACCGCCGCCACAGTCTATTTTTGAAATATCTGTACTTAAACAATCTCCTACTACTTCTATTTTTATAAACTGTTGATCAACTTCCTCTGCTGATGTACATTCTTTACCTATTATAGTTTTAGCTATAGTATCTGGGCAATACAAGTTAGAAGCAGTTATAGTCCTATTTACTGAATAACTTAATGTTTGTGTTTGTGTAACTCCATTTATTTCCACATCTACATCTACATCAAAGGTAATTGTATAATTAATAGTTACCTTCTTGTATCCAGGCTTACCGTTTGAAACAGGGCATTTAGTAACAGAATTAACTATTACCTTTAAATTTTTACAACAACCCACGCATCTAACCTGTGATGGATCTGTAATATTGGGTATCTGTTTACACAATTGTTCACAGTCATCTGTAGGTTTTAAACATTCTTTTCTTAAACATTGATCAAAAACTTTAGGTACTTGAATACAACATATTTCCACTGGATCTGGTAAACAGCCTTGTTTATTTACAAAACCTGGACGTGGAATAAAATCTTTTGAATTAATAGCCATATAAATATCCTCCTTTTCATATAGAAGAAACATTGTTTTATCTCAATATATAGTATGCATATAAAAAAATAAGTGTGATTAGTAAAAATATATTTTAATTATATAATTTTTATATAAATTATATAGATTTTTAGTAATATTTTTCATTAAAAAGAATATAAGTAACTTATTGTTAATATAATTTTATAAAGGTAGGTGAATGTTATGAACTCCAATAAATCATATATTTTTAAAAATATATATGGTAATATGTATGAATTTTACATTAACAAAGATAATAGCTTAATGTGTAATAAATTCTCTGAAGAAACAAAAATACTGGAGAACGTTTTAAAATTTAATATAAATGTTACTTATTTAGGAGTAATAGAAGTAGTCTGTATAACTTTTGATGGATTTATCAAATACTGTAAATTCAATAAAAAATGGTCTATTCAAACTCTTTATAAATTAAAATCTCATAACAATAATATAGATGAAGCAAACTTATTTTCTAAAGGAAATAAACTTCATATATTTTTTATGTTTTATGAAAATAAATATGATTCTAGAGGAAACATTCTACACTATGTATGGAACGGAAACAAATTTAAAACTAATATAATAGGTCCTATAAACACTATTGATGGTGTAGAAAAACATTATAATTTAGAAACATTAAATAATACTATTAATATGTTCTACATAACTAAAGAAAAGAACTCTCACGTTATTAATTTATGTAAATTTTTAAATAATGATGGTTGGAGCAGCCCTAAAAAACTATATAGATTAGATGGCAATAATATCAATTTTTCTACTTTAAAGAAAGATAAACAATTTAATATTTTAAATTTATCTGAAGAAAATGGAATATATACACTAGAACATGTAACAATAGATATCAAAGATAACATTAATAATTTCCCTATTTATAAAACAAATAATACTATATATAAATCTACATTAATTATATTCAATGATATATTGTATTGTGTATGGTCAGAAAATAATAAATTAATGTATTCTTCTTTTAATGGAACCAAATGGTCCAACTGTTATAAAATAGATACTAAATCTTTCGACAATATAGATATGTATAAATATATATATGAAGAAAGTCCTTTAGATAAATCCATAGAAAGTAAAAACATATTTGCTTCTATATCTGATAATATTAATGTATTTTTACCTAAAGTCACTAAAACATATAATAATAATAATAAATATGATGCTGAAAGTACTATAAAAAAATTACTTCAAGACATATCTAAAAAAAATACTGTAAACTATGATTTAATGAACAAAACAATATCATTGACAGAAAAATTAAAAGAAAAAAATCTACATGTTAATAATCTTATTGAAAATCTAAATAAAATTTCTATCCAAAAATCTAATATTGAAAGCAAATATAACTCTCTATTGGAAACTAATAATAAATTAAACATTCAAACGGAAGACTTTAAAGAAAAGCTGAATAACGAAAATAAAAATAATGAACTTATAAAAATAAAACTTAAAGAAAAAATAGATGAAAATGAAAATCTAAATAACATAATTCAAAAATTACAAAATGAAAATATAACAACAATAAAAAATCTTGATGATAAATATCTTATTAAAATTAAAAATATAAAAAAGCAACTTGAAGATAAGGAAAATCAACTTAAAGATTTACTTGATAAAAATAAAAGCTTAGAAAAAAATATTAAAGAATTAAAACTAGAAAATGATAATGCAAATGAAAAATTAGAAAAATACAGAAAAAATATTCTTTCAAACTTTAAAAATAAATATGATATAGAAGTTTCTACTATAAAAAAACAGCTTGAAGAAAAAGAAAAAAGCTTTCAATATATAACTGATTATTCACAAGAATTAGAAGCAACTTTAAACGAACTAAAATCTGAAAATTCACTCATAAAACAGCAACTAGAAAATTCTAAAAACAAAAATTTTATAGAAAAAATTTTTGGTAGATCTTAGAAATAATTATTTACTTTTAAAAACAAACCATAATAAAAAAAACTCCTTGCATTTCATTAAATGCAAGGAATTTAGTTATTAACTAAATTTTTCTATATAATTTTATTTTAGACAAGTCCCTACCTTATTTAAAATAATTCTTAAAGATTATATAGCATTAAAACGTGTAACTTTACAAATTGAATATGCATCTGGGGCACCATCAGCTATATTTTCTCCTACTACTATTCCAAGTCCAACTCTTCTTATAGTTAAGTTTTGAAAAATATTAGGATCTTGTTGTCCTTCAAATTGTAATGCTACATTATTATTTATAAAATTGTTTAATCTTTCTCTTAATGGTCTTTCACAACAATCGCATTCTTCACAAGTACATACTGGTGGTAATAAATTAATTTGATTTATAGTGTTTATATCTCTCCATCTAACTCTTGAAATATTACAAATTGAAATAAAACTAGTATTTTGTATATTAATTATACTATCCTCTATTGCTACTATTTGATTTACTTGAAAAGATTGAGTTGCTCCTGTATCAAGGGTTACTTGAATTGTAGCTCCAGGTGCTAAAATACTTCTTAATTGATTCAATAAATTTTCCATAGGATCTACACAACAATCACATATATTAGTAGCAACATCACAACAGCATCCACCTACACATATATCGCATTCACAGCAATATAAATCTTCTAATTTTCGTTGTAATCTTCTTCTATCTTTATCGCATAGCATAAATCTCAACATCCTTTCAACTACTTAGATCTAATATTTCATATTATTTGTTGTCAATATATTATATGATTTATATTTGATTAATGTTATTTATTCTATAAATAAATATTGTAATATACATACTCATATTTTCATAAATTTGCATACCATATATTATGTCTAAAAAGTTATATCCTATATATTTTTAAATTTAATCAAATTTATTCCATATGTCAAAATAATAAAATAAACTTCTTATTAATTACAATTCTATATCTGATTCTACTTATATACTTAGAAATGATAATTAAATAGTATATAAAATAATTAGTAAATTTATATGAGGTGATTTAATGATAACTATAAGTTTATGTATGATTGTAAAAAATGAAGAAATTACACTAGAAAGATGCTTAAACTGTGCTAAAGATTTTGTTGATGAAATCATAATAGTTGATACAGGTTCTACGGATAAAACTAAGGAAATTGCTAGTAAATTTACAGATAAAATTTACGATTTCGAATGGATCCAAGACTTTGCAGCAGCAAGAAATTTTTCATTTAGCAAGGCTACCAAGGAGTATATATTTTACTTAGATGCTGATGACATAATCTTGGAAGAAGACCAAAAAAAATTAAAAAAATTAAAATCTAATTTAGATAAATCTATTGATTCCGTTACTATGTTTTATAATCTGAATCTTAATAAGGACGGTATACCAGCTTTAAGTTATAGAAGAAATAGGCTTGTTAAACGAGAAAATAATTTTAAATGGTATGGAAGAGTTCATAATTATTTACAAGTCTATGGAAATATCTTTGATAGTGACATAGCTATAGTTCATGATAAGGTAAAACCTCGTGATTCTGACAGAAATTTAAATATATATAAGAAGATGATAGAAGAAAATTATGAGTTTTCTCCAAGAGATATATTCTACTATGGTAATGAATTATATGATCATAAATTATACGAAGAAGCTATAGAACAATATAAAAAATTATTAGAAATGAAGTCTGGCTGGTACGAAGATAAAATAACTGCTTGCGGAAAGCTTGCAGATTACTACAATTATGTAAAGAATTTTTTTAATGCTAAAAAATATTGTTATTATTCTTTTAACTATGATAAACCAAGAGCTGAATTTTGTTGTAGACTAGGTCGCTACTTTTTAAATGAAAATAAATTGTCTAATGCAATATTTTGGTATGAATTAGCTACCAACTTAGAACGCCCTAAAAATGGTTGGGGATTTTTTAGTGATGACTGTTGGACCTGGCTTCCTCATGTTCAACTTTGTGTTTGCTACTATAAACAAGGAAACAAAGAACTATCTTATAAACACAATGAACTAGCGCTATCCTATTCCCCTAATAACAAAACTCTACTTAATAATAAAGAATTCTTTAAAAGTATCGGATTTGAGTAAAGTTACCCCTAAAAATCTATCTTAACCCTCACCTTATATTATATTTTATATCAAATAAAATAACTCATCATATTATATAGTAATGCTAATATATTGAATTTTATTAGCTTTATTATATAATCATATTATTTAAATAGAAGGTGATTTATTTGAATCATAGATGTAAAAAAATTATATGTATGCCGTGTTGTAGTAGATGTACCTGCCCTCGAGGTGTAACTGGACCTACTGGTCCTAGAGGTATTACTGGTCCTACTGGACCTCAAGGTGTTACTGGTCCTACTGGACTTCAGGGTGTTACTGGTCTTACTGGACCTCAAGGTGTTACTGGACCTACTGGACCTCAAGGTGTTACTGGTCCTACTGGACCTCAAGGTGTTACTGGTCCTACTGGGCCTACTGCAAATTTAATTGGATTACAAGCTCAAACAACAGGATTACAACTTGGTATAATAGCTGATTCAGCAGATATACCATTAGATACTTTAATAAGTGATGCTGGAACACCAGATATAACATTTAATGCAATTTCAAATGATATACAGCTTAATACACTTGGAGTTTACTATGTAGACTGGTGGATTAATATTTCTGATGCACAAACAACAGACTCCGAAATAAATTTAACTCTAGATGCCGCTAATGGAATAATAGTACCAGGCAATGTAAGTTTCACTGCTGAAACATTATCACTGCCTACACAGATATCAGGAAATGCAGTTATTACTGTAACTTCTGCACCTGTAAATTTAAAAATTATAAATTCTACTGGAGGAGCTATTCAACTAGGAAATACAACAATACAATTAAATGTATCAGTAATTAAAGTTAGGTAATCTTAAATTCTATTTTATAGCGGTAATTACAACTAAAAAAGATAAATAAAAAAATATACTTCACTCTTAAATATATTATTTAAACAGTGAAGTATATTTTTAAATTAATTTAGATAATATTAAATGATTAAACTTGTTAGAATATAATTTTAATATCTAAATATAACAATAATCACACTCTTAAATTAGTATTACTATAATATATTATATTATAGATATAAATTATACTACTTTAGATAGTATTAAAGGTTATTGTAATAATCTCTTAGCTTATAAATTAGGCGCACTATAAAAAATTAATTACAAATAACTATAAAGATAAATAAATTATGTAGACTAAGCGAAAAAATCAATATTGAATGAGGTGTATAATATGGTAAATAATAGTCTACAACTCCAAAGAACAACTACCGGTACCATATCCGCTAACACAAATGTTATATTTGATAATACACTTTTATCTACTGGTAGTGATATAAGCTATAACGGAGGAACAGGAGTTGTAACAATAACTAAAACAGGCATATACTATGTTGATTGGTGGGTTACCACTCAATCATCATTTTCTGCGACTTATATATCATTTGCTATAAAAACGTCAGATAATAAAACAATAAAAGGTGAATCTCCTATAAAAATAAGTCAAGTTTCTGGTAACGCTTTATTAAATGTAACAACTGTCCCTTATACTTTTTCACTAATAAATAGTAATTTAGATGTATCATTAGCTGTCAATCCTACAGTAAAAGCTAATTTATCTGTAACAGAAGAAACTAGTACCTTAGGTGTTACTGGACCTACTGGCCCTCAAGGTATAACTGGAGCTACTGGTCCTCAAGGCATTACTGGTGCTACTGGTCCTCAAGGTGTAACTGGTGCTACTGGTCCTCAGGGTGTAACCGGAACTACTGGACTTCAAGGTGTAACTGGACCTACTGGCCCTCAAGGCACAACTGGACCTACTGGCTCTCAAGGTGTAACTGGACCTACTGGCCCTCAAGGTGTAACTGGACCTACTGGCCCTCAAGGTGTAACCGGTGCTACTGGTCCTCAAGGTGTAACTGGTGCTACTGGTCCTCAAGGTGTAACCGGAGCTACTGGTCCTCAAGGTATTACTGGACCTACTGGCCCTCAAGGTATTACCGGACCTACTGGACTTCAAGGTGTAACTGGTGCTACTGGTCCTCAAGGCATAACCGGAACTACTGGCCCTCAAGGCACAACTGGACCTACTGGCCCTCAAGGCACAACTGGACCTACTGGCCCTCAAGGCACAACTGGACCTACTGGCCCTCAAGGCACAACTGGACCTACTGGCCCTCAAGGCACAACTGGACCTACTGGCCCTCAAGGCACAACTGGACCTACTGGCCCTCAAGGCACAACTGGACCTACTGGAGTAACTGGCCCTACTGGTATTCAAGGTATTACTGGACCTACTGGAGTAACTGGCCCTACTGGTATCCAAGGTATCACAGGTCCTACTGGAGTAACTGGCCCTACTGGTATCCAAGGTATCACAGGTCCTACTGGAGTAACTGGCCCTACTGGTATTCAAGGTATCACAGGTCCTACTGGAGTAACTGGCCCTACTGGTATTCAAGGTATCACAGGTCCTACTGGAGTAACTGGTCCTACTGGTATTCAAGGTATTACAGGTCCTACTGGAGTAACTGGCCCTACTGGTATCCAAGGTATCACAGGTCCTACTGGAGTAACTGGTCCTACTGGTATTCAAGGTATCACAGGTCCTACTGGAGTAACTGGTCCTACTGGTATTCAAGGTATTACTGGACCTACTGGAGTAACTGGTCCTACTGGTATTCAAGGTATCACAGGTCCTACTGGAGTAACTGGTCCTACTGGTATTCAAGGTATTACTGGACCTACTGGAGTAACTGGTCCTACTGGTATTCAAGGTATCACAGGTCCTACTGGAGTAACTGGCCCTACTGGTATTCAAGGTATTACTGGACCTACTGGAGTAACTGGTCCTACTGGTATTCAAGGTATTACAGGTCCTACTGGAGTAACTGGCCCTACTGGTATCCAAGGTATCACAGGTCCTACTGGAGTAACTGGCCCTACTGGTATCCAAGGTATCACAGGTCCTACTGGAGTAACTGGCCCTACTGGTATTCAAGGTATCACAGGTCCTACTGGAGTAACTGGCCCTACTGGTATTCAAGGTATCACAGGTCCTACTGGAGTAACTGGTCCTACTGGTATTCAAGGTATCACAGGTCCTACTGGAGTAACTGGCCCTACTGGTATTCAAGGTATTACTGGACCTACTGGAGTAACTGGTCCTACTGGTATTCAAGGTATTACCGGACCTACTGGAGTAACTGGCCCTACTGGTATTCAAGGTATCACAGGTCCTACTGGAGTAACTGGCCCTACTGGTATTCAAGGTATCACAGGTCCTACTGGAGTAACTGGTCCTACTGGACCTTAAGGTATAACTCATACAGCTGGTTCAACAGACATTATATTAGATTCTAACGTTTATTATATAGTTGAGTATACTGTAATTACTAGTCCAGCTTCCAGACCGAATGTTAGCGTTAAAATTGTTAGATTAGAATAATAATCATTAGAAACTATTTAATAATTCAATAATAACTAGGTAAGCACATGCTAACTATAGTCTTACCTAGTTTTTTCAATATTATATAACTTATTAATCCCTCATTTAATTAACTAATAATACTACTTTCGTACCTTATAAAATAGTTACACAATTCTCCTATTTCATTAGTTTTACACAAATTCTTATATCTTTAAATACAATTTATAACTTCTCTAAGCAAAAAAGAGCTTATAAACTCACTTTATATATCTAATTATCTTACTCTTACAATAAATTAACTTAACTTTTATATCAAAAAAAAAAGTTTATCATATTATATAGTAATGCTAATGTTTTTAATTTTATTAGCAGGAAAATATAATAAATATTATTTAAATAGAAGGTGATTTATTTGAGTCATAGATGTAAAATGATTTGCATGCCATGTTGTTGTAACTGTACCTGCCCTCGAGGTGTAACTGGACCTACTGGTCCTAGAGGTATTACTGGTCCTACTGGCCCTACTGGTGTTACTGGTCCTACTGGACCTATTGGTATTACTGGTCCTACTGGACCTATTGGTATTACTGGTCCTACTGGACCTATTGGTATTACTGGTCCTACTGGCCCTATTGGTATTACTGGTCCTACTGGACCTATTGGTATTACTGGTCCTACTGGACCTATTGGTATTACTGGTCCTACTGGCCCTATTGGTGTTACTGGTCCTACTGGACCTATTGGTATTACTGGTCCTACTGGCCCTACTGGTGCATCTGCTATAATACCATTTGCATCTGGAGGCCCTGTTGCATTAGTAACTGTTTTGGGAGGATTAGCAAATACAGGTGCTTTACTTGGGTTTGGAAGCTCATTCCCTGGAGTTACTGTTTCTGCTGGAACTATCACTTTAAGTCCAACAGTTTCTGACTTCGCATTTGTTGCTCCTCGTACTGGGACTATAACATCATTAGCTGGATTCTTTAGTGCTACAATTGGAGTAACTTTATTAAGCCCTGTACAAATACGTCTAACAATATATACTGCACCTGCAGCTAGCAATACCTTTACTCCAGTTGGCACTCCTTTATTGTTAACTCCAGCTCTAGGAATAATTGCTATTGGTACTACTGCAAGTGGTATTACTGCTGAAAATATTCCAGTTGCTGCAGGAGATAAAATACTATTAGTTGCTGACAGTGATACACTTGGTGTAGATTTAGCTTCTGTTGTTACAGGATATGTAAGTGCAGGTATAGCAATTAGTTAGTTTTTAATAAGCTATGAATCTTGATAAAATTTTAAATTATATAAAGTATCAAAGTTATTTTCATAATTTCTATTTTATCGAACCGTACGTGCTTATTAAAGCATACTGCTTACCAATGTGGAATCAATTATTGGTTCATTTATCTTCTGAATTAGGTCAGGGGCGTAGTATCCCTGACCTCTTTCTTTGATTTTTCAATTCTTCTTTGTAAACTTTCCAAAATTCTTGCTTCCACTAACTTATCATCAGTTTTTATAATAAATATTTCTACTCTGTTATATAAGCTGGTTATAAAACATATTGGATTTGTGTCCCCTAAATTTCTTAACTGTATATGTTAATATTAATTTATTTTAATACTTTCTATAATTCTTATTATATATTTATTATCTCTAATTACATTTATTCTAAAATATATTAGTTCACTTTATATTTATTTTAGTAAAGTAGTTTATCCTCTAAAAAAATAACCGTACATATATTAATTGTACGGTTATTTTTTATTTACTTTTTTAAACCCTTTATCTCTAGTGGGTTTAATTTCTTTTTTTCTTTAGCCAAATTTAATTGACTATCCATTAGCTTTTTTTCTAAATCTAAAATTTTATATTTAGAAGATTGTAATTGAAATTTTAATTCCTTATTTTGAATTTTAACTTTATTGTTTTCTTCCATATATTTTTTCGCTGTTTTCTCCATAAGTGCCATTTGCACTTGTAATTTTTCTAGTTTTTCTTTATCTTCTTTTATAGAATCATCTACAACTTTAACTTCTAAATTTTCTTCTAGCTTTTTATTTTTTTCTTTTTCTTCTTCTAATAATTTTCTTATTTCTTCTACTTTTAAATTTTGATGATGCTGGATTTTTTTTAATTTATCTATTTCTAATTGTAAATTTTCTATTTGCTCTTCTTTTTTTAATCCATCATCTACAGCATTTATTGCTGTTAATATGGAAGCTGAAGAAGTACTTAATTTAGGATTGTTTTCTAGTATGTCTGCTATCTTTTTATCCACATATCTAGCCACCTTGTGAAGATAATCCTCTTGTTCGTCTCCTTTTAAATTATATTCAACACCGTTTATTTTAACCGTTATAATATTCATGAATACACCCTCTTAGATATTCCTATTATAAATGTTATTTATACTACTGTTTACTAAAATAGGACTTATTATTTTATCTTTAAATCTTATTATAATTAGTTGTTTTTGTAATAATTAAAACTCATTTAAATATGTTATTTGTCATAATTGCCTATAATAATTCTACCATAAAACACACATTTATAAAACAGGATTTTACCTTTAATCTCTAAGTTGTGCTCCTAACTTATGTTCTAGGGTTCTTACTATTTTGTCATGAACTTTATTTACCTCTGAATCTTTAAGAGTTCTTTGTGCATTTCTGTAAACTATAGAATATGCTATACTCTTCTTTCCTTCTGGTATTTGTTTCCCTTTATAAACATCAAATAGTTGTATACTTTCAAGTATGTTTCCCCCACCATTTTTAATAATATTTTCTATTTCTTGAACTAAAATTGTATCATCCACTATTACAGCTATATCTCTAGTTACTGCTGGGAATTTTGGTAACTGACTATATTCCTTTTTAACATTAGAATATCTATATAAAACATCTAAATTTAGTTCTGCTACGTGACATCTTTCTTCTATGTCATAGTTATCTTGTACATCTGGATGTATTTCTCCTAATATACCTACATAATCTTTCTTTATATAAAGTTCTGCTGTTCTTCCAGGGTGGAAAGTAGAATTTTCTTCCTGTCTTTTTAATTTCCAATTATCTATACCTAATCCGCCTAGTATATTTTCTACTATACCTTTCAAATTAAAGTAATCCACATCACCATATAAACCTAAAGTAAGAATATTCTTTTCATCTGGAAGTTCTGTAGGATCTTCCTTTGGAATATATATCTTTCCAATTTCAAATAAAGCAGCATGATCATTGTTTCTTGAATAGTTTCTACTCAAAGATTCCATCATAGAAGGTATTGTAGTAGTTCTCATTATACTAAAATCTTCTCCTAGAGGATTTTTTATCTTAACTACTCTTCTTAAGATATTATCTTCTTTTAAATTAATCTTATCAAATACCTTTGGACTTACAAAAGAATAACTTATAGATTGATTTAATCCACTAGCCATTAGTGTTTCTATAACCTTATCATCTAAACGTTGTTTTTCATTTTTTCCTGCTTGCATAGTAACACTTTTTATTGTAGTTATTGGGATGTTATTGTATCCATATATTCTTGCTATTTCTTCTGCTATATCTTCTTTTATATTTAAATCACATCTAAAAGTTGGTACATGTACTTCTAAAATTTCTCCCTTTATTTCTGTATTAAGATCCAATCTATCTAAATATTCCTGCATTTCTTCTTTTGATATATCTGTACCTAAAAATTTATTTATCCAGTTGCTGTCTACTTCTAACATATGAGGTTCTAATTTATTTTCATATACATCTACAGAACCTTCCATTACATCTCCTGCACCTAGTTCTTGAATTAATTTACAAGCTCTATCCATAGCTAATTCCACTAAATTAGGATCTAAATCTTTTTCAAATCTAGAAGAAGCTTCTGTCCTTAATCCTAATTTTTTAGAAGATATTCTTATATTAGTTCCATCAAAATTAGCACATTCTAATATTATTTCTTTTGTATCTTCTTTTACTTCTGAATTTAGGCCACCCATTATACCAGCAATAGCTACAGTTCTATCTCCATCTTTAATATTAAGTATATCCCCATCTAATTCTCTTTCTGTTTCATCTAATGTAGTAAACTCTTCTCCCTCTTTTGCTCTTTCTACCACTATAGTATTGGTCTTTATCTCTTTTGTATCAAATGCATGCATTGGTTGACCTAATTCTAACATTACAAAGTTTGTTATATCTACTATATTGTTTATAGGTCTAACCCCTGCTTCTAATAATCTTTCTTGCATCCAACCTGGTGATTGCTCTATTTTAACATTTTTAATACCTCTTGCCATATATCTTCTGCAAAGTGTATCTTTTACTTCCACTTTTAAATAATCTTTTATATTTTCACTGCATTTTGGAGAAAATTCTACCACTGGAATAGTATATTTTTTATTTAAAGTAGCAGCTGTTTCCCTTGCTATACCTATTACACTTAAACAATCTGGTCTATTAGATGTAATTTCAAAATCTATAATGGAGCTTTCCATTTTTAATACCTTTTTTATATCTTCTCCTATAGGTGTATCCTGGTCCAGAATCATAAGTCCATATACAGGTTCATCTCCTGCTAGACCTAGTTCTTCTTCAGAGCAGAACATACCATTGGATACTTCTCCTCTTAATTTACCTTTTTTAATTTTTAACCCACCATGTAATGTAGACCCATGAAGAGCTACAGGAATTATATCCATCTCTTTCATATTTGTAGCAGCTGTAACTATTTGAATATTTTCGTCTTTGCCTATATCTACCTGGCAAATAGAAAGCTTATCCGCATCTGGATGTTTTCTTATTTCCATTATCTTTCCTGTTACTACATTTTGTATTTCATCACCTGTGGTTACAACTTCTTCCACCTTTGAACCTGATAGTGTAAGTCTATCTCCTAATTCCTTTGGAGAAATATCTATATCTATATAATCATTTAACCATTTAACTGGAACTTTCATTTGTTATACCTCCTCATATAATAAACTTAATAAATATCTGATTTCCAACATATTTATTTAAATTTCTATTTTATAAAACTAAAATGGGACAACCTCCCTAAACTAAAGTATTTATATTAATAATATGTTATAATCATTAACTCTTATATTGGCTCTTACAAATTAAAGTACAAATCTAAAATTGATTTAAAAATCTCATATCACTTTCATATAAAAGTCTTATATCATCTATACCGTATTTCATCATAACCATTCTATCTACTCCAAATCCAAATGCAAATCCACTATAAACCTCTGGATCTATATTACAGTTTCTAAGAACTTGAGGATGAACCATTCCGCAACCTAGAAGTTCAATCCAACCACTACCTTTACATACTTTACATCCTTCTCCATTGCATACAAAACATGTAGCATCCATTTCTGCTGAAGGTTCTGTAAATGGGAAATGATGGGGCCTAAACTTAGTTTTAACCTTATCTCCAAACATTCTTTTTGCAAATAATTCTAATGTACCTTTTAAGTCTGAGAAAGTTATTCCTTTATCCACTACCAGCCCTTCCATTTGATAAAATATAGGTGAATGAGTAGCATCTACTGAATCAGAACGATAAACCTTTCCTGGAGCTATCATCTTAATTGGAGGTTTTTGATTTTCCATAGTTCTTATTTGTATTGGAGATGTTTGAGTTCTTAAAACCAAATTATCGTTTATATAAAAAGTATCTTGTTCTCCTCTTGCTGGATGATTTTTAGGTATATTTAATGCTTCAAAATTATACTTATCAAGTTCAACTTCTGGACCTTCTTCAATAGTGAATCCCATAGATATAAATATATCTTTCATACTTTCTAATGTTAAATCTAAAGGATGTCTTTTTCCTACTACTTGTTTTTTTCCTGGCATAGTTATATCTATAATTTCATTTTCTAATCTCATAGATTTTTCTTTATTTTTTATATCAGAGAAAGCTTCTTTTATAGTTTCTTCTATATATGATCTTACTTCATTAGCAACTTTACCTACAATAGGCCTTTCCTCTTGAGATAAAGCTCCCATACCTCTTAATATTTGTGTAAGTTCACCCTTTTTTCCTAAATATTTTACTCTTATGTTTTCTAACTCGTCTTTACTTAAAGCCGTTTTTAATTCATTTATTGCACTATTTTTAATCTCTTCTAACTTTTGTCGCATAACAATACTCCTTTCCATTTTCATATTTAATCTAAAAATTTTTATAACAAAAAAGTCCATCCCATAAAAGGGACGAACTAAATCCGCGGTACCACCCTAATTAATATAAATAAAAATTTATATTCTCTTAGTCAGTGTTATCGACACTGTATCGCTAAAAGCTACTACTATTTCACTTTTAGAACTCAGAAGTGAACTTCAGTATAAAATATTTTAGGGGTTTTCAGCCTAAGACCCACATTCTCTTAAAAATATTTAAAACTTACTCTCTTCATCATAGTTTAATATTTTCTGTTTTTATCCTTCTCATAATTTTACATACTGTTTAGTTTTTTGTCAACACTCTTATTTATTAATTTGTCTTATTCTTTCAAAAGTCATTATAGAGCATGCCACCGCTACATTTAAAGATTCTGCTTCTCCAGGCATAGGGATCTTAACCTTTACGTCACTAATATTATACAAATCTTCACTTATTCCATTTCCTTCATTACCTACTGCAATTATCATATTATCTTTCATATTTACATCATAAAAATTACTATTTGTATCTAAAGAACTTACTAATAGCTTGAATCCCTTTTTTCGTAATGATTTCACTACCTCTAAATTTTCATCTTCTATTATAGGAATATAAAATATAGATCCCATAGTAGATCTTAATGTTTTTTCATTATATATATCTACTGTTCCTTTAGTTGTTATAATACCTAAAGCTCCTGCAGCATGGGCAGTTCTTATTATAGTTCCCATATTACCTGGATCTTGAACTTTGTCTACTAAAATATAAAAACCATTTTCCAAATCCAATTTCTCTGTTTTAAAATAGTTTATTACTGATACTATCCCCTGAGGATTTTCTGTATTACTTATACTTTTTAAAACAGAATAATTAACCACATAAGTCTCCATATCATTATTTATATTATATTTTTGGTATAGTTCTTCTAATTTATTCAAACTTTTTTCTTCTATAAAAACTTTATCTATACTACTATTAGATTTTAATGCTTCTTCAAAAAATCTAAAACCTTCTACAATAAAACTTTTATTTTGAGTTCTATATTTTTTTTCTTTTAACTTTCTTACTTCTTTTATCAATTGATTATCTTTACTAGAAATCATTTCTTATATAATGCACCTCGTTTTAGTTTAGGTTCATAATTTAAATATATTAGTGGTAAACTAATCCACATTCATAATTTCAACCTTTGTAAGATCCTCTTCACTACCTATAGCAACTATTATATCCCCTGATTCTATTGTGTCTTCCGCAACTGGTGACACATTAATTTCTTCTCCTCTTTTTAAAGCTACCACATTGATGCCATAATTAGCTCTTATATTCAATTCATTAAGAGTTTTACCATGCCATGGTTTTGGAGTTACTATTTCTGCTATGCTGTAATTTGGAGACAATTCTATATAATCTAATATATTAGTGGAAACTAAATTATGAGCAACCCTAACTCCCATATCTCGTTCTGGAAATACTACTCTATCTGCTCCTATTTTGTATAATACTTTAGCATGTATCTCAGTATTTGCTTTAGCTATTATATATTTTACTCCCATTTCTTTTACTAGTAATGTAGCCATAGTACTAGCCTGTATATCTGATCCTATAGTTATAACAGCCACATCAAAATTTCTTATTCCTAAAGACCTTAAACTATTTTCATCTGTAGCATCTATTTGTACTGAGTGAGTAACACTATCTGCTATACTCTGAACTATATCTTCGCTTGAATCAATAGCTAATACATCATTTCCTAAAGTATATAAAGTTTTTGCCACTGAAGTACCAAATCTTCCAAGTCCTATAACAACAAATTGCTTTCTTCCCATAATAACACCTCTAACCTACTAATATTTTTTCTTCTGGATATTTAATAGAACTATTTTTTAACTTTCTTGCAAAAGCTGTAGCTAAAGTTAATGGTCCAACTCTTCCTGCATACATAGTCAATAGTACAACTATTTTACCAGCAGTAGTTAATTTGGTAGTTAACCCCAAAGTTAAGCCTACTGTAGCAAAGGCTGATGTAGCTTCATACATATAGTATTCAAAAGGAACCTTAACCTCTGTTATTGATAATATCATGGTAACTGTAATAACTAAAGTTAAACTTATGATAGTTATAGCTAAAGCTCTATAAACAATTTCCTTAGCTATTCTTTTCTTATTTATTTCCGTATCCGGCTTCCCTTTAACCACACAAACCACTGTCATTATAAGTACCCCTGCAGTTGTAATTTTTATACCTCCAGCTGTAGACCCTGAAGCCCCTCCTATAAACATTAAAATTATTGTTAAAAAATTTCCTGCCATAGTCATATCAGATGTAGATATTGAATTAAATCCAGCAGTTCTTGGAGTAACTGCAGCAAAAAATGAGGATAGTATCTTATTACCTAAAGTCATATTTCCTATAGTTCCTGGATTTCTACTTTCAAATATGAACATTAATACAGTTCCTACACTTAATAATAAAGCTGTGGCAGAAAGTACTAATTTAGAATGAGTGGACAATTTTCTATGACCTTTATAATGATATATCTCGTACCACACATAAAAACCTATTCCACCTATTATTATTAAAGAGGCTATAACTAAAATTATAACAGGATTATTATAAACACTAGTTAAGCTACTAAAATTACCAAAAAGATCAAATCCCGCATTACAAAAAGCTGATACAGAATGAAAAACACCATAATACAATCCTTTTGCCAATCCATATTTAGGAATAAATTGTGTTGACAATAAAAGTGCTCCTGCTCCTTGTATAGAGAATGTAAATGTTAATACATATCTTGCCATTTTAACTAAGCCCTGTATACTAAAAGTATTTAATGCTTCTTGCATAACCAATCTTTCTTTTAATGTTATTTTTTTGCCTACCAATAATGCAAGCAAAGTTGCAAATGACATAAATCCTAGTCCTCCAATTTCTATAAGAAGCATAATAACTGTTTTACCAAAATAAGTCCAATAGGTACCTGTATCCACTACTACTAAACCAGTAACACAAACTGCAGATGTAGCTGTAAATAAGCAATCTAAAAAAGGAGTTCTCTGCCCACTTTGTGATGAAATAGGTAACATAAGTAATATAGCTCCTATAACTATTACTACCGCAAATCCAAGCGCTAATATTTGAACAGGAGTAAATCTCCTCCGTATATGCTTCATTTTCATTTGCTTTTGCGCCTCCCTAACTAAAAGATAAATTAATTATAACATTTACCATTATTTTGTCAATTTCCAAAAATATTAAAAAATACGGCTATATAAGCCGTATTATTTCTGTATTTAAATATTAAGCATTTAATTGTTTTTTAGCTACATCTACTAATTCAGCAAATGCTTTTGGATCATTTATAGCTATCTCTGAAAGCATTTTTCTGTTTATATCAATTCCTGCATTTTTTATTCCATTCATGAATTTTGAGTATGAAAGTCCGTTCATTCTTGTAGCAGCATTTATTCTTGCTATCCATAACTTTCTATAATCTCTTTTCTTTAATTTTCTTCCTACATAAGCATTTCTTAATGCTCTTATAACTGATTCATTTGCTGTTTTAAATAACTTGCTCTTTCCACCATAGTATCCTTTTGCAAGTTTTAATACTTTTTTATGACGTTTACGAGCATTCATTGCTCTTTTTACTCTTGCCATCCCAAACTACCTCCTTTGTGCTCCTATTTATTATAGGTATGGTAATACCTTCTTCATTACTTTTTCTTGACTTTCTGAAACGTATCCAGCTTTTCTTAAATTTCTTTTAGTCTTTCTGCTTTTCTTTGTTAATATATGACTTTTAAAAGCTTTAGCTCTCTTTAACTTACCTGTTCCAGTTACTTTAAATCTCTTTGCTGCAGCCCTTTTTGTTTTCATTTTTGGCATTGTGATTTCCTCCCCTCGTTATTACGCTTTTCTTGGCGCTAATATCATTATCATATTTCTTCCTTCTAGTTTAGGTGCTCTTTCCATAACACCAAGTTCTTCTACTTTTTCATAAAAGGATTTTAATATTTTATTTCCTTTAAAGGAATAATCAGCTTCTCTACCTCTGAATCTAACAGTTACTTTAACTTTATTTCCTGCATTTAAAAATTTTCTAGCATTGTTAGCTTTAATTTCTATGTCATGTGCTTCTATAGTTGGACTTAGTCTAACTTCTTTTATGTTTATAACCTTTTGATTCTTTTTAGCTTCTTTGTCTTTTTTAGTTTGTTCATATACGAATTTACCATAATTCATTATTTTACAAACTGGTGGCTTTGCAGTTGGAGCTATAAGTACTAAGTCTAGTTCCTTTTCATCTGCAAGCTTTTGCGCCTCACTTGAAGACACTACTCCTAATTGTTCTCCCTCGCTACCTACAAGTCTTACTTCTTTTTCACGGATTTGTTCATTCATAAGATAGTTTTTGTTAATAATCTTCACCTCCAAAAATATTAGACCGAAAACACTTAACAATTTTCATGTATAATAAATAAAAGACGGCATAAGCCGTCTTTATAAACAATAATACAAATTAAATTTATATACTCTAACCTTACTAGCCATGCTGTAAGGTGAGAAACGGCCTGTTTCTACTTACATAAAATATTATTAAGTTATAGTTAACCTAAAGTTAACTAACAAATAAGATTATACTATGGATGTATTAACAAGTCAATATTTTTTTATAAAAATTTAAATTCCTTTATTATTGTAGATTAATTTATTTTTAGTTAACTTTGTCCTTAATTTCATTCTTTATTTTTTCTATAAATTCTTCTAAAGATATAGCCCCTAGATCTCCATCTTTTCTACTTCTTACAGCAACTTTTCCTGCTTCCACTTCTTTATCTCCAAGTATTAGCATATATGCAACTTTTTGAAGTTGAGCTTCTCTTATCTTGTACCCTATTTTTTCATTTCTTGTATCAATTTCTACCCTTATATTATTTTCTTTAAGAGTTTCTTCAACTTTCTTTAAATAATCATATTGAGCATCAGTTATATTCATTAATTTAACTTGTACTGGAGCTAGCCATGTTGGGAATGCACCTGCATATTGTTCTATTAATATACCTATAAATCTTTCAACACTTCCATATATAGTTCTATGAACCATAACAGGTCTATGTTTTTCACCATCTGCACCTATATAAGATAAATCAAATCTTTCTGGCATTTGGAAATCAAGTTGAATAGTTCCACATTGCCATGTTCTGCCTATACAATCTTTTAGATGGAAATCTATCTTTGGACCATAAAAAGCACCGTCACCTTCATTTACTCTATATTCTTTTCCTATAAAATCCAAAGCTTCTTTTAAACCATTAGTTGCTATTTCCCAATCTTCATCGCTTCCCATAGAATCTTCTGGTCTTGTTGAAAGTTCTACAAAATATTCAAATCCAAATAGTTTATAGAATTTATCTATCAATTTAATTATTCCTACTACTTCTTCTTTTATTTGTTCTTTTGTCATATATAAATGAGCATCATCTTGAGTAAAACATCTTACTCTCATAAGTCCATGTAGTGCTCCTGATAGTTCATGTCTATGGACTATTCCTAATTCTGAAAGCCTTAATGGAAGATCTCTATAGGAATGCATAGAATTTTTATAAACTAGTATTCCACCTGGACAATTCATAGGTTTTATTGCATAATCACCATCATCTATATTAGTAAAATACATATTTTCTTTATAGTGATCCCAGTGACCTGATTGATGCCATAAGGCTTCATTTAATATTAATGGTGTTCTTATTTCTTGATATCCTGCCTTTGTATGCTCTTCTCTCCAAAAGCTTTCAAGAATGTTTCTTACAATCATTCCCTTTGGATGAAAGAATGGGAACCCTGGTCCTTCCTCATGTATGCTAAATAAATCTAATTCTTTACCTAATTTTCTGTGATCTCTTTTTTTAGCTTCTTCAATCATATTTAAATATTCATCTAACTCACTTTTTTTAGTAAAAGCTGTACCATATATCCTTTGAAGCATTTTATTATTTTCATCGCCTCTCCAATAAGCTCCAGCTAAAGATAACAATTTTACTGATTTAACCTTCCCTGTAGATGGTACATGAGGCCCTGCACATAAATCTGTAAAATCTCCTTGTTTATAGAAAGATATAACTTCTCCTTCTGGTAGATCTTCTATAAGTTCAACTTTGTAGTCCTCATTTTTTTCTTTCATAAGATTTATTGCTTCTCCTCTTGGTAATTCAAATCTTTCTAATTTATGATTTTCCTTTATTATTTTTTTAATTTCTGCTTCTATTTTTTCTAACATTTCTGGTGTAAAAGTAAAATCTGCTTCAAAATCATAATAAAAACCAGTATCTATAGCAGGTCCTATAGCTAATTTTACTTCTGGGTATAATCTTTTAACCGCTTGAGCTAATATATGTGCGCCAGTATGTCTTAAAGCCCATTTACCCATTTCATCTTGAAATGTTAAAATTTCTAAACTACTATCTTTGTGTAACTCAGTCATTAAATCCACTGTTTCTCCATCTATTTTAGCTGCTAAAGCTTTTTTATAAAGAGCTGGACTAATTTTCATAGCAATATCAGATATTTTTATTCCTTCTTCAAATTCCATTATTTTACCATCTTTTAATGTGATTTTTATCATAAAATTGTCCTCCTTCAAATAAAAATTTACAAATAAAAAAACCCATCCCAACACATGGGACGAGTGTATTTTCGTGGTTCCACCCAATTTAATAGCAGTGCACTACTATTATCTCTTTATCCTTTAACGCAGGAAACGGTTATACTTACTCAATTCAGTATACAACTCTAAGGTGGTTTTCAATAGAACTTATTCGGAAAATCTTTCAGCCTATGGATTTTCTTCTCTTTGAATAGTAATCTACTTACTCTTCCTTTTCATAGTTTATAAATCTATTTTTAATTTAGGTATATTATATTAGCTATAGAGATAAATGTCAACACCATAATACTCTTTTGTAGAATTTATTAAAGTTTATTGTAAGTATGCTTTAGTTTGATAGGCTTATCATGATTATAAATATTAACCCTTTCTTCAAAAACATTTTTTATAGTATTAATTAATTCCTTATTTGTACAATTTTCAATATTATATATGTTAATTTCTTTAGGTACATTAGTTATAAGCCAACTTATAAGCATATCATCTACAGATATATTTTCTACATATTTAACATCGGAAATTTCTATATAAACTTCCTCTGTTAAATCATTTCCCTCAGAATCTTTTAATGTATATTTCCCAGTAGAATCTATTAATATATTTAGTTTGTCTAATTTACTTTCCTCTATCTCTACAAAATATTTTAATAATTTTATAAATTCATTATATTCCTTATCTACCATATACTTCTCTACTATTTTTTCTACTATACCTTTTATATCTATAAATAATTCCCTGCATCTAAAAGTTAAAAAACCATCTATATTTATTTCATTATTTTCATCAATGCACTTCTTTATTTTTTTTATTATTTCATTTTTTTTATTTAAACAATAAATAGAATCTTCTATATATCTTTTATCCTTATCTGTCAAAACATCTGAAATTTTTTCTAATAATTCTTCTGTTTCTTCCCTCTTTAAAAAGAAATATGCATCTGTTATAAATTTATTAAGTTCTACTTTGATAAATCTATCCATAGTTATATCATACAATATATCAACTAGGTAATCATTAATAGAGTTTATAACTTTTTTATCCAAAAATTTTTCTTCACAGTATATTTTTATGAAGTGAGTTTTATTTTCTATATTTTCTGACAATCCTATTACCACATCTCTTGACTGAAAATATTCCTTTAATTTTACTAACTTATCAATCAAATCTTCTCTTTCATTATTATAGACCATTGTAAATAACAACATAATCTCACTCCTTTCCTTAAAAATAGTATGTGTTTAAAATAAATTCATATACTAAACAATTATAAAAAAATATCGACATATTACTTAATATGTTGAAAATTTTTTCAAATAAAATTAATATAATATTTAGCATATATTTTAAGGAGAATTATTTATGAAAATAGCTTTAGTGGATAACAGAATTTCTAATGAAGAAAAAAACAATTTAGAAAAAAGGAATATAAAAGTGATACTGTGCCCTTCTACCTCACTTTTATATCCAGCTGTATGTGGTCATCCTGACATGTTATTACACATAATAGATAATAAAAATATTATTTTACATAAAAATATAGACAAAAAATTTGTAGAATCATTAAAAAATTTAGAGATTAATATTATATTATCTAATAACTCTTTAAGAGATAAGTATCCTAAAGATATAATACTAAATGCACTAAATATTGGAAATATATTTATGCATAAATTAAATTATACAGATCCTAATCTAATTTCTTTAGTAAACCATAAAAAATTATTAAATATTAACCAAGGATACGCTAAATGCTCTACTGCTATAGTTTCAGAAAATGCAGTTATGACCAGCGATATGAAAATAGGAAAAATACTTAAAGAAAATAATATAGATGTACTATTATTACCACCAGGAGATATAATTTTACCCAGTTTAGATTATGGATTTATTGGGGGTACCTGTGGACTTTTAGATAATAATACGCTTGCTTTTTATGGAGACTTAGATATGTATAAATACGGTAATGAAGTTTTAAGTTTTTTAAGAAAACATAATGTAGAACCTATATTTTTAAGTAAGAGTAAATTAATAGATAGAGGTAGCATTTTTTGTATAGATATTAATTAAGTCTAATATTAAATAAAATTTATTTTTTAACTTTTATGAAGTTGAATATATAAAACTTATTTAAACTATATAGAAATATTTATACTGAATGAATATTTAATGTTAATATAGCAATAGTAAAAAACACACTTTATAAACATATAAATAATACTACTGTTTATAAAGTGTGTTTATTCTATCAGTGTTAAAATTAAATCTATTTTAAAGTGTCCTATCTTATTTACTTCATCTCTATTTTTTCAAATATACCTTTAGATAATAATATTCCTATAAAACTGATAAAAGAATTATATAAAATCATAGCAAAATACATAGAAAATGTTCCAAATAATCCTTCATATCTAAAGGAAAGTACTATAGATATTATTATTCCTGGTGATACTACTATTATTAATAAAATAAACTTTAATGTAGCTTCTACAACTTTACTAATGTTACCCCCAAAAAATCTTCTTAAAACTAAATCCACGTATACAAATATTGCTCCAAAACTTACATAGGTTAATGTAGCTAACAATATAACCATAGCATTAGTTTTAAATATAACACCACAAATTAAAAATAATACAAAACCATCCACAAAATTTTTAATATGGTTAGTGAGGGTAGCATAAAAAACTTTAATTCCTGAACTTTCTGGGATTAAGTATATATAAGGTTTAGATAGCTCTTCAGCCCATTTACCTTGAAATGTAAATATTAATAACATATATATTGCAAAATACATTACTGTATTTATATTTCCATTTTTATTATTCATAAAAAATCCGAAAACTAAGGAGCTTAGTCCCATTATTAAGGTCACCTTATCCACAAAGAAAAATCCACTTCTTTTATATTCTAATACTTGCCTTTCAAATATGCTTTTTGCTCCCTTTGATTTTAATATTCCAATAACATTTTTTCTCTTTATAGGTTTATTTAAATCCACATTTCCTTTACCTTTTTTTGCTCTTTCTAATTTTCTTTCATTAACCTCTGTAACCGACATAGCATCTTCATAATAATCTGTTTTTAAAATATAAACTATATATATTATGAGAGCTATGAATAAAAGGACTCCTAATAGATTTATAAAAAATATTTTATTTATACCTTCTATAGCAGCATTAAATATATTTATATTCCATCCTATAAAAGGTATTCTAGAAAATATATCTAACCCTAAAAAAGTTGTAAAAGCTAATTTTATAGATTTAATTTTAAATAACATCCATAAAAAACCCGCTCCAAATAATCCTAATAATAAGTTAAGAATATTTTTTATAATATTTCTATATTTTTCTTCCTTAGCGGCTATAGAATATATCAATACAGCTATAGTTGAATAAGAAAACATTAACATAAATATACCTACTACCACAGGTATAGCACCATTCTGTTTTATAGGAAATAAATTATAAAGATTAGGTATTTGAAATAAAAGTAATACTATCATCATTATACTTTTATATAATTCTTTTAAGAATCCATAAAGCAATACTCTTTGAGATGGTATAGGAGCTGTAAATAAAAAGTTTACATCACTTAATCTAAAAAAACTTTTTCCCTTTTTAGTACCTGTATTAATAGCACTAAATACTGCATATAAAGTTGCTATAGTAACTATAGCATTAAAAAACTCTTTGCCATCCTTTATTCTTTTATTGCTACTTGAATCTGGTGATACAACTAAAACAAAAACTAAAAGAGCTATAAAAAAAGTATATAATATGGCTTTAGCCGGTTTGTTCTTTAGTTGTTTAAAATAATTTTTTATACTTTTTCTAACTATGTAACTAAGTGATCCCATCTTATCCCTCCGTTACTTCAAAAAATATTTCTTCTAAAGATTCATTTTTATCAATTAATTCTTGCTTAGTTCTTGCAAAAACTATATTTCCTTCTTTCATTATTAATGCTTTATCCCATATTTCTGATATACTGTCTATTATATGAGTACTAATAATCACTGCTGTTCCCTTTTCTTTTAATTCTAAAAAAACCTTTTTTAATTCCTTTATAGCTTTAGGATCTAATCCTATCATAGGCTCATCAAATAATATAACCTTTGGATTAGTAATTAGTGCTGCACATATACTAACCTTTTGTTGCATACCCTTTGACAATTCTGAACCCAATTTATCTTTTTTGTCCCACAAATCAAATCTTTTTAACATATTCTCTGCCTTATCTTTATAGTCCTTTACCTTATAAGCATTAGCCATATATTCAACATGTTCATAAACAGTTAATAAATCATATAAAGCGGGTACCTCTGGTACATAGGCGAATTTAGACTTAGCTTCTAAACTTTTATTGCTTTTACCACAAATACTTATTTCCCCTTGAAATTTTAAAAGTCCTGCAATAGCTTTTATACTTGTACTTTTCCCCGCTCCATTTGGTCCTAAAAGCACTGCTATTTCCCCTTCGTTGACATCAAAAGAAACATTGTTTACTGCTTTAAATTTATTGTAATTTTTACACAATCCTTTTACAACAAGCATTATTTATCCCCCTTAAAATAAATTTTAAATAAAAAATATTAATATACATCGACAGCATAAGGTTTAAAATCTATATTTCAAAATATATTATAAAATAATCTAGACTGTCAAGTAATATAACTAAAACAGTGACTAAAGTAATTTTGTTTTTATTCTTAACCATACTACATTTACATTAACTCATACTATATATTAATTTATACATTTAATACCGTTACCCTCAACTAAAAATTTTCCTTCTTTTTTATACTTATTATGAGCATAAAAAAGAGAGATAATATTAAAATATTATCTCTCTTTGGAGGCGCCACCCAGATTTGAACTGGGGATAAAGGCTTTGCAGGCCTCTGCCTTACCACTTGGCTATAGCGCCAAAAAAATTATGGAGCGGAAGACGAGATTCGAACTCGCGACGTTCACCTTGGCAAGGTGACGCTCTACCACTGAGCCACTCCCGCAATCTGGTGGCTCGACCAGGAATCGAACCAGGGACACGAGGATTTTCAGTCCTCTGCTCTACCGACTGAGCTATCGAGCCATATGGCGACCCAGAAGGGGCTCGAACCCTCGACCTCCGGCGTGACAGGCCGGCACTCTAACCAACTGAGCCACTGGGCCGTATTTGGTGGGCACAACAGGGCTCGAACCTGTGACCCCCTGCTTGTAAGGCAGATGCTCTCCCAGCTGAGCTATGCGCCCTCACCAATTACAATAATCATTATATTATAATTGGGCACTAATGTCAACTAATAATTAATCAATATTATTTTTCATTATAATAATTTTCTAAAATATTCTCAATCTCATCATGACTAAAAACATATGCTTTATTACAAAAATGACATTTTAATTCTTCCTCTTTGCCTTCATCATATATTTCTTTTAAATCCTTTTGTCCTATACTAGCCAAAGCTCTTTCTACCTTTTCTCGTGAACAATCACATCTATATTCTGGTACTATGCTTTCTAATATATTTAAATCCATATCTTCAAATATGTATTCTAATATTTCCTCTATGGTCATTCCCTTTGAAATCATTTCTGTAATAGAAGGTATTTCTTCTAATCTATAACTTATTAAATCTGCTAACATTTCATCAGCACCAGGCATCATTTGTATTATAAATCCACCAGCTGATTTTATAGATAAATCTTTATCCACTAATACTCCTAAACCTACCGCTGAAGGGGTTTGTTCTGATACTGTATAATAATAAGCTAAATCTTCTCCTATTTCTCCAGTATATATAGGAACCTGCCCTATATAAGGTTCTTTCAATCCCATGTCTCTTATAACTAATAAGTTACCATTTTTACCTATAATTCCACTTACATCTAATTTTCCCTTACTATTTGGCTGTATATCTGCTGTAGGATTACCTATATATCCTTTAACATGCCCATCTGCATAGGATGTAACTACAACACCTTTAGCAATACCACCACCATGAATTTGTAATGTTAAAGTGTCCTTTTCTGATTTTAATGTAGTTCCCATTAATGCTCCTGCTGTAAGCATTCTTCCTAAAGCAGCAGCTGCTGTTGGAGCACAATTATGCAATTTTACTCCTTCATTAACTAATTCTGTTGTTATCGCTCCTATTATTCTTACCTGTCCATCCTTAGCAATGGCTTTTACTAATCTATCTTTCATTTAAATTCACCTAACCTTCATAATTTTAATTTGAAAACTATTTAGTCAATATATAAACTATTCTTTCTGTTGTTTCTTCAATTTTTTTATCCTCATAATTGTCTAAAGTTCTTAATATTTTAAATCCATTATTTATTATAATTTCTTCTATTTCTTCTTCTTTATAAGCTCTTTCTTTGTGTTCTTCATCAAATCTTATATAATCATTTTCATCTTCTCTTATAAAAAATGTAATATCCATATTGGTAATATTATTTTCTGTAGAGTTTCTCCATATATACGTAATCTCTTCATCATCATAGCTAAAGAGATTGTTTCCTAAAATATTATTTAATTTATAGTAAGAGTTTATATCAAATATAAATAATCCATCTTCTTTTAAATGATTGTATACATTTTTAAACAGGTTATTTAATGATTTTTTTTCTAATATATAATTTATACCGTCTAAACAACAGGTTATTAAGTTAAAAGTTTTATTTAATTTTAAATCACATATGTTTTGACATACTAATTTACCTTTTATATTATTTTCTCTAAACTTATTCTCAGCTTCAGTTAACATATCATAAGAAAGATCTACCGCCCATACACTTTTAAAATACGGAGATACTTGTATTGTTAAATTTCCAGTACCACAAGCTAAATCTAAATAATCCATCTTACTTAAGTTAATTTCATCACATATATTTGTTATAGTTTTAGCCCATTTCTTATAATTTATATCCTCATTTATAAGTTCATCATATATATGGGCAAATTCTCTATAACATTCCATCGCTAAACTCTCCTTAATTTATAAAAAATATACTTACCTAATAAATATTATATACTTTTATTAGGTAAGTCAATAGATTAGCGTTTTTATTGCATGCTATTTTTAATTTCACTCATCATTAATATTTCTTCATTTTTAGGAAGTTTCAGCTCTTTTTTTCTCTTAGTCATTATACCGCCTATTCTTCCTGTTTCTTCTGAGGTTAACCCTCCCCACCCTAATTGGTCTACTTTATCTTGTAGCCCAAGTTCCGTTGCTATTTCATACTTCATTTTTTCTCTTAATTTTTCCTCTTTAGTAAGCTCCTTATTAGCTTTAATTTTAGATTTTATTACTTTTTTTAAAGGAGTCTTTGTCATTTATATCCCTCCATACAAATAATTTATTATTATTATTTGCCTTGTAGGGGTATTTTATACCATTATAAAAAGAGACTAAAATACCAGCCTCTTTTTTACTATATATTATTTACTTTCTTCTTCCTTCTGTGATACATATTTCAAATCTAATTTAAAGCTGAAAAAGAATTATAATCTTTTCTAGCATAAACAATGGGAGCATATGTTTAAATATACACTCCCACTACTTTTAAATTTATAATTATTTTTGTTTTTTATTTATAATAATTTTTAGTCAAACAAATGACAAGAAACAAAATGACCCTTTTCTCTTTCTTTAAGTTCCGGTCTTTCTTTTTTACAAATTTCCTTTGCATACTTACATCTTGCTGCAAACTTACATCCTGGTTTAGGATTTATAGGACTTGGAACTTCTCCATGAAGCATAATTCTTTCTCTCTCTCTTCCTACTTTAGGATCTGGAACAGGTATAGCAGACAATAAGGCTTTTGTATAGGGATGAAGTGGATTTTCATATAATTCTTGGCTATCAGACAACTCCACCACATTCCCCAAATACATTACTCCTACTCTATCAGATATATGTCTTACCATAGAAAGATCATGAGCTATAAATAAATAAGTAAGCCCCAATTTATTTTGAAGGTCTATAAGCAAATTTACAACCTGCGCTTGTATAGATACATCCAAAGCTGATATAGGTTCATCACATACTATAAACTTAGGCTCTATAGCTAACGCTCTTGCTATTCCAATTCGCTGCCTTTGTCCACCTGAAAATTCATGTGGAAATCTAGAGGCATGTTCTTTATTTAATCCAACTAAACTTAACAATTCATATATTTTATTAAGTCTTTCTCTTCCTGTATAAATCTCATGAATATCTATACCCTCTCCTACTATATCCGCAACTGTCATCCTTGGATTTAAAGAAGCATATGGATCTTGGAAAATTATTTGTGCTTCTTTAGTAAACTCTCTTTTTTCTTTTTTACTAAAATTATGAATGTTTACCCCTTCAAATATAACTTCTCCCTCTGTAGCTTCATATAAACCTAATATAGTTCTTCCACAAGTGGTTTTACCACAGCCTGATTCTCCAACAAGCCCTAAAGTTTCCCCCTTTCTTATATCAAAACTTACTCCATCTACTGCTTTTAAAATAGCATCCTTTCCAACTTTAAAATGTTTTTTTAAATTTCTAACTTCTATTAAGTTTTCATTCCCCATTATTTCTCACCTCCAGATAAAAAAGAGCTATGAACTTTAGGTGCCATAGTATCCTGTAACCAGCATGAAACTTCATGAGTTTCTGTTAATTTTGTTACTTCTGGCATCTGTTCTTTACATATTTTCATACAATGTTCACATCTTGATGCAAAAGGACATCCTTTTGGTGGTTTAATTAAATCTGGAGGAGTTCCTTCTAAGGAGTAAAGTTCTCCCTTATGCTTTGTATCCAATCTTGGTACTGATTGAAGCAACGCCCAAGTATAAGGATGTTTTGGCTTATAAAATATTTCATCTGTAATTCCTCTTTCTATAATTTGCCCTGCATACATAACCTGTATCCTATGAGCTGTATCTGCAACCACCCCTAAATCATGAGTTATCATTATAACTGCTGTATTTAATTTTTTTTGCAGCTCTCCTATGAGATCCATTATTTGAGCTTGAATAGTTACATCTAATGCTGTAGTAGGCTCATCTGCTATGAGTATTTTAGGATCACAGGCTAATGCTATAGCTATCATAGCTCTTTGTCTCATTCCACCTGAAAATTCATGTGGATATTGATTAGCTCTTTTTTCAGCATTAGGTATATTAACTAATTGCAATATATTAACAGCTTCTTTAAAAGCTTCTGATTTGTTCATTCCACGATGGATAATTAAACTTTCAGCTATTTGTTTTCCAACCTTCATTGTAGGATTAAGAGAAGTCATAGGATCTTGAAATATCATGCTTATATCAGCCCCTCTTAACTGTCTTAATTCCTGTTCCTTCATATCTAATATATTTTTATCATTAAAAATTATTTCAGATCCTTCTTTAATTTCTCCTGGTGGTTCTTGTATTAATCTCATTATAGCCTTAGCTGTTACAGTTTTCCCACATCCTGACTCTCCCACTATAGCAAGGGTTTCTCCTTTGTTAAGATGAAAGTTTATATTTCTAACAGATTGTACTTCACCTGCATAGGTATGATAAGAAACCTTTAAATTTCTTACCTCTAATATTCTTTCCATCATATCCCCCTCCTTTATTGACGCATCTTAGGATCAAGAGCATCCCTTAATCCATCACCTAGCAGATTAAATGATAGCATAGTCAAACTTATAAATAAAGCAGGGAAAAACAGTTGATAAGGGTAAAACATTAGGTTTGGTTGTGCCGCTGATGCCAAAGAACCCCAACTAGTATTTGGTGATTGTATACCTAGTCCTATATAACTTAAAAAAGCTTCTCCAAATATAAATGATGGAACATCTAAAGTAATGTTAACAATTAATATACCCATAGTATTTGGTAGTAAATGTTTCTTTATTATTCTTGAAGGCTTAGCCCCTAAAGCTTGAGCTGCTAACACATACTCTTGCTCTCTTATTTGTAAAATTTGTCCTCTTATTATTCTAGCCATACCACACCAACCAGTTATAGTCATTGCTATTACTAAAGATATAACCCCTTTTCCTAATATAAGAGAAATTATAATAACAACTATTAAATAGGGAACGCTTAATAATATCTCTACTATTCTCATCATTATATCATCAACCATTCCACCAAAATAACCAGATATTCCACCATATATAACTCCAATTGTCATTTCTATAATAGTTCCCAAAATTCCTATTATTATAGAAACTCTTCCACCTTTCCATACTCTAGCAAATAAATCTCTACCTAACATATCTGTTCCAAACCAATGATCAGAATTAGGCACCATATTTACAATATTAGAATCTGTAACCCAATATTTATATGGAGTTAAATAGGGTCCTATTATTGTCATTAAAGCTATTAATATAAGTAATATTAATGACCCTATGGCTACTTTGTTTTGCTTTAGTCTTCTCCAAGCATCCTGCCAATAAGTTATATTAGGTCTATTTATTTCATTAGATGCATTTTTGTCTATTCCTATTATTTCAAACTTATCTTTACTTATTTCAGCCATTTTTCTCCCCCCTTATTATTTTGAGTTTGTAATTCTAATTCTTGGATCTATAATTCCATATAATATATCTACAACTAACAAAGAAAATATATAAAGAGCAGCCATAAATACAGTAAGTCCCATAATCATAGAATAATCCATATTATTTACAGCTCCAACAAAAGAGCTTCCTAATCCCGGTATACCATATATACTTTCAATAACAAAAGATCCTGTTAATATACTTGCTATTTGAGGCCCTAATATAGTTATACTAGGAAGAATAGCATTTCTTATTATATGTTTCCAAACTAAAGAAACCTTTGATACCCCCTTTGCTTTTGCTGTCAATATATAATCTTGTCCTAAAACATCCAAGCACTCATTCCTCATGTATCTTGCATATATAGCTAAAGGACTTAAGCTTAAAGCTATAGTAGGAAGTATAGTATACTTTGCACCACCCCAACCAGTAGTTGGCAATATCATGAATTTAACTGTAAACATATATTGAAGTAGTGCTGCAAAAACAAAACTTGGTATAGAAACACCAATCAAGGCTAAAAACATAACTATATAATCTGGCCATTTATTTCTTTTAAAGGCTGCCACAACCCCTAATATTATTCCTAATACGAACCCTAAGAATACTGCTTGAATGCCTATTCGTGCTGATGCTGGCAATCCATCTTTTATAACTGTATTTACACTTCTTCCTGCAAAAGCTAGAGAATCTCCTAAATCACCCTTTAATAAATTTTTTATATAAACCACATATTGTGTTGTTAATGGTTTATCTAATCCATATTTAGCATAATAATTAGCTCTTATTTGTGGTGGTAATCTTTTAGCACTAGATGCTAATGGATCTCCTGGTATAGCATGCATTAGCATAAAAGTTATGGTTATTACTATCCATAAAGTAAGCAACATATATCCTAATCTTTTTAAGATATACTTAAACATCTTTACCCCTCCCCAATATATTTTTATGTAACTTATAACAGCAGAGCCATTAAAAGGCTCTGCTGCATATAATCATACTATTACTCTCTGCCTTCTGTATAGGCATATTTAACATCATATAAAGAACCAAATTGTGGAACCATTATTCCCTTTACATATTTTCTTTGATAAATATTTCTAGCTCTATAAACTGCTGGTGCTATTACAGCATCTTCATATAATAATATTTCTTCAGCTTCTTTAAATAATTTCATTCTTTCTTCATTCTTTTCTTCTGGTAACAATGCAGCTTTTTTAATTAATTCATCATATTTTGTATTTGAGTAATTTGTTGGGAGAGCTTTGGCTCCAGTCATCCACAAATCAAATTCTGTCATAGGATCATCATAATCTCCTGTCCAAGCCATACCAGATATTTCATATTCCGCATTATTTATTCTTTTCATGTATACTGGCCATTGAACATATTCTATATTTACTTTGACCCCTAAAGCTTTTTGATACATCTCTTGGAAAAATTCGCAAATTTCTTTTTGTTGATCACTTGTAGAGCCTGTTAAATAATTTACTGTTACTTTACTTGGATCAGAATCCATTCCTAATTCTTTTAATCCTTCAACTAAAAGTTTCTTTGGATCTTGATTTTCTTCTTTTAATTTCTTGATTGGTTCTTCTTTAGCTTCTTTTCTAAATTCTTTATCCCCTATTTGTAATGAAAGTGGAACAAATCCATAGGCTGGTGTAAAGTCATTTTTAAATAAAGTTTTTGAAACCTCTTCTCTATTAATAGCTAAAGAAAAAGCTTTTCTTACTTTAGCGTTGCTAAATAATTTAACTTTTTGATTAAAGAATTCAATATTTGTTGCTGGTTCAATAACTTTTTTCACTTCAAATTTATCAGCTTTTTTGAACTTTTCTTTCCATTCTGGTTTTTGAACATTACTGAAATCTATTCCTCCATTTAGAAGCTCTTGCATTCTAGCAGATTCATTATTTATAATTTTCATATGAACATTATTTAATTTGACAGATTTAGCATCCCAATATTTTTCATTTTTAACTAATTCCATTTTATTCGCATGTACCCATTCCTTTATGATAAAAGGTCCACAGAATACCATATTAGAAGCCTCTGTACCAAATTTCTCTCCATACTTTTCAACTATATCCTGTCTTTGTGGCATCATTAATTTAAAATATGTTATCTTTAAGAAATATGCACAAGGTCCAGCTAAATTTATTTCTAAAGTTTTATCATCTAAAGCTTTTACTCCAACTTCATCAGCTTTTGCTTTTCCTGCATTATATTCATTCGCATTTTTTATTGGAGCTAATAAGTAAGCATACTCTGATGCAGTTTTAGGATCTAAGTTTCTTTTTATACCATATTCATAATCCTTTGCAGTAACTTTCTTTCCATCAGACCACTCATAATCTCTTAAATGAAAAGTCCATTTTAATCCATCCTCAGATATATCCCATTTTTCTGCTCCTGCTGGCTTAACTACATCTTTACCTTTTTCATCTACTTCCAATCTTGTTAATCCATCATAAACCTCAGAAATAACCTGTGAAGAATACAAGTCTGTTGATTTAGCTGGATCTAAACTTTTAGGTTCTTCTTGCAAAATCATATTTAGATATTGTTCTTTGTCTGCACCTTTACCTCCTGATGCATTTTTCTTTCCTCCACAGCCAGTCAGCGCTACTGAAGCCAAAACAATACAAGACACTGCAGCTGCTAATAACCTTTTACTTTTCACTAAACTTCCCCCTTTTAGCTTATTTTATAAAAACAAGTGAAAGTTCACTTATTACCAATAAAAATTATTTTGATGCCACTGTATTTTTAATATATTTTCTTTTATTTTTATACAATATGCAAGTAAACACTTATTGATGACACTTTTTTGTAATTTTTCAAAAATTGAATGTTAATCCACATTTAAATCATGTTATTTTAGTTTATTTTTATATTATTTTATAAATTGTTTGCAATAAATTCTTTATTTGAGCCATTTATATAGAATTAATATTTTTCCAAATATTTTAAAAAATGAAAGTTATTTTTCTTTTTTAATTTATTTTGCACTGTTAAATTTAAATATTAAAGATATATAAAACAATATATTTTTATTTATTTTTATATACCAAAAAGCCTATATATTTTTTATCCAATCAGTTATATAATATTATTAACTACAATAAATTACATGATTATTTATTATTGATTTGGGAGGTATATGTTATGAATTACAATGTAGCAGTAGTAGGAGCTACTGGAATGGTAGGAAGAAAATTTATAGAAATTTTAGAGAGTAGAAACTTTCCTATAGAAAACATCTACTTTTTTGCTTCTAAAAGGTCTGCAGGTAAAACTTTAAAGTTTAAAGCTTCTGAAATATTGGTAGAGGAATTAAAAGAAGATAATATAAAAAATAAAAAAATAGATTTCGCATTATTTTCTGCTGGTGGAGATATAAGTAAAGAATTTGCACCTGTTTTTGTTAAATATGGTGCTACAGTAATTGACAACAGCAGTGCTTGGAGAATGAACCCGGAAGTTCCTTTAGTTGTTCCTGAAGTGAATGCTGAAGATATAAAATGGAATAAAGGAATAATTGCAAATCCAAATTGTTCAACTATACAAGCTTTAGTGGCTTTAAAGCCTCTTCATGATAAATATAAAATCAAAAGAATAGTATATTCAACTTATCAAGCTGTATCCGGTGCTGGTTTAAGCGGTTTTAATGATCTTAAAAATGGTTATACAGGAGAGGCACCAAAAAAATTCTCTTATGCTATTGCAGGAAATATATTGCCACATATAGATGTATTCTTAGAAAACGGATATACAAAAGAAGAAATGAAAATGATTGATGAAACTAAAAAGATGCTTCATGATGACAGTCTAAAAATAACAGCAACTACAGCTAGAGTACCTGTATTCCATGGGCATAGTGAAAGTATAAATGTAGAGCTTGAAAAACCTTTTGAATTAGAAGATATATTTGAAATTTACAAAAATGCTGAGGGTATAGTACTTAAAGATGATGTGGATAACTTAGTTTATCCTATGCCTATTGATGTAGCTGGTCATGACGAAGTTTATGTAGGAAGAATAAGAAGAGACTTTAGTGTAGATAATGGCTTAAATTTATGGGTAGTAGCAGATAATATTAGAAAAGGTGCTGCACTTAACGCAATTCAAATAGCTGAGCATATAATAAAAAGTAAATAAGTAAACTTTAGGAGGTATTTTTATGAGTATTTTTAAAGGTTCTGGAGTAGCTATAGTAACCCCTTTCAATGAAACTGGAGTAGATTTTACTAAACTTTCTGAACTAATAGAATGGCATATAAAATCCAAAACTGATGCTATAATAGTTTGCGGAACTACAGGTGAAGCAACTACAATGACGGAAACTGAAAGAAAAGAAACTATAAAGTTCGTAATAGATAAAGTAAATAAAAGAATTCCTGTTATAGCTGGTACTGGTAGTAATAATACTGCCGCCTCCATCGCTATGAGTAAATGGGCAGAAAGTATAGGAGTAGATGGATTATTAGTAATAACTCCATATTATAATAAAACAACACAAAAAGGCTTAGTTAAACATTTTAAAGCTGTTTCTGATGCTGTTAATACTCCTATAATTATATATAATGTTCCTGGAAGAACAGGACTTAATATAACCCCTGGTACTTTAAAAGAGTTATGCGAAGATAAAAACATAGTAGCTGTAAAAGAAGCTAGTGGAAATATAAGTCAAATAGCTCAAATTAAAGCTTTATGTGGTGACAAATTAGATATATATTCTGGAAACGATGATCAAATAATTCCTATATTAGCTCTTGGAGGAATAGGTGTTATTTCTGTATTAGCTAATGTAATTCCAGAGGATGTTCATAATATGTGTGAATTATATTTAAATGGTAAGGTTAATGAAGCTTTAAAAATTCAATTAGATTCTTTAGCTCTTACTAATGCTTTATTTATAGAAACAAATCCTATACCAGTAAAAACAGCAATGAATCTTATGAACATGAAGGTAGGAGATCTAAGACTTCCTTTATGTGAAATGAATGAAAATAATTTAGAAGTATTAAAAAAAGAATTAAAAGCTTATAATTTAATGTAATATAATATAAAGTGTAGAGTTTATCTCTACACTTTACTATTAAAATATCTAATAAAAAATTTAGCTTATCCGATGACTACCCGCTCTAATACTCCCATCGCACTCTGTGAAAGCGATTCACACCAAATCGAAGATTTAGATTTGGACTCTCTGCTTTTCTTCAAAGTGGGAGTAAAGAGCGGGTACATCCCTGGATAACGATTCCTTGACTTCAGTGGCAGTAAAAACTCTCTCTGAAGTCAAGAACTCTGTTTATATAATAATTTTAGAGGAGGACTTTCAATGGTAAGAGTTATATTAAATGGTTCTAATGGGAAAATGGGAAAGGTTATTTGTAATTTAGCAGAAAATTATTCTAATTTAGAAATTGTAGCAGGCATAGATAAAGGTGAAGCAACTTCTTCTTTCCCTGTTTTTAATGATATAAATAAATGTAATATAGAAGCTGATGTTATACTAGATTTTTCAAGGCCTGACGCATTAAATGGTTTGCTAAACTTTGCTACTTCAAAAAATATGCCTATAATAATATGCACTACAGGCTTTTCTGAGGAACAAATAAAACTTATAGAAGAAACTTCAAAAAAAATACCTGTTTTCAGATCTGCTAATATGTCTATAGGTATTAATATAGTCAACAATATATTAAAAAATATAAGTGCTTTTATGTATAAAAACTTTGATATAGAAATAATAGAGAAACATCATAACCAAAAAGTAGATGCTCCAAGTGGAACTGCTATTCTTCTAGGAGATACTATAAGAGGTTCCATAAAAGATGATACTAAATATACTTATGGAAGAGAAGGTAGTTCAAAGAGAACTCATGATGAAATAGGTATGCATGCTATAAGAGGTGGCACTATAGTAGGTGAACATGATGTTATATTTGCTGGAGCTGGAGAAACTATAGAAATCAAACATACAGCTTTATCTAGAGAAGTATTTGCTGTAGGCGCATTAAACGCTTGTTTATTTATGAGTGGTAAGGAAGCTGGATTATACAACATGGATAACGTAATACAAGCAGCTTTATAGCTAAAATATAAGGAAAGTGCGACGCACTTTCCTTATTTAGAGTACAGAGTACAATGAACAGAGTATAGATAAGGAAAATTTTACTCAACTCTGTTACGTAAAATCCACAATTATATTTTCCCTTATAGGGTATTTATGGATTTATAGGTAGATTAAAAATTTTTAGTTATTTATATTCTTTTCAGTAAGGACTTCAAAAAATTTTCGATAGAAAATTAATGCGGTAGCATGTCAAAAGACTATATTTTCATAAGATTTATAATGTATGCACTTACAATTTAAACCATTTGCAGTAGCAAACAAATTTAATAGTGTATAGGTTATGAATAAGTAATAATTAATAAGTATAATAAATTAGAATGGCTACGCCAATTATGTTTAATTAAACTTAAATTTTTAAAACTAAATACTATTTTTTTTAGAAAGCCTCCGGCGCTATCGCTTTTTTGAAGTCATCTATATTAAATTAAAATTTAATCTTATAATTTTTAAATCAATAATTAACTTATCATAAATATTATAATTAAAGATTTTGTGTAGAGTAGCGGAACAAAATCATCCACATCTGTTCTCTATACTCTCTCCTCTGTACTATAAATAAGGAAGTTGCGACACAACTTCCTTATATTGTGAGTTTATTTAACCAAGATTCCATTCTATTTAAAGCTTCATTTAATTCTTCCATGCTATAGGCATAAGATATCCTAATATGCCCTTCTCCCATTTCTCCAAAGGCTGAACCAGGAACTATAGCTACCTTAGCTTCCTTTAAAAGTCTTTCACAGAATTCTTCGCTAGTCATATTATATTTTTTTATGGAAGGAAATATATAAAAAGCACCCTTTGGAAGATAGGTATCTATGCCCATGTACTTTAATCTATCATATACAAAATCTCTTCTTTTTATAAATTCCTCTTTCATATAAGCTACATCTTCCATACAGTATTTTAATCCTGCATAGGCTCCCCACTGACATATAGAAGGGGCACAAGACACATTATATTGATGAACCTTTATTATAGAATTTATGAATTCATTCTTAGCACAAACATATCCTATTCTAAGACCAGTCATTGAAAACATCTTTGAAAATCCACTAACCAATATAACCTTATCTTTTATATCTTCATACTGAGCTATAGAATAATATTTCTCCTCAAAACATAAGGAACTGTATATTTCATCACTTATTACTATAATATTATTTTCTTTTATTATTTTATATAATTTATAATTATCTTCTTTAGAAAGTATAGCCCCTGTGGGATTAGATGGATAAGATAACACCATAACTTTAGGTTTTTCCTTTTGTAATATATTTTCTAAATTTGAAAAATCTATAGAAAAATCATTTTTCAATTTATAATTTAATATTTCTCCCCCTAATAGTTTTACACAGCTTTCATAAGCTGGATATGCAGGTGACGGTATTAAAACTTTGTCTCCTTCATTCAATAGTGTAGAAAATACACACATTAATCCCTCGCTACCACCTACAGTTACACATATTTCTTCTGCATTATAATTAATATCCATAATTTTAAGATATCTTTCTATTTCTAATCTCAAATCTCTTAATCCTGCATTAGATGTATAGGTCGTTTTATCTTCTTCTATGGCATTTATTAATTCCTTTTTTATTCTGCTTGGCACTTTAAAATCTGGTTGACCTAAGGTTAATGAAATAACATCCTTATAATTTAAAACCTTATTAAAAAATCTTCTTATTCCAGAAATCTCAATTCTTTGAACTTTTTTAGAGATAACTTCTTGAGTTTTCATATAATCCATTAAAGTATTACCATGTTACGGAAATTAAACAAACCATAACTTTTCCTTTCTTTTTATATTTTTGCTATTTTAAAATCGATATGTTTTATTAAATCTCAATAATAATTTACAAGATTTAATTCCATATATTCTTAATGATTTTTCTTCTAATATTTCTACTTATTATACTATAATTTTACTATTATTTTCATATATATTAAATACCCCCTTTATTTAAACATTAATATTTATTATAATAGTGTTATTATAAAATAAGGAGGAAAGATAATGAGTTACAATTTAACAGATCCATATGAAATAGCTAAATACATAAAAGAAGCTAAAAAATCAACTCCTATCAAGGCCTACATAGAAGGAGATCTTTCAGACTGTGATTTTACAAACATAGAAAAATTTAATAGTGGTGATTTATATATATTATTTGGTGAATCAGAAGAAATATTAGTTCTTATAGAAAAAAATAAGAATAAAATAAAAAATTGTAGAATAGAACAAGATAGAAGAAAATCTGCAATCCCTTTACTTGATATGCTTAAAGTAAATGCTAGAATAGAACCTGGTGCTATAATAAGAGATAAAGTTATAATAGGTGAAAACGCTGTTATTATGATGGGTGCCGTTATAAATATAGGTGCTGAAATAGGAGAGGAAACTATGGTAGATATGAACGCTGTAGTTGGTGCTAGAGGAAAGCTTGGTAAAAATGTACATTTAGGTGCTGGTGCTGTAGTTGCTGGTGTTTTAGAACCACCTAGCAGTAACCCTTGCACTATTGAAGATAATGTTCTTATCGGAGCAAATGCTGTTATATTAGAAGGCGTAAAAATTGGTAAAGGTTCTGTAGTAGCTGCAGGCTCTATAGTTACTACTGATGTACCAGAAAATGTAGTAGTCGCTGGTGCTCCGGCTAAAATAATAAAAGAAGTAGATGTAAAGACTAAAGATAAAACTAAACTTTTAGATGATTTAAGAAAATAGATTTATAATATCTAATTTTTAAAACTATCTTTTATACTTAAACCATTGTTCTATTAATTCATTTGAATTTACTTGAAAATAGTATGTACAACCTTAAAAGTTGTACATACTATTTTTTATGCATGTTTTTCTTTTATATTATCCATAAAATTCTTTTCTTCGTAATTTTCTTCATAGCTTTCTTCATAACCATTATTATCTGCTTGTTCATCTCCTACTCTCTCCATCTTTGATATAGAAACCTCATAAGCTACCTTAGTAATGGTTTTATCCTCTGAAATTCTCTTTTGGTAATATCTACTTTGTAATCTTCCCCAAACTCTTATATTATCTCCTACTTGTAAAGTTTTACAGAATCTAGCATTTCTTCCCCAAGATATATTAGGGATATAATCTGACTTGTTATAAGGTCTATTTACTGCTAACAATAAATCAGCAATTTCCCTACCGAAGGGAGTTGTCCTATATACAGGCTCTTTACATATATATCCATCCAAAAATATTTCATTAGGATTCTTACTTCTTTCAATACAATATTCTATGTTTCTAGCAAATACAGTTAATATAAGTCTATTACTTCCATCTACAAATTTATTATAAGATCTTAGCTGGCCTTCTACTATAATGTCCATACCTACTTTTAGTTCCATATCTGCTAACAATCTTTCAGATACAGTTATATTTAATATATCTGATACATCGCTTAATCTTGGAACTTCCATTTTAAAATTATAAAATCCTTCTCCGTACATTTCGTGACTGAATTCTAAATCCTCAACCACCGTTCCCTCTAAATAAATTTTATTGTTTAACATTAAATTGTCCATCATAACCCCTCTTTCCCTTAGTTTCAATTCATTCATACAACATATATTTATTATTTATATATCTAAAATATGCCATAAAGTTAAAATTTATTTATAGAATTAAATATTTTACTCTCTATATTAGAAATATGTACTCCTTGTATTAAAGCAATAGTTATAATAACCATATAAGCATAAAGACAACTTTCATCTTTATAATAAATGTTTAATGGCATCTCTTGTGGTTCTATTATATTTTCATTATATATGCTTATATATCTTTGAATACAATAGACAATTCCTATATTTTCTTGTTCCAAACTAGATAAAGTAATAGTGTTTTTATTTCCCAATCCATAAGTTATAACAACACCTTTTATATCTACATTTTTATTTTTAAACAAATCCATATTTATAAAACAATATTCACAATCTATTCCATCATATTCAAAATTAATATCTCTATTTATTACTATGTATTCACTATTTGCTAAAGTATTTTCCCTTGAACAATCCAAATCTAAATCTAATATTTTTATCATATTATGAATATGCCCTACAAAATTTTCATCCTCTGAATATATACATATTTTTTTCATTTTACACACTCCTGAAGAAAATAACTATTTTTAGTTATTTTCTTCAGTTTACAATATTTTATTCCCCTGTAATTTTATTATTGATTTATCATAATATTATATCTTTTGTATATTAACCACCCTCTTTAGTAAAAATATTACACCTATACTACATTTTCTATATTTTTTTAAATATTCCTTCATTTTATAATTTAAACTTTAATTCTTTTTTTGTACTCCTGCTGAATCTATATAATAATTTTCTTTATATATTAAATCCCCTACCTTTACAAATTGAAATCCATTTTCTTTTAATTCCTTAATTATCCTTGGTAAGTTATCTGGAGTGTATTTAGCTGTATTATGGAAAAGTAATATGGACCCAGGTTTAGTCTTTTTTATAATTCTTTCATATTCTAAATCTGCACCTTGTTCTTTCCAATCAATACTATCCACATCCCATTGTATAGAACATAATCCCATTTTATTTACTATATCCACAGCTTCATCATTATAATACCCTCCTGGAAATCTAAATAATTTAGTACCTTCTCCAGTTATTCTTCTTATATTAGCATCATTAATATTGATATCTTTTACTATTTTTTCTTTAGATATTATACTCATATTAGGATGACTATGAGAATGATTGCCTATCTCGTGTCCTTTACTATGAATTTCTTTTACTTTCTTAGGATTTTGCTCTATCCAATCTCCTACTAAAAAAAAGGTAGCTTTAACATCATTTTCATCTAAAATATCTAATATTTTTTCTATATATTCGTCTCCTCTACTAACATCAAAAGTCAAAGATATTTTATTTTCTTTTGTATCAACTCTATATATTGGCACTTTATTCCTAATATTTAATGAAGCATTTTGTCCTCTTCCATTAATAAAAAAAGACATACTTATGGCTAAAACTAATAATAGTAAAGAAAATACCATTCTCTTTTTAAATTTATCTTTCATTTTATTCCTCCAAACTAAATATTTCTTCATGTTTATTTATATAAAATATATTTTTTTATATGCATTAAATAATTATTTTTTATTCATTAAAGTAATTTACACTTAATTTTTATGATATAATTATATATAAATTATTTTAACTAAACTTTGGGGAGGAAATTTGATGTTTGATGATGCTTTAGAATTAGCTGAAAATAAATTGCTGATTCTTTATGTATTTAATAGATTAGACCTTTCTATCTCTAATAATAAAATAACCGAAATTATATTAGAAAATAATCTAATTAATTATTTTACTTTACAGCAATATCTATCCGAACTTGCATCTTCTGGCTTTATTAAGAATACAGATCAACATAAAATAATAATTACAGAAAAAGGCAACCGTGTTCTCTCAATGTTTATAGATAGAATTAGTGAAGATAAAATTGAATCTATAAATAATTATTTAGACTCTAAATTAAATTCGATAAAAAAAGAAGTTAATATCATGGCTGATTATACCTTAGAAAACAAAGATACCTTCTTAGTAAGGTTAAAAGCCACTGAAAATAACTTCTTATTAATGGATATAAAGTTATCTGTAAATTCAAATAAAGAAGCAAAAGAAATCTGTTCTAAGTGGAAAGAAAATTCTAGTGCAATGTATTCACAAATATTAAACATTTTAAAATCAACAAATGACAATTGATATTATAATACTAAAATACCTGTAGGTTCTCCACCTATAGGTATATATTTTTTATTGTTAGTTCTAATATTTATCTTTAAAAATAAATTTTTATAATTATCTCCCACATAAATATTATCTTTTATTTTACACACTCCTCGAGGCATGCCACCAACAATTATATCTTTTATTTTTTCATAGTAATTTATATCAATCAAACTAATAGTACCATCACCAAAATTAGAAACTATACATAACTTCTCATCAACGCACATATCAACTGGTGAATTTCCTACAGGAATTCTATATAAAAGTTTATAATTTTTTCTAGATATTATACTTATACTTCCTTTATAATCAGAACCTAAATTGCTTTCACATACTAATATATATTTACCGTCTACTGTGAAAACAGCTTTTGTTGGATAAGATCCAACTCTTATATTTTTCACTCTATTTTCTTCTTTACAATCTATTAATGTTATACTATCTGTTCCCATATTTGATATCATTAATATTTCTTTCTGTTTATCAATAACTATGCTATGTGGTAAATCTCCGCAAGGTATTTGTTTTAAAATTTTCTTTTTAACCATGTCAAATACAGTTACATTGTTTAGATCACCACAAATAACATAGGCTTTATCTCCATATGCAACTACATCATTACAATGCATTCCTATAAAATAATTTTCAACTTCTCTTCCTAATTTTCCATCTACTACAGAAAGAGAATTACTATAACTATTAGCTACTAGCAATTTATCATTATATACACATATACCATGAGGCCCTATTCTAGTGGATGCTTCATTATTTAGGGTTATTTTGTTTTCTTCTTTAAAATTATCTATAGAAACCTTAGAAATACAATCTGTAGATGTATTGCATACATAAATATACCTCATTTTATCACCCCTCGCTCTATAATATAATATGTGAAAAATAGCTAATTTGGTGATAAATCTTTTATGTTGAGCAATAAAGTTTTATATTATATAATAATATTTGTATTATTTAACATTTCAATAGAAAGGAGCTATAAATATGCACACTTATTCACCTACTGGAGTCTGTTCAAGAGAAATAACTTTTGATATAATCCAAAATAAAGTAGTAAAGGTTAACTTTCTTGGAGGATGTGATGGTAATCTTAAAGGATTATCTAGTCTAATAGAGGGAATGGATGTGGATGAAGCTATAAAAAGATTACAAGGTATAACTTGTGGTTCTAAAAATACTTCCTGTCCAGATCAATTATCCAAAGCGCTACAAGAAGCTAAAAAAATAAAATAAGGAAAGTGTAATACACTCTCCTTATTTTATTAATTTTCTCATATCTCCTACCATGTATAATGACCCACAAATTAAAATTATATCTCCCTCTTCATAATAAGACTTTCCTTTATTATAGCATTCTTTATATTCCTCTAAATATTCACAATTTTTATTATATTTTAATACAATATGCATTAATTCCTTCGAACTTTCCCCTCTATCATTATGGGGAGTTACTGTTAATACTCTATCTGCTAGTGGTACTAATATTTTTATCATGTCTTCTACTTGTTTATCTTTTAATATGCCTAATATTAAAATAAGCTTATTATATTTAAAATATTTACTCACATTATTTTTTAAACTTTCTATACCCTCTATATTATGGGCTCCGTCTATTACTGTTAGAGGATTTTTATTTACTATTTCTAGTCTAGCTGGCCATTTAACTTTTTTAAGGGCTGATATTATGCATATTTTTTTTATTTTTATTCCTAATTTTATTAACTTTTCTATAGCTAATATAACTACAATACAATTTTTTATTTGATGTTCTCCTAATAAGGATAAACATATATTATAAGTATCTTCTTTAGTTTTTAATTTAAAACTTTGCTGCCCTATATTTTTTTGTATAATTTCTCTCTTTACATTTATTAAATTATCTTCTACTTTTATAAGCTCACATTTTTTTTCTTTACATACTTTTTCTATAATTTTTTCTGATTCTTTCTTTTGTGGATATGCTATAACAGGAGCTTTTTTTATTATTCCTGCTTTTTCATAAGCTATTTTTTCTAAAGTTTCACCTAAAATGTTCATATGGTCATAACTTATAGAGGTTATAATACTTAAGATAGGTTCTAATACATTAGTAGAATCTAGTCTTCCTCCTAATCCTACTTCTATCACCGCAAAATCCACTTTTTTTAAACAAAAATAGTAAAACATAGCAACGGTTATAATTTCAAATTCTGTAGGATTTCCATATCCCATATTCTCTACCTTTTCTACCACATTAGCCACCTTAGTTATAATATGGCTGAAATCATCTTTAGGTATATTATAGTTATTTATTTGGATTCTTTCTTCAAATTCCTCTATGTAAGGGGATGTGTACATTCCAACTTTATAACCAGCCTCTTTTAATACTGCAGAAATCATTGCGGTAGTAGATCCTTTTCCATTTGTACCTGCTATATGTATGCATCTTAACCTCTTATGAGGGTTTTTCAATAGTTCTAAGAGCTTTTCTGTTCTCTCTAATCCTAAGTTACTACCAAACTTAGCTTTTGATTGTATATACTCTCTAGCTTCTTTATAATCCATATATAATCACTTCCTATGTATATCTTTTACACAAATCATAACTTTTTTGTTACCTTTATCCTTTATATTGTTTCTATTTAGCTATAAAAAATTTAACGTATACTTTGTATCTTTATATAATAAATACAGGAAAGCTACAAATTATCTTCCCTGTATTTATGGTATTTCTACTATTTTATATTATATTTATAACTTAATACAAAACTTATTAATAAAGTATAAAAATATTAATATAATTAGCTTAGACTAAAGCCTATTTTAATGATTCTAAACTTTCAAGCACAGATTTAAGCATTGCTTTATACTTTTCACCCTTTTCTCTTTCTTCATTAACTACAGCTTCTGGTGCTTTAGATACAAATTTTTCATTAGATAATTTTTTTTCTACTCTATCTATTTCTTTTTCTAGTTTTTCTTTTTCTTTATTTAGTCTTTCTAATTCTTTTTCTATATCTACTAATTCTAATAACGGTATAAATATTTCTGCTCCTCTTGTAACTACAGATACGTTTTTATCTGATGTTTCTTTATTTTCTAAGAAACTAACTTCTGAAGCTGAAGCTAGTTTTTGGAAATAAACTTCTCCTTCTTTAAAGGATGTTTCTGCTTCATTTTCTGTTAAATAAATCATTAATTTAGCCTTTCTAGAAGGTGGAACGTTCATTTCTGTTCTAACATTTCTTATAGATTTAATAGCTTCTATAATATATTCCATAGCCTTTTCTGATTTTTCATCTTTTAGATTTTCATCATATTCTGGCCATTTTGATATAACTATTGATTCATATTCTGTATATAAATGAGTATATATTTCTTCTGTTATAAATGGCATTATAGGATGTAATAATTGTAATGAAGTTTCTAATACTCTATGAAGTACATTGAAAGCTATTCCTTTTGACTGTTCATCTTCTCCATATAATACTGGTTTTACAAGTTCTATATACCAATCACAGAATTCTCCCCATATAAAGTCATAAATCTTTTGAGAAGCTATTCCAAGCTCAAATTTTTCTATATTTTCTGTAACCTCTTTAACTACTTTGTTTAATCTTGATAATATCCATTTATCAGCTATAGTATAGTTTTTATTATCTTTATATTTATCCATTAAATCTTTATCCAGGTTCATAAGAACAAATCTAGATGCATTCCATATTTTATTAGCAAAATTTCTTGCAGATTCTACTCTTTCAGGATAATATCTTATATCATTTCCTGGAGCATTTCCTGTTACTAATGTAAATCTTAGTGCATCTGCACCATATTCTTCTATTACTTCTATTGGATCTACACCATTTCCTAAGGACTTAGACATCTTTCTTCCTTCTGAATCTCTAACTATACCGTGGATTAATACTGTATCAAATGGAATATCATCCATACAATAAAGTCCTGAGAATACCATTCTAGCTACCCAGAAGAATATAATATCATATCCTGTTACTAATGTATTGTTTGGATAAAAATATTTTAAATCTGGTGTTTTATCTGGCCAGCCTAAAGTTGAAAAAGGCCATAGAGCTGAACTAAACCAAGTATCTAAAACATCATTATCCTGCTGTAATTTTTCACTATTACATTTTGGGCATTTTGTTGGTTCTTCAGTAACTACTATAACTTCACCACAATCTTTACAATACCAAACAGGAATTCTATGACCCCACCATAATTGTCTTGATATACACCAATCTTGAATGTTTTCCATCCAATTGAAATAAGTTTTATCAAATCTTTCTGGTACAAAATTAACCTTTTTATTTTTTACTACTTCTATAGCTGGTTTTGCAAGTTCCTCCATTTTTACAAACCATTGTTTTGAAATTATAGGTTCTATTACTGTATTACATCTATCATGGCAGCTTACATTATGATTATGCTCTTTTATTTTTACTAAGGAACCTTCATTTTTCAAATCTTCTACTATAGCTTTTCTAGCTTCATATCTATCCATTCCATGATATCTAGTTTCTTCATAATTAATTCTTCCATCATCAAACATTACATTAATTTCTGGCAAGTTGTGTCTTTTACCTACTTGATAATCATTAGGATCATGAGCTGGAGTTATTTTAACTGCTCCTGTACCAAATTCCATATCTACATAATCATCAGCAACTATAGGTATTTCTCTATTAACTAATGGTAACATAAGAGTTTTCCCTACTAAGTGAGCATACCTTTCATCCTTTGGATTAACGGCTACTGCTGTATCTCCAAGCATTGTCTCTGGTCTTGTAGTAGCTATTTCTAAATATTCATCACTACCTACTACTGGATATTTTACGTGCCAAAAATGTCCTTCATGTTCACTATATTCTATTTCTGCATCAGATAGAGCTGTTTTACATTTTGGACACCAGTTTGTTATTCTGTTACCTTGATAAATTAAGCCCTCATTATATAATTTTACAAAGAAATGTTTTACTGCTTTATCCAATTGTTGATCCATAGTAAATCTTTCTCTTGTAAAATCTAAAGAACAGCCTAATTTTTTAACTTGGTTTCTTATTTTTCCTCTATATTCTTCTGTCCATTCCCATACTTTTTCAAGAAATGCTTCTCTTCCTATTTCTTTTTTTACTATACCATCTTTTAATAATTCATTTTCAACTTTAACTTCTGTAGCAATACTAGCATGATCTTGTCCTGGTAACCATAGAGTACTAAAGCCTTGCATTCTTTTTGTTCTCATTAATATATCTTGTAATGTATCATCTAATGCATGGCCTAAATGAAGTTTTCCTGTTATATTTGGTGGTGGTAGTACTATAGTATATGGTGTCTTATTTTCATCTACCTCTGGTGTAAAATAAGATTTTTCTTCCCAATTTTTATAAAGTCTTTCTTCAAACTCTTTAGGATCATAAGTTTTTGCCATTTCTCTTGTTTCTGACATTTAAATTCCTCCTCTTATCGTTATATATTTTTGTATCTTGCCATTATATATTCATCAGCATATCTGCCATTTTTAATAGCAGCATACTTTTTTGTTCCTTCAATTTTAAATCCAAATTTCTCATATAGCTTTATAGCTTTTTCGTTATCAGTAAATACTCCTAATTCTATTCTAACTACCATAAGCCAGTTATCTGCTAAATCAAGAATTTCACTCATAAGCTTTTTTCCTATGCCAGTTCCTTGGTAAGCTTTATGAACCATCATTCCTAGTGATCCTGTATGTCTTGTTCTAGGATTGCTATTTACATTTAAACCAATGACTCCAACAATCTTCTTTTCATCCTCTTCTTTTATTTCTGCAACAAGTAGATGATCATTATTGTCTAAACTTTGTATAAATCCCTTAGATTGTTCAAATCTTTCACTAATCCTGCCTAAAATATTTTCTCGTACTCCAGCCATGCATCTTATTTCATTTATTTCTTTATAATCCTCAAAACTTACAGCTCTAATAATCATAGTCATACGCTTACCTCCTTTTTATATTTTTATCTTAATCTATATTTTTACAACATTAACTAAAAATAAAAAGAGGCCTTTCATCCTTAAAAGGACGAAAAACCTCGCGTTACCACCTTTTTTCCTGCAAAACTACAGGCTCTTGTATATTTAACGAATAAGAAATCCGTCTTTACTTACTAAACTCAGTAAAGAAGCTCCAAAGCTACCTTCAAGACAAACTGTGTATAGAAAACCTTTCAGCCTTTGAGTTTTCCTCTCTTAATACTTTTTTATCCCTACTCCTCTTTTTCAAAGCTTTATTATATATATAATCATTTTATTCATTATATAACTGTTACCAATATAATGTCAATAACCTAATTTACATTTAACATAAATTAATTATATTACATATTATAAATAGATAAAACATTTAATATACAGTAAATATTTAAAATTAAAATTTTATAATTTTTTTACCATTCCAATAATATTATTATAAAACTCTTCCTTTTTATGCTTTTTATTAATATCACCTATAATATTTCCATCTTTTAAGAATATTACTTTCTTACAATAACTAGCAATCTGAGCATCATGGGTTACAAGTATTATTGTTTTCTTCATATCTTTATTAATATTAATCAAACTATCGATTACAAGCTGTGCAGATTTAGAATCCAAATTTCCCGTTGGTTCATCTGCCAATATTAAATCTGGTTCATTTATTAAGGCTCTACATATTGCCACTCGCTGTTTTTCTCCTCCAGACAATTCATAAACATTTTTGTTTAACAAATGACTAATTTCAAAATGCTTAGCCAGCTCTTTCGTTGCACTTAACATTTTATTAGTCTCTTCTCCTTCCAGAATCATTGGAAGCATAATATTTTCCTTTACACTTAGGCTATCCATCAAATAAAAATCCTGAAAAACAAAACCAATTTCTTTTCTTCTAATATCTGCAATTTCATCTTTGCTAAACTGTTTTGAATTTTTACCCTTAAAAATGATATTACCAGATGTGGGTCTATCAATAAAACCAAGTAATTTCATTAATGTTGTCTTTCCACAGCCTGATTTCCCCATAATCCCAATAAAATCTCCTTCTTCAACAATCAAATTTACTCCTTTTATTACTTCTATCTTATTTTTTATCTTCCCATTGCTGTTATTTAAATTATAGTTTTTAACTAAATCCTTTATATTTATAACCTCCATAATTATTCCTCCTTATCCCCATGGAAAATCATAAGCCTGCCTATTATTAATGCAACAATTAAATTTATAAGAACATAAAACCCTATAATCCATATTTCATATTTCCAAAAATTCTGTTGTTCTACTTTTGTAAAATAACGAACTTTAAAATTAACAAAAATACATGGAATACTCATTGCCATTCCCAATATCAATGGCATAATTACTGTGATATTATTTTCAAAGTTTAAAATTTTTCTATACCATCTTTTTGTCATTCCCAAATACTTTAGCTGTTTCATTCTACTCTGGGTGCTTGGTAATTCAGAAACCACTTTTACAACCAGAACATATAGTATACTAAATAATAATAATATAATTACAAATATATATTCCAACAATTTTAGCATATGAACTAACAATGTGTTATTTTGTAAAACTTTTTTTTCATATACAGGCTGAATAATAGAATCATATTCACTATATTGCATATGAGATTTAGCATAATCTAAAAATTTAATAGCTGCCCCATTGCTTTTCTCCTTTTTTATATTAAATAGCCCCAATAAACTTGGACCATCTCCAGTAGAATAAATTGATTCAAAATATTCGTCAGAAAAAACCACAATATTTTCCTGCATTCCTCCTGCAAGCTCTCCAATAATAGTTCTACGTTCTTGTCCTACAACTTTATAATCTGAATCAAAAATTCTCTCTCTCTCTCCGAATAAATAAGGTTTTGGCATTCCAAATCTCATTCTTGGACTACCACCCAATACTGAAAAATCTAGCAAATGTGCCTTTTTTGATTTATCCTGTTGAAAAGAAATATAAATTTCTTTATTATGAAGTCCTAATTTTTTTCCTGTTAATTGATTGTAACTACTCTCTGAAATACCTATATTCTGTCCCTGAAAACTTATATCTGCCCTACTTCCGCTATTTTTTTCACTTGAGCTAGCAACGGTAATTCGTACCATAGGAAGTATTAAACTGTTATTAGAAAAATTTTTTTCAAATTCTTTAAAAACTTTTTCATCACTTTTTTCTCCTAAGCACACATAATCATATGGAAACAATGTACCCATTCTATCAAGTGGAAGTATTGATAATACTCGTACTGAAAAATATGCAATTAGTAGAAAATGAAGAATATATACTATAAAAAAATTATACCTTTGTGTTTTAAATTTACTATAAAACTGTTGAAATAATGGGAGCTTTTTGTAATACCCATTTCCTTTCTCTCTATAACTTTTTAAAATCCATGCTCCTCCTGCACTAATTACCATATAGGAACCAAGTAGAAATAACACAATAAGATAAATAGATTCTGTCCACACAGGCTTAGAAAATAAATAACTAGCAAAAAACATCACTAGCACTCCCACAGCAAATTTAATTTCTAACCATTTGCTTGGAATTTTCTCTATTACTACAGACGTATTTAATGAACTTACTAATCCCATTTCAACATAAATTTCATGATTTACAATAGTTGAAGCTAAAAATAATAAAATGATCCAAAAACATGCCAAAAAATAAGTTTTTATATTAGGAATGGATATGGAAATAAATGCTGGATATATAGAATTTATAATATTCTGAAATACAACTATTAAAATACTCCCTAGGAAAATTCCAATTAATAACCCTGTAACTAAACTTCCTGTATACTCAATGGCAATAAAAAATCTTAAAACCCTATCTCTCATTCCTAAAGTAACCATTAAAGCATAATCTTTGATTCTACTTTTTATATATATTTTTAAAGGAATGGCTAATAAAAAAATAGCTACAATCCCAATCAAAATAATTGAATCCCATAGCAAAACTGATAATTCATCCCCAACTACTGGTATATTCCCTTTTTGTAAATTAGAAAACATCTCATAAACTGCAATAATAGCAAACAAAAATGTACTGCAAACAGCAGCCCCTGTAATTAATAATATAGAATTTCTCATATTACTTTTATATATTTTCCAAAGAATCTTTTTAAGATATGGATTCTTTCTAATACGTTTCATATGTTTAGCATCTTCCCTTTGTTTTTCCTGTGCTGCTACTCTTTCCTTTTGTTCTTCTACCTTTTGTAATTTCTCCATTTGCTTAAAATCCTGAAATGATTCATACACTCTAGGTGACACATATGCAATAATAATGAGAAGCATTCGAAGCCATACCCATATAGTAAATGCACTCTCTACTCCCAATCCACATAATAGAAGAGAAAAAATTCCTATCACCGTAGTCAGCAAACTTAAGTATACAATGACTCCCTCATACCTATCAGTATTATTTCTTATAAGTAAAATCATATGTATTAAATACTGTATTGGTGTAAAAAGCAATAAAAATGCTGGAACTTGAATTGGTATCACAGGATTCATCATTTTAACATTTCCTGCTAACAATTGAAATGCAGTATAACTTTGTCCCTCATTCATGATAATAGGTAAACAAGAAATCAGTATAATAGAAATGGCAAATAATATTTGCATCTTTGGCTTTTTCATAATATTCATCCCCCAAAACACTATAAAATTCTATTCTTTATTACTTTTTATCTATAAAACTTTTCTAGGCACTCTTTCACAATATTCATGTATTTCCCCTCATAACTATATATTACAATATTGTATATCTCTTTTAAAATACCATTATTTTCACATTTTCTCAAGTAATTCTATGAGAATATTTATAAAATTCTATAAAAACATTCTCATATATCTCTAGACCTCAGCACTAATATTTTTTACATGTTTTTTAAAATCAAATTTATTATATTTCTTTATTTATTAATCTTTAAACAATAAATAAACATAGAAAATTAAAATCATATAAAAGTATTTAACATAATTAATAATAATCTCATATTATAAAATGATATAAAATTTATCTTGGAGGATATTATGAAAAACAAAAAAATTACTGTAATATCTTTACTAGCACTTTTAGTATTTTCACTAACTCTATTTGCTGGCTGTAATAACAAAGATGATAATAAGAAAAACTTGACAAAGGTAAGACTAAATGAAGTAGTTCGTTCTGTTTTTTATGCTCCTATGTATGTAGCTATAAATGAAGGTATTTTCGAAGAAGAAGGTATAGAAATAGACCTTTCCACTGGCCAAGGAGCTGATAAAACCATGCAACAAGTTTTAAGTAAAAGTGCAGATATAGGATTTTGTGGTCCGGAACAGGTAATTTATATTTATAATCAAAAAAGAGAAGATTACCCTGTATTATTTGCTCAATTAACCCAATCTGATGGTTCTTTTTTAGTTGGACGTAAAAAAGAAGAAAACTTTAAATGGGAATCTTTAAAAGGTAAAAAAATAATAGGTGGAAGACCTGGTGGTATGCCTGAAATGGCCTTAGAATATGTATTAAAAAGTCATGGTATAAATCCTAAATCAGATGTAGATCTTATTACAAATATAGCTTTTACCGCTACTGCTGGTGCTTTTAAATCAGGTACTGGTGATTATGCAGCTTTATTTGAACCTACCGCTAGTATGCTTGAAAAAGAAAATGCAGGCCATATAGTAGCATCTATAGGTGAATCAGCAGGAAATATACCTTATACTTGTTATTTTAGTACTAAATCTTATATGGAAAAAAATCCAGAGACAATTCAGAAGTTTACAAATGCTATATACAAAGCTCAAAAATGGATAGATAAACATACCGAAGAAGAAATAGCAAAGTCTATAATTTCATTCTTCCCTGGAGCTAAAGAAGATATCCTTGTAGATGTTATTAAAAATTATAAAAAAATAAATTCCTTTGCAAATACTCCTACTTTAAAAGAAGAAAATTTAAATAAATTAATGGATATAATCCAAAGCTATGATAAAGAATTAATCCCTACAAGACCCGAATTCAACAAAATAGTAAACACTAAATTTAGTAAAGAAGCAGAAAAAAATATAAAATAAATTATTATAAATTTATAAATCAATAGTGTAACTTATTAAAGTAAAAATATAAATTAAGGTTGTTTCAAAATAAAAATAGATTTAATTTTAATTCCACAAATAGAAAAAATATATTCATATGATTTATTACATATATTTTTTTCTATTTGCTACATTAAAATTAAATCTATTTTGAGATAACCTATCTTTGTAACTAATCTTACGCAGTAAATAAGCAATTTTTATATAGCTAATTCCAACTTAGTGAATATAGAATTTATATTCATATCATTTCTAAATATTATATTTTTAATCATCTTTTCTAGATACTGCTACTTCTTCATTAGCATTTTTTACTTCTTGTTTTTCTAACTGCGCTTCTAAATTTTCAAAGGCCACAGACATCATAAGCTTAATTCTATTTAATTGGTTAACTTCACTTGCTCCTGGGTCATAATCTATGGCTGCTATATTAGTCCCTTTAAAATTCCTTTTCAATTCCTTTATCATACCTTTTCCTGTAACATGATTAGGTAAGCAAGCAAATGGTTGCATACAAATAATATTTTTAGTTCCACTTTCTATTAATTCAATCATTTCTGCGGTTAAAAACCAGCCTTCTCCTGTTTGATTTCCTATAGAAACTATCGGCTCAGCTAATTTTGCTAGTTCTTCTATTTCTTTTGGTGGTGAAAATCTTTTACTGTTTCTTAAAACCGCTTTCATTTCTTTTCTATAAAATTCTATAGCTTTTATTCCAATATTGTTTAATACTGCTTTTCTTTTTTTACCTGATAAATATCTATATACAAAGTTCTCACTATAAGCACAGTATAAAAAGAAATCTATTAAATCTGGAACTACAGCTTCTCCACCTTCTTTTTCTATAATATTTACTACATCATTATTAGCTGTAGGATGAAATTTAACTAAAATTTCTCCAACTACTCCAATCTTAGGTTTAGTTATTTTTTTAATTTCTAAAGCATCAAAATCTCTTACAATATCATTTATATTTTGTTTAAATTCTTTTAAATCACCATTGTAAATACTTTTCTTACACTTTTCTATCCATTTTTTATAAAGTAAGTCTGCTGAACCTGGTATTTTTTCATAAGGTCGTACTTTATATAAAACTCTCATGAACAAATCGCCATATACTAAAGCCATCATAGATTTATTTCCTAAAGAAGGTGTTATCTTAAATCCAGGATTCTTTTCTAATCCTACTACATTTAAAGATACGACAGGTACATTAGAATATCCAGCTTCTTTTAATGCCTTTCTTAAAAATCCAATATAATTGGTAGCTCTACAGCCTCCACCAGTTTGGCTTATTATAACAGACGTATTGTTTATATCATATTTCCCTGATTTTAAACCTTCAATAATTTGACCAACTACAATTATACTAGGATAGCAAGCATCATTATTTACATATTTTAAACCTTCATCTATAGCTTTCTTATCTACAGATGGAAGAATCTCCAGATTATATCCAGAAGCCCTAAATGCTTCTTCTATAAACTGAAAATGAATTGGTGACATTTGTGGACACAATATTGTATGATTTTTTCTCATTTTTTTAGTAAAAACTGGTCTTTCAGATATATCATAATGTTTAATGGGATTAAAGTTCTTTTTCTTTCTTTCATATATAGCTGCTTTTAAAGAACGTAGTCTAATTCTTACAGCACCTAAATTGCTACCTTCATCTATCTTTATAAGAGTATATATTTTCCCACTTCTTGCTAAAATCTCTTGAACTTGATCTGTTGTTACCGCATCTAATCCACAGCCAAAGGAATTAAGCTGAACTAGTTCTAAATTATTTTCTTCAGCTACAAAACTAGCTGCTGCATATAATCTTGAATGATAAACCCATTGGTCTACTACTCTTAAAGGTCTTTCAACTCTTCCTAAATGAGCTATAGAATCCTCTGTTAGAACTGCCATATCTAAAGATGTAATTATATTAGTTATACCATGATTTATTTCTGGATCTATATGATAAGGTCTACCAGATAATACTATACCTTTTTTACCTGTTCTTTTTAAATATTCTATAACTTCTTCTCCCTTTTTCCTTATATCTAACTTCATCCTTTGGTCTTCCTCATAAGCAAACTCTACTGCTCTTTTTATATCATAAAGACTTATATTAAAATCATCTTTAAATTCTTCATAAAGTCTTTTAGCTAACTTCTTTTTATTATCTAAGGATAGGAATGGATTCATATATTTTATATTTTTTTCTCTAATTATATCCATATTATTTTTTATAACTTCTGAATAAGAAATCACCATAGGACAATTATAGTGATTATTAGCTTCCTTTTGTTCTTTTTGCTCAAAAGCTACAGCAGGATAAAATATAAAGTTTATTCCCCTATCTACAAGACTTTTGATATGACCATGAACTATTTTAGCTGGATAGCAAGCCGATTCTGAGGGAATAGTATCTATTCCTAAATCATATATTCTTTTACTAGATCTTGGGGATAATTCCACTCTAAATCCTAGTTTTGTAAAAAACGTAAACCAGAATGGATAATTTTCATACATATTTAAAACCCTTGGTATTCCTACTATTCCCCTTTTAGCTTCTTCTTTTTTTAATGGAATATAATTAAATATCCTTTTATATTTATATTCATACAAATCTGGAACTTTATTTTCTATTATCTCTTTTCCTTCTCCTCTTTCACATCTATTGCCTGATACAAATTGTGTACCATCAGAAAATTTATTAATAGTTAAAAGACAATTGTTTTGACATTTGCCACATCTTTTCATTTCTGTTTCTACAGAAAATTTCTCCAATTGCTCTATTGTAGCTAATGTAGTTTTATGGCCTTCTTCATATCTTTCTTTAGCTATAAGTGCAGCACCAAAGGCTCCCATAAGACCTGCTATATTAGGTCTTATTGCTTCTCTTTCCGATATAAGTTCAAAGGCTCTTAAAACTGCTTCATTATAAAACGTTCCACCCTGAACTATTATCTTCTTTCCCATTTCCTTAGGATCTCTTATTTTTATTACTTTTAAAAGAGCATTTTTTATTACTGAATATGAAAGACCTGCAGATATATCTCCTATAGTAGCTCCTTCCTTTTGAGCTTGTTTAACTTTAGAATTCATAAACACAGTACACCTAGATCCTAAATCCACTGGATTTTTAGATGTTAATGCTTCTTTAGAAAAATCCTCTACACTCATTTTTAAAGAATGTGCAAAAGTTTCTATAAAAGATCCACATCCTGATGAACAAGCCTCATTAAGCATAATACTTTCTATAACACCATCTTTTATAATTAGGCATTTCATATCTTGTCCACCGATATCTAAAATAAAATCTACTCCAGGGCTAAAAAATTCTGCTGCTTTATAATGTGATATAGTTTCCACTTCTCCAATATCTATATTTAATGCGGCTTTTATTAATTTCTCGCCATAACCTGTAACTACAGAATTTAAGATCTGAGCTTCTTTAGGTAGCTTTGAATATAAATCTTTGAGTATCTTGATTACAGACTTTAAAGGATTTCCTTTATTACTCCCATAGCTTGAAAATAATAATTGTCCCTTTTCATCTATAAGAGTAACCTTAGTAGTAGTAGAACCTGCATCTATTCCTAAATAACAATTCCCTTTAAAGTCCTGTAAACTTTTTTCCACTGCTTTATGTTTTTCATGTCTATTTTTAAATTCAATATATTCCTGTTCATTAGCAAATAATGGTCTTAATGTTGCTACAGATTCCAACTTAATATTCTCTAATTCCTCTAGTTTATCTAACAAATATTTCAATGTAACTATTTTCCTATCTTTTACAGTTAATGCAGCTCCCATAGCTACAAACAACTGAGAATTTTCAGGAAAAATAACCTGATCCTTAGTTAATTTTAATGTTTCTATAAATCTTTTTCTAAGTTCAGATAAAAAATAAAGAGGTCCACCTAAGAAAGCTACATTACCTTTTATAGTTTTCCCGCAGGCAAGGCCTCCTATGGTTTGATTAACTACCGCTTGAAAAATAGAAGCAGCTATATCTTCCCTTGTAGCTCCTTCATTAATCAATGGTTGTACATCTGTTTTAGCAAAAACCCCACATCTTGCCGCTATAGGGTGTATAACTTTATAATTTTTTGCAATGTCATTTAATCCCTTTGCATCTGTTTGTAGAAGAGATGCCATTTGATCTATAAAAGCACCAGTACCTCCAGCGCAAGTTCCATTCATTCTTTGATCTATTCCATCATCAAAGAAGGTAATTTTAGCATCTTCTCCCCCTAGCTCTATAGCTACATCAGTATTAGTAGCAAATTTTTTAATAGTATTTGTACAAGCTACTACTTCCTGTATAAAAGGTATATCAAACCATTTTGATACAGCAAGCCCACCTGAACCCGTAACCATAATACTTACACTACGATCCTTAAATTTATTAAAAGTATTCTTTATTAACTTACCTATTGTGTTTTTTATATCAGAAAAGTGTCTTTCATAAATACTGTATAATATGTTGTAATTCTTATCTAGTATAACTATCTTTACAGTAGTTGAGCCTACATCTAAGCCCATTTTTAATATCTCTTTCATATATAATCACCTTTTTACATTAAATATTAAAACAACGAAAAACGAAATAAATTTATACATATTTTGACTTAATAAAAAATATATTACTAAATTCATATTAACTATGCATATTATATACTTTTAATAACCATTATTCAACTAAACATTATGTGATAGAATATACCTTTTCCCAATTATTACAAATCACTTCATCTAACATTATTTTTTCTTTTAAATGCTGACTATTAAAAGTTTATGCTTAATCCTAATTATTAATAACATTTATTATAACTTACTCATATAATAAATCAAGATAAAGCTTATTTTCTAACAATTAGGAGATGATAACATGGATAAAGTAATAGTTGAAACTATTTTTATGAACTATCACTCTTTAAAAGGAAGCACTCCTGCATTAAAAGATATATCTTTCTCCATTGAAGAGGGTGAATTTGTTAGTATAGTTGGTCCTTCTGGTTGTGGGAAATCAACTCTTCTAAATATAATAGCTGGATTAATTCCCCAATCTAGTGGTGACATATATATAGATGGCGAAAAACAAAAATCTATTTCTCCTAAAATAGGTTATATGTTTCAAAAAGATCACTTATTTAATTGGTTAACAGTCTTAGATAACATAACCCTTGGGTTAAAAATACAACATAAATTAAATAGTGAAAGAAAAGAAACTATAGAAAAACTTTTAAAAGATTATGGTTTACTGGATTTCAAAGATCATCATCCAGATGAATTATCTGGCGGCATGAGACAAAAAGTTGCTTTAATTAGAACTTTAGCTCTTAATCCTGAAGTTCTTCTTTTAGATGAGCCATTTTCAGCTTTAGACTATCAAACCAGATTAAATATTAGCGATGAAATATACAATATAATAAAAAAAGAAGGTAAAACAGCTATAATGGTAACCCATGATATATCTGAAGCTGTAGCTATGTCAGATAGAATACTTGTATTATCTAAAAGACCTGCAAAAATAAAAAAAGATGTAACTATTAAACTTTCAACAAAATGTAATTCCCCTTTAAAATGTAGAGAAGCTCCAGAATTTAGAGTTTATTTTAACGATATATGGAAGGAGCTGAATGACATATGATAGATGAAAAAAAAGAACAGGAACTATATATTAAAAAAGTAAAAAATAGAAAAACTAAGATAATAATAACAAGACTTATAATATTAATAGCTATTTTTGTACTATGGGAAGTGGCCGGAAACTTAGGTTGGATAGATCCTTTTTTAACTAGCACTCCATCTAGAATGTGGAAAAGTTTAGTAAAAATTTATAGTGAAGGTACATTGTTTAAGCATATATGGATAACCTGTTACGAAACTATTTTAGGTTTTATTTATGGTACCTTACTAGGAACTTTTATAGCTATACTCCTTTGGTGGTCAGATTTTGCTTGTAAGGTTTTAGATCCTTATATTGTAGTATTAAATGCATTACCTAAAGTAGCACTAGCTCCTATTATAATTTTTTGGGTTGGCAATGGTACTAATGCTATAATAATGATAGCTCTCTTAATTTCCATTGTTGTAACTATAATTTCTGTATTAAACGGATTTAAAGAAGTTGATAATGATAAAATAAGATTAATGAAAACCTTTGGTGCCACTAAATGGCAAATATTAGTTCATTTAATAATCCCTGCTACAATCCCAACTTTAATATCTACCTTAAAAATTAATGTGGGTTTATCATGGGTAGGAGTTATAATGGGAGAATTTTTAGTGGCAAAAGAAGGTTTAGGATTCTTAATTATTTATGGTGGGCAGATTTCTCAACTGGATATAGTAATGTTTAGCATAATAATATTGGCTATTTTAGCTTATTTAATGTATGCAGTAGTAGAGTTTTTAGAAAAAAGAATATCTTTAAAAATTAAACATTAAAAATTATTTGTTATTTTAATAGATCTATTTAGAATTTTTTTTCTGAATAGATTTATTTTTTTTGCATAAAAATAACATAAATGGATATTATAATAATACAATCAAGCTTCAGGCACATCTTAGTAAACACAAGGAGGATACATATGAGTTACTTTAATAAAGCTAACAGTTATTATAATACTAAAGATTATGAAAAAGCCATAAATCTATATAAAAAAGCAGCAGAAATCAAAGAAAATGAGGCTTCATCTTTATACAACGCTTCTGTTTGCTTTATAAAATTAAAACAATATGAAAAGGCCATTCCTTTATTAAAAAGAGCTCTAATATTAAAAAAAGATAGTAAATATTTTTTTAATTTGGGTTATTGCTATGCTATGTTAAAAAATAATAAAAAAGCTTTAGTTTACTTTAATACCGCTTGGGCCCTAAATCATAAAGATGAGGATTGTGAAAAAGCTATAAATATTATAGTTAAAAATTTAAAATAATATAAATCCCCCTTAAATGTGAATATAAAAGTAATTAATTTAATGATTTTTAACTATGATATAAAAATAAATACTAACCTATATAAAATGCTAGTAACTTTTATAGTTTATATAAAAGTTACTAGCATTTTTACCATTCCCCTGCAATTTGAGATTTTCTATGATCTATATCAAATCTTTTGGTATCGAAATAGTTACCTCCCTTATAAAAAGTTGTATCTACATTAATCCATCTTCCTTCTTCCGGTATATATACTTGATTCCATGCATGACTTACCCAACTTACCCCATTAAATCCTTCACCTGTAATTAATCTTACCTTTATGTCATTTGCTCTACACATAGCTATAAATAAACAAGAATAATCAAAACAGATTCCACTCTTACTATTAAATGTAGTAATAGCTCCAGATTTCACCTGAAAATTATCTTTAAGAACTTTTTTAGCTTTATCATGATCATAGTCTATATTAGTTCCAATCCAATCATATATTATTTTTGCCTTTCCTTTAGATGTAGCATCTTCCGCTGCTAAATGCCTTGCAAAATTATTTATTTGTTTATTAGATTTTATTCCCTCTTCTAAAGTCACCCCATTATAATAAACAATAGTTTTTTTATCTTTAAAATTGTTTTTTTGTGATGAACTTTTACCCGCCTCTTCTTTTACCACTATTTTAAAAGAATTATTTATTATATTAGGTAACTTTTTAGCTATTTTAGAGTTAGTAACTGGTATTATTGCTTGCTTACATATATTATTATAAATTTTAGATGATTGGAGATATTTATTTAAAGTATCGTTTTTAATAAACATAGAAAATACATTTAACACAAAAGCTATTAATAATATATAGCATATAGATTTAGGTATATTAAATAAGGCTCCGAATATTCTTTTAAATATATTTCCCTTATCTCTTAAAATGTCTTCCAATTTATCTAGTATAGGATATATTGTTATGGAATTTAAAAGATCTAGTATTAAAAATATTATTTTATAGATTATAAATATTATTAAAGGTGTTAATACTACGTATACCATAAAGAAATTATTTTCTATATATTTTATTATATTTTTAGGTATTCTTTCATATATATCTTTATATATTCCTGCATTATGTTCTATGAATATTTTTTTACTATAATATATACCTAAAAATAAAGAAAACACAAAAGATATAGTTTTATTTATATCTTCTATATCTAATTTTAAATTTGGAGAAGAAAACTTTGAAAGAAAGCCTTTTAAAATAGGGAAAAAAAACACTACAGCTAATATTAAAGTAACTGGATTTGTTTTCATATATAACACCAACCTCTTATTTCTTTATTCTATTTCATATAAAATACGATTTGTACTTTTCTTTACTTCTTCAAAGCTAAATCCCCTTCTTAACAAATAATTACTCAATCTTCTATAAATTTTATTTTTATCATCTTCTGATTTTATTATAATATCATATCTTTTTCTAGCAAGTATATCAATATTCTCTTTATAACTACTATTTTTATTGTTAGAATGTGAATTATTATGAAATTCATCTAAATTTTCGTCTTTTATGTTATCTTCTGTATTTTTATTTAATTTTATATCTTGTTCATCTAAGAATATATTATTGTCTTTATATAAATTTTCATTAGATTTAATCTCATTTATTATCCATTCAGCAATATTAGAATTATATCCTCTGGATATAATGTATGCCCATATTTTTTTATATATTTTAAATTTATCTTTTTCCCTTAATATCATAATTTTATATTTTTTCTCTGCTGATTTATAGGCTATTTTTTTCTCTTTTTCTTCATCTATATTATTTATCTTTTCAATTACTATGCTTTCCTTTATTCCTTTATTTAAAAGAGCATATTTTATTTTATTTCTTCCATAAATATTTAATTTTTCTCTTATATACATATCACAATATTTATTATCATCTATAAAATCATAATCCTTCAAAAATTTAATAACCCTATCTACAGTATCCTTATCATATTCCTTTGAATATAGTTTTTCTTTAACTTGGCTTTCTGTTTTTAAAGATTTCTCTATATATTTTAAAGCATAACCTTTGGCTTTTATATAATTATCCTCTCTAATTATATCATTAAGATTATTTTCATCTATAACCTTACCCTTTTTAAGATTATGATAGTATATTAATTCTGAACTACATGCAAAATTAAATTCTTCATTTATATAAACATTTACCCTATCTTTATTTCTTTTTTGGACTTCTATCTTAGTAATAACATTTGACATATTTTTGCACTCCCGAAATGGTTATTGATTTAAAAGTATGTGTATAGTAGGTTTATTTAGTACTTTATTAGCTACATTATATATATCCTCTTCTTTTATTCCATCTAAATCTTTCATATCTTCATAGAACTGAAAAATGCTTTCCTCATCTATTATTTGATGAAAAGCATAATTTCCTATATCAGTTACATCCTCTAAAGTAAAAGCAATAGCTGTTTTTAATATCTTTTTCATAAGATTTATAGTATTACTATCAAAACCTATATTACCTTTTTTTATACTTTCTATACAATGATTTATAACTTCTAAAGTTTCATCTACATTTTCTCTTCCTACTGAGGTATATATATACAAAGTCTTTACATGAGGTGATAAATCTAAATCTGTATATACATCGTAGGCAAATCCTCTCTTTTCCCTAAGTTCTCTAAACAATACAGAATTTCCACTTTCACCTAATCTGTGGCTTAATATTGTAAGTGCTAATTCCTCTTTTTTACTTAAACCATGTAATGTAAATAAATATACTACTGTACTTTGTTCTACATTATTCTTGTAAGAAACTTTCTTTAAAAATCTATTCTTTTCTTCTAAGACTTTTTCTCTTTTAAATTCTTTCCATAACCAATCTTTAAAATACTTTTCTACAATACTTACTACGTAATTATGTGGAAAATCAGAAACTATAGATATAAAACAATTATTAGGTACATAATATCTTTCATAAAATCTTATAAGTTTGTCTCTGGTAAAAGATTTTACTATTTTCTCATTTCCTAAAGTATCATATTTTAATGGACTTTTATCAAAAGCTGTTTCATTTACCTTTTTAAAAGAATAATCCTCTAAGTCGTCCTTACTTCCTCTTATTTCAGATAAAATTACCTCTCTTTCCCTTTCTATCTCTTCCTGAGGGAATAGACAATTTTGAAACATATCTCCTAAAATTTCTATAGATTTTTCCAGTTCTTCTTCTAAAACAGTTATACTGCATACTGTAGAATTACTATCTGTATATGCATTGTATTCCCCGCCTAAATTTTCTAATTCTCTATTTAAAGTTTCATTATCTTTGTATTTAGTTCCTTTAAAAAGCATATGTTCTATAAAATGACTTATACCCTTTTGTTTTTCATTTTCATATATAGCTCCTATCTTTATTCCTGCATGAATAGCAGCTATTTGGGTATCCTTCTTTATAGTAACTAAGGTTATTCCATTTTTTAATATAGTCTTTTTCGCATCATACATTTATATCACCTTTTTAAATTACATATTTACACCATTATAGTTTATAAATATAGCCCTGTACATAGTTTAAGTAAAGTATTTCAATTTAATTGACTATATTAATTAAAAGTATTAAACTATATAGGTACTAGGTATATAGTGAAATTTGAAAATTTATTATATACAATAATAGACAGTTCGTAACCATCCTGTCTTTAATAAAAACTATGGAGGTATTATTATGAATTTACAAAACAAAAAAATTTCTAAACTAGTGTTTTCAGCAGTTATTGCTGCTATTTACACTGTATTAACCTTACTTTTGGCTCCCATAAGTTATGGTCAAATTCAAGTAAGGGTTTCAGAATCCCTAACTTTACTACCTTTTCTCTCTTCCTATTCTATATGGGGAGTCTTTTTGGGTTGCATTATTTCTAATTTAATAGGTGGTAATGGGATTATTGATGTAGTATTTGGTTCACTAGCCACATTAATAGCTGCTATATTAACCTATTACATAGGTAAAAGCAATTTAAAATTCAAGAAATATTTAGCACCTCTACCCCCAATAATTATAAATGCAGTGGTAATTGGTTTTATTTTAAATTATACTTTAAAACTTCCATTACTGCTTTCAATAATTTGGGTAGGACTAGGAGAAGCAATATCTTGTTATGTATTAGGATTAATCCTTATATCTATAATAGAAAAGAATAAGAAACTTATGTCTTATTTTAAATATTAATTATTTTAAATATAAATTTACCAAGGAGAGAACGTATATGGAAAAAGTAAGATTTAAAGGCAGTGCTATGTTAAATCCTGTCCCAGTAGCACTAATAACTACTAAAAATGATGGAAAAACTAATGTATTCACTGTAGGTTGGATTGGGACTGCGTGTACCAAACCTCCTATAATAAGCATAGCCATAAGACCTGAAAGACTTTCTTTTCAGTATCTAAAAAACAACCCTGAATTAGTGGTTAATCTCCCCTCTAATAATCTTGTTCGCGCAGTTGATTATTGTGGTGTACGTTCTGGTAAAACTAATGATAAGATAAAAGAATGTGGTTTTACACTAAAAAATTCAAATGAAATAAGCGTTCCATATATAGAGCAATGTCCTATAAACTTAGAATGTAAAGTTATAGATATATTGCCTTTAGGAACCCATCATTTATTTTTATGTGAAGTACTTTGTACTAATGTAAATGATGAATTAATAGACCAAAAAGGTAAAATTCATTTTGAAAAAGCAAATTTAATTTCTTATTCTCATGGAGAGTATTATGCTTTACCACAAAAATCTTTAGGTAAATTTGGATACTCTGTACAAAAAAAGAAGAAAAAAAAGAAGTTTAGTAGATAATTTTTATTATGTTATAAAAACCCTCTGCATATATTAGTATAAAAAGGGGGGTTTTTTTATGTCTAATTTTAAAAAATTGTTCTATACATTAATTTTTATACTGATAATAGAAATTATTTTAATATTCCTATCACATCACAATCAACAAAAAATAGAAACTAGTCCAGTAGATAATACTAATACATCTATACTAATAGACATTACTACAAACAATATGGATTTATATAGAAATGGTGAGATAATAAAAAGTTATAATGTAGCTACTGGAAAATCCTCTACCCCCTCTCCAATAGGCACTTGGAGAATAGTGACCAAAGGCACTTGGGGAAATGGTTTTGGCGGTAGATGGATGGGACTTAATGTTCCCTGGGGCAAATATGGCATACATGGAACTAATGTACCATATTCCATAGGTCAGCACTCTTCTCATGGGTGTATAAGAATGAAAAATAAAAATGTAGCTGAATTATATAAAATTGTACCCCTGGGTACAACTGTAATAATATGGGGAGGACCCTTTGGAAACTTCGGAAAAGCTCTAAGATCTATAGAACCTGGCATGCGAGGTTCCGATGTGTATGAGGTTCAAAAACTTCTAAAAGAAAAAAAATATTATAGCGGTGAACCTGATGGAATATATGGTGAAAATATGAAATCAGTAATACATAAATTTCAAAGAGACAATAATATTCCACTATCAAATACTATCAATTCTTCCTTTTATAAAAAATTAGGGGTAGAACTTATAGAATAAGCTCCCCCCTTATATAAATATATAAAAATAGTTTTAGGCAATAACTTGTTTAGATTTGTTTTTAAATGCTGATTTTAGCATTATTGTTGCAGTATATATTACTACTGCTATAACTAACCAACGTAATATATCCATTGGCAAGGATTTAACTAAAAATGCAGCTATTAAAACTCCAACTGTTCCTGCTAAACACATTGACACACTAGCCTTTCTATTATAAGCACCTTCTTTAACAAATTTAGCTGATGCTGGTGGCATTAAAAATGCACAGGATCCCATCATTATTGGGAAAGCAACCTTTGGTGACATTCCTAACATAAACACTAGAGCCATACATGGTGCATATAAACCTATACCTGCTGTCATTAGAGCTCCTAATATAAAGTTTATTACTACTGCTATAATCAATTTTGTACCTTGTAATCCTATAGCATCTCCACCACCTGGCATCCAATGCATTTGACCTGCAAGCATAAAATAAGCTGTCACTAATAATGCACATCCCATTGTAAGTTGAATCATTTTTTCTGGAAGCTTTGATACTATACCTGCTCCTATAATAGCTCCTACAGTTGCTGCAACTAGCATAGATATTAAAGTAATCGAATCTACTTCTATAATTTTTATGAATATTATAGCCTCAATTAAAACTGGAATTGTATTGGCAGAATTTAAAGTACCAGGTAATAATCTGTCTTCTGTTTGTTTTGTTAATTTTAGTAATGCTGTTTGGGGTGCAAATGCACCTATTCCTAAAACGTCAAAAAAGTTAACTATAAAACCTATAATTGCTGTTTTCCCCCAGGATACATTTTCTAAATTATCTTTATGTTTCATAAAATCTTTAAATAATATAATTCCAAACCACACCGCTAAAATTATTAATGCAAACCATATAGCTTTTACCATTCCTATCTCCCCTTTTTATTTTTTATTTTTCATTAGTAAAATTATTTATAAAAACATATATATGCTGTTTGTTCTGCAAGTTTTACATTATATTTTTCATTAGCCTCTACTATAAATGTGTCATTTTTCCCAAATTCTTTCCAAATTGTTTCTCCTGGTAATTTAACTATCATTTTTCCACTAACTATTGTCATGAATTCCTTTTTACATGTAGAAAATTCATATTCGCCTACATCCATTAACCCTATAGTAGCCTCTCCTTCTTTATTAACAAAACTCATAGATTTTACCTTACCATCAAAATACTCATTTACTTTCATCTTTATCGCTCCTCATTTCCAGAATAATTTCAATATTCTGATTATTTCTCCTACAATTTGGTAAATTATCTTATATTCTTCGTTATTCTACTTTTTAAAATAGAATAACGAAGAAATATTCACTGTATTATTTAGACATTTCTTTAGATTTTATTGCACAATCTCTCATAGCTTCTATAATAGCATTTCTAAAACCTTGTTTTTCAAGAGTTGCTACTGCCTCAATTGTAGTTCCTCCTGGTGAACAAACCATATCTTTTAATGCACCTGGATGCATTCCTGTTTCTAGAACCATTTTTGCTGATCCTAATACAGCTTGTGCTGCAAATTTATATGCCTTATCTCTTGGCATACCTTCTAATACAGCTGCATCTGCCATAGCTTCTATAAACATATACACATAAGCTGGGGATGAACCACTTACTGCAGTTACTGCATCCATCAATTTTTCTCCTACTATTTCAGCTTTTCCAAAACTTTCAAAGATACTTATAACTTCTTCAGTCTCCTCTTTAGAAACTAAATCATTAGGACATATAGCAGCCATTCCTTCTCCAACTAATGCAGGAGTATTTGGCATTACTCTAACTATTTTTATTCTTTTTCCAAACATATTTTCTGTATCTTCTAATGCTTTACCTGCTGCAATAGTAACTACTATAACATCTTTTTTAACGCTATCTTTTATCCCCTTTATAACCATTGGGTATAAATTTGGTTTTACAGATAAAACTAATATATCTACTTCTTTAGCTAATTCATTACTATCTGTTGTCACTCCAACCCCAAATTTTTCTTTAGCAGCTTCTAATGCCTTTTCATTTAAATCTGATAATATAATGTTTTCTGGGACAACTAATTTTGAATTAACTATACCTCCAACCATTGCTTGTCCCATATTTCCAGCACCAATAAAACCAATTACCTTATTCATAAGCCTTTCCTCCTAATACAAATTTGTTACTAGGAGAAAGACTAAATTATAAATGTTAATTCCTTCTCCTAGCTTTTATTTTTCTTTACAAGAATATATTAAACTAATTTTCAGTTAAAACTCTTGTTCTGTTCTCTCTATTATCTCATTTTGTAAAACTTTATCTAAGTTATTAAAGTAATCACTATATCCAGCAACACGAACTATTAAATCTTTATATTCATCTGGATTTTGTTGAGCTTCTAATAATGTTTCTTTACTTACAATATTAAATTGGATATGATGTCCATCCATTGTAAAATAAGCTCTTACTAAATTAGCCATATTATCTATTCCTTCCTCACCTTGAACAACTGAAGGAACAAATTTTTGATTCAATAAAGTACCACCAGTTCTTAAATGATCCATTTTAGCTGCTGACTTTATAACACCTGTTGGTCCATTTACATCTGCTCCCTTTGATGGAGAAATACCTTCTGATACTGGAAGATGAGCTTTTCTTCCATCTGGAGTAGCATTTATAACTGATCCAAAGTAAACATGGCATGTTGTTGGTAGCATATCTATTCTATAGCATCCTCCTCTCCCATTAGGTCTTCCATTTACCTCATTATAATAAGCATCAAATACTTCTTTCATTATTTCATCTGCATAGTCATCATCATTACCATATTTAGGAGTTTTATTTTTAACTAAGTTATATATATCTTCATGCCCTTCGAAATTAGATTTTAATGCTTCCATTAATTCTTCTATTGTTATATTCTTTTCATCAAATACTTGATATTTGATTGCTGATAAGCTGTCTGTAATTGTTCCTATACCAACTCCTTGAATATAACTAGTATTATATCTTGCTCCTCCTGCATTATAATCCTTTCCTTTTGCTATACAATCATCTGTAACAACTGATAAGAATGGTGCCGGCATCAATGTTGCATATAATCTTTCTATAACTCTATTACCATTTACTTTTATATCAACAAAATACTTAAGTTGTTTTCTAAATGCATCTAATAAATCCTCATAAGTTTTTAATGTATTTATATCTCCTGTTTTTATACCTAATTGTTTACCAGTTTGAGAATCAACACCATTTAATAATGTTATTTCTAATATTTTGGGTAAATTAAAATATCCAGTTAATATATAAGCTTCTTTACCAAAAGCCCCAGCTTCAACACAACCACTAGTTCCTCCACATCTAGCATCTTCTATAGATTTTCCTGCTCTTACTAGTTCTTGAACTACTGAATCAGCATTAAATATTGATGGTTGCCCCCATCCCTCTCTTATAACTTCGCAAGCTTTCTTTAAAAATCTTTGTGGGGTTTTTTTACTTATTTGTACATTAGAACTTGGTTGTAATAGCTTCATTTCATCTATTACTTCAAGTACTAGATAGCTTACATCGTTAACACCATCTGATCCATCAGCTTTAAGTCCACCACTATTTATGTTTGCAAAATCAGTATATGTTCCACTTTCTTTTAAAGTTATACCAACTTTTGGTGGTGCTGGTTGGTTATTAAATTTAACCCAGAAACATTGCAATAATTCTCTAGCCTGTTCTCTCTCTAATGTTCCTGCTTCTATTTCTTTTTTATAGAATGGATATAAATGTTGATCTAATCTCCCAGGATTAAATGCATCCCAAGGATTCAACTCAGAAATTACACATAAGTGGACAAACCAATACATTTGAATCGCTTCTCTAAAAGTTCTTGGAGCATGAGCTGGTACCCAACTACACACTTCAGCTATCTCCATGAGTTCTTTTTTTCTTACTGGATCTGTTTCTTTTTGTGCTAATTTAGCTGCATATTCTGAATAACGTTTTCCATAAATTATTATAGCATCACAAGCTATATCCATAGCATCTAATTGTTCTTTTTTATCTAATGCTTCATCATCATTTAAATAATCTAATTTACTTACAGCTTCTTTTATTTGTTCTTTAATATCTAAAAATCCCATTTTATAATATTTATCTCCACCTGCAGTATGGCCCGGTCCTCTTTGTTCCATAAATTCAGTGAATATACCTGCTTCATAACAAGCTTTCCATTCTGGAGTCATTTTTTCTAATATTTTATGTCTCATAGATCTTCTTTCCCAGAAAGGAATAATTAATTCTTCTTGTATTTTTTTATCTTCATCAGTTGTTTTAAATGATATTTTTTCACGTTTATCCATTATATCAAAGTCTTCAACTGTATGACAGCATAATTCTGGGTAAGTTGGTGTAGCTGCTGCAGCTTCCCCTCTCTCACCTACTATAAGTTCTCCATCATAAATACAAAGCTCTTTTCTTTTCATTAATTCCTTTAAAACTAATGCTCTTAATACTGGGATTGATACTGTTCCTTCATATTTTTTATAAACATCAGTAACTATTCTAGTTCTCTCCATAGAAATACGTGGTACAGCCTTTAAACTTTCTTCCCTTAATTTTTTAACTCTGTCTGTCATCATAATTAATTACCCCCCTATTTTTACTTTAATTCCAGCCTGCTTAAATTTTTCTGCTATCTTATTCATTTTCTCATCTGATGGTTTTTCCTCACCAGTTAATTTGTACTCCATTTTAAGTCTTTTATATTTATCCATACCCATTTTATGATATGGTAATAAATTTACTTGAATTAAATGTAACTTTGATATAAATTTAATTGTTTCATCTATATTTCTTTTGTTATCGTTTACATCATTTATAATAGGTATCCTTAAATAGATATTATGACCATATTTAGACAACAGTTCTAAATTTTCAAGTATAATTGTGTTTTCTACTCCTGTATATTTTTTATGGATTTCATTATCCATTGATTTTAAATCATACAAAAATAAGTCTACTTTATCTCTTACTTTCTCAAATTTGTCCCAGGATACATATCCACTGGTATCTATAGTAGTATGTATTCCTCTAACCTTACATTCTTCTAATATCCCATTTATAAAATCAGCATGAAGCATTGGTTCTCCACCTGAAAATGTAACCCCACCACCAGATTGTTCGTAAAACACTTCATCTTTTATTATTTCTTTTATTATTTCTTGTGATGTAACATCCTTCCCTACATATTCTCTTGCATTATTGGGACAGAAGTTTGTACACTTTCCACAAAAGTTGCATTTTTCTTCATCCACTACAGGAATACTATTCTTCATTGTTATAACTTTTTCAGGACATCTCTTAATACAACTACCACAAGATGTACATCTTTCCTGAAAAAACATTATTTCGTGTTCCCTTCTTTGAGTTTCTGGATTATGACACCACCAGCAATTTAAAGGACATCCTTTAAAAAACACAGTGGTACGTATTCCCGGTCCATCATGAACTGAAAATTTTTGAATGTTAACAATAGTGCTTTTATTCAAGTAAACCGCCCCCCAAACTATTGCTTTATAAAATCTACTTTATTAAATTTTAATATTTTTCTTCTTTAAACATATTAGGAGTATGAACTGTTAACAATTTTACAGGTTTACTAGTATAATTTGCCCAATTATGATTTATACTTGAATCATAATGTGCACTATCTCCAGGATACAGCTCTTTCTCATCATCATTAACAAATAATGTAAGTATACCCTCTAATACGTACACAAATTCTTCTCCTTTATGTTGATAAGAAATAATATTCTCTTTACTATCTGTAGGAAGTATTTCTATTAATCTTGGTAAAAAACTCTTATCTTCTAAATCATTACTAAGATTGTATTTTATAAATCTATTATTTTCTACTTGAAATATTTCTTTTTCATAACTTCTAAGTACTATTTTTTTATTCTTTTTAGGAACTTGAAAAAAATATGTCAAATTCACATCTAATTCTTTAGCTATCTTAGTTAAAGAATCTATAGCTACAGTTGTTAGACCTCTTTCTAACTGTGATAAAAAACCTATTGAAAGATTTGTTCTTTCGCTTAATTCCTTTAAAGTTAATTTTTTATTAGTTCTTAATTTTTTTATTTTTTTACCTATATCATCTATCATAGTTACTCTCCTTAATTACTAATTTTTATAATATATTATTATATCACAGAAAATTAGTAATACTTAACTCCAAATATATATTTATACGTATATATATTTAAGTATAGGTAAAATATATTATTTTACACAAAACCCAAATTAAAGATTATATTTTCTTATAATATTATTTTGAATTTTTTAATATTAATTAAATTAATTCACAAGTCTTTAATAATCTTATTTTAATCTTACTTGTTAAAATATTATTAATCTCTATAATTGAAATTATAATACATTAAATATATAAAGTCTAGCATTTTTTTGATAATTGTTAAATATTTTTTCATTATGGTGAAAGTACTATTTATTATATTATAATAATAATTAATTAATAGTTAAATTCTATACTATTATTACTATTATTACTTAAATACATATATTTTATTTCATTATATATAATTTATTCTTTATATAAATAATATTGTTTTTAATATTACTTAAATAAATTTTCATTTTTATTTTGAATTTTTTACTTATAACTAAAATTATTTAAAAGAAAAAAACTATTGATAATTTAATATATCAATAGTTTTTGCTATTTATTTATTGTTTAATTTTTAGTTTTTTATCTTATTATTCTCTTTAATTTCCTTTAATATATCTACTAATTGACGTTCTGATATTAACCTAGTGTTATATTTTTTAGCATCCATCATTTTAATAGCATTAGCCAAATCCCCAAATACCAAATAATCTACGTCCTTTGTTACATTATCTACTACTATACAATTAGCTTCTTTTATCATTTCTTCATAATAATTTGTATCCTTATTTAGTACTCCTGTTATACAGAATTTATATCTTTTAATATTTGTATTCTTTTCATCTATAGCAATTGGATTAACATACATAAATAAATTAACTAAAAAAACTCTATTTCTTTTTATACTTTCTACTAATTCTTCACTTATTCCATCTATTCTTCTTAATCTATCACAATCATTATTATTTATATCTATTACTAAATCTGTAAAGTTTAAAAAAGTATGAGCGATAACCATTGCTTCTTTTTCTTTAACTTTAGGTATAGAAGATGCATATATAAATTTTTCAAAGCTACAATTTTTAGCTTTATCAATAGATTTTATAAGTTCATCTACATGCTCCTTTGTAAAAACATCTATTTTATATAGTTCTTCTTTTTTTAATAAAAAAATATCATAAACATTATTTAAAAACCCATTTTTAAATAAAATATTTATAGTTTCATCATTTAACTTTTTAATATTTAATCCTTTTTCTCCTACCATGTTTTTAATTTTATTTATGAAATTTATATTATCCATCTATATCTCCCCGTCTTTGTTATATATATTTACACTTTAAATTTCTTTTTCTAAATTCAAAATTTTTTTTATTAAATCTTCTTTTGGTAAATTACTTAAATCCGGTCTATTTTTTGCTAAGTAACAATCTACACAAACTCCTTCTATTAAACTATCTTCTGGCACCTCTTTTTTGCAATTTTCACAGATTACTGTTCCTACTAAATCATTATTTGTTAAAGCTTTTCCACAATTTAAACATTCTACTACCTCATAGGCAAATTTATTATCTATTTCTTTTAAAATTTTAAGTTCATTCTCTTTTAAATCTATTATACCTGGCCTTTTTATAAAAGCTTTAAATATGGTTTTTTTACAATATTTACAATGTTTACTCATCTACAACACCTCTAAACACTTTTAAATATTTTATGTGCTATAACAGAATTTGCATCTTCAAGTTCTGTAAGTTCTCCTATAGTCATTATATCATCTGAAAAAAGCTGTAAACTTTCTATGTTTCCAATTTTACCTCCAGCATATATTAATACACTTAAAACTTTAAATTCCTTTTCATCCTTGAATTTATTAAATTTATTTATAAAATCTGGATGAGTATAGCTATGTCCATCTGTTATAAAAACTATGTCTGCCTTTTTAAATTTAGACTGCTCTATAACTTCTAATGCCCTTTGAAGAGGTGTTTCAAACAAAGTTCCACCTCCATCAAATCTTTCTGCTATATCTAATATTTTTTCTGGTTCTTTTTTGTCTTTTTCTATTATAATAGGTTCTGTAGCATCTTCATTAAATAATATAGCTGCAAAATTTCGCTTCTGCTCCTGGGCTATTTCAAGTAATGCTATAGCTACGGCCTTAGACCATTTTTCCTTTATACCTTTCATACTACTAGACATATCTATACATATTACCATAGGACCTTTAGCTTTTAATTTATCCGATTCTAACTCATATTGTAATAATTGTTTTTGATTAAATTTTCTGTAAAACTCTTTTTTAGTTGTTTTATTTACTAAAAGCATTTTTTCACTTGGAAGAGTATGTATTATATCATTACCTATCCTAACAGATTTAATAGCTACAGCTCCATCTTTGTGTTTATTCTTTTGATCTTTCAATGCACTTTCTTTAAATCTACCTATTATATCTGATAACTCTTTTAACTTTTTAGATTTTCTTATCCGCTCCAGAGCTCCTACTTTATCAGAAAAAGAAATTTTTGAAGATTTATTAGGTTTGTCTCCTAATCCCCAATCCTTTACGTAAGACGTGGCCTCTCTAACTTCTTTTTCCGCTTCATTAAAAGCTTCTGTCATTTCTTTTGATAAATTTTCTATATCCTCTTCACTTTTTTCTAATTTATCACTTAATTCTTCTTCTAAATTATCTGCTTGTTTTTGCATATCCTCTAGTTCTTCATCTATTTCTTGCATTTTATTTTTCATATCTTCTTCACTTAAATCACTAGTATTATTCTTTAAATTTTCTATATTCTCTTCTAATTCTTGCTTTTCCTGTGATAAATCCTTTATCTTATCTTCTGCTTCCTGCATCTCTACTAGCAAATCTGATAAAGTTTTTTGATTATTATGATGAGGGTTATTTTCTTTATTTATAGCCTCTGATTGTTCTTTTTCTTTGTCTTGATCTTGGTTCCACTTTTTTGCTATCTTAACAGCTTTTTTCCCTATAATTTCACACCCTATAGCTGAGTTTAGCTCATCTAAACTACAGTTTCTTCTTAAATTTTGTAAATCTTCTGTTTGAGCTAAACTTCTAATTATTCTATTATTAATTATAGATGTAGACTTCATTCTCTCTTCCTTATATATAAATGGTTCATATTTATATAGAAGTAAAAATATATCTTTATATAATTTATCAAATATAGGTAAATATCTTTTCCCTTCCTTTACTAAACTTTGCATAGTAGAAGAAACTTCATATATATCTTCATATATATCTAAATCAAACTCATAATGTTTTACCGATTGATCTTTTTTATATTCTCTTTTTTTTATTCCTAATATGGAGTCTATATCTTGAAAATTATCATTTTTTTCTGTACAAATTTCTTCTTTTTCTCTGTCTTCTTCAAAAACCACCTGGTAATAATTTAGTTTCATTTAAAGACTCCTTTCAAAATAATTATATACCACTATCTTCTTCAAAACTTAAATCTATACCTAAAACTTCCTTCATTATACTTTCATTATAATCTTCTATATATTTTTTCTTTTTAACCATATTTTTTGTATCTTTGCCTTTATTTTTAGCTTCTTCTATTAATAGATTTAATCTTTTAATAATATTCTCTATACTCACTTTAGCTTCAATAGTAGCTCTAATTTTTTCATCCTTATCCTCTATATAATCTATTTCTTCTTTTATTTCATTAAATTTTCTAGCATAATCTCTAACTTTATCATCATAAGGATTTATTATTTTTATAATATTAGTTTCTATAATTACTATATCATCTAAATCATTCCATAAAACATTTTTTAATGCTTCAAAATCTTCTACCACTGCATAATTTCTTCCACATAATAATGCATTCCCTTGGATAACTTTTAAACACTCATTTTTTCTTCTGTCTGATATAACTATCCCATTTCTTTCTAAATTGTCCATCAACTTTATAAAATCTAAATATATATCATCCTTAATTTCTATAGTTTCTGTTTTCTTTTGTAGAGCATAGATCTCTTCTAATTTTATTTTTGTATTTACCTTTATTTCATTTTCACTATTTCTCATACTTACATAGTTTTTAAACATCTTTAACTTATTATCCGTATCCTTTACATATCCCAGGTAATCTCTAAATATTATCCTATCATATAAAGCATTTAAACTTTCATCATCTGGTATTTCGTTACTTGCGCAAAACATGCTTACTAAAGGAACTTTTATAGCTTTCCCATCATTATAAAATATTTTTTCATTAAGAAGTGGTAATAATATATTTAAAGTAGGCTCATTACTTTTCCATATTTCATCTATAAATGCAATATGTGCTTCTGGTAATTTCCCATTAGTTTTTCTTAAAAATTTATCCTGTTCCATAGCTTTAATGCTATATGGCCCTAATATTTCTGCAGGATCTGAAGTTTTGTTTAATAACCATTGAAAATATCTAGATCTATCTATTCTTTTACATATATTGTATACTAATAAACTTTTACCTGTTCCTGGTGGACCATATAAAAACATATGTTGTCCAATTACTAAAGCTCTTAAAGCATCTTTTATAATTTCTTCACGTTCTACGAAAAAATCATTAAGTTCTTCTTCTATACGATTTATCTTTTCTAATCCGCTTTCATAAAGCTTATCTACTTCTTTAGAATCCATTTCTATTATAAAGTTGCCCTCATCCTTGGCTTTTTTTTCATTATTAGTTTTTGTATATTTAGATTCATATTTTTCTTTTTCTAAACTTAATCCTTTAAAAAAATCATCAAATTCCTGCATTTATTTACCTCCTAGTTATAAGTATTGTATATACTATAATTATATCTTTACATTTTATATTAACTATATTATTTTGTTAAATATTTGTTTATATCAAACAAAAAATTTTCATTTTTTATGAACTTTCACTTGTATATTACAATAAAAATCACAGCTATTCAACTCAATTTTAACAAAATTTCATTTTTTCTGACTTTTTTACCTAGATTTTGATATTTAAATTTGCCTAATTACATTAGAAGGAGTTTTACAAAATTTATAGAACAATATATAATATAATAGCAGTAAATATTATATTATATATTTAAATTTCTTAAATAATATCCTTTACATAACATTTCTTATCTATGTAAAGAGATAGTTTTTTAGTGTGTATAAGTGTATGTAATAATTTGTAAAAAATAAAAAATTAATCTAATTTTAATTTTTTATTGTCATAAAAATTACCCTTTATTATTATTGTTTTTGTTTTTAAAAGTTAAAATTTTAACCTAATAGTCGGAAAATTTAATTTTTAAAAATTATCATAATACAAATTAACAAATTTGATAATATTATATTTATATAATATATATAACCCCAATACAATTTAAAATATATTACGTTAAGGAGGAAATTTAAAAATGAGTTTTCAATTACCAAAATTTACACCACCAGATTTTACACAAGATGTTCTTGTTAAGGCACCAGATGTTAAAATAGGTGAAGTTGAAAAAGATGGAGTAGCTCCTCAAGGATTTCATATAACTTCTGTATTACCAGAATATTTTAAGGTTAAAGGTGAATGGATTTTACCAATTCAAACATCTTTAGATTGTGCTGCAATAGTTAAAGATGACAACACTGTAGAAGTTGTAGAATTCAGAAGCCTTAAAGTTGGAGACAAAGTTATATTAGGAAAATCTGTAGATGGAAGCGAAGGTATCTACAAATATGCTGAAGGTTTCGATAACATACCAAAGGTTGGATTTGGAAGAACTGTTGAATCATCTTTCTCAAAAGACTACAAAGAATTATATGAAATATTAAAATATGAAAAAGAAAACAATGGACATATAGTTTGGGTTTTAGGACCTGCAGTTGTATTTGACTATGATACTAGAGTAGCTTTATCAGAACTTGCTGAAAAAGGATTTGTAAACGCTCTTATGGCTGGTAACGCTATGGCTACTCATGATTTAGAAGGAGGACTTTTAGGTACTGCTTTAGGACAAAATATATACACTCAAGAATCAGTTCCAATGGGTCACTATAATCACTTAGACCTTATAAACGAAGCTAGAAGAGCTGGATCTATAGAAGCTCTACTTTCTGAAGGAAACGTTAAAGATGGATTTATAAAAGCTTGTATAGAACATAATATTCCAATAGTTCTTGCAGGATCAATAAGAGATGATGGTCCACTTCCTCCAGTTTATCACAATGTAACCTCTGGACTTGATGCTATGAAAGAACAAGCTCAAAAGGCAACTGTTATAATTTGTCTTGCTACAGTTCTTCACTCAGTAGCAACTGCAAACTTAGCTTCATCTTATAAAGTTGTAGATGGTAAGGTAAGACCAGTATATGTTTACTCTATAGATATTGCTGAATATGCAGTTAACCAAGTAGCAACAGCTAGAGAACATGTAGGTGTTAAAACAATAGTTACTAATGTTCAGGATTTTGTTGTTAATGTTCAAAAGAACGTTCTTAGATAAGAGATTATAAACACTTAATTTTGAAAATTACTAAGATACATTAATATATTATTAGGAGGAGATTTTAAATGAGTTTCGAATTACCAAAATTTACGCCACCAGATTTTACACAAGATTTTCTTGTTAAAGCACCGGATTGTAAAACTGAAGAAGTAGTTATAGAAGGAGTTGCTCCTAGACACTACCACGCTTTATCAATATATCCTGAATACTTTAAAATTAAAGGAAAATGGGTAATAGCTAATGAAAGCCGTATGGATACTGTTGCAATTGTTACTCCAGAGGATGATATAGAAGTTGTAGAATTTAGAAATCTTAAACTTGGAGATAAGGTTGTAGTAGGAAGAACTGAAGATGCTAGCGAAGGTATATACATGTATGCTGGTGGATTCGTAGCTAAAGACGGAAATTCAGATACTTTTGCATTTAGAAGTGGTAGATCAAGAGAAACAGCTTTCTCTAAAGACTATGATGATTTATATGAAATAATGAAATATGAAAAAGAACATAACGGAAAAATCACTTGGGTTCTAGGACCATCAATTGCATTAGATGATGAGTCAAGAGCAGCTTTTGCTTCCCTTGTAGAAAACGGATATGTTAATGCTATTCTATCAGGAAACACTCTTGCAACCTATGACTTAGAAAAAGGAATGTTCGGAACAGTTTTAGGTCAAGAAACTTTTGAAGCTGAAAAAAATGCTCATTACAACTATATGGAAGCTATAAACGAAGCTAGGAGAGCTGGTTCTTTAGAAGAACTTATGGCTTCTGGAAAAGTTAAAGATGGTATATTAAAAGCTTGCGTAGAAAAAGATGTTCCTGTAGTACTTGCGGGTACTATAAGAGATAGATTCACTCTACCTAATGTTTACGATAATGTCTATGAAGCTCAAGATGCTATGAGAAAACATACAAGAAAATCTACAATGCTTATATGTTTATCTACAGTATTACATACCATAGCTTCAGGAAACATGACTCCATCTTACACAGTAAGAGATGGTGTTGTTAGACCTGTATATATCTATTCTATAGATATACAAGAATTCTCTGTTAATAAACTATCAGATAGAGGTACTCTAGAAGTTAAAACTCTAGTTACAAATGCTCAAGATTTTATTACAAATATAGCTAAAGCATTAGTTAAATAGATTTTTAGGATGAACACCTATTAATAGGTGTTCATTTTTAAATTTTACTTATACACTATATATTAATCTTTCTTATTATTTTATAAAATTTACATTTTTATGTGAAAGTTTTATTTCTAAATAAATTCTTCTAAACTTCATTGGTAATTAGTATATTTCGCCACAGAATACTCATAAAACTAAACTTATTTCATTATTCAACTTCAATAGCTGCTACAGGACAAGAATCTCTAGCCTCTTCAGCTGAATGTTCTACTTCTTTAGGAACATTCTCATTCTCTACTATAACATGAGCCTTTCCATCATCCTGCATTTCAAATACTTCACTACATATACTAGGACATAATCCACATCCAATGCAAGTATCTTTATCTACATAAGCTTTCATAATCATCGTAGCTTAATAAAAACTACGATTTTTCACCTACCTTTCAAAGTTTATAATTAGTATTATTAAATAATCACCTTTTATTATTTATACAATTTCTTTTTAAGTTCTTCTCATTTCATTATTACATTTTTAATAAAGGCTTATATATATTCTCTGCAAATGAAAAAATATTATTACTTTATATATGAATAGTTAATATATATTTGTCAATAATTTAAAAAGAATTATGAATTAAAGGAGTAAGATTTATGAAAGTAGGAATACCTAGAGGATTACTTTATTGTAAATATAATATATTTTTTCATAGTTTTTTTGAAGGATTAGGTGCTGAAATTATAACTTCTTCAAACACTAATAAAAATATATTAAATAATGGCGTAAAACTTTCTGTGGATGAAGCTTGTCTTCCTATAAAAATTTTTCATGGACATGTATTCTCCATTAAAGATAAATGCGATATTATATTACTTCCTAGAATAATGCAAGTAGAAAAAGACAAATATATATGCCCTAAGTTTTGTGGATTACCAGAAATGATTATAAATAACATACCTAATATGCCTAAAAGCATTACTTATCCTATTTACTATCATTCAAAATATAGTCTTAAAAATTGGGCTTTAAAGGCTGGCCTAAATATAACTAAAAATATTCCTAAAATATTTAGATCTTATAATATAGCTATAAAAAATCAAGAAAATTATAATACAGGCATAAACAGATTATGTCCAAATTTAAATATAGCACTGCTAGGTCATCCCTATAACATTTACGATGATTATGTAAATATGAATATAGTAAATATTCTTAAAAATTCAAATATAGGTATAATAACTGAAGAGTTTGTGAGTGAAGATGATAAAAGCAGATACGTAAATGAATTATTTAAAAAACCTTTTTGGAGTTTTGCTAAAAATTCTTATGGAGCTGCAGCTTATTTGGGTAGTGAACATAAGGTAAATGGCATAATATATATATCCTCTTTCGGTTGTGGAATAGATTCTATAATAATAGATCTTATAAAAAATAAATTAAAAGATTTTCCTATATTAATTTTAAAAGTAGATGAACAAACAGGAGAAGCAGGGTTCCATACTAGGATCGAGGCCTTTACAGATATGTTAGAAAGGAAGTGTATTTAACCTTGAAAGTTACGTTTCCACACCTAGGTAATAGTTGCTACGCAGCTAAAGCAATTTTTGATACTTTAGGAATTGAATATATAATTCCTAAAGCTAGTAACAAAAAAGCGTTAGAAATAGGTTCTCTTTATTCTCCAGATGAAATATGTCTTCCCTTTAAAATAATGATTGGAAACTATATTCAAAGTATAGAAGAAGGTGCTGATACTATTGTAATAGCAGGTAGTTGTGGACCTTGTAGATTTGGAGAATATTGTGAACTTCAAATGAACACATTAAAAAAATTAGGTTATAATTTAGATTTTATAGTTATAGATTCTCCTAAAGATATAGGTAAAGATGAATTTTTAAAAAGAATAAATAAAATAGCAATTCATAGTAACACAGGTTCTATGAAAAAATTTGCTTCATTAATATATGGTTTAAAAATAATAAACTTAATGGATTCTTTAGATAAAAAGGCAAAAATGAAAGCTGGCTATGAAATAAATAATGGAAACTCAAAAAAAATTCTTTGGGATTGTAAAAATGAAATTTTAAATTGTAAAACTGCCAAAGAAATGATTAGTTTAGTGAATCACTATCATAAAAAACTAAAAGAAGTCCCCATCGACAAATCAAAAAATCCATTAAAAATAGCTATAATAGGAGAAATTTATACTATAATTGAACCTTTTTCAAATCTTTATATTGAAGATAAATTAATGGATTATGGTATTTGTACTTCTAAAGTTTTATATCCTAGTTGGTGGGTGAGAAATACCGCTTTATCCCCTCTTAATTTAGATTGTCTTTCATTAAAAAAAGCTTCCAAGAAATATTTATCATTAGGTATAGGTGGTTATGGAAGAGAATGCATTGGTGAAGCTGTTCTTGCTAAAAAAAATGGATTTCATGGAGCTATTCAAATTTTTCCTTTAGGATGCATGCCAGAAATTGTTTCTAAATCTATACTCCCTACTATATCTAAAAATGAAAATTTTCCTATTATGTCTCTTGTGGTAGATGAGATGACAGGAGAAGCAGGCTATTCAACTCGTATAGAAGCTTTTATAGATTTATTAGAAAGGAGACATGATAATGTACTATATGGGAGTTGATATAGGTTCTGTAAGTACAGATATTGTAATTATTGATGAAAATTCAAATGTTATTGATGCTCTGTACTTAAGAACCAGAGGAAATCCTATAAAAACTATACAAGAAGGCTTTAAAAAATTAAGTAATAAATATGATAGTAAACAAATAGGTGCTGTAGGTACTACTGGTAGTGGAAGAATTATAGGTTCTTATTTAATAGGTGCTGATGCAGTAAAAAATGAAATAACTGCTCATGCTATAGCTTCCTTAAATTTAGATAAAAATGTTAAAACTATAATAGAGATAGGTGGTCAAGATTCTAAAATAATACTTCTAAGAAATGGAATAGTTACAGACTTTGCTATGAATACTGTATGCGCTGCTGGAACAGGCTCTTTTTTAGACAGACAAGCAGAAAGATTAGGAATACCTATAGAGGATTTAGGAGATTACTCTTTAAAAGCAACTTCTTCTGTAAGAATTGCTGGAAGATGTGCTGTTTTTGCTGAATCAGATATGATACATAAACAGCAGTTAGGTTGCAGTCAAGAAAGCATAATAAGAGGCCTTTGTGATGCATTAGTTAGAAACTATTTAAATAATGTTGGAAAAGGTAAGGAAATTCTACCTAAAATATTTTTTCAAGGCGGTGTAGCTTCTAACAAAGGAATTAAAGATTCTTTTGAAAGAGCTCTAGGATATGAAATAATTGTACCTAAACATCATAAAATAATGGGATCTATAGGAGTAGCTTTAATAGCCAAAAATAATTTAGAAAAATCAAATTCTACTACAAATTTTAAAGGATTTAACATATATAATAAAAATTTTATCTCTAAAACTTTTGAATGTAATGGCTGTGCTAATGCTTGTGAAGTAGTAAAAATATTGGACAATAATATTACATTAGGTTCTTTTGGTGATAGGTGTGGTAAATGGAGTAATACCTTAGAATATAGAAAAACATCTTCCTAAAAAATCTAATCTAAAACAACAGAGTATTATAAAAATAATAACTCTGTTGTTTTAGATTGCATCAGACTATATATTATATTCTGATTATATATTATATTCTGATATTTTTTTATACAAACTTGCCCTACTTATTCCTAATATCTTAGATGTTTTATTTTTATTTCCATTGTTTTCTTCTAAACAATTACAAATAACTTCTTTTTCTATTTCCGAAATTATATCCTTTAAATATTTATCTTTTTCAACATGAATTTTTATAGTATGACTTTTTAATATCTGTTTTGGTAAGTGTTGTGGCTTTATAATAAAGTCTGAATCTAATAAATTCGCAGATCGTTCTATTACATTCTCAAGTTCTCTAATGTTTCCTGGCCAATTATAATTATATAAATATTCTTTAGCTTCTTTAGATACTCCTTTTATATATATACCTAATTTATTAGATACTTTTTTTATTAAAAAATCTGATATTAATAAAATATCTTCTTTTATTTCTCTTAGTGGTGGAACGTTAATCCTTATAACATTAAGTCTATAATACAGATCCACTCTAAATTTATTTTTTTTAACTAACTGTTCAAGATTTTTATTTGTAGCTGCAATTATTCTAACATCAATTTTATTTAATATATTGCCTCCTACTCTTTCTACTTCTCTTTCTTGAATAACTCTTAAAAGCTTAACTTGCATACACATTGGCATATCACCAATTTCATCCAAAAATATAGTACCTCCGTTTGCCAGCTCAAACTTTCCTTTTTTCCCACCTTTTTTAGCACCTGTAAAAGCACCCTCTTCATATCCAAATAATTCAGATTCTAATAGTTCAGCTGGTATAGCTCCACAGTTAATTTTTATAAAAGGACCTAATCTTCTATTACTAGCATTATGAATTGAATTGGCATATAATTCTTTACCTGTCCCACTTTCCCCTACTATTAAAACATTTGAATTTGTATTAGCAGATTTCTTAGCTAAAATTTTAACATTCTTACTTTCTGAAGAATTCCCAATAATATCTTTAAAAAAATATTTAGCTCTTCTATTCTTTTCTGATTTTTTATGATAACATTTCTGTGTGTTTTCTAAACTATCTAATTTTCGAGATAAAAAATAAAAATCATTTATATCTTTAAATATTATTTTTCCTATTGCTCCAATAATTCTACCTTCTGCTTTTATTGGAATCCTCATAGTAATTACTTCGCTATCATTAATTTTTTGCACTTCTCCAAATTCTGTATTTCCAGTTTTTAAAACTCTATGTAGCATTGTATCTTTTATAACATCTCTTATATATTTTCCTTCTGGGTTTTTGCAATTAATAAATTTTTTATAGCATTCACTCATCATAACAATTTTTCCATTTTCATTTATGACCACTATACATTCATTTATAGTGTATAGTACTTTATTAACAACATCTAAAATTGATTTATAATACTTTATATCTTCTTCCATTTCATTATATAACTTATAATCTATAGTAGTTGTACATTCTGATTCACTTACATTTCTCTCCCTTTTTATTTTAATTTTTTTGTTGAGCTTTGGATGATTTTTCTCCTTTATTAATATATCTATATGCCTATTATTATTTTTATCTTCTAGTAAATCTTTATCAGACAATACTTTATTTTTATTATCAATAGTAATTATATGTTTGTTAATGTTTTCACTTATGATTTTAAAGTCTTCTTCTATAGACATAAAATATACCCCCTAATTAATTACCTATAAATTCATTATATACTCCAATACATTTTTTTACAAATTTTCATGTATGATACACAAGCATATATTACTAAAAAAATATATTCATAAATCTTCAAATTATATAAATTTTAAATTAAATATAAGAAAAAATCAATTAAATTATTTACATATATCGTGGTATCCTTACTATCGTTCCTATAAATGTGATTTATTTAAAAATTATGTACTTTTAAATGAAATACCTATGCTAAAAACAAAAAAGGATGTGATATATTATTTATATATGACATCCTTTTTTATATTATTCCAATATGTTTTATAATGAAATCTATAAGTAATTACTACTACTTTATTTAATTATTAACCTGCTTTATTTCATCTATCATAGAAGGTAATACTTTTTTATAATCTCCTACTATAGATAAATCCGCTACTTTCATTATTGGTGCTGATTCATCTTTATTTATAGCTACAATATAATCACTGTCTTGCATTCCAGCTAAATGTTGGATAGCTCCTGATATTCCACAAGCTATATATAAATTAGGTCTAACAGTTTTACCTGTCTGTCCAACTTGATAAGCTTTATCTATCCAACCGCTATCTACAGCCGCACGAGATCCTGATATAGCTCCTCCAATTAAATCAGCTAACTCTCTTAATTCCTTAAAACCTTCTGGGCCTCCAAGTCCTCTTCCACCAGACACAAGTATTTTTGCTTCACTTATATCTTCTATTTTTTTAGCTAATTTAATAACTTCTTTTATTTTTACTTTTATATCTGATTCTTTCAAATCAAATTTTATCTTTTCAATATTTCCTTTTCTACTATTATCTTTTTCCAATTTTTCAAATACACCAGGTCTTACTGTAGACATTTGAGGTCTATTACTTTCACAAACTATTGTGGCCATTAAATTACCACCAAAAGCAGGTCTTGTCATCAAAAGGTTTCTTGTATCCTCATCTATATCTAATCCAGTACAATCTGCTGTAAGTCCAGTTCCTAACCTTGATGAAATTCTTGGTGCTAGATCTCTACCTATATAAGTAGCACCAACTAACAATATTTCAGGTTTTCTTTTTTGTATTAAATCATATATAACCTTTGTATATCCATCTGTTGTATAATTTTTTAATAATGGATCATTTGCATATAATACTTTATCTGCTCCATATTGTATTAACTGTTGTGCTATATCATCAACATTGTTTCCTAACAAAACAGCTGTTAATTCTACTCCTAATTTTTTAGATAGCTCTTTACCTTTACCTATTAGCTCTAGAACTACTTTTTGTAACTTTCCCTCTCTCTGTTCTGCAAAAACCCATATACCTTTAAAATCTGATAAATTCATCATATCTCCCCCAACCTAAATATAATGTTTTTCTTTTAATTTTGATATTGCATACTGTGCGGCTTCTTTAAAAGGCTTGTTAACTAAAATACCATCTCTTTTGGTTTCCTTTGTAACAGATTTCTTAACTTTAGTTGGTGAACCTGAAAGACCTAAAAGTGATTTATCTGCACCTATATCATCTGCATTCCACACTTTTATTTCTTTATTACAACATTCAACTATCTTGGCCATATGCATATATCGTGGAGTATTTAAATCTTTTATAGCAGTTAAAAGTACTGGCATTTTTACAGATACTACTTCATATCCATCTTCCAATGCTTTCTTAATCTCTAATTCCTCATCTTGTAATTTTACCTCTTCTACATAAGTAACTTGAGGTATATTTAAATGCTCTGCCATCTCTGGACCCACTTGAGCTGTATCTCCATCTATAGCTTGTCTTCCTGCAAATATTATATCGTAATCTAATTTCTTAACAGCAGTGGCTAAAGCATATGAAGTTGCTAATGTATCTGCTCCTGCGAAAGCTCTATCAGATATAAGTATTACCTCATCTGCTCCCATAGCTAAAGCTTCTCTTAATGCATCTTTAGCTTGAGGTGGCCCCATACTTATTACAGTAACTTTACCACCCTTACTTTCTTTTAATACCAATGCTTCTTCCAAAGCATTCTTATCATCAGGATTTATAATAGATGGAACTCCTTCTCTTATTAAAGTTCCTTTTACAGGATCTATTTTAACTTCATTTGTATCTGGTACTTGCTTTAAGCAAACAACTATATTCATATAAAATTCCCCCTAGTGTAATAAGTTATTAGCTATAACCATCTTCTGAACTTCTGAAGTTCCTTCATATATTTCAGTTATTTTAGCATCTCTTAGCATTCTTTCTAATGGATAATCCTTAGTATATCCATATCCACCTAATACTTGTAGTGATTTATTTGCCACATACATAGCTGTCTCAGCTGCATACAATTTAGCTTCTGCTGCATCCATTGTATAATTTTCTCCAATAGATTTTTTCCATGCTGCTTTATAGACAAGATACTTAGAAGCCTCCACTCTTACTTGCATTTCTGCTATATACCATTGTAAGCCTTGGAACTTACTAAGTTTTTTCCCAAACTGTGTTCTTTCTTTCATATATTCAATGGCTTCATTTAAAGCTCCTTCTGCTATTCCCAAAGCCTGAGCTGCTATACCTATTCTTCCTCCATCTAAAGTTTTCATAGCTATACTAAATCCTTTTCCTTCTTTTCCTAGTAAGTTTTCCTTTGGAACTTTTACATCCTCAAATATAAGTTCAGTGGTTGATGATGCTCTTATTCCCATTTTTTCTTCTGTCTTTCCTACACTAAATCCAGGCATTCCTTTTTCTAATATAAACGCAGAAATTCCTTTAACACCTTTGCTTCTATCTGTCATAGCAAATATTACAAATACATCTGCTACTCCGCCATTAGTTATAAATATTTTAGATCCATTTAATACATAGTGATCTCCTTCTAAAACAGCTACACTTTGTTGAGCAGAAGCATCTGTCCCTGCATTAGGTTCTGTTAAGCCGAAAGCCCCTATTTTTTTACCACTTAAAAGATTTGGTAAATATTTTTTCTTTTGCTCTTCTGTTCCAAAGGTGAATATTGGCCAACAACATAAGGAAACATGTGATGATAAAATAACAGAAGTAGTTGCACATGCCTTAGCCATTTCTTCTACTGCAATAATATAACTTAAATAATCAGTACCTGCGCCTCCATAGTCCTTTGGATATGGCATTCCCATAATACCATATTTACCCATTTTCTCTACTGTTTCCATTGGATATCTTTCACTTTCATCTATATCCGCAGCTATTGGATCTACTTCATTTTTTACGAATTCCTCTAGCATTTGTTTAACATATTTTTGTTCTTGTGATAAACCAAATTCCATATTTAGTCCCCCTATTATTTTTCAAACTTTATTTTAGCTATAAAGTTTTCACATTAAATAAATAATAAAAAGTCAGAATAAATTTGATTGCATCATCAAAATAAGATATATTTTAATGATGCAATATTAATCTTATTGTAAGAGGGTATTGAGTCCATCATATTTATAATTGCAGAACCTTTATCCCCTTATTAAAAACTGTTAATATCTTTCAACAATAATAGCAGTTCCCATTCCACCGCCTATACATAAAGTAGCTAAGCCATGTTTTGAATCTCTTTTTCCCATTTCATATAATAAAGTAGTTAATATTCTAGCTCCTGAGCATCCAATTGGATGTCCTAAAGCTATAGCTCCACCGTTTACATTTACTTTATCCATATCAAAACCTAAATCTTTAGCTACTGCTAAACTCTGTGCTGCAAAAGCTTCATTTGCTTCTATTAAATCCATATCTTCTATTTTTAGGTTCGCTTTTTCTAAAGTTTTTTTAGTTGCATAAAATGGTCCATATCCCATTATCTTTGGATCTACTCCACTAGAACCATAAGAAACTATTTTAGCTAAAGGTTTAACTCCTAATTCTTTTGCTTTTTCTTCACTCATAATAACTAAAGCAGCTGCTCCATCATTTATACCTGAAGCATTACCAGCTGTAACAGTTCCGTCTTTTTTAAAAGCTGGTCTTAATTTAGAGAGACTCTCTTTAGTAGTACTAAATCTAGGGAATTCATCAGTATCAAATACTGTTTCACCCTTTTTACTTTTAATAACTACTGGAACTATTTCTTCTTTAAATCTTCCTTCCTTTACAGCCTTTTCTGCTTTCTGTTGTGATTTAGCTGAAAATTCATCTTGATCTTCTCTTGTTATTCCCCATTGCTCTGCTATATTTTCAGCTGTAACTCCCATATGATAGTCATTAAAAGATTCCCATAGTCCATCTCTTATCATTTCGTCTACGATTTTTCCGTCTCCCATTCTTTGTCCCCATCTTGCTTTTTCTAAAAGATATGGAGCTGCAGACATATTTTCTGTACCGCCCGCTACTACTATATCGTCATCTCCTAATTTTATTAATTGAGCTGCTAAACTTACTGATCTAAGTCCTGAACCACACACCTTATTTATTGTAAAGCTTGGTACTTCTACTGGTATACCTGCTGCTACCGCAGATTGCCTTGTTGAATTTTGACCAAGCCCTGCTTGAAGTACATTTCCCATTATAACTTCATCAACCTCTTCTGGCTTTACCTTAGCTCTTTTTAAAGCTTCTTTAATAACAATACTTCCTAATTCTATAGCTGAAACACTTTTTAATGTTCCTCCAAATTTTCCTATAGGTGTTCTTACAGCACTAGCAATAACAACATTTTTCATTTTCCATACCCCCAAATTTAATTATTATTTATATTCATAAAATCCTTTTCCTGTTTTTCTTCCTAATAAATTTCCTCTAACCATTTTTATTAATAATGGATGAGGTCTATATTTTGAATCTCCAAATTCAGAGTGTAGTACATCCATTATTGCTAAACATACATCATTACCAATTAAATCTGCTAAAGCTAATGGTCCAATTGGATGATTAGCCCCTAATTTCATAGCTAAATCTATATCTTCAACAGTAGCAATTCCTTCTGCATATATGCCAATAGCTTCATTTATCATAGGTATAAGCATTCTATTAACTACAAATCCTGGTGCTTCCTCTACTTCTACTGGTTCTTTTCCTAATTCCTTTGATATTTTAATTACAGTCTCTTTAGTTTCTTCTGAAGTTGCTATACCTTTTATAACTTCTATTAATTTCATTACAGGAGCTGGGTTGAAAAAATGCATTCCTATTACTTTGTCTGGTCTATTTGTACTACTAGCAATTTTGGTTATTGATAAAGAAGATGTATTAGTTGCAAATATAGCTTCTGGTTTACAAATCTTATCTAATTGACTAAATATATCTTTTTTTATTTCCATATCTTCTAGGGATGCTTCAACAATTAAATCAGCATCTTTAGCTAAATTCATATCTGTAGTAACTGTTATTCTTTTAATAAATTTATTTTTTTCTTCCTCTGTTATTTTTCCTTTTTTAACTTGTTTCTCAAAACTTTTTACTATCCTATCCATTCCTTTACCAACAAATCTTTTTAAAACAACTTCATGTCCAGCTTTAGCAAAGATTTCAACAATGCCTGCTCCCATTGTTCCTCCACCTAAAATAAATACTTTCATTTTTATACCCCCTTGAAATTTAATATTTATTAATGAAGTTCGGTTTTCTCTTTTTTAAAAAAGCTTCCATTCCTTCTTTTTGATCTTCTGTTGCAAAACATAAACCAAATACATCTTTTTCAATTATCATTCCTGTTTCAATATCTGTTTCATAACCTCTATTTATAGCTGATTTAGCATATCTTACGGCAGATTGAGGTTTGGATACTATTTTTTCTGCTAACATTATTGCCTCTTTTAATAAATCTTCTGCTGGTACTACTTTATTAACAAGTCCTATGTTTAACGCTTCCTGGGATTTTATGATATTTGTAGTAAGTATCAATTCTTTTGCCTTACTTAGCCCTACTAAGCGTGAAAGCCTTTGTGTGCCTCCAAATCCTGGAGTTATTCCTAAGCCTACTTCTGGTTGGCCAAATTTAGCCTTTTCTGAAGCTATTCGTATATCACAGCTCATTGCTAATTCACATCCACCACCTAAAGCATATCCATTTATAGCTGCTATAGTTGGCTTTTCCATGTTTTCTATTTTTCTACATACATTTTGTCCTAATTCCCCAAATATTCTTCCTTCCTTAGGAGTTTTATTTTTCATTTCTGATATATCAGCTCCAGCTATAAAAGCCTTTCCTTTTCCAGTTATTATAACTACATAAGTATCTTCATCATTTTCTATATCATCTAAAATTGTATTAATATCTTTTAATACCTGAGTGTTTAAAGCATTAAGTACAGATTCTCTATTTAAACTTAAAATAGCAATATGATTTTTTTTATCTAATAAAATATTTTTACTTTCCACTTAACCACCCCCTTATTTTTATAAGGAGCAACTTTCATGCCATCATATGAAAGTTACTCCTTATAAAAAATTAATAGCTATTATTTTAACAATAATAGCCTATTTCTTAACATATCTATGATAAAAAATTATCTATAAATCCTTTATTTTTTATGTTTTAAGTTGTATACAATATATACATTTGTTTAAATTTATTAATATAATCATATGTAATCCTCTTGATATACTGCCATTATATAAGACTTTGTATATATTTATTACATGTTTATCTTTTTTACATATACTGTTTTATTTAATAACAAAAATAACTAATTTATTAATATAAAAATCACAATGAATTATTTATTATACGATTATTTTTCTATAAAAAATAACTTAGAATAAAATGTTTATTCTAAGTTATTTTAAAAATTTTTATATTAAAGATGCATCCAACATCACTTCTTCATCATAAAAGGTTAAAACTATTTTATCAATTGTTTCTCTGTTATTAGGAATACTCCAATGTTTTTTTATAGCATTCCACTTGTGCCCTTCTATTTTCTTTATTCTCTCTACCCTATTATGAGTATAATTAAAAGTTACATAGAGCCTATCATCATCATCTTTTTCCTTACTTATAACTATTGGCATTTTCTTCTCCCCTAATCCTATTTTATATTTTATTAATAATATTTTATATAAATTTATTTAATTTATCAATCATATAATTAGACCATTTTAAGGATTTTTCTCTTAAATCACAAACATTATCATCCTGTTCTATATTACTATATACTATATCTTCCTTTTTCATATTTATATATGAAAATATTATATGCACATAATCTATAAATTCTTTATTCACAATATTTTTTGATTTATTATTATGATTTATTAAATAAAATCTTAAATATATATTCTTAAAATATTCTTTTAAATTTTCTTTAGATATATTATCTATAGTTATAGTATCAATATACTCTATATTATGATTATTTATAAAAATCACCTTAAATATATTCTTTATTGTAGCATCAATTATAATAAATTCATTATAATTATTTAATGAAATGATATGTTTATATTCTTGAAACACACTACTAAATACATCTATATACTCTTTAAATATTTTAGCTTTCTCAAATTCTAAAATTTGAGAATACTCTATCATAGCTTTTTCTAATGAAATAATTAAATCTTTTTCTCCCTGAAAAAAGCTTATAACTTTATCTACGTATTTTTTATATTGTTTAGAAGTTATACTTTCAATACAAGGTCCTTCACATTTTCCTATGTCATAGTTTATACAAATTGATTTATGCTTTAGATAGTCATTGCATTTTATTAAAGGTAAAACTTCATTTAAACCCTCTATAAATTTTAAAATTCTATTATAGCTTATAAAAGGTCCATAATATAATGAATCATCATTTATTATTTCTGAAACTACTTTAATTATAGGATATTTATCTTGAATATTTATTTGTATATAAACATATTTTTCATAATTTTTCATCAATCTGTTATATTGAGGTTTTATATGTTTTATAAAAGTACATTCTAGTAATAAAGCTTCTAATTCTGTATCAGTACATATATATTGAAAATCTTTAATATTTTTTACTAATTTTTCAACTTTAGAAGTAATATTATTTGATTTTATAAAATAACTGTATACTCTTTTTCTTAAATTTTTAGATTTACCAACATATATTATATTATTTAAAGAATCTCTCATAATATATATTCCCGGTGACTGCGGCAATAATTTAGCTTTATCTTTTAAATTCAATATACCAACTCCATGTGTATAAATTAATTAATATTATAATATATAACTACATATAAATACAATTTTTTTAATCTACAACTATCTAACCAAGATAATATAATCATATATTTATCGTAATTTTTCCAATAATAAAGAGCTATTAATTTAAGTTTAATTTAAAATCTACTCTATGGAGCAGATTTTTTCAATTATCTACCCTACAAAATAAATTTTATAATTTATAAATTAATAGCTCTTTATTAAAATATCAATTATTAACTAATATAATAAACATAAAAATTTATATAAAAAATTTAAGTACAAATAATGCCCCTACTATAAATGTGGTTAAACTTACATCCTTAACTTTTCCAGTTAATGTTTTTATTACTATATAAGAAACCACACCAAAAACTATACCATCTGATATACTATAAGATAATGGCATCATTATTATAGTTAAAAAGGCTGGAATAGCTTCTGTAAAATCTTCTAACTCTATTTCTTTTATAGGAGACATCATAAATAATCCAACTAATATTAATGATGGAGCTGTAGCTGGTGCTGGTATCATTATAAATAGTGGAGATATAAATAGTGCTATTAAGAACATAGTTGCTGTAGATACTGCTGTTAATCCTGTTCTTCCACCCTCTGCTACTCCAGATGCACTCTCTACAAAAGTACTAACGGTGCTTGTGCCCAAACAAGCTCCTAAGGTAGTTCCTATAGCATCACAAAATAGAGCTTCTTTAACTCTTGGCACATTACCATTTTTATCTAACATTTTTGCTTTAGTAGCTACCCCTACTAATGTTCCTACTGTATCAAACATATCCATAAATAATAATGTAAACAACGCAATAAACATATTAGGAGTAAATATATTATGCCATTCAAACTTTAAAAATATTGGACTTAAACTTGGTGGCATACTAAAGAAACTTGTGGGAACTCTAGTTATACCCATAGGTATTCCTATTAATGTAGTAATAACTATACCTATTAAGAGAGCTCCTCTTATATTTTTAGCTAACAAAATCCCAGTTATTAATATGCCTATAATAGCTAATAATGCATCTCCACTAGTTATATTCCCTAAAGCTACTATAGTTCCTCCATCCTTAGGGTGAATTACTACATGAGCATTATCTAACCCTATAAAAGCTATCAACAATCCTATACCAACAGATATAGATTTTTTTATATTATTTGGTATTGAATTTACTATAGCCTCACGAACATTAAATGCTGTTAATAATATAAATATTATTCCTTCTAAAAATACTGCTGTTAAAGCAAATTCCCAAGAATATCCCATTTGCTTAACTATAGTAAAAGCAAAAAATGCATTCAATCCCATTCCAGGGGCTTGGGCAAAAGGTAATTTGGCGTATAGCCCTGTTAACATTGTAGCTATAGCTGCTGATAAAGCAGTAGCTGTAAACACCGCTCCAAAGTCCATGCCACCTTGGGATAAAATCCCTGGATTTACTACTAAAATATAAGCCATAGTCATAAAAGTAGTTATACCTGCCAATATTTCAGTTTTAAAAGTTGTTCCATTTTCTTTCAACTTAAAATAGTTTTCCATATAGTTCACCTTCTATTTTTCTTCTTTTTTTGACACTAATAAATAGTATCAAATACTTATTTCAAAGTCAATGAAAAATACGAACATTAACAGTATTTTCTTTGTTATTATTTTTACACAAATGAATATTATTTAAATTTTTAAAAATAAAAACTGTTGATAAAATAATCCTATCAACAGTTTAAAAAATATTAAGTTTTTAATATTTTACACATATATCTTTCCTTCAATTCTTCTATCATATTGACTCCAAGTATTTTCCTCTACATCCTTTTTTACTATGGCAATTTTATTCATATTAGCATCTATATAATCTGCATAATGAACTATATAGCTTTCTTCTAATTTTGGGGATCTTGGAGAACCATATTCTACTTTTCCATGATGCTGAATTATACAGGCTTTTACTCTTTGTTTGAAATCTTCATTATATGCTTCTGCATTATGATTAAATGCTCTTTCAAGCATTTCTACACCTATAACTATATGTCCTTCCATTTCTCCTTTTAATGTATAAGTAAAGGGACCACTAGTACTTAATTCTTCTGTTTTCCCTATATCATGGAGTTTGGCTGCTAATATAACCAATTCTTTATTCTTAACATTATATCTATAACATAACATTTTAGCTAAATACATTACATTCAATGTATGTTCTGCTAATCCACCTATATAATTATGATGTTGACTTACTCCACCTATTCCTCTTTTAAATTTCTCTAAAAATTCTTGATCTTTAAAAAAATAATTATTTAGTTCTATACACTCCTTGCTCTTAAATTCATCTTTTGATATTTCTTCTATTTCGTTCATTATTTCTTCTATAGGCCTATCTACAGTAGGTAAAAAATCTTCTAATAAAAATTTTCCTATTTTTTTAAAATTTAATATTTCACTATTATTAGAAAATGTAAAATTGCATTCTATAACATCTCCTGCATCCAGAACAGCTTTTTTATCTAAAATTTTAACTTTAATATCTCCAGTTCTATCTCCTATATAAGCTATAATGCTATCTCCATCTTTGTATATTTTTTTTAGTATCATAAATTGAGAATTTATTTTTTCACCGGGCTTTACTTCCTTTATGTATATTTTTTTCATTGTATCAGCTCTCCTTTTATATTTTGTAAAAAAATAAAGGTAATATGAAATCACCTTTATTTTTTATCTTATTTACTTTTTTTATTCTTCCCTAATTTTTTAGATTCATTAGAAACTCCCAACTCATTTGAAGTTTCTATTTTCATTTCAGCTAATTCCTTTTTAGTCTTTTGTCCTGCTTTTTTATTATTTTTACTATTTTTATTATTCTTATGTGCCATATTATTATACCTCCCATATAATAATAGTTTTTATATGTTTATTTTAACCACTATTAGTAAATATATTAGAAGTATAAGAAAATAAAATTTAAATAAGATTTATTTTATGCTATATTATTCAAAACTGCTAATTTATCATTATTCCCTTTCTTTTTTCATAATATTGTATATAAAAAATATAGACAAAATCATGCCTGCTATACTCATTAATTGTGCTACTCTTATAGATCCTAAATATAAACTATCCGTTCTTAAACCCTCTATAAAAAATCTTCCTAAAGAATATAATCCTATGTAACACATAAAAACTATACCTTTCTTATTTGTCTTTTTCAAAAGATAAATAAGAAAAATACATACTATAAAATTCCAAATTGACTCATACAAAAATGTTGGATGATAGTAAGTCCCTTCTATAAACATTCCTTTTTGTATAAACTCTGGAAATTTACTTATAAATTCTTTTGTAACAGGCCCTCCATGAGCCTCTGAATTCAAAAAATTTCCCCACCTTCCAATGGCTTGCCCTAGTATTATAGAAGGTGCAGCTACATCTACATATTTAAAAAAACTTTCCTTTCTGTATTTTAGGTATATATATACTGCCAATACTCCAAAAATGATTCCTCCATGAATGGCTAAACCACCCTGTCTTATGTTAAAAATATCAATTAAATTATCCTTATAATCCTCAAATTCAAAAATTACATAATATAATCTAGCTCCTATAATAGCTGATGGAAAAGCTATTAAAAACATATTTATGAATTCATCATAACTTGCCTCTCTTATTTTACAACTATACATAGCCAATAGTAGAGCTAAAGCTGCACCTACAGATATTATTACACCATACCACCTAATTGCTAAATTTCCTACATGAAATGCTGTTGGATTCATTTATATCACCTTTATTCTATATATTTTATATGGTAATTATACTATAAATAGCATATGAATAAAAATTTTATGATTAAAATTTAATAAATATTAATTTTAATCATAAAACTAATATTTATTAAACCCTAACCTTATTATCCTTTTTAAAGTTTTTATAAAATACTACAAATATTTAATTATTTCCAAGGAAATGTTATAATATTTTACTTACTTATTATAAAAACAAATTTTAGCTTCTATTTTATCTTTTTTTAGACTTAAAACTACATAAGAAAACCATCTTTCTCTTATTTTTTTACTTGGTGATCCTGGATTTATAATAAGCGTTTTATTTTTAGTTTTTATCATAGGTTGATGACTATGTCCAAATAATATAATATCCACATTGTCATCTTTAAAAATATTATAAACTCTCTCTAATGTATTTTTTTCTGTTCCATGTCCATGAAACAAACCTACTTTATATCCATTTAAAGTAACTATTTCTTTTTCCTTCAACTCTTGTCTTAATCTACTTCTATCATTGTTTCCCCAAACTCCTATAACTTTTTTCTTTTTCTTTATTTTTTCTAAAACTCTTATTGAAGTAAAGTCTCCTAAATGAATTATTAAGTCTACATCTTTAAAACATTTATCTATAAGTTTCTCTATTTTACTAGTATGCTTATCCATATGAGTATCTGATATAACACCTATTTTGATAATATCACCTTCCTACTGCTCTTTACCACAATGGTTACAAAAATCAGAATACAAATAAATTTCTTTTCCGCAATGCTTACATAATTTTTTATCACTATATTTTAATTTTTTTTCTCCTAATTCTTTTACTTCCTTTTTTATTTTTTCTATTGATTTACAATATTTTTTATAATCTTCCTCTACATCCTTCCCTTTGTTATATTTTTTATATACTCTTTTTCCTATTTTTTTATAATAATAATCTATCTCTTCCTGTAAAGATTTTATTTTAAATGTTATTTTTGAAGCTTCATATACATTCTCTGATTTTTCTTTTAAGTTATATCCTTCCTTTTGAATATTATCTTTTATCTTAGAAAATTTATTTTTAAAAGTCATTGTATCCCCCCTTTGTAATTCTATAATATGAGTTATCAAACTTTAATGTACAAATAATTAATCATAAAAATGATGTTAATCATATAATATATTAATAACATTATAGAAAGATAAGAAAGAGAGGTAACGATGAAAAATTTCCCACTTAACATAGCTCATCGAGGTGCTAGTTCTTTAGCTCCAGAAAATACCTTAGAAAGTTTTAAAAAAGCTATAGAGATGAAATGTGATGGAATAGAACTAGATGTTCATATGACAAAAGATAACCAATTAGTAGTTATACATGATGAATTTTTAGATAGAACTACTAATGGTACTGGATCCGTTAGAAATTTAACCCTTAATGAAATAAAGAAATTAGATGCTGGAAGTCATTTTAGTAATAAATTCAAAGATTCTAAAATCCCTACTCTTAAGGAAGCATTAGATTTAATAGTTCCTTCTAAAATTTTATTAGATTTAGAAATTAAGCAATGGGAACCTGGAATAGAGAAAAATGTGATAACTATGATACAAAATTATAAGTATGAGAAAAAAACCATAATAACATCTTTTAATCCAATGTCTGTTTTAAAATGCAAAGAAATTTGCAAGGATATTAAGACAGGTCTTTTAGTTTTCTTCCTTCAAAATAACCCTTTGGACATGAAAAAAAAATTAAAAATAGATTATCTATGCATGGATGTAAATTATATTAAACTACTTTCACAAAATAATATTGATACTTTAAAAAAGAATAATTTAAAAATACTAACTTTCACAGTAGATAGAAAGGATGATATGGCATACATGATTAAACATAAAGTTGATGGCATTATAACTAATAAACCACAATTATTGAACTTATTTAAATATAATCCCTTTAACTTTATAAAATTTAAGTAAAAATTAGATAAAAAGGTCTTTCTTTAATAAATCTAATTCATGTAAAATTTGACTAAAGAAAGGCCTTTTTATTAAAATTTGAATTACTTCTATTTCTAAATTTCAAATTTATTAACTAATTCATCTAATGTACTTGTTATTTCTTTTAAATCTTTAGCTGTTTGTGAAATACTTTCCATAGACGCTGTTTGTTCTTCAATGGAAGCTGATACTTCTTCTGTAGAAGCCGCTGACTCTTCAGCTATAGCAGATATTCCTTGTATTGCAGTTAATACTTCTTCTTTATCTGAATCTACCTTATTAACATTTTCTACTAGAATTTCTATTTGACTTATTATATCTACTATAGATTTTGTTATGATATCAAAGGATTTCTTTGATATTTTCATAGCATCATTTACTTCTCCCACAACTTTCTCTGATAAATCCATATTATTTTTTGTATTATCTATTTCAAATTGTATTTCCCTTACTATATTTTCTATTTCTTTAGTTGAAATAGATGTTTGTTCTGCTAATTTTCTTATTTCTTCAGCCACAACGGCAAATCCCTTCCCTGCTTCCCCTGCTCTAGCCGCTTCTATAGCCGCATTTAAAGCTAATAAATTTGTTTGTTCTGCAATAGACTGTATGGAATTTATTATTTCTCCTATAGATCCTGACTTACTAGATAACATCTCTACATTTCTACCTAATTCTTTATTCACCCTATTATTTTCTTTAAATTTATCTATAGTTTCTTCCATAGATAATATGCCATTTTGACTATTTTCTTTAGTTTCCAAAGAGTATGTTTTCACTAAATTCGTACTATTATGTGTTATTTTAATTTCTTCTGCTAAACTAAACAATTTTTCTGACCCATTTTGTGCATCTTTAGCCTGATCCACAGATCCCTTTGCTAATTCATCTACTGTTGTTGATATTGCTTCTATAGATTGAACGGTTTCATCCGTAGCTCCATTTACTATTTCTGAATATTTTAATACATCCTTTGATGATTTTTTTAGTTCTTCTACAATATTTTTTAATTCTTCTCTTAAATCTATAACCGCCCTACCTATTATTCCTGTTTCATCTTTATATAAAGCTATAGTTTCATAGTTGTTCCTACTAGTTAAATCTAAATCTTTTGTTTCATTTACTAACTCTGTTATTTTTAAAATAGGATCAGATATTTTTTTACCTGCATACAGTGCAAAGGCTACTGCTGCTACTAAGGATATTGCTATAACTGATAAAAAACCTATAATAATATTATTTAAAGGTTTTTTAAACTCTTCTACAGGTACTGAAAATCCTACCGACCAATTTGATGATGGTATCTTACTTCTTGTAAATATTTTTTCTTTATTATCATAGTCTTTTGACTTTAAAACTTTATTATTGCTAGAATCTAACTGTGCTAAATTTTTTAATTTTCCATCCATAATTTTGCTTACATTAATCACCTTTTCATCTTTAGGTTGAAATTCTTTATTAGGATGAACAATAAAATCATTATTACTATCTAATAAAAAACCATAACTATTTTTTACTGGTGTTGCTTTTTGTACTAGAGTTTTAAGATAATCCACAACTACATCCATACCTACAACACCTATTATTTTTCCATCTTTTCTAATGGGTTTAGCTACAGTTATTACCATACTATTAAATTTCTTATCTATATATGGAGCCGAATATATTATTCCATTTTTTTCAACAGCTTCTTTATACCAATCTCTTTGTCTACAATCATAATCTTTAGTTGGTATCCATCCATTACCGGATATAAATTTTTTATCCTCAAATCCAACATACATACCTATAACGTCTTTATTATCTTTTAATTGACTTTGAAAATAGCTGTATATATATTTTTGATCATATTTATTATTATATTGAAAATCTACCACAATTGAATCCATTAATTTAGCTTTAGTTAAAAGCCATCCATTTATCATTTCTGAATATTTTTGAGATGCCATACTTACTTTATTTGTAGATTCTGCCATTATGGCTTTATAAGAAAAATAGTAACTTATAGAAGAACATAAAGCTACACTTACTATACAAACTATAGCTATAATTGTTACTATCTTAGACTTTATACTTTTCATATATATTTCTCCCCCAACTTTGTTAAAATAATAATAATATTTATGTTATCGTTTAAATTCTACAAAAATTAATACATAAATTACATTTTTATCTTTATTTTTTTATATTTACCATTAATTCATCAAAATTCTAAAAACAAAAAATAAAAAAGTTACTAAATGAATAGTAACTTTTTTATAATTATATTTAGATTCTATTTAAAATATCTATTTAATAATCCTCTAAATGCTGATCCATGTCTAGCTTCATCTTTACACATTTCATGTACTGTATCATGGATAGCATCATAGTTTAATTTTTTAGCTAATGTTGCTAAATCCTTTTTCCCTTGACAGGCACCATGTTCTGCTTCTACTCTCATTTCTAAGTTTTTCTTAGTACTATCTGTAACAACTTCTCCTAATAATTCAGCAAATTTAGCAGCATGTTCTGCTTCTTCAAAGGCTATTCTTTTGTATGCCTCTGCAACTTCTGGAAATCCTTCTCTATCAGCTTGACGACTCATAGCTAAATACATACCTACTTCTGTACATTCTCCCATAAAATTAGCTCTTAATCCTTCCATAACTTCTGGATCTACGTCCTTTGCTACGCCTATTCTGTGTTCGTCAGCCCAAGCCATTTCTCCTTCTACCTTTTCTACAAATTTATCCTTTGGCGCATTACATTGAGGGCACTTTTCTGGTGCTTCCTCTCCTTCAAAAACATAACCACATATTGAACATATAAATTTTTTCATATTAACATCCTCCTACTATAATTTATTTATTTAAATTTATTTAATTAATCATCTTTCGGACAATTATTATTATATAATAATTATTATGAATAATCAAGTGTTTTTTAAAATTTATTTTAAATATAAAATAAAAATCTATAAACCTTAATTAGTCTTATCAATCTTATAAATAATTCATATAGTAAAATATATTACTAACTATACTTATATTTTGTAACAAATTTTAACTACTAGAATATATTAATGTATTAATAGTAGTTAGGGGGATTTATTATGACTAGAGAAGAGGAATTTGAAATTACAGAAGATGTTATTGAGGAATGCCTACAGGAATCTATTGGATAATATATATTGAATTCAAATCTAGCTATATAAATATTTTGTTGTTATAACATATGTTGTTATATAAAGTTTTCAGATTAATAAGAGCTTCTAATTTGTTTTTCATTAAAATATATTATTATAAAATAAAACTAAGTCTGCCTTAATAATAATTTTATATAATATATTAAAAAACAAATAAGAAGCTCTAAATTTTTATAAATTTATAAGCATTTACTATATTTTAATATAATTATTTAAATATGATTTTTATATTGAAATAATTTTCTTTAATTCTTCAAGCTTATCTTTATTCAAAGGACTTACATTTTTAAGTCTATACTCTATTCCCATACTCTCATATTTGTTCACACCTAATGTATGATATGGTAATAATTCAACTCTTTCTACATTATTAAAAGTATTTATATAATCTTTAAATTTATACATATGTTCTACAGTATCATTTATTCCTGGAACAATCACATGTCTTATCCATAATTTCTTATTAAGTTTATTTACAATATGCTTAAAATTATTAAATTCTTGCATGGTTTTTCCACAGATATTAATATATTCTTCTTCCTCTATATGTTTAACATCTAATATAACTAAATCTACATATCTAAGGATATCTTCATAATCCCCTTTTCCTACTCCTGATGTGTCTAGTACTGTATGTATACCTTGATTTTTAGATTTTTTCAAAATTTCTAAAAGAAATTCAGGTTGCATTAAAGGTTCTCCTCCTGAACAAGTTATCCCTCCAACCTGTTTAAAATATGGCTTATATCTTGATACTTTTTTTAATACTTCATCACTACTAATTTCTATACCAGCATTTAAATCCCATGTATCTGGATTATGACAATAAATACATCTTAATTGACAGCCTTGAAAAAATACTACTACTCTAATACCTGGACCATCTACAAGTCCCATAGTTTCTATTGAATGAATTTTACCCATATTAAATCTCCTTATGAAGTAATTATAATACTCAGATGAAAGGTATTACTCTTCATCTGAGTATTAAAAACTTATCTATGTTTATAGTGTCCTTATATACAGTATAAAAAACTATAATATATATCTTCTAAAAAGACTGGCAACATTAATTCTAATAATCATAACATAAAAATAATTTACATTTCTTTATGAAAAGTTCTGCTTATAACTTCTAATTGTTGGGCTTTAGTCAATCTATTGAAATGAACTGCATAGCCTGACACTCTTATAGTAAGTGATGGATATTTTTCTGGATGTTCCATTGCATCTATCAATAACTCTCTATTTAACACATTAACATTTAAATGATGAGCATCTTGTACAAAATATCCATCTAATATAGATGCTAAATTATTTATTCTTTCTTCTTCACTTTTACCCAATGCATCTGGAACTATAGAAAATGTATTTGATACTCCATCTTCACAAACATTTTTGTAAGGTATTTTAGCTACAGAATTTAATGACGCTAAAGCACCATTTTTATCTCTTCCATGCATAGGGTTAGCTCCTGGAGCAAAAGCTTCTCCTGATTTTCTTCCATCTGGCGTTGAACCTGTTTTCTTACCATATACCACATTAGAAGTTATTGTTAAAACTGAAAGTGTATGTTTTGCATTTCTATAAGTTTTATTTTTCTTTAATTCATTAATAAATTTATTAACTATCTCCACTGCTATTTCATCAACTCTATCATCATCATTACCGTACTTAGGGAAATCCCCTTCTATTTCAAAATCTACAGCAATACCATTTTCTCTAACTGGTTTCACTTTTGCATATTTTATAGCACTTAATGAATCCGCTACAACAGACAATCCAGCTACACCGAAGGCCATAAGTCTTTCTACTTCTGTATCATGAAGTGCCATAAGTCCAGCTTCATAAGCATATTTATCATGCATATAATGTATTATATTCATAGTATTTACATACAAATCTGCTATATATTCTAATACTTTGAAATAATTTTCCTTAACTTTTTCATAGTCTAATACAGAATCTTTTATTGCATCTATATTATCTATTACTTTAATATTTTTCTTTTCATCTATCCCACCATTTATAGAATACAATAAAGCTTTAGCTAAATTGCACCTTGCACCGAAAAATTGCATCTGTTTTCCTAAAGTCATAGCAGATACACAACAAGCTATACCATAATCATCTCCATATATATCTCTCATTAAATCATCATTTTCATATTGAATAGAATCCGTTTTTATAGACATATTCGCACAAAATTTTTTAAAGTTTTCTGGTAAGTTTTGTGACCATAATACTGTCATATTAGGCTCTGGTGCTGGTCCTAAATTATTTAAAGTATTTAAAAATCTATAGGATGTTTTAGTAACTAAAGTTTCACCATTTAATCCCATTCCTCCTATAGCTTCTGTAATCCAGTTAGGGTCTCCTGCGAAAAGATCATTATACTCTGGTGTTCTAAGATGTCTTACTAATCTTAGTTTTATAACAAATTGATCTATAATTTCTTGTGCTTTCTCTTCTGTTAATATTCCCTGGTTTAAATCTCTTTCTATATATATATCTATAAATGAACTTACTCTTCCTAAAGACATAGCAGCCCCATTATTTTCTTTGACTCCTGCTAAATAACCAAAATATAAAAATTGCACTGCTTCTTCTGCATTTTTAGCTGGGTTACTTATATCTATGCCATATTTTAGTGCCATTTCTTTCATATCTATTAAAGCTCTTATTTGTTCGCTTATCTCTTCTCTTTTTCTTATAGTAATTTCATTCATTTCCCCTTTAACAGCTTTTAAATCTTCTTCTTTATTTTTTATTAAATAATCTACTCCATATAATGGTATTCTTCTATAATCACCTATTATTCTTCCTCTTCCATAGGCATCTGGAAGTCCTGTTAATAATCCTGCACTTCTAGCTTTTCTCATCTCTTCAGTATACGCATCGAAAACACCATCATTATGAGTTTTTCTATATTTAGTAAATATATCTTTTATTTCTGGTTTTAACTTATAATCATAGGCTTCTAAAGCTTGTTTTACCATTCTTATACCACCAAAAGGATTTATAATTCTTTTTAGTGGTTTATCTGTTTGAAGACCTACTATGGTTTCATTTTCCTTGTCTATATATCCTGCATTAAAAGCATTTATAGCAGAAATATTATCTAAATCTACACCTAATATTCCTTTTTTTATTTCTTCCCCTATTAATGTTTCGCATTGCTTCCAAAGATCTTTTGTTTTTTTAGTAGGATCTTTTAAAAAAGTATGATCTCCATAATAAGGAGTATAATTATCTTGTATAAACTCTCTTACATTTATATTATTTTCCCATAAACCTTTATTAAATTTTTCCCATGAATCATAAAACATAGTAAACCTCCTAAAACTTAATATATTTAAAAACCGCTTAGAGCTTATATTACCTAAGAGATTCAGGTATTAACTTTAATTTATAAATTAAATTCTACATCTATCAGCTCTATGATTTTTTAATTAATTTCATTTTATATCATTTGATAATCTTTGTCAATTACAAATATTTCTCTCTATTTTATACATATCCTTGCATTATGTCTATATTTTTTTCCATAAACCTTTATTAAAATTTCCCCATGAACTAAAAAACATAATCCCCCTCCTAAATCTTTATATTTGTATTTTAAAGATAAAAAAACCCCCTGGACTTTTTGTTGCCCAGGCGGTCGACATTCTAACTTAAATTTCTAAATCATACTCCCTGTGGTTAAATCCACCTCCGCCAGTCATATGATTTATTCTAAAATTTAATTTTATTTTATATCATTACGAACATTCTGTCAATATAAAATAATTTTATTCATACTATCCCTTTTTATGAAATTTATTACACATTATATATCTTATTTATATATCCCCTCTAATATTTTTTTTGCTAACTCTTCCTCATTTAAATCTTCATCAACTTCTATCTGTATGTTTTGACTTAATCCCTTAGCATTACCTTTAGTGTATACAATCTCTCCTGTATTATCATCTATTTTTCTTACTATCATGGCTTTATCACCTGGATCAACTTTAACTGCCCCACCTTTGCGTAGTTCCACCACAAAACTATTTGTAAATTCTATCTCTTGCCCTATTTTATACTTCATAAATTTTCCTTCTTTCTAAATATTTTAAATTTTGTAAAATAAATTTGTATATTTATAGAAATGTTAACTTATCTAATAAATACTTCTAAACTTATTTTATATATAAGCTAAAAAAATAAAATTAGGTTCTCTAATTTTATTTACGAGAAGTAAAAGCAAATCTATATAAATCTCATAAAATAAATTGGAAAACCTAATATTTAAAACTTCTTATGTTTTAACTTACTGTTTCTTCAGCTGTACCTTTTCCATTATAAGATACTGTAGCTAGTAATTCTTCTGGATCTGTATATAATTTTATATCTTCATCTAATTTTATATCCGATACTTTTATATTATCTCCTGGTTGATTTTCTCCAACATTTACTACTATTATTTCTGGAAGTATCCCTACTTTCCCAGCTACCTCTATATATGGAGTAAATTCCTCTAATAAAAATCCTTTATGTTCTAATTGTTCTTTTCCTTCAAATTTTACTGGTATACTATTTTTTATAACTTCATCATGTGAAACAGCTTGCATATCTATATTAAGTATTTCACCTGTTGTTGGTTCCTTTTGTATTTCCTTAATTAATACATACTCTTTTTTATCTCCAATATTAAGCCATAATCTTGAATTGATACCAGCTTTATTTAAATATCTTAAAAGGCTAGGAACTTCAAATTTAACCTTTATAGCTTCTTTCATTTCTGCTCCATAAATTATTCCCGGTGCAAATCCTTCTTTTCTGCATTTTTTACCACTTTTTTCTCTTATTATAGCAGTCATTGAAGTATTACTCATATAAACTCCTCCTATCCCATTGTAAAAATCATAGTAATTATATTTTTTAGATTATAATCGTTATATATAAGTATAATTTACATTTAAATTACTTCAATATAATTTCCCAAACATTTACTGTTTATTCATATATTAGTAACACTCCGTTTATAATGTGTATAGTTATTCTATAATATCATTCAGCTTTATAAGAACTTCTCTATATCCTTCCTTTATTATATTATTATCTATTAAGTTATCATAATTACATCTTTCTATGTCGATTTCTAATATTTTTTTATAATTACTTCCATATACTTTTTTTAATAATATTTCATAATCCATCAATATATTAAGCCAACTATTCTTATTGCTATAATCTATTTTTTTTACATCATAATTTATTTTATCTATTATTCCATATAATTGATTTATATAACTTATTTCTCTTAAAGTAAATTTTTTAGTTAATACAGCTATATCTTTATAATAATTTCTATTTATAGAAATGCAAACAGGATAATACTCTTCTTTATTTTGTTTAATCTTTTTTATAGTTCTTATTCCCTCAAAAATTGCTGTGCATATATCTAATCGTATAGTTCTTCCGCTTTCCTTAAATTTATCTTTATAATATATTTTATCTATTTTTTTATGTTCTTCTAATATATGCTTTTGAATTTCTTCATTTTTAGTAATAGTTTTTTTATTAATGCAAGAACTCCATATTCCACCTATTATAGACCCTATTATTATAGCTGTAGCTGAAATAGCAGTTCCTATTAAAGCTTTAGACATAACAATACATCCTTTCTATTAAATTTCCAATATGAAAAATATTAATTGAAATAATTATATTTTTATAAAAATGTTAATATTACGTTAATAACTATGATAAACTATTGTTATATCATCTTAATTTATAATTCCACTAATTGTAATGTTTATTTGACAATAATGATTTTTGACAAATAATTTTTTTTATTATATAATTAATTATATTTAGAGTAAAGGATGGTGAATATGGATACAATCGCAAGTATTTTCAGAGAAAAAAATCTAAAATTAACACCTCAGCGTATAGCTGTCTACAAGTATCTTAAATCTACTAAAGAACATCCTTCCGCTGAAACTATATATAAGGCTTTACAACCAGATTATCCTACTATGAGTTTAGCTACAGTTTATAAAGCTTTAAAAACCTTAGTAGAAGTAAATTTAGTTAAAGAGTTAAATGTAGGTGAAGGTAATTTTAGATACGATGCCAATACTCATTCACATCCACATATACAATGTGTTAACTGTGGAAGAGTAGATGATATAGAAGAAGTATCTTTTTCAAACTTAAATGATGAAATAAAAAATTTCACAAAATATAATGTTTTGTATAATCGTGTTTACTTTTATGGTATATGTGAATGTTGTAGCAATAAATCAGATTCAGAAAATTAGTAATTAATAAGCACTTAAATTTATCTAATTTAAGTGCTTATTATATTGCTACCTTAATTAGTAATATTTTATTTTAAATTATCTTCTACAATTTTATTCCACTCTTTTCCCGTATACTCATTGTTTAATATCTTATCAATAGAAGCTGAAATGCTAGACTTAAAACTATTTGGTAAATTATATAATATCAATATACTATTTTCATTTAAATTGCTTAATTTTTCTACAGTAGTTTTATTTAGTTTAGTAAGCTCTCCTTCTTTTTCTTTATTAATTTTCTTATTTCCTGTTACAAAACCCTTTTTTAATAAATATTTTTGAGTTTTTTCACTAAAAGTAAAATCTATAAAATTATTTGCTTCCTCTGAATTTTTAGCTTTTAATGGCAAACACATTATAGAATTTATAATTACAGGCTCTGTGTTATTTAATTTATCTACATTATATAATTGTTTAACAGATTTTATATTAGGATTTTTTATTTGACTATTATAATAAGAAGTACTTATTATAATAGGAATATCTCCATTATTAAATTTTTCTAATGTAACCTCCTTGCCTTCCTCAAAAGAATTCTCATCTAAGGCATTATCTTTAACCATATTATTTATAATATTAAAAGGTTCCTGCATATTTTTTAAGTTCTGGTATTCTTTCTTTTCTTTATTATAAATATTTTCTAATTCCATAGAATTTGTTATATTATTTGATATTATTGAAAATATAACTGAATTTATATCTAAATCATTTGTTAGCATAACAGGTACTTTAGTTGATGAAGTTTTTAATTTTTTCATAGCATTTTTTATATCATTTATATTTTTAGGTTCCTCTATTTTTAGTTTATTTAGAGCCTCAGTGTTATATAAAACTTCTATAGTATAAGGTATAATAGGTAATCCATAATATTTATCTTTAAATCTACCATAGCTATTAAAAACATTATAATAATCTTTAGTAATATTATTTTTTTCATAACTCGTTTCCATGTTATCTAAAAGACCCTTTTGGGATAGCTTCATCATTTCATTTCTTGATACAAATATTAAGTCAGGAGATTTTTCCTTTTTTAATTCTTCCTCCACGTTATTACCTAATGCATTATTTATATTTATTTTTACATCTTCATTAGATTTTTTATATTCTTCCATAATAATTTTTAATATATTTAAAGAATTTTCGTCTTTAATATCTATATACATATTTAGCTCTTTATTATTGGTTTTATTTTCTTTTTTACAAGAAACAAAAGTTATTGGCAATATTAATATAAGAATCAAACATATTATTCTTTTAAATTTCAACAACACTTCACCTCCATCGGAAGTATATTCTTCTATTTTTATTTTGTACAAATTAATTAAATATATAATAGCTTCATATAATTAATTAGAGGTGAATTATATGAAAATGAGGGTATTTTTCCTAAAAAGAAAATCTATTTATTATTTCTTGCTTTTAAGCTTAATCTTAATAACTTTATTAACCACTATTAAGTATAAAAATACTTCTGCTTTTAACTTACTAAAATCCAATAAAACCATAAGAAAAGATTTAACTGGTGATGGAAATGAAGATAGTATAAATATTACTAGTAAAGATAACAAATATTCTATAACTATAAAATCTGAAAATAAAAACTATACATTAAAAAACAATGAAAATAAAAAATTTATAGGAGATCATAATAAATTTTGGCCTATTAGTATTAATTTTGAAGATATCTCCAGAGATAAAATTCCTGAAATATTTATACAATGTTCTCAATATAAAATGCCTGTACAGTATATTTTTACATGGCAAAATAATGAATTTAAAAGACTATATTCATCTAATAATAATATTATTGGATTAATGGATTATAATAATAATAAAACTCCCAAAATTATATCTGGCAATCTTAAAAATAGCAAAATAGTTTTTGATTCATTTATGTTTATGGAAGACAATCTTCAAAGATTTGACTATAACTTTAATGAGGATTTTATGGGAAGCAATACTATTATAGAATTTATAAATTATATTCAAAGTCTTCCTATATCTGAAGAAAATAGACCTGAAAATATACTTATAAATAGTATAAGTGGCAAGGACACATCTGTTATAGGCAATCTTGTAAAAGAAAATAACATATACACTTTTCAAGATGCTAATTTTAAGGATATAAAAAATAATAGAGATGGAGAAATTAGTGAAATAAAATGGTCTTTAAATTTTAAAGGAATGTCAAAACAAGACAATAATTTAATAAAAAATTATAACATAGACGTTCTATTAAAGTTAGTGGATAATCCTGATGATAATTATAGATTTAAGATTTATTCCATTATTTTAAATTAAAAACAAAAAGGGACCGTTCTACGGTCCCAAGGGGGATGGGGGGTTGTTGCATCAAATATATAAATTTATATATTTGATGCATTAGGGAGATTATCTCGCCTAACTACATTTATATAATTGCCAATTTAAATAAAATTATTCAAATTTATTAAAACTTTATTAATTATATATATTATTTAATTCAGATATCTCCTCTATCAGCTGAAACTTTAATTCTTTAGGCTCTATAACCTGTACATCTTTTCCGAACCCTAAAATCCATCTCTTTATTTCCTGTAAATTTTCTACATATACTTTAAATAAAACTTCACCATTTTCAAGTTCCTCTATTTCTTCATTTACATACCATTTGTTCCCTTTTATAAAATCTGCTCTATTTTTATTAAACCTTAGTTCAACTTTTACCTTATTGTGTGTAAATATACTTTTATATTTTTCTAAAAAACTATTTATTGAAAAACTTTTAGAAATAACAAAATTATCCTTTGTATCCTTTATATCTTTAATTCTGTTTATATCAAATATTTCTATGTACTTATTGAAATGACAATATCCTACAATATACCATTTCCCATATTTAAACATGATATCATAGGGATCTATTTTTCTAAAAGTAATTTCATTCTTATTTATACTAAAATAACTTATATTTATAGATTTATTATTCATTATGGAACTACATATTTTAAGTATTTTATCCTGTGAAATTTTATTATTTCCTATACTATTTATCCTAAAATCATTAAAATTATATATATTATCTAATTCTATATCCTTACTACTTAAATTATTTTTTATCTTTCCTAAAGCTGTTTTATATTCTTTTTCATAAATAAAGCCATTTTCTTCTGTTAAAATTTCCCCTGCCATTAACAATGCTTTTATTTCATTTTCATTTAACTCAGGACTTTTCATATAAAAATTTTTATCTATATAAAAACCTCCATATCTTCCTTTCTTAGCGTATATAGGTATATTAGCTAAATTTAAACTATTTATATATCTATATATTGTTTTTTTATCCACCATTAAAAAATCTGAAAGTTCCCCAGCTGTTACAAACTCTTTATATTGAAGTATAATTAATAATTGTAATATATGAGAAATTTTTGACATATTATCACCTCTTTTCTATTCTTTAGTTATATCGTTATATTTATAATATTTTTTAGTTTTACCAAATAATATCTTTAGATTTATTACATATAAAAAATATATTTTATGATAAACTTATAATTTATAATGATTAATTTTTCAATTAGTTATATTTCTCTAATTATTATGCTAAAAAAATAGAAAGAACTTTAAGTCTTTCTATAAAAAGCACTATTTATTTTTTCATCAATCTACTAACATAATATATCTGTATTAATTTATCTAAAAGATCTTTCTTATCGGGATTAATCATAGGTCTTAACATATTTAAAAATTGTAATGTATAATCGTTCTGCATTTGATTAGGATTCATATTATTAAATAAATTTTTATTCATATTGTTCATATTATTTATATTATTAAATAAATTATTATCATCATATGTTTCATCATCATCATCATCATAATCATCATTATAATTGTTACTATTATTATTTCCTTTATTTAATGATGCCATTATATTAGACAACTGATTCATATCTATATTATTTAACATATTTTGTATATTATTCATATCTAAGTTATTTCCATTTCTATTGTCATATTTACGTTTATGCTTTTTTTTATGCTTAGACATTGAGTACCTCCATTTAAATTAATGGTAAGGAGGGTTAAAAAACCCTCCTAGTCAAAAATTACTAGCAGCATAATGAGAAGTCTCCACAACAGGATAAATAATATAATGCTATTATAAATAATATACTATTATCTACTTCACAGCATCCTCTCCTACCTCCGTGGCATTCATTATGAAATCCTCTGCAGCAACCAAATTGTAGTAATATTAATATTAATATTATTAGCCCATTACCTGAGCCTTTTCTTCCTCTGCATCTGCTTTTGCTTTTGCATCTACATCTTTTTGACATGCTAAACCCCCCTTTCCCGGGCTATGGCTTTTTTTGTATTCTATTCTTCTTCCTTAGCACTCTTCTTCCTTAGCATCTACATTAATTATATTACTAGATGATCTATGATCTTTTACTGGTATACATGTTGGCTGTTTACAGCAACAACATAATATTAAGACTAAGATTATTATAAATGACCAGTCGCAACAACAATTATCATCATCATCATAGTAATCATAACAATGTTTTTTCTTACGGCGTTTTCTTCTACAGCAGCATTCATAATCGTAGCCACCACCGCAACCACAACCATGTCCAAAGCCTCCAAAACCACTTCCATTGCAACAACACAATAGTATAATCACTATAATCCAAATAAATGAACTGCCAAAACCAAATCCTAATCCTGGTCCACAGCCTGGATTTCCACAATTTTTATCATTTGTAGCTCCATTTAATAAGCTTGCTATGTCATTAAAATCCACTTTACATCCCCCCTTCAAAGGTTAGTTTATTATTTTTTAAACCTAGTTTCTTTATTATCTTTTGTTCTTAATATATAGTATTCTACTAATGTATTTTTGACACAAAACTATAATTGAAAAATTTTAAAAAATAAAAGCAATAAAATATCCATAAAATAGATATTTTATTGCTTTTATCTAATAAATATATTATTTTTGATGTTATAACTTAGTTAAAAATATCATAGCTGTATTAACAAAATTAAATACAAAATGATTAAATACAGCGTACCAAAATCCTTCTTTATGCATTAAATAGCAATTAAATAAAGCTATAAATACTAGAGCAGGAAATACTTTTACATTAAAATGAACAATCCCAAAAAGTATGCTACTTATAATAGATGCTAATACTATGCCTAATCTTTTATTTAATAGCTTTTCAAATATATACCACCTAAAAACAAACTCCTCTGCCACTGGAGCAAATATAACAGTTACAGGTATAACTATTAAAAATTTATTTAAAGGCATATTAGAAAGCCAGGTAACCACATCCTGATCTTTTAAATCTAACTTTAATGAATTAAAAATGATATAAAATATAATCATTATTAGAATATATCCCAAATAGGATATTAAGGCATATTGTATACCTTTTATAAATGAAAAACTAGATATATTAAATTTAAACTTATGGTAATCATCATTGTATCTAAGCTCATGTACTTCTTCAGACATTTCATACCGTTTTCTTAATTGAAATATATCCATCAGCGTTAACACAAATGGAAAAAGATTTTGTGTAAATAAAGATCCTATTATATAAACTATAAAAATAATAACACTTATGAATATATTGTTTTTTTTCGGTTTTATCCTAAAAAATAATATTATAGGGGGCATCCATAATATTATAAATGTAAGTATGCTTTTTATTAATTCCATTATATCTTCCCCCTAAATCTAATCTAGTAAACTAATATTTGTTCTAGAACTTCTTCTTTTCCTTCTTTATTTAATGAAGATATTAACAAAATCTTATCGTCTTTGTCCATCTTTAACGTATCTCGTATAATTTTTTTGTTTTTATTTATATCATTTCTTTTTAATTTGTCAAGTTTAGTTCCCACTACTAACACTTCATAATTATAATGTTTTATCCAGTTATACATATTTATGTCATCACCAGTTGGTTTATGCCTACTATCAACTAATAAAACTATTTTTTTTAGTTGATCTCTTTCTACAAGGTACTGTTCCATTATATATCCCCAGTTTTCTTTTTCTTTCTTTGAAACTTTAGCATAACCATAGCCAGGTAAATCTACAAAATACATATTATCATTTATTAAGAAAAAATTTATTAATCTAGTCTTACCCGGAGTAGAACTAACCTTTACTAGCTTTCTTCTATTAGTCAATGTATTTATAAGAGTAGACTTACCTACATTAGATCTTCCTACAAAAGCAATCTCTGGTCTACCATCCCCAGGATATTGAGCTTTCTTCACTGCTGATATTACAAATTCTGCTTTTTTTATTTCCATTTCCATATCTAATCTCTCCATTATTATTCTTTTATTAAAGCATTATCAAGAACCTTTTCTATTTTATCAGCTACAATAAAATCAATTTTATTCTTTACAGTTTTAGGGATATTTCTTAAATCTTTTTCATTAGCTTTAGGAATTATTATTGTATCTATTCCAGCCCTATAGGCGGCTAATGACTTTTCTTTTAATCCACCAATAGGTAGTACTCTTCCTGTCAATGTAATTTCTCCTGTCATGGCCACATTATGTTTAACTTTTTTATCACCTAAAGCAGAAATTAATGCAGTTATCATAGTTACTCCCGCTGAAGGACCATCTTTTGGTACTGCTCCTTCTGGTACATGTATATGAATATCCTTATTTTTATAAAAATCAGTATCTATTCCATATTCACTAGCGTTTGATCTTACATAACTATATCCTGCTTTTGCAGACTCTACCATAACTTCTCCTAATTTTCCTGTAAGCTGTAACTTCCCATTACCATCCATAACAGTAACCTCTATAGGTAGCGTATCTCCACCATAAGCAGTCCAAGCTAAACCTGTTACAACACCAACTTTATCCTCTTTATCTGCTTTTTCATAGGAAAATACCTCTGGTCCCAAATACTTCTTAACATGGTTTATTGTAATATTAGTTGTATCTTTATTTTTTTCGATCATTTCTGTTATAGACTTTCTTATAATAGAGGATATTTTTCTTTCTAATCCTCTAACTCCTGATTCACGAGTATAATTATCTATAATATAATATATAGAGGAGTTAGAAAAAGTAATTTTCCCATCTTCCATATTATGCTCTTTTAATTTTTTAGGAATAAGATGGTTTCTAGCTATATAAAACTTTTCTTCTGAAGTATATCCAGATACTTCTATAATCTCCATTCTGTCTAACAACGGACCTGGTATTGTACTTAAAGTATTTGCAGTAGTTATAAATAACACTTTAGATAAATCAAAATCTAATTCTAAATAATGATCTCTAAAAGTAGCATTTTGTTCTGCATCTAATACCTCTAATAATGCATCTGCTGGATCTCCTCTAAAATCATTACTCATTTTATCTATTTCATCAAGTAAAAATAATGGATTTCTAGATTTTGCTTGCTTCATACCATAGATTATTCTTCCTGGTATTGCTCCCACATAAGTTTTTCTATGGCCTCTTATTTCTGCTTCATCTCTTACTCCACCTAAAGACATTCTTACAAAATTCCTATTTAAAGAATGCGCTATAGACTTAGCTATAGATGTTTTTCCCACTCCTGGTGGTCCTACTAAACATAATATAGGTCCTTTTAGAGTTTTACTAACTTTTCTTACTGCTAAATATTCTATTATTCTATCTTTTACATCCTTTAATCCATAATGCTCTTTATCCAATATGTCTCTAGCCTTTTTTATATCTAGATTATCTTTAGTATCTTTATTCCATGGTAATGATAATATCCAGTCTAAATAAGCCCTAATAACTCCCCCCTCTGCAGAAAAATTACCAGAATTTTTTAGCCTATCTAATTCATATATAGCTTTTTCTTTTACCTCTTTAGGAAGTTTTGCTTTATTTATTTTCTCTTTATATAAATTTATTTCTTTTTTATCTTCCTCGTCTTCCCCTAATTCTTCTTGTATAGCTTTTAATTGTTCTTTTAAATAATATTCCTTTTGTACTTTGTCTATTTTGTTCTTTACTTTAATTCCTATTTTTCTTTCAATTTTTAGTATTTCTATCTCTTCATTTATAATAATTAATATTTTTTCTAATCTCTCTTTAGAATCAATAATTCCTATGAGATCTTGTTTTTCTTCTTGATTTATATTTATGTATGAACCTATAACATCTGCTATTTTGCCTGGTTCTTCTAGATCTTCTACTCCTACATTTAAATCTGAAGATGAATCACCTGAAAGCTTAATATACTCATCAAAATTAGTTTTTACTAATCGTATAAGAGCATCTACTTCCTTATCATCTTCGTATTGATTGTCTTCTATCTCTTCTATTTCTACTTTTAAAAATGGTTCTTCTTCTAAATAATTAACTATTCTACCTCTAGTTTTTCCTTCCACTAAAACTCTAACTGTATCTCCTGGCAATTTTAGTATTTGTTTTATTTCACATATAGTTCCTACATCATATATGTCTTCTACAATTGGTTCTTCTGTTTCAGCCTCTTTTTGAGCAGATAAAAATATTTTTTGTTCATTTTCCATAGCTTCTTCTAAAGCTAAAATAGATTTTTCTCTACCTACATCAAAATGTAAAATCATATATGGAAATATAATTATTCCTCTCAATGGAATTAAAGGAAGAACTTCTAAGTTTTCTTTCATATATCTCCCTCGCTTTGATAAATTTAGCTTTATATATAGCTAGACTAATATATTATACCTATAAAAATACTTTTTTTCAAATAGTTATTATAAGGTTATTTATTATTTTTTTAAAGTTATACTTAACTATATGAATTTTATTTAGTCATAGATTCTGCTGACAGAAATTCTACACTCTTATCTATATTTAAAAACAGTTTATCCTTTTCCCCAACACAAACAGCTTCCTTTATTACTGTTTTTATATTTGAAACAGGTATTACTTTTATCTTATCTAATTTTTCAAATTTATCCTGCCAATTTTCCTTAGGTATTATAATTTTTTTGGCTCCAGCTTTAATAGCAGCCTCTACTTTAGAACTTACTCCCCCTACAGGTTTTACTTCTCCATGAATAGATATTTCTCCAGTCATAGCTACAGTGTTATCTACAGGTTTGCCTGTAATAGCACTATACACTGCTGTAGCTATACTTATCCCCGCTGATGGGCCATCTACAGGTATGCCACCTGGAAAATTTATATGTATATCACATTCGTCGCACTCTAAATCAAATATTTGCTTCATTATAGTAATAACATTTTGAACAGAACACCATGCAGTACTTTTTCTAATTGCTTTTTTATTAGAACTATTAATTTCTTCCTCTTCAACTAACCCGGTTATAGATAAATTTCCTTTTCTAAAATTTATTCTCTTAGCCGTTGCTTCTATCTCCATAACCATGCCCATATTAGCTCCATACACTGCTAATCCATTTACATATCCAACTTTAGGTTCTAATGGTATCTTCTTTTGTATCCTTGGAGAATATTGACCATTTTCTATAACCCATTCTACATCCTGTATTAATATCTTATTTCTATTACTATTTATTGATAAACCTGCAGATAATTGAACTAAATTTATAGTATCTCTACCATTATTACAATATTTAGATATTAATTCACAAGCCTCTTCTTCTATAGTAAAATTTAACTTTTTAATAGCATTCATAGCTATCTTCTTTATTTCTTCTGGTAATAAAGCTCTAAAAAATACTTCTACACATCTAGATCTTAAGGCTGGAGTTATTTCTTCTGGACTTCTTGTGGTAGCCCCTATTAATCTAAAATCCGCTGGCAAACCATTTTCAAATATATCTTTTATATAACTTGGTATATTATTATCTGAAGAATTATAGTAAGCACTATCTAAAAAAACTTTTCTGTCCTCTAAAACTTTTAGCAATTTATTCATTTCACTAGGATGAAGCTCTCCTATTTCGTCTATAAATAATATTCCTCCATGAGCCTTAGTTACTGCACCTGCCTTTGGTTGAGGCACTCCTGCTAGGCCTAATGCTCCTGCGCCTTGATAAATAGGATCATGAACTGAACCTATTAAAGGATCCGCTATTCCCCTTTCATCTGATCTCACTGTAGTAGCATCTATCTCCATAAATTTAGATTGTTGATTAAATGGAGAATATTCTTTCTTCTTTGCATCTTCTAAAATTAATCTAGCCGCTGCTGTTTTTCCTGTTCCTGGAGGTCCATATATTATTACATGTTGTGGATTAGGACTACATATAGCAGCTTTCAATGCTTTTATTCCATTTTCTTGACCTATTATTTCATCAAAAGATGAAGGCCTACTTTTTTCTGTTAAAGGTTCTGTTAATTTTATGCTTCTCAACTTTTTTAATGTGTCTATTTCCTTTTTATTCTCTTTTTCAATTACTATCTTATTTGATTTTTGGCTTTTTAAAGCATTCATAAAATATAATCCCATAATAACTGTAAAAAATATTTCTATTAATATTAATGTTTGCGTCATATCCAAAACCCCTTTAATACTTTTTTTATTATTATGTTCTTTTTCTACTTTATATATTCAAAAATAGTATCTTATTCCTTTCATGTAATAATAAAAAAATAACACCAAGATAAAATCTTGGTGTTATTTTTATGCTGTTTCAGAATCTTTTCTCTTCTTACCCTTTTTAGGTTTAATAGGTAATCTCTTACCACCCTCAGCCTCTATAAGCTCTGGTTTTCTAGTTTTTATACAATCTTCATTTACTATTACCTTACTTATATTTTCTTGAGATGGTATATCAAACATAATTTCTCTCATCATATCTTCTATTATAGCTCTAAGGCCTCTAGCTCCAGTATTTCTATTTATTGCTTCATCAGCAATTCCCTTTAATGCCTCTTGGCTAAATTCCAATTCTACATCATCTAGTTCAAACAATTTCTTATATTGTTTTACAAGAGCATTTTTAGGTTCAGTTAATATTTTTATTAGAGCTTCTCTATCTAATTTATCTAAAGTAACCACTATAGGCAATCTTCCAATAAATTCAGGTATTAAACCAAATTTTAATAAATCTCCTGGCATAATATCTTTTAAAAGCTTACCTAAATCTTTTTCTTTCTTAGATTGAATTTCAGCTCCAAATCCTAAAGAACTAGTTCTTGTTCTTCTTTCTATTATCTTATCTACACCGTCAAAAGCTCCACCACAAATAAATAATATATTTGTAGTATTTATTTGTATAAACTCTTGATGTGGATGTTTTCTTCCACCCTGTGGTGGAACAGCTGCTACAGTACCCTCAAGAATTTTTAATAATGCTTGTTGTACTCCTTCACCGGATACATCCCTAGTAATAGAAGGATTTTCTGATTTTCTTGCTATTTTATCTATTTCGTCTATATATACTATTCCTTTTTCTGCTCTTTCTATATCATAATCAGCATTTTGAATAAGCTTTAAAAGAATATTTTCTACATCTTCTCCTACATAACCAGCCTCTGTAAGTGTTGTAGCATCTGCTATAGCAAAAGGTACATTTAAAAACTTAGCTAATGTTTGTGCTAATAATGTTTTTCCTGAACCTGTAGGTCCTAAAAGAAGAATATTACTCTTTTGAAGTTCTACATCATCATTATTTGTATTTGAATTTATTCTTTTGTAATGATTATACACAGCCACAGATAATGATTTTTTAGCATCTTCTTGACCTATAACATATTGATCAAGATAAGTCTTTATCTCTGTAGGTTTTGGTAATGATGTTAAATCCACTTGTATATCATCTTCAAACTCATCACTTATTATTTCAGAACAAAGTTCTATGCATTCATCGCATATATATACTCCTGGGCCTGCTATCAGTCGTCTTACTTGATCCTGTGTTTTGCCACAGAATGAACATTTCAACTGTTTTTTTTCATCTAATTTAGACATTCCTACACCTCACTAAAGGTTATTTCTTTTTATCAATAACTTCATCAATTAAACCATATTCTTTAGCTTCTTCTGCACTTAAAAAATGATCTCTTTCTGTGTCAAGCTCTACTTGTTCTAATGGGTTTCCTGTTCTATCACTTAGTATAGTATTTAATTTTTTCTTCATTTTTAGAATTCTTTCAGCATGTATTCCTATATCTGTTGCTTGACCTCTAAATCCACCTAGTGGTTGATGTATCATAACTTCACTATTAGGCAATGCATATCTTTTTCCCTTTGCACCAGCTGCAAGTAAAAATGCGCCCATAGATGCTGCCATTCCTACACATATAGTAGAAACATCTGGTTTTATATATTGCATTGTATCATATATTGCCATTCCAGAAGTTATAGAGCCTCCTGGACTATTAATATATAGATATATATCTTTATCTGGATCCTCTGCTTCTAAAAATAATAGCTGTGCCACTATTAAACTAGCGGTTGTGTCGTTAACCTCTTCACTTAACATTATTATTCTGTCCTTCAACAACCTAGAATAAATATCGTAAGATCTTTCCCCTCTATTAGTTTGTTCTACAACTACAGGTACTAAACTCATATATATCTCCTCCTTTATAAAAATAAGATACTAATGATACCTATGTGATATTTATAATTATTAAAACTTAGTTGCCAGAAAATATATCCTGGCAACTATATTATTATCTATCATTATAAATGAACTAAGCTATTTCTTTGCTATTTTCTACTAATAAATCTAAAACTTTTCCATTAACTATATCAATTTCTAAGTATGCTTTTTGAGCGTTTACTATTAATTCAGCAGTTTTTTCTACATCCTTTTGACCATATTGTTTAGCTACTTCCATAGCTTTTTCTTTTAATTCTTCTTCTGTAGCTTTTATATCTTCTACTTTAGCAATTTCTTGCATTATTAAATCTGTTTTAACTCTTTTTTCAGCTGTTTCTTTCATATATTCTTTTACTTTTTCTTCTGAGCTATTTGTAAATTCATAATATGATTTAAGGTCTAGACCTTGATATTTTAATCTCATTTCTAAATCTCTTACCATATTATCTATTTCTTTTTCAATCATAACTTTTGGTATTTCTATTTCAGCATTTGCCGCAACTGCTTCAACTACTGCTTCTTCATATTCTGCTTTAGCTTTATCAGATAGTTCTTTTTTCATTCTATCCTTTATATCTGATTTTAATTCCTCTAATGTATCAAATTCTGAAACTTCTTTTGCAAATTCATCATCTAATGCTGGAAGTTCTTTAACCTTTATATCTTTAATTGTTACTTCAAAAGTAGCTGGTTTCCCGTTTAAATCTTCTCTACCATATTCTTCTGGGAAACTTACATTTACTTTTTTTGATTCATCTTTTTTAAGACCTACTAATTGATCTTCAAAATCTCCTATGAAAGTGCCTGAACCTATTTCTAATTCATAGTCCTTAGCTTCCCCACCTTCAAAAGCTTCTCCGTCTACATATCCTTTAAAATCAATTATTGCTATGTTTCCTTTTTCAATTTCTCCTTCTTCTTTTAGAGATACTCTTGCATTTTTTTCTTGCATAGATTTTAATTCATTTTCTACAGCTTCATCTTCTACTTCATATGAAACTTTTTTAACCTCTACACCCTTATATTCCCCTAGTTTAACTTCAGGAACAGTTGTAACTTCTGCTGTATATATGAAATCTTTTCCTTCTCCTATTTGAACTACATCTATTTGAGGATAATCTACTGGTTTTATGTTATTTTCTTCTATAGCTTTAGGATATGTATCTTCACAACAGAAATTTATAGCATCTTCAAATAAAACACCTTCTCCATAGTACTTTTTTATTATATTTAAAGGTGCTTTACCTTTTCTAAATCCTGGCACATTAAATCTTTTAGCATTCTTTTTAAATGATTTTTTAACAGCTTCATTGAATTTTTCACTATCAACTGTTATTTCTAATTTTACAACATTCTTTTCTATATTTTCCACTTTAACGTTCATTATACTTCTTCCTCCCAATTCCTTGTTATATGCTCATTTTAACTATATCATTATATCATATATTTAGAACTATTAACATAGATTACACTAACATAAAATAAAATAGCTTATAGTTACCTAAATTACACTTTATTAACTATTATATATCATATTCCATATTGTTTACAATATTTTTCATCATAATAAAATATTTTGAAGAAAATCTTTTGAATCCATTATTTCTGAATATGAAGAATAATTATCATTATAAACTTCTATGGTATAAACATTATTATACCCCATTTCCTTTAATTTACAACATATTTTTTTTAAATTTATATTCCCTTTTCCAGGTAGAAGACAAATATTATTCTCATCTCTATCATTTATATGAACATTAACTATTTTATTTCCCATTACATTTATGTATTCCATAGGATCTTTACCTATTTTTAAAGCTTGTTTAATATCCAATGTATAATGTAAATTGGTGCTACACTTTTCATTTAATGTGTTTAAAAAATTTATATTTGAAGACATACACCAAGCTACATTTTCTTGAGCTAATTTTATTCCCTCTTCATTAGCAATATAATTTAATTCATTATAAACATCTATAATATAATCCATATTTAGATCTAATAAATTACTTCTTCTCATACCATGAAATGTATAACAATTTGCTTTTAATAAGCTACCTGCTCTACATACTTTTTTAAATATCTTAAGCATATCTCTTTGCCTTCTTTTATATGAGTCAAATAAATATGGTTCAAAAGCACTTGAAAATGCATGAATAGAATTTATTAAAAAACTATTTTTTTTCTTTTGTTCCTGTAAAACTTCTATAAACTCTTCATTATACTCACTATAAGTATTTAAAAAAATTTCCCCAACGTTAAATCCTAAACTTTTCATAACTGATATACTTTCTTCTATTGGTACTTTAGGATACAAACAAGCAGAAGACATTCCTATTTCCATATTTACCTCCTTAAATAAAGCAAGAGTGTATATATTTCATACACTCTTAAAAATTTTATATTTTAATTGCTACTTATTAACTTTTATATTTAATATTTTTTAATTTACTGAGCTATACTTCCATCTGCTTTTAAAAATAAAGTTTTGCCATCTGCAATTACTGTAAGACCTTTTTCTGTTAATTTATCAAACTTAATGTCTTCTCCTGATATATTTTCATTATATAAATGAGTTTTATTTTTTATATTATACATCCATACATATTTAGTGGTTTTATTAAACCATGGCAGTTGAGAAACATAGGCTATATTATCATTATCTATGAACTTAGGTAAAACTCCCCATAAATAATCTTGTTTTGACGCTAATATAGCATCCTTTTGAAAAGTTGTTCCAGATGTTGATGTATACTGCTTATTTGTTATATCTTGCTTTTCACCATTTAAATTTACTAAATAAATATTTTGAGTTTTAGGATTTGTTACAACTATTGAATTTTTTGAAGGATTTATATCATATAATAAATTATTTTTATTTAGATCTATAGATTTAATAGTCTTATTTTTATTACTATCTTCTATATATATCAACTTTATTTTTATATTGCCTTCTAATTGAACTTCTATATTATTATCTTTAGGAACTTCACTTTCTTTTTTTACTGTGGCTGCATTTTTATTTTGATTTTCTTTTTTATTTTCCTTTTGTTCTTGTTGTTTATTTTTTTGTTCTTCTTCAGCCTTAGTTTCTTCTTTTATTTGATTTAAACTATTTTTTATTTTTTTACCAATACCATTATTAGTGAATATTATTCCTAAAAAAATTACTATTATAACTATAACTGAAAAAAATGTCCTTCTTTTTCTCTTTTTCATTCTATTTTCATAATCTTTGCTAAAAATACTTGGTTTTGCCACAATAATTCCTCCTATATATAATACCTATCTATACTAAAATAAATAAAATGTATCAATTATTATAATATATAATTAACACTATTATAACTCAAAACAATAAAAATTAATAACCATTTTCATAATTATTAAAGTAAAATTAAGTTTTTGTTTAATATTTGTTAAAACTAAAAAAATGTCTCAAAATTAAATCTATTTTGAGACACTCCTTATTTTTAAATTTATTTTTGTTCTCTACTACCTGGTTTTACAAAAGGTATATTTTTTTTACATAACTCACAGTTATCTTTTTCATAAGTTTCTATTTCTAATTTACAAGCACTATATATTTGATAGTTTGTTTTTATACCTTCCGCTCTTCTATCAACTATACATGCTATACCTACTACTTCTCCACCCATTTCTTCTATAACTTTAGCTACTTCTAAAGAAGATTTACCTGTAGTTATTACATCCTCTGATATTATAACTTTATCTCCTTTTTTTATTTCAAATCCTCTTCGTATACACATGATTCCATCTTTTCTTTCTGCAAATATGCCTGGTCTATTAGTTTGCCTTGCTAATTCATAGGATACTATTACACCACCCATAGCTGGTCCTACTATTATATTAAAGTCTACATTTTTAAGCTTCTGTGCTATTACACTAATAACTTTTTCTGCTTTTTGTGGATATTGAAGTAGTTTCGCACATTGACAATATCTATTACTATGTCTTCCAGATGATAGTAAGAAATGACCTTCTAATAATGCATTTGATTCTTTTAATATATCTATAACATTTATATTACTCATTTATATCTTCTCCTTATACTCACAAAATTTATTTTAAATAATTCCCCTTATTTCTTCTAAAGTTTGAATACCTTCTTCTTTCATATAATTTTCTAAGTCTTCTATTATATCTAAGGCTGAATATGGATTCATAAAATTAGCTGTTCCTATTTGTACTGCAGTAGCCCCTGCCATAATAAACTCTATTACATCTTTATAATTACATATTCCTCCTATACCTATAACTGGTATTTTTACCTGCTTACATACTTCATATACCATTCTTAATGCTATAGGTTTAATACATGGGCCTGATAAACCTGCAGTTACATTTTCAAATACAGATGTTTTTCTTTTTATATCTATAGCCATAGCTTTAAATGTATTTACCAATGAAATTGCATTTGCTCCTGCTTTCTCACATTTTATAGCCATATCTACTATATCTTCTGCATTAGGAGATAACTTTACTATAAGTGGCTTTTGGCATATTTCTTTAACTTTTTTTACTACTTCATAAGCTATTTCTGACTTTATTCCAAAAGCCATGCCTCCATGCTTTACATTTGGACAGGATATATTTAGTTCTATAATATCTACATCTGTTTTATTTAATTTTTCTATGACTTCAATATAATCTTCTATACATCCTCCACCTACATTTGCAATAGTTACTGTATCTATTTTTTTCATTTTAGGTAACTCTTCTTTTATAAATTTATCTACCCCTGGATTTTGAAGCCCTACACTATTCATTATACCGGAACTAGTTTCATAAATTCTTATGCCATTATTTCCTTCTTTAGGATTTAAGGTCAATCCTTTACTTGAAATCCCCCCTAATTTGGAAACATCATAAAATTCCCCATATTCTTCTCCAAATCCAAAAGTTCCTGATGCAGCTATAATAGGATTTTTGAAAATCTTACCACATAAATTTACTTGAAGCATTATATATCTCCTTTCAAAAGAATGTCCTCTCCTTTAAACACAGGTCCATCCTTGCAAGTTCTTTTATTCCCAAATTTAGTTTTACAAGTACATACAAGACATGCTCCTATACCACAGGCCATTCTTTTTTCCATAGATACATATAAAGGAATTTTCTTCTCCCTACACATTAATATAACCTTATCCATCATTATTTCTGGTCCACAACATAGAACCAAATCATAATCTTCTGGATAAAAATAATCTGTTACATATCCTTTTTGTCCAGCACTACCATCCTCTGTAACTACGACTATATTATCTACTAAATTATTAAAATTTTCGGTGCAATAAGTCTCATCCCTAAACCCTGCATAAATATCCATATCTATATTTTTTATACTTTTTATTAAATAATTCATAGGAGCTATTCCTATACCACCAGTTACTATAGCTATTTTCCCCTTTATGTTCTCTAAATCAAATCCGTTTCCTAAGGGTCCCATTATCTCAACTTCTTCTTCTGACTTTATTTTAGATAAAATTTTAGTTCCTTTTCCTTCTAATTTGTATAAAAATTCTATGGAATTATCATTTATATCATGTATGCTTATAGGTCTCCATAAAATAGGTTCATCTTGCCAAGCCCTTATCATATAAAACTGTCCTGGCTTTCCTTTAAAAGTACCACCTAAGGTCATTTTAAATATACCTGTTGATATACTTTTATTTTTTATTACCTTTACTTTAAAAGTTTTAGACTTTATTTTACACACCACTCTTTCTCGTGATCCAATACTAGAAAAATATATTTATGTCATGGCTACAAGCTCTTCATCTATTTTATTTAAATAGGAATCAACTGCTAATACACTCATCAATAAGTTCTTCTAGTACTTAAAATCACTTAATGTAAATCTATATAATCTGTAAAGTTTTTTTCATATTTATAACTTCTGCTCTCGCATATTCTTCAAAATTTTTTCCTTCTTCATCATATTTTTTATATGCAAGCAATATTCCCCTTGAAGAATTTATAATACCTCCATTACCTTCACTTAAATAAGATTTAGCAACTTCGGCTTTTCCTCCCTGAGCTCCATAGCCAGGTATTAAAAAAAATGTATGTTTTAATTCTTTTCTAATATTATTTTCTTCTGCTGTACATCCAACTACTGCTCCTATAGAGCTATATCCACAATTACCTAAAAATTCTTTTCCTATATTCTCTATCTTTTCTCCTACTTTGTTGTATACCTTTTTATTGTCTTTTAAATCTAAATATTGTATATCCTTTGAACCTTCATTAGAAGTTCTTAATAACAAGAAGGCTCCCTTATCCTTATTTTTGAAATAATCTTTATATGGTTCTAAAGTATCCATTCCCATATACGGATTTAATGTTATAAAATCACTTTCAAAATCTCCCTCAAAATGAGCTTTTGCATACATTTTAGCTGTAGCAGATATGTCTCCTCTTTTTATATCTGCTATAACTATACCGCCTTTTTCTCTTATATATTCTAAAGTTTTCTTGTACAAAACCATTCCTTTAATTCCCATAGCTTCATAATAAGCTATCTGAACTTTATAACAAGCTGACACATCAAAAGTTGAATCAACTATCCTTTGATTAAATCCAAATATAGCATCTTCTATATTGGTAAATTTATTTAAAAATCCTTTTGGTATATAACTTATATCTGTATCAAGACCTACACAAACACATCCCTTTTTTTCTACACTTTCATACAATTTATCTATAATCAATTTATTCATCCTTTCTTTTTCTATTAAAATTCACTATATACTATACATCCTGCTTTAAATGTAACTTTAATTCTTCCTTTAAGGCACATACCATCCATAGGAGTATTTTTCCCTTTTGAATGAAACTCTTCAGATTTTACTTTATATTCTTCTTTTGTATCTACTAAAACTAAATCTGCTTCTCTTCCTATTTTTATTTCTCCCTTATTTACACCTAAAATATCCGCTGGATTCTTAGACATTATTTGTGAAAGTTTGCTTAAACTAATATGATTATCATGAACTAACTTTGTATAACATGTAGAAAAAGATGTTTCTATTCCTGATATTCCCGGACTACCTTTTAGCTTATCTTCTTTACTATGAGGTGCATGATCCGTTCCTATGCAATCTACTATATCTTCTTTTATTGCCTCTATTAATACTTTTATATCTTCTTCTTCTCTTAAAGGGGGATTTACTCTATAAAAAATTTTATTTGTAAGGGCTATATGATGTGGTGCTACTTCACAAGTTACTTTTAAACCTTTCTTTTTAGCATTTATTATATACTCCATAGATTCTTTGGTACTTACATGAGCTATATGAACCTTACAACCTGTAAACTCTGAAAGAGCTATGTTTCTCCAAGTCATTAAATTTTCTGAAAGCCTAGTATCTAAATTTGTTACATCATGTTCCTCTGAGTGACACATTACTATAACATCTTTTTCTTTAGCTTTAAACATAGCATCTATTAATACCCTTGTGTTCATTACATCTTTTCCATCTTCTGATATTATTTTTACTTTCTTATCTATAGAATCTATATGACTTATATCATCACCAGAAAAATCTTTTGTAATGGACATACATTGATGAATATCTACTAACCCTATTTCTTTCCCTTTTTCTAAAACATATTCTACTTCTTTATTAGAACTACATATAGGTTTAGTATTAGCCATTAAGTTTACCATAGTATATCCACCTTTTACTGCTGCTCTACTTCCTGTCAATATATCTTCTTTATATGTAAAACCTGGATCTCTAAAGTGGGCATGCATATCTATGAAAGATGGAAGAAGAGTTAATCCTCTTCCATCAAATATTTCACAATTTTTATTTAAATTTTTTCCTAGTTCCTCTATAATTCCGTTTTTTATATAAATATCTCCATGGAAGTTTTGACACCAATCTATTATATTGACATTTTTAATTAGTAGTTCATTCATTTGTGCACCCCTCCATAAATTTTATAGTTTATTTATATCTCCTCCTGAATATATTTCGTCACAATATTTACATCTATACTCGCCATCTTCTTCATCTACTAAGTAAAATTCATTAGGTATATAATTTTCTATAGATGTTATGCAACGTGGATTTTTGCATTTTATAACATTTTCTATTGTTTTAGGTAGTTCTAACTTTATTTTTTCCTTTATTTTTTCATTTTCAATAACATCTATTGTTATTTTAGGATCTATAAATCCTAATACTTTATAATCTATCTCCATAATATTTTCTATTTTTATTATATCTTTTTTCCCAAGTTTTGAGCTTTCCGCATTCATTATAAGAGCTACTCTATAGTCTGCCTCTTCTAATCCTAAATATTTAAATATTTTTATACCATATCCTGCTTGTATATGATCTATTACTATACCATTTTTTATACTATTTATTGTTAACATATTATCTTACCCCCAATAATTTTGCTATTAAAGCCATTCTTACATACATTCCATATTTAGCCTGTTTAAAATAACATCCTCTTGGGTCTTGATCTATTTCATAAGCTATTTCATTAACTCTTGGTAGTGGATGAAGAACCATCATATCTTTTTTGGCATATTTCATCTTTTCACCATCTAATATATAACTATCCTTTAATCTTACATAATCATCTTCATTAAAGAATCTTTCTCTTTGAACTCTTGTCATATAAAGTATATCTAGTTCTGCCATAGCATCTTCCATTTTTGAAACTTCTTTATATTCTATATTATTTTTTTCTAATATTTCTTTTCTTATATAATCAGGAATTTTTAATTCTTCTGGGGACATAAAAATAAATTTATTGTTTTTATACCTTGATAGGGCCTTTACTAATGAGTGTACTGTTCTTCCAAATTTTAAATCTCCACAGCAACCTATAGTTAAGTTAGATAAATCTCCTTTTAAGGATCTTATTGTTAATAGATCTGTTAATGTTTGAGTTGGATGTTGATGACTACCATCTCCAGCATTTATAACTGGTATTTCTGAATACATTGCAGCTATTGCTGGTGCACCTTCTTTTGGATGTCTCATAGCTACTATATCTGCATAACAACCTACAGTTCTTATAGTATCTGCAACACTTTCTCCTTTTGCTACTGAACTTGAATTAGGCTCTGAAAATCCTATTACCTGTCCACCTAATCTAAGCATAGCAGCTTCAAAACTAAATCTTGTTCTTGTACTTGGCTCATAAAATAATGTAGCTAATATTTTTCCATCACATACATGTAAAAATTTTTCTGGGTCCTCAATTATTTCATCTGCTAATTTAAATACCTCTTCTAGTTCCTCTAATGAAAAATCCATTGGGTCTAATAAATTTCTTCCTTTTAACATATACAATTCCTCCTTTTTAATCTCTCTGGATTAAATTTAAAGGTATAAAAAATGCCTTCCTTTTTTTAAAGGAAGGCACAATTATACTCTAGTTTAAAATATTATATTTTCATATAATATTTATAATTATACTCTTTTTATAAAATATGCTTTTCTCTTCCTTTTTAGTCTCACAGGACTAATTTTAAAGGTCTTATAAAAATTTTATTAATCTTTATTGGTAATGTTAGCACAGAAATTAAACTAAGTCAACTATTATTTTAATCTTTGTGACATTAAGGCTGCTCCTATAGCTCCAGCATATCTCCCAAGTTCATGGGCTTTTACTTCTGAGCCTAATTTTTCTGATAATCTCTCTAATATGTAATTATTTTCACTTAATCCTCCAGTTAAAAAATATTGTCCATTATCTGAGTGTTTTTGACATAAAGATTTTACTTTTCCGGTTATAGAATCTAATACTCCATGGGCTATATCTTCTCTTTTCTTACCACTACCTATCAAACTTATAACTTCTGATTCTGCAAATACTGTACACATAGAGCTTATAGTTACATTTTCTCCATTTTTTGCCCTTTCGCACATTTCTTCTATGTCAAAACCCAATGTATTTGCCATTAATTCTAAAAATCTTCCTGTTCCAGCAGCACATTTATCATTCATAGTAAAATTAGTAACATTACCATCTTCCACTGTTATAACTTTTGTATCTTGGCCTCCTATATCTATAACTGTGCAATCTTTCTTAAATAAATAGTAAGCTCCCTTGCCATGACAAGTTATTTCTGTTATAGTTTTATCCGCATAAGGAACAGAAACTCGCCCATAACCTGTAGCAACTATTTTAGAATTTTTTTTATCTGCCCCTATTTCCTTTAATTTATTTTTAATTTCCTCTGCAGTTTTAACACTACTCCAACCTGTTGGCAATACAAATACATCCTTTATATTATCATTTTCAAATACACAAACCTTAGATGCAGTAGATCCTATGTCTATACCTATATAAAACATTTAACCCCACCTTTTCTATTAATTAAGCATAAAAATTTTTTATAGTTTTAGCTAATGAATGTAATCCTGAAGTCTTCACTCCATTATTTTCTATTAATTTTTTTATAAAATTTTCATCATTTTTATTATACATTATACATATACCACAGGATTTAGATAGTTCTCTTGGTGTAGGAACAATAGTATGTTTTATTTTATTCTTGCTAAGTAAACTATCCATTTTCATACCTTCTGTATGTGAAGGAAAAAGAATATAGTAATTTGTTTGCTCCATTTTATACACTTCCTTTCACAATATTTAATTATATGTATTAAAAAAATAGCCTAGTTTTAATATAACCCATATTTAATAAATATGTAACTAAAATTGAATAATTATTAGCTATACATTATATATTTATTATAAAACATGAGAAACCAGGAGAGAACCAAAACGGTGCATCTCCTGGATAAAATTTGTAGATGTAATTTCAAACTTTTTAAATTAATTATATTTTTAATCCTTTTTTATCTTATATCATTTCAAGGAATGCTTCTACTCTTGTCTTTATCTGTCCTGAATCTTCTGTTGAATAATCTGTTTCTATATGCATTATTGGAATATTCTTCTCTTTTAAATTTGCTTCTACATCCCTATGTTCAACTGCATAAGTATGACAGAAAGATAAATTAGTATCTATAACTCCATCTGCTCCATATTCTTTTGTATATTTTATTATATCATCTATTCTTCCTGTGTTTGGCGTAAAACAGGCACAATTTATATTTAAATATCTATCTGCCAAATTTTTAATTAATTCTTCTAAAGTTTCGCCCTCTTCTGAAACTTCCCCTTCAAAGTATCTAGTTCCTGTACAAGTTTCTTCTACTACAACTTCAGCATCTAAACTTTCTATTATTGAATGAAGCTTCCAGTTTGGTAGTGCCATTGGAGTTCCTGTTATTAATATTCTCTTTTTATTGCTTTCTTGAGAGTTTTTAATTCTTTCTTCTAATTCATCACATAATTCATGAACTTTTTCTGTAAATCTCTTTGGATCATCGTAGAAAGCTATTTGAGTTATTAATAAACAGTCTAATCCACTTATTGGTGATGGTTTATATTTTCTTAAATCATATAATCTCTTTAAGGCTTTTCTTTTAGCATTAGTTACTCTTATACCTTCTTTTAGCGCTTCTACTGTTATTTTATTGCCTGTAATTTCTTCGACTTTTTTAATAAGATCATTAATTTCTTCTCCCCATTTTTTGAAGTCTTTATCTCTTTTCATTTGAGGAAGATCCATTACATGTACTGGCACATATCCATCCAATATTTCCCATGCTTTTTTCTTTCCATCACATGTAGTTTCTCCTATAACCATATCACAGGATTGGAAATAAGGGCATGTACCACCTATCTTAGCGCCCATAAAAGCCTTTATAAGAGGACACATATTTCTTGGTAAAACCTTTTCTCCATCTTCAATCCAAAACTGAGAACCTGCACATAAACCAACACTTAATGCTTTTGCTGCTACAATAATTTCTTCAGGAACAAATACACAAAAAGTTCCTACTACTTTTCCACCTTTTTTTCTATGTTCGTCTAATTCTTGAATTCTAAGTCCATGAACTTCTGACACAACAAAATTAAAATAATTCATTCCCTCTGGTCTATTTTCTTGTGTCAAATATGTAGAGCCATATAATTCTGGTAAAACAGCACATAGTTGATCATGCTTCTCTAGATTTACCCCTAAATCTGTCCATAGTTTTCTATAATCTCCCATTAATAAAATCCCTCCAAATCAATTACTTCATATCAATTTTACCATAGTTAATATATAGCAAGTTATTTGAATATGTAATGGTTACAGTTATACTTATTATATTTTTTTATACAAATTTAATTTTCATATTATAACGTTTCTATAAAAGCCTCTACTCTAGTTTTTAGTTGGCCTAAATCCCTTTTAGAATAATCTGTTTCTATTTTTAAATAAGGTACTTTTTTATTATTTGTAACAAAAGTTTTTATTCTATGAGATTCTACATTATAGGTATGACATGCTTGTAATATAACTTCCACTACACCATCCACCCTATATTCATCTATTAAATAATCTAAATATTCTATTCTATTATCATTAGGGCTCATACAAGCACAGGCTGTTCTTAAATATCTTTCTGTTAATGCATCTATTGGATTTTTTTCTTCATCTACCAATAAACTTTCATCTTTTGCACCACTACAATTTTCATAACAAACTACTACTCCTCCATTATCTTCTATAGCCTCAATTACTTTTTCAGTAGAATCTCCTAGAGGACAACCTGTTACAAGTATTCTTTTAGCCTCTTTAGAAACGGGCCTTTCACCTTCATTATATTTTTTCATTGTTTCTCTTATTATATTGTTTATATCCTCTATTTCCTTTTCCTTATCTGATAAATATAAAGTTCCCTGTATTACCCTTCTCAAATTATAACCTGTCATAGGTGGTGGACAAAGTTTAGATAAGCTATAATAATCTCTTAAAGCCGTTCTTTCTCTATTTCTTAATTTAATTTTTTCTTTTAACTTTTCTTCCGTAATTTCTACATTCAAATTCTTTTCTAATTCCTCTTTAAGCTTTATAATTGCTTTCTTGTAATAATTATAGGAATCCTTTCCATATGGGGTTTGGGGTATATTCATAACATGCATAGGTTTCATTTTACTTAATGCTTCATACATTTTCTTTTTTCCATCACAAGTAGTTTCTCCTAAAAGCATATCTGAAAAATAATAAAATGGGCACTTTTCTGTTAATGCAAAACCATAACTTGATTTTATTAGTGGGCATAAATTTCTTGGCAAATGTTTTTCTGCATCCTCTATAGGTTCCTCATCCATTCCACAAAGCCAAGCCCCCACTGCTCCTGATGCAGCTATCACTTCCCAGGGAGCAAATCCACAATAAACTCCCACTATTTTTCCACCTTCATCTTTAATTTTCTTCATTTTTACAAATGAATCTCTTTTAGCTTCACTAAAGTCCTTAATAAAATCTGGTAATTTATTCATATAATATCTCCCTCTAGATAAAAATAGAATGCCTCAAAACATATTTAATTTTATATCTGCAATTTTAAAATTAAATCTATTTCATTTTGAGACACCCTTTCTTTTCTTTTATTATATTGTTATTATATGGTCTACTCCGGCAGAATCTAATGCTGCATAGCATACTGGGAAACAACCTATTGCCGCTTCTTTAATTAACTTGTCCTCAATTTTTCTTTCTTTAGCACATTTATCACAAGCTAATAAAACAAGCCCAGTTTTTTCACTTAATTTTTTTAATCTCTCTGCTGTTTCTGTACCCTCCATTAAAAAATATGTATTATCCATTATAAAAAACATTCCAACTACATCTGCACCATGCATTTCCTTTTCCATTTGTGGAATAATCATATTGGTTAAAATATTTTGAGCATGTGGTGACTCTAATACATAAGCTACTTTCATCTTAAAATCCTCCTAATTATTTTTAATTTAATATATTTATCCAATGACTACCCGCTCTAATGCTCCCATCTTCTTCAAAGTGGGAGTAAAGAGCGGGTACGTCATTAGATAAGGATTTCTAAGCTTCAGTGGGAGTAAAAACTCCCTCTGAAGCCAATAACTCTGTTTATAAATTTTGACTTAATGAATCCTTCAATATGTTAGTTAATTCCTTTTTTAATTCTAGATATTTATGGTTATCCCTATTTCTTGGTCTTAGTAAACTAATTTTCATATCTTTTATAATTTTTCCTCCCTTAGCTGCAAAAACAATTACCCTATCACTTAGGTATACTGCTTCGTCAACATCATGAGTTACCATTATAACTGTAGTTTTATCCTTTAACCATAAACTTTCTAACTCTTCTTGCATCATTTGCCTCATTTGAAAATCTATAGCACCCAAAGGCTCATCCATAAGTAATACCTCTGGTTTACTAGCTAGTGCTCTTACTACTGCAGTTCTTTGTTTCATACCACCTGATAATTGATTAGGGTATAAATTTTCTTTTCCTTTTAGCTTAGACATCTCTAATAAATAATTTAACCTATCTATAGATTCCTTTTTAGGAATTTTTTGTTGTTTCATAGGGTACATTATATTATCTTTTACAGTCATCCATGGGAATAATGCATAATTTTGAAAAACAAAGCCTCTGTCTGGACCAGGTTTCATTACCCTATTATCATTTAAAATTATTTCACCAGAATCTGAATTATGAAAACCTGCAATCATCGTTAAAAGTGTTGTTTTTCCACAACCGGATGGACCTAGTAATGTTACAAATTCTCCTTCTTCTATATTAAAAGTTACATTATCTAAAACTTTATTTTTTTTCTTATTATTTATGTAAGATTTACTAACATCCTTTATTTCTAACCTCATTATTGAACATACCTCCACTTAGTAAGTAACTTATTTAATTGAAGTAGTCCCCTATCTATAAAGAATCCAATTAAAGCTGCTAATATCATTAATGCAACTAACATATCTGTTTGCATTTTTGTTTGAGCTTCTACCATAGAGAAACCGAGACCGGCACTCGTTGCTATAAACTCCGCTCAGATTACAGACATCCATCCTCCACTTATAGCTATTCTAGCTCCTGTTAATATATCAGGTATAGAAGCTGGTAATATTATATTACTAAATATGCTCCAAGGGCCTGCTCCCATACTTCTAGCTGCATTATAATAATCTTTAGAAATATTTTTTACTCCAGCTATAGTATTTAATATTACTGGGAATATTCCTGAAAACGTAATTAAAAATATGGTAGGTCCATCCCCTATTCCGAACCATACAATTGTAAGAGGAACCCATGCCATTATAGGAACTTGCCTTATGGAATCTATAAATCCTCCTATAAGATTATTAGCCATTTTAAAAGCTCCCATAAAAAGACCTAAGGGAACGCCTATTATCATGGCATACATAAAACCTTTTAAAACCCTATTTAATGTAATAAGTAAATTGGTCATAATTTCACTACTGGTCAAACACTTTATAAAAGCTTTTCCTGTTCTTTTAGGTGTTGGTAATATTAGTTCATTACCATAATGTTCTGCCAACAAATACCAAACTATTATTAAAATAACCATCATAATTAATTTGTACATTAATTCTTTAATCCTATTTTTACTGGTTTCTTTTAATATTCCTGTTGAGGTATTAGAAAGAACTTTACTTTCAATTTCAGCCATTGTTCCACCTCCTCATTAGATAAGTTAATTTTCTTATAATCTTCTATAGAGTTTTTAATTCTATCTTTTCTTTTTAATTCCATAACAGACTTATTATAATTAGTTATAAACTCTTTAAATTTTTTATCCTTTTTAAACTTTTTCTTAATAACTAATACATAGCTTGTATAATTTTTATTTATACTTAAAGCTTTTTTTTGTCCATTTAACTTTAATGATTTTATTGAATCTATTATAATCCCATCAACCCTACCTTTTTCCAATGCATAAGGCAAAGATGAATATATCATCGGATATATTTGTACTTTTTCTCCATATTCATCTTTAATAATTTTTTCTTGATAAATTCTATTTTGTGTCATGGCTATTTTTTTAATTTTATTTTCATCCTTTAAAACAAATATGTCTGAATTACTAACTAAAGGACATATTATTTCAAATCTATCATCATTTTCAATTAAATTTTTAGCTGCTTCTGGACACATTATTGCTATATCTAAAATATCTGAGCTTAAAGCCCATTGAGAAGTATTACCTCAGCAGTCCTTTATAAAATATGGTTCAAAATTTTCATCTAAATCTGCATTCTTTAATCTATTATTATTAATCATATAATTTATAACAAGTCCAGATGAATCATCTGAAACTCCAATTTTTATTTTGGAATTCAAAGATTCATCTGGTAATTTATTTAATACTAAAATAAATATTATTAATATAGTTAAAGTTATAATAATTTTTTTTAAATCTTTCATATACATCCCTATTTTAAATCAGTAACACTAAATAACATTTTTGCTACACATACAGCTTCTTGGATATCTAAACAAAATATATTGTCTTCATCAATATTTGATTCTTTAACCCAGTTTCTATAATGTTCTTCACTACAGAAGAAGTACATTATATTTCAACAACTAGAGGCCCAACTATCATTTTTATTTAAATCTACATGTAGTACTCTTAAATTTTCAGGTACACATTTTTTAATTTCACCATTTTCAATAATAACTTCTATAGAATCATTACACATAATACAACTAGATTCTATCTTTATATTCTGTTTAAATGTAAAAGCTGTTCCTATAGAATCAACTGCACACATAGCATTTATTTCTCTACTATCTTCTAATTTAACTTTATAATTAGTATCAAAGGCACTAACTGGATAAATAAAATTTATATTTTCTTTTTCATCCATAACTAACACTTTTTTATTTTTTAACGATAATACTATATTTATAAATTCATCCTTTGTTACTCCAATATTACAAATAAAGTTATAATCTAGATTTTTTAAATTATAAGGTCTTTTTTCTTCTATAATATAGTCCATTATATATATTCTTACTCTTTTTTCTAAATAAGATAATTTTGAATCTATACTGTTTATAATCAATCTTTCCTTTTCATAATGCTTAATAACATTTAAATCTATTTCTTTATCTAATAAATTATTTTTCTCTAAGGTTAACATATATTACTCCCTTTTCTACCTGAACTCCTATTTATCTATTTCCATAGCTTTAACTTTCCACTCTTCATATTTCATTCCTACTGGGAAAACTGAATCTACATTTTCTTTTATAAATTTATCAAAATCATCTACTTTAGCTTCTTCATATACTTTTTTAGATATTAATTTATCATAATCAGGTTCTTCTTCTATTAATTTATATTTCATTAAAGTATCTATTTCTGTTTTAAAATAATCATCATTCATTTTCCAAGTTATAGTTCTTCCCTCACCCACAGTTTTTTTATAAATTGTCATAATAGCTACTTCTTCTGGGACTTGATAATTTTTAGCAAATATTTTTGCTGCTTTTATTGGATGTTCATAACAATATTTCATAGCTTCTACATGAGCTTGTATCATTTTTTTAGCTAGCTCTGGATGTTCTTTTTCAAATTTTGTATTCATAGAGTAAACACAACATTCACCCCATTTATCTTCTCCAACAATTTTATCTGCTGTTGCAATAATATGACCTGTCTTTTCATATTCCGCCATTGATCCCCATGGATCGCAACAAGTAAATCCATCTATTTTACCTGCTTTTAATGCTAAATATGCATCTTTGTCTGATCCAAATTCAACACAATCATAATTTTTACCTTCCGTAGGAATTCCTAACTTCTTAGCACACATTAACCAGGTTTCACTTTCTTCAGGCTTTGTTCCTATTCCTAATTTTTTACCTTTTAAATCTTTAGGATCTTTTATTTTATTAGAAACAACTAGATACATTGATCCACCTAAATGATTATTAGCTGCAACAGTTATAGGTGATCCCTTTGCTAATCCTCTTATTAATCCTGCATATCCTATATATCCTACATCCATTTTTCCTGCTGCCATGGCCTGAGGAACCTTTCCATTTCCTGATACATTAACCTTTAGTCCCATTTTATCAAATATACCCGCATCTTTAGCAACACAAGCAGAGGTCATATGATCACAATTATAATAGCCTAGGTTTACTGTATAATCCTTATCCTTTTCAGTTGAAGTTTCTTTACTTCCTTTAGAACAACCTGTAGCAATTAATGTTGTTCCTAGAACTAATGTACATAATAAACTTATTATTTTTCTTTTCTTCATTTTTAGTCCTCCTTAAATTAGCAACAATCTTTCATGTCTTCTCCAAATAGATTTATTATTTTACCTTTTTCTATTCTATAAATTGCATATCCAAAACTTCCATTTTTAGATCCTGATACTACAAACTCTATTGGTGGTTTTTTATCTATATCCTTAAACTCTATTTTTTGATTTTCTATAGGTGCTGAAACTTCATTTGTGATCTTATATTTTTCTTTATCACTTAATACAACTACCATAGAGTTTTTATCATTATCTTCTTTATAAATAACAATTAAATCTAATTTATTATCATTATTTAAATCTTTCTCTCCACATTTTAAAACTTCTTTATCTTTGTATTTGTGTTGAAAATAAAGTAATCTTTCATTATCACTTTTCACTCCTATATTTTTGCTTTGTTTAGGTTCATTAACATTCCTAGAACAACCAAATAACAAAAATACTATTGCAAACACAAAAAATATTTTAATATTTTTCATTTATCTTCACCTTTATTAAGCTGATATTGCTTTACTTATCTTTTTTACTTTAGGAAGCATAGCTTTTAAAAATAATACAAACATAATTAATGAACAAACATACTTCATAGGCTCTGGTGCTGCAAATATAAATTTATTAGCAGCCTTTATAGTATTTTGAGTTCTATCAAAACTAATAACAGGTTTAAAGTTAGGTAATATAATATTTGTAAAATACCCTACAATAAAAGATAAAGCTATTAATGTAGTAGTATATATAGCTACTGTCCTCTTACCTATTAACTTTCCAATACTTATAAGTTCCGGTAAATTTGATGCAGTTCCTGCCATCAAAAAAGTTATTGCTACACCTGGGGCTGCTCCGCTAGCTACTAATGCAGCAATAAAAGGTATATGTCCTACCGCACACACATACATAATGCAACCGATTACTGCTATTCCCAAAATAGATACTGCATTTGGTGATCCTAAGTATTGTTGTATAAATTCTTGTGGTACGAGAACTAAAAGTATTCCAGCCAATAGCATACCTGGAATTACATATTTTGATACAGCTACAGCCACATCACTAAAAGACCACAGAATCCCCATTTTTATTTTTTCAAATATTGATGTTTGATCTTCTTCTAATTCTATTTCTTCCATTCTTTTTTGAATTTGTTCTTCTACTCCAGGGGCTTTAAGTTCAGGTCCCCCTAATTTATTCCCTATTACTCCAATTATTAATGGTACTGTAAAACCTACTGCTAAATATATAGTAGCTATTTTAGGTCCTAAAAGACCATAAGATAAAAAAATAGCAATAGGATTTATTATAGGTGTAGATGCTATAAATGCTAATGTAGGCCCTAAATAGGCACCAGAATAATAAAGACTTAATCCTAAAGGTATAACACCACAACTACATATAGGAAGTAACATTCCTGATAAAGTTGCTTTCATTAAAGATGAGATTTTTTTATTACCTAACATTTTTTGAAACTTATCTGGTGCTAAAATATTATGTAACAGTCCCGCTAGTATAAAACTAAATATAAGCCAAGTAGATGCACCATTTAATAAATTTATTGAAGTTAACAATATTTTTTTTATGTAATAGATAATCATTACTTATTATCACCAATAGCTTTTTCTATTTCACCTTCTATTATTTCTTTAGATAATTTGTCTATTTTTTTCTTTTCATTAACTATTAAAGTTCCTTTTAATATCATTCCATACTTTTTAATATAATCTATATCCTTTCCTGCATAATAAATTTTACACTCTACTTCGTCAGAGTACTTTGAGCACACTTCCTTTACAAATTCTGAATATTCATCACAACATGGACAAGTGTTTACGAATTCTACTAAAATTTTTTTCATAAAAATTCCTCCTAAAATTTAATTCATTTTTATGATAACATATTTCCACTTATGTAGTTATTTGTAATAAATATACGAATCATGTAATCTATAAATAAAACTTATAGATTACTTTTTTATTTATAAATAAGAAAAAAGAGATGATCTAACATCATCTCTTTAAGCTGCAATACCCTCATATACTTCTTTTTCTAATTCTTTTTCTGAGTTAGCTACAATAAGAGTTCCCACTGCATCGCCTGTTATATTAACTGTAGTTCTAACCATATCTACTATTCTATCTACGCTTAAGACTAAACCAACTCCTTCTAATGGTAACCCTATTTGTTGTAATACCATAGATAGCATAACTACTCCTGCACTTGGTACTCCAGATGTTCCTATTGAAGCTAATGTAGCTATAAGTATTATAGTTATTTGTTGATTAAAAGTTACATTAATCCCATACATTTGTGCTATAAATAAAGCTGCAACTCCTTGCATTATAGCTGTACCATCCATATTAATTGTTGCACCTAAGGGTATAGTAAAACTAGCTACAGATTTATCTACTCCAAATTTTCTCTCACAAGTCTCTAGATTCATAGGTATAGTAGCATTACTACTTGATGTACTAAGAGCAAATATCATAACGGGCCAAAACTTTTTAAAGAAATTTACAGGATTTAATTTTCCTATAAATTTAAGCATACCACCATAAATAAAGAATATCTGAATTATCATAACTAGTACTGCAACTAATACATATTTCATAAGTGGTATTAAAACCTTTAGTCCTTGAGTCATTATAACATTACTTATAAGTGCGAAAACTCCTAATGGAGCTACTATCATTATTGCATCTATCATCTTTAATAAAACATTATTAACTTCTTCAAATATATTTAATAAATTTTTGGCCTTATCTCCAACTAAAGTTATTGAAATACCGAATATCAAAGCGAAAACTATTATTTGTAACATATCTCCCTTTACCATAGCTTCTATTGGATTAGAAGGTATCATGTTAATAAGCATGTCCATGATAAATGGAGGGGATGCTGTCTTTACAATTTCTTTGCTTGCTTTTAATTTTACACCTACCCCTGGTTTTAATATATTAGCCATAAAAAGAGCTATAGTTGTAGCAAAGGCTGTTGTAATAATATAATATATAAATATTTTACCACCAACTCTTCCTAATTTTTTAACATCACCTACACTAGCTGCTCCGCATATTATTGAAAACAGTACTAAAGGTACTACTAACATTTTTATTCCCCGTAAAAAAACATTTCCCATAGGAACTAAAAACCATTTGCTTAAACTATTATTTATATTTTGGGGTAAAAATAAATTAGATATTAGTCCAAAGGATATACCTAAAAACAATGCGAATAATATTTTAAAAGTTAATGACTTTTTTTTCTTGATTTTTTCCAATATTAACTCCTCCATAATGAATTATATTTTTATGATAAGTTTCATAAACAATGATTATATTAACAAAATTCGTTATAAAATGCAATAATCAATTTAATTTCTTATTGAAAGTTGCAATGTTCATAATATTTAGATTTATAATTTGAATAAAAATAAAAAAACAAGAACTTAATATTTTAAGCCTTGATTTTAAATATTTATATTATCTATTTAATTATCCTATGGTGCGCCCAGCAGGAGTCGAACCTGCGACCTCCGGATTCGAAGTCCGTCACTCTATCCAGCTGAGCTATGAGCGCACTAAACAAAAAAGAACAAAAAAATGGAGCGGGTGAAGGGAATCGAACCCTCGTAACTAGCTTGGAAGGCTAGCACTCTACCATTGAGTTACACCCGCATATTGCATATTTCTTGTCAGTTTAATAATGGTCGGGGTGACAGGGCTCGAACCTGCGACCTCATGGTCCCAAACCACGCGCGCTCCCATCTGCGCCACACCCCGATATATAGTCTTAAAACCGCCATCAAGCTGGTGCGCCATCAGGGATTCGAACCCTGGGCACCCTGATTAAGAGTCAGGTGCTCTACCAACTGAGCTAATGGCACTTATTTGGTGCGTCTTAAGGGATTCGAACCCCTGGCCCACGCCTTAGAAGGGCGTTGCTCTATCCATCTGAGCTAAAGACGCATATTATGGAGCGGGTGAAGGGAATCGAACCCTCGTAACTAGCTTGGAAGGCTAGCACTCTACCATTGAGTTACACCCGCATAATTTATTGGAGCGGAAGACGAGATTCGAACTCGCGACGTTCACCTTGGCAAGGTGACGCTCTACCACTGAGCCACTCCCGCAAATGTCAAAACATTTAGTTTCGTTATATTTTAATCCTTCTGAATTCTGTTTAAAAATTAATTTAATGGTGCAGATGAAGGGAGTCGAACCCCCACGCCATAGGCGCTAGATCCTAAGTCTAGTGCGTCTGCCAATTCCGCCACACCTGCACGTTATATAATTTTTGGTGATCCACCGGGGAATCGAACCCCGGACAACATGATTAAAAGTCATGTGCTCTACCAACTGAGCTAGTGAATCAAATGGCTGGGATGGCAGGATTCGAACCTACGCATGTAGCAGTCAAAGTGCTATGCCTTACCGCTTGGCGACATCCCAATAATGGGGTGAACAAAGGGACTCGAACCCTTGACAACCAGAACCACAATCTGGCGCTCTACCAACTGAACTATGCCCACCATATTAGTTTAAATGGTGCGCCATCAGGGATTCGAACCCTGGGCACCCTGATTAAGAGTCAGGTGCTCTACCAACTGAGCTAATGGCACTTATTTGGTGCGTCTTAAGGGATTCGAACCCCTGGCCCACGCCTTAGAAGGGCGTTGCTCTATCCATCTGAGCTAAAGACGCATATTATGGAGCGGGTGAAGGGAATCGAACCCTCGTAACTAGCTTGGAAGGCTAGCACTCTACCATTGAGTTACACCCGCATAATTTATTGGAGCGGAAGACGAGATTCGAACTCGCGACGTTCACCTTGGCAAGGTGACGCTCTACCACTGAGCCACTCCCGCAAATGTCAAAACATTTAGTTTCGTTATATTTTAATCCTTCTGAATTCTGTTTAAAAATTAATTTAATGGTGCAGATGAAGGGAGTCGAACCCCCACGCCATAGGCGCTAGATCCTAAGTCTAGTGCGTCTGCCAATTCCGCCACACCTGCACGTTATATAATTTTTGGTGATCCACCGGGGAATCGAACCCCGGACAACATGATTAAAAGTCATGTGCTCTACCAACTGAGCTAGTGAATCAAATGGCTGGGATGGCAGGATTCGAACCTACGCATGTAGCAGTCAAAGTGCTATGCCTTACCGCTTGGCGACATCCCATCAATGGGGTGAACAAAGGGACTCGAACCCTTGACAACCAGAACCACAATCTGGCGCTCTACCAACTGAACTATGCCCACCGTATATGGTGCGTCTTAAGGGATTCGAACCCCTGGCCCACGCCTTAGAAGGGCGTTGCTCTATCCATCTGAGCTAAAGACGCATATTATGGAGCGGGTGAAGGGAATCGAACCCTCGTAACTAGCTTGGAAGGCTAGCACTCTACCATTGAGTTACACCCGCACTCTTTTGGTCGGGGTGACAGGGCTCGAACCTGCGACCTCATGGTCCCAAACCACGCGCGCTCCCATCTGCGCCACACCCCGATATTAAAGAGCTTGTAGAGTTTTCTCTTGTTTTGCCGTATCTTTCCTTTGTTCTCGCAACTCTCAACGACATAAACTATTCTACATCATATAATTATATTCGTCAATACATTTTTTTATTTTTTTTTATGTTTTTTAAAATTTCATTATATCTTCTTTATAACAGGTACTACTTTATCCCCATCAATACCTATAACAGCAATGCTTCTAACCCCATTTCTTGGAAGTGTCGGACTACCAGGATTAATAAACCATATTCCATCTATATACTCTATTTGAGATATATGTGTATGACCAAATAGGACTATATCAGCTTCTAATTCTAGGGCTCTATATCTTAATTTAGCTAAGTCATACTTCACATCATATCTATTCCCATGAGTTATAAAAAATCTTTTTCCACCTATATTTTCTATTAATTCAGATGGAGTTTGTTTTGAAAAATCACAGTTTCCTCTTACATTTATAATTTTCCCTTTATAAACAGAAGATAATATCTCTACATCCTCTATATTATCTCCTAAATGAATTATTAAATTTACATTACCTAAACTATTTACAAGAGAAGTTGCATCTCCTATATATCTATGGGTATCGCTAATAACACCTATCTTCAAAATTGCCCCCCCTTATCTATATATATTTTTCTAATTCACATTTTAAAATTTTTAAAGCCTTTCCCCTATGACTTATAGAATTTTTAGTTTGAGAATCCATTTGCGCAAAGGTTTTTTTATACTCTGGTATATAAAATAAAGGATCATATCCAAATCCATCTTCTCCTATTTCTTTTTCTCCTATAATCCCATTAATTTCACCTTGCACTTTTATTACATTATCTTTATCTATTATAAATACTATAGAACAAACAAATTTAGCTTTTCTTTCTTCTACTTTTTTACCATCTAATTCTCTTAATAATTTTTCATTATTTTTTTTATAATTTCCATGCTCCCCTGCAAATCTAGCAGAATAAATTCCTGGAGCTCCATTTAAAGCATCTACCATAAGTCCTGAATCATCTGCTATTACCATATACTTAGGAAGAATTTCATGTATAGTAGCTGCTTTTTTATAAGCATTTTCCATGAAAGTATTCCCATCTTCTTCTATATCTATATCAATACCAACTTCTTTCATTGATAAAGCATCTATATTAAATTTTTTTAATATTTCTTTTATTTCTCTTATTTTATCCTTGTTATTACTTGCAACAATAACTTCTTTTTTCATATGTTAATCCTCCAAACAAATTAAATATTTTATTTATGTATCACTAAATTACCCTTGTATAACATATTATAATATAAGAATTAATTTATGGTAGGTGTGTTTTTTGAAATATATAGGTCCTTTTTTAAGAATGAATACTTTAGATCCAAGTAATATTTACTCTCAAATGAACTTTTTAGCTAAAGAATCTTTACAAAACATAACACTTCATTCCAATTGTGGTATTTGTATACCCTTTAGTGAATTAAAACTAAAGCATGATTTTGCTGATTCTAAGAATTTTAGCTCTTGCACACCTTTATTGTGTGTCTATAAAAAAGCTAACCCTAAACTTATAAATTCAAATAAAAAACTAACATGGAATGATAGTAAATTTAAAAAAGAAGTAAACATATTAGGTAATAGCTTTATGGTTCTATCCCTTCTCCAATTAATAGAATATTATGAACAATTTAAAGATAAGGATAAAAATTTATACTCTTACACTAAATTATACAATAAATTGTGTAAAAAACAATTAGAATTCTTTGCAACTTATTTTAGAAATGAAGAAGGAGTGTTTGTGGATAAACTAGATGTATCTGATAGTATATTATCTAAGATAGATTTTAAAGAAAAAAATAAAAAATTTAATTTTTCAAATCAATGCTTTTTAATGTGTGCTTACTATGGTACATCTTTATTAGATAAAGATGATTATTGTTCCAACTATAATGACTTTTCTTTAGATATACTTAATATGTTTTTAGACTACAAAGATGAACTTTATACTCTTTCTACAGATGAAATATCTAAATTATGTTTAGGAATGAATATATTTTATAAATATTCTAAAAATGATGATAGCAAAGTGTTATTACTAGATTTATCAGAACTTTTACAAGAAAAATTAAAGGAAAAAGATTTAAATACTGAAAAAAAAGTTGATACTTATTGCTTAGCTTATATAGACTTTATGCTTACCTTTAATAATTTAGGAATATTAAAATTTAAAAACCTAAGTAAGAAAATATATAAATCATTGATAAAATTATATAATGATAATTTGAGTATATTTATTAAAAATACAGATAAAAAAGAAATAAAATATTCCTGTGATGAGTTAATATTATATCTTTTAGTATTACTTAATGAGTATAAAAATGATAAAGAAAATTCAGATAAGAACCTATTGCTTAAATTTTATAGAAATCAAATAATAAATTCTGGAATAATACTAAGTTGGCCTGAAGAACCTTCATTAAATAGTATTGAAAGATATAAAAACTTTTCTTTAAAATCAGAAGATTTATTAGATGAACAATGTTTTAGAATGGGATCTATACCATCTCCTGAAGCCATCGAAATAGCACCAGTACTAGCTAAATATGTAGAATATAATACAAAGAAACAAGAGTTTACTAATTGTAGAAATTCTTTTGATAGTAATAAAAATTTCTTTCTATGGTTTTTAATTTTATATACACTTAAAAATTAATATGAGGATATTGCAGTGCAATATCCTCATATTAATTTATTTTTTGGATATAATAAACGTACATCAATAAGTACAAGCATTGGTAATAAAATACTTTATAGGAGGGCTTTGTATGAATATAACTTGTTCTGAAAAATGTAAAAATAATAAAAATGGAAGATGCATATTAAATTACATCAGTCCCTTTTTAAGTATTCATGAAGAAAATGCTAATTGTGCTTATTTTCTTCCTATTAAATCATCTAAAAATACAACTACTATAAAATAATATTAATTATAGGGTGCTAAGGTTATTTTCTTTATAACAACATTACCATGTATAGTAATATATTGTCCTTGCACCCTACTTCTTTTACATAATATATCATAAAAAAAACAAACAGGCATTGTATACAAATCCTTAACCAGAACATCTTGTGCTTTATTTATATATTCTTTTTTTTGCCACATATTATTTTCTGATTTAATTTTATTTAAAAACTCTTCATATTGCAAAGAATCACTAGTAAAGTTTAAAAGGAAAAATAGAGGATCATTATTTTTAGCCTTATTCCTAACAAAAGCTAAATCATAATCTCCATTCTTTATTTTTTTCTTTAATTCACTTTCATCTTTGCAATTAACTAAAGTAATATTCATATCTAAATTTTCTTTTAATTCCTCTATTAAACTGTTAGTTATTTTATTAGAAATAGGATCCTCTATTGATATAATTTTTAAATCCTTTCTTTCTTTTTTATATTCACTTTTATCTAAAAATTCTTTTGCTCTTTGTAAATTTCTATTTAAATTAAAATAATTTTTTCCATAACTTATATCATCGTTTTGTGCTATATTATTTGGCACATAGGCAACCGCTGGCACTGCTTTCCCATATAATATCTTTGAACACATCTCTTCTCTACTAATACAGCTATCTATAGCCCTTCTTAAGTTTAGGTCTATATAATCTTTTTTATTAAATATTATATTCCCTGTTTCTAAAGATAGCTTTTTAGATATTAATCCTTCTTTATTTAAATTATTAATTTCGGCTATAGGAGGATCAATAAACAAATCTAATTTGGAAGTTTTTAAATAGGCTAATGCTTCTTCACTATTTTGTATGGACTTAAGTACTATTTTATTAATTTTTATATTTTCTTTATCCCAATATTTATTGTTTTTATTGATTGTTATTTGATCCTTTGCTATTTTACTTATATAAAATGCACCTGTACATGATATTTCATTGAAATTTTCTTTATAGTTTTTAGTTTTCTCATCTATTTTTCTTAATTTATATCTAGGCTTAGAAAGAGTACTTAAAAAATTTGTATCTTTATTATTTAGCCTTATTTCTAATATATTATTTTCTTTAGCTTTTATAGCTATGTTATCTAAATTTCCATTAGTTAAATAATCTTTAACTCCATATACTGAATTTAATTCATTAAATTTTATGTTATTTTCCTTACAATATATAAGCATATCTTTAAAGAATTTTTCAAAATCTCTGGCTACTATTTTTTTACCATTACTCCAAAATAAATTATCCTTAATATAAAATTTATAATCTATACCATCTTTGCTTATTTCCCATTTTTCTGACAATTCTGGAACAATATTATTATTTTTATCTAATCCTACTAGCCCATCAAATAAGCTTAATAATAAATCCCCTTCTCTTCGTGAATCTTCTTCTAGCATAATTAAATCCTTAGGCATAGCTTCTATGTTATATATTAAGTAATCTCTTATCCCTTCATCTGAGGTAACTTCTTTATTTTTTTCCACACAACCACTTAAAAAAATTAATGTAAAACTTAATAAAAAACATATAATCTTTTTCATTTTACCCCCCCTGTTTTCAAGAATCATATACTATATTTAATTATTTACACTTATAGGTTAAAATAAACAATTTTTTAAAACTTTACATATATTTAAATTATTTTTCACATAAAAAATCCCCACATTTTTATGCGGGGATTTTTTATTTTAATATTTACATTTTATTTGCTTCTTCACTTACTAGTTTATTTACTATTTGAGGATTAGCTTTTCCCTTTGTTTCTTTCATTACAAGACCTACAAGGAACCCTAAAGCTCTTTTCTTTCCATTTTTGAAATCTTCTATAGACTGTGGATTATTCTCTATAATCTTTTTAACTACTTCTAATATAGCGCCTTCATCATTATTTTGAACTAATCCTTTTTCTTCGACTATATCTTTAGGATTTTTACCTGACTTAAACATATCATCTAATACTTTTTTGCCTATATTATTAGATATAGTTCCAGCATTTATTAATTTAATTAATTCAGATAATTGTTCTGGATTAAATTTTAAATCTTTAACTTCTATAACCTTTTCGTTCATAAGTCTTGAAATATCACCCATTAACCAGTTGGAAGCAGCTTTGGCATCTTCACTCTTTAGGGCAGTTTCTTCAAAAAATTTAGCCATATCCATTGTTAAAGTTAATACCATAGCATCATATTTAGGTATTCCAAATTGATTTACAAACCTTTCAGCTTTTTCATGTGGCAACTCTGGTATAGTTTTTCTTACTTCTTCTATCCATTCATGTGAAATATTTAATGTAACTAAATCCCCTTCTGGGAAGTATCTATAGTCATTAGCCTTTTCTTTGCTTCTCATAAGCACTGTAACAGAATTAGCTTCATCCCATCTTCTTGTTTCCTGCTCCAAAATTTCTCCCTTTGTTACAGCTTCTATATGCCTATCATACTCATATGAGAGAGCTTTTTCTAAAGCTTTAAAAGAATTCATATTTTTTATTTCTGATCTTACTCCAAATTTTTCACTACCCATAGGTCTTACAGATATATTACCGTCACATCTTAAAGAACCTTGTTCCATTTTACAATCTGACACTTCTATTGAAGATAATATACTCTTTAATTTTTCTAAATATTTTGTAGCTTCTTCTGGAGTTCTTATATCCGGTTTTGATACTATTTCTATTAATGGTACTCCTGCCCTATTATAATCTACTAACGTTCCTGCATTGGTATGAAGTAATTTCCCTGCATCTTCTTCCATATGTATTCTTTCTATCCCTATTTTTTTCTTTTCGCCACTTTCTAGCTCTATTTCAATATATCCATCTCTACATATTGGAACTTCATCTTGAGTTATTTGATAATTTTTAGGACAATCTGGATAAAAATAATTTTTTCTATCCATTCTACAAACTTTATTTATAGAACAATTTAAAGCTAAGCCTGCCTTAATTCCATATTCCACTACCCTTTTGTTTAATCGAGGTAGAGAACCTGGTAACCCTAAACATATTGGACAAACATGAGTATTAGGTTGACCACCAAATTCTGTAGTGCATCCACAATATATTTTAGTATTTGTTGAAAGTTCAGCATGAACTTCCAATCCTATAACTGCTTCAAAATCCATCTATGTTTTTCACTCCTTTGTTTTTCTAACTAAATTACTATATATCTAAAAATCCGCTCTCATTTTATGAAAATCTACTGATTGTTCATAACTATATGCTAAATTAAATAATACATCTTCTTTAAAATAATCTGATATAATTTGCAGTCCCACTGGAAGTCCATCTACCATACCACATGGTAATGATATAGCTGGTACTCCTGCTACACTGATTGGAACAGTATATATATCTGAAAGATACATTGCCATTACATCATCTTTCTTTTCTCCTATTTTAAATGCTGTAGTTGGAGATGTTGGTGATACTATAGCATCAAATTCTTTAAATACTCTTTGAAAATCATCTTTTATAAGCTTTCTTACCTTTAATGCTTTTTTGTAATAAGCATCATAGTACCCCGCTGATAATACATAAGTTCCAAGCATTATTCTTCTCTTAACTTCATCTCCAAAGCCTTCACTTCTAGATTTTAAATATATGTCCTTAGCATCTTTAAAGTTTTTTGATCTGTATCCATATCTTATACCATCAAATCTAGCTAAATTTGATGAAGCCTCTGCACTAGATATTATATAATAAGCTGATAGAGCATAATCCATTAGTGGTAGAGAACATGGTTTAACCTCTGCTCCATTTTCCTCTAATACCTTTATGGACTCTTCTACAGATTTTCTTACCTTTTCATCTAAACCTTCTCCAAAAAACTCCTTTGGAATACCAATTTTTTTACCTTTTATATCTTTAGTTAAGCTTTTTTTATAATCTGGTACTTCCTTATCTACTGTTGTAAAATCCTTTTTATCTAATCCTGCTATAGTTGATGTAAGTAATGCACAATCTTCTACATCTTTTCCCATTGGACCTACTTGATCTAATGTAGAACCAAAAGCTACAACCCCTGATCTTGATATTCTTCCATATGTAGGTTTTAAACCAACTATTCCACAAAAGGATGCGGGTTGTCTTACTGAACCACCAGTATCTGTTCCTAATGATAAAGTAGCTTCACATCCTGCTACAGCCACTGCAGACCCACCTGAAGATCCACCTGGTACTCTTTCTAAATCCCATGGATTTTTCGCCAATTTAAATGCACTATTTTCTGTAGATGATCCCATAGCAAACTCATCCATGTTTAATTTACCAAGGATTATTCCATCTTCTTTTTTTATTTTTTCTGTTACGTGAGAATCATAAGGTGAAGTATAACCTTCTAATATTTTAGATGCACAGGTATTTTGCATTCCTTTTACGTTTATGTTATCTTTTATACCTACTGGTATACCTGATAAAACTTTTAACTTTTCATTCTTTTCTATTTTTCCGTCAATTTCTTTAGCTTTTTTTATAGCTTCTTCCTCTGATACATATAAGTATGCTCCTAGCTTGTTATCCACTAAATTTATTCTATCTAAAAAAGCTTTTGTAATCTCTTCTGCTTTAACTTCTTTATTTGAAAGCATCCCCTTTAATTGATGTGCTGTTAATTTAGTTAAATCCATTTTCTTTCCTCCTTTTTCCAGAAAACAAAAGAACTATTAATCTATAACTTTAGGAACAATTACATATTCCTCTAAGCTTTCTGGTGCATTATCTATAACTTCTTTTAATTCCATAGACTTTTCTACATTATCTTCTCTATATTTGTTTTCAATATAATATGGATTTACCACTATATCCACATCATCAGTATTTAATTCATCTAATTTTTCCATATAGTTTAATATTTTGTTTAAGTCATTTACAAAATTGTCCTTTTCTTCCTCTTTAAACTCTAACCTTGCAAGCTCTGCTACATATTCTACATCTTTTTTTGAAACTGACATTTTATCCCTCACTTCCTTATATAAACATTATTTTTTACCTTATGAAGGCTAATATTTTTATTTTACCACAAATATATATTTTTTACATAGAAATAAAAAAAACTACCTGTAAAAATTAGGTAGTTCTTTTATTATATTATATAGCCTCCCCAAGCGCTTCTTCTTTAATCACTTTTTCTTCAGAAATACTTTCTTTTCTAAATAACTTATCTATAACTATAGCTATAGCTCCATCTCCACATACATTTGTAGCTGTTCCAAAGCTATCTTGTGCAAAATGTATAGCTATCATTAATCCTTGTTGTACTGGATTAAACATAAGCATATCCTTTAGTAGTCCTAAAGTAGCGTATACCCCACCACCAGGTATGCCTGGTGCTGCTACCATAGTAACCCCTAACATAAATATATACGGTATCATCATAGCTGCTGTTGGTGATTGACCTGACATAAGCATTATCCCCATAGCTCCTAATACTAAAGTTATAGTATCTCCTGCTAAATGTATTGTTGCACATAAAGGTATTACAAAATCAACTACATCCTCTGATAAACCATTTTTCTTAGCACATTGTAAATTTACAGGTATAGATGCTGCTGAAGATTGAGTTCCTAAAGCCATCATATATCCTGGTATCATATTTCTTATGGCCTTAACTGGATTTTTTCTTGAGACAGCATATGCTATAGAATATTGTAATACTATGTAAGCTATCTGAAGTGGTATTATTATTAAATATACTGATGAAAATGTCTTTAATGTTTGGATTATTTCTCCAGAAGCTGTTAGTTTTGAGAATATACCTGCTATATGAATAGGAACTAATGGTATTATTACATTTTTAACTATTATTTCAACTATTCCTTTAAAATCCTTTGTAACTTCTAAAAGATTTTTTCCTTTTATATAAGGAATACAAATTCCTAAAACAAAGGCAAGTATTAAAGCTGACATTACTCCCATGATAGGTGGGATATCTACTTTAAAAAACGGTTCTAAATATACATTTGATTTGAACACATTACTACTATTTTTAATTAGTTTTGGCAATATAGATTGACCTAATAAAAATGCAACTATTCCTGCTATTATAGTAGATACATAAGAAAACAATACAGTGATTCCTAATAACTTTCCCGATCCTTTTCCTAAATCTGCGATCCCTGGTGCTACAAAACCTATTATAATTAATGGTATAAAGAAATTAAGAAATCCTCCAAATAGACCTGAAAATGTATTTAAAGCCCTAACAACATGATACATGCCTAAGGTCTTAGATATCACCCCTATTAAAATACCAAATATAATTCCTAAAACTAATTTAGTTAAAAGACCTATTTTTTTCATTTTACTCCCCCCTTAACTTTTATGTATTTATGTTATGTACACTTGTTTTTTATTTAAATACAAATTTATGATAACATCTGCTTTTATATTTGTCAATAATTTATGTATTTAAAATTTATACAAATGTATTTATTTTAAATACATAAATATTTTATCTTTTTTATTTAAAGGGCAGATTAATCTATGAAATTAAAAAATATACAAACTATTTAATTAAAAATAAGTTCACTAATAATACTTTTATATTTGTATTTATAAATAAAAATCCTATCTAGTTAAATTAGCATCATAACTAGATAGGATTTCTATTCATAAATTAATTATTTTTAATAATAAAATTGTAAATATTCAATGTTTTTATTTATTACTCTTAATAGAAAAATCACTATTAATATACTTTCATATATATAAAAAATATATTAGCTACAGCAAGAAAAATACAAACTAAAGAATAAAATTTATCTCTTATCCCCTTTGAAAAATCTAACATCTTTACAGCCCAAACAATCATAGTAAAAAACATACACCATTGAAGTGTATAATAACTATCAAAATATTTTATATATGTAAATTGATATATAGTAAGCAAGGTTGCCAGTAGTGCTATAGTTGTTATTATAACCATTATCCAACCTAATATATTTATATACTTTTTCATTTTTATCCTCTCCACATGCTTTGAGCTATTATTATAAATTGAATCAATTAAATAATATACCTTTTTTCATTTGTTGTAAATATATGTTTCTTCAATGTTATTATTTAATCATATTAGAAAATTCATCTTCACCTATTACTTTTACCCCCAATTTTATTGCTTTTTCATATTTAGACCCTGGTTTTTCTCCTACTAAAACATAATCTGTATTTTTGCTCACACTGTTAGAAACTTTAGCTCCCAAATACTGTAATCTATCTTTTATTTCCACTCTACTATAATTATTCAAGCTTCCTGTTACAACTATAGTTTTATTCATAAAAGGATTTTCGTAAATTATTTCTTCTTCGTAATAAGGTTTTACACCTAAATTTAATAATTCCTCTATATTATTTATGATTTTTTCATCAGCAAAAAAGTCATGTACACTCTTAGCTACTATTTCTCCCACATCTGGCACTTCTACTAATTCTTCTATTGTTGCATTTTCTATATTTTCTAATGTTTTAAATTTTACTACTAAATCATTGGCAGTTTTTTTACCTACATTAGGTATTCCTAATGCATATATAAATGACGCTAAGTCACAATCTTTGCTATTTTGTATAGCATCTATAAGATTTTGAGACTTTTTATCCTTAAATTTTTCTAAAGTTAATAGTTCTTCTTTTTTTATCTTATACAAATCTGCTATAGATTTTATATCTAATTTTTCAAAAAGTTGTTCTGCAGTTTTTTCACTGAATCCTGCTATATTCATAGCTTCTCTGCTAGCAAAATGAACTATACTTTTTACCATTTGTGGCTTACAAGACAATGTATTCTCACAATAATAATGTACTCCATTTTGGACTAAATGACTTTTGCAATAAGGGCATCTTTCTGGAACTTCTATTTCCTTAGTTTCTTCCAATGATTCTTCTACTACCCCCATTATTTCAGGTATAACATCATTAGATCTTCTAATTAAAACTTTAGCACCCAATTTTACATTTTTTCTTTGAATATCATCCATATTATTTAGTGTAGCTCTTTTTACTGTAACACCACCTAGTTCTACAGGCTCCAATAATGCAGTTGGAGTAACTCTCCCGCTTCTTCCTACATTCCATTCTACCTCTAAAAGTTTTGTAGTAATTTCCTTAGCTTCAAATTTATAAGCTATAGCCCATTTAGGGAATTTTATAGTATATCCTAATATTTCTCTTGTTTTAATATCATCTACAACAATTACTGCTCCATCTATATCATAATCAAGTTCTTCCCTTATAGATCCTATATATTGAATTTCTTTTTCTACTTCTTCCATATTAGTACATTCTTTAATATAATTATCTTGAGGCACTCCCATATCTCTTATAAATTTCATCATTTCTGTATAACTTTTGAATTCTGGACCTTCATTATAACCTACATCATAAAAAAATGCGGATAAATTTCTTCTAGCAGTTTCTTTAATATCTAAATTTCTAAGGGCTCCCGCTGCACCATTTCTTAAATTCTTTAATGGAACTTTAGCATTTTTATTATATTTTTCAAAAGCTGTTTTAGTCATTATAGCTTCTCCATGTACCTCTATAACATGCTTATTTTTTATTTTTAGTGGGACTGTCTTGATAGTTTTTATTTGAGCTGTTATATCTTCACCTATAATTCCTGTTCCTCTAGTAGCACCCTTTATTAAAATTCCATTTTCATCATAGGTACAGTTTACTGTTAACCCATCAAATTTTTTAGTAACTATATATCTTAACTCTGGCAATTTGTCCTCACTCATAGCATTATATTGCTCCATAACTTTTAAATTCCTATTATGCCATTCTATTAATTGATTCATATTTTGAGCTTTATCTAAACTCCAAAGCCTTCCTTTATGAGTATATTTACTAAACTCACTTAATATATTGTCTCCTACCCTTTGGGTTGGTGAATAAGGTAACGTAACTTTAGTTTCTTTCTCTAAACTTACTAATTCATCATATTTTAAATCATATTCTTTATCAGATATACTAGGATTATCTAATACATAATACTCTCGGGCATACTGATTTAATTCTTCTACAAGTTTTTCCATTTTCTCTAACTTGCTATTCATATATATACCTCCTAAACCGCTTCAACTGGTGCCATACTAAGCATCAATATTTTAACACCTCTACGATCAAAAGCAATAGTTAACTTTACATCATTAGAAACCTTACTCATACTAACTATAGTTCCTACTCCAAAGTCTTTATGCTTAACCTTTGAACCAACACTAAGCTTATTAGAATCTATATTATTTTTCGGTACGTTGTTTGAATTAGGAGCTTTATAGGAATTAATACTGTTTGTTCTCTGTGATCTTGAAATAAAATTTTTAGGTAATACTGTGCTAGTTGCTACTTCTCCATTAATGTTCACATTATCTTTTAAATCTTTGGATATTTCACTTACAAAATCCGATATACCATAGGCTACAGTTCTTCCAAACACTTTTCTAATTTCTGCTGAAGTTATATATAATTGCTCTTTTGCTCTTGTTATAGCAACATAACATAATCTTCGTGATTCTTCCATTTCCTTTGGATCTGATAATGATTGTGTTCCAGGAAATATTCCATTTTCCATGCCTACCATAAATACTACAGGAAATTCTAATCCTTTAGCACTATGCACTGTCATCATAGCAACACTATCTGAATTTTCATCATAATTATCTATATCTGTAACTAATGCTACTTTTTCTAAGAAGGCTCCTAAAGATTTATCTTCTGATTCTCTTTCAAAATCTGATGCTGCTGAAACTAATTCTTTTAAATTTTCTACCCTACTTACATCATCTGGATTTTTAGAATTCTTTAATTCCTTTAAATAACCTGTATCTTCTAATATTTCTTTTATGAGAGCAGATACGCTTATATCATCTTTTTTTCTTATAAAACTATTAATTATACTTACAAACTTTTTGATAGATGTTATGCTTCTTTGGGACAATGTTAATATTTGATCTGCGTCTAAAAGCACACTGTACATACATTCATCCATTTCATTTGCAAATTCCTGAACTTTTTTTACTGTAGCATCACCTATACTTCTTTTGGGAACATTTATTATTCTTCTTAAACTTATATCATCTAATGGATTGTTTATAAGTTTTAAATAGGCCATTAAGTCTTTTATTTCTTTTCTGTCATAAAACTTTAATCCACCTATTAATCTATAAGGTATATCCCCTTTCATAAATATGTCTTCAAAAATACGTGACTGCGCATTAGTTCTATATAAAACAGCAAAATCATTAAAAGATTTATCACTATCTTTTATTATTTTTTTAATTTCAGAAGCTATAAACTTTGCCTCATCTATATCAGAATATGCTCTAAACACCTTTATCTTGTTCCCATTTTCATTTTCAGTTCTTAGAACCTTATTTTTTCTTTGAGAATTATTTTTTATAACCTCATTAGCAGCATTTAATATATTACCCTTTGATCTATAATTTTGTTCTAATTTTATAACTTTAGCTTCTTTATAATCCTTCTCAAAATTTAATATATTGCTTATATCCGCCCCTCTCCATTCATATATACATTGGTCATCATCACCAACTACACATATATTTCTATGAACAGACGCTAATAATTTTACTAATTCATATTGAGATTTATTAGTATCTTGATATTCATCTACCATTATATATTTAAACTTTCTTTGGTAGAATTGTAATGCTTCTTCATTTGTTTTAAATAATTCAACAGTTTTATATATTAAATCGTCAAAGTCCAATGCATTATTAGTCTTCAATTTTTTTTGATATAAAGTATATGCATCTGCAATTTTATCTTTTCTATAATTTCCACTAGAAAATTTTTTAAATTCTTTAGGTGATATTAAATTATCCTTTTGACTACTTATAGTGTTTATTATTTCCCTATCTGTAATATCTTTATCATTTATATTTAATTCTTCCATACATTGTTTAACCAAAGTTTTTTGATCATAGGTATCATATATTGTAAAGTTTTTATCATAGCCTAATTTATCTATTTCTCTTCTTAAAATCCTTACACAACTAGAGTGAAATGTAGAAACCCACATTCCTTCTACCACATCTCCTACTAAAGATTTTATTCTCTCCTTCATTTCTCCAGCAGCCTTATTTGTAAAAGTTATAGCCAAAATTTTAGAGGGATATATATTTAAATTCTCTATCATATGAGCAATTCTATAAGTCAAAACTCTTGTTTTACCTGAACCTGCTCCTGCAAGTATTAATAACGGTCCATCTATAATAGTAGCAGCTTCATATTGTTCTTTATTTAATTTATTCTTTAAATCCATTTTATCAGCTCCCTAAGTATTATCTATTTTACATCTTCTTAATATTATATCATTTTAAATATTAGTTAAACATTCTTATAAATTTAAAATGTGCTAGTAAAAACTAGCACACAATAATTAATCCTATTTATTTGTTCTCTATTCTATTTAATACTATTTTATAGCCTTCACTTCCATAGTTAAGACATCTATTTACTCTGCTTATAGTAGCAGTACTAGCCCCTGTAGCCGCTGCTATTTCTAAATATGTAATTTTCTTCCTAAGCATTCTAGCTACTTGAATCCTTTGTTCTAAAGCTTTTATCTCGTTAATAGTACATATATCGTCAAAAAACCTATAACATTCTTCTTTAGTTTTTAAACTTAAAAAAGCCTCACACAGAAAGTCCATTTCTTCGCTTTCTATTTTAGATTTATACTGATCCATATGTTTCAGCTCCTTATCCAAACTCCAATTTATTATTATACTTTAATTTTATCACGTATTAACATATTAATCTACAAAATCAAATAAATATATAATAATAAAAAATAAAACAGCCTATTGGGGTTATAGGCTGTTTACAATAAATAAAAAGGGGGCTATTTATTCTTTTTACTTATCCTTGCATAACCTATTATAATGAATGAAAATAATAAATGCAAGATTTTTTTGCAAATTTTATTGTAAACTTTTTTTAAAATGATGTTTTTATATTCATAATATTTTAATATATTTTACATTTATATATTTTTTAATATAGATATCTCTTCATCTGTTAATTCTCTATATTGTCCCTCTTCTAAGCTTTCATCCAATTTTAGTGGCCCAAATTCTTCTCTTTTTAAGTAAATAACCTTTTTATCAACACTTTCAAACATTCTTTTAACTTGATGAAATTTACCTTCATGTATAGTAACTCTTACTTCTGATTCCTCATTAAATGATTTTATTATTTCAAGTTTTGCAGGAAAACATTCATATCCATCATCTAATACTATGCCTTTTTTAAATTTTTCTATATCTTCTTCAGTAACTTTTTTATTAATTGTGGCATAATATATTTTATCCACATGCCATTTAGGAGATATAAGCCTGTGATTTAATTCACCATCATTAGTAAGCAAAAGTAATCCTACTGTATTTTTATCTAACCTTCCTACAGGAAATGGTTCAAAAATTCTATCTTCATCTTCTAACAAATCTACAACAGTTTCATCATAGTTGTCAAAAGTTGCAGAAATTACACCTTGGGGTTTATTCATCATTAAATAAATATATTTTTTATAAACCAATTCTTTTCCCAATACAAATATTTTATTTTTTTCGGGATCTATTTGCATACCATTATCCTTAACAACTTCACCATCAACATCAACTTGCCCCTTTTTAATCAAGGCCTTAACTTCTTTTCTTGTACCATATCCTAAATTAGCTAATATTTTATCTAAACGTTCCATGAAATTCCTCCTAGTTTTTCTTATTCTATTATTAGTATTACCATTATAACAAATTTAAAGGAAAGTGCATGGCACTTTCCTTTTTTATACTCCATAATTTTTCATTATATTTTTTACATAATTTCTTGTTTCACTTGGCAATCTGTTTATATCAGAAACGTTTTTTACCCCTCTCCACTGAATGGTTCCAGGACCTGCATTATATGCTGCCAACGCTAACTCTTTTACGTTTCCATGCATATCTAGCATTTTCTTTAAATATTTTGTTCCCCCATCTATATTTTGTTCTATATCAAAGGGGTTTGTAACTCCTACTTCTCTAGCAGTACCTGGCATAAGCTGCATTAGCCCCTTGGCCCCTGCATTTGATACACAATTAGGATTGAAATCCGATTCCTGCTTTATAACTGCCATTAAAAGTTCTTTATCTATACCATATTTTCTTGAAGCTTTTTCTACAGCGCTATCTATAGTTATATTACCGGTTCTAACTTCAGATTTTATATTATTTATTTCTATTTTCGCATCTTCTAATCTTTGGCCTGCTCCATAATATTTATTTCCACTATTTGTTACACCGTCTAATGATAACATATTATTTGAAGCACTAATATCCTTATTTTCCATGGCCTTTAATAAGCTATCTAAAACTATTTGAAAATTTGATGAATCTCCAAAGGATGTTTTCATTATCTGTCCCATCAATTGCATTTGTAGCATTTGTTGTAATACCATTTCACTACTGTTTACTTTCATAAATCCACCACCAATTTTAAACATATATTTAACATTATCGTTTATCTTTCTACTTTATTTACACTTTAAATTTAAATATATCATAATCTTCATAAGCACACTTTAAAAAGCTACTTTTTGATAAAACTAATACTTCATATGCCCCTTCATTAAAAGGCATAAAGGTATAATATTTCTTTCTGCTATAATCTTGAACTAACTTCCATTCCCCTTTATTCATAATATAAAATTGATAAAGAACTGCATTTCCTCCCTCACTATCTACGCTAAAAGTTACAGTTTCATTACATTTTATATCTGTCCTGCTAGTTTTTATCTTTGTATTTGTTATAGGCAATGCTTCCCTTACATAAAATTTAACTTCTTTTTTAGAATCATAAATTTCTTCACTTTCTTTATTTTTAGCTAATACTTCTATAGTATAGGCTCCACTACATTTAGGTATATATTTAAAATCTTTATTTTCAATATAATCTGTTTCTTCTACTTTTTCATTATTTATTTTTAAAATATATTTTATTAAATTATCCTTTGTATTTTGAATAATAACTTTTAATAATATCTCATCTCCTACTATATAACTAGTCTTCACTGGGCATATAACATAATCAATTATAGCTGGTATATAATTATGGCTGTTTATATAAGCTATATAATGAGAATCATATTCTCTAGATGAATATTTATGTTTTGCTAAAACTTCTAGTTCATATGTACCTGTTTCCTTTGGTATAAACTTAGCCCAATTACAAGTACCAAAATCTATTTTTTCTTCTTCTTTTCCATCTTTTTTTATATAAAATGCATATCTTACATTATTTCCTCCATTACTTATGGCTCTTATTTCTACTTCTTCTCCTTTTAAAACATGTTTCCCTTTGTCTAATATTACTTTTTCAATTTTTATAGGTTCCTTAATATATTCTAAGTTTATCGTATATTCTATAGAAGACTTATCATCAAATTCATTTTCACTAGAAGCATCTTTTACCCAGGCTTCTATAGAATATTTACCTGGGATAGAAGGTATCCATGTATATACATTGTTTCTTATATATCCAGAATCCTCTATATGCTTACCTTCTATTATAAACTTATATAAAAGTTCCTTACCACCTTCTGCATTTATTTTCAACTCTATAGCAGTATCTGTCATTTGAGGTGAGTTTAAATTAGTTGTAAATTTTCTTATAACGATGTCTCTATAGGCTTTAACTGTAAATTTTAACATAGCTCTATCATCAAATTCATTTTGAGAATACATATCCTTTACTAAACATAACAATTTATAATCTCCACTATCTTTTTCTGTATAAGATACTACATTATTACTAGAATAATCTTGTATACATTCCTGTGTTCCATTACTATCTATTTTTATAAATTTATATAATATATCTCTACCTTCCTCATAAACTGATTCCACTTTAAAAACCAAGTCTTCATCACATATTAATTCTTTAGTTAAGCAATTAAAATCAACTATTTCTACATTATCTATAGAATTAACTTTAAAAACTACTTTAAAAGAATCATCATAGTCCTTAACAGATTTTAAATCTTTACATTCAACCATAAGTTCTTGTATACCTGGCTTTTTTACTACAAAAGATATGCTATTTTCTGTAGAATAATCCTTTATAAGCTTCCAATTATCATCTTCCTTTAACCAATATTTAAACATTAATGGGAACTTGTTACTTTCTACTACCGCTTCTATTCTTTCTCCCATATTGAGAGCATCTTTATTCAAATATACATTTCTTATAAACTTTTCCTCTGCCTCTCCTATTATATAATCAAATTTGCTAATAAAATCAAAGGGTTTGGTGCTATCTTCCTTCTTAGCTTGTACCATTATTATATAATTGCCCTCTTCTTCAGGTACCCAACTTATAGTGTCATTAAAATTAAAATCACTAACTGTATTCCACATACCTTCTTTTCCTATTATGAATTTATATAAAATTTTTTTATTGCTTTCTATAAAAGCTTTAATTTTTATGCTAGAATTCTTCTCCTGAGGACTTTCCTTATCAAAAATAATATTTAACTCTTCCATTATTACACCATCCTCTCTTAAAAACAGTAACAAATACATTATACTATAATACCAAATTTTGTAATAGCATTTTATTCTATTTATATTATTATATCACCTTGGGAACACTTATTATAAGGAGGTTGATGATTTTATGAAAGAATTAGATAAATACGATGGTGACTATCCATATAAAAAATCCTCTGTTTTTACTGGTAAATCAGAAAAAGGATATCCTATAATAGAAAGATTAAATAATGGATTAGTTTTTCCTGAAGGACCTCAGGAAAGATTAGAATTTAAAGATATGAGAATGGATTAATATTCTATAAAAATCAGAAAATATTAAAATTTAAAGGTGTAAAATAAGAAATATGACTCTAGAATTAAAAGTTGGTAATGAAATTATAATTTTTTCATTACCAACTTCTTTAATTTAAATCTGTCATAAATATTTTATAATGATATGTTTTTTATTGAATTATTAGTTTTATAAGATTTTTCTCTAATCTAGCATCATCTTCTAAATTTCTTTTTTTATGATTGGAAGTATTTTTTATACCTGCTCTTCTCATTTTTGCACTTACATGTCTTTCAAATAACATTCTATCTATATTGTCATTACTAAATATATACCCTTTAGGATTTATAGCTTTAGCTTTTTTTCCAAGAGCCATAGCGGCTACTCCAAAATCTTGAGTTATTATTATATCATTTTCTTTAGTTGCATTTATTAAAACCATATCTACACTTTGAAATCCATGATCTACATATTTAATAATACTATAATTACTATTTATAACATGATTTATATCGCAAAACATCATAACATCTATTTTATATTTTTTAGCTACCTGTTCTATTATGTTTCTTCCAGGGCAAGCATCTGCATCTACTAATATTCTCATAAAAAGTCTATTACTTCAATCTTTCTTCTAATGTAGCTTTCATATCTTCATAGCCTGGTTTTCCCAAAAGAGCAAACATATTCTTTTTATATGCTTCTACTCCTGGTTGATCAAAAGGATTAACCCCTTGTAAATATCCACTTATTCCACAAGCTTTTTCAAAGAAATACACTAATTGTCCAAAATAATAAGCTGAAAGCTCTGGAACATTTAATATCATAGCTGGAACACCACCATCATTGTGAGCTAAAACAGTACCTCTTAATGCTTGATGATTTACATAATCCATGTCTTTCTCTGCTAAAAAGTTAAGTCCATCTAAATTTTCTTTATCTTCTTTTACTATAATTGATTTTCTAGGGTTTTCTACATTTATAAATGTTTCAAATATATTTCTTAAACCTTCTTGTATATATTGTCCCATAGAATGTAAATCTGTTGAAAAATCTGCTGCTGCTGGGAATATTCCCTTTCTATCTTTACCTTCACTTTCTCCATATAGTTGTTTCCACCATTCTCCGAAATAATGTAGGCATGGCTCAAAATTAACTAACATTTCTGTAGTCTTTCCTTTTCTATATAGAGCATTTCTTACTGCTACATATCTATACACATGATTTTTGTCTATATTATCTGAAGAATATTCTTCTCTAGCATCGGCTGCACCTTTCATCATTTCATCTATATCTATTCCAGACACAGCTATAGGTAATAATCCTACTGGAGTTAAAACTGAAAATCTTCCACCTACATCATCTGGTATTATAAAGCTTTCATAGCCTTCTGAATCAGCTAAAGTTCTTAAAGCACCTTTAACTCCATCTGTAGTAGCAAATATTCTTTCTTTTGCTCCTTCTTTTCCATACTTCTTTTCTAATAATTCTTTAAATATTCTAAAAGCTATAGCTGGCTCTGTAGTTGTACCTGATTTAGATATTACATTTACACATATATCTTTATCTTTAACTAATTCTAATAAATCAGCCATATAAGTAGAACTTATATTGTTACCTGCAAAATATATTTGTGGCACTCTTCTTTGGTTCTTATCTAAATTATTATAAAATGTATTGGATATCATTTCTATAGCAGCCCTTGATCCTAGATAAGATCCTCCTATGCCTATAACAATAAACACATCACAAGTATTTTTTATTTTTTCTGCTGCCTTTTTTATTCTTGCAAACTCTTCTTTATTATAATTTATAGGTAAATCCATCCAACCTAAAAATTTATTTCCTGGACCTGTTTTTTTACCAAGAGTATTATCCATTTCTCTTATTATTGATTCCAAATATTGTATTTCATGTTCTTCCACATAAGGTCTAGTTTTTGTCAAATCAAGACTTAAAGAATTTTCCATGTTTAATACCTCCAATGTAATTATTTACATTTTAATATAAAAGGCTGTTGAAGTAACTCAACAGCCATTTTTTCATTATTCTATTATCTTCTGAATCCTCTATTGTTGTTTCTTTCTTGTTTTCTTGCTCTTCTACATTCTGGGCATCTTTGTGGTTCGTTTTCGAATCCCTTTTCTTTATAGAATTCTTGTTCTCCTTCAGTGAAAACGAATTCCTTTCCACAATCTTTACATGTTAGCGTCTTATCTGCCATTATATGATATCCTCCTTTATTTGGGATTTACAACCAGTGAAAAAGAACATACTTCCCAAATTCCAGGGGATATACTTCTTTATATTACCAGTTTAAATCTCACATGATTTTATTATTTTAATATATTATAACAAAATATCAATGCCTAATCAATAGAAAGCACCTCTATTTTGTTACATTTTATTCCATAGTTTCAATGATTAATAATATTATATTATCAAATAATATATAACCATTATTAAACCCCTAGAAAAATTATTTTTTTGTTTAATAAATTGAATTATTATATATATTATAATCCTTAAGCTCAAAACCATTTTATCTTATATTTTTCTTTCAGATAAAGGTTGTAATATTTTACTTATAACATCAAATAAAGATGCTTTCATTTCTTCTATAGGATAAGGTTCATCTAATATTATAGAACTATAACAAACTGTTCCTGTTAATTCTATAATCATAAATAGTCTTTTCTCAAATTCTTTTCCATCTATTTGTCGTTTAATTATTATATTCTTAAATATATTTCTTATATCAGTAATTTCCTTTGTTTGGCTAGAATTTAATAAGGCCTTTCTAAATATACCCCAGGATAAATTCTTATGTATAAGCTTTAATAATCTTTTATTATTTTTAAGATATTCTATTATATAATCTGTAAAACAAAGCACTGATTCTATAAACTCTCCCTTACTTTCATTCATAGTATACTTCAAAGCTTCCTTAATTATACTTAAACTTTTCTTTATTATTATTCTATCAATAATATCATATTTATTTTTAAAATATAAATAGAAGGTTCCCTTAGCTACCCCTGCTTTTTTTACTATATCGTCTATAGAAGTGTCATTTATACCCTTTGTTATAAAAAGTTCATAAGCAGATTCATATAATTTTTTTTCTTTTAATAATTTTTTTTCTAGAAACTTTCCACTAGAAGTAGATTTTATCTTAGATTTTAGAACCATTCCAAGTCCTCCCAACTCATTATTGACTCAAAGTCATTTTTTTCTCCTAATTTAATTATATAACTTTTTCTAATAGTATCAATAGATATTTACATTTTTATTATGAAAGGAATTCAAAAAATTTAATGCTATTCTATAATAAATTACTCCACAAAAACAATTATATATTAATAAGTTTAAATAAATCAATGTGCATACAACTAAAATTAAATATGTTTTATTTAAAAAATAATATATTTATTTGTTTTATATAGATACATTTTTAACAAAAATAATATATTTTTTATAATTAATCAAGGTAATATTATTTAATTTATATTCATATGTATAATTACTATAATGCTAAACTTCCAAAACTAAAGCAATCATTATTAAAATTTTTTCTAAAATTATGTGTATACAATATTAGTCTATAAGCATTATGTCATATTTAAAATTTTATAAATTAATATATAGGCTTTATATTTTTCAATATAATTTTTTTAAACTAGTATGTTAAAAATATATCTAAATATAAAGGGGGAAATCTTTTATGAAAATACTAATGTACAGCGTGCGTGAGCACGAAAAACCAGCTATAAAAAAGTGGTTAGAAGCAAATCCTGGGGTTCAAATTGATCTATCTGATGAGGCTCTTTCTGAAGATACTGTCTGTAAGGTAAAGGACTATGATGGAATTGCAATTCAACAAACAAATAGTATAGGCGGAGAAACTGTTTATTCTACTCTTAAAAAATATGGAATTAGGCAAATAGCTTCAAGAACTGCTGGAGTAGATATGATTGATTTAAAAATGGCTTCAGAGAATAATATTATTGTAACTAATGTTCCTGCTTATTCTCCAAATGCTATTGCAGAACTTGCTGTAACTCATACAATGAACTTGCTGAGAAACATTAAAACTGTAAATAAAAGAATAGCTTTTGGTGATTATCGTTGGTCAGCTGATCTTATAGCTAGAGAGGTAAGATCTATAACAGTTGGTGTAGTAGGTACAGGTAAAATAGGTAGAACTTCTGCCAAGCTTTTTAAAGGGCTAGGAGCAAATGTTATAGGTTATGATGCTTATCCAGACAAAAAATTAGAAGAAAATAATCTCCTTACTTATAAAGATTCATTAGAAGATCTTTTAAAAGAAGCTGATGTTGTGACCTTACACACACCTCTTCTAGAAAGTACTAAACATATGATAAATAAGAATAACTTAAAATATATGAAGCCAAATGCTTTCATAGTAAATACTGGTCGTGGTGGAATTATCAACACTGAAGATCTTATTGAAGCCTTAGAAGAAAATAAAATAGCTGGAGCTGCACTTGATACATTTGAAAATGAAGGATTATTCTTGAATAAAGTCATTGATCCAACTAAAATTCCTGATCCTCAACTTGATAAATTACTAAAAATGGATCAAGTCTTAATTACTCATCATGTTGGATTCTTTACTACTACTGCAGTTCAAAATATGGTTGATACTAGCTTAGATAGTGTTATGGAAGTTTTAAAAACTAATGATAGTGTAAATAAAGCAAACTAGAAATTATATTTTCCAAAGAAATGAAAGCGTTTTCAATATTTACTAGTTTCATAGTAAACAGAAAACGCTTTTTATTACCATTTTCGATTTTATGAATTTCTAAAATTAGAAATTGAAATTCAAATATATTTAATATACAATATTTTTAACAATTCTTTTTTATACTAAAACATTTAAAATTATTTACATACTCTTTGATTTTTACAAGTTCCTTTTAATTCAAACTCTTGTAAATTCATAAGAGTAATTTCAACCATATTTGATACAGCTTCATCTGTATAGAATCCTAAATGAGGTGTAATAACTACATTTGGAAAACTCTTAAGTCTTGCTAATGTATCATCTTTCATGATTTCATTCATTTTATTGTTATGGAAAACTCCTTGTTCATATTCATAAGAATCTAAGGCTGCTCCAGCTATTTTACCAGATTTCAGTCCTTCTATTAAAGCTTCACTATCAATTAATGCTCCTCGTGCTGCATTTATTATGAATACACCGTCTTTCATTTTAGCAATACTCTCTTTCCCTATCATATGGTAATTATCATCTGTTAAAGGTGCATGTAGTGTTATTATGTCTGCTTCTTTATATACTTCATCTAAAGATTTATATTCAATATATTCTTTAGCCTTTTCATTTTCAAAAATATCGTAACCTATCATCTTTTTCATACCAAAGCCTGAAAAGCCTTCAATTACTTTTAAACCTATTCTTCCAGTTCCTATAACTCCTAAAGTTAAGTTTCTTAATTCTACTCCTATTAATCCACCTAATGCAAAATTGTTAAGCTCTACTCTTTTTAATGCAAAAGGAATTTTCCTTGTTAGGGATAATGCGAGTCCTACAGTAAACTCTGAAACTGAATTAGGAGAATAAGCTGGAACATTAGCTACATTTATACCAAATTCTTTTGCAGCATCAAAATCTATATTATTTACTCCAGCAGTTCTGGTTGCTAAATATTTTATACCACAATCTTTAATTTTCTCTAATGCTTCTCTGTTACAAGTATCATTTCCCAAAATTGAAATGCCATCATATCCTTTAGCTAAATGAGCCACACTTGGACCAAAAGAATCTGGTATTAAATCAACAGTATGTCCATATTTTTCAGAAAAATTTTTAAATGAATCAATTTCATCAGGTCTTACACAATAAGCTAAAATTTTCATAATTTATACCCCCCATTTGTAAGTTTTCTTTTTCATAATTTTCTATCAAATTCAGCCTATCATATTGTTTAATATTTGTCAATAAAAATGGTATATTACATTATTTTGTTATAAATTTAAAATTTAAAAATTATTTTGTCTTAAATCTCTATTGCCAGAATAACAGTAATTAATATTATGTATTCTCAATAGCGCTTCCTAATTTAAGCATAAACTTAAGCAATAATAGCGATTTTTTTATTTAATATAATATTTAGACATTTCAAGATATTGCAAGATATTTCAAGCTTTGACCATTTTCATTGCTATATTTCTACTTTTCTAATGATTTAAGAAGTTTGTACATAATTAATAATATTGTTAAACTATTATTAATTTAATATTTAAATATTAAATTAATATTATTTTGCTTTTAGTGGTAAACGTTTAATTTATCCAATATTTTTAAAATATTCTTTGTTATACTAATTTTTTTTAGAATAACAAATTAACATTTAATACTTTATAGGTATTATAAGTTTATAGAAGTAGCTTCAACTTTTTTTACAAAACCTACCCTAAGATAAAAATAGATAGAAGGTTTAAATTCTAACCATCCTAAGCCTTTTTATCAATCATCTAGATACGAAGAATACTATTTTAATACTTCTATAATCTTCTGTAGTCATTGAATCTCTGCTTATAAATGAGAAATATTATGATTAAATATAAAATCCCGTCTAAGTAAAAATTCTAGAGAGTAACGCTCTCTTAATTTCTCAAAAAATGCTTTATCCATATATATTTACTTTTTCCCATTGTCATAATTAATATTTTAATTATAAATATTAATTATGTTTATATTAGCGCGATATTGGCGGAAAACATTTACATTTACCAATATGGAAAAAATTATAGCTAACCTTATGGACTTAATATTTATAAAAAATTCAATAGGTACTATTAAATAATATATTACTTAAATCTCTTAAATAAATTTTATAATACATATTTATTAACTAATAACTCTATTCATATTAGACAAATTTAAAAGCAGACTTTAAAATGTCTGCTTTTTATATTTTATATTCACCTTTACATTGATTTTCATATTCATTTTTATATAAACTCCTTGTTTTTTTAAATCCAACTAATATTATTGGTATAACTACTATAAATATACAAGCATATCCTAGATATTTATAGCCTTTACTTACAATAGCATCTAATCCTAATGCAGACACTACTACACACAATATCATTAAAATTAATGTTACAACAAAATCTCTTTTTACTCCTGCCTTCATAGGAAGTTTTTCTCCATATCTTGCAACCACAGAAAATGAAAAAGAAACGTTAGTACTCATAACTGCAAGCAATACCATTACTACATATGAAAACAATAATACAGATGATCCAACCTTATCTGCTACAAAATAATTTGGTAAAGTTTTCTTTACTGAATCTGGATATGCAAATAATAAAAATACTATTCCTAAAATAAGCAATGTATTTAATATAGTACCTAAAATTGCTGCTTTTTTAGACTCCTTTTTACCTTCTATACCTTGACAGACAGATACCGCATTTGCAATATTTCCAGCTGATTGAAAGCCAGTATATACAATAGCCATAATTATAGCCTTCATCGGTGAAACCTCACTAAAGGATTTAGCTCTCCAGTTACCTGCAAAATCTCCCTGTGGAGAAAGTAATCCAAGCACTACCATAGCTATTAAACAAGCTATAATAAATATTGTCATAATAGTTGATGCAGAACGGACTAAGTTAGCACCATACATTGATAAAAGTATTGTAGCCACTACTAGTATTATACTTCCTACAATTACAGGAAGACCTGTATACTCATTTAGAACTGCTGCTCCTGTGGCTATACATCCTCCTACAACCATAAGAACAGTTGCCAAAAATGTAATTTCAAAAAATGCAGAAAAAACTTTTTCATATGGATGAAATAAATTATCAGTTAATTCCCTAAAATTTTTTGCCTTTGTAAGACGAGCATATTCTACAGAGTAATAAATACAAAGCCCCATTAATAACATTGCAATAGCTGGGGTTATAAAGGCCCATTTCCCAAATTCACTGTAAAAAACAGCTGTTTGCTTGCCTGAAGCTACTCCTGGTCCACAATGAGCGCCAAACCATACACTGGCAATTCCCAAATATATAGGAATCCCTGATTTTTTCTGTTTTACTTCATCTGGCATATTTTTTTTGCTTATTGACATCTTATCTTCTCCTTTCAAATTAATATTTTTTTATTGGTTCATAATAAAACACTTTTGTTTATATTTTATTAATTCTTCGTACTAAAATTAATAATCTTAAAATTATTCTAAGCCAAATCCAGATTGTTATTTTTTTAACTTTTATAAAAAATATATAAGAAACAAAAGGAGGACGCCCTCCTTTTTGTTTCTTACAATAAAATTAATTAACCTTCTTGTTTAATTTTCTTCACTTCTTCTATTAATATTGGAACTATTTCATATAAATCTCCAACGATTCCGTAATCAGCTATTTCAAATATAGGTGCATTTTCATCTTTATTTATAGCAATTATTATATCAGAATTTGACATACCAGCAACGTGTTGGATAGCTCCTGATATACCACATGCAATATAAATAACAGGCTTTACAGTAGTTCCAGTTTGTCCTACCTGATGTGAATGTTCTATCCATCCTATATCAACTGCAGCACGGCTACTACCAACTACTCCACCTAATAAATCAGCTAACTGTTTTAATAAGTTGAATCCATCTGGATTTCCAAGTCCCTTACCACCAGATACAATAAAGTCTGCATCAACTAAAGAAACTTGTTTTTTAGAAGACTTAATTATTTCTAAGACTTTAGTTCTAATTTCATCTTCACTTAATGTTACTTTTATATTTATTATTTCACCTTTATTATCTTCATTATGTTTCGCTTTCTCCATAACACCAGGTCTTACTGTAGACATTTGTGGTCTATGGTTTTTGCATACTATAGTTGCCATTAAGTTTCCACCAAAGGCAGGTCTAGTTTGTTTTACGTTTTTAGCTTCAGGATCTATCTCTAATTTTGTACAATCAGCTGTAAGTCCAGTATCAACTCTTGCTGCAATTCTAGGAGCTAAATCTCTTCCAATATGAGTTGCACCAAATAAAACTGATTCTGGCTTATATTCATCTATAGCGTTTGAAATTACAGTAGTATAAGCATCTGTTGTATAATTTTCTAATTTTTTATCATCCGCTACATATACTTTATCTGCTCCATATTTTATTAGTTCCTCTGCTAATCCTTTAACGTTATCTCCTAATAAAATTGCAGATAAATCTGTTCCTATTTCATTAGCTAATTTTTTACCTTCACCTAATAACTCTATTACTACAGGAGTAAGTTCTCCTTGTCTTTGTTCAGCGTATACCCATACACCTTTATATTGACTAATATCCTTTTTTACAACTTTCTTCTCTTCTTTTTCTATTGCATCAAATGGGCAAGCTTCTACGCAGGCTCCACATATTGTACATTTTTCATTTACTTCTGCTAATCCATTAATTACATGAATAGCATCAAATGGGCATTGCTTTTCACATATACCACATGCTTTACATTTTTCTTTAATAATTTTGATAGCCATAATAAACCTCCCAAAACTTAAATATAGTGTTTAGATTGAAGTGCTGATACTAATTTTTCTACCTTTTCTTTAGCTGTTCCTTCTAATATAACACCTTGTGATTTTTTATCTGGCGCGAAGGATCTAAATACTGAAGTTGGAGAAGCATTTAAACCTACTTCATCTGGAGTAACATCTAAATCTTTAATTGTAAATATCTTAATATCTTTCTTATATGCATCTACTATCCCTCCAACTGTCATGTAGCGAGGTTTGTTTAATTCACTAATAGCAGTAATTAATGCTGGCATAGATTTAACTTGTAATCTCTCGTAACCATCTTCTAATTGTCTATCTACAATAATTGTTTTATCTTCCTTATTGTACTCAAAACCCATAGCATAAGTTACTTGTGGTATATCAAGTCTCTCTGCTATTTGTGGTCCAACTTGAGCTGTATCTCCATCTATAGCTTGTCTACCAGCAAATATTAAATCATAATCACCAACTTTTCTTAAAGCTGAAGCTAAAGCATTAGATGTTGCCCAAGTATCTGCTCCAGCAAAAGCTCTATCTGTTACCAATATAGCTTCATCAGCTCCCATTGCTAAACATTCTCTTAACATATATGAAGAGGATGGTATACCCATAGTAATCACAGTAACCTTTACATCTTCGTATTTATCTTTTAATTTTAAAGCTTCTTCTAGTGCATTAGCATCATCCGGATTTAATATAGCAGGTACACCTTCACGAATAAGAGTTCCTTTTACAGGATCGATCTTTACTTCATTAGTATCTGGTACTTGTTTTACACATACAACTATCTTCAATTTCTCCACTCCTTACTTTAAAAGATTTGATGCGATTACCATTTGTTGAACTTCAGAAGTTCCTTCATATATAGCAATTACTCTAACATCTCTATATAATCTTTCTATTTTATAATCTTTTATGTATCCATAACCACCATGGATTTGTAGTGCGTCATTTACGATTTGTATAGCAGATTCAGCAGCAAAATATTTTGCCATAGAAGCTTCTTTATCTGCCTTTTCTCCACAATCCATTTTATAAGCAGCATTATACACTAATAATTTTGCCGCATTTAATTTTGTTTCCATGTTAGCCAATTTAAATTGAATAGCTTGAAATTTTGCTATAGGTCTATTAAATTGTTTTCTTTGTTTTGCATATTTAACAGCTTCATCTACAGCAGCTTGTGCTATTCCTAAAGCTTGAGAAGCAACTCCTATACGACCAACACTTAAAGTCTTCATTGCTGTTATAAAGCCTTTATTTACTTCTCCAAGTATATCAGATTTATGAACCTTTACATTCTCTAAAATAATATCACTAGTAGGGCAACCAATCATACCCATCTTGTCTTCAGGTTTACCAAAAGATACACCTTCCTGTTTACTATCTACTATAAATGTAGTAATTCCCTTTGTTCCTTTGCTCATATCTGTTTTTGCGAACACTATGATATTATCAGATATTGGAGCTCCTGTAATAAAAGTTTTTCTTCCATTTAATATATAATAGTCCCCTTCTTCTCTAGCAGTTGTTGCAAGTGCTCCTGCGTCTGAACCTGCACCTGGTTCTGTTAAAGCAAAAGCTAATGTTTTTTCTCCTCTAATCATTGGTTTTAGATATTTTTCCTTTTGTTCATCTGTACCAACTAGTAGGAACGGTGTGCCAAGCAATGAATTTGGTGATGATAAATATATACCAGCTACACCAGATGCTCTTGATATCTCTTCCATTATAGTTACATAGGCTCTATTATCTGCTCCAGCTCCACCATATTCTTTAGGCATTTTTATTCCAAAAAAACCATTTTGGGCCATTTTTTTCACAATTTCTTTAGGGAACTCGGCAGTTTTATCTACTTCATCTGCAATAGGCTCTATTTCCTGCTCTGCAAAATCTCTTGCTAATTTTCTAATAAGTTCATGTTGTTCTGTGAAAAACATTATATCCCTCCTAATATATTAATGAATTTGTTAATTTATATGAACATTGATTTCCTTTCATCCATCTAAACATAACTTTTTTAAATATAAATATTATTTTATAGAAAGAGAAGAGAAATCAATGTTTCAATTAATAAAGTTTACAGTAAATATTGAAAACTTTTATTAAAGTGTTTCTGAAAAAGCCTGAATTGCAGTTCTAGCTTGTTCATAATTTTTCATTTGCATATCAGTTTCTATTAGTACATGTGGAATGCCTGCTTCTTCAAAATCCTTTTTCATTTGTGGATAATCATATTCCTCTGGGTCACAGAATTTTGTCATGAAAAATATAATTCCATCTGCTTTTCTCTCTTTAGCCATTTCTACTATATATTGACCCCTTTTCTTTTCAGGATCATATAAAGTACTACATTCTCTATTAGCAAATTGCTCAGCTAACCTATCCATTGGTGTGTTCGCTTCTGGAGTCAATGTTCTATATTGTCTAGATTCATGTGCTATATCATCACCAACTATAGCTATATTATTTTCTTCTAATATTTTAAGTAAATCTTCTGAATCTGCAATTATACCTGTAGTTATAACTCTCTTTCCTTCAAATGGTTTTGGTTCTATAGCTTTAATTTCATCCATTAATTGTCTAACTTTTTCAGTATGTTCTTTTTTATCCATATAATAAGCAGATTTCATAACATAATTACGTTTAGTTGGTGTTATTATACCTGGATATTTTGATGCTAACATTGAAAAGTCATTCATTACTTTTCTGTGTTCATCATATATTTCTATAGCTTTTTCTAAAGATTCATCTGTTATTTTATTACCAGAAATCTTTTCTAATTGCTCAATATTCATTTTATATTGACTTTTTAAAAACTCTTTTCCAGCTTCCATTTTTCTATTTTGTGGAACTGTTACTGGGATAAACTCAATATTTTCAACGGTTAGTTTAAAATTTTGTCCCATGCATTTTAATGAATCACAATAATTTGTAATCATCATACCAGATAACATATCATATTCTCCATTTAATGCATTTTCCAATGTTGTTTGTAATATTGAACAAATAAATGCTGGGAAATATGTTTTAGCTTTTGAAAGTTCTGTATTGCTTCCCCATACCCCTACTGGAAACATTCCAGCAGCTAATACAAGTTCCTCAGGAGTATATAATGGCATACATCCTATAGCCTTTTGTCCAGTTTGTTCCATATGCTTCATTATATATTTTTTAGGATTTTCTACAATATCCTTAAAGTCATTAAAAAATTTATCTGAATTTGACATCTTATTCAGCCTCCTTTTTAGCAACCATTACTTCATTAAGTCCTTGAATTCTAGTATCATATTGAGCTTCTGAGAAATTTCTTGGGTCTGCCTGGTCCCCATCAAATGATACTACAGGAATTCCTGTTTCCTTTTCTAATCTTCTTGCTAGCTCATATAAAAATCCACTCCATAATTTACAGCTTCTATTTATATGAATAACAGCACCTTCTGTATTAGTGCTTGTAACAGCATTTAATCTCATTTTTAATGCGTTTTCAAAACTAATTGAATTAGGAACTTTATTATAAGCAGCCATTAATTCATCCATATTCTCATATATAACACCAAAGGCTTCTGCGTATACAGTTGCAGTTACGTTCATACCATATTCACTAAGCTTAGTTAATTTATGTCTCAAATATGGCCAACAGGCAATCCCTTCAAATAATATACGTTGTTTTTCTTCTCCCCTATAAGTGGATTTTCCAGTTTTTACATTCTCCTCATATTCATCTGCTAACATCTTAAATGCATCTGCAGCTTCTTGTGTACCTCTTGCACAAACTGCTACAGCCATATGATTAAATAAATCAAATCCGCTAAATGGTGAAGGTTTATACTTTGCATAGGATGCTGCTCTTAACCATTGTTTTGCACTTTCTTGGGATATTTTCATAACTTCTTCAAATTTATTTTCATCCCATTTTTTGCCTGTTATTTCTTCCAATTGTTTTATTGCATCATCAAATTGTGCTCTAATATATTTAATTCTATCTTGTGAAACAGTATTTTCTGTATTGTATGGTATATCTATAAGAATCATTGGTATATCTAAAGTTTTTGCTATATGCTCATACCATTTAATCATTTGATTACAAATGTTATTACAGCAAAGTACAAAGTCTGGCATAGGTATTGGTTGATCTTCACTATGACCTATGTCCATAACAGCTAAATTTACTCTTGCATAACCACATACATCATTAGAAAAACCCATAGCCTCAGCATGTTCACACATATTTTGTCCATTCCCTCTAGCTGCTACAGCTGCTGCATGATTTTCTGGATAAACAACTTTTACCCCCAATGTTGTAGCTATTTCTTGTGGGAAGTTAGATGCACACCAACCAACCTTTTCTCCCCTTTCTTTTGCTTCGAGAGCTTCTTTGTAATGCTTTGCAGTAATCTCTCTAAGATAATGCTTTGCCTTTTTTTCTTTTACTTCCTTATTTCTATCACTCATGTTTTTAGCTCCTTTCTTTTTGAAAACTTTCATAAGCGTATAGACTTGCTCCCAATGCTCCATTTAATTGAGAATTTTTAGATATATATATGTCTCTTCCCAATTCTGCTTCCATTGCCTTTACTACACCTATATTTTTAGCTACTCCTCCACTCATAACTACTAATTCTTCTATACCACTTCTCTTTGCAAGGCTAGCCACTCTTGATGCTACAGATTTACAAATTCCTGCTATCAAATCTTCAGTTTTAACTCCTCTTGCAAGTTGAGAAATTACTTCTGACTCTGCAAATACTGTACAGGTAGAACTAATAGTACAAGGATTTTTGCTTTCTAATGCTTTTTTTCCTAACTCATCAACTGGAACTTCTATTACTCTAGACATTACATCTAAAAATCGTCCCGTTCCTGCAGCACATTTATCATTCATTATAAAGTTTAAAAGTCTTCCACTATCCGCTAATTTTAATACTTTAATATCTTGTCCGCCTATATCAATAACTGTTCTAGCTTTATTGTTATCGAAATAGACCCCTTTTGCATGACAACTTAATTCAGAAATTTGTTTGTTAGCAAAATCGAAACTATTTCTTCCATATCCAGTGGATACAATATAGTCTAAATCTTCAATGGATAATTTAGCATCTTTTAATACAGAATCTATAGCTCTCTTGGGGCCACTTGTTCCGGCCCCTACACTTATTACTGCTTGACTTACAATTTCTTTACCATTTTTTAATACTACTGTTTTTGATGCAGTTGAACCTATGTCTACACCCATAGTATAAATGTCTGCCATTATTTTTCCTTCCTTACCATTATATCTTTATCTTTTTCTAATTCCTCAATCTCTTGTTCTGTATATCCCATTTCTTTTAAAACTTCTACAGTATTTTCTGCTATTTGTGGTGATTGATTATATTCTGGTAATCCTGCTTCTTTAAAGAATACTGGAAGTCTTACTAATGCTCTTTCGTTTCCTGTTGGATATTTCATCTTATACAAATAATCATTTGCCCAAGCTTGTTCATCTTCTAATAAATCTTCCCAAGTTTGTGCGATAGCAAATGGAATGTCTGCATCTCTAAATATTTTATCCCATTCATCCTTTGTCTTTGTAACCATTTGTTGTTCGATTATACTGTATACTTCCTTAGCACGTCCATCTTTTAAATTTTCTATTTTATTGTATCTTTCGTCTCCAACTAAATCTTCTCTTCCTAAAGCGGTCATAAATCTATCATAGAAAACATCATATGGTGGCATACATACTTGAACAAAGTAATCATCCTTAGATTTATATGAAACTATAAAAGGATTTGGAGTTTCATTACGATTTATCGGATATACTAATCCATGATCTTTATATTGAGCAGCTTGTATCATAATACCTAGTCCATACATAGCACTATGCATTAAACTTACTGTTACTTTATCTCCTTGTCCTGTTGTTTTTGCTTTATATAAAGCTCCTGCCATACCCGCTGCTAAAAACATCCCAGCTTGATGGTCTCCAAGTCCTGGAACAACATTTGGAGGCACAGTTCCTTTTTCATAAAGAGTACCTGAAACACCGCCTCTAGCGAAAAATGCAGTATAATCAAAGCCTGGAAGATCTTTATCTGGTCCTTTTTCACCATAACCAGTTATTTGTGCAAAAACTAATTTAGGATATTTTTCTTTTAGTGTTTCATAGTCTAATCCTTGTTTAACTAAAGCCTTTGTTCTCCAATTAGTTAATAATATATCTGCTTCTGCTAACATTTCATGTAATATCTTTTTACCTTTTTCGCTTTTAAGATTTAATACTATTGCTTTTTTATTTGCATTTTCCAAATCATAAGTAGTATTTTCTTCTTGGCTTAATGGTCTTCCTTCTGAAGGAGCAGTATATCTTAAAGGATCTCCAGCAGGTGATTCAATTTTTATTACCTCTGCACCACCATCAGCAAAAAATCTACCTGCTGCTGGAGCAGCTATAAAATTTGCTAATTCAATAACCTTTACTCCACTAAACATATTTGTATTGTTTTCCATAAAAAAAGCCTCCTTAAATAGATTTATTGTTAATTTAATATATTTATTGTTAATTTAATATATTTATTATTAATTTAAATAGATTGTCTTAATTCAAACTTCTTTTCAAAGCATTTTTTTAGTTCATGCCTCTTAATTTTACCTGTATCTGTTAAAGGGAATTCATCATAGAACTCTATGTATTTTGGAACTTTATAATGAGCTAAATTTTGAGAAATATATTTTTTTATATCTCCTTTAGTTAAGCAACTCTCTGGTTTAAGAATAATACAGGCTACAATTTCTTCTCCATATCTTTTATCTGGAACACCTATAACTTCTACTTCTGAAATTTCAGGATGGGATAATAACTTTTCCTCAATCTCATGTGGATTTATATTTTCTCCACCTCTTATAATTATATCCTGCATTCTGCCAGTTATATGATAATATCCCTCTTTATCTACAAATCCTAAATCACCAGTATGAAGCCACCCTTCTTTATCAATAGTTTTCCTAGTTAATAAATCATTTTTATAATACCCTTTCATCACATTAAATCCACGGACACAAATTTCTCCAACATTATTTACTGGTAACTGTTTTTTAGTATCCATGTCAACAACCTTCATTTCCACAAAAGGTAAGGGCCTACCTACACTGTTATATTTCTTATCAATAGAATCTGTCTTTAAAGTTTGAGTACATCCAGGCGAAGCCTCTGTTTGTCCATATGCAATCTGAATATCCCTTATATTCATTTTTTCTATAATACCATCTAATAGTTCATCTGTAGCATTTGATCCAGCTAATATTCCTGTTTTTATAGTTTTGAAATCGTTTATATCTATGCTATCATCCTCTAATACTCTACAAAACATTGTAGGAACTCCATGTAGAACAGTGCAATTAAATGTTTTTATTGTATTTATTAATGGAGCTATTTTATAAGATTCTACTAGTACCATAGAACATCCTCTACCAACAGATAGAAGTATTCCTACTGACAAGCCAAAGCAATGGAAAAATGGAACAACTAAACATAGCTTGTCTTTATCTGTAATGTCTAAAGCCTCGCCAGTTATAAATGAATTGTTTATAAGAGAATAATGTGTCAGCATAACGCCTTTTGGAGAACTGGTAGTTCCAGAAGTAAATTGAATATTAACAACTTCGTCTGGTTCTATATCATTGCAAATCAAATTAAATGTTTCTTCTTTTAAACTTTTTCCTAGAGAAATTAAATTATCTATTCCTGTATATTCTGGACGATTTTTCTCTCCAAAATAAATGAAATATTCCATTATTTGTGGTATTTTGCATATTCCTTTATTATATCTTTCTTTAACTTTTTCAATAATATCTACATAATTTGTATCGTAAAATGATTCCATAAATGCTATAGCCTTTGCATCAGCTGCCTCTAAAATTTTTTCTACTTCTTCTAATAAATAGTTAGTATTTAAAGTAACTGTACATACCCCTATTTTACTTGCTGCTAAAAAGATATAAATCCATTCTTTTTTATTGGAACCCCAAAGTACCAAGTTATCTCCTTTTTTGAGTCCTAATACAACCATACCTTTGGCTATATCATCTGTAATTTTATCAAGTTCACTCCATGAAATACCCTCTGGCATCTCTAAAGACTGAATAGCAACATCATTCGGGAATTTTTTACAAGTTCCTTTAAGATATTCTCCTATAGTAATATTATAAAGTCCCATAACTACACCTCAGATTCCTTAAATTTATTAGTAGAATATTATTAAAAAAAATATTTAAATATAGCATGATGGAATATAATATCGTATCATAAGTTTTTCTGTCAAAAACAGATTATCATATCGTTTTATTTTTGTCAATTTAATTTGTAATTCAATAGAACCAATGAAGTAAAATTCCAGTAAAAAATTCATTTTTACTGGAATTTCTATTTTTTACTCTTTTTTCACATTGTCCTCCAGCCCCTTATTTTTATAGTCTAAAGGAACTTTTCACACTCATTTGCTTAAATTCCATCTTATGTTCAACATGAATTTTTTTGTATAAATTTTATCAATATTGTTTTTACATTTAAATCACATATTTCAAAATTATCTGACTATAATCCCTATAAAATTTTAATATTTCTATAATTGCTTTTTTTATTACTACTGTATTGCTTTTATGGTTTAGCAGATTAACGTAGGTTAATTTTTAAAAGAATTTTCATGTTCTAAACTTTGAGGTTTGTTTTTTTTCCCAAATATAGTGAATAAAATAGCTAATACTATAGATGGTACAATCCATGGAAATCCAGCTTCAAAAAGAGGTAATTTTTTAACAACTCCCATTACACCATTCAAAATACCAAATGTACCATTTATATTTATAATTAAACTAATTAAGAATGCTCCTATTACAGCACCAGTATAAGTCATATTATTAGGAATGTGTCGGTCAAATAATGTCATTAATATTAAGACAATCATCACTGGGTATACAGTAGATAAAATAGGTACAGCTATATTAATTAGTCCTTCTACTCCTATTATAGATAACAATAAACTACATAATACTACAGCAATACTGATAGCTTTGTAAGAAAGCTTTCCTTTACTTATACTATTAAAAAAATTAGCTGCTGTAGACGTAAGGCCTACTGAGGTAGTTAAACATGCTAAAGTTACTGCTACTGCTATGGATACAGCCCCAACCTTACCAAAAAGTCCATATACTAACCCTAATAATAAATCAACTCTAGTAATGCCAGGTTGAAACACTCCACTTCCAGTAGCTCCTACAAATGTAAGTCCTCCATATACTAATAATAATAAAACTCCTGAAACTAAGCCTACCCTAATTGTCATATATTCTTGTTCTTTTCTATCTTTATATCCTTTAAAGATTAAATCTGTTAATACTATTCCGGCCATTAATGATGCTCCTAAAGCATCCATAGTTTGATATCCTTCCTGGAAACCTATTAAAAAGTATCTATCAGGTTTTGTTGCTACTATTGGCCCTACAGGTATTACTATACTTGCAATTACTATAGCAGCTAGTATAATTAATAATAGTGGCGTTAAAATTTTACCTATCTTATCAATTACACTACTTTGATTACATGCAAATATATAGGTAATTATAAAAAATATTAGTGATATAAGGGCAATAGGTACACCAGGTGCTACTGGTTTTACAGCTATTTCATATACAGTAGCCGCTGTTCGTGGAATAGCAAATAAAGGCCCAATGACCAAAATACAGACAGCTCCTAAAACCTTTGCAAAACCAGGACTAACTCTCTTACCTAAGTCTTCCGCTTTACCTCCTACTTTAGCTGTTGCAATTACACCTAGAATCGGAAGTACCGGATCTGTAAGCAAAAATCCTAAGGCAGCTAAAGGCCATTGTTTGCCTGAATTCATACCTAAACTAGGTGGGAAAATTAAATTTCCTGCTCCGAAAAAAATTGCGAATAGTGCGAATCCTTGTACAAAAATATCCTTTCGTCTTTTTTGTTCTGACATTTTTCACACTCCTTTTTTTAAATTGTTTATTCTTTATCAATGTACCACAGAAATAAATTGTAGTCAATATAGCAATTATTCAGAATTTCTTTAAAATTTGAAATTGTATAAACCATTATTTTTCATTTTTTTCAAATTCATCATATGAAATCGTTTTACAGCCCATACTAATTATGTTTTTGAACGCTGTATTATCAACGGCTAAAGATAAATTACAATTTAAATGTAAATAAGGTAAATTTTAATGATTAAATCATATTTTACAAGCACAAAAATAAGTTTTAAATTTATCAATATTTTTTATAATATTTAATTTTATTTATAATATTTTCTTATTTGTTAAGATTTTTATCTAAATTATTACAAAAAAATATAAAAAGTGCTTTCAATATACTTTAATATAGTAATGAAAACACTTTTTAAATATATAATTTTATATCTTTAAAATATTATTTTATTCCCACTCAATAGTTGCTGGTGGTTTTGAAGTTACATCATATACAATTCTGTTAACTTCTTTAACTTCATTTACTATTCTTCTAGATACCTTATCTAACACTTCATAAGGTATTCTTGCCCAATCTGAAGTCATTGCATCTGAAGATGTAACAGCTCTTAATGCTATTGTATGGCAGTATGTTCTTTCGTCTCCCATAACTCCTACTGATTGTATATTTGGAAGACAAGCGAAATATTGCCATATCTTTTCTTCTAGGCCTGCTTTAGCTATCTCTTCTCTAAATATAGCATCTGCTTCTCTCGTAATAGCTAATTTTTCCTCTGTAACCTCTCCTAATACTCTTATAGCTAGACCTGGTCCTGGGAAAGGCTGTCTCCATACTAATTTATGTGGTATACCTAATTCTTCTCCCACAGCTCTTACTTCATCTTTAAATAATTCTCTTAAAGGTTCTATTAATTTAAATTCCATATCTTCTGGTAAACCACCTACATTATGATGACTTTTTATAGTAGCTGATGTGTTTGTTCCACTTTCTACTATATCTGGATATATAGTACCTTGAACTAAGAAACTTATATCACCTAATTTTTTAGCTTCTTCTTCAAACACTCTTATAAATTCTTCTCCAATTATTTTTCTCTTTCTTTCTGGGTCTGAAACTCCCTTTAATTTTCCTAAAAATCTCTCTTGTGCATTAACCCTTATTAAATTCATATCAAATTGATTTTTAAATATTTTTTCTACTTGATCACCTTCATCTTTTCTAAGTAAACCGTGATCAACAAATATACAAGTTAATTGTTTTCCTATAGCTTTATGAACAATTACCGCTGCTACTGATGAATCTACACCACCAGATAAAGCACATATTACTTTTTTGTCTCCTACCTTTTCCTTTATAGCTTTTATTTGTTCTTCCGCAAAAGAACTCATAGTCCAATCACCTTTTAAATCACATATGTTGAATAAAAAATTCTTAAGCATTTGTTTTCCAAATAAAGTATGCTCTACCTCTGGATGAAATTGAACTCCATATAATCTTTTTTCTCCATTTTCCATAGCTGCACAAGGGCACTCATCTGTTGTTGCTATAGTTTTAAATCCCTTTGGAACCTTTGAAATATAGTCTGTATGACTCATCCAACATTGATCTTTTTCTTTTATATTCTTAAATAATAAACTACTATTATCTAAATTTACTTCTGTTTTACCATATTCTCTTTTTTCAGGACTTGTTACTTCTCCATCTAAACTATGAGCCATAAGCTGATCTCCATAACATATACCTAAAACTGGAATACCTAAATTAAATAATTCTTTTTCAACTCTTGGTGCATTTTCTCCATATACACTATTAGGTCCACCTGTAAATATTATTCCTTTTGGTGCTTTTTCCTTTATTTTTTCTATAGATGTAGTATAAGGTACTATCTCACAATATACTCTATTTTCTCTTACACGTCTTGCTATTAATTGATTATATTGACCTCCAAAGTCAACTACTAATACTAATTCTTTATTCATATGTGCCTCCTTCTATTGATTAACACTATAATTTGGTGCTTCTTTTGTTATTGAAATATCATGGGGATGACTTTCTCTTATCCCTGAAGATGTTTGAATTACAAATGTAGCCTTTTCATATAAATCATTCAACGTAGCGGATCCTAAATATCCCATTCCAGAACGAATACCTCCTAGCATTTGATATATAGTTTCCATTACTGGTCCTTTAAATGGTACTCTTCCCTCTACTCCTTCAGGTACTAATTTTTTGTTATCTTCTTGGAAATATCTATCTTTACTACCACAGGCCATAGCAGCTAATGATCCCATTCCTCTATATACTTTATAACTTCTTCCTTGATATATTTCTGTCTCTCCTGGTGCTTCTGCACATCCTGCAAACATTGACCCCATCATAACAGCTTTAGCTCCAGCAGCTAATGATTTAACTATATCTCCTGAATATTTAATTCCACCATCAGCTACTACTGATATTCCATATTTATTTGCTTCTTCAACGCAGTCCATAACTGCTGTAAGTTGAGGAACTCCAACACCTGCAACTACTCTAGTTGTACATATAGAACCTGGTCCTATTCCGATCTTTATACAATCCGCTCCTGCATTTATTAAGTCTCTAGTCGCTTCAGCTGTTGCAACATTACCTGCAATAATTTGAATATCTGGATACTTTTCTTTTATTTCTTTTACTCCTTCTATAACTCCCCTAGAGTGCCCATGGGCAGTATCTACTGTAATTATATCTACTTGTGCTTTTACTAAGGCGTCTACTCTTTCCATCATATCCTTTGTAACTCCAACTGCTGCACCACATAAAAGTCTTCCTCTAGAATCTTTAGCACTATTAGGAAACTTTTTAACTTTTTCTATATCCTTTATGGTAATAAGTCCACGTAAATTATTATATTTATCTACTAAAGGTAATTTCTCTATTTTATGTGATTTTAATATATCTTTTGCTTCTTCTATAGTGGTATTTTCTGGCCCTGTTATAAGATTTTCTTTGGTCATAACTTCTTCTATTTTTCTTTCATAATTATTTTCAAATAATATATCTCTATTAGTTATTATTCCAACTAATTTTTCTCCTTTAGTTATAGGCACTCCAGAAATTCTATATCTACTCATAAGATTTAGCGCATCCTGTATAGTATTATCTGGTGCAAGATAAAAAGGATCTGTTATTACTCCATTTTCCTGTCTTTTTACCTTATCAACTTCACCAGCTTGCTCAGCTATGCTCATATTTTTATGTATTATTCCCATACCGCCTTCTCTAGCCATAGCAATAGCCATTTTGGACTCCGTAACTGTATCCATTCCTGCACTCATAAGAGGTATATTTAATTTTATTTTTTTAGTTAAATTTGTACTCAAATTAACTTCCTTTGGTAAAACTTCTGATTTATTTGGAACTAAAAGAACATCATCAAAAGTATATGCTTGTTTTATTATTTTTGCCATTTAAATCATCCTTCCTATAAAATTATAAAAAAAAACACATTAATTACCACCAAAACTATAAGTGAAAATTAATAGGCTTTTATTGTAGCATTATTAATAATCACTCATAGTCGAAAATTTATGGTTTTCGGTAGATACTCCCACCCTTATTATGGGGATATATGAGTTAATTTTAAAAATATTGATTTTTTTATTGCATTTTAACCCAGCAATGAACTTTTTTATGCTTTTTATTAAAAATATTTGTTAGTATTATACTTCATAAAAAAGATAAATTCAATAGTAATTTCGTTTTTAATTTGCAAATTTTATCTTTTACACTAAATATTTATTCTTATTATTGAAAACCTATTTAATATTATTATAGAATCTATTTATATCTACTATTTAGTATTGTAAATTATATATGCTTTTATGTAAACTAAGAAAGGAGTTATTTTATTGATTATATTTGAAAAAAACTATAATAAAAAATTTTTAAAGTATGTAAGAAGAGCTATAGATGACTATAATATGATATCTCCAAAAGATAAAATTGCTGTAGCTGTTTCTGGTGGTAAAGACAGTATATTCTTGTTGTTTTGTTTAAAGCTAATACAATTAACAGCTATAAAAGATATTGAAATAGTAGCTATACATATAGATCTAGGTCTAGATATGGATTTAGAACCATTAAAAAATTTTTGCAAGAAAAATGGCATAGACTTAATAATAGAAAAAACTAATATTGCAAATGTAGTATTCAATGAAAGAAAGGAAAAAAACCCTTGTTCCCTTTGTTCTAAACTAAGAAAAGGTTGTCTTGTAAGAGTTGCTAAATCCATAGGTGCCTCAAAAATAGCTCTTGGTCATAATTGTGATGATGTAATAGAAACTTTACTTATGAATATTTTAAAAATTGGTAAGTTTGGATCCTTCAATCCACATATAGATTATAAGGATAAATATATTCATATAATCAGACCTTTAATATATTTAAGAGAAGATTTGATTAAAAATTTAGTAGAAAAATACAAATTACCTGTAATTAAAAGTACTTGCCCTGAGGATAAAAAAACTACTAGAGAAAAAATGAAAAATTTAATGTTTAAACTAGAAGAAACTTATCCTGAATCTATAAATAGGCTTATGACCTCTTTATGCAATATAGATATGAAAAACCTTTGGAAACAAAGAGACAATCATTTTTAATAATAAAAATCATAATATATTACTACAAAAAATAAGAAACTCTATAGAAAGAGTCTCTTATTTTTATTTTTATTAATACATCCCATCCATTCCCATTCCTGGTGCCATTGGTGGTGTATTTTCTTTTTCTGGAATATCTGCTACCGCAGCTTCTGTTGTTAAGAAAGTAGATGCAATTGAAGCTGCATTTTGTAATGCTGATCTTGTAACCTTAGTTGGATCAACTATACCAATCTTTAACATATCTACATATTTATCATTTAAAGCATCATATCCAACGCCTGTTTCACTAGCTTTAACTTTTTCAATTATTACTGATCCTTCAGCACCTGCATTATTAGCTATCTGTCTTACTGGTTCTTCTAGAGCTTTTCTTATTATATCTATTCCTAATTTAACATCTACAATATCAGAAGTTAAATCAGCAATTTTAGGTATAATATCTATATATGCTGTTCCACCACCTGGAACTATTCCTTCTTCTACTGCTGCTTTTGTAGCTGCAAGGGCATCTTCTATTCTTAATTTTTCTTCTTTTAATTCAGTTTCTGTAGCTGCTCCAACTCTTATAACAGCAACTCCACCTGCTAATTTAGCAAGTCTTTCTTGAAGTTTTTCCTTATCAAATTCTGAAGTTGTTTCTTCAATTTGTACTCTTATTTGAGATACTCTTTCTCCTATAGAAGCTTTATCACCTTTACCATTAACTATTGTAGTGTTTTCTTTAGTAACTTTTACACTATCTGCTTTTCCTAACATATCTATAGTAACATCTTTTAAATCTCTTCCTAATTCTTCAGAAATAACTTCACCACCTGTTAAAATAGCTATATCTTGAAGCATTTCTTTTCTTCTATCTCCAAATCCTGGTGCTTTTACACCTACACAAGTAAATGTTCCTCTTAATTTATTAACTACTAATGTAGCTAAAGCTTCTCCTTCTATGTCTTCACCTATTATTAATAGTTTTTTACCCTGTTGAACTATTTGTTCTAAAACTGGCAATATTTCTTGTATGTTAGATATTTTTTTATCAGTTATTAAAATATATACATCATCTAATACTGCTTCCATTTTTTCAGTATCAGTCACCATATATGGACTTACATAACCTCTATCAAATTGCATACCTTCAACTACTTCTAGTTCAGTTCCCATAGATTTTGATTCTTCTACAGTTATAACTCCGTCATTTCCTACCTTTTCCATAGCATCTGCAATAAGTTTTCCTACTTCTTCACTTGCAGCTGATATAGCAGCAACTCTAGCAATATCTTCTTTTCCATTTATAGGTTTAGAAATAGCTTTTATTTCTTCTACAGCTTTTTCTACTGCTTTTCTTATTCCTGTTCTTATTTGAATTGGATTAGCTCCTGCTGTAACGTTTTTTAAACCTTCTCTTATTATAGCTTGAGCTAATAAGGTAGCTGTAGTAGTACCATCTCCTGCTACATCATTTGTTTTAGTTGCAACTTCTTTTACAAGTTGTGCCCCCATATTTTCATATGGGTCTTCTAATTCTATTTCTCTTGCTATTGTAACACCATCATTTGTTATTAATGGTGATCCAAACTTTTTATCTAAAACAACATTTCTTCCTTTTGGTCCAAGTGTTACTTTTACTGTATCAGCTAATTTATCAACACCAGCTTGCATTGATCTTCTAGCTTCTTCTCCAAACAATAAACTTTTTGCCATTTCTCATACCTCCTAATAAAATATATAATTAACCTTCAACTACTGCTAATATGTCATCTTGCTTTAATATAGTTACTTCTTCACCTTCAATTTTTACTTCATTACCAGCATATTTTGAGAATAATACCTTATCCCCTACTTTTAATTCCATCTTAACTTCTTTTCCATCAACTAATCCACCAGGTCCTACAGCTATTACTTCTGCAACCTGTGGTTTCTCTTTTGCAGCTCCTGGTAATACTATTCCACTTTTTGTGGTTTCCTCTGCTTCTACTCTTTTAATTACTACTCTATCTCCAAGTGGTCTAATCTTCATTTAAACCCCTCCTTAAAATATTTTTTTATATTTTAAATAATTGCTATCTTTTATTTGTTAGCACTCATTAATCTTGAGTGCTAATACAATTATTATAATAGGCAATAGTGTTTATAATATCAAATTTGAAATAACAATTTAATAGCTTAATTATAGCCATATTTTAAATTTATGATGCTATATATCGATATTTTGTTATTTTAGTATTATTTTCTATGTTTTTTACACATTTGTATTATTATCATAAAAATATGTTTTTTATACTCCTTTTGGTATAAAATATACATATATATTTTATAATTAGGAGATTCTATTATGATATTAAAAAACAAAGGATTTTTTATAGATATATTATTATCAATAATTTTAACTATTATTTTTATAATTATTTCAGTAAAATTAACACTTAATTTAAAAATTTTATATTATTGGGATATTACAAATTTATCTATAATAAAAAATACAGATTTGAACGTGAAAGAAATAAAAGAAAATTTTAACTACTTGATTTATTATTTAAATTCTCATAAAAATATTACATTCTGTCTTCCTAGCTTACCTTCATCTAAAGAAGGAGTAATCCATTTTAAAGATGTTAAAAATATATTCAATTTTTTAGATAAGTTTTTATTTATAAATATTTTTATTTCTGTACCTGTTATATATTATAAATTAAAAATGACTAAAAATGTTAGTTTTTTAAAATATTCTTCCATTTTAACTATTATTATACCTCTATCACTAATAATTCCATTAACTTTGAACTTTGACAATGGCTTTACCCTTTTTCACAGGATTTTTTTCTCTAATGACTATTGGATATTTGATCCTAACAAAGATCCTATTATAAACCTATTACCCGAAGCTTTCTTTTTTCATTCTGTTTTACTTATACTATTTTTTATAATACTTTTTTCCTTAATTTCTTACATATTGTATAAAAATATGAGGAAATTATAATTTCCTCATATTCTTCCCTATTTTTTTTATTATTTTTTCCCCTTTAAATACTCCTATTATAAAAAGTAAAGATGATATAATTCCTACTATTATCAAAATGGTTCTATTTCCCCCATGAATATTTGCTCCAAAATATGCGGATGCTAAAACTCCTGGTATTCTACCCAGTGTTGATAAAATAAAAAAATCCTTAAATTTAATATCTGATATACCACATATATAACCTAATGCATCTTTAGGTACTCCTGGTATTAAATATAATAAGAATACTATTAATTTTACGCTTCCTATATTCAACAATTTATCAAAAAGCTTTAAATCTTTTTTAGAAATTATTTTATGAACTAAAGGCCTTCCATACATATGAGCTAATAAAAATACAAAAACACTTCCTATCGTAATCCCTATAAGAGAATATACACTTCCCAATAAAGTTCCGTATATATATCCTCCAGTTATTTGTATTACTTCTCCTGGTATAAAAAAAGCTACAACTTGAATTATTTGAAATAACAAAAAGACAATAATACCATAATTACCATAGGACAGTATAATATTTTTAATATTTTTAGGATCTTTTAATACTGCAAAATTTTTATAATATATATAACCTATAAAAATTATAAATAAAAAGAATAAAGATAATATTATACTTCCTTTGTTATCACTTAATATTTCTTTAATGATATTTGTATTCTTTTTTATATATTTTCTTATACTTTCCAGCATAACTCTTCCCCTTTATTTATAAAATATTATTTTTTTATTTATATAAATAATATCATATTTTTATTTACAAATTACTACTTCATAAATTTTATTAATTCTTCAAAAATCTAAAAATTATATTAAATAGTTTTTGTTAAACTGCAATAAATTATAAAAATAAATATAGCTATAAAAATAAATATAATAATTTATTTTTATAGCTATTTATTGAATAAAAACACTTTTTATGTTAATTCTATACTTTCTGTTATTTATGCTTATGCATACTTACTTTTTCAAAATTTTCTATTTTTTTATTTTCCATAACATCTTTACTTTCAGATTCTTTACTAAATTTAATTAATTGACCTTTAGCTTTCATAAGAGAAGTCATAGTTGCTGGACCTCCAATACATCCTCCTTCACACATCATTCCTTCTACAAAGTTAAAGGGAATCCTTCCTGCCTTAGCTAACATAAGAGTTTTCTTTATTTCGTCTTTACCACTTACTTTAGTTGGATTAAATTTTATATCTATTTCTTTAGAATCAATAAAGTTTTGTATTGCAGCTGTAACACCACCGCTTTGAGCAAATCCTCTTGCAAAAGTTGAAGCATCCTGAACTTCATCTTCTTCACAATCAGAAGGCTCTATTTGTAGAGCACCTAAAAGAGCTGCTATTTCTTCAAAGGTCATAACATAGTCTACTGCATCTTGTAGTTCATCTCTTAAAACTTCACTCTTTTTAGCAGTACAAGGTCCTATAAATACCACATAGGAATCTTTATCCATCTCTTTTATCATTCTTCCTGTAGCTATCATAGGAGATACCGTAGTAGATATATTTCCTGCTAAATCTTTAAATTGGTTTTCTATATAATTCACAAAGCCTGGACAACAAGATGTAGTCATACATTTTTGTCCTTCTTCCATTCTTTCTACAAACTCTTGAGACTCACTAAATACTACTGCATCTGCTCCACAAGCAGCTTCTACCATATCTTTAAACCCTGCTTTTGTTAAGGCATTCTTTACTTGTCCAACTTTTACAAGTGGCCCAAATTGCCCTGTAATAGCTGGTGCTATTACTGCATATACTTTTTTCTTTTCTTTTAATAATCTAGCTATATTGACTATATAACTCTTGTCTGAAATAGCTCCAAATGGACATGCCCCCATACAGGCTCCACAATTAATGCAATTTTCCTTTTCTATCATAGCTCTTTTATCATCTGGATTTATTTCTAGAGCTCCTGTAGGACATACTCTTTTGCATGGTCTCATAACCTCTACTATAGCATTATAAGGACACACTTTTTTACACAATCCACATTCTCTACACTTATTTTGGTCTATATAAGATTTACCATTTATTCTGGCTATTGCCTTAGCTGAACAAACTTCCATACATTTATGTTGTATACACCCTCTACAGGCTTCCGTTACTGTAAATCTATTTATAGGGCATTGATCACAGGCAGACGCTATTACATATATTATTTGGTCATTATCACTTATACTTTCTAGTTCATTTGTCAAATTATCATCTGGCTTAAATCCCGCTGCTAACTGAGCTCTTTCATATACTACTGTTCTTTCCCTATAAACGCAGCATCTGTATTCTGCTTGTTTTTCATTTAATATTTTATATGGTATTTTGAGCATGTCTAGCTTATCCATATTACCTTTAATAGCTAACTGGGCAACTTCTTTTAAAACTAAATATTTTATTCTCTTTAGTTCAGTTTCAAACTTTATCATCAAACATCCTCCATATTCTTAAATTTTATATTAAACATTATTTTGTAATTTATACATATATTTTACATAAACAAAACAAATAAAAAAATTTTAAAATACAAACATATAAATTATATCAAAAATTTCAACTTATTTTAATATAATATTACTTCCTGTGATTCATTTTATTAATATTATTCCTTATTAACATCAATTTTGTTTTCTCTTGCATAATAAAACAAATATTGTTGGGCAAATCCTGATAATGTTCCAAATTTTTCTCTTCCGAAATCTCTTATTTTTTTTAGTGATACATCAGGAGCTAGATAAAAATATTGCATAGCTCTTTTCACCCAAACGTCTACTGGAAACGCAGAGTATTTTTCCATAGAAAACAACATAACACAATCTGCAACTTTAGCACCTATGCCACTATAATTTTGTAGCATTTTATGACATATATCATCTTGTTGATTTTTTATCCATAACATATCATATTCTTTTTTATATTGCTCACTTTGTTCTATAGAATTTTCATATATTTTATTTACAGTATCTTTTATATATTTAGCTCTAAAACCAACACCACATGCTTTTAATTCTTCTTCCGTTGCATCTTTAAGTTGCTCTACTGTAGGGAAGCTATAATATATACTTTCTTTATACTCTATAGGACACCCCCATTTTTCACTTATACTTTTTATAGCTTTTTTAATCATTGGTATTCTATTATTAGCAGAAATTATGAAAGATACTATTATTTCAAAAGGATCTTGCTTTAAAAGTCTTATTCCATGTCCAAATTCAACAGATTTAGCTAATAAATCATCTTTACTTAATATATGTTTTATTTGGCCATAGTCTCTATATAAGTCAAAATATTCTGCCCAAATACTTTTAAAATCCTCTTCCGTAGCATTATGTAATATTACATCATTATTTACCTTTTCTACTTCTATAACCTTTCCGTAGGCTATTCCTATATAAGAATCTTTCTCTTCTCTGTACCATCTAAAACATTGACCACATTCAAAAATATGTGCTAATTCAAAGTTTCTTACATCTTTAATAACTATAGCATTTGTACAATTTTCTATATAATTAAAATCCATATAAATCATTCCTTATAAATAAATTTTTATACTCCCTAAATAGTATATACTAAAATTTGAAAATAAATAAGCTGTACTCTAAATATAAAGTACAGCTTATAGCTTATAGCTAATTATACATATTTGTCAATATTTATTATAAGATAATATTATTTATCACTTAAATATTCATCTATAGCTTTAGCAGCTTTTTTGCCTGCTCCCATAGCCAATATAACCGTAGCGGCACCTGTTACTGCATCTCCCCCTGCAAATATTCCTACCTTTGTAGTAGCTCCAGTTTCTTCCTCAGCTACTATACATCCTCGTTTTGTACTTTCTAGCCCCTCTGTTGTAGATGCTATAAGTGGATTTGGAGATGTACCTAAAGACATAATAACGCTATCTAACTCTATAGTAAATTCTGAACCTGGTATTTCAATAGGTCTTCTTCTTCCTGATTGATCCGGATCTCCTAATTCCATTCTAATACATTTCATCCCTTTTACCCAACCATTTTCATCTCCTAAAATCTCTACAGGATTAGTTAGCAAATTAAACTTTATTCCTTCTTCCTTTGCATGATGTACCTCTTCTACTCTAGCTGGTAATTCTGATTCTGATCTTCTATAAACTATATATACTTCAGCTCCAAGTCTTTTTGCAGTTCTTGCAGCATCCATAGCAACGTTTCCACCACCAACTACAGCAACTTTTTCCCCTACTTTAATAGGTGTATCATATTCCTTTTTAAAAGCTTTCATAAGATTAGTTCTTGTTAAAAATTCATTAGCAGAAAATACTCCATTTAGATTTTCTCCTGGTATCCCCATAAATTTTGGAAGTCCTGCTCCAGAACCTATAAATATAGCTTGAAAATCTTCTTCTTCTACTAATTCATCAATAGTCACAGTTTTTCCAACTATTACATTAGTTTCTATTTTAACGCCCAATTTTTTAACATTATCTATTTCATGCTTTACTACTGTATCTTTTGGTAATCTAAATTCTGGTATACCATAAACTAATACTCCACCTGGTTCGTGTAAAGCTTCAAATATAGTAACATCATACCCTTTTTTAGCCAAATCTCCTGCACAGGTAAGCCCTGCAGGACCACTTCCTATTACCGCTACCTTTTTATTTTTCTTCTCTTCTGTTTTACTTAAATCCACATTATTTTTTCTTGACCAATCCGCTACAAACCTTTCTAATTTTCCTATAGCTACTGGTTCTCCCTTTATTCCAAGAACACATTTACCTTCACATTGAGTTTCTTGAGGACATACCCTTCCACAAACTGCTGGTAATGCACTATCTTTTGCAACTGCTTTAGCTGCCTTTTCAAATTCACCTTTTTTTATATGTTCTATAAATTCTGGTATATTAACGCTTACAGGACACTTTCCAACACACATAGGCTTTTTACAATGAAGACATCTTTTAGCTTCTTCTATAGCTTCTTCTTCAGTATATCCTAAACAAACTTCATCAAAGTTTGTAATTCTCTTATTAGGATTTTGTTCTTTCACTGACACCCTTTTCATTCTATCCATTATTTATCACCATCCAATCCTACATGGCATACATGTCCTTCTGCTTTTTCTTGATCTTCTAATAATTTCTTTCCTTCTTCAGTTTTATACATTTGTTGTCTTCTAAGAGCCTCTTTGAAATCTACTAAATGTCCATCGAATTCCGGACCATCTACACAAGCAAACTTAGTTTGTCCTCCAACAGTTACCCTACAAGCTCCACACATACCTGTCCCATCTACCATTAAAGTATTCAAACTTACTATAGTCTTTATGTTGTACTCCTTTGTAAGTAAAGTTACAAATTTCATCATAATCATAGGACCTATTGCTATTACATGATTATAAGCTTTTCCTTCTTTATCAATTAAATCTTTTAATAAATTAGTTACAAGTCCTTTATATCCATAAGAACCATCATCTGTAGCTACATAAACATTACCTGCTACCTTTTTCATTTCTTCTTCTAATATTAAATGTTCTTTTGATTTACATCCAATAATAACATCTGCATTTATTCCATGATCACTAAGCCATTTCACTTGTGGATATACTGGTGCCGCACCAAGTCCCCCTGCTATAAATACCATTTTCTTTTTCTTTATATCATCTAAATTTTCATTTACAAAATCTGAAGGTTGTCCCAATGGGCCTACAAAATCTTTAAAGCTATCTCCTTCTTTAAAAGAATCCATTTTTTTTGTTGAAGAACCTATAGCTTGAATAACAATAGTTATACTCCCCTCTTCTTTGTCGTAATCACATATAGTAAGAGGTATTCTTTCTCCTTTTTCGTCCATCTTAACTATAACAAATTGTCCTGGTTTTGCTGACTTTGCTACCCTTGGTGCTTTAATCTTCATTAGAAATATACTAGGTGCAATGTTTTTCTTCTCTAATATTTTGTACATAATAATTATTCCCCCGTATTTAAATTGTTTATTTATAATATAATTATAACATAATTATTATATTTTTTTATCCTAATTAAATAAATTGTATATACTTTTTCCCTAATTAGACAGCATAAATAAGACCCTCTTTAATAGGATATAAGAGAGCCCTTAAAAATTTTCAATTTTTATTTGGTTTGTTAATACAATAACAAACCAAATCTAAAAATAAATAAAGTTTAATGTTTTACTCAGTCTTGTTTATTAAGCAAGTCAAAGTTAAAAGACTATCACTTAAATGTACATTTTCTACTACTACATCTTCCGGAACTGACAAATCTATAGGTGCAAAATTCCATATGCCTTTTATGTCATTTTTAACAAGAATATTGGCTACCTTTTGAGCGTTATCATGGGGTACACATATTATACCTATATCTATATTGTTTTTTTCTAGATAACTAGACAAATAATCAATATCTAATATTTCTATTTCTCTTATTTTTAATCCTATTAATTTAGGATTTGTATCAAACATAGCTTTTACATTAAATCCTAATTTTGAAAATCTAGTGTAATTTGCTAACGCTTGCCCTATGTTACCTGCTCCAATAATTATAATATTGTAAGGATTGTTTAGCCCTAATATATTGCTTATTTGATGATGTAATTCGCTAACATTATACCCATATCCTTGTTGTCCAAAATCCCCAAAACAGTTTAAATCTTGGCGTATTTGAGATGCAGTAAATCCTATTTTTTCACTTAATTCTTTTGAAGATATTCTGTCTACATCATTTTTTAATAATTCATACAAATATCTATGATATTTAGGTAATCTTCTTATAACTGCCATTGAAATATTTTTTTTCTTATCCATATTACACCTCTTAATATCATATTTTTACTATTATTATTACCTATATTGTATCATACAATTAAATATTATACACTAAAATTGCTGAATACTATAGTAATATATTATATTACTGAAGTAAAAAAATCAAATCCTACTATTATAATACTACAAAAAAAATGCAATACATAGTAAAATAGTACTTGTTAAGGATGGTGAAATTAATGGTTGTATTAAGTTGTAAAAATATTTCTAAAGCTTATGGTGTTGATTTGATTTTAGATAATTTAACATTTAACATAAATGAGAATGATAAAGTTGGTTTAATAGGTGCTAATGGTGCTGGTAAATCTACTCTATTTAAAATTCTTACTTCTTCTTTAGAACAGGATAGTGGAGATATATTTATAGATAAATCTAAATCTTTAGGATATCTTGCTCAACATCTTTCCTTAGATTCTAACAATACTATTTATGAAGAAGTATTAGATGTTTTTCATGATCTTATAAAAATGGAAGAAAAGCTAAATAAATTAGAAAAATTAATGAATGAACCCTATGATAAAAATAATAAAGATTATCATGATAAAATTATAAAAGATTATACTACCTATACAGATTTGTATATAAATAGAGGAGGCTATACTTATAAAGGTGAAATTCATAGAGTATTAAGGGGTTTAAGTTTTGAGGAAGAAGACTTTAATAAACAAATAAATATATTAAGTGGTGGTCAAAAAACTAGAGTAGCCCTTTGTAAGCTTTTACTTCAAAGTCCAGATATATTACTTCTAGATGAACCCACAAATCATTTAGACTTAACAGCTATTAATTGGTTAGAAGAATATTTAAAAACCTATAAGGGTACTGTATTAATTATATCTCATGACAGATATTTTTTAGATGAAATTACAAACCAAACCTTTGAACTTATAAGTGGTCATATAAATTGTTATAATGGCAATTACTCCAAATTTATAGACCTTAGAAAAAAAGAATATGAAGTAAAGTTAAAAGCCTATAATCTTCAACAATCTGAAATTAAGAGACAAGAAAAAATAATAGAAAAATATAGATCTTTTAATAGAGAAAAAAGTATAAAGGCAGCTGAAAGTAGACAAAAATCTTTAGATAAAATTGAGAAGATAGATGCTCCAGATAAATTACCTAAACCTGTAAAAATAAATTTTGAAACTCAAATAAAAAGTGGAAATGATATACTCCATATAGAAAACCTAAGCAAAAGTTACGGAGATATAACCTTGTTTACCAATGTTGAAATGGATATAAAAAGAGGAGAAAAAATCGCTTTAATTGGAGATAATGGTAGAGGTAAAACCACATTACTTAAAATAATAATGGATAAAATCAAAAAAAACTCTGGAACAAAATATATAGGTAAGAATGTATTCATTGGTTATTATGATCAAGAACAATCTGACTTAAATGAGTGTAATACTGTATTAGATGAGGTTTGGGACGAGTTTCCTGAAATGACTACTACGGAAGTTAGAAATTCTTTAGCCGCATTTTTGTTTACTGGGGATGATGTATTTAAAGAAATATCAAAGCTTAGTGGTGGAGAAAAATGCAAGGTTAATTTATTAAAATTAATGCTTTCTAAATCTAATTTTCTTCTTTTAGATGAACCTACTAACCATTTAGATATAATGTCTCGTGAGGCTTTAGAAGATGCCTTATTGAATTACGATGGTACAGTTTTAGTTATATCTCATGATAGATATTTTCTAAATAAGGTTATCGAAAAAATTTATGAACTAAATATAGATGGTATAAAAGAATATTTAGGTAATTATGATTATTATATTCACAAAAAAATTAATCCTAATAGATTTGACTATGAAGCTATAACTTCTGGAAATTCAAAAACTAAAACTCAAATACACCAAGAAAGAAAAAAGAAAAAAGAAGAAGAAAAAAAATTAAAACAAGAAAAGCTTAAGATAAAAAATTTAGAAAAGGAAATAACAGATCTAGAAGAAGAAGTAAATTTACTTCAAGAGCAACTTTGTCTTGAAGAAGTATATTCCGATTCTGCTAAAAGTGAAAAAATAAATAAAGATATAATAAATAAACAAAAACTAATAGAAAATCTTTATTCAGAATGGGAAAACTTTATGAAATAGTATCTTAAAATAAATTTAATTTTAAAACCGCAAATATAAAAAAATACACGTAATACAATAATTCACATGTTTATTACATGTATTTTTTATATTTGCTATATTAAAATTAAATCTATTTTAAAACAACATATTATATTTTTATTTACTTGTAATTATAAGTTAACCTCGCCATTTTCTTACTATATTAAATTTATATTCCTAATATTTGTTTTACTTTTTTAACATTATTCCTACTAACAGGAATTTCTGATTGTTCTTTATCATTCATAACTAGCTTATATGTTCCATTAAACCAAGAGTACAATTCTTTTATATTGTCCATATTTACTATATAACTTCTATGAACTCTAAATAATTCTGTCTTTTTTTCTATTTCTTTTAATGTATTGTGGGTTATATATTCTTCTGAGTCTGTTTTTACATAAGTTTTATCCTCCATTGTATAACAATAATGGATAGTTTTTGTGTCTATCAATATTATTTTCCCTCTATATTCACAAGGAATCTTTTTAAGTGTTTTTTCTTCTTTTTCTAATTTATTTAATATATCGCTTATCATAACTGGAATTTCTTCCTTATATTTTTTCTCTATTTTTTCCTGCAATCTTTTTATAGTTATACTTATTCTCTTATCATCAAAGGGTTTTAGTATATAATCTAAAGCGTCTATTTCAAATGCTTCTAGAGCGTATTGTTCATATGCTGTTATAAATATTATATTTATATCTTTGTTAAATTCTTTTATTCTTTTAGATACACTTATACCACTTTCTATAGGCATATTTATATCCATAAAAACCACTTCTGGTTGTAGTTTTTTAACTAATTCATATCCAGCATTTCCAGTCATAGCTACATCTACTATATTTAAAAAATTATATTTAGATAAAACATACTTAAGTTCTTCTATAGCTGGCTTTTCATCTTCTATTATAATAGCTCTAATTTCTTTCATTTAAAATACCTCCTTAGGTATATAAAACATAACTTTTGTTCCTTCATTTAATTTGCTTTTTATGTGTATGAAATTTTTTTCCCCATAGAGTAATTTTAATCTTTTATTAACATTTGAAAGTCCTATACCTGGCCAATTTTTTACTACATAATTAAGTGTATTTTCATCCATACCTACTCCTGTATCTTTTATTACGAATTTGATTTTATCTTTTTCATCTATTGCAGTAATTGTTACTACTCCTCCCTGTGGCTTTATTAATATACCATGTCTCATAGAATTTTCTATTATAGGTTGAAGTACAAATACTGGAACTTTAACATCTAAAAGTTCTTCTGGTATATTAATGTCTACATTTAATCTTTCTCCAAATCTTGCCTTTTCTATAGCTAAATAGGATTCTAAAAACTCTATTTCCTCTTTCAATATAATTTTTTCATCTTGTCTTTTTAGAGTTTGTCTAAAATAATTTGAAAGATTCAATATAAGCTCCCTGGCTTTTATAGAATCCGTTCTACAAAAGGACGCTATGGTATTTAGTGTATTAAATAAAAAATGTGGATGTATTTGATTTCTTAACATTTTTAATTCTGCCTTTGAAACTTCTTGAGTCAATTGCTCTAATTCATATAATTCTATTTGGGTAGCCAAAAGGGCACTTAACTCCTTAGCAAAATCACTAAAATATTTATCTACACTTTTATAGGACTTAATTTGTATTCCTATGACAAACTTAAACTTATTCTTATCTGTGTATATAGGTACACAATAGAATAATTTTTCTTTATTATTATCTTCAAATTTTATTAATCTATAATCTTTAAAATTAAAATATTCCTTTATTTTATACTTCAATTTTTCCTTATTCAACTCTTCTCCGTTGTAAGAAAATATACTATCATTTTGAGCAATAAATATGCTTTCTAAATTTATTGCTTCATATATTATTGAACATACTTTATCTGAAATTTCTTGATTAAATCCACTTCTTAAGTAAATGGAAGTTTTTTTAGCTATATTAAGAGCCTTTTGAGATTGTATGGCACCAATTTTCTTATAATGTTCTTGAGTATTATTTATAATATTTATAAATATACCTACCCCAATAGAATTTGTTATTATCATTGGTAATGCTATAACCCTTTCTAATTGTAGAGCATTTTCATAGGGTTTTGCTATTAATAAAATTATTATCACCTGCAATACTTCTGCTATTATTGCTGTTATAATACCCGTTGAAACATCTAAACTTTTATCCTTTGTAATTACATTAGCTATTCCTCCTACTATACCTTCTATTATAGTAGATATGGCACAAGAAAGGGCTGTGAAGCCACCTAAAAAATACCTATGAGTTCCTGCTATAATCCCAACTATAAGGCCTACTAATGGTCCACCTATATATCCAGCTACTATTGCACCTATAGGTCTTGCATTAGCTAATGCATAAGGCTCTATATTAACTCCAGTATAAGTTCCTAACATAGATAGCACACTAAAAAAAGTTATAATTATTAACTTATATTTATAATCAGATTTATTTTTAAGAAATTTATTAAAAGTTTTAGTTTGACTATATAAATAGGCTGCTATACCAATAAGGGACATACTTTCTAATAATTGTATATATATCATAAATTTCTCCTCTTAAATTACATTTTTATAAATAATTTATTAAATATTCTTTAATAAATTATACAATAAATAAATATTTTTTCTATGATAATTTGCTAAACAGGGAATTTTTTTTACAATTCAATGTGTTTTTATGACCTTTTATAAAAATATTATTAATAAAAATTTAATAATATATTATGATTTAAATATAATTTATAGTTCAATATTGTAATCGATTAAATTTAGTAGGAGGTAATTTTATGATATCATTTTTTCTTTCATTAGTAGCACTTATTGTTGGTTATTTAATTTATGGTAAAATAGTAGAAAAAATGTTTGGGGCAGACGAAACAAAAGAAACTCCAGCCATTAAATTAGAAGACGGAGTTGACTTTGTTCCAATGCCAGCTTGGAAAATTTTTATGATCCAATTTTTAAATATTGCAGGTTTAGGTCCAATATTTGGAGCTATAGCTGGTGCACTTTGGGGTCCTGCTGCATTTTTATGGATTGTTTTTGGTTCTATTTTCGCAGGTGGAGTACATGATTATTTTTCAGGTATGTTGTCTGTAAGACATGACGGTGCAAGTATACCAGAGGTGGTTGGTAAATATCTTGGCCCTGGTTTCAAACAATTTATGAGAGGTTTTTCAGTAATACTTTTAATACTTACTGGTGTTGTATTTATAATTGGACCTGCTGGTCTTTTAAATACTTTAACTGGTTATAACAAAGTTATATGGATATATGCAATATTTATCTACTATGTTCTTGCAACTATGCTTCCTGTAGATAAAATCATAGGAAAAATATACCCTATATTTGGCTTATGTTTACTTATAATGGCCCTAGGTGTTGCTGCTGGTTTAATAGTTCAAGGATATCACATACCAGAAGTAACTTTAGCAAACCTACACCCTAAAAAACTTCCAATGTGGCCTTTAATGTTTGTAACTATTGCTTGTGGAGCGATATCTGGTTTCCACTCAACGCAGTCTCCATTAATGGCTAGATGTATAACAAATGAAAAACAAGGAAGACAAATATTTTATGGAGCAATGATAGCTGAAGGAATACTTGCTTTAATCTGGGCTGCTGCTGCAATGACTTTCTTTGGAAGTACTGGAGAACTTGGAAAGCAAATGGCTGCTCACGGAGGACAAGCTTGGGTAGTAAATACTATTTCAAATTCATTACTTGGAAAAATAGGTGGAGCCTTAGCTATACTTGGAGTTGTTGCCTGTCCAATAACTTCTGGTGATACAGCTTTTAGAAGTTCAAGACTTATAGTAGCTGACTTCTTAAACTATGAACAAGGACCTATAAAAAATAGATTAGCAATAAGTATACCTCTATTCGTTATAGGTTTTGCATTAACAAAAATAAATTTTGATATTGTTTGGAGATATTTTGCTTGGTCAAACCAAACCTTGGCTATGATCGTTTTATGGACTGCATCTGCTTATTTATATAAAATCAATAAGTCTCATTGGATGGCAACTATCCCAGCTACATTTATGACAGCGGTTTCCATAACTTATATACTTGTAGCTCCGGAAGGATTTAAACTTAACCCTTCAATTGGATATCCTATAGGTATCGTAGTAGCCTTAGCTGTTCTAGCACTATTCTTAAAGAAAACAGCTTCTAGAAAGAACAATATAAGCATAGCAGAATAATATAAAAAGAATGTCTCAAAAATAAATTTAATTTTGATATAGTAAATATGAATAATATATGTAATAAGCATATGAATAAGCTTTAGAAGTTCTTAATTTGACGGAATTAAAAATTTTTGTAATTCCTCACAGGACGTGAGGAGCCGGTAGTGAAGACAGGATGTCGCCTCTACCGGGTAAAAAATTTTTAATGTAGTCAAATTTAGAACTTCTTGAGCTGTATGAATTGCTTATGAATGTATTATTCATATTTACGGTTTTAAAATTAAATTTATTTTCATTTTGAGACATTCTTTTTTATTATTCAAATAAATTTATTATATTATTGAATTTATCCTTATTTTCTTTTATCTTATCTTCATTTCCAATAACACATATATAATTTTCTTTCATTAAATCTTTAATAACATCACTAAAAGCTTTTATAACTTTTTTATTAGTAGCTAATATCTCTTCTCTTTCCCTTTGTCTATCCTCATAAGATATTCTTCTTAAATAGTTTTCAGTAGCTCTTTCCCCCTTCGCAGCAGGTGTTAAAGGAGTATCTAAATCAGAAATAGTTCCTATGATGTACTTCGTCATTTCTCTATCCTCTGGATTAAATTCAGAAACATATTTAAATGCTTCATTGTAAGCTTCTATAGTTTTTATTAAATTAGGATCTCTATAAGATACAAAGAACATATTACCATTCTTTATAAAAGATGAAAAAGCACCGTATGCTCCTCCTTGAACTCTAATTCTATTCCACAAATAATCATAATTTACTATAGTCCTTAAAACTTGCATACTTCCACTATATTCATATCCCAATTTAAAATAATTATATCCCTTAGCCACATACTGAACTTTAGAGGAAGTTGAAAAAGCTTCATTTCTATTATCAAAATTAAATTCATAATTATTATATTGTAATTTCTCTTCACTTAAACTATCATATAATATTTTAAATTCTTTATTTACTTCACTAAATTCTTCCTCTTCTCCAGTGACACTTACCAATAAGTTTGTAGAATTAAATATTTTATTAAATACACTTTGTAAATTTTTACTTATATCCTCAAATCTATCTTCAAAATTTTTCTCTATATCTACAATAAACTTATAGAATTCTACTCCTGATAAAAGTTCATCATATTTACCATAAGATGAAAAATATGAAAATAATCTTTTAACAGCTACACTATGGCCTCTATCAAACATTATCATCTCTAATCTTGATTTTAATTCTTGTATTATTTCCCTTAGTCTATTCTTTTCATCAAATTTAGAATTAGTTAATATTTCTGATAATAATTTTATAAGTTCTTTAACATTGCTAGTTAAACACTTAGACTTTATAGTAAACATAGGCGTATAATCTTCATAGCTTTCTTTTTCACTAAAGATTTCTGCATTATATCTAATCCCGCCTGTACTTATATTAACTTCATTAGATAAATCTTGATAATTATAATTTTCTGTACTTACTTTACCAAGAACAGCTGATAATAATCCTATATAGGGTATGTTTTCTTTTTCTACTGCCCTTGTATTAAAATATAAATTTAAATATGAAATTTTATTAGTAAACACATTATGGTATAAAGTTTTAATACCTAAAATATTTTTTTCTTCTAAAGGAAGTCTTTCTGCTTGTTTATTTATATCTTCTATAGAAAGTAATGGTATTTTACTTAAATTTTCCATAGAATCCTTTTTATTTTGTCTTTCTTTTAGTTTCTTAGTTTGTTGTATTAATAATTCTAGTTCTCTCTCTGTTAAACTGTCTTTATATTCTTTTAATTTTTTTCTTATGTTTTCTATTCTATTTTCTTCAAGTCCCTTTTCTGGTTTTACTATAAGTACTGAATAATGATTGTTGTCTAAAATATATCTTTGAATTAAGTCCTCAAAATAATTAGAATTTAATGCAGATTTTATTTTTGGTAGTACATCTTCATATTTTAAATGCATTGTAGGCTCTTCATCATAAAGCCAACTTTCCATAGATTTCATGTTATATATTAAGCCTTTTGGATACCCTTGATAATCTGCTTCTCTTAAACTAAACTCCTTGATATTTATTGATGATTCTATTAATTTTTTATCTATACCTTCTTTTACTAAATTTTCAAGTGTATTAAATACTACAGATTTAAATTCTTCTACCTTATCAGTATTAGAATTCTTAACTATTATACTAATTGTAGATTGGAGTATGCTATTATCATAGACCCCAAATACATCTTTACCTAATCCTGCGTCTAATAAAGCCTTCTTCAATGGTGAAGATGGTGTTTCAAGAAGTATATGCTCTAAAATCTCAAATGACAAATATAATTCTTTATTTGTAGAATTCCCTACTGAAAAATTTAGACTTAAATAAGTTTTATCTTCAATTTTTTCTTCCTTAGATATAGGATATTTAACCTCTACATATTTAGGATCTGTAAAAGCTTCTTGAGGTTTTATTTTTGAATCTACTTCTTGTTTATCAAAATCTTTTAAATAATTTTCGTCTATAAATTTTAATTTTTCTAATATATCTAAATCTCCATATAAGTATATATAACTGTTAGATGGATGATAATATTTTTTATGAAACTCTTTAAAATCATCCTGGGTAAGATCTGGTATATAATCAGGATCTCCACCTGATTCTACCCCATATACAGTATCTGGTAATAAAGATTCTTGTATTTTTCTAAATAGTATAGATTCTGGCGAAGAAAAAGCTCCCTTCATTTCATTATATACAACACCCTTATAAGTTATATCATCTTCCTTATTTTCTATCTCATAATGCCAACCTTCTTGCATCATTATTTCTGGATATTTATATATATTAGGATATAATACTGCATCTAAGTATACATCCATCAAATTTGTAAAGTCTTTATCATTTGTACTTCCTACAGGATACATAGTTTTATCTGGAAAGGTCATAGCATTTAGGAATGTGTTTAGAGACCCTTTTATTAATTCCACAAAGGGTTCTTTAACTGGAAACTTCCTTGATCCACACAAAACAGAATGTTCTAATATATGAGCTACCCCTGTACTATCCTTTGGGGGAGTTCTAAAGCTTATAGAAAAAATTTTGTTGTCATCATCATTTTTTATAAAAAGTAATTTAGCTCCACTTTTTTCATGTAAAAATACTTGGGCTAAAGAATTAATCTCTTTTATTTCTTCTTCATTTATTAATTTAAACCCATTATAGACTTCTTCTAATTTTAAATTCATAGTATTTTTCTCCTTTCTAAATTTACTATCTATGCCTATTATTTTATATAGTGATATTAATTATACCATATATTTCTTATGGTATATATTTCATTAAAATTCTCCTAGGATAATTATATGTTTAACAAATATATTCAAATCATTTACATTTTTAAATTATAATCTCATAATTTAATTTAATAATTATCATAATATACCTATTTTAAAATCTTCTATTTAAATTTTTTGAAATTTTTATTGTTAATGTTTTGACATAGTGTATTTTTTATTGTATAATAAGTTTATAGGATAGATGAATAAAACTAGTAAAACCCATTATAAACTTCCCATAGTAAAAAGCACCGCTTCCCCAAGCAGTGCTTTTTTTTTATCTAATTATTTATTCTAGTTCTAAAAGTAATTGTCCTGATTTTACTTGTTCTCCTTCTTTTACTAATAAGCTTTCTACTGCTCCTGATGAGCTAGCTACTACATTAGTTTCCATTTTCATAGCTTCTATTACAATTAAGCTATCTCCTTCTTTTATTTTATCTCCTTTACTTACTAGAACTTTTATTACTGTACCTGGTATACTAGCTCCTATATGCTTTTTATTTGATGAATCTGCCATTTTTGTATTACTAGAAGTTATATTTTGTGCCATTAAACTAGACTTATCCTTTATTTTTATCTCTCTTCTATTTCCATTTATTTCAAAAACTACTCTTCTATTGCCCTCAGAATCTACCTTACCTATTTCAGATAATTGAACTATAAATGTTTTTCCTTCTTGCAGTTCTATTTCAGCTGTTTCTCCTTCATATAAACCATGGAAGAATACATCACTTCCCATATGACTTAAATCTCCATATTCCTTTAAGAAATCTAAATACTTATCAAAAACCTCTGGATACAATGCATAACTTATAATATCTTTTTCTGTTGCATCTAAATTATGTTTATCCTTTAAATGTTTTCTTATTTTTTGAAAGTCTTCTGGCGGTAACATTTCTCCCGGTCTACAAGTTATAGGTTCTTCCCCTTTTAAAACTAGCTTTTGTAGTTTTTCTGGGAACCCCCCCATTGGTTGCCCCATCATTCCTTTAAAATATGACACAGCTGAATCTGGGAAAGCCATTTTTTCCGCTTTTTCATATATATTTTCAGGTGTTAAATCATTTTTAACCATAAATATAGCTAAATCTCCAACCACCTTTGAAGATGGGGTAACTTTTATAATATCACCAAGCATTTCGTTAACTTTTTTGTACATTTCTTTTACTTCTTCAAATTTATGACCTAATCCAAAGCTTTCTACCTGTGGCTTTAGATTAGAATATTGTCCTCCAGGTATTTCGTATTTATATATTTCTGCCGAACCTGATTTTAAGCCTGACTCAAATTGACTATATACTGGTCTTACAGCACTCCAGTAATCTGATAATTCCTGCATATCTGTTAAATCTAGACCTGTGTCTCTATCCGTATTTTCTAATGCTGCTACTATAGAATTTAAGGCTGGTTGACTTGTAAGACCTGACATACTATTAAAGGCAGTATCTACAATATCAACTCCTGCATGGGCTGCCATAAGTACTGTGGCCACACCATTACCTGTAGTATCATGAGTATGAAGATGAATTGGAATAGATATTTCATTTTTTAATGCCTTTATAAGCTTAACAGTAGCATATGGCTTCAATAAAGCTGACATATCTTTTATCCCAAGTATATGTGCTCCTGTTTTTTCTATTTCCTTCGCTAAATTCACATAATATTGTAAGTTATATTTATCCCTATATTCATCTAATATATCCCCTGTATAGCACATACAAGTTTCTGCTATTTTATTTTGGTTTAAAACTTCGTCTGTAGCTACTTCCATCCCTTTTAACCAGTTTAAGGAATCAAATATTCTAAATACATCTATTCCTGAATCTGCAGACTGTTTTATAAATTTTCTTATAACATTGTCTGGATAATTCTTGTACCCAACAGCGTTAGCTCCTCTTATTAACATTTGGAACAATACATTTGGTATAGATTCTCTTAACTCTTCTAATCTAGTCCAAGGAGATTCTTTTAAAAATCTATAGGCCACATCAAAAGTTGCTCCTCCCCACATTTCCATGGAGAATAAATCTTTTCCAAGCACTGATTGAGCTTTCGCTATTTTAAACATATCTATACTTCTCATTCTCGTAGCCATAAGGGATTGATGAGCATCTCTCATAGTTGTATCTGTTAAAAGAAGCTTATTTTGATTTTTTATCCACTGAACTAACCCATCTGGACCTTTTTCATCTAATATTTGTTTAGTTCCTTTTAAGCTTAATTCTTCATCTACAATTGGTATTGTAGGAACATCAAAATCTTTCTTTATTCCATGAGTTTCATTTACTACCTTTTCACCTATGAATTTTAATATTCTAACTTCATCATCAGTCTTTGATGTTATTTGAAATAATTCTGGATTTTTTTCTATAAAGTTAGTATCACATTGTCCTTTTCTAAATTGTTCATGATTTAAAACATTTATTAAAAATCCTATATTAGTTTTAACACCATCTATTTTAAATTCTTTTATAGCTCTTATAGATTTTCTTATAGCATCATTAAATGTTCTAGACCAAGATGTAGTTTTAACTAATAAGCTATCATAATATGGGCTTATAACAGATCCCGTAAAACCATTTCCACCATCTAATCTAATACCAAATCCTGAACCTGTTCTATAATCTTCTATTTTTCCTGTATCCGGCGCAAAATTATTAGATGGATCTTCTGTAGTTACTCTACACTGAATAGCATATCCTCTTGTTTGTATAGATTCTTGAGATTTTATACCTACTTCTTCTGAATCTAATGTGTATCCCTCTGCTATTAAAATTTGGCTTTGAACAATATCAATTCCTGTAATCATTTCTGTAACAGTATGTTCTACCTGTATTCTTGGATTCATTTCTATAAAATAATGATGCCCACTAGTATCTACTAAAAATTCTAGTGTACCTGCACTTCTATAGCCTACAGTTTTAGCTATTTTTAAAGCATCACTACATATTTCTTCTCTCTTTTCCTTTGGTAGCGCAAAAGCTGGTGTAAATTCTATAACCTTTTGATGTCTTCTTTGTATAGAACAGTCCCTTTCATGTAGATGTACTATATTTCCATGCTTATCTCCTAATATTTGAACTTCTATATGCTTAGGATTTTCTAGATATTTTTCTATAAATATATCATCTATACCAAAAGCCTTTTTAGCTTCATTTTTTGCACTTTTAAAAGAAGATATTAATTCTTCTTCTGTTCTAACTATTCTCATCCCCCTACCACCGCCACCGGCAGCTGCTTTCAGCATTATTGGATATCCACAGTATCTTGCAAATTCTAAAGCTTCTTTCTCTGATTTAATTGGTTTTTGAACTCCAGGTATAGTAGGTACACCTGCTTTTTCTGCAACTATTTTAGATTTTATTTTATCTCCTAATTTTTCCATCATATCTGCAGTAGGTCCTATGAACTCTATTCCTGCTTCTCTACATTTTCGTGCGAATTCAGAGTTCTCTGATAAAAAACCATAACCTGGATGTATTGCATCTACCCCTTTTTTTAAAGCCAATTGTATTATTTCTTCGATATTTAAATAAGCATCTATAGGACCTTTATTTTTCCCTATAAGATATGCTTCATCTGCCTTTGTTCTAAATAATGAAAATTTGTCTTCTTCAGAATATATTGCAACAGTTCTAATGCCTAATTCGTGACAAGCTCTAAATACTCTTATTGCAATTTCTCCTCTATTTGCCACTAATACTCTTTTAAACTTGTTCATTGTTATCCCCCTTTTTGTAAATATTGTTCCCTATTTTTAACTGCATTATTTTCTAAATTATAGATATACCTTTACATTATATATAATTTATAAAATTTTTTCAATTGAATATTTTTTTTATTTTTCTTTCATTTAACATTTTAGGTTATTACACTTTATAAAAATGTTAAAATATTTGAAAATTTACTATCATATTAATATAAGCCTAATATAATAATATAATAATTTATCATATTATTCAATAATATAATAGTATTTTTTCAATATTTTCAATCTATTATTAATTATTTTTTAATATAATTGCTGCTATAGTATTAATATTTCAAATTCAATACATTTAAAAAAAGACTTCCTTATAAATAAATAACAGTAGATTTTTATTTTAACCTATCATTTATTTGTAAAAGAAAGTCTTTATTATTATATAAAATCTTACTTATATTGAAAGTTTAATAGTTTCTATCTTTCTCCAAGTTTCAAATTTGGTACAGCATTTATATCTAAAGAAGTCCTTCTCCCTTTAATATATTCAAAATAAGCTGCACTTCCTATCATGGCTGCATTATCTGTACACAATATGAAAGGTGGTATTAGTACTTCTATTCCTTTTTTCTTACACTCTCTTACCAAAGTGTCTCTTAAACAGGAATTAGATGCTACACCTCCAGCTACCGCTATCTTATTTACTTTTTTACTCCTACAAGCCTTTATAGTATTATCTACAAGAACATCTACCACTGATTTTTGAAAGGATGCTGCCACATCTGCTCTATTTATTTCTTCTCCTTTCATTTCTTTCTTATTTAAATAATTTAATACTGCTGATTTTATCCCACTAAAAGAAAAATCTAAAGTATCATTGTGAAAATTTGCTCTTGGAAATTTTATAGCCTCTTCATTTCCTTCCTTTGATATTTTATCTATTTTAGGTCCTCCAGGATAGCCTAGACCTATAGCTCTGGCTACTTTATCAAAAGCTTCACCTGCTGCGTCATCTCTAGTTTCACCTAACACTTCAAATTCACCATAATCTTTCATATAAACTATAAATGTATGTCCTCCTGATACTACTAAACACATAAAAGGTGGTTTTAAATCTTTATATTCTATAAAATTTGCACTTATATGACCTTCTATATGATTTACTCCTATAAGAGGCTTTCCTGTTGCAAAAGCTAACCCCTTTGCATATTGTAGTCCTACAAGTAAAGCTCCTACCAATCCTGGTCCATAGGTTACACCTATAATATCTATATCCTCTAAAGTAAAATTAGCTTCATCTAAAGCCTCTTGTACTACTGTACTTATAACCTCTATATGCTTTCTTGAAGCAACTTCTGGCACTACACCTCCAAACTTCTCATGAGTACTTATTTGTGACGCTATTATATTAGATAAAACTTCTCTGCCATTAACAACCACTGCCGCTGAAGTTTCATCGCAACTACTCTCTATAGCTAAAATATTTATGTTTTCTTTCATATTTCTTACTCCTTTTTATGTAATTAAATATATATTAACTATGTAATTTATTATTCTTTTATAAATCTAAATTACATTATACTTTATTAAATTTATATATTCAAATATAGTTTTGACATAAAAAATTAATAAGTCACAGTGGAAACAAAATACAATCTATTAAATCTAAATTTTTAATCAAATATGCTATAATAAAATACAGAATAGTAAAAGGAGCTTAAATATGAAAAATTACGCTAAAGTAATAGTTGAAGGGTCACCTATATCCAAATCTAATTTTAAATTATTCAATTTGCAAGGACGAGCTATAATGCCCTTAAATTCTGGTAAATATCATGATAGATATGCAGTATATGAAGAAAAAATAGCTTATGAGACAAGACTTCAAAATCCTAATATAGTATTAGAAGAATCATTAATTGCAGTATTAAAAGTATATTATAAAAGTGAAAAAAGACATCCTGATACAAACAATATAACTAAAAGTATATTTGATGGAATAGAAAAAAGTGGTCTCATAGTAAATGATGCTCAAATAAGACGATTAATAATAGAGGAATTTTACGATAAAGAATTTCCACGATTTGAATTAGAGTTATTTGCAGAAAGTATTTTTAAAATGGAATATAATATTATAAAAAAAGAAAATACAGATAAACCAATAAATTATTCTACTCCTCCAAATAAAAAAGTTAAATTTAATAATAAGAAAGATAAGTCTGTGTTAGTAACAAAAGATAAAATAGTATGTGAAATATGTGGTAAATCCATAAATAAAAATGATATTGTAACAGCAAATAAACAAACAATAATAATCTGTAAAAAATGTCTAACAAAATTATTTTAACAAGATATGTAGACAGATTTGTGTAAAAACATATTTTACTACATAACTCTATTAAGAAAATATAAACTTTAATACACTACGTAAAAAGTGGCTATCTCAAAATAAAAATAGCCTTAATTTTAATATAGTAAATATAAATAATACATGTAATAAACATATAAATGAGATTTAGTATTTCTTAATTTTACGGAATTAAAAATTTTTGTGATTCTTCACAGGACATGAGGAGCCAGTAGTGAAGCTAATGAAGGCGCCTCTACTGGGTAAAAGATTTTTAATGAAGTCAAATTTAGAACTACTTAGCAAAATGAATTGCTTTATGAATGTATTATTTATATTTACGGTTTTAAAATTAAGGGTATTTTAGCTCATTTTTTTTATTTTATCCCTATAGTTATCTTTTTTAAATCTTTATAGCTTAACAATTTATTCTTAGATATTTTTATACTAATAATATCTCCGGGTTTTATATTTTCATTTGAACTTAATTTTTCTTTAACCTGATCAAAATAAATATAAATATTCTGGTTTTCATATAGTTTATCAAATTTTAACTTTAACTGTACATCTTCTTTTAAATTCTGTAAATTTATAAAATTAGGCAACAAATATTTTATACCTTTATCTGCCCATAATCCTACTCTTTCACCTTCTAAAAAATTTTTCCCTTTAATATATTGAGAAGCGCTTTCCCCTACGCTATACCCCTCTTTTGTTACATTATCCGCAGTATCATATACATGTAGAACATTGCCACAAGCAAATATGCCTTCTACCATGGTTTGAAAATTTTCTCCAACCTTAGGTCCCCAAGTAGATTTGTTTAATTCTATACCTGTTTTTCTTATAATTTCACTATCTCCTCTTAGTTCTACAGATAACATTAAAGTATCACAAGGTATATACATCTCTGTACCTTGTATTGGAATTCTATCTTCATCTACTCTTGCTATAGTAACTCCCTGAACTCTATCTTTTCCTTTTATATTTACAACAGTATGACCTAACTTAAGTGGTATATCAAATTCATCTAAACAGTTCACCACATTATTTTCTGTTCCATAGCAATAAGGCATAATTTCAACTACAGCTTTTATATTTGCTCCCTCTAAAGTCATTCTTCTAGCCATTACTAATGCTACATCCCCAGAACCTAATATAACTACCTCTTTACCAGGCATATATCCTTCTATATTTATAAACTTCTGTATGGAACCTGCTGTATATATACCTGCGCACTTACTTCCTGGTATATTTATTGCTCCTTTAGGTCTTTCTCTACATCCTGAAGCTAGTATAATAGCTTTAGCTTTTATACTAAACATTCCATCTTCAGGATTAACTGCTTTAATACTTTTATCTTTATCTATAGATAAAACCATTGTATCTATTTTATATTCTATATCTAATCTATTTATTTCATTTATTAATTTTTGAGCATATTCTGGACCAGATAAATTTTCTTTAAACATATGCAATCCAAAGCCTGTATGGATACACTGGTTAAGTATACCGCCTAAAGAATCTTCTCTTTCTAGTATTAAAATATCATCAATACCTTTATTTTTAGCTGAAATTGCAGCAGCCATTCCTGCCGGTCCTCCGCCTATAATTACTAAATCTATTTCCTTCATTATTAGACCCTCCAGCGCAATACTATTAATATGAATTTGGATTTAATTCCTATATAATTTTATCATATATATGAAAGAAAATAAAATTACTAATTTTTATGTCATACGAAACAATATTAATTATATTATGTTACACTGCACAAATAAATTTATATAAATAATATATAAAAAGCAACTCACAACAAAAAAATAAACTGCCTCCATTAAGTAGACAGATAAACATTTAAATTTAAACACATTGAGCTGGCTCACATGCTTGATAATAACCCTAATTCTTCAACTTTAATTTTAAAATATCTATTTTTTTGCAAATTAGAATATTTACTGCAAATTAGAAATATATTTTTTCATTTGTGACATAAATTCTTTAGAAGAAATTTTTTTACCAGCTTCCATATCCAATACTTTAGAAGCACCTACACTTAAGTATATCTCATCTATATTATTATGAGAAATAACAAATATACCCTGTCCTTCAAATTCAAAATATTTTATATCTTCTTCTGACTTCACATTATTTTTTATATCTTTATATATTTTCATTAAATCTTTACTTCTGTTTTTTCCACCCATTTTTATTGGTCTAACATCGTTTGTCACTACAATTCCTTCTGGTTCATCTTCATTCATCATAAACCATAGCTTTTTATCTGTGCTTTGTAAAAGCTTAGCTATGTTTTTTCCGTCACTAGATAAAATATCTTTTGCTTCAGCCATGCTGTAAATTGGAAGTGAAAAATCTGAAAGTTGAAGTCCATCTTGATTTTTTTTAGGCAAAATATATTTTGCACTTTGATTTTGTCCTGCTTTATAATCCTTTTGTCCTGCTTTATAGTCTTCTAAGGCTAAATTTTCTACTCTATCAGAAGCCATAATATTGTAAGAAGCAATTCTAATAGCACCTATTACTACTCCAGCTAAAACTAAAGTTCTAAATATTTTTATCACAAAAAACCCTCCTTTAAAAATTAATTTCTTCTAAAATTACCTATATAAGCTTGCCATGAAAATTCAGAATTTGCTTTATAGTAATCAAAAGCATAATCAAAATGATCTCCATACCAAGGATCCATGATTTTTATATAGTTTCTTCCGCCATTAGTATAGCATCCATCTAATACTTGAGCATGTCCACCCCCACTAGACCAACTAATCATAGTTTCTAATGGATTTCCATTGCCAATTTCAGATTGAACAGCTAAATAGGAAGGTAGAGTATAGAATACTTGAGCATATAATCCAAAATGATTAGCTGCATTTAACATTTCTCTATCTGTTCCAGTTTGGTTTACTAAACCTCCTTTAATATAAGAAACTACTTGTTGTTGAGTTACATTGAAACCATAATGCTGAAGGATTGCGCTAGTTGTAGTTGCCCAACACCAGTTGCTCATTTGTTGTTTAATTTCTGGAACTGTGGCACTTCCTGATGGGTCAGATGGATCAGTAGTTGAAGGCGGATTTCCATCTATTCCTGCTGAAGCAATATAAACTTTTCCATAATTTCTATCTTTGTAAAAGAACCACTTGTTATCTGGTTCACCTGTCCAATAATCATATATGGAATCACCAGTTACCCACCCTTCAAAATTTACAATTGTGTTACCTGGTATAGTGTAAACTGTTTGGCTATTAATACTTGGCTGTAAACGAACATTACATCCTATGGGGGCTGTAACGCCTGAAAAATTTACATTTTCCGCACAAACTTTTCCCATACTTGTTTCTTGAAAACCAATTAACAGAAAAGTTAAAGTCATCAAGAATACAGTAACTAACTTTTTCATACATTATACACCCTTTCTTATATTATTTTATTGATAATAATATAACAATAAATATAGGAAGTCAATGCCTTTTTGTGAATTTTTTATATAAATTATAATTAAATTTACAATAATTGAACAAATATACTGTGCAGTTTGTTAATTTTATAATAACTTAAACTATTGACGTATAATTTAAATTTCACAAAATTTTTTAGCATATTTTAGTGTATAATCATATATACAGTTAAATATTTATAACACTTCTTAATTTCTATTTATATAAAATTTTATTAACGCTATCGTATTTTATTTAGACACATTATCCCGTGAATTATGTACAAACTCCTTTTATAATATACATTCAACCATTTCTGTTTAGCTAATGCTTTGATAACAAAGAATATTTCTTTTTAAATTCAATTCATAGAAAATACAGAACAGTTAAAATTAGATAAACATTAAATTTTTAAAAAGATATCATTAATATTAGTACTTTCATATTGAAGATTTATAGTTTATATTTTTTCTAATAATAAAATATAAGAAATGTTATTTTTATTTTTTGTAAATATTTTGATGAGTTTTAAAAAATCACTGACATACAATATGAAAGATTAATTATCATGTTAAAATAAGTGTTTTAAGACTTGAAAAAATTTATATAAGCTAATAGAAAAGCCTAAAGAAATTTTATAACATATTTAAGAGTATTATAAAACTACCTATATAGCAATTAGTTTTATAACAAGTAAAAATCCAGCAATCTTTACGATTACTGGATTTTATAATGGCAGGGGCACGAGGACTTGAACCCGGAACCAACGGTTTTGGAGACCGCTACTCTACCAATTGAGCTATACCCCTATATTAATGTGCTAAGTTTTAATAAATATTTACTCTTAACTTAATCACCGGTCTAATGACAAGTATTATAATACATTATTTTTGCAATTATGTCAATATAGAATTTTATTTTTCAACTAAAAATATCCTTTTATATATTTCGATAGTTATTACATAAAAGCGCACTAAATATATTTTCTAGTTTTTAAACTCTTTATAATTATTCCATAATCTCATAATTGGAGTTGATAATTTAAGTATATCAACATTAGACTTATTGCCACATAACTTATCAAATACCGTATCTATAATTTTATTATCTAAATTTTTAACATGAAAGTCTAGTTGATCATCAGTCAAATTTTCCATAAATCTTCTAAAAATCAAAGAATGATTATAATTTTTAAATAAGTTCTTAGTAAGTTTCTCATAATTTACTACTCCACAAATATCATATGCTGAATATATTCCTGTTAGAATTGAATTAAATTGACCAAACCCCAATCCAGGTGAAATGGTGCCAAAACAATTACCTACAAAATAGGTATTATCGATTTTAGGTTTATTACATATTCCCATCATATATCTTGTAATTTCAAATTCATCTGTTATATTAAAGTTTTGATCTAAATTCTCACAAGCTAAATTATAGAATTTTTCCCACATATAGTTTATATCTAATTTTATATTACTAGGGTAATCTGGATAAGCTATCACTAAATTAGCTTCTTTTTCAGAAAAAGGTATTAACCAAGCATACCCCATAGGTAGTATATCATAATTAAACCACACATGAGGACTACTTGTTACAAATTTTCCTTCTACAGTTACTCCCTTTATTGTACAAGTTAAATCACATCTATAATTACCTAAGTGAGAAGAATATTCTCCATCCCCAGTAGCTAACACTACATAATCAAATTCTTTACATAAATCTTCATATTCATAGTTTGAATTAAAATTAATATCACACTTTACTTGTTTTTCCAATTGACTTTCATATGAATTTTTGTGTCTGCCTCTTATATTTGTATATCCAATTTCCCCATCAACAGTACCAAGTTCATTTTTAGAATGAACATATAATTTATTAACTTGATCTATAGGTTTTAAATTTATATGATAATTTTCTGCTATGTAATGTATAGAATCTTTAACAGGCTTATTGAGAATATTAAACATTGCTTCACCATTAATAAACCTGTCGCCTACTCTATTTCTTTTTTCAAAAATAGTTGGTGTAATTCCATACTGTTCTAATGTTATGGCACAAGAAAGTCCAGATATTCCAGCTCCCATTATAGCAATCTCCATTTACAACACCTCCTATATCGTATAGTATAAACTGAAATACTCTCTCTATACATTATAGTAAATTGCAATAGAGTAAACTTAACCTATTCTTTTTAAAAATATAACTTTTCCCCACAATGTGGACAATATTTAAAAGAACTATCTATTTCTTTTCCACAACCATTACAAATTATTATATTATTAGCATTTGAATTTTCACTATATATTTCCTTTAAGTCAATGTTATTAAGGCTTCTATCCTCTCTAACCTTATCTAAACTTTCCTTTGATATGGCATATATAGTATTACAACATCTAGATTTTAAATAATACTTTTCTCCCCACTTAATAAGTGGTATAAAGAAAAAATGAAAAACATTATAAGTTTTTATCACAGTGTACCTACTTAAAATACCACACTTTTTACAAACCAAATTTTCAAAATCCTCTATTTCTTCTTGTTTTGTATTTATACCAAATATACCAAAGAAGAACATAACTCTTCTCCTTTCATATTAACTACTATAATTTACCAGTAAATTATATATGTTGATTTTACCAACTTTTAAATGATGTAATTTCAATTGAACTTTAATGTTTCCAAAAATCATTCCAATCATCATTGGTATTTAGCCTTCTCCAGGGTCTAAAACTACCAAACTTGCTTCTTATAGGTATACCAATACTTAGTGGAAATATAAACAATATAATAACAGCATGACCTAAATCTAAAAAGACCACACTTCTTATTATTTCATAAAAGGCTACACCAACTAATATAGAGATCATAGGAGATACCTTTGATTTTAAAAATCTTTTCCCTAGATATAAACACATAGATGTAAATCCCACAAGAAAAGTTATTAAAAACAGTATTGTTACTATTGGGATCAATATAATGCCTACTATACTAAATAATAAAGTAATCAACAGCATAGCAATCAATAATATAGTACCATATCCATAGATCAAACTTTTGCCCAATTCCTTGTCTATAGCAGATGCCATTCTCATTTCATTATAGGGCATTAAGTTATATGCTATAATGCACAATATAAATAATAGTATAGCTGACGCTACTCTACTATGATCAAATTTAGTGCTTTCTATATTTTTATTACTATTTATAAAAGGAATATTTCTTTTTTTAAATCTTTCTTTTATAGTTCCTTTTATTATTCCTTTTGGACCTTTTGTAACTTTTCCACCTATAGCTATTGCATCTCCTGTAACTTTGCCATTTATATATACATTTCCACCTATAGAAGTTACATCTCCATTTACAGTTCCATTTACATATATATCTGCTCCTATACTTATAACATCAGCATTTTCCACTTTATCTGGCTGAATATATATATTTTTATTTAACTTAACTACCCCTTCTGCAATCATATATGTACTATTTGCTTTAACATTTCCCATAGGAATAAGCAATACAACTAACAGTACACCAACTATGTAGGAGTATACTTTTTTCAATACAAACACCACCTTTTATTTAAAAGTACTTTTTAGTAGTGATATATTATACTGTATCATATCCTCATATAAAATATCATTATCATAAATTTTCAGTAGTAGAGGTTTTATTTTATATTTATCTAATAAATTTTTATTATTTTTTAAGATATCATTACTGCTAGATAAAAGTACGCATTTCCCTTTATACTTTTTACATATATCTTCTATTTCTCTTTCATTAGTTATATTATCTTTTTCATCTCTCTTGATTTTTAGTGTGTTTACATTTAAATATTTTATAAAATAATCTAGTTTATCTTCATCAACTATAAATACAAATTCACCAGTTTTATCGGATATTTTACTAAACTCCTCTTCATAGCCGTCTATTCTTTTTAATATATTCGAAAAATTTTTCTCATAAAAATCTCTATTGCTAGGATCTTTATCCTGTATAGCATTTTTTGTATTAGATAAAACTATCTTGTAATTATTCAAATTTAAAAAATAATAGGGGTTATCTTTTAATATTTTATTTTCAAACTTTACTTCTTTCTCATAGGGAATTAGCTTAGATCCTCTAGATACATTAACAACTCCTACTTTGCTTTTATCCAATTTTGATAAGAATTCATCAATCCAAGGTTCAAAACTAGCTCCTACATAAAAAAACAAGTCCTTGTTACCTATATTCTCTAATGTATCTTCCTTTATTTTATAACTTATTAATTCCTCTCTATTTTTAAATATATATTCTACATAATGCTTATCTTTTACTATTTCTTTTACTATGTTATATATGTTTTTATCTGTAGTAGCTATATCTAAATAAACTTCTTTTTTTATATTCTCTTCTTCATTATCACTAATATTTGGTTTTGAACATCCAAATAAATTTATACATATCATAAACCCAATTATAAGAATAATAGTTTTTTTCATAAATACACCTCTGTAACATATATATTGAAATATATGTATTATCTAATAACACTATATTATATTTTACATAATAGATTTTTTTATTGCAAATTTTATATACTAATTTATTCATTTTAGCTCATTAAAGGAATTATATTTATTATTTAATGTAGCTATGTTAAAATAATAAGGAAAATTTAGTATTGAGAGGTTTTATTATGTATATAAGCATGGATAAAGTTTTAAGATCTATCTCCATAGCCTTAGATTTAGCTGAAATGAGTTCTATAGGAACTAATAGTATAATAGAAGATGTTACTAACATCGATTATTCAAAGCACCTATTTCTTAATCACTCTCAAAGGACATGCTATATATCTTTATGTCTAGCTAAAGATTTAAATATAAGTGGTACCCATTTAGAAGAATTATATGTTTCTTCCCTACTCCATGATATAGGTGCTACAAATTTTCTTTCCAAGAGTCACTCTAGCAATGAATTTATTTTAGGACATTGTCTTACTGGTTCTGAAATAACTAAATCTTTCCCTATTTTTAATAATATATCTAACTTTATACTATATCATCATGAAAATTGGGATGGAAGTGGAGCTTTAAAAATAAAAAAAGATAATATCCCTGTTCAAAGTCAAATAATAAGATTAGCAGATTTAACAGACCTTTTATATAATGATGATATACCTTCTTATACACAAAAAACACATATAGTAAATTGGATTAAAGGGAATAAAAATAAAATCTTTTGTCCTAAAGTTGTAGAAGCCTTTTTAGAAATATCTTCTACAGACATGTTTTGGCTAGATTTAGAAAATACTAGCTATTTAAAATATATTTTAGATAAGGTTAGTCCTATATACAATTATGAATTAGATTTATATAAATTTATGGATATGGCTTATATATTTTCAGAAATAATAGATAATAAGAGTGCTTTTACCGCTGAACATTCCAGAGGAATTGCAGAACTCTGTTACAAAGTAGGTAAAACTATAGGATATGATGAAATAAAATGTATAAAGGTTAAAATAGCTGGTCTTCTTCATGATATAGGGAAATTAGCTATACCAAAAGAAATTCTAGATAAAAATGGACCTTTAAATAAAGATGAATTTTCAATTATAAAATCTCATCCTTACTATACTGACATAATATTAAACAGATTCGGTGAAATTGGTGATATCGGATTTTGGGCATGCAATCATCATGAAAAATTAAATGGTAAGGGCTATCCTAGAGGATTAAAAGCAAAAGATTTGTGTGAAGAAGATAGAATTATAGCAGTTTGTGACATATATCAAGCTCTAATAGAAGATAGACCTTATAGAGAAGGAATGGACTTTAAAAGAGCTTTTTCTATATTAGATAAAATGGTATCAGAGGGCTTACTATGTGATAAAGCCGTGTACCACTTAAAAAAAGCTATAACACAAAGTAACTAAAGTTGTTTTTCATCTATCTTTGTGCTATAAATATTTTAAGGTAGGATAAATTAAGATATGAAATATGTAAAAATTTAATTGTTATAATATTTTACTTTTCTATAAAATATTATAGCTACATTATTCGAGGTGATTATATGGAATTTATAGTTGACTCTATAAATAAAACTATTGATATAGGTAATTTTATAGGGAGCCATTGTAATTCAGGAGATATTCTATGTTTAAATGGAGACTTAGGTGCAGGTAAAACTCACTTATCTAAAGGAATAGCTAAAGGCTTAAATATTAAGGATAATATAACTAGTCCAACTTTCAACATAGTAAATGAATATGATGGAAGATTAAAACTATATCATTTTGATGTTTATAGAGTAAATGATCCAGATGAAATAGAAGCTATTGGATTTGATGAGTACATATTTGGAGAAGGTATAAGTATTATTGAGTGGTCTGATTATATAGAAGACCTTATTCCAAATGAACACATGGATATAAGAATAAATAAAATACTGGAAAAGGGAGAAAACTATAGAAAAATAATAATAAATTACTATGGCAATAGATATGATTATATAAAGGAGCTAAAAATATGAAAATACTAAGTATAGATTCTGCTACGGAATGTGCTAGTTGTTCTGTACTAGATGAAGATAAATTATATGGTGAAATAAATTTTAACTATAAAAAACAACACTCTACCATATTAATAAATATGATAGATACTTTACTTAAAAACATAAATTGTGGCATATCCTCTATAGATGCCTTTGTTATATCTAAAGGACCTGGCTCTTTTACAGGATTAAGAATAGGAGCTGCTACTGTAAAAGGATTAAGCCAAGGTACAAAAAAGCCTTTTATTTCTGTATCTTCCTTAGATAGTCTAGCTTTTAACTTAGCTTTTACAGAGGGGATTATTTGTCCTATATTAGACGCTTTAAGAGGAAACGTTTATACATCATTATACAAATTTCAAAACCATAAGTTAAAAAGATTGATGGACTATAATGTAATATCTATAGAAGAGTTAATAAATATATTAAAATCTAAAAATGAACCTATAACCTTTATTGGTGATGGAATCTTTAAATTTAAAGATACTATTTTGTCTAACATGAACAATGTAAAATTTGCTCCTACTCATTTAAATTTAGCTCGTTCCTCCTCTTTAGGCGAAGTTGGATTACATTTATTAAAAGAAGGACATAAAGATGATATATATACTTTTGCTCCTTTGTATATAAGAAAATCTCAAGCTGAAAGAGAATATGAGAACAAAATAGGGATGAAAAATCATGAGTAAAAAAGATATAATTGTATTACCCTTTTCTCTAGAACATATAGATGGAGTAATGGAAATAGATAATTTAAGTTTTTCTGTGCCTTGGAGTAGGAATTCTTATGAAACAGAACTGAAAAATAAATTTGCAAAATATATAGTTGTTATAGATAAAAAAACTGATAAAATCTTAGGATTTGCAGGAATGTGGCTTATAATAGATGAATGCCATATAACAAATATAGCAGTTCACCCATATTATAGAAGATTAGGTATAGGAAATATTTTAATGAATGAAATAATAGAGATTTGTAAAGAACACAATATAACTGGTATAACATTAGAAGTTAGACAATCTAATACAGCTGCTAAAAATCTTTATTACAAATATGGCTTTAAAGATAGCGGTATACGAAAAGGCTATTACTCTGATAACAATGAAAACGCATTATTAATGTGGAAAACAGATCTATAAATATAGTTAAGAAATATTTATTACATACCCTGAAACTTTACATATATATTTAACACAAAGAGGGTATCTCAAAATAAAAATAGCTTTAATTTTAATATAGTAAACATAAATAATATATGTAATAAACATATGAATAAGCTTTAGCAGTTCTTAATTTGACAGTATTAAAAATTTTTGTAATTTTTCACAGGACATAAGGAGCCAATAGTGAAGTCAGGTCTAACGCCTCTACTGGGTAAAAAATTTTTAATGGAGTCAAATTTAGAACCGCTTATCAAAATGAAGTGCTTTATAAATATATTATTTATATTTACGGTTTTAAAATTAAAGCTATTTTAAGATAGCCTCTCTTATTCACTACTCTACAACTATTCTATTAAAATTCTTTTTACCTCTTCTAATCATTATTCCATCTTCTGTCACATGTTCTTCTGTTACTACTAAATTTATCTCTGTAACTTTCTCATCATTTACATAAAGGCCACCCTGCTTTATTAGTCTTCTAGCTTCACTCTTAGATGGTAATATTTCACATTTAACTAATACATCTACTAATGGATTATTTAAATAATCTTTGCCTATATAAGCTGTAGGCATATTCCCTAAATCTTTAGCATTTCCCCCAAATAAAGCTTCTGCAGCAACTTTAGCTTTTTCAGCTTCTTCTTCTCCATGTATAAGCTTAGTAACTTCAAAAGCTAAAACCTTTTTAGCTTCATTTATTTCTGCTCCTTTTAATGATGAAAGTCTTCTAACTTCATCCATTGGCAAGAAAGTTATTAGGCGTAAACATTTTTCTACATCTGCATCTGCTACATTTCTCCAATATTGATAAAATTCATATGGTGATGTTTTTTCTGGATCTAACCATAGGGCACCACTTTCTGTTTTACCCATTTTCTTTCCTTCACTATTAGTTAAAAGGGTAAATGTCATACCATAAGCTGATTTACCTTCTTTTCTTCTTATTAAATCTACACCTGCTAATATATTAGACCATTGATCATCTCCACCTAGTTCCATAACACAATTATATTTTCTATTTAACTCTAAGAAATCATAACCTTGCATTAACATATAATTAAATTCTAAAAAAGATAATCCTTTTTCTAATCTACTTTTAAAACATTCTGCTGTTAACATTTTATTTACTGAAAAATGAACGCCTATTTCTCTTAAGAATTCTATGTAATTTAAATTTAAAAGCCAATCTGCATTATTAACCATAATAGCTTTGTCCTCTGAAAAATCTATTATTTTTGCTAATTGCTTTTTAAAACAGTTACAGTTATGTTCTATTTGATCTTTTGTCATCATCTTTCTCATATCAGTTTTTCCAGTAGGATCCCCTATCATTCCTGTTCCTCCACCTACTAGAGCTATAGGTCTATGCCCAGCCTTTTGCATATGAGCCATAACCATCATTTGAAGAAAGTGACCTACATGTAGACTATCTGCTGTAGGATCAAAACCTATATAAAAAGAAATTTTTTCTTTGCCTAGAAGTTCTCTTATTTCTTCTTCATGTGTTAATTGTTTTATGTAACCACGTTCTTTTAATATATCATATACATTACTCAATATTCATTCCTCCTAATATTAGTTCCTTTTTTTAGTATATATTGAAAGCTATATTTTATCAATATTCATATAAGAGATTAAGCAATGTTTTATACAATTTAAATCTTAACATAAAAATTATTGTTTGTTTTTCCAAGATTAAAGCTATTGAAAGTTCCCTTATCAATAGCTTTAATACTTACTATATAAAATTATTCTTTATCTATATAAACTAAAAATTGTTTTCAACTTTAATAATCTTTATGCTACATACTTTTTTATAATCTCAGGTATATCCTTCTCTTCATTTATACTTATATAAAAATTCACATTATATTGTTCTCCAATATCTTCCAAGGAATAAAATAATTGTGCGGCATTACATACACTCTTAGTTACAATATCAAACAGCCCATCAATATATACGCTTTCAATATCATAATCTTTTGATAAAATGCCGCACAAAAATCCATAAAAGCTCTCGCAACTATTAATTTTAAACTCTGAACTATCAATCAACCTTATTTCACTATTAAGCTGAAACATAGCACTATTATCCTCATCGATGTAAACAATATTACCCTCTCTAAACTTAACCTCCTCATTAGCCATATTAATCATAGCCTTTGTTTTTCCTGATCCTCTTTGATCACAAAAAACTTGAATCATCTTTACCACCCCTTTTATAATATTTAGGTGAACTCCTCAATTTAAATTATATAGTAATTAAAAATGTTTTTCAATAATATTGGGAATATTTTAAAAATAAAAAATAATCTAAAATATTACATTTTACAATATTTTTTTATCTATTTTTCTTGTAAAATTTATTTATTCCAGGAAACATAACTTTAAAACAATTTTCTTTAAAGGAATTTATAAAAATAACCTTGCCCCTTCCCCTAAAGGCTTTTTTCATTCTTCTAAACCCATTACCGGATTTAATGAATCTATTTTTATCATCTAATGATATTAACTTTTCATATATCCACATATTTCTTTTTAGTGTGTTAAAAGAACTCATATTATTATCTCTTAAAAGACAACCAGGACTTATTATACTAATAGTTTTATAATCTATTAAAACTTCTATTTCTTCATAAAATATAGAATAATCCCTATATAACACCGCATTATTTATAGCCTCACATACGGCATCTATAGGATATGATTTGGGTAAAATATTTATCAATATATTTCTAGACTTATCTATAATATATAGTAAATCTCCTTGAATTATATTAACTTTATCAAATTTTTTATTTATATTATTAATTATTTTTATTCTATTATGAGGTAAAAACATATTATTTTTTTTACAAAATATGAGTAATCCCCCTAAAGAACCTATAAATTCACCTTTTTCTTTATCATAATTTATTATAGATGCCTTTTCCATAATGCTTACCCTATTTTCTTCATTAACCAACACACCTATAGCATTAAAATATTTATCTACTAAAGATATATCCATATCCTTTTCATCACTTTTGACTATAGAACATAATTCAATATTTAAACTTAAATTATCCTGAAGAGATGATATAATCTCCTCTTTTCTCATAGTATCTGTAGTTGATCCTCTTCTTATATAAAAAACTCCATTTTCTCTTGTCTGATAAGGTTTTTGATCACTATCATATATATTAATAACAGCTAATTTTTTTCCATGGTATTGCAGTGTTTCTAAGGATACTGGCACAGGGGGATCTATTCTTGAACTTATAATCTGTTGAATCTGTTCCTCTTTAAAGTCCATATTATCTATACCAACTATATTCTTAGTTTTATCCTCTACCCCTATAATAATATATCCTCTACCGCCCTTAGAATTAGCAATAGCAGAAACATCCTTTGCTAATTCTTTTTTTCCATTTTCTGTATTAATATCTATCATCTGTTTAAAATCTAATTTTAATCCTTCATTTTTTCTAATTAAACTAGCTAATTTTTTTTCATCCATAACATTACTCCTAAAATACTTATAGCTGATAATATATTATATACATTAAAACCTGTTTATATATTATATTTTAATGTATTTAATTTAATATTTAAAGAGTACAATGAACAAAATAAGGAAAGTGCCATGCACTTTCCTTATTTTATGCTTTTCATTAAATTTGATTTTTTTAATGCTTTCCCTAGTGGCAACGCTATTACAATTCCAACTACAGCTTGTGCTATATTTGATGGTATATCCTTTAAAGCTATTAATAAGGCTTGATTTAAAGTTGCACTTTCAAGCATTATAAATCTGGCTATTATAGCTCCTGCTAAATAATAAGCAGCTACCATCCAGATACCAGCTAATATAAATCCTAATAATTTTATAGATAACGTTTCTTGTTTTCCCTTATTTTTGTATATTATTGTTCCTGCTATAAATGCCATTAAACCCTTTATTATTATTGTGAAAGGTGCCCAAATTAAGTATCCACTTATTATATCTGCCATTCCCATTCCTATAGCTGATGATAGAACTCCCTTTTTTCTTCCTAAAAGTACTACTGATAAAAGTACCATACTATCGCCTAGGTGAGTGTATCCCGCATAGGTTGGAACTTTTATAGTAAAAGTAACAACACATATTATTGCTGCCATAATAGCTACTTGTACTATATCTAATATATTAGTATTATACATAATTTTTTTGTGCTCCATTATAATCCCTCTCTTTAAAATATACTTTATATACAGTATATAAAGTATTTATATTTTTTTAAAATGTATGGACACACTATTTAAATAAATTTTATTATTATAGGAAAAGCTATGTTTATAAATAAATTAAAAGTATAACTTATCAAAGGAGATGACTTCATGAATTTCTTAAAATGGATAGCATCTATTATTCTTATGGTTTCTCTAATATCCTTTGTATTTAAGCTAGGTAGTACTTTCATAAATTCCCTTCTATTACTTGCCGGAACAATTTTTATAATTGATATCTTTACGGAAAGGGAAAAAATAAAATAATTATATATATTGCAGTTGTTACTAATCAACTGCAATTTTTAATATGGATATATAAAGTATTTATTAATTTAAACTTAAATAAATATTTTTGTATATACATTTTTTTGTACATATTATATAATTTATTAATGAAAGATTAATTTTTTTAATTTTTTTTAAATTTTATTAATAATGAAAGGAGAATATCATTGGCTAATAATAAAAAAATATCTTTCTTTATGAATAAATGTAAACTAAATTCTGTTGTTCATTTTTTGGACAAGTATTATTCAATAATTATAGGTATTATAGTTTTATTTTTCTTTATAAGATCTATGAATATACCTAAATTATCTCAAGATTATAAGTTTTATTTACTTTTACTAGCCATTGCTACTCTTACAGCTTATAAGGAAATTAGAAGAGATGTAAAAATATTACCTTTTTTAATACTGGCGGTCCCTTTTTTACTCTTTATAATGTATATAAATAAACACGGGTATGAATTTTGGGGAAAAATGTTAAGTTGGCAAATAAGTAGAGATATCGTGGTAGATCTTAACCCATCCTTTAAAAATATACCTTTTAACGATGCTGGTTTTGCACGAATTTTCCAAACGGAAACTCTTACTTGGTTTTTCAGATTGGTTTACAATAATGGTTTTGTTGTACCTGCTTTAATTCCTATGTACAGAGCAGCTTTGTCTAAAGATTTCAGAAAAATGATGCGATATGCTTTATCTGCCCATGTACTTCAAGTTTTCTTAATAACTCCATTTTATCTAATGTTTCATTTACAAGAAGTTTGGTATGTAAATGGACATCCTGACGGTTTAGCTAGAAACTTAAGTCCTGAAGCTGCTGCTGGAGTTACTTTGAATTGTTTTCCATCCATGCATACATCTATAGCTTTTGCTATGTTTTTAGTTGTATTACATGAAAAAGACAAAATATTTAAATATATATGGTCATTTTTCTGTTTATCTGTAGTGTACTCCACAATGTATCTAGAAATACATTGGATTATAGATGTATTTGGAGGAATGATATTAGCTTTTGTAACTGTAAAATTAGTAGACTTTATATTGGATAAGGGAAAGATTTTATTAAAAGATAAACTAAATAGGTTTTATTATAGAAAACCTAAGGAAACTGTATGCGTAGATAATGTACTAGTGGGAAGCTCCACGTCATTATATTAATATAAAATAAAAGAGAAATGATACTTAAAAATATAATTTAGGTATCATTTCTCCTTTATTATTTTAAAAATATTAACTTCAATATTTAACTATTTAAATTTAATTTTTACCTATATCTGAAAGCACTAATCCCTCATTATGCTCCAAAGCCCAGCTTATAGCCCAATCACTTTGGAATAATAATAAATCTCTATCTTTTAAATCTTTTACTATCTTTGTATCACTAGTTATACTTAATTTTTCTGCTTCTTTTTCTGTTTCCTCAATCCATCTTACATATTTATAAGGTACTCTTTCTAATTTTATATCTACATTATATTCATTTTTCATTCTATATTCTAAAACTTCAAACTGAAGAACCCCTACTACTCCAACTACTATTTCTTCTATTCCTATATGAAGTTCTTTAAATACTTGTATTGCTCCTTCTTGAGATATTTGAGTTATACCTTTTATAAATTGTTTTCTTTTCATAGTATCTATAGTTCTAACTCTAGCAAAATACTCTGGAGCAAAAGTAGGTATACCTTCAAATCTAAATTTATCTTGAGCAGAACATAATGTATCTCCTATTCTAAATATGCCCGGATCAAAGACTCCAATTATATCTCCTGCATAAGCTTCATCAACTATTTCCCTATCTTGAGCTAAAAACTGTTGTGGTTGAGCAAGCTTAACCTTGTTCTCCCCTTGATAATGATAAACTTCCATGCCCTTCTTAAACTTACCAGAACATATTCTCATAAAGGCTATTCTGTCCCTATGAGCTGGATTCATATTAGCCTGAATTTTAAATACAAAGGCGGAAAATTTATCACTAAATACATCTATTTCTCCAATATCTGATTCTCTTGATAATGGTGGCGGTGTTAAATTTAAAAACTCTTCTAAAAATGGTTCTACCCCAAAGTTAGTTAAAGCACTCCCAAAAAATACTGGTGTAAGTTCACCAACTCTTACCTTTTCTAAATCAAAATCATCTCCTGCAATATCTAAAAGTTCTATATCTTCTTTTAATTTTTCATGTAAATCTTCACCTATTAAATCTTTAAATACATCATCATCTATGTCCCCGGATAAAGATTCTACTGCTGTTTGACCATGATTTCCGCCATTAAAGGCTTGAATTATCTTTTTGTTTCTGTCATAAACTCCTTTAAAGCCTTTACCTGATCCTATAGGCCAGTTTATTGGATAAGACTTTATACCTAACACATTTTCTATATCTTCCATAAGCTCAAAGGGATCTTTACTTTCTCTATCCATTTTATTCACAAAGGTAAATATAGGAATTCCTCTTAAGCTACATACATGAAATAATTTTTTTGTTTGCTCCTCTACACCTTTGGCAGCATCTATAACCATTACCGCACTGTCCGCCGCCATTAAAGTTCTATATGTATCTTCACTAAAATCTTGATGTCCTGGGGTATCTAATATGTTTATACAATATCCCTCGTAATTAAATTGCATTACAGATGAAGTTACTGATATTCCTCTTTGTTTTTCTATTTCCATCCAGTCTGAAGTGGCATGCCTTGATGCCTTTCTAGCTTTTACAGAACCTGCTAGTCTTATAGCTCCTCCGTATAATAATAGCTTTTCTGTCAAAGTAGTCTTACCAGCATCTGGATGTGATATTATAGCAAAGGTTCTTCTTGTTTCTATTTTGTCTCTTAAATCAGCCATTAAATCACTCTCCCTTTTTGCAATAAATATTTATTCTCCAGCTAATTAACATTAAAACTCCATCTACAAATTAATATAGGAATAATTTTTGTAAAGATTGATTAAAATACTTTTTACATGAAGCTTAATACAAATCAACTTTGAGTTTAATATTATAAAAAATTCTATAAGCATTATGAAATAAAATAGAGGATGTCTAATGAGCTACATCCTCTCCTATTAGATCAAAATTATATATGTATAGTATTTGTATAAATTATGTACATAATACTTTAATAAAACAAGTTAAATTATATCATTTACAAAACTTATTTTCAATAAAAATACATTGGGATAATCTCTTACCCTCTTAAAATCAACTGTTAATTCAAATATAAATACAAATAAAATTTCTAAAAAATTTGTTAATATTAAAATGTAAACAGTTCCACTATAACTTATAAAGTTGATTTTAATTTAAAAATGATATAATATTTTTATATTATAACTAATATGGGGGTCATAATATGTATAAATTAATAGCATTAGACATGGATGGAACTCTTCTTAATGATAAAAAAACTATCTCTATAGAAAATAAAGAAGCTATAAAATCTGCTATATCTAACGGATCTAAAGTAGTTTTAGCTACAGGAAGGCCTCTTAAAGGTATTGAAAAATATTTAAAAGAATTAAATTTAATTAACAATGGTGATTATGCTATTGCTTTTAACGGTGCTTTAGTTCAGGAAACAAAAACAGGTAAAGTTTTATATGAAAATAATATGACTAAAGAGGATTTAAAAATATTATATAAATTAAGCAAAGAATTAGATGTAGATATTCACTTCTTAACTATTGGTGAATGCTATACACCTAAATTTAATGTGTATAGCCAAATAGAAACTACTCTTAATAATATACCTTTAAATATAATAGATTTTGATAATATACCTGAGGATTTAAAAATAATAAAAATAATGTTTGTGGGTAGCGAAGAAAAAATAACTGAAATAATTAAACTAGTACCAAAGGAACTCCAGGAAAAGTATAATGTTGTAAGAACCGCATCTATTTATTTAGAATTTTTAAATAAGTATACAAGCAAAGGCTATGGTGTAGAAAAATTATGTAATATTTTAAACATAGATAAAAAAGAAGTAATATGTGCTGGTGATGCAGAAAATGACATACATATGATAGAATATGCTGGTCTAGGAGTAGCTATGGGAAATGCTTATCCGCAAGTTAAAAAAGTAGCTAACTATATTACTAAAAATAATGAAGATCATGGCGTTGCACAGGTAATAAATAAATTTGTATTAAATAAATAACATATTTATAAACTATAAAAAATAAAAAGTTTTCATTATTATTTATGAAAACTTTTTATTTTCACAAAAATTTATCCGATGATCACCCGCTCTAATACTCCCATCGCACTCTGTGAAAGCGATTCGCACCAAATCGAAGATTTGGACTCTCTGCTTTTCTTCAAAGTGGGAGAGTAAAGATCGGCTACGTCTCTGGATAACGATTTCTCCTAAAGGATAACGACTTCTCCTAAGAATTCTGTTAATAAGCTTTAGTGGGAGTAAAAACTCCCTCTAAAGCCAAGAACTCTGTTTATCCTATCTAGGTATAAATCCTATCTTTTTTTGCATTTTTCTTAGCATTTTATAAGATGCTTTATAAGCTTTTTCTGCTCCTTTTTTATATATGGATTCTAAATATTCTTTATTAGTTAATAATTCATTTACTTTGTTTTGAATTGGTTCCAGTTCTGAAATTATAGCTTCTGCCACATCATTTTTAAATTGAGCATATCCTTTTCCTGCATATTTCTTTTCTATCTCTTCCATATCCATTCCAGTTATTGTACTTAGTATTGTCATCAGATTTTTAATTCCTGGCTGATCATCTGTATATTTAACTATTCCTAAGCTATCTGTTACACACCTATTAATTTTTCTTCTTATAGCATCTGGTGGATCCATAATTAATATATATGAATTTTCATTATCTGATGACTTAGACATTTTTTTAGTTGGATCTTGAAGATCCATTATTTTAGCTCCAGCTTCTGGTATATATGGCTCTGGAATTTTAAAAGTTGGACTATATAAATTATTAAATCTTTGAGCTAAATCTCTTGTTATTTCTAAATGTTGCTTTTGATCTTTCCCTACTGGTACCAAATCTGTATTGTATAATAATATATCTGCAGCCATTAAAACTGGATAAGTTAATAACCCTGCACTTACAGATTCTCCATAGCGTTGAGATTTATCTTTATACTGAGTCATTCTAAACAATTCTCCTATATATGTGTTACAGTTTAAAAGCCATCCTGCTTCACAATGAGTAGGTACATGTGATTGTATAAATATAGTATTTTTATCAGGATCTATACCTGAAGCTATATATATTGCTAATACCTCTAAAGTTCTTCTTCTTAAATCTTTAGGTTCTTGTTTTACTGTTATAGCATGCAGATCCACTACACAATAATAACAATCGTATTCATCCTGTAATTTAACCCAATTTTTCAATGCACCTAAATAATTACCTAAAGTTAAATTTCCAGAAGGCTGAATTCCACTGAATATAACCTTTTTATTATCTTCCATACTTCTACCTCCATTTATTTCATTAAAAAAATATATAAAAAAACCCTACAACAAAAGTTATAGGGCGAATTATCGCGGTACCACCTATATTCAAGAAATTTTAAATTTCTTCTCTACGAATATAAAATTCTATCTTTATAACGTAAGATCTACGCCTAGAGCTACTTTTATTTCACTTAGGTTTTCCGGGGCCCATTCAGCTTAATCATAACTACTGTAATTCCAGCCTCTACAGCTCTCTTTAAGTTTGTTTTTAAACTTACTTTTTCCCTTCTTAAAATATTAATATGTAAATTTTTTATATTATTACTCATTAATGTTTAAAATACTAATTTGAAGCTATTCTACAATTATATTATACATTATTTAAGTACACTGTTGTCAACAATTGAATTAAAAACTATTTTTTATTATTCTAACCAAATATATTAAAGTTATTATTAAATAAATAAAATTTATAAAACCCTATTTATCTGTATTTAAATAGGGTTTTATATAATTATTAACAAAGAATATTTTTTAAATTAAAAAACCACATTTAAAATTTTTAATAAATTTCATATTTTATTTTTTCCATAGTCCATGTATATTACAATATTCTCTAACCTTTACTACTTCTTCATCTAATTTAAATTCTGCTTCTGGTTTTTCTCCTGGTTTTAAATATTTTTTATAAACTTTATTTTCTGTAATAACTTCTATCCATTCTATATAGTGTTTTTCTTCCATTGGATGTTGTTTTTCTCCAACTTTTACTTTAATCCCATTATCTGTCTTTTCAACTACTGGAACATGCTTTTCTAAGGCTGCATCTGTTGTATTTTCTTCCAATAGCTTCATAGGCTTACCACAGCATACTAGTTGTCCTCCTGAAGCATGAACAACCTCTACCATATTACCACAGACTTCACATTTGTATACTTCGTTTAATTTTACCATAAAAATTCCCCCTATTGTTTAAATTTTTATATCTTATATAGTTTCTCTATTTATCATCTTTTCCCTTTTAAAAAGAAAATATTTCATAAATATTTAATATCAGTTAATAATCCATTTACATAATTATTTTTATCATTAGTGGAATAATAAATTATATAATCATTTTAAAAGGAGTGATTTAAATGGATAAAAAACCTTATCTCCCTAAGGAAAGAGACTATTTAGAACAAAACCCTAAAATAATAAAAACTATGTCTCGTACTGGTAAAACCTATTCTAAATTACCTGATAATGTAAGAGATCCTATAGTATGCAATAATATAGCTTGGCCAGAATTTGATTATACTTCAAATGAATTGGGAGAAGATGACATTTAAATATTTAAATTAATGTTTAATCTAAAAAACTTTTATAATAAACAATAAACTTTATAATGAAAACTATACAATAAACAAACAAATCTCATAAATAAAACCCTATTTAGTTATAATTTTTATTTAACTAAATAGGGTTTTCTTGTTAGTTAAATATATTTGATTTAAAAATCATTAAACTTTCCATAACTATTAAAATTTAAATAAATATATTTTTATATTATGACCTTTATTTCATGAGTACCTTCTTCAAATATTGGTATAATATTTCCCTCTTTTAGTTTACCATCTACCCAAAGTTCTTTTTTATTTTCCCTAACAACTTTTATATTATATTTACAGTTTCCTCTATTATAGAGTATTTCATATTCACTCCAATCTTTAGGAATACATGGATCTACATAAAAACCATCTTTCCCCTTTAATTTTAATCCTAATATTCCCTCTATGCCTGTTCTATACATCCATGAAGCAGCTCCTGTATACCAGCTCCAACCACCTCTTCCTATATGAGGTTCTACATCATATATATCTGCAGTCATAACATAAGGTTCAACTTTGTAATTTTGGCAGTTAAAATAAGATTTTGTATGATTTATAGGATTTATCATATTAAATAAGCTCCATGCCTTATCCTCCATTTTTAATTTAGAGAAAGCTAATACTACCCATATTGCTGCATGAGTATACTGTCCTCCATTCTCTCTAACACCAGGTAAATATCCTTTAATATATCCTGGCTGTAAAGTAGATTTGTCAAATGCTGGAGTTAAGAGAGCAATTATTCCTTTATCCTTTTTAATAAGATTTCTTTCAACAGCTGCCATTGCCTCTTTAACTCTATCTTCTTTACCTGCTCCTGATAACACTGACCAAGATTGTGATAAAGAATCTATGGTACATTCTTCATTTTCTATAGAACCTAAAGGAGTGCCATTATCAAAGTAAGCCCTTCTATACCAACTTCCATCCCACGCATTTTTTTCTATATTTTCTTTTATAAATTGTAAATATTCTTTATATCGTTCCATATTTACAACATCTTTTTTATAGTCACATATATTTATAAATGACTCTAATATAGTATACAAAAACCATCCAAGCCAAACGCTTTCTCCTTTTCCTTGATTCCCTACTGTACTCATGCCGTCATTCCAGTCACCAGAACCCATTAAAGGTATATTATGTTCTCCAAATTTTAAAGCTCTGTTAATAGCTCTTATGCAATGTTCATATATTGTTCCTTTTTCACGAGATACAGAAGCTACATTATATCTTTCATCTTCTCCTTCTTTTAATGGTGGTTCTTCCAAATAATTTGTACTTTCATCTAGAATACTATAATCTCCTGTGTTCTTTATATAATCTATAGTTACATAAGGAAGCCATAATAAATCATCTGAAAATCTAGTTCTTATACCACTTTCTACTACTGGATGCCACCAATGCTGAACATCTCCCTCTTTAAACTGTCTTGAAGAACTATATATTATTTGTTTTTTTGTTATCTCTGGATCTATATAGCATACTGACATTACATCCTGAAGCTGATCTCTAAATCCATATGCACCTCCTGATTGATAAAAAGCTGTTCTAGCCCATAACCTACACACTATTACCTGATATAAAAGCCATCCATTTAACATTAAGTCCATACTTTTATCTGGGGTTTTTACTTTTATAGTTTCAGTAAGACTTTTCCAGTATTCCTTAGTATTATCTAATTCTTTAAAGGCTACTATTTCATTGTCATACTTATTAATATTTTCTTTTACAGTCTCTATACTGTCTTCTGCTCCTAATATAGCTATCAATACCTTTTCTTCATTAGGTTCTAAGGTTATTTTTGAATTTTCAGCCATACAAGGATCTATACCTGCACCTACTTCATTACTTAGTTTTTCATAATTTAATGCTTTAGGATTTTCTATAGTACCATCAATACCTAAAAATTCTTTTCTATTCCCTGTAAAGGATTCTTCTTCTCCTCCTACTATTTTTAAATAAGCGGTAGTTTCTCTAAAACTACTATTATAAGGATTTCTAGAATATATAAAATTTTCTTTATCTAAATAGGTACTTATATATGGTGAACTTAACTGTTTAGATACCCCTAAAACTGTTGAAGCATAATAAGTAACAGATATTTCTCTTTTTATATTAGTGTTGTTTTTAAGTTTTATTATAGATATTTTACAGTTATCCTCTATAGGACAATAACTTGTAATTTCCCCAATTATGCCCTTTGTATAATGCTTAAAATTAGAATATCCAAATCCATGATTTATTATATACTTCCCCTCATCTCTTATAGGTTTAGGTGTAATACTCCATATTTCGCCTGTTTCTTCATCTCTTATATAAAGATGCTCACTTTCTCCATCTATTACTGGATCATTGCACCAATTGGTTAGCTTATTTTCTCGACTATTTTTATACCAACTATAGGATGATCCACTCTCTGATACATGAAATCCAAAGTTACCATTAGACATTACATTTATCCATGGTAATGGAGTATTATTATAATTCTCTAACACTATGGTATATTCATTATTCCCTATATCAAATCCACCTATATCATTAAAGTACTCTAATTTAGGTACTTTAAAATTATATGGCTTAGCAGTATATTGTATTTCTTTTTTTTGTAATAAATCTAATTCCTTATTTTTATTATTACCTGTATCTATTTGTTCTGCTAAAGAACCTTTATTAGCGTCTATATACAACCTACATATGGCCTTCAATAAACTTAAAGCCTCTTCCTTCATAGTAGATTTATTAAATAAAAATATCCCTGCTGATTTATTTATATTATTCATTAATCCTAGAGTATTTATTAAATTTAATATAGAATCTTCTATTGTCTTCATATAAGAACTTTCTTTAGTATTAACTATTATTAAGTCTACATTTATATTTTTCATTTTCCAATATCTATAAGCAATTAATAATTGTCTTACTATATCTATTCCACTTTCTTTATCTAAAGTAGCTAAAACTATAGGATGATCTCCTGATATTCCATAGGCCCAAAGATCTGATTGACCTGATTTTATATATTTTATATAACTCTCTCTTTCCTTCATATTTCTATTTATAAATAATATATTAGATACAATATACTGATACATATTAGCTGCGGTAGATCTTATACCTAAATGTTTCATTTCTAAATTACTGTGAGTCCAAGATAAGTTAAAGGCATTTTTTACATTATCTATATTTCTATATTTCTCTGCTATTTTTATTCCTTCTTCTTTAGAATTACAAAAAGCAGTTGTATAGGCTACTATGCAGTTTTCTTTAGCCTTTAATTTTACTCTAGTTCTTATGCTTATAATAGGGTCTAGCACCGGTCCTAAAGAGCTTTTAAGGTTAGCTTCATTATCCATAGCCTGCGGATTAGATAAGTTTCTTCCTCTTCCTATAAAATCTATTCTACTTGTTTCATATTGAAATCCACCAACTTGTTGCCCTTCCACAGCTACAGTTTGAATTAACCAAGGAGATATATCCTTTTCACTTCTTTTTCTTCTATTGGCTAAAATACAAAAAGGTTCTTCCTTCAATTCTGTTTTTACAAATAAATTGCTAAAGCTAGGATGAACTAAATCTGCATTATAATTTGCTAGTGTAGCCTCACAATAACTAGTTACTTCTATCACTCTGTCATTATTACTATTATTTTTTAAATTTATGCTTCTTATTTCTGCATCATCTTCTTGAGAAACCGTAACATGAGTTTCAGTTATTATGTTGCCATCCAATCTTGAAAAAATAATTTTTTCACTAGAAAACTGAGCTTTATAATGCTCACCTTCAAATTTACAAGGTTCATAAGTAGCGCTCCAATAATTATTAGCATTTATATTTTTTATATAAAAAAACAATCCTTTAGAGTCAGAAGTTAAGTCCTCTCTCCATCTATAAATAGTAGTATCATCTTTTTTACTATATCCTCCACCTCTATTAGAAATCATTAAAGAATAACTTCCATTAGATAATAACCCTACTCTAGGCATATCAGTTTTAGCTGTGTTATAGATTCTACTATATTGATTGATATTATTAAGCTTCAATTCTGTGTTATATTTTTTTATACTTCTATTGTATATAATTCTATTACTTTTTCTTTCTTGTAATAATAGTTCTGTAGCTTTAACTTCTGGTTTATTATGAAATCTATTTTGAAGTATATTATTATTAAGAATATTATTTAAAGCCATGAGGCTCATTCCCTGATGATGTACCATAAAAGATTTAATTATAGCCTTACTCTTTCCTTTCGGTATTCTACTTTTAGTATAGTCTACAGCCTCATAAAATCCGTATCTATCTAATAATTTAGAATCTATTAGTGTATTTATATTCTCAATACCACTACTTATATCTTTTTGTAAAGCTAATATAGTTGAATAAGGCGATATAACTAAATCCTTAGACAATCCTCTTTTTATTCCTATACCAGGCACACCAAAAGCCATATATTGATAGTTTTTATCTCCATCAAAATGATAAAATGCAGATTCTGATATTCCCCAAGGTATCCTTTTATTTTTAGCATACAATCGCTGTCCTTTTATTACTGATTTATAGGTTTCATCTAATAAAGTACCTTCATAATTCTTCATTATTAATAAAGGCATAAAATACTCAAACATAGTTCCACTCCAAGAAGCTAAACCTTTTAATTTTTTCCCCATATAAGTTATACCTCTACCTAATGTTATCCAATTATCTTGTGGAATGTCCCCCTTTGCTATAGCAACAAAACTTGCTTGCCTAGCTTCTGAAGCTAATAAATCATAATAAGAATTTGCCATCTCTCCTGAATCTACATTGTATCCTATAGTAAATAAATTTCTATCCTTATTGTATAAAACTTTGAAATCTGTATTTTTAGCTAATTCATCTAATTTTAAATTTAATCCATATATATCCTGTATTAAATTTTTAATATTATCACTACTAATATTTAAATTATTTATAAAATTTAAAATCCATTCTCTTTCATAATTATCCTTTGTTTTTATTTGTTCTAAATTTTTAATAATATAATTTATTTTATCTGGCATTTTTTTTATAGGTATCTTTGTGACAAAGTCTCTAATCTCTTCTATTATATCTTTACATATTCCTATATTTTCTATTATTTCATCCTTCCAAGGAATTAATTTTTTAAATTCCTGAATAGATTCATTTAAAAAATCGTATAACTTTTTATTCCAATAGAAATTGTTTATATCTATATTAAAATTATCTAATTCCTTTTGCTTGTTTAATATTTTTATAAATATATTGTTTATAAAAACAATATCCGGTTCCATTTCTTTTAAAATAAATATTATATTAAAATAAAAGTTATCTATATCCTCTTCTTTTTTTAATTCTTCATTAGCTAATTCTAGTATACTTAATAACCCATCAATATTTTTTTTGCTTAATAAAGGTTTATTTATAATATCCTTTAGAGATTCTTCTGTAAGCCATAAATATCCTACTAAATTCCCACTATCTACTGCAGATATATATCTAGGATTTAATGCTTTACCATTTTTTATATCATACCAATTATAAAAATGTCCCTCATATTTATCTAAATTATTCATACTAGATACTATATTTTCTAATCTATTTATAAGATTTTCTAATGTTATAAATCCTAAATCATAGGCTACAATATTTGAAGTTATTCCCATTCCCATATTAGTAGGGGATGTTCTATAGGCTATTCCTTTATATGGTTCTTTCTGATAGTTATCTGGTGCTAACCATTTGGTATCTTCACAAACAAAATCTTCAAAATAAGCCCACGTTCTTCTAGCTATATCAACTAATAATCCTCTATTGTCTTTAGTTAAATATAATTCATTTTTCTTATCCTGGCTTACATAGAAAGCTATATAAGGACTAATAAACCAAATTATACAAGCAGGTACAAGTAATATAGCTAATTCATTAGATCTTATTATAGATAAGTAAAGTATAATAAGAGCTATTAAGCTCCCCACCCACATATTTTTTATATATCCCCTAAAATCCTTTCGAGACATTTTCTCTGCCTCTTCTGCAGTTTGCCATTCTAATAAATTTTTTTTACTTATAAGAAGTCTATATAAAGTTCTTGCTATAGCATCTAACATTAAATATGCTTTGTGAGGTATAAAAGTAAATATTAAAAAGAATTGTTTTAATACATTTTTCACACTATATATCCTACCAGATAAACCTATCCCTTTACCTGGGAAAATAATAACCTCTGAAACATTAAACAATATAGGTGCAATAATAGAAAGAAAAGCTACTGTAATCATTTCATTAGTTCCATAATAACTAAGTAAAGAAATTAATATAAGTCTAATTATAGTTGGGGCTAAAAGACTTCTTCTGATATTATCTATTATTTTCCATTTTGATAATCTATTTATTGCTGTTCTTTTAAATATCCAAGGTATAAGCTGCCAGTCACCTCTAACCCATCTATGTAGTCTTTTACAACTTGAATTGTAATAGGCTGGGTATCCGTCTACTAATTCTATATCTGTAACTAAAGCTGTTCTAACATAAGATCCCTCTAATAAATCGTGGCTTAAGACAGAATTTTCTTTTATTTCTCCATTAAGCATAGTATTAAAAGTATCCACATGATATATCCCTTTTCCTGTAAATATACCTTCTTTAAATACATCTTGATAAATATCAGATACAGCCGTAGTATAAGTATCTAATCCTACCTGTCCGGAAAAAATTTTTGAAAATAAGGTTTTATTAGCATCTTCTACACCTATACTAATTCTAGGCTGCATAAGCCCATATCCATGAATCACTGATTTTTTCACATTATTTATTATAGGTTTATTAAGTGGATGCTCCATAGCGCCTATTAGCTTTTTAGCCACATTCCTTGGAAGTTTTGTATCTGCATCTAGTGTTATTACATATTTAACTTTTTTTAAAATATTTATATCTCCACTTATAGTATTGTAACTAGTATTTTTTTCTCCACGTATAAGCTTATTAAATTCTTCTAACTTTCCTCTCTTTCTTTCCCATCCCATCCATATTTTTTCTTTTTCATTATATTGTCTATATCTATTTAAAAAGAAAAATATTTCTTCTCCTGCTTTGGAATACTTATTATTTAACACCTTTACTCTCTTTAACATTTCTTTTATTATTTCTTCATCATTTTCTTCTTTTTCACTTTTGCTATCTTTAAAATCTCCTAAAATAGCAAAATAAAGATTCTTTTCTTTATTAGCTAAATAATATACTTCCATATCCTTTACTAATTCTTGAGCTCTTTTTTTACTTCCTATTAATGTAGGTATTACAACAACTGTTGAATTTTCCTTAGTTATACCATTTGTGAATTGTAATTTAGGTATAAAATCTGGCTTAGTTAAATTATTCAAACTCCAATTTAGTATGGATATTATAATTTCACTGCTAGGTATTAACAGTACTATGATTTGTAACAGCATTATATATATATTATTGTATTCTATGGATTTAATAATGAAAAATTCAAATATAAATGTAAAAACTATTATGCTAGTTATATAAGATCTAACTTTATTTTTAATTAAAAAATCTTTTATTTTATCCTTTTCTTCATTTTTTACACCTAATACTTTTTTGAGTAATCTAACCCCCTTTTCTTCAACTATATAGTATCCTACATGTTTTTTATAATTATCTTCCTCAGCTTTAACTTGAAATTGCTGTGCACATTCTATACTTTTTTTTGCTATATAACTTTCTGGGAGTTTTAATTTTCTTGAAAGTCTCTCTATTTTATTTCTATAAAAGTCTTTGGATGGGAAATCCATATCATTATAAACTTTTAAAGGGTCTTCTTTTAATATTTCTTCGATAACACTAACATTCTGAAATATATTTTTCCAATTAATAGCTTCTATATCCCTTAATCCATTTATACAATTACCCATAATTATTTGTTGTTTAGATTGTTTTCTATATCCTAAATTTATTATGTTATCTATGTTTTTTTCTTTTATCTCTAATTGTTCTTGTATAAATAGATTTAATTTTTCTTCTTTTATTCCATTATCATTTATTATATTTATAAATGTTTCCATAAAATAAGGACTAATATTTATCCCATCATCCTTTAATTCATCAATAGTTTTTTCTAAATCTCCATCATTATAATTTTTAATTATTTTATCTGCTAATTCTTCTCCCCTTTTTCTTTCTCTTTGTATATATGTTATTTCTTCTGTTATCATAGATATCTTTTGTATTAAAGCTATTCTCAACATTATAGGCAAAGCCCATACTTCTGAGCTAGTCAATATATTATTCTTCTGATATTCATTAATAAATTTTATTATAAAATCTTTATCCATATTTCCATGAAAATTGTGTATTATAGCTAAAGCTAAATGATATACTCTAGGGTAACATTTCATTATACCTTTATTTATAACAGGTAATTTTACATAATAAGAAGATGGCATATTTTTTTTTATATCTTTATATTCTTTTTCTATAAGATATATATTGTCTAATAACCACTCTCCAGCAGGTACAGTCATATTTATATCTTCATCTAAAGATACTATGTATTTGTAATTATTCATTATTCTCTCATAACTTTTATCTAAACTTTCCAAAACTAATTTTCTACATTTTCTATTAGATACTATACTATGAAATTCTGAAATATTTTCTGCCAATTGTTCTAAATTCTGTTTATCTTCACTAAAAAATATATTATTTATATCATCTATTAAACTTTCTTTACTATCACTATTCTTATATATTAAATATGTTAAAATAATTAAACTCACACAAATTGGTATAAACACTGTCATAAGAATTCATCCTTTCCTTATCAAGAGTATGCCTAATTTAGTATTTCCAATTAATATAAAAATATTACAATTAAAAACTAACCTATAAACAGACATTAATTACAGTCCTTTCATTTACCTATACTTTAAATTAATATAAAACTAACTAAATAAAAAAAATCTTATTAAGTTAATTCAGATTTAACTCAATAAGATTTTTTTATTTCTCATTACTAAAAAACATTTATTTTAATAAATATATTATTTTTAATAAATATTTTACACTTCATTTTGTATTAAATTTTCATAGCTTTGTCTTTTACATACTAACTTTACTTTATCATTATTAACAAAGACTACAGATGGTAATAAAGCTTTATTATAATTACTTGCCATAGAATATCCATAAGCTCCTGTATTTAATATTGCAAACAGATCATTAGTTTCTACTATTGGTAATTTTACATTATCTATTAGTACATCTCCTGATTCACAACATTTCCCTACTATTTTTACTTCTTCTAATAAATTATCTAAGGCTTTGTTACATACTACACATTCATATTCTGATTTATATAATGCAGGCCTTATATTATCCGTCATTCCTCCATTTACAGCTATATACTTAGCTACATTAGGAATTTCTTTAATGGAACCTACAGAATATAGTGTAACTCCTGAATTACCTACTATAGACCTACCTGGCTCTATTACTAAAACAGGTTCTCTAACCCCTATATCTTTTGAATAATTTTTCACTTTATCTAATATAATTTTACAAAACTCTTCTATTTCTTTGGGCTCATCTCCATCCTTATAATATATTCCAAAACCCCCACCTAAATCTAGTTCCTCTATATCTATATTTAGTTCTTCATTAGTTGTTTTTATTAACTTAAGCATTATTTCTATTTCTTCTTCATAAGGTTTTGTTTCAAATATTTGAGAACCTATATGACAATGAAACCCGACAAATTGTATATTTTCTAGTTCATATGCTTTTTTTACTGCTTTAATAGCACCATTATCTATTAATGTAAATCCAAATTTAGAATCTATTTGTCCAGTTTTAATATATTCATGGGTATGTGCCTCAATACCTGGAATTATTCTTAAAATTACTCTTTGCTTTATATTTTTATTTTTACACACATTATTTATTATATCTAATTCCTGAAAATTATCTGCTACAAAGGTTCCAACACCTAAATTTATGGCCATCTCTATTTCTTCTATAGTTTTATTGTTTCCATGAAAATATACCTTTCCCATAGGAAATTCACTTTTATAAGCGGTAAATATTTCTCCTCCTGATACTACATCTAAATAAAGCCCTTCTTCTTTTATTACATTACACATAGCCTTAGTAAGAAATGCTTTCCCCGCATAAGCTACTTTATTTTTCCCTTTATTAAAGGAAGTTACATATCTTCTACAATTATCTCTTATAAGAGTTTCATCCATTACATATAAAGGTGTTCCAAATTCTTTAGCCAATCCTAAAGTGTTTATTTCACCTATATATAAATTATTGTTCTTTATATTCATACTTCCAAAAAGTTTCATATTCCCACATCCTATTTATAGATTAAATTCATTTGCTACTAAATTTATAGCATTTATTTTATCTTCTACATTTATTGCACAAGTAATCCTTATTTCTGAGGTTGTTATCATTTTTATTTTTATATTATTATCACTGAAAATTTTTAACATTTTAGCCGCAACACCGGATGTATTTTTCATTCCCATTCCTACTATAGAAAATTTAGTTAGGTTTTCATCAATTTTTATTTTATCCTTTGTTGCATACCCCTTTATTATTTTCATTCCATCTTGTAAATCTTCTTTTGGTATAGTAAAAGATAAACTTATTCTACTATTTATAGGTGCTGTTTGACTTATCATATCTACATTTATTTGCTTTTCTGCCAATTTCGTAAATATATCCGCTACTATGTTTATGTTCTCATTTATATCTTCCATTGTTATTGCAACATCATCATCACTAGTTGCTAATCCTGTTACTGATTTTATTTCCATATTCATATTATTCATCCCCCTAATAACTGTTCCCTTGATATTGCTATTACTTAATCCTACATAAATAGGTATATTATATTTTTCAGCTAATTCTATAGATCTTGAATGCATAACCTGTGCACCTAGGCTAGACAATTCTAACATTTCTTCATAATCTATATAATCTAATTTCTTAGCTTTATTATATACTCTTGGATCTACACTATATATTCCATCCACATCTGTGTATATTTCACATACGGCATTATTTAGCTTTGCTGCTATTGCTACTGCTGAGGTATCAGACCCACCTCTACCTAAAGTTGTTATGTTTCCCTCACAATTTATTCCTTGAAATCCTGCGACAACAACAACCTTTCCTTCCTTTAAGCTTTTATTTATCTTTTTTTCATCTATATCATTTATTAAGGATTTTCCATGTTGTCCATTGGTGCTTATATTGATTTGATAAGCAGTATAACTTATAGCATCTTCCCCTAGTTCCTTAATTGCCATAGATAAAAGTGATGATGACACCATTTCTCCTGTAGAAATTAATGCATCTAATTCTCTTTTATCTGGTATATTGCTTATATCTTTAGCTAAATTTATAAGATTATCTGTAGTGTGCCCCATAGCAGAAACAACAACTACTATATCATTTCCTTCTTTTTTTCTTTTTACAATTGATTTGGCTACGTTTTTTATCTTTTCTACTGTTGCTACAGATGTACCTCCGTATTTTTGAACGATTGTTGCCATATAAATCCCCCCTATTTATAAATAAAATATTTTAAATATTTCTCCAAAATTTAATAAATACTCTAACTTATGTATTTCACAAAAATAAAAAATAATGCAACAAAGGAACACCTTTGCTGCATTATTTCAATAATACAAATAAATAATATGCAACTTCCGTGTACCTATGCAGCTCTCCACTTTTTCAAGTGACAGCCTTACACATATTATGTGCAAAACCAGGAAAAACTTTTGCCAAACCTTTTCCTTCGGCCATAATTCCTTTTTTTATTCCTCAAAGTCTGCCGACTAAGAATAAATACTATTAATTACAGCACCTCTCCATAAGTAGCTTTCATTTAATTAAATTTTTATTAGTTTAACATGAATTATTAAATAAATCAATACTTTTAATTTAAATATTAAAAAATTCTAGAAAAGACCTTATAGCATAAACTTGATCCTCTACTCCTCCTAATTCTCTAATAGAATGCATAGCAAGTAATGCTGTTCCTATATCTACTGATGGTATATTTATATGAGTTCCAGATATAGGTCCTATAGTAGATCCCCCTCTTTCATCAGATCTATTTACAAATTTCTGTACTGGTACTTTGGCTCTATGACATATTTCTTCATATACAGAAGAAGAATAGGCATCTGAAGTATAGCTTTGGCTAGCACTAATTTTTATAACCGGACCATTATTCATAATTACTTTATTAGTAGGATCTGATTTTTCACCTACATTAGGATGTATAGCATGGGCTGAATCACAAGATATCATAAATGATTTTGAAAGAATTCTAAAGTGATCTTCTCTATTTTTGTTTAAACATAAAGTTATCCTTTCTAATGTTTGAGATAAGAATGGTGAATCCGCCCCTTGTTTCGTTACACTTCCTACCTCTTCATTGTCAAAACATACCATAATTTTTGTGGATTTATTATTAGTGGAAGAAAGTAAGGCTTTAAGAGAAGCATGAACCATGGATAAATCATCTAATTTACCTGTAGATATAAATTCACTCTTATCTCCAATTAAACATCCCTTCTCAAATTCATATAAAAATAATTCAAAATCTAATATCTCATCTATATTAGCATCTAATTCTCTGCATATTATATTAACCAAGTAATTTTCTTTTTCTAATTTATCCTGAACCATTGAAATTATAGGCAACATATCCTTCTGTTTATTCAGTTCTATACCTTTATTTATATTTCTATTCATATGAATAGCTAAATTAGGAATTATAAGTATAGGTCTTTTTATATTTATAAGTTCCATTTTAGGTTTTAATGGATTTTCTCCTTTTAAAACTACTCTTCCTGCCAAGGATAAAGGTCTATCCATCCAAGTATTTAGTATAGGACCTCCATATACTTCCGTATTAAGTTTAATATAATTACCCTCGGCAAAAATTTCTGGAGCAGGCTTTACTTTAAAAGTTGGAGAATCTGTATGAGAGGCCACTATTCTAAAACCTGAATTCTCTATTTCATCCTCTCCAATAAAAAATGCTACTATTGCAGAATCATTTTTAGTGGTAAAATATTTACCACCTTTTTTCAATTTCCAAGCTTCACTTTCTTTAATCTCTGTAAAACCTTCCTTTGTTAATACGTTTTTTAAATTATGTACCACATGATATGGCGATGGACTATCATATATAAAATCTATTAGTTCATTAGATATCTTTATTTTATCCATATAAAACACCTACTTTTCATAATATTTTATAAATTTATTATATCAGAGTATATTAATATATTATATGCTATAAAATATTTTAATATAGAAAATTTTACTAAAAAATATGTTATAATACATTTTATACTGAATTGAAAGTAGGTGCTATTATGTTATCTAAACTTTTAGTGATTAAATTTGTAAAAGACTATAAAAATACTAATCATAAAGAAGTTAGAGATTCTTATGGATATTTAGCTAGTATAGTTGGTATTCTAACAAATATATTTTTATTTATAATTAAAATTTCTGTGGGATTAATTTCTCACAGTATTGCAGTTACAGCAGATGCTTTTAACAATTTATCTGATGCTGCATCATCTATAATAACATTCTTTGGCTTTAAATTAGCCTCTAAACCTGCAGACAAAGAACATCCCTTTGGCCATGGTAGGATTGAATACATATCTGGATTAATTGTATCTTTTATGGTACTTTTAGTTGGATTTCAATTTATAAAATCTTCTTTTGATAGAATAAAAAATCCTTCTATAGTAAAATTTCAATGGATACCATTTTTATTAATATTATTTTCCATCATTATAAAGCTATGGTTGAGCCGCTTTAATAAATATATAGGCAATACTATTAACTCTGGCGCACTTAAAGCCTCTTCTTTAGATGCATTAAGTGATGTTATAACATCTTCCTCTGTTGCATTATCTTTATTGTTAGCTAAGTGGATTTCCTTTCCTATAGATGGATACTTCGGAATATTGGTTTCTTTATTTATAATATATTCTGGTATTTCACTTATAAAAGAAACTTTAGATCCATTATTAGGTGAAGCTCCAGATAAAGAACTAGTATCTGAAATAATAGAAAGAGTTATGAGTTATGAGCTAATAATGGGGGTACATGATTTGATAGTACACAATTACGGTCCTGGGAGATGTATGGCATCTATCCATGCAGAAGTTCCTTCAAATGAATCTATTGTTAAAATTCATGAAGTTATAGATAAAGCTGAAAATGAAATATCGAAAAAATTAGATCTTCTTCTAGTTATTCATATGGATCCTATTAATGTAGACAATAAAGAAGTAACTTATACTCGTAAGGAGGTAGTTAAAGTTTTAGAAGAATTTTCTATAATAAAATCTATGCATGATTTTAGAATGGTTGGGGAAGATGAATGTAAAAATCTAATATTTGATATAGTAATAGACCATTCTTTTAAGCTTACTTCTGAATTGGAAAATCAGCTTAAAAAAGACATAGATAACTGTATAAAAAAGTTACATCCTAAATATAATACGATTATAACCATAGATAGAGATTTTTATTAACTTAATTTTTTTATTTCATATATAAATACCCTAAAATCTATATATGAGAACTTTTATTAGTATACAAAATTATGTTTTGTGCATATTATATATAGTGATTTTAATTAAGGAGTTGATTTTTTTGATAAACCCATCAAAACACTTCTTTGCTGGTGGTAATACCTCTGAAGGTTTCTACTCTCTCTTTAATAATATAATAGATATTAATGATGCTAATAGAATTATATATTTAAAAGGTGGTCCTGGCACTGGGAAATCTTCTCTAATGAAAAGCATTGCTGATTTTTTTATAAAAAATAACTATACTGTAGAATTTTTTCACTGTTCTTCAGATAGTAATTCTTTAGATTCTATAAAAATAAAAGAATTAAAGATAGCTATGGTAGATGGAACAGCTCCCCATATGCTTGACCCTAAGGTGCCTGGGGCCATAGACAAAATAATAAATTTAGGTGATTTATTAGATGAAAATAAATTAAAGAAACATAAAAATGAAATAATAAAGATAAGCAATGAAATAAGCGAAACCTTCAAAAGAACCTATAGGTACTTAAATGCAGCTAAAACCATCCATGAAGACTGGAGTATTTTAAACTGTAGGGCTAAAAACTATGATAATCTATATAAATTAGAAAAAGAATTAAAAAATAACTTATTTAAAGAAAATATATCTAATGATTCTAAAGGAAAAAAAAGACATCTATTCATCAGCGCTATTAGTCCCGAAGGAATAGTAAGCCACACAGATAGTGTATATATTGGTATAAAAAATATATATGTTTTAAATGGAGCTCCTGGAACTGGCAAAACAGAAATATTAAATAGCATAGGCAATGAAGCTATAAATAGAGGTTTCCTTGTTGAATATTATCATAATCCCTTAATTCCAAATATGATAGAACATATTGTAATCCCAGATCTTAATTCTTCAATTGTAACCTCTAATGAAATTAACAAACAATTTTTAGATGGTGAACAAATATATATGGACAATTTATTAGACTTATCTATTTTAAATAGTAATAGAACAAAAATAAATGAAGATAAAGAATTATTTTATACACTTATAAATAAAGCTACAGATATACTTCATTCTGAAAAAAGCCTTCATGACGATCTAGAAAAATATTATGTGAATAATATGGATTTTTCTAAAATTCCACAAATTAGAGAATCCATAATTGAAGATTTTTTAAGTTTTAAAACAAATTAATTTAATTATAGCTTTTATTAGTATCATTCATTAATAACTAATTAAAATTATTTATAAAATTTTAAAAAAATCTTATAAATTTAAATATAATTCGGAAAATTCCACAAAAATAAAGAACTGCTAATTCCGAAGAGTCTATAAACTCTTCGGAATTAGCAGTTCTTTTTATTAATTTTATTTAAACTATTATTAATTACAACTTATGGTGTAAAATTTATCTGTTAGTATTTTTATGTAAATAGTCCCCACTATTAGTAAAAGGTTATCCACACTGTTTATAACTTTTCATCTTTTTTGTGTACAACTATCATTTCATGTAAAGCTCTTGTAGCCATTATATATTTTAAGTTTTCTCCTACATTATTATCATCTAATATTAAAATAGTAGCATCAAATTCTAAACCTTTTGATAAATAAGAAGGAATTATTATCTTACCTCCAGAATAAATTATATCTTCTCTTTCTATTAAATTAATATACATTTGCTTTTTTAATTCTGTTCCTATAACTTTCCCCTGTTCTAGTGTAGTTGTTATGATTGCAATACTTTCATAACCTTTATTCTCTAAGTAGCTCAAATAATAATTAACTTTATCTATTACTTCCTCTGTATTCTTTACTATTACTTCTTTTACAGGTTCTCCTTCTCTTACTAAAGGAATAATTTTATTTGTTTTTAAGTATTTATTAGCATACTCCATAATCTCTTTTGTTGATCTATAACTTTTGTCTAAATTAAAATACTCTACATCAACTCTATCAAAGACAGAATCTAAGCATAACATGGGAACTTCATCCTTGCAAGGTAATGTTCTTTGATTAACATCTCCTACTATAGTTATAGATTGACAATCTGTAAGTTCTTTTAATACTACAAACTGTAAAAATGAATAATCTTGTGCTTCGTCTATTACTATATGTTTTATTTCACTTTTATATCTTAAACCCTCTAATTTTATTTTTAAATATAATATAGCTATAATATCATCTACAGTAAGTTTTTTGTTATTATTAAACTCATTATATATATCCAAAACCTGTGGATTATCTAGCCATACTAATGATTTTTTTACCTCCATAGATTTTTTCACTATGTTTCTTATATTATTCTTTCTTTCAAACTCTAAATTATTTTTATTGAGTTGTAGTTCTTCTTCTGATAGCTTTTTTATCTCTTCTTCATATTGTCTTTGGATTTCATAGACTTTTTTGTTTCTCACATCTCTTATTTTAGAAAATACTATTCTTTTTACCTTTTTACTTCTTTTAAACAAAGGCATATATTTATAATAAGAATAAAGCATTTCATCTATTTCTTTTTTATCTATAGCAACTTCGTCCATTAATACTACGTCTTCTGTAATAAATATGTTTTGTTCTAACTCTTCCATAAAACTATCTAAATCTTCCATATATGCTTTAGATTGTTTATATGTTATATCTTCTATAAATTTATTATCTTTTTGCATAAATCTTTTTATATAATTATCATATTCTAGAAAATTATTTACAGGTAGCAAGTCTTCTATAAAATCCTTAAAGGTAGTTTGCTTAACTCCATTTTCACCTAAACTTGGTAATACTTCTGATATATAATCCACAAAAATATTATTAGGTCCTAGTATTAATACTTTATCTTGTATTTGATTCCTATAATTATATAATAAGTATGCTACTCTATGAAGAGCAATGGTAGTCTTACCACTACCTGCAGCTCCATTAACAATCATAGCTTTGTTTTTAGGTTGTCTAATTAAGCTATCTTGCTCTTCTTGTATAGTCATAACTATATCCTTTAATTTTTCCTTGGTATTTTCACTTAAAATCATTTGAAGAACTTCATCTTTTACATCTAAAGCAGAATCAAACATCCCCTTTAATATACCCTTACGGATAACATATTGTCTTTTAGATTTTACATCTACCTCTATTTTACCTTCTGGTGATTCATAGGCTATATTTCCTAATTTACCTTGATAAAATATTTGGCATATAGGAGCTCTCCAGTCCACAATAAAAGGTTTATAATTACCTGTTTCTAAAAATCCGTATCTACCTATATAGATAGAATCTTCATCCCCTTCATCTATAAAATTAACTTTTCCAAAGTAAGGATTCTGTTCTAGAACAGTGAGCTCTTTTAGTTTTTTATCTATAAAACCATAAAGCTTTTCTTTTAAGTATCTTTCATGATCAAAGTATTCTGCTACTTTATCTTCATCATTTTTATCTTCTTCTAAAAATTCTTTTCTATATTCTACTATATCCTTTACTATATCTTTTCTTTTATCTAAATATATTCCTGTTTCTTTTCTTACCTTATCTATTATAAAATCTAAATATTCTCTTTCCATGCTTAGCTCTATATATTTATCCATGGAATTATTTATCTGATTATTATCCATAAACCTCTCTCCATTCCGGTTTATTCCTATATAGGTGATTTATCACTTACTCCTTTTGTCTCCATTACAGATTCATCTAATATTCTATCCTCTATTTCATTTTCGTCTACTTCTTTTTCCCTTTCCTCTACCTCTGTTCCTTTTGATGTAGACTCATCTTCTCCTTTAACCATTGCCATAAATTCATCTCCCATAAGGGTTTCTTTTTCCAATAATTTTTCTGTTATCTTATTTAATAACTCTTCATTTTCTTTTAGCATTTTTTTGGCTTTTTCATGACATTCTTTTATTATATTTAAAGCTTCATCATCTATTATAGCTGCTGTTTCTGCACTACAATTTTGAACTGGTCTTCCATCTAAATATCTATTTTGGACAGATTCTAAAGCCATCATATCAAATCTATCAGTCATACCATATACAGTAACCATACTTCTAGCAGTTTGAGTAGCTCTTTCTATATCGTTAGCAGCTCCTGTAGATATAGAATTAAATTTAACTTCCTCTGCAGAACGACCTCCTAACATAACTGTTATTTTATCTAACATTTCCTCTTTATTTATTAAATATTTATCTTCTGTTGGAAGTTGCATAGTATAACCTAATGCCCCCATAGTTCTTGGAACAATGGTTATTTTGTGTACTGGATCTGTATTAGGAAGCAATGCTGCTACAAGAGCATGCCCAACTTCATGGAAAGCAACTTGCCTTTTTTCTTGAGGAGATAATATTCTGTCCTTTTTCTCCTTACCTGCAATAATAACTTCCACTGCTTCTTCTAAATCCTCTTGTATTACTTCCTGTCTACCATTTTTAACCGCTCTTAAAGCTGCCTCATTTATTATATTAGCTAAATCAGACCCTACTGCCCCTGGAGTACTTTTGGCAATAGACGACATATCTACTTCTTCCGATATTTTTACTCCCTTTGAATGAACTTTTAATATATCTTCTCTTCCCTTTAAATCTGGTCTGTCTACTATTACTCTTCTATCAAATCTACCTGGTCTTAAAAGGGCTTTATCTAATATTTCTGGTCTATTAGTAGCCGCTAATATAACAACACCTTTAGATGAATCAAATCCATCCATCTCTGCTAATAATTGATTTAAAGTTTGTTCTCTTTCATCATTGCTACTCATAGCATTATCTCTGCTCTTACCTATAGCATCTATCTCATCTATAAATATTATACAAGGAGCCTTTTCTTGTGCTTGTTCAAATAAGTCTCTTACCCTAGCAGCTCCCATACCTACAAACATTTCCACAAAACTTGAACCAGATAATGAAAAGAAAGGAACTTTAGCTTCCCCAGCAACTGCCTTAGCTAATAAAGTTTTACCTGTTCCTGGAGGTCCTACAAGTAATGCTCCCTTAGGCAGCTTAGCTCCTATTTCTGTATATCTTTCTGGCTTATGCAAGAAATCTACAATCTCTACTAAAGATTCTTTAGCCTCATCCTGACCTGCTACATCTTCAAAAGTAATTCCTGTTTCATTTTCCGCATATATTTTAGCTGTATTTTTCCCAAAGGACATAACACCGCTACCCATTTTTTTATCTAATTTACCAAACAACATTCTTCCTAAAAACATAAATATTATTATAGGTATAACCCAGTTTACAATAAAACTTTTTATGGCTGAATTTTCCTGAGGAACACCACCATATTTCACCTTAGAAGCATCTAATTTTTTTACTAAATTAGGATCATATATTGACTCTGTGTACATTACTTTCTTTTTTTCGCCTTTATTAATCTTAGGATGAATTATTATTTTATCCCTTGTTAATTGAACTTCTTCTATTCTATTTTCATTTAAATATTTTACAAATTCACTGTATTTTATATGATCTGACTTTATGTTTGTAACATAATCATTAAGCATATATACTATTAGTGCTACTGCTATAGCATAATAAGCAAAATACTTTATTTTGTTCTTGTCAAATTTATTATTTTTAGACATAATTTTTCCTCCATTTTATATTAAATAAATTTACGCCTTAAACACATAGTATATTCTATCATAATTATAAAAAAATAAATATAATTTTTCTCCCCTATAAATACTATTACATTTCTATTATTATTGCCATATTCTTATTTGGAATAATCTTAAACTTATTATTAAATATTTGTTACAAAAAATATTTAATAATAAATTTAAGAAAAAATTATGAATATTATAGCTGTATATACTCTTAATACCATTTAATTTAGCATAATATATATGTATGTTTGTTTATATTAGGTATATGATTTGTACCATAAACAAAATCATTTACTATTATAATTTTTTATAAATTACTATAGACAAATAAAAGATATGAGCAAATATTATATATTTATCTCACATCTTTTTATAAATAACTATCAAACTATAAATATACTATTTGGCTAACTCATATATAGCATGTCCATATATTTTAGCGTTTAATATTAAATCTTCAATCTTTATATATTCATTCTTTTTGTGAATTATATCTGGATCTCCTGGGAAAATCGGCCCAAAAGCAACCATATTAGGCATATCTTTTGCATAAGTTCCTCCACCTATAGCCAATAATGTTGGTTCTTTTCCTGTTTGTTCTTTATATACTTTTTGTAATGATTTTATCAATTTATGTTCAGCATTGAAATATAAAGAAGGTAGATTTTCAAAATTTTCTATTTCTATTCCTGTTCCTTCTATTTTCTTATTGAATCTTTCCATAAGATCTTCTGCTTTATATGTAACAGGATATCTTATGTCTAATGCCAATCTTATTTCATCATTATTCATAGATACAATTCCAACATTAAAGGTTGTTTTACCTGAAGGTTCGTCCTCTAAGCATACTCCAAAAGATTTACCATCAGTTTCATTTGCTACATTATTATTAAAGAATCTAATAAATTGTAACTCATCACAATGCCCTAATGGAAGGTCTGCTAAAAATTTAAACATTTGCATTATGGCATTTTTTCCAACTTCTGGTGTACTTCCGTGAGCAGCTACACCAACAGATTCAACTACAACTAGTCCTTCTTTTTCTTTTGCTTTTAAGTCTATTCCATTCTTATTTGCGCAATATTCTACAGATTTTATTATCATATCTGGATCTGGACACTCTATACCAGCTTCACAATAATCTGGCACGATATTAGGAGCATCTCCACCTTTAACATATTTTAACTTAATCTGCTTATCACTTTTAATTTCTAATTTTTTTACTACATCAAATCTTGTAATTCCTTTTTCAGCATAGATTATTGGATATTCAGCATCAGGAGTAAAGCCAAGTATCGGTGGTTTTTCCTTTGCTAAATAATGTGATATTTCATTAGATCCTGTTTCCTCATTTGTCCCAAATAAAATTCTAACCTTTTTAGATAAAGGAAGTTTTGCTTCTTTTATAGCTTTTAAACCATAAAGTGCTGCCATTATAGGACCTTTATCATCTGTAGTTCCTCTACCATACATTTTTCCATCATGTATTTCTGCTCCATAAGGTGGATACTTCCATCCATCTCCTTCTGGTACTAAATCTAAATGACCTAAAACACCTATATAGTCATCACCTTCACCATATTCAGCATATCCAACATATCCGTCTACGTTTACAGTTTTAAATCCTAACTTTTCACTTATTTCTAATGCTTTTTCCAATGCACTGGCTACGCCTTCCCCATAAGGTTTACCTTCCTTTGCTTCGCCTTCTATACTTTTAATTTTAATCAATTCTGCAGTAGAGTCTATAAGATCACCTTTTAACTCTTCTATTATTTTATTTATCTCCAAAAAAATACCCCCTCAATATATAATGTATTTTCATATTACAAATACATTATACCTCTTTACTTCCAAAATTTACACCATAATTTACAAATATAAAAGTTAAAGCTTACCACATAAAAGGTATAGAAAAATCATTGATTCCCCTATACCTTTTAATTTTCCAATATATTACTTTATAAGATCTATTAATTAAATAACTTTTTAATTAATATGCTCTTCCCCAGTAAACTAAATTTTTAGCTTTTTTGCCACAACATACACAAGTATCTGATACATCTTCTCCATCAAATGGTATACATCTAGAACTAGCTCCTGTTTCTTCTTTTATTTTTTCTTCACATTCTTTATCTCCGCACCACATAGCCTTTACAAAACCAGCTTTATTTTCAACAACTTTTTTAAATTCATCCATGTTTTTAGCTATACTAGTTTTTTGTTCCATTCTTTCTTTAGCTTTATTAAACATAGATTCATGTATTTTATTTAACAATTCTGGTATAACTACTTCTAGTTCATCCATAGAAACTGTAATTTTTTCTCTTATATCTCTTCTTACCAAAACCACTTGGTTTTTTTCTATATCTTTAGGTCCAACTTCTAATCTTATTGGAACACCTTTCATTTCATATTCATTAAATTTCCAACCTGGCATCTTGTCTGTATCATCAAGTTTAACTCTCGCTACTTTACCCACTCTTTCTTTTAGTTCATAAGCTTTATCAAGTACTCCTTCTTTATGCTGAGCTACTGGTACTATAACTACTTGTGTTGGTGCTATTCTTGGTGGAACTACTAATCCACTGTCATCTCCATGAACCATTATTATAGCTCCTAACATACGAGTTGTAACGCCCCATGAAGTTTGATGTACATTTTGAAGTTTTCCTTCTTTATCTGAATATTGAATTCCAAAGGCACTTGCAAAATGGTCTCCAAGATAGTGAGATGTACCTGTTTGTAGCGCTTTACCATCATGCATTAAACTTTCTATTGTGTAAGTAGCCACTGCCCCTGCAAATTTTTCTTGTTCTGTTTTTTGTCCCTTTATTACAGGTATAGCTAACACATCTTCAACATGTTTTGCATATACATTAAGCATTTGTTCCGTTTCTTTTCTTGCTTCTTCTGCTGTAGCATGAATTGTATGGCCTTCTTGCCATAAAAATTCTGCAGTTCTTAAAAATGGTCTTGTAGTTTTTTCCCATCTTACTACTGAGCACCATTGATTATAAAGCTTTGGCAAATCCTTATAAGATTGAACTATTTTTGCATAGTGTTCACAGAATAATGTTTCTGATGTAGGTCTAACACATAATCTTTCTGTAAGCTCTTCTTCTCCACCATGAGTTACCCAAGCAACCTCTGGAGCGAACCCTTCTATATGATCTTTTTCTTTATTTAATAAACTTTCTGGTATGAATAAAGGCATATATACATTTTCATGTCCTGTAGCTTTAAATCTTTCATCTAAGTCCTTTTGAATCATTTCCCACATAGCATAGGCATAAGGACGTATTATCATACAACCCCTTACACTTGAATAATCTGCAAGTTCAGCCTTCTTTACTATATCTGTATACCATTGTGCAAAGTCTTCATCCATTGGTGTAATATCTTCAACAAATTTTTTATCTCTTGCCATATTAAATTCCTCCCTAAAATTTATTTTTTTGTAAATAAAAAAAACTTCTAATCCCTATACAGGGACCGAAGTTGTGTCGGCGGTACCACCCTTGTTAACATATATAAAATATGCTCACTTTTATTGATAACGGAATTTTTCCGCTGTATCCTACTTAAATTCAGTACAGAACTCGGAGGCTGGTTCAAAACTTAGCTTTCAGGAATTCTCATCTTACATCCCTCTCTGTAAAAAGCCTAGGAATCTACTATTCCTCTTCTTTGCTATAAATTTATTTAATTTTCTAAGATTTAATTATTATAATAAGTTATATTACAAACATTGTCAATACCTTAACTAAGTTTAATTTTTTTAACTTTATATTGATATTTAACTATGTGTTTTTTCATTATTTTAATGAATAATAATATTATTTGCCAATTAAACTAATTATAATCAAATAATTTTATTTTATCCTTTCTGGATAGTTTTTTTATTTCACATTCTCTTTTCATAGCTTCTCTATTTGTATCAAATTTCTCAGAATGTTTTAAAACTACTGGTCTTCTAACTCTTGTATATTTTGCACCCTTTCCTTTATTGTGCTCACTTATTCTTCTTTCAATATCTGTTGTCCATCCTGTATATAAAGTTCCATCTTTACATTCTACTATATAAACATATGCCATATAAAACAATCCTTTTCTCAATATATTCTACATCTTATATATTCTACATTTATAACAAAATTACTGCTTAATGCATTGTTTTTTTATATAACTATTATTTAATTTTATTAAATTATTCTTTATTTTATCTCTTCATATTTTAATTTTCTATGTAAAATATAAGTTAATAATGTTCCTAATACAATAGAATAAATTAAAATAAAATAAGGATAAATTAAAGGCTGTCCAAATATATTAATTGTACTAAATACATCATATATTTTTGTAGCATTAAAAATTTGTGTAATACTTAAACTTATCAATGGCTTTTTCCACCAAACATTAGCCATGCCAATGAATTTTTCTACTAACATTGGAAATACAAATATAAAACCAGAAATAAAAAAAGTCATCATAGAGGATTTGGTAATGTTAGATATCAATAATATCAATAATACAAATAAAATAGCTCCTATTATACTTGTAAAAAATAATGTAAGGTAAAACTGTACTATAGTAAAATTGTACGGAGAGCAGCTAAACTCAAATAAAGATTGCATGGGTGCATTAAGTCCTTCTATACCATACATTTTAGTTACTACAATAGTACCTATAAGATTACATATAAAAGCTATAAGTATAGCATATATAATCGCCGCTAATATCTTTGCTCTAACACATCCACTTCTACCTCTTTTGCTAGATAAAATTATAGTAGATACTTTAGTTTTATATTCCTCTGAAAAAATAGGTGAAATCCCTAACAAAAGCATTATAAATATAATAGTGAAATTTGTATCATTTACAAAAGAAGATATATACTGCCAACTTTCTACATAAAAAAATTTAGGCTCGGAAAGTTTTTTATACATATTATTAGCCGCACTCTTATTTTTATATTCATAAGTATTTTCTTTTCCTGCTTTTTTAAGTTCTTTTAAATTTTTATTTAATTCATCTAATTTATATCCTTTAAAATCATGGGTTCTATTATCCAGCTTTTCATTATAAAAAGGAGGATCTGCTTCTCTTAAAACATCAGATATTGCTACAAATCTTGGTCGTTTTTGTTCAGAATAATTACACCATATTCCCTCATATATTCCTGTCATTTTATCATCCTTGTTCTTATCTTTATTACTTTTAAAAACACTAAATATTTTCTCTTCTTTTTCTTTAGTTATTTTCCCTTCAAAAGGCTTTGTATAATTATATACTTTATTTATTGGTCTGTAGTCACTTTTAACATCCTTAAATGCTATAAGTGCATTAGGACCATAAGTAAGTAAAATCATTAAAGCTAATATTAAAAATAAATGTTTTTTAGAAAATATCTTATATAATTCCTGTTTTAACAATTCCATATTTAATCCTCCTACTATGTTCTATATATAATTTCTTTTTAATCTTTTTAGATAAAATTCAAAAGTAGTTTCCAATTTTACTTTTAAACTTTTAGGTTGTTTATTCTATCTTTTCATTAAAATAATGCATATACATATCTTCAAAATTAGGTTCAATATCTATAGCACTTTCTACTGGCTTATGAGGACTTAATATTCTAAGCTGAACTTTATTTTCCTTTCTCATAATATTTACTACTTGATATGTATCCTCATATTTAGTTATATCTTTTTCATCTACTTCTACCTTCCAGACCTTACCCTTCATCTCTTTTAAAAGTCTCTCTCCTGTTGAAGATTTAATAAGTTGTCCCTCTTTTATTAAAATAACCTGTTTAGCAATATATTCTATATCCCCAACAATATGAGTAGACAAAATAATAATTCTCTCTTTGGATATATCTGAAATTAAATTTCTAAAACGTATTCTCTCTTTAGGATCTAACCCTGCTGTAGGCTCATCTAATACTAAAATCTTAGGATTATTTAAAAGTGCTTGAGCTATGCCAACTCTTTGCCTCATCCCACCGGAAAATTTACCTACTTTTTTATTTTTATACTCACTAAGTCCTACAACCTCTAAAAGTTCTTCTATTCTCTCCTTTGCTATTTTTTTATTCAAACCTTTTAACGCTGCCACATACTTTAAAAATCTTTCTGCTGTAAAATTTTTATAGTATCCCATATCTTGCGGCAAATATCCTAATAAGTCTCTATAATCTTCTCCTAAATCATTTTTATCCACATTATTTACTAAAATCTGTCCACAGGTAGGATTAAGTACATCAGAAATCATCCTCATTAAGGTGGTCTTTCCTGCTCCATTGGGTCCTAATAACCCATAAACCCCTTCAGTCATCTCTATAGAAAAATCTTTTACAGCTACCTTATCTGAATATTTTTTAGTTAAGTTATCTATTTTAAGTTTCATACAACTCTCCCCTATTATTTTATTAACTATATTTAATACCTAAACATTATCTATTCTTTATTAAAGATTCCTAATTTTAAACCAATTCTTATGCTCAATTAGAATGTACTTATAAAAATACCTTTTAATATCATAAAACAACTTATTCTCTGTTTATCCTATTCTTCATACTGAAAATTTTTTAATTCTGTTTGCATATATCTCTTAAGAACCTTGTAGTACAAATATATCCCAATCACTGCCATACCCATATAAACACTCATATTTATATACATAATTCTTTCTATAAAATATTTACTTTTAAATAAAATAGACACTAATAAAATCCAAAAACTTATGACACCTAATGAAACATAACCTCCCCTAAAATTTTTTGCTATAGTAAATGCTATAAGATTTACCCAAACAAAAGGAACTATCCAAAAAATATTAATTTTTAACAATTCAATGTCTAAACCAGTTTTAAAAAACAATACACTCATAGCAGTATTTAAGATAATATTAAAAATTCCTATTATTATAATCCTACTAATTATTATTTCTTTACCTGAAATTTTAAAACTTAGCTCTAGTTCTAGCATATTATTTTCTTTTCCCTTAAAAATTTCTATAAAACCTAATAATAAAGGAATGGGACTTATTAACGTAATGACTTTATAAGGATTAATACTCATATCTGTAGCTAATTTAAAAGTTATTAAAAATACTAAGATGCTTATAATCCAATATAATTTATTTATATAACTTATTTCTATTTGCCCTCTACTTAACAATTTCTCAAATACCTGTAATAAACTTTTCTTTTTAGGAACATAAACTCTTAAATTTTCTATGCACTGATCTATTTCGTTTTGGGTGGGATACTCAACACTATAGTCATTAAAAACATCTATAAATTCTTCCATTTCTTTCTGTGAAATATCTAAAAACTCTTTATCCTTAAATACTTCTTTTGTTTCTTTCATTACTATCCCCCCTTTGTAATAATGTTTTAAGCTTTCCTATAGCAAGTCTTAATCTTGATTTTACAGTGGCTTCCTTTATTTCTGTTATATTAGCTATATCCCTTATTTTCAAATCATTATAGTATCTTAATATAATTACTTCTCTTTGTTCTTCTGGCAATAACATCATGGCTTTTTTGATTTCCTGTCTTTCTTCAATCTTTTCTAAATAATTTATAACATTTTCCTCTTCATAAACCTGCTCTAAAGAGCTGTCATCAACAGTGTTATGTTTAACATAAGCGCTTTTCCAATAATCTTTACAAACATTTAAAGCTATCTTCAAAATCCAACATTGAAAATTACCTTTATGACTTTTAAAGATTTTTAAGTTTTTCATAATTTTTATAAAGCTCTCCTGGGTCAAATCCAGTGTAGTATGATACTCTCCTACATTTCTATATATAAAAGCATATACCAATTTATAATTTCTACTTACAAGTACTTCCATAGCAGATTGGTTTCCACTAATAATCTCATTAACCAATTCTTCATCACTCAGTCCCAAAATTATCCCCCCTCCATAAGTAATACGATATAGCTCTATAAAAAGTTTAAATTTAATTATATTATTTCTTAATTATATAATCCCGCCCATTTTTTCTAAAGTCTAGACGATATCAGTACTTATATACGACATAAGACTTTTAAATAACTGAAGCTCAAAATTTTAAAATACCATATTTTTATATAATCTAGGAAGGATAATAATAGAATAAAATTTTGCTTTATTATAAACAAAAAAGAATCTATAACATAGACCTTTTATAAATGTCTACCTTATAGATTCCATTTCAACTCTACTTAATTTTATTATTTATGTTTTCATATAAAAATTAACTAATACAACAATTATTAGCTGCTTTTATAGCTTCCTCTAAAGTTCTTATAAATCTATTTTTTCCTAATCTTGATACCATTCCCATATTTTCCATAACCCCCATAGGTTGAGCTTGTACTTCGGACATAATTAATTTTATTTCCTCTTCTATGCACAGTTTTTCTATTTTCTTTAACTCACTATAAGCTGTAACATCTAGTACAGGCATATTTTTCATTCTTAATATAACCACTTTTGACTCTGTATCTAGGCTTTCTATTGAAGATATAAAATTATCTATACCTGCAAAAAATAGTGGACCATTTATGTCATATATTAATATTTCATTACCTATTTTATTTGTATGTATACTTTCTAAACTTAATTTTTTAGAACAATAATTTTCATCCAATTCATTAATTTCTATAGCCAAAGCCATTTTTCTCATAAATAAGCACATGGATATGAATATCCCTACTTCTATAGCTATTACTAAATCAAATATAACTGTTAGAAAAAATGTGGCTAGTAATATTATTACATCACTTTTTGGTGCTTTTAGCATATCTTTAAAAATTCTCCATCCACTCATATTATAAGATACAACTATTAATATAGCTGCTAAAGTAGTCAACGGAATGTACTTTGCTAAGGGCATAAAAATCTTCATTATTAATAATAATGTTATAGCATGTACCATTCCCGCTATAGGAGTTCTTCCTCCATTTTTAACATTAGCTGCTGTTCTTGCAATAGCTCCTGTAGCTGGTATTCCTCCAAACAAAGCTGACGCAATATTTCCAACCCCTTGTGCTATTAACTCCATATTTGAATTATGTTTTTTACCTATCATACCATCTGCTACAACTGCAGATAATAAAGATTCTATAGCTGCTAAAATAGCTATAGTAAAAGCTGGCTTAATTAACTTTTGTAACGTGATAATATCTATTCCTGGTAATTTAGGTAGTGCTATTTTTGATGATATTTCTCCAAATTGAGTTCCTATAGTTGCCACATCTAGCTTTAAAAAATAAGCTATAAGAGTAGATAATATTAGTGCAACTAACGCTCCTGGTACTTTTTTACTAAATTTAGGCCATATTATTAAAACTAATAAAGAAAAAATACCTAAACTTAAAGTTTGATAATTTAATGTTCCTATGTTAGATATGTACATTGACCATTTTGGTAAAAATTCTGATGGTACTTTATTTATTACTAACCCTAAGAAATCCTTAACTTGAGTAGAGAATAATGTAACAGCTATCCCTGCTGTAAATCCAACTGTTATTGGATAAGATATGTATTTAATTAAAGAGCCGAATTTTAATAACCCAAAGATAACAAGTATTATCCCCGCCATCAATGTGGCTATTACAAGTCCATCGATACCATATTTATCTATGATACCATATATAATAACAACAAAGGCTCCTGTAGGTCCTCCTATTTGAACTCTACTTCCACCTAAAAATGAAATTAAAAATCCTGCTATTATGGCTGTAATAAGTCCCTTTTCTGGGGATACTCCCGAGGCTATACCTAAAGCCACAGATAATGGTAAAGCTATTATAGCTACTATAATACCAGCTATAAAATCTTTTATTAATCCTTCTTTGGTTAATCCTCCCTCTTTGCATTTTAATATGTCTAAAATTTCTGGTTTTAACATTTATTTACCTCCTTGTACTCAACTATTATTATACCGCTTTATCAGTGTGAATTCTTTTTTATAATAGGTTGCATTTGTACAAGAATTTAAGTATATAAGAGGTTTTTAATACTATTTAGCATTGTTAACAATTTATTAATTTTTTATTATAATTTTATTATAATTCCCAATTTCTTATTCTTCATTACTGCATATAATTCTCCTTCATGAAGTTTTATTACCTCTAAAGCTATAGCAAGTCCTAGTCCTGCTCCTTTATTACTTCTTGATAAATCTTTTTTATAAAATCTTTTAAATAAAAAATCTAATTCATCTTCCTTTAGATTTTCTATAGGAGTATTCCAAAATTCCATTTCTATTCTATCTTTATTTTCATATAAATTTAAACTAATTTCTGTTCCTTTATAGCTATATTTTATAGCATTAGATATTACATTTTCTAATACTCTCATAAATTTTTCAACATCTACCTCTTTATATAAAGGTTTTTCAGGAAAATTCATAGATATACTAATTTTATTTTCTTTTAGTTGAGGATAAAATCCATCACTTATTTGACGTAGAATCTCTTGAAGATTTATATTTTCTTTATTTAGTTTAACATTTTTCCATTTTAACTTTGAAAATTGAAAAAATTCGTCTATAAGAGTTTTTAAGTATACACTTTGCTCTTCAATAGTATTTATATACCCTTCTCTTTCTTCCTCTGTATCATACTTTTTCTGTTTCAAAAGATTTAGAAAACCTAATATAGAGGTTAATGGAGTTCTTAAATCATGAGATATATTTAATAAAAATTCTTCCTCATTCTTTTTATTTTCTTTTATTGTATCCCCCATGTCATTTAGCGCCATAGCCAAAGAGGTAAGTTCATTATTATATTTTAATGGTATTTTCTTTTCAAAATTTGATGAATAAAGCTTCTTTACTCCCTTTTCAATCAATATAATATATCTCAATCTTCCTTTTGCAAGTATTGCAAAAATAATCATAAATACAAATAACTCTGTATACATTATAATAAGCTCTCCATCTATAACTGAATCGCTTATAATTGCTATATATAAATCATTATTTATTTTTTTTATTTGTCTAATATTTATGATATCACCATGATATTTTTTTATCTGTACTCCTTCTTTTATCATAGATTTGCGTATATTACACATATTTTCTTCATTATTAGAACTTAGTATTTCCCCATTAGAATTAATAATATAAACTAAAGTTTTTCCTCTAAAACTATATGGGAACTCTTTCTTTAGCTTTTTATCCATTTTGTGTGGCACTTTAAGCTGATTTGGATTTTCTTTCATTACCCTATTCACTCGTTTTTCAACAGTACTCTCATACTCTTTTATTATAAAACTATTTTTAAAATGTTCTGGGTGTGAATATTTATTTATATTATATGCTGAAATATCTAAACTTCCTAAAGCTATACCAACTCCAAAAACTGTGATTATTAAAGCTATAATAAAAAGTATCATAAGTTCTGTTGTTAATCCAATTCTAAGCTTCCTTTTCAATCTTATAACCTACTCCCCAAACAGTTTTGATATATTTTGAATTCTTCACTGTATCATTTAACTTTTCTCTTAAATTTCTAATATGTGTTAATAAACTATTATCATTTTCTAAAAATTCTTGTCCCCACACTCTTTCATATAACTCACTTGAAGGAAAGACTCTGCCTTTATTTCTAGCAAGCAAATATAAAATATCAAATTCTTTTGGAGTAAGTGTTATTTCATCCTTTCCTTTATATAAAGTATGTTCTTTTAAATTTAATTTCAAGTCCTTAATTTTTATAATATCTTTATTTTCTTTAATTTCACTTACATTGCTTCTTCTTAAAATAGCAGACATTCTTAAAGAAAGTTCTACTAAATCAAAAGGTTTTGTTATGTAATCATCACAACCAGAAATGAATCCTTTAATTTTATCTTGCTGATTATCTTTAGCTGTTAAAAATATAATCGGCGTATTGGTAAGTTTTCTTATTATTTTTATAGCTTCAAATCCATCTATTTTAGACATCATTATGTCCATTAAAATCAAGTCAAACTTTTCATTTTCTATTCTATTTAAAGCTTCTTCTCCATTATAAGAAAACTTTACCTCATATCCTTCCTTAATTAAAAATATTTGCAAAAATTCCACTATAGTTTTATCATCATCTACTATTAATATTTTATAATTCACTTAGCATCCCCCTTACCTGTCTGATACAATTATACCAAATAATTCCCCGCATCAAAACGGTTAAGAAACTATATACGCTAAATGAATTATTTACACTTCATTATGTTTTTTAGTCTTCTAAAATTATACAAATATATAACAATGATGAGTAGAGTTATTGGCTTTATGTGAAGTTTTTATCCAAACTAAAGCTTGGGAAATGGTTATTTAATGACGTAGCTTATCTTTATTCTCACTTTGAATAGGATGAAAATATCAAAATAGGCAATCATCAGATAAAATAGGGTTTAATCATATCTTTATAATATATCTCTCTTTACAAAAACAAAATTAGATATTAAATAACATCCTATAGTCCAGGCTAAAAGAATAAATATGATAAAAGGTATATTTACAAACGACAACCCAATTTTAGGAATTATCTCTCTACTGATTACAAGTTCTCCAGTACTATAAGTGGAAAATAAGTAAGGCATAACCTTATGAATTACTAAGTTTCCTCCAGTAGCATTATCTAATTGTTTAGTATTTATAATAGATATTACAGCAAACAATATAGTACTAATACTAATAGAAGTTACACTTTTCTTAGTTAGTGTAGAAATCAATAAACATAATGATACAGTAGCCATTATAAATAGCATACTTATACCTTCGCTCAATAATACAAATTTAAAAATAGAAGATATTTTTAAACTACTTAAATCCGGTTTTACTCCCAAACCTATATTTTCAATTAAATCTTTATTAGCAATATATCTACTATAATAAGCCATTGGCTCTTTGAAAGATCCAAAACTAAACACTGTACCTAAAACTAAAAATGCTAATATTTTTATAATTAAAAACGATAAAATACAAACTATAGCTGAAGCCATAAACTTTGAAAATAAAACTCTTTCCCTAGAAACTGGTTTGGTTAAAAGAAGTTTTATGGTAGCTGGATTAAATTCTCCTGACACTGAAGTAGACGTCATTATGGCTATAATTATTGAAATTATTAAAAATCCCATAATCATATTCACCTTAGGCATAACATTAAATGCAGTTATTTCATAATTTGGTGTAGGTGTAATATTATTATTTAGATAATAATCATTCATTGCTATTTGTTGTTTATATTCACTTATCGCTGCATTTTCACCATTTTTTTCTGACTCTTTGATCTGCTTCTTTAAATTATTATTATCTTTAGTTAATCTCCTTTTCCAATCTAAATTTTTATTTGCAATTTGAAATTTTAGATCTTTATTTCTTCTTTCTATACTTTTTATATTTTGCTCTATTTCATTTTTTCTTTCTTTAGGTATATCTTTATCTTTCTTTTGATTTTGCCAATACTCTAAATTTTTTTCATTAAAACTTAACATTGTTTCAGGTTTAGATTTCAATGTATCTTTGTACATTAAAACACTAATACATGCATATAAAACAATAAATATGCTCATAACAACTAAATATTTTCTTGATAAAATAATCTTTTTCATTTCATTTTTTATTAATTTCATATTCTTAAGCACCTTCCTCAAGTATTTTCATAAATTTATTCTCAAGATTGCTTTCAACCTTACATATATCATCAATGTTTACATCATTTTTACCTATCTCTTTTATTATCTGGGAAAAGTTTTTGGGACTTATTTCAACAACAATAGAATTTTGCTCTACATTAATATTTCTTACAAAATTTAATTTTGAAAATACATCTTGTATCTTTTTTATTTCATTAGTAGATATTTTTAATCTTTCAATATTAGAAGATTCTTCTGACACTGCTTGTATTGTTTTTATACTGCCTTTATTTATAATTGCAAAGTGATCACACATTTGCTCAATTTCAGATAAAATATGTGATGATATAAAAACTGCACTATTATTTTTTTTTGCTATATCTTTTACTATCTCTCTAAACTCATGCATTCCTATAGGGTCTAATCCATTTGTTGGCTCATCTAATATTAATAACTTTGGATTTGACAATATAGCTTGACCTAGTCCTAATCTTTGTTTCATTCCCAAAGAATACTTTTTAACATTATCATTGATTCTATCTTTTAATCCCACAAGTTCTGCAACTTCATTTATTCTTTCTTTAGTAATATCACCATATAAATCTGCATAGTATTTTAAATTTTGCATCCCTGTTAAGTCATTGTACATATCTGGATTTTCAACTATACAGCCTACATTTTTCAAAGACTTTATTCTTTCTTTTTGTATATCATGACCCATAATTTTAATACGCCCTTTTGTTGGAGCTATAAGACCTACCATCATTCTTATAGTAGTTGTTTTCCCTGCTCCATTAGGCCCTAAAAATCCAAATATCTCTCCCTCTTTCACTGAAAAACTAACATCCTTAATTATTTCTCTTTTCCCAATTTTTTTATGAATATTTTCCACCTGAAGAACTTCCATTTTTTCTCCTCCATTTTAAATTAATATAAATTTAGAAATTATTACTATATATTTAATATACATAACAAAACTAAAGGAAAAAGAAATATAAACTAAAGAAAATATAAAGATTATAAAATAGCATTTTATATTTAACTCTATACAAAATTTAAGGTAGTATTAAGGTAAAATACACGTTTATGTAATGTTACCATGATAATCTAAAGGCTAATCAATAGCTTAATATTTAATAAATCCTTAAATACCAAATATCTAATATAATAAAAAAACAAATGAAATTTTAGATAAGAAAGGAAGGTGAAATCCTTTATAAGCTTACTAAACTAATAATGTATTAAATTTTAGTAGCTTTTGTATAAGGATTCTTTATGGCAAATAATTTATTTTTATTTAGTATAATAATTTTATTTATTGGATTCTTTTTCATGGGAATGAGTAAATTATCTTTTAAATGGAGAGCTTTTACAAATAAGCCAGCTTGGAATGGAGCAACTATACCATTTTTAATGATAGGACTTGTATTTTTTATAATTGGATTAATATTAGTATATAGTTTTTATCCATTCAAATAATAAGAGCTCCCTAAGGAGCTCCTAATAGCTTTTCTATTTCTCTATAAGCTATAAAAATAGCATAGCTCATAAATATAATTTTTCACCGGATAAAAATATTATAGTTAATAATACTCTGATATTTTGTAACTAATTTCTAAAAATATGCCACATTGCATTATTTCTGCCCCTAGCAAATACATCAGTTCTGTTTGGTCCCCAGGATACCGCAGCTGGATCAGAGGTTATAATATTCCCTCTAATCGTTGACCAATTACTCCAACGAGATCCGTTCCAAGACCTGGTCATCAATTGATTGTTTGCGCCCCTAGCAAATACCTCTAATCTATTAGATCTTCTAGAAGAAACAGCGGGGCCAGAAGTTAATCTTCCTCCAAGGTCTTCCCATCTACTCCAGCGAGATCCATTCCACCATAAATGAAACAGACGGTTACCTTGGCCCCGTGCAAATACATCAATTCTATTGTTTCCCCAAGACACAGCTGCTGGTGAAGAGGTTAGTGTTCCACCAAGACTTTCCCATTCACTCCAGCGAGAACCATTCCACCATTTATGCCAAAGTGCATTATCCGTTCCCCTTACAAAAGTATCTAATCTGTTAGGCGCCCAGGAAGATACTGCTGGTGAAGAGGTCAAAACACCTCCAAGACTTTCCCAGCTGCTCCATCGAGAACCGTTCCAAAATATATGCCACATAGCATTATCTGTACCTCTAGCAAATACATCAATTCTATTATTTCCCCAAGATACAGCTCCAGGAGCAGAAGTTAATCTTCCTCCAAGGCTTTCCCATTCACTCCAACGAGAACCGTTCCACCATTTATGCCAAAGAGCATCATCTGTTCCCCTTACAAAAGTATCTAATCTGTTAGGAGCCCAGGAAGATACTGCTGGTGCGGAAGTTAAAACGCCCCCAAGATTTTCCCAGCGACTCCATCTACCACTAGGAAATGGTATGTTCACCTGCCTATCTAAAGATCTAGTATCATTAGAATCTTCCTCATCATAAAAAATATCATCCTCTTCCATGTTACTGTAATTCTCAGTCTCATCATTATAATCTTCAGCGTCATTATAATATTCAAAATCTTCTATGGATCTCATTTGCTCATCTGGGAATGGGAAAGGAAATTGCTGCATGTAACAAGGAAAACAAAAAAATAGATTATTATACATTAGGAACCTCCTCATATTATTGTTCCTGCCTAAACAGTCATCAATTATATTTTATGACTAAAAATAAAACCTGTTACACTTTAATTAGTTAGCAATTTTAAAATAATAATATTTTAATTTTCAATATGTTAAAATGGACTGTCGCATTAAAGAATTTACGCACAATACATTGTTTTACAAGTTTAAAGTTAACACAATATATTATAGGATTTATTCATAATGCGACAGCCCCTTAATTTAACTAATATTTTCAAATTAAGCGATAATTATAAATATAATATTAATCATTAACATAAATAAGTTTCAAATAGATAAAATAATCTTTATATAATGTTATAAATTATATAATAAATTCAAACTTTTCCCAAGGCTCCAAGTGATCAATAAGAAATATTTCTTCATCTATTATTCTTCCTACAACATTAGTTTTACCTGAATTTTTCATATCTTTAAGGGCAATTTGTAATTCCCCTGCATATCTTTTATACAATGAAGATTCTATTAACAAATCTCCTCTTCTAATGTCTACAGTATTAAAAGCTTCAAAATTATAATCCTTATATTTAACTCTACTTTGAGTTGATCTTACTAAATAATCAGATACATCCCCTCTATTGAAATGAAATTCATTAAGAATTATTCTTTTTTCAACTTCGGGAATTTTATCTACAAGATTAACTTTAAACTCTAACATATCTTTATTAATTTTACTTAACGCTTTAAGTTCTTCCTCTGAAGCAAATGCATTAGCAATAATAACATCATCTATAAATCCTGTAGCAAATAAATGTTTAGCTTGAACTTCTATAGGCAATTCTCTATGCATTTCTAATGTACTTAATCCTTCTGATACAGGCCATGGTCCATATTTTGCTTCTTTTGAACTTACAAACGCCGCCGTTCTTATGCCTAAATTCTTAAATTGTTTACTACACTTTAGAAAATGTTTATAACTTAATCCAGTATATCTATGTGGATAAAAATTATGGCAGCCTAATATATTTTCTAAGTTAGGCTTATATGTTAAAATATTGTCTATATATTTTGTACCATTACTCATATTCAGTTCTACTTTTATTCCGTATTTGTTAAAGGACATTATAGATTCTTCAACTCCACTAAATCCTAGATCTAATCTTATACCATAAAATCCTATATCCTTAAAAATGGATAAATCTGAATAAGAAATTTTAAGTCTTTTAAATACTTCTGGTTCAACATCTCCTACAACTTCCATTCCTTTTGTATTTGCAAATTGAATTATATCTTTAAACCTACTAATCAATTGATCTATTTCCATTTCTTCTGAAGATATTAAACATGTAAAAATTCTTTTAAACCCATACTTTGCTGCAAGTTCTATATACTCTTTTATTTTTTCAATATTTGTGTTTGATGGATATACAGATATCCCCAATTTTCTCATATAATTCACTCCAAACTTTATTATAAGTTATATACTCTTTTATTTTTAAAACATCAGTAATAAATACTATTTATAATTTTTCATCTTTATTATAAAGGGGCTGTCGTACTAAGAATAAATCCTACAATACATTGTGTTAACTTTAAATTTGCAAAACGATATATTGTATATAAAATTTTTAATGCCACAGCCCCTTCGAATTTATATAAATACAATTCTTAGCATAAACGGGAGTCCTTGAAGCTCTATCTCCTGATTAGAACATATTATCTACGGTCATATTGAACCCATTGAGGATTATAGTCTTAGTGGTAGTAAATATAGGATAAAATTTGATTTTTTATTCATTATTTAAAACCTGATCTAAAAATAAAACTTCTGTTTATATTTCCTTTAAATACATATAGTAGGCTCCTTTACTAGATGATACATCTTCTTGTACTATTTCTACTTCTCCTAAATTTGCTAATAAATATTCCTTAAAAGCTTGTCTTAAAACTTTAGCTTTTTCTATAACACTTCCCTTTACTCCTATTAAACATCTTTTTTCAAAATTCAACTTTTTATATACTCTTTCTGTTATTACTCCAAGAGCTTTTCCTTCTTTTTTTAATATATCTATTGCATTTTCCTCTCCCTCTTCTCCTAACTTGGATATTAATGTAGTTAGGGAAGCTATTTTATCTTTTGTAGAAGAGTACACAAATGCACAAATTTCATCTGTACTTCTTATATTTAGTTCTTTTAAAATTTCTTTATGCAATTTACTTTTTTCTAACTTTAATTCTTCTTCATAAATCATTCTTTTTAATGCATTAATCGCAATAGAATACCCACTGCCTTCATCACCTAATAAATGCCCCCATCCCCCACATTTATCTTTAATATTATTTCTAATTCCTATACATATAGATCCAGTACCAGCTATAGTTAATATACCATCTTGTCCTTTTAATACTGCTTTTAAAGCTAATTCTCCATCATTTATCACTAATACATCCGCATGAAAATTTTCCTTTATATTTTTTTCTATTACATATGCATTGTTAGCTACTTCCATTCCAGCAGCTCCAATATATATCTTTTTTAATCCTTCTTTACCTAATTCATCTATACAAGTTTTTATTGAATTAAGTATATTATTTATAGCTTCTTTTTCATTCAATACTAAGTTGCCAAATCCAGTAACTTTTTTTATTAATTCATGTCCCTTTAAATCATAAGCTATTGCTTCAGTTTTTGTTCCTCCTGCATCTACTCCTATTACATAATCCATATCATAGCCTCCTATAATTAATTATAAGAATTTAATAAATATATTTTATTCTTATTAGCTTATAATCTCATATAAACTTCAACTAATTCAATAGAAAGATCTTTTAATGTCATAGTAGTCATTAAATGATCCTGGGCATGGATTAACAATAGTGATATTTCAGCCTTATTACCCGCGGCTTCTTCTTGAATTAAATTAGTTTGGTAACTGTGGGCTAAACCTAGTTCCTCGTTAGACTTTTCTATAGATTTTTTAGCTTTATCAAACTCACTCTTTTTTGCATATTGTATTGCTTCCATTGCATAAGTTCTAGCTTCTCCACTATGTGTTATAATATTGAGTATCATCTCTTCCATACTAATCACTCACTCCTGTTCTTATTTTTTTAAAATATTTTTTACCATGTTTATATACTTTTTTATTGCTATATTTTTTATATTCAATTTTATCCTATAGTTATAAATACTATATATTGTATATATTGCTGTTTTAAAAAAATTAAATGATTTAACTAAAATTCAAAAATCAATTACTATACCATAATCTTTGATCATTCTCACTATTTATCAATTAAATCTAAAGCAAAATTTAAAACTTTTTCCCCATTCATAGTTCCGTAATCCATACTATTTATAACATCTACATTTATTCCCTTTGTTTTTACTTGATCCCTTACTTGATTTAACAAATATCTTACTTGAGGTCCAAGTAAAATTACATCTACATCATCAATATACTTTTTTAATTCTGATTCTGGAACAGCATTTATTTTAACATCTATCCCATTTTTTATAGCTACTGCATTCATTTTTGTTACCAGTAAGCTAGTGGACATTCCTGCGCAACATACTAATAAAATATTTTTCATTTAAAGTCCCCCTTTAAACATTCTCATAATTATTGCTATATTATATTTACAGCAAATTGCATGCCAACTATATATCCAATATAATTAAGTATTTGCAACAAAAAAGTGTGTATATTTAATTACACACTTACACTATTATTAATAAACATCTTTAATATATAGGCTCTTTCGCTATCTCCTATAGATATATTATAAGCTTTTTCTATGTTTATAAAATTTTTATCTACGACTTTAAATTCTTTTTCATATTTAGCTATATATTCTCTTAAATTTTCAAAATTATTTTCTAATCCCCCATTTTTTATCTTATCTATCATAAAACTAATATGAAGTATCATTCCTATCTTCACATCATTAGGAATCTTTACATTTAAATCTTTCTCTATTCTTTCAATGGTTTCTGTTACAAGTTCAACTAAACTATCTGAATCCTTTAAATTTATATGATCTTGTATGGAGTTCTTTATTTTGGGAAAATATCTTTCTTTATCAATTAACTTTTTTAATACATTTATTCCATCTCCACTTAAAATTTCTGATGCTGATATAAAAGGTATATCTTTTATAAAAATATTTATTGTTCCAACTATTGAAATGATTTTATAGTCTCGGCTAAGATTTTCTACATTAGTTAGGAACTTGCTTTTATCTAATATATTAAGAGGTATTACTTTTAATCTTGAATTTTCTTTTATTGAACTTAATATTATATCCTTTATTCTTTCTGCCCCACCATGACCAGTAAAGCATACTGTTATTATTAAAAATTTTTTCAAACCTTTGGGCTTATTTTTTTCTTCTACTATATCTTTAGATTTTACTTGAATTCCAAATTCACTTAGCTCTTTACAAGAATTATATATATAATCTAAACCTCTTCCTAGCAAAGATTTTCTACAAGCCTCTATTACTATTGGAGTACTCACCATATCTATAGTTTTTATTTTTACTCCTGTTTCTTCTGAAATCATAGATCCAAAGTTATTGAGTGAACCCATATCTACTAATAACAGAACACCTTTACCAACATCTAGTTCTTTAGTCTTAAGCTTTGCAATTTCGTACATGTCTTCTGCTTTCATACTTAAAGGCATATCTAAAGCCTTTGCACAATCTTCCCCTAATAACTCATTTGATACTTGAACCATACTACTAGCTGTAGCCTTTCCATGCATTATTACAAGCACCCCTACCTTCTGGGTATTATTTACAATATTCTCATATTGATTTGAGGCTAAAAACATAGTCAAATATCCTATTTCGTCTAAGGGAGTTTCTATATTAAAACTGTTATCTATTATTTTCGCTATCTCTATTGCAACCATAAATTCATTTTCATATTGTGATCTTATAAAATTTAATTTAGGATGATATATACTACGTCCTTGTCTTATTCTTTCAATACTTTGTTGTAGGTGTAATGCTAAACCAAAATAAACTTTTTCATCAAATTCTCTATTTAATTTTTTTTGAGCTACATTTAAAATTTTATCTACAACAGTTACTATATTATTACCTACTACTTTTGTTATTTCTTCCTTTCTAAAATTCTGTGGTAAATCACTGATATATTTTTTAAAATGAGATTCTATATCTATATTCAATATATCATTTATATCCTTTTCATTTATTCCTTGATTTTTTAATGTGACAAATTTTTTTTCAATTAAATCATAAAAATAACTGTTTTTATTACATTCTTCTGACTGATTTAAAAAATTATCTTCAATGTTATTATCATAATAAAATACCAATATATCCCGCTTCCCATTCAGTAAACTATTTACCTTTTCCCTATATTGTTTAATTTGCATAAATCCTCTTTTTACATTCTTAGGTAAATCACTTTGTTTAATCAATATATACTTTAAATTTTTACTCTTGTAATCTAAAAATGCTTTTGCACAAGATAACTGTATGTCACTTTTTAACTGTCCTATATTATTTGGACAATCATATAGCAAAAATGATATTAAGGCATTTTTATCTATATAAATATTTTTTTCTAACCTTTTAGATTCCATAGTTATAAACTTTTGAATTAAATAATAGCGTTCATTCATAGTACGGTCTTTTAAAACTGGAATATTTATTATCATAGGCACTCTTCTTGCAAATGTTTTCAAAAGATAGGATTGTGGATCTTCTGTAGTTGCAGCAATAATTTGTGCTTTAACTTTTATTAAATTTTCTGTATCCCCTAATTTTCTAAAACATCCCTTATCTATGTAAGTAAACAGTATTTCTTGACCTTGAGGAGATAGCCTATGGATTTCATCTAAAAACAAAATTCCTCCATCAGCTTTCTTCAATAATCCCTCTTTTTCATTTTCTGCTCCTGTATAAGCTCCTTTTTTAACTCCAAATATTTGTCCTACTACTAATTGAGGATTATCTGCATAATCTGCACAATTAAACCTTATAAATGGAGCCTCTTTTTTAATCACTCCAGACTCTCTAGCAAAATGATACATAAGCTCTGCAAACATAGATTTACCTACCCCAGTTTCTCCCAATATAAGAGTATGGAGCCCATTAGGAGGATAAAGTATTGCAGCTTTTGCTTGCTGTATTGGTACATTAAGACTCAAATCTGATCCTATCATTCTATCTAAACTATTCATTTTATTAAATTTATTTTCATTACTTTTCTGTCTTAAGGAACGATATAATACAGGTCTCCCCTGCATTTTTTCTATTTTTTCATCTTTAACTAACTGATTAAGGTATCTGCTCACATTAGCTCTATTCAAATGCATATGTTCACTTAAATAAGCAGCAGAAATACCTTCTCCCTTTTGTGACTCCATTTCAATTAAAGACTGGTAAATTTCATCAATTTTACTCATTAGCTCCCCCCTAATTACCACTTTTATCTAATTATATTGTAACATATTAATTTTATGCAAAAATGGTAAATAATTAAAACCGTATGCATTGCTGCATACGGTCTTTACTTTGAACAAATTTTTTTAAATTGAATGTGTTTCTTCTACTTCTACTATGTTTTTTTGATCTTTCTTTGTTGCCATATGGACAAATGGCATATATATTATTATACTAACTGCCATACAAATAAGAGCTGTAATTCCACCCCTTATCGAATTTGTTGATATAATAGCTCCTAATATTGGTGGTGTTGTCCAGTGGGCCATTACTACAACTTTAGGAGCAAACCCTATAAAAGTCAACACATATGCGATTATGCCAGAAGCTAATGGTGCTAATATAAATGGTATGAAATATATTGGATTTAAGATTATTGGTAACCCAAATATAACGGGTTCATTTATATTAAACATTCCCGGTGCTATACTTAAATTTGCAATAGTCTTTTGGGTTTTACTCCTTTTTCCAATTATAAATATTGCAATTAGTAAAGCTATAGTGGCTCCTGATCCTCCCATATTTACATAAGAATCTAAAAACTGGCTATTTACTATATGCTCAGGATTAACTCCATTTTTAAATGCTCTTACATTAGCCTCTGTTAGTGGTAATAATACTGCATTTATAATTGGTGCAAGTATATTTGAACCATGTAAACCAAAGAACCATAAAAATTGCTGTACTAAAACTAAAACTAATAAACCACCCAAACTTCCCATTACACCTTGCAATGGTGCCTGTATTGCTAAAAATAATGACTGATGTATATCTGCTACTCCTATCGCTGCAAAAATTTGCTTTACTGCTGCTGTAATAGCTAAAACTATAATTGATGGCAATAATGCTGCAAAGGATTTTGCTACTGCTGGTGGAACTCCCTCTGGCATTTTAATAATTAGTTTTGGATTTCCTACTAATTTAACAAAAATTTCTGTAGCTATTAATGCAACTATTAATGCAACAAATAATCCTTGACCTCCTAAAAAATCCATTGGTAATGCCCCATCTTTTGTCGGTTTATATAAAATTAACAAAGCTGCTAGAGATACAATTCCCGCTGATAATCCATCTTTTTCATAGGATTTAGCTAAATGATATGATATAGTAAATACTATTAATAATGACATTATAGCGAAAGTACCATTCCAGACTCCACCACCAAAATCTTTCCAATTAGCAGGTAATAACCAATTCATAAAATTTTGATATGGTTCCCATCCTAAATTATTAAATAATACTGCAAAAGCCCCTGCCATAATAATTGGAGTAATTGAAGCAAAACCATCACGAATAGCAACTAAATGCCTTTGAGAACCTATTTTAGCTGCTATTGGAACAAAATGCTCTTCCATCCAATCAAAGAACTTTTTCATCTTTTAACCCTCCCCTTATTGTATATATATTTTTTATATATTTATAAGCAATTAATAATAATGATCTATTTTAAAATAATAATTATTTTAGATTTTCTTCTATAAATTCTTTAAACTTTGGCAAATGATCCTTATGTGCTACCATAAGTTCATCTACCAATACCTTAGCAAGTTTATCTGATTGAACTAAAGGATTTATAGTTAATGCTAATATTGCTTTATGATAATCACCAAAAACTGCCGCGTCTACTACTAATCTTTCAAAAGTTTTTATTTGTTGTATTAGTCCATTTATGGCTACTGGCAATTCCCCTACTGCTATTGGCCTAGGTCCATCTCTTGTTATCATACATGAGACTTCTACAGCAGATTCATTTGGAATGCCTACTATAGCTCCATTATTTCTTATATTTACTGGCTGAATATCTTTTTTATCATTATATATTGAACATATAAGCCTACAAGCTGCATCACTGTAATAAGCTCCTCCTCTTTTTTCTAATTCAGGAGGTTTAATATCTAAATTTTCATCTCTATAGAGTTTAAATAATTCTTCTTCTACTTTTTTAACAACTTCTGCTCTGGTTTCACCCTTAGAAAATTGTTCTAGTTCTTCTTTTAGCATATCTTTCGTTTGAAAATAATATTTGTGATATGGACATGGCATCATTCCTAAAGCTTTTATAAAATCTTTATCCCATGTAAAATCCGATATATTTTTAACTATCTGCTCTATGTTTCCATCAGCTAATAAATTAATTAATTTATCTGTAACCCTTACTCCATCCACGTACACTTCTTTTCCGAATACCATATGATTCAATCCTATAAAATCCATTCTTAGTCTTTTATGTTCAACATCTAAAACCTTTGCAACTGCTTTTTCCATACCTATTGGTACATTACATAGTCCTATAATCTTTTTATTTTTTCCGTATCTTAGTAGTGCTTCTGTAACCATACCTGCTGGATTAGTAAAATTTATCATCCATGCATTAGGACACAATTTACTCATGTCCTTATCTATATCTAAAATTACAGGGATTGTCCTTAATGCCTTAAACATTCCGCCTGGCCCATTAGTCTCTTGACCTATAATGCCATGATTTAAAGGGATTTTTTCATCTTTTATTCTTGCATCTAAAAGCCCTACTCTTATTTGAGTTGTTACAAAGTCAGCATCTTTCAACGCTTCTTTTCTATCTAATGTTAAATGTATTTCCATTGGTACTCCTGCTTTTTTTATCATCCTTTTAGCCAAGTTTCCTACAATGCGTAATTTTTCTTTTCCTTCCTCTATATCTACTAACCATAATTCTCTAACTGGTAACTCATTATATCTTTTTATTAATCCTTCAACTAATTCAGGAGTATAACTTGATCCTCCACCTATAGTTACTATCTTTACGCCTTTCTGCATAGAACACACCTCCTTAATTTTTTATTTGTATGTACACTATTATATATAGCAAACATCATGCCAATATCTTTTTATTACCAAATCCACTTATTCATATACCATATAGGGTTACACACTCTAGTTATATACTGTGTAAATCAGTTACACTCTTTTAATTTTTTAACTTATTTTATATTTATTTACTTTTACATATATATAATATTTTTTTAGTAACACTAATAGGTATTAAAAAAATGTAAAAAATCATAGTTCTAAAGGAAATTCAAAGTATCTAAAAAGAAAAAATAGTAGACTAAACTATAATTTAATAGCCTAATCCACTATTTTAACAATTACTTTTTCAATATCTTCATACTTCCTGATGAGGTCTTAATTGATACTTTATTATTTTTTCCTCCTACTTCACCCCTAATATTTCTTTTATCAGTATCCTCTGCCATTTTAATAGGAAAATCAGTTTGGAATTTTCCACTAGAAGTTTCAGCTTCAATGAAAAACTCAGCAGTTTTTGGAAGCTCTAATATAACACTTCCTGATAATGTTTCTATATTTATGTTTTGATTTTCAAACTCCTTGTAGTCTACCATAACTTTTCCCGATTTCCCTTTTAAATCAAAGTTTCCACTACTATTTTTCAAGATAATACTACCTGAAGAATTCTGAATTCTAGCCTTTTTAGTGGTACACCACTCCATGTTAATAGCTGCTGATAAACTTTTTATTTCTAATTCTTTTGCATCTATTTTCTTTATATTAATGTTTCCTGAATAGGTGTTCATTGAAATATTATTAGCACTTATTTTTTCAGTTTCTAACTTTCCTGAACGATTACTATATATAAAGCTTGCTAAATCAAAAGAGTCCATCTTTACATCACCTGACAATAAATTAATAGAAAGATTTTCCCCATATTTCTCAGGAATATATATATCCAAAAACATATCTTCAGGTATTGGACCTTCATGCTGTCGCTTTCCGGCCACAGCAATTACCTTATTATTAATTTCAGATGCAAGTTTTATGTTCTGCATAGATTTACCATAGTAATGAAACTTCACTTCGTTGCTTTCTTCAGTTCGTATGATATGAACAGCCTCACTTGTCATATTTACCTGTATTTCATTAATCTCATCCATGTCAAAATGTTTGTCTTCATTGATTTCTTTGAACAAAAATAATGACCCTATTTCTAAGATACTCATAATTACTATCACTCCAATAACAATTATTTTCATGTTAAATTCATTTTTCATTTTTCCTTCTCCAGTAATTAAAATTTTCTTTTACAATTATACACTCAAAAGATCTTAGCAAATATGCGAGCACTTTCCAAATCTTTCTCATTAGGATGCCCCTTTTTTCCTCCAATATATTACAATTTACTTTTGTAGTTTAAATTGAATCCTAGTGGGCTGTATTCACCAAAACAATTAAATTTTCCAATAACTTTACAGCCTTTTTCAAAAAATTTCTCCTTAATTAAATACTTATATCATTCTCTTTTTCCAATCTATTAAAAATTTTCTTTGCCTCAGAAATTACCATTGAGAGTATCTTTTGCGCGAATGAATATTTTTAAATTCATTCATATAGATGTAAAAAAAAACGTCCTGCATTTATTCTATTTAGGCCAATCAGTCAGACCTTTCATTATGAACTCTGCTAAATAATCTATAATCTGAGGAAAATATTGAATACCAATCTGTTCCTTATGAATATCAATATAAGGTATAGAATTAAAAATGGCAAGTATAAGCTTATCATCCAAATCATCTCTTATTTTTCTTTCAGCCTTCCATTTCTTAATTAATTCTATTGTACCTTTATTCATGAATTCATAAATGCTCTCTATTCCCGCCGCTTCATAAAATTCCTTCTCCAGTTTGCTGAAAAAATCTTTATTATACCATTCCTTCAATATGGGATTGGAGTTTGTACCATTTAGGTTTAATGCAATTGCTTCTTTAACTACTTTTATAGGATCATCATCTAAATCAATAGATTCCATAATATTCTTTTTAAGTTTTTCGTTTTCTTTTATAAAAATTTCTATGAAGAGCTTCTCTTTGGAAGAGTAGTAATTATAAAAAGTACCTACCCCCATTCCAGCCATTTTTGTTATGTCAGAAATATTAGTGTCTTTGAATCCTTTGGAACAGAATAGCTCTCTCCCAGAATTAAAGATCTCCGCTTTTTTATCTCTCAATTAACTAACCTCCATAATATGAATGAATATTTTTTATATTCATTCATATTATGACACAACAATATTGCTCTGTCAATAAACTTCTAAAAAATTAATTTATAGAATACTAATAATTTAAAATCAACTCTGCTAACTTCTAATAGCATTAATATAATAAAAATAAAACGTACTTAACTGAGATTATAATCATAATCTCAGTTAAGTACGTTTTATTTATTTCTACAACTTGTATTTGAATAAATAATGCTTACAATAACATTTACAACTACAAAGACAGTATACCCTATAACAAACTGTTTATTGTTTACAATAGCCAAAAGTCCAGTTGCTATTGCAATCAATAGTAACATAATTCCTATCGTTCTACACAATTTCTTCTCATTGTACTTTCCTTTTTCTTCTTCATTTGCTGTATTGTATCCTGAAATTAACCAACTTCCTTTTCCTAATAATAGTGAAATGGACATAATACCAAAAATAACGGATAGTATCAAGAGTATTATCATATATTGTTCCTCCTTAGTTAATCCAAAGTTCTGCTAAGTTATATGAACATTGATTTCTCTCAACTTATTGAAATATAATAGTTTCACCACAAAATCATTACATCCCAGTAAGGAAAGAGAAATCAATGAACAAAGCTAATAAAAAAATTACATGTCCTAAATGTCACAGTCACAAACTTTATAAGTTTGGAAAAGATAAACAAGGCAATCAAAAATATCAGTGCAAAGAGTGCAGAAGATAATTCGGGCCTACGGCATAAAAGCGTCAGCTTATCGGTTATCCTCGTTGTCCTTTATGTGGCAAAGGAACGTTTATTCATCACAATTACTCAAATTACATTAATTATCGTTGTAACAATAAAAAGTGTAATCATAGTTTCTTTATAGCAAAGCCTACGACCATACTACCTTCAAATAATACCAAAATAGATGGCAAATTAGATTTTAAGGGTATGAGGTTCCCAATCCATATTATTTTAATGGCATTAGACCTTTATTTTCTAAATGAAAGTTCTACAAGAAGGATTTCTCAGTATTTATTTAGATTGTTTAATGTAAAAGTATCTCATGTAACTATTGCAAATTGGACTAAAAAGTTTGCTACATACTTTAGATTAAAATCCGATAAGTTACTAAAAGATGTTGATTTATCGGATTCTGACGAATGGCACGCAGATGAAACTGTTATATTTATAAATGGGAAACGTCATTATCTATGGCTTGTTATTAACTCTGAAAGTAGAGTAATTATTTCTTATCATCTATCACCATATAGATATGCAAAACAAGCTTTTAGTTTATTCAATGATGCTAAGAAATTTGGTTCTCCTAGAGCTATAGTTACTGACAGACTTCCCTCTTATAATGTACCAATAAAATCAACATTTAAAGATACTGTGCACATAAAAGTTCAATCATTTAGAGATGATATCTCTAATAATATTATTGAATCCTTAACAAAACATTTAAATCCTATTATAAAGGTTTAAGAGGCTTTAACTCCTTTGATAGTGCTAACAAAAACTAATATCTATGTTTATATTTCATTATAACTTTCTACGTCCACACTACTCACTACGTGATTTATCACCTGTTGAAGTAATAGGAGTTACTTATTCAACTAAAGCCAAGAATAATTGGTTATTAGCTGCCTAACAACATGCGCTATCGCTTTACATGAGTCTATTTATTTTTAAAACCACATTATGGATAGGCTTTTTTGTTATACCTTAAAATATTAATTTGCTATCTTTTAATCTTTAAAACAAACACAACAATAATTGTATGATTTTTAAAGCTATTTTTTCATAATTACTTAACATAACCTAATCCAATTTCAATATCATTAAATAATCATGTTCTCTTTCTTCTATGATTTTAAATCCTACATTCTTGTACATTTTAACTGCATAATTATCTTTGTCCACACCTAATGATGTTTGACTGTATCCTTTTTCTTTTAAATATTTTATCATTTTTTTCATCAAAGCTGTCCCTATTCCTTGACTTCTATACTCTTTTAGCAATGAAATAGCAAACTCTGGTGTCCTATTATCTATATTACCATACCCCTTTATTTTTCCTGCCAAAATCCTAACCCATACAGCCCCAATTATAGAACCTTTAACATCTGCTACTAAACAATAATCATCTTTTTTTTAGAAAAATTATCAATATATACACTAATTTCAGGTGTTTCAATTACATCCATTGATAACGGCTCACTTCCAACTGATTGATATATAGCTTCATATAACATTTTTTTAAGTATATAAAGTTCTTTTTGTTTTATATCCCTAATAATATATTGCAATTTATCTATTTTAAACTCCCCAATAATATTTATTTTACACATTATAGCATTTTTTATCTATACTCTACAATATTTAATTGATTTTTATCTAAAATATTTAATATTGTAGATAACTATATTGTTTTAAATTGGTATTTAATCATAATTTAATAAAGTAAAAATAAATTGAAAACTTTATAAGTACACTGAAAATAACAAATAAATAAGATTTTTATACTTCTATGTATTTGCCAATATGGCTATTTTCTAACACATACAAAGTTGATGGCACAAAGCATATTAGATATAAAACAATTAACGCAACGTCTACTGCTAGTGCTCCAAAAGTCATTGCTTTATATATTGTATAAATAACTGGAATTACTATTAATAGACTTATAAAAACTACTATACAATACAAAACAAGTGTTTCAAGTAAACTTATTCTTTTTTCTCCACGTAATATAATATAGACTATTGCAAGTATATATAATATTAATGGAATAATAAAATAATAACTTAAACCCTTCAGCAATACACTTGTAGCTATTCCTAAAATACCCCAAATAATTAGGTTGCTAAATATCATATCTATCTTATTTATTTTATTAGATAAAAAGTACATAATTATTATGCATGCTATAATTGACATTACAATCAATAAAGGTATTCCATAATAATCAGCTCCAACAAAATAAAAAACAGTAAATCCTCCGGCAAAAAGTTTCTTTAATTTAATTATATAATTGACTATTGGTATGGTAACTAAAACAGGAATTGCAATAGCTATTATATTAAAAACAAATCCCTTAAACATATTTTTAACATTGACTATATTTTTCTTTAAACTTAGTCCATATATAACAATTAACAATATAATTGCAATACTAGCCAAAGGAACTACAAATTTAGTTGAATAGACAATCATATTTCCCTTTATAAATGGAAAGTTAATTGAATCTGATTTTTTATCTATTTTTTCAAAATCATTTCTTGTCATATTCCCAAAATGCTTAGTCACCTCTAGTGATGTTAAAATAAAATGTTTAAGCATACCCTTGTCTATGTTTTCTACATTATCTCTTTTTGAATGGTAATTCTCAGTTCCTCCAAAAGAAGCACACAACATACCAGGCACATTATTCTTTTTATATATTGTATTATCCGAAGCACTAGGTGATTTTTTATAAATATCCTGAGCAAAAGAATAACTTAACGGATAAGAGGTAGCCTTAACAAATTCCTTAACCATTCCAAGATTATTATCACTAGTCTCTATTAATGTAAAAGGACCTGAATTTCCCCTTGCTTCAAAGGCGAACAAAAAATCTATATTTTTTAAAAAATCTCTCTTCTTATCAGCTAAAAGTTGGGCTCCCAAAAGTCCGGCTTCTTCACCATCTGTAAACACCATATAAACATTATTTCTTAATGGCCCTTTTTCCTTAATATACTTCCCTGCTTCTAACATCGCTACCACTCCAGCTCCATCATCAGCTGCACCTGGTGATTCAGGAATTGCATTTGGATCCTTACATAAAAGTCCACCAGAATCATAATGAGCATCTAAAAGTATGTTTAAACCATCTTTATCTGTTCCTTCAAATTTTGCAATGACATTATATATTTCATAAGTTTTTTTATTGTGACCAACACCAGTTCCTTTTTGAACTTCTACTTGAGCTCCAAGATTTTTTAAATAAGAAACTAAGAACTCCCTAACTTTAGCATCTTGTGAAGTACCTACAAAATGAGGTTCTTTAGCAATAACCTGTAGATTTTTAATGGCAGTATTTAAATTATCATCCATTATTTGTCCATTAATAGTTTTTACCTTTGGTGGGGTTAATTGATTATAACACACTATCATAGAGAATATTATAATACCTACCACCACTAAAAAAGAAAAAATTTTTTTCATTTTCTTCATTCTCCTTTTGTTCTATACTTTTTATAATTTTTCAAAAAGTTATAAAATCTACAGCATTACTTCCAATTAAATCTAACTAACTCCTTCATATCTCTTCTCATACTTTGAGGGAATTTTTCTTTTGGTTTACCAATTCTAACGAGTAACTGAATAGTAGTACCTTCTTTAGCATATTGATCATGAATCTTATTATATTGCTCTTCCATTTCACTATATTCTTCCAGCACCTGACTAAGTGGTTGCATAGCAAAGCCTAATGAATGTGCTGACAAAATTAATCTAGTATAAAGCATTCCAGTTTTAACTTGTTGTATACGACTGTTATTCTTAGAAATAATCATTGCATAAGCTGGAGTATTTTCTACTGCTTTTTTAGTAGACTTTACAAACATATTAGCAGATACACCCTCACTATTAATAGATGGAACCAATGTAATAAGCCCTTGCATTATATACTTCATTATTCCACTTGTGCCCTGACCTTCAACTGAATAACCATACCTATATTTGTTTTTTTCATACTCATTAGAACGAAAAATATTTTTAGTTTCTTCATTTATTCTATGAATATTGGATTCAATTTTAGCTCCTTCTATAGCATAATTTCCTAGTATTTTTTTGTTATCTTCATCTTGAAATATTCTTATATCTAAATCTGAATAAGTATTTATCCCTATTAATTTTCTTACTTCATCTTCACTTAATTTTTTCTTCTCATATAGTCCTCTATTGGTATCTGGTGAAAAGATGTAATCGTAAAGTGTACTGTCCTTAGGTTTAATCTTTGTCACTTTTATTTTAGCTACTGGTTTCTTATTCATACTGTCAATAAGATTCTGTTCATCATATTCCCCCTCTGGGAATAAATCTATATCAGTTTTATATCCTAATTCTTCTCCTGCTATTTTTACATTTTCAAGAAAAGTTCCTTGAGTAATCATAGTTTGTCTTCCATAAGGGTCAACTTGTTTGGTTAAACGCTGACTATCTACAAATAAATAAAAAACATCTTTACTTTCAAACTTAATCTTCCATGGTTGCATATTATGACTGTTAGAGGCTAAAAGTCCATGTGATACTAATTTTAATCTTGGGTCATTTAATTTTTGTGAATAAGACTTCTTCCAAGGGTCTAAATATTTCTGCTTTGAAAAAACACCACTTGCTATAAATATAACAACAAAAGCCAATAATATTAGAGACATAACAATTGAAATAAAATATATCATAAATTTTTTCCTCCTAATGTTCTTCATCTACTACTTCCTCCATTTTCTATGGATTTTATTAATAAATCGAAACCATTTAATATTAATTTATCTGAATCTCTCTTATGATAATTCATAATATAATTTCTTTTTCTATATAATGTATTGAAAATGCCAATAACAGAGGACCATAGGATTATTGCTGTACTTACAACATCTAAATCACGTCGAATTGCCCCTTGTTCAATACCACTGCTTAATGCAACTTCCAAATTGTTAAATATCTTTTCCCCAAGTTCATAACATTCTTCTCTTGATTTGTCAGATATCCCATTTGCAAAGTCTAACTCCCCATTTTCATAGTCAATAATACTTCTAAAATAATAATTATATTTTTGACTAAATTCATATAATGTCTTCCCCATTCCCTTAATTTTATCTAATGGATTATCGTTATATTGTATTCCATTTTCCATCATATCAATTAGTATTTTATATCCTCTTATCATTATTTCAAAATATATCTGATGTTTACTATTAAAATATACATATATTGTCCTTTTACTAAATTCAGCCTCTTTTGCTACATCATCCATTGTAGCAACATCAAATCCTTTAGAAAAAAATACTTTTTCAGCAGCATCAATAATATCATTTCTTCTAATTTCTTTTTCTTTTTCCTTACGCTCTAATGTGCCCAATATCCATCTTCCTTTCACACTATTGTTATAAAGTAAACTATTAGTTTACTTTATTTTAATACTATAATGTGTGCCTGTCAATAATTTATTTTTATATTATAAAACTTGTAATCCAATCACTAAAAAAGGACTAAGAAATTTTATCTTAATCCTTTTCTTAAACCAATATACTAATTATTTATGTTATAATTTATAAATCCAAATTATCATTTAATATTACTAATCCAGCTCAGTAATACCAATTACCTCTCTACTTTCACTCTGTTCATCACTAGATCTATACAATAATCTTGAGTTTTGTAAATTTTGTGCACTATAAGCATTGTCTCTAGTATCTAGCACATGTACTGATTTAGCCCAAGGTGACTGTGAACTTACTACATTAACTACTGTAAAACTTTCTCCAGCATTCCAATCATATATCTTACCTATAGAGCCATCTTGTGGAGCTATGGTTGGAGGTTGATTTAATGTTAACAAATAATTCTTATGATTTCTCATAAATAAATTACTCCTTTCTTATTTATAATTATTTATTCTATTACAAAACAAATATTTGTGTTGTAAATACTCACTGTACATTTAATTTATTTATCTATTTCTAACTAAGATTTTCAATATTCAAATAGAACATGTTTTTATTTTAAAAAAAGCACAGATACATTCTATACAATGTATCTGTACTCTCAATAAAAAAATATACTTTCCTATTTATATAAAAAATATAAACTTTATAATATTTCAACAGAAGCCCCTTAAAACATGTTTAAAGGATCTCTTTTTGTACTCTATTTTTATTTTAATTGTGCAGCAATTTTGCTATCTAATTCTTGAGCTGCTCTTAAAGTTTGATCAATTTGAACAGCAATATCTTCAACTAATTGTCTTGTTTTATCTAAACCAGGTCTTAGTGAAGCAAATTGTTCAGCATATGCTATAGCAGCTTCACCTTCCCATGCCTCTGGTAAACTGTTAACAATATTTTGTAAAGTATTGATTAAATGTTCAAAATCATTTCCACCACTCTTTAAACCATTAGATGCTCTTTCTAATCCTTCAGCATTTAAACGAATTGTTTCTGCCATTATAATTTCCTCCTTTTTCTACATTATTATTAAATTATACATTTTTTTCAACAAATTTACAAGCTTTATAAATAATGATTAAACAATATTTGCAATATTTTTCACTTTTTAGGCTTAAAATATTGCTATTTTATAATTATAAAATACAACAAACTAACTCAATAAGGCTTTACATCATCTTTTGCAAAACCTTTCCTTGTGAAATATTCATCTGATAATGAGTTTTTTATATGATCTTCAGTTAATGTATGCTCGTAATATTTCGAATAAGCAACTGATTCCTTTCCATTATACTTTTCAAGTATTTTATTAAACGTCTCAGCATCAGTTAATATAGTTGGATTATACTGATGACTATTAGATGTTGCCATAGACACTGTATCTAAATTCTTACCATCATATGCAACAACACTTTTGGCGTATTTATCAGCATCTATGCTCATTCTATAATCTTCTACTTTTCAGATATTAGAATTTCTTAATGCTTGTTCATCAGTACACAAATATACTTTGTCTTTTCCATATTTTTCTTTTAAGTAATTATACCAGTCTTCTGTAGAGTAACTATCTCCCTTAATATTAGCTCCTCTTACCTCTTTAATACCAGCTCTAGATAAGCCCTCTTTTGAAATACCTAATTTGCTAACATCCTCTATACTGTTAATTCCTAACTTTGCTAAATCATCTGTCGATTGGATTCCTAGTTTCACTAAATCATCTACTGAATTTACCCCTAATTTGGCTAAATCCTCTGCTGAAGTAACACCTATTCTTGTTAAGTCATCTAGTGACTTAATTCCTGCTTTTTCTATTATATCATCTATCAATTACTTAAATATTTTACATACTAAAAAAGTAATGAATCAGCCTACTTAAAATTCAGCTGATTCATTACTTTTTTCACTGCATTATTACAATTATGAAATGTTAATTTTTCTTTATTTTATTGATTTAACTATATTCTGCTATCACTGTTTTTTATGCAGTTAATCACTTCTTTATTATTTATCATTAACAATCAAAATACTCTTTAAGAAAATCATTAAAACTACTCCATTCTTCTTGAAGTTCTCCATTCTTTAATAGTTCATCGCCCCCTTGAAAATTAACTCTATACACTTTATCAGTCTGACTATCCAATACTATTACCTCATTCGCTGACATCTCAGTCAATACAAGATATTCTTTATTAAATCCATGTTCATCTCTACATATGTTAGTTGACTTTAAAATATTGTTGTTATCTTGTATAATATCCATTAATTCTATACCTAAAGCTTCCTCCCAAAATGGACCAGCATATGTTGTATAGAATTGAACGAATTCTTCTGATGGACTTATATCTAATTCCTTTATAGCTTTAATTACATCGTCTTTATTATTTCTTAAATATATAGTATCACTTAATACTTCTTCTAAACCTTTTGTCAATTTACTCATTATTTTACTCCTTTCATTGCATCCCTTCCTCTAGTTTTCCAATATTCAATTGAATCTACCTTTTGAAATGCCTTTCTTACTTCTTCACTCATTGGATTAAATAGATTTAATTAACCTTTATATGGATGTAATGGTGCTTTTTTAGCGTTACTTATATTATGATATCTTGTTGGTGCTTCAAATAATGGTCCAACGCTGTGCTGTTGAGAGTGATGTAATGTTCCAACATTGCCATCAGCATCTAAAATAGGTGCTAATCCATATCTATCTGCTGCTTCTGCATTAGTTAATCCTCTTCCTTTTTTAGCCCCAGTAGTCCTTATCATATCCCAATCTATATCATTTCTTTGGAATACCTTATATGTTATTCCTGTACCACCTTCTCCAGCATTAAAACTAACTGATTTGCTGAATACATCATTATTAGCATACTCACTTATTAATTTTAATTCAGGGTTACCCACCCCATCTGATGATTTACTTTCAGCCCATTTACCATACCTATCCTTACAAATCTTATCTACATCATCAAGTATACTTGATTCTTTAATACGAATTCTTCCATATCCAGCAACTTCAACATCTAATACTCCATTTACTCTGGAATACACTTTAGTTACAATTTTATTCAATTCCTCTATAGATTTGTTTCCTGCTTTATGCAATATATTTTTTATTGATTTTAACGCCTGTGTTGCTCTCTGCTCTAATGTTTTAATAGTGCCAGTTTCTGTTCCAGATATCAATCCTTTTACTACTTTTGTTATCTTAGCTTTTGAATATATTTTATTGCACTAAAAAAGATTAATGCTCCTACTGCTGAAACATCAATCTTTCAAAATACATTAAATCATTTATTTAAATATTTGAAGTTTAATCTAATGTATGCTCATAATATTTTGAATAAGCAACCGATTCATCTCCACTACACTTTTCAAGTATTTTATTAAACATGTTTTTATTAAATGTCTCACTATCTGCTAATATAGTTGGATTATACTCATGACTATTTGATGTTGCCATAGATACTGTATCTAAGTTTTTACCATCATATGCTACAGCACTTTTGGCGTATTTATCTCCTTCAATTTTAATTCTATAATCTTCTAACTTCTCAGATATAGAATTTATTAATGATTTTTCATCAGTGCACAAATACACGTTGTCTTTTCCATACTTTTGTGATAAAACTTCATTCCATTCTTTTGCTGTTCTTGGAATTTGATTTTCAAAGTTTATCTTAATGCCTATTTTAGATAAGTCCTTTGGCAAAACACCTAATTTACTAAGCTCATCTATATTATTAATTCCTAACTTCGCTAAGTCATCTAGTGACTTAATTTCTGCTTTCTCTATTATATCATCCAGTGACTTTTTTATTTATTATTTCTATATTCATATTTACAAACTTACAAAAATTCTATAAGCATTTAATATCATAAGTATAGTTTTTATTGTTTTAGTATCATTAATACAATAAATTATACTTATTTTGAAATCTTCGATTATTTTACACATTATCTTTACTCCTTTCAGTTTTTTTATGCAGAAAAAGCCACTGTTTCTTCATTAGGAACAGTGGCTCTTATCATTATTTTAATATATTTAGTTTTTATTTTAGTTAAATTTTAATTCATTGTTTGTATTATGCAGTAACTTTTTCTCCATAAACTTTTCATTAATCATTATTATTAAAAACTTTATTATCTTAAAATAATAGTTTACTTATCTTTGTAGTGAGTTTATTAAAAATTTTACAGTGAACTATTTAATTTTTTATTTAACATATTCGACTGAACCTATAAATTTAAATTTATAGTCTTTATTATTTACACTCTTTACATTTCCATCATATTGAAAATTATAAAGTAAAATTCCTGCATTGTATTTTACTATTGAAACACCATTAGTTAATTTATCATATTTTGGTACTACTATATCTTCATATGAACACCCCGAAATAAGTTTATTTATTGAAGTAACATTTTCTTCAAGACATACTCTCTCAATACAATCATCATCAAAATCGTCTATATCAATATTAAAATCCTTTAAAAATTGAGATGGTAACCAATCTCCATCATCTGTATACACAAGATCAACATATTCTAAAAGTTCATCATCTGATTTTATGTTGCCAATCCATAAAGATACATATCCTTTTTTTTCCATCATTCCTCATACTCCTTTACTTTAATCTGAGACCTTTTGGTAAAGAATCTACTCCACCTTTAAGTCTATAATTAGCCCAATTATTTAATCTACGTTTAAACATATCGTAATCAATTGAAGAGTCAATTATATCCAGTAATTCATTATGAGCTTTTGTAGACCCAAGTTGACCATGTTTTCCTACTGGATTTACGAATTCAACATCACTTATCGAAGTTCTTAAATCTCTAATCTGTTCTGCACTAACTTTCCAATTCTTGAATTCAGGTGCACGTGAAACTAAGTGCCATTCATGCATTCCTCCTGGCGCACGTAACTGTCTTTCAATAGCTTTGCGTGTTGATTTATTCCTCCACATACTATCTAATTCATCTATGCTTAATGAATTAAACCAATCATTAAATTCACCACTTTTTACCGTAGGAACCTTTACTTTTTCAACAGCTTTACCCATCCCATCTGATAATTTGCCTTCAGCCCATTTAGCATATCTATCTTTACAAATCTTATCTACATCATCAAGTATGCTTGATTCTCTAATACGAATTCTTCCATATCCTGCAACTTCAACATCTAATACTCCATTTACTCTGGAATATACTTTAGTTATAATTCTGTCCAATTGCTCTATAGACTTGTTTCCTGCTTTATTTAATATATCTTTTATTGATTTTAACGCCTGTGTTGCTCCCTGTTCTAATGTTTTAATAGTACCAGTTTCTGTTCCGGATATCAATCCTTTTACGCCCTTTGTGATTTTATCTAAGCCTTTTGTTCCAAGGAATGTTCCACCAAGATAACCTGCAGAGTAGCATATTCCTTTTTCATCTATTGCATCTGATGCATCCTGTGCTATTCCTTCTATTATTAGAGCTGGATCTTTTAAAATACTTGAAATAAGCTCATTACCTGAATCCACCTTGTTTTTTATCCAATCTGGTGCTCCACCAAAAGGTTCGCACAACACTACAACAGCACAGCTTCCTACATATTCAACAGCTCCAATTGCTAGTTGAGCTAGTCCAACTACTAAATCTGTTAATCCCTTTAATACTCCGTCAATAATATTATTAAAGGATTTATCTAAAAATCCAAAAAAGTCTCCTACCCAATCTCCTAAGCCTGTACATTTCCAATACATATTCCATGCTTTATCTCTAAAGGCATCATCTGTATTTTCAAAGGGTATAACCTTACTATTATGTATAGCATATATTTCTTGAATCTTTTGATTTAGCTTATTTACATACTTTTCTACTATGTGGTTGATTGATTCTATTTGCCTTCCATTATATTCTTCTCTTTCAATAACATCTTTATCTGAACTCCAGCTTCCAGAATAATTATATCCCCACCTCATCTGTTCATCAGTTATCTGATTTATAATGCCTTCCATAGATTTTATATTCCACCAAACATCATTACGATCTACTCTTATAAGGCTTCCTCTATCAATTGGCTGAGCATATGTACCCATTTCATTTATATAATCACTTAATATTTTTCTTAAATCATTTAGCTCTTCTTTACATATACCAATATTCTTTATTAATAATTCATAATTATTCAGTAAAGAATCTATGGATTCTCCTGTACTGTTATTTATTTCTGCTTTTATACAATTTAATGAGGCTTCCATATCATTAAGAGCGCCATCATATTTAATAATATTGCTAATAATCTCTTCTATTTTTCCATAATTAATTTTTATATCTCTTTTCATAATCTTTACGCCTATCTAAATGTATAGCTAGAAATTTCATTACAAAAATTATTGCATTCTTTTAACATTTCATTTACAATTTCCTCTATACTTTGTTTTATAGTATTGTTTTCTAAATCCATATCATTATAATCCTTATTTATTTCATATTCAGCATTTTCTATTGCTTTTTTGTATACCGAAGCAATGTAAACTGCTCTATCATAAGTACATCTTGCCATATTTTTTATACTCCCTTACTTTGTTTAATTTGCTTTGAAATTTCTTTATCCTGCTCTTTAAAAGAATCCACTGCCCCTTTTGTTTTAATATATATTTCATTTGATTTCTTCAAAATATCTTTTGCAACATCTTCACTTAAATGTTTTACAACGTCATCTATTTTATCAATAAAATCTGAATTAAATCCTTCAAAAACACTTCTTGTTTCACAAACAAAATCACTAGAATAGGGCTCAAAATCCTCTATTGCCTTTTTCAAAATCTCTAAATGTTTTTCTAAATCTTTTACTTTTATTTTTAATTCATTTTCACTCATAATGTTACCTACTTTTTAATTAAATTTTGAAATTCATTTCGTTCTTCTTTGGAAGCAAATCCAATAGATTTATATTCTTTTTCTAATATTAGTTCTCGTTTCATCATATAAACAAATGCTACTTCTTGATTATTTGAATATCCACTATAAATTACCTCATCAATTAGAGGTGACGTGAAATTAAAAAACTCTTTCATTCCTAAGTTTCCAATTGGGAAGGGCACACCTGCATATTGGAAATACACATTTGTTGATTCATTACTAATAAATCGATGTGTAATAACAAAATAAACTTCTTTTATTTCACTTTCTCTAAATATATTATTAAGATACTCCTTCTTTAAACTCACTACAGTTCCTAAGGGATAAATAGGCTCAAATAAGTCTATTAAATTAACTAGAAATAGTTTGAAATCCTTAAAGGTTAATGTTGACTCAATTTGTTGAGCTTTCAATATAACTCTTTCTTCCTCCACATGTACACTAAATTGGTAATAAATATTTAAATAATCCTTTTTCAATAATAAATTCTCATAACAATCTCTTAAGATATTAATATCTTTTTTTGCAACATTTATTAATAAAGAAATAGTATTTTTATCTTGAAACAAATTAAGATTTTTTTCTATAAATTTATTCTCCAATTCTTTCTGCAATTCTTCTTGTAAATTTTCCATAATGTATTCCTTTCCCCAATATATATATATTTATTTATAATTTTAACATTATTTTCAGTATTTTTACATATTTTTTTACATAAACTTAAATAATATTGTGTATATTATTAAGATACTAAGTCATACCTAATCTTAATAAATTCATAAATTATATAATTTTAGATTAAAAAAAGGAACAAATTTTTGTTCCTTTTCTTAGTTCTTAGTTAATGTTTACTTTTCTTTTTTGAAAGCTTAGAACATACCAAACTTCCACTCATAATAGCTAATAATGCACCCATACAAATCATTACATATCTGTTGTAATCTGTACTTATTTTTACATTTTTTTTAGATAAATGGGTGGATTCAGTATTAACTGGATTGACCATAAATTGATATGTAGCAGTATTTTCTGTTTTTCCTAATCTTGAATAAGGTAATGTATTAATATAATTATATAAAAGTGATTCATTTTGACTACTTGTTTTATTTCTACTACTTTTAGCAGTTTTAAGCCCATTTTCCAGTTTTTTATCAGATAATTTCTTATATTTATAGATATCCTTTTGTAACAAATCAACATGTTTATTTGCACTATCATATGATTTATCAACAAAAGTCTTATATTCTGAATCCCTTTTATTTATCTTTGATTCAATATCTCTACTATTTGAAATATAATAATTAACAAATTGTTCTATTTTATCTTTTTTTATATAGTTTAATGGATTATATATTCCCATATTTTCTACAAACAAAGTACTGCTTTCTTTATCTGAATCATATTGTTCAATTAGTTTTTCCTTATGGTTAGATTGTAATTTTGCTAAAGGATCTAAATCATTTTCCACAGTATTATTAATATTATTCATATCTACGCTTGTTATATTTTTTACTTCCTCTTTTGCATTATCAAAATTATAATTATATTTCTTGAATGCTTCGTTTGCCTCAATAATATCTTTTGTATCAATTTTACTAGGAAAGTTGTCACTATAATTTTTTAACTTTGTATGTAAATATGTAAATAAATTACTCGTATCTGTCTTAGTAGCTTGTACGAACTTATTCTTAATCATACCTTCATCTGACAAAGAGTTTTCATCCTCAATATTATTTCTAGTATAGTTATAATATTTTTCTAGATTAGTAATATTGGTTAAATTATTTACACTACTATATATTTGAATCGCAGATTTGATATTTCCATCTGTAGTACTATCTAAAAATATCTGTTTTAATATCTGTTCTTTAGTCTTTCCTGAACCACTATATTCTATGGATTTATCAGCAATATAACGTTCTAATTTAGCTCTAGCAATATACCCCTTATTATTTTTTATAATCTGTTCATATACCTTTTGTATAGAAGACAAATTATTAATATTAATATTTTTAATTGAATTAGTTATGTCATTACTAACGCTTTCATATTTATTTGAGTTAGCTAATAAAGTATTATGGTCTTCTACTGATTTTACAAATACTTTAGATGCATTTAGTAAACTATCTCCTGAAATATCATTTTTATTCTCAAGCCCACTAAGTGAATTAAGAATGCTGGTCTTAGATTCTTCCAGTTTTGTATTATAATCTTTAATAGAATTAGTTGTATTCTCTAATTCATAATTATTAGTATCTCCATCTCTTAGTATTGGAATAGAATTTATACTAATGCCTAGTTTTTCTAAATTTTCATCCATTTTAGTAGAACTATCTTTTATTGAATTTAACTCTTTTTCTGATTCACTTAGATATCCTTTATAAGTCAAATCAATAGTATTAATTAATTCCTTATTCTTTTCAAAATCTTTTATTACATTTAAAGTTGTTATATTATTTGCCAATCTTTTAACTTCCGTAATATTTATACTTTCTATCAAATCAATATTTGATATGGCCATTAAAACTTCTTTATCTTTGGAATCATTTGACAATACTTTAATTGCCTGATTTTGACCTTTATGGAGCTCATTAAAAACAGAATACAAATAAACATAACCTAAGTCCTCATTTAAAGATTTGTTAATGCTTGACACATTAATAATTGCTTTATCTTTAGCAACATCTGATAGATTCTCACTCATCTCATATTTGATTAAACTTTTTCGGGGCTTCGCATTTATTGTAGCTACATTTCTAGAAAAATCAGAAGGCATGACTATATAAGCAGCATATCTTCCCTCTGAAATCCCATTTTTAGCATCATCTAGCCCTGTTATAACAATATTTTGATGCTGTGCGGATATTAATTCCTTAGCAAAGTTTCTATGTTTTCCTCTATACTTTACACCTTCATCTAAATTAACTACTGCAATTTTTGTTGTGTTATAGAGACTTCCCTCTACATCTTTGATTTTTCGATCTGTTAAGTAACTCCCAATTAATACCCCTATGGCTAAAAGAAAAGTTGAAAATGCAATACTAAAAATTACTTTATGTATTTTTTTCATACTATTTCCTCCCTTAGAATCCAATATATTTTGGGATCTTAACTTTCCTCATATTGCCATTATTAAATAATACTCCATAGCTAAAGGCTGGTACATCTCTCATACTACTTAGTGGGAATAGATTAACTGTACCTTGGCTACCGAGAACAGCACCATAAGTAGTATTTTTAAAGTATTTAGTCAGATCATCAAATCCTTTTAATTTTGTAGATTGTACTGTTGCTATAATTTTAATACTTACAGTAGTTGCATCATTTAATACATTAAATATGCTTGAAAAATTCTTAATACGTTCAATAAAAATATCAGCATCATCAATATAAACACTCCAAGCTGGTAAAGAGGAATAATACTCTTTTGGAGAAGTAATTGTATTTTCTTCAAGAGCCTTTGTTAAACCATTTTTACGATTTTGTATTTCATTAACTAAGTCTTCAATAAATGTTTTTACTTCATCCTCTGTCTCTATATACCTTACTTTATCAGAATTTTTATATTTATATAGATCCAAGCTACTAGAATCAAATAAATATGCAGGACCTTTTCCTTGATTCATAATAATTTCTAATAAATTTGTCTTTCCTGATTTAACAGGACCAATAATAACATACGGTGAACCCGTAATATCTGCACTTACTAAACGTACATCCTCAAGACTCAATCCTACTAAATCCTCTGTACTTCCCTCAAAACCATAATTTGAAAAATCTTTTGTAGTAAATATTTCTGGAAGTATTGGAATTCCAAAAACTTTTTCACCTGTATATTTGCTATTCATATCATGAATAATAGCTTTTAGATTCTTCATATATTCCACATCATCTTCAAACTCTACAGGAGAATACACCTGCATCATGCTAACAATTTTGTTTTTCACTAGTGCCCTACCCTTTTTCTCATTTAATTTGTATGGACTTCTTCCTAATAAACTTATTACATCACCATCATCAAATAAATACTGTACTATCTTTTTCTTAAAGTTATTCAATGTTGCGAATCTAACAGCATTCATTCTAGTCGCACTAATAATTGTATAAATACCTAATCCAAAACCGTCTCGAGTCATTTTCATAATGAAATCTTCAAATTCCATTGAAATTTCTTTAACAACATCAAAGTTATCAATGAAGATTACAATAGCTTTCATCTTATCTTCTGGATGCATTTTATTGTACATATCATAATTTTGTGCCATCTTCTGTCCAAATAATTGTTTTCTTCTTTTGATTTCTTTTTCTATTAATGATTTAAATTTTTTTAATTTCTCATCACTATCAAATGTCATATAATCTGCTGTATGAGGTAACCCTTTATATGGTATTAATGAAGAATTACCGAAATCTAAAATATAGAAGTTCAAGTATTTTGGATTATTTTTAATTGCTAAAGAAGTAATTATAGTTCCAAGTGTAAAGGATTTTCCGAATCCACTTGATGAGAATACAGCAAGATTTCCATCCTGTACAAAGTTAACATAGTAATCTTCTTGGGCTTGGGATTCTGGAATATCCATTAAACCAACTGCAGCATTTAAATCAATTTCTTCCACTAAAGATAAATCCGTTACTTCTTTGATATATGGTGAAATAATCTTATCTTCTAATGACGGTAGCCAAGGTTTTGTGATTTCTAAATGATCTATTCCATCATATAAATCATGAATATGATTAACAATAGCATCTAGTTGAGAAACCATTGAATAATTTTCTGATTCTCCTTCACTTAAATCTTGATTAATTAATTCACATTGACCAAGTAAATTAATTTTATAGATTCTATTATCAATTTTTTCACTTTCTTCCTCTTCATTATATGTAGCACCACTCCATGCTGATTGGAACAATTCATATATTTCATTATTTCCAACTTGGAGATAAGCTCTACCTGGCAAAGTAATAAACGATGCATCTGGTGTTTTAATGATTTCTTTACTATCTGATGCATCTTGTACTTTTAATGCTAGTTTAAACTTGGAGTTAGACCAAATTTGATCATCTACAACTCCAGTAGGTTTTTGTGTAGCTAAAATAAGATGTACTCCTAAAGTACGTCCAATACGTGCTACTGATACTAATTCAGTCATAAATTCAGGTTGTTCTTTTTTTAACTCAGCAAATTCATCTGAAATAATAAACAAATGAGGTAGCGGTTCTTTTGCTTTTCCTTGTTTAAAAAGTTTGTTGTATTTATTAATATTGTTTACTTCATATTTATTAAATATTTTTTGACGTCGTGCTAATTCACTCTTTATTGATGCTAAAGCTCTCATACTTTCAGCACCATCTAGGTTTGTAATTGTTCCTAATAAATGTGGTAACTTCTTAAATAAATTAGCCATTCCTCCCCCTTTATAGTCAATTAATAGGAAACCAACTTCATAAGGACTAAAATTTACTGCTAGTGATAATATGTATGACTGTATAATCTCAGATTTACCAGAACCTGTTGTTCCTGCTACTAATCCATGTGGTCCATGAGCTTTTTCATGAAGGTTTAATTCAACATAATCATCTTTAGCTCTTACTCCAATAGGAACTGCTAAGGATTTATGTGAATCTCCTTTAGCCCATCGCTCTTTAATATTTAGTTCTTCTGGTCTTTTTACTTTATACATATCAAAGAAAGTAATACTTTCTGGAATATGAGCTGTCACTCCTTGAAAATGCTTAATTGAACATAGATTTCTAGCCATAGTTTCCAAATTAATATCATTTAATTGAGATTCTTCCATTCGCTTATTTACTTCTGTTCCTTCATTTAATAATAATGTTGCTGTTTCAGAGTCTTCCATCAATAATACTGTCTTAATATTTTCTGGAAGATTTCCTCTCTTTTGAGCAGTATAAATAAGAGAAAATCCTAAATCTGTAGAAGGTTCCTGTAGATGTTCCATAATTGAATGATTCATAATTAAATGATAATCGTCCACAACCACTATAAAATGAGGATAATAACTCATTTCTCTCTTATTTTCATCTCTTTTTATTTTTCTATCTTTTAAAATCTGATGAAGACTTCCTAAAACTTGGTCACGAACACGTTCATTATTAATATTACCAGTCAAGTTAATCGCATGAATTTTTACATGTGGATACCATTTAATATAGTCAAAATCTTTAATATATTTCTCGTTATACAACATTACAATTTGCACATCATGATAGCTTTGAAAAAATGTAATTTGTGCAAGAATGTTCTTAATTTGTTGATGTACTTCCTTTTTCTCACCAACAATACCTAAATGTGCTTTCTTAAGATCTACTAAAACAGGTTTATTATCAATGTATTGATATTCGCTATAAATTTCTTTTGCTTCTTCTAGTAAATCATCTTTTTCAATCTCTAAAGCATCATAATCTAAAACTACTTGATACTCACTACTATCCTTAGCTCTTCCAACACAAACTGCTAAAAAATCATCATCATTAACATCTCTTTCATATATTCTAGGATTATAGTGATTTACCATATCTTCAATTAGATGAATATCTGGATTATTGTAATTCAAAGCATCAATTTCGTTCTGTCTATAGCTATTTAGCTTTTTTCTCATATCTAATAAATAATTCTCATACATTTTTTTTCTCTTTAAATTGTTTTCCTTTAACTCTTTATTTTCAGAAAAAAATGTAGTTACAGAAAATATTAATGTTATTAGAGTACCAGCTAAACTTACTAATACAAATATACCTCTTCTCATAAAAATTGACATTAATACAACCACACAAGCCATACTTAATGGTGGAATAATAACTTTCGCTAAACTCCCTTTTTTCCTAGAAATTTTGGCAGGAGGTTTTAAAATTGTAATTTTATCATTTTTAACCTTTTTAATAACCCTAGGAGATCTTTTATATTCAGGAAAACCTTCAAAATAAATAGTATTTAAATTCCTAAGAGCAAGATTACAACGATACTTTTCTTCACTTCCTGTAATGGATACATAATCTCTATATACGGTAAATAATACTTCTTTGATTAAAATGGAATCTCCAATTTTATATGGTATAGTTTTATCAGTTTTCTTCACACCATTAACATATACAGGATATAAATCATCATTGATTAATTTATCTTTATCTAAAACAAATTTAGCATTTATAGTAAGCTCAATATCACAATTTTTTTCACCAATCAAAACATAACTATTTCCACAATCATATTCCTTGTGAACTTGATCTAATATTAAGTATTGGGTATTATCAAACCAAAATAAAGTATTTAATTTAACTGATTCCTGCTTTTCTTTACCTATAAAAGTTACTTTTTCATCCTCTGATACAATTTTTAATTCCCTTAGTTCTAATACAGATGTAAGAGGATATTCAATATAACTACTATCATTAAAAATGAATACTCTTCTCATTTTACTCCCCCTTTTTCACATCTTTCTGTTTACTTGCTTTATCACTAGGTTCTGTAGCATTTTTATTACTTAATTCTTTAATATTTTGTTCTACTTTTTTTAATTGTTCTTCTCTTGCTTGTCCAGATAAGGAATTATTTCCTTCAATATATGCCTTTTGTTTCATATAACCATATAACAAATATTCTTTATTTCTAAGTTGTTTAGCGATATCAATTGCAGCATCATATTCTGAACGACTTAAATCAATCCAATAATTCAATATTTTTTCATTGGATGTAAGAGTCACACTTGCTAAAATATTATTCTTTTGTTCCTCCGATAGCGCATCTGTTTTGATATAAGATACAGCATAAATATATTTGCTATTTGTACTAAGTCTGCCTAATTTAATATCTTTTAGGGACTCTATTACGCTAATATAATCTTGTTTAACATAACTTTCATTACCTTTAATTACTGCTTTGTTTTCTGGAATAATAAAAAATGTATAATATCCACATAATATAGCAAGAATCAAAACAACTATACTTCCTATTCTGCTAAAATATTTAAGATTTCGGAATTTAGTTTTATTAACTTCAATCTTTGTTTTTCTTAATTCCTCTTGATACTTTTTAAATTCTGCAATAAGTGTATCGCACAAATCTTTCACTGTATTTAGTGAAGCATATGGACGCGTCACTTTAGATTTTAACAATAATTTTTCTCCGCCATTAAAATAATCTTCAAAGCTATATTTATTTTGTAATGTATAACCTATTAAACTCTTATATTCCTTAACTATCTTTTCTTCATTATATTTGTCATCCCTATAAACATCTCTCATCATTATCTTTGGCATCATATTGATATCAAAGTATAGATTCATTGGAGACATAGAGAAATCTACTTTTTTAGCTACTTCCAATAAATAGATAGCATTTATTAAAGATTGATATCTATAAGCAATAGAGAAATTCCTTATCTCATCAAATCTCTTTCCCTCACCAACAAAGAATTGAAATTGAATTTGGTCTTCTTCTCTATGAATATTACAATCTAATAAATTTTCACTTTTCTGTGCAATCTGATAAAAATCAAATTCACTGTTAGCATTTAGGTTAGATTTTTTTACTGTTACCTTTATTGTGTTTTCCATTCTATTCCCCCTCCACTTTTAAGCAATCTCCAGAAAATATTCCAGCTTCTTTAAATGTATAATTTGTGCTGATATTCTCTTGCTTTCTTGTTGAATAAATAAATTTGCATATTTCCCCTACTCTGAAATCACTATTTACCTTAATAATTTTTAATGCATCACAAATTTTCATATCATCATTTATTTGAAAATCGCTCTTTCCTTCTCTATTCATGAAAGTTAAGACTATATGCACTATTATCATCCTTTCCTGATTTTGTTTTATACTTCCTTTTTGTAAGTATATAAGTTAGAAACATTAAAATTAGGGCACTTGCTATAATTATAGGCTTATGCTCAACTGATTTTTCTTTTAACAAAGGAATTTTATCAAAACTGACTTCATTATTAAATAAATCACTTGTGTTCTCTTCGTTCCTAGCTTTTTCTATTTTCCCTGTGAATGCATTTTTAAAGATTTTATTCCAATATAAATTAGAACTCTTTTGTTCTTTTCTTAGCTGTTCTTCATAATCAATAGAAAATAGCTCCACACCATTAACAAAGGCTGTAGAATTATAATCTTCCTTCTTATTATTAAGAATTTCAGTATCTAAATTCAGATTGTTTTGACCTTTACTGGCATAAACAGAGTGAACATTTAGTATGATATTAATTAATATTATTGCTGATATAAAAAAACCTCTTTTATACATTTGCCATACTCCTTATTTTTTACTTTATTCTATATTTTAGCATTTTTTTCGCTATATTAATACTTTTTTTCCATAATTTATTGTAATACTTTAAGAATCAAATAGGGAAATTAAAGAATAATGATAAATCAAAAAATAAAAATCCACTAGTTAAACTAGTGGTTCAAAGCAATATCTGAAGATGTAAAAACAATCACCACGTGGGCTATTTCATTAATTACCCTTAAAAGGGTCGTCCATACAAATGCTAACTGTTCACTGGCTCAATCTTCTTTTAATTGATTTGCTATATATTCTTTTATTTTTTCCTACCATATCTACATAATATCCCCTATACTAAAAGCTTCTATTTCTATACTTTAATCTCACATTCCCTTATTTTTATCATAAAATGATTTTTCTCTATATTTTGGTAAAATACTACATTATATTTGCAACACCACTTAACGTGTGATAAACTATGTATGTCATTCATGACATTTCCTCCCTTGTATTTTTATTTGCAGTTGGTAGACCGCATTATAATTATACAAGGGAGGATTTTCATTATCACTCCACTAAAGCTTATTGGTACTCTCAGACAATCTGAAGTTTTTATTTAACAAAAGCCAGCACATTATTATTCACGCTGGCTTTTATATTCCTGACCCCAATCGATCATGGCATCCAGTATAGGTTTTAAACTTAATCCGGTATCAGTTAAGGTATATTCGACACGGGGTGGTACTTCAGCATATACCTTACGGGTCAATAATCCATTTTCTTCCATATCCCGTAACTTGGTTGTCAATACTTTTTGAGATATGTTACCCACTGATTTCTTAAGTTCACCATACCGTTTAGTTCCATCAAGCAAGTCCCGGATAATAAGAACTTTCCATCTATCACTTATTAACATTAAGGTTACTTCCACAGGGCATGCTGGTAAGGTATGTGGCATGTTATCATCTCCTAAATGTTGATTTACTGCAATAGTTTCTAAAAGGTAACTACAGCACAAAAAAGTGCTTACTTTACAGTATATGCTTACAGCCGTATTATACTATTAGGAGCTGCAAAATGCAAACTCAAAAAACTTAGGAGGTTTGAATTATGAAAATCGGAATTATTGGAGGAAACGGAAAATCTGGTAAGCTGCTTGTTGAAGAAGCCTTAAATCGAGGACATGAAGTAACCGCCATCGTGCGCAACAGCAAAGCCACCGTGACGAATGCAAAGGTATTAGAAAAAGACCTATTTTACCTAACCTATGACGATTTGAAGGACAACGAGGTTATTATTGACGCTTTCGGCACTTGGACACTAGAAACCCTGCCACTACACCAAACGTCTCTAAAATATCTTGCCGACTTATTGAGTGGCAAGCCCAACCGCCTGCTTATTGTGGGAAGTGCAGGCAGTCTATATGTTGACCCGCAACACATAATGAGGTTATTGGATTCACCAGATATGCCAGAAATGTATAAACCACTTTCCTCAAATATGGTAGCTGCTTTCGATGCCCTAAAAAAGCGCGATGATGTGAACTGGACATATCTTAGTCCACCTGCTGTTTTTGATGCTGAAGGCGTTCGCACTGGAAAATATAGAACGGGTGGTGACGAACTTATGGTTAATTCAAAGGGAAAAAGTTTTATCAGCTACGCTGATGCTGCCATTGCCATGATTGATGAAGCTGAAAAAGGTAAATATATTGGTCAACGCTTCACAGTTGTCTCAGAATAAATAAAGTACATAATTAAATATCATGTTTTTAGAGTGTTTCATTTATTGAAACACTCAGATTGTCCAAAAACCCCATGCATTTGCATGGGGTTTTTTAACGCTTTAATTTATTATGCGAGAGCATACCAATATATATGATATATGATCACCTTTACCAGCGTATTCTAAATCTCTAAATGTCTTTTCTATATTTGGAATGACATGTTTTAGTTCCATAAGTTTTACTTCTTTTTAATATTTAAAATATATAACTTGTTTCTAATATTTTTTATTTCGTCCTATGAAAGATACCCAACTGCATATGTCTTATCAAGATCAAGCCTTGTGCTTCGCACCATTGGTAAACCCCATCCATTTAAGTAAATGATAATTAAGCAGAATAAGAAAGATTTTTGATAGTTTCCAATGTCGGTACACATTTCTGATTTTTCTATTCTTTGTGTTGTATGTGAATGCGTCCTTTACGGTTTTTCAGAAAAAATAGACTCTCATTTCTCAACATCTAAACCTAAAAAAGGGATACCATTTCTCACAGTATCCCTTAATATCTAATTTTATTTTGTTGTATCCCCACACCCCATATCAATAACCACAGAAACATTAATATATTTTTTTAGCTGTTTATTACAAATTTTATCACCTTTATTTGTAAAAACAAAATGGTTGAAGAAGTGCCTAAAAATTGAGGATTTCTATATAGTTTTTCGTTGTAGTAACACGCAAGTCTCCACATGTGTAGAGTGCTGATGGTAGACAAACTTTAAATATGTTGCTTACTAAAACAATTTAGATGTTCGGCTTACTATTAATGGTAAGCTCATTTTGATAATAATTAGTTATAAAATTATATGGTAATCTATTTTTTATCCTCCAACTAATGCAATGTTCATTATATAGACATTATATTTCTGATAATACTTTTTCTAATATTTCATAATGCCAGTAATATAAATCTTCTGGTTTTATGGAAAAAGCTTTTTCCTTATCAATAACTATTTTTTCATTTATAACCGTTACAAAACTAAAAAATGGTTCTTCCGATAACAACGATAAACTTGCTTTTCTATTCCATTCTTCAACTGTTATAAAATCGTTTTGAAGTAATAATTTAAGTAAATCATAAAAGGTTTTTTGCATAACCCTAAGATTAAATTTCGGACACTCATTTTTAGCAATATATAAATCTACTTCTTCCCATAACTTTTCAATAATACTTTGTCTTTTAATTAAGCTTTCTAATGATAAATCCCCTGTACTCATTGCTTCAAGAAGTCTTTTATTCCATTGTATTGGAGTCCAAGGAAGAGTTCTGCTAAAATGAATAATCCATTTTTCGTGTGGTATATATTCACCATTTGCTATAAATAACGCTTCTATTAATTTAGTTACAGCACTATTTAGCATATAATGACCTTGAATTATATCTCCCCTATGAATCCATATATCACCTGCCAATCTAAAATACCACCAACAACCAAAAAGTAATCCTTCTGCTTGTAATGGTTCTGTTTTAATCATAAGTTTATCACTTATTAGCTTTTTAATTTCTCCATTTGGGTCATATAAAACTTTTGCGTAAGATAAATCCCATAAAGCAACACTATCCCACGATTTCTGCTTTTCTTCCTCCAAATTTAATATCTTTATGTCATAAAGACACTTTTTAAACATTGTAATACCAATTGGTATAGGTGATTTTCCATTATTCCATAATTCATAATTCCTTTTATCTAAATATATAACTATATCAATTTCAGACAGATAATCTGCATAACCTCGAGACATTCCTCCATTAAGCGTTATTCCAATTACACCTTCTAATGATTCAAACTTTTTTATATTATTTTGTAATACTAACATAAAATCATTAATTTTATTTTCACTTTTTAAGTTTACATATGGTCTTATCATAAAAATATCTCCTTTTCAATTAATTTACTTATATAAAATATAAATGTAACAGTATAAATTTTAATAAAATAAAAAGTCGTAGATTTTACTCTACGACTTCTATCACAAAAAAGATAGCTCAATTGCCCCGAGAGTAAAAATAAAATCATATACTAATAAAATGGTTCACCAAATAAACTGTTACACCAACAGTTCTACCACTTTATTCTAATAAATGATTCTATCTTACTTCTCCGTGCCAAATTATGCTTTTTGATTACATAGCGCTAATTTGACCGAATGGCACTCCACCTTTCAAAATTATACTGTTACACATAAAAATTGTACACCTAATTCAAATACTTGTAAATAGTGTCTCTTAATCTTCAAGTTATATTTTTTCCATTTCTACATATAATATTAATGTTAAGAGGTTTTTCTTTCGATATGGTATAAAAATTTAGCTAATACCTCTTAACATCACAATAAAAAAGGGTTAATCCTATTTAGGGTTAATAATATAAAAGGGTTAGGTACTTATTTATAAGTATTTTTATCAAAAGGTAGAGATAGAAATTCTATCTTTAAGAATGAAAGGTAGCTGTCGCTACCTTTTATTTATTTCATTTATTATAATGAATAGCTAATTAAGCTTATGGTCATTTTACTAAAGTCTATCTCACTTAAATTATTTGCTTTGAGTAATTCAATCAAATAGTTATCATCACGAAGTTCTTTAGTAACTGGATTTATTACCCTTCTATTTAATTCATGCTGTAAATTGTTCTTTGTTGTTTCATTAGATACTGCCACCTTAAAAAACAATTTTATCTCACAATTAAAAATCCTACGAAGCACATTGTAACAAATGCTATAATTCAACGCTATATTATAAGCACTTTGATTGTTAGTTGAATTCAAATAATATGCTGATATTTTTAAACAGTTATCCTTGATAGAATACCTTAATTCAGCGATATATATATTTTTTCTAACTAAAGTAGCTATTGTGCTATTATATAAGGAATCTTCCTTGCTTCTTTTGTTTGTTTTTAATTTCTCAACCTCCACTCCTTTTAAATTTTTTAATCGTGTCTCCCTTTCACTCACTAATATATTCAAATCATATGCAAATTCTTGGGTATCAATATAATCTTTTAATCCCATTCCTATACGCTTATAATAATCATCAATATGATTTTAAGAATATAGGATATTACAATTTATATCTTCTAAGAATTTCAACAAACCATCAAAATCTATAATTAAATTTCTTTTTTTTCATTGAGGGAATAATTGATGTTAATATAAATTTTGTTTTAAATATATTATCATAGTATTTTTTATTACTATTAACTTTTGATACCGCTGAAACAGCTTTGGAGCTATTTGCGTTTGCTAAATATCTAATTGCATATTTTTTGAAAATTATAAATTTATTATTTGTATTACTGAACTTTATTTTCTTAATTATCTCCCCATTTTCAAGTTCTAATAATGCTCTTACTATTTTAAATTTATCTTTTTCTATATTCAATTCTAACGCTAATTCAACAAAATGTTGCTGTAACATTATCTTATTCCCAACCTTATCAATTACCCTTAAATATATATCATATTTTTCGCATAATTCTTGCTTTTTATCATTTGTAATCATTTTTCTCATACCCTTACTGTTTCATATTTTACATTCATAATTTCTATATAATTTTCTTTAGCAAGAATTTCATCTTGTGGATATGAGTTTGTAATAACTTCATAGCAGACTTCAATTCCATTCTCAATTTCATAACTTGCGTCTGGAATACTGATTTGTCTTTCTTCTAACATATTATTTAATTCCTCATACCTACTATAATCTTCATGCTTTATTTCTTCTAATCTTTCTATAAACTCATGCCTTAACTCTGTTTCAGTTTTCCATGTTTCTTTTTGTTCTTGTGAAATACTAAAATATTTGTTAGCTATTCCAATGTCATGTCTTATACTTTGAGCTATATAGTGGCTCTTAACGCCCCATTCATTTTCTAATAATTTTCGTCCCTCATTTGTTAGCTTGTACCCAATTAATTGTTCTCCATTATTCTTATTAAACACTTCTTTTTTTACATATCCATCATATACATAATGTTTAATTCTTGTATCAGCAACATAGTTTTTTAATTGTTCATTTGTACAATAACCACATTTTGATAATGAAGTAAATGCTAATCTATCTCTGTTAAACAATTCAGTTATATATGCCCTATTCATTTTTCTCCTTATATTAATTGCAATGTATTAAATAAAATAATGTACATTGTATTATCCACTGGGAACTTTAGCTCCTTGCTCGATTAGGATCAATATTCCCCCAAGGGGACGAAGAGCAGAACGAAAGAAATTCGAGTGTTGTCGAAGCAACCGTCCCAAAGGGCGATTTCTAAGTGCAAGAATACTCCACAATCGACTTTAGAGAGTGAGTGGGAAGTATTCTCTGCGATGAGGTCTCCCGTCCCGTAAGTATCATTCCCAATCAAATAAATACTAATATAATAGTACATTCTTTATTTTATATTATTGTAGTATGTTCCCACTTTTTTTATAACCTGCTGAAACAAAAAATAGATAAATCCAGTGAAAAATACTGGATTAAATAGCTAAATTCCTGAACATTGTAGTTGGAATGGATTTTTAATATATGCAGGAGCTTTCATATTTTTGGGAATCAAAATAGGATTTACACCCAATTCCTTTAACAGCCTCAAATACTTTAAAAATTTGTACTTACTATATTTTTTATATCCTTTTTTATTAGTTACCTCCATAGCACCTGTTACACCGTATTTAGAAATATCTACAAGTAATTCTCTTATTAGGTTTTTATCGCTTTTTTTTATATCACTTGCTTCTATTATTTTTTCGGCACTGTATATTTTATAATAATCACCATAATACAATAACACCCCTAAATTCTCTAACATATATTTTTGATATAATGAATCCTTAAAATAATTCTTTAAGTTCTTCTCAATGTTATGCTGTCTCTTCATATAATTTAAGTGCTTATTTTCAAGTACAACTTCAAATCGCAAAATACTTTTTTCATAATCTTCAATAGTTTGTAATTTATCTATTCGTTCAGCCTCCTTATCATAACACTTTGATTGGATACTTTTAGAATTAAAATATATGGTAGTGTCATACTCATTATATTTTCGCTTAAATTTGTATTTTTCCGCTGTCTTATTATATAGATACATTATTGTTTCTCTATCTGCCTTGGCTTCTACTTTTACATCCAATCTATAATCTAATCGTATTAAAATTAACTCCCTTTTATTATCTTGAAATATATCATAAAGATATTGATTTATCTTATCTTGAACCTTTGAATAATCAGCTTCTTTAATATCGGATTTACCTATTAACTTAATGAAATCAATAGTGAAGTACATATACCAATTACTATAAATCTTAGTGAATGTGGTCGCTATACCTTTTTCCTTATATACATCATCTATTTTACATGAGATTAGAGATATAAATTCCCAATATTTATTTTCAAGAAAATTTATATCCTCATTACTTAATTTTAAATAAAATTTTGCTGTATGTATCATAATTATCTCTCCTTTTGTTTCTTATAGGGAATTGCATAACCCCTTAATTTTCAATGTTTGAGCTTGTACTTTTAACAATTTTATTTTCCCAAACAGAATATATTTATAGTCCTTCATATCTTCTTATAGATGTTGTTAATTCATAATAGACAGTACCTATACTTTTTATAATTGGAATACCGTTTAACAATTAACAAAACAAAAAAGCACCTACTTTATTGATTTTTAGTCAATAAAATAAATGCTTTTGACAATATACAAATTTAGTAATGTATCTTTTCCAAATACTCTGAAAGCTCTTCCAAATCTAAATCACAATCACCATTTTCATTAAAGTCATTAATCTTTACCATAAACTCTTCTAAATCGTGACAATAATTTTCTTGGCTTTCATATTCCAAGTAATATTCCAGAAAATATCCATTAACTAATCTAATTATTCCCCCAATGGCCTTGCTTAAAATCTCCTTAACTAAGAACACTATATTGCTATCATAAAATCTTATATTAACTACATATTCTACCTCTTCCGAATAGCATATAACTTTTACTTGTGGCTTTTTTAGCATTTCTGTTATATCCAACAACTTTTTTATTCCATCGTCATATTTTTCTTTATTATTAGCAATATTAATCATAAGTTCTTCTGCCTGTTTTATAAGTACATAATCTGTCTGTTTTACTAAATTTAATGAACTATTTTCATCAGACTCTTTTAACCCTACTCCAAAACAATCCTGTATATCTTCAATTGATATATCTAACGCCTTGGCAATTTTAAATACACTCTCCGCTGATGGAGATTTGGTAGGGTCATTTTCAATCCTACTAATATAAGATGAGCTTATATCTGCAACTTCTGCCAATTTTTGCAGTGTCATATTCTTTTTAGTTCTTTTCAATTTAACCAGATTACTAAATTTCATTTAAAAAACTCCTTTTTAATTCCTATACACATATAATACCATATATTTTTCCTATGTGCAAATAAATTTAATTGTTGACAATATGAAATATCGTGCTATAATTTTCTCATAGTCAAATTTTAAATTATTTTGACGATATGCAATTATTCCCCGGAATAAAATTGCTACACACCCTAACCCTTCCCATATTCCTATAATAAAAAACTAATGAGGTGATGTATTATGTTGAAAATCGAAAGAATATTTAGTAATAATAATAGTTTAACCCTTGCCGATATAATGGATTCTCTAATTACAGAATATATCGAAAATAACTTTGTTGAATACTCTAATTCAAACAAAGCCAATTTAACTACAACATATGAAATAAGTTTAAAAGGAGATGTTGCGTAATGAAATGTGCAGTATACATAAGAGTATCAACTAATAGAGAAGAACAAAAAACTTCTTTAACTAATCAAAAACAGTTATTTGAAAAATATATACAAGATAACGGTTGGGACTTATATGACTTTTATGAAGATGTAGAATCTGGAACTAAATCTAAGAGAAAGAACCTTCAAAGACTAATTGAAGACGCTAAGTCAAAAAAGTTTGATGTTATTCTTGCAAAAGAACTTTCACGTTTGGCTCGTAGTGGTCAACTTTCATATCAAATACGAGATATTGCTGAACATAATAATATTCATATAATAACCTTAGATAACGCAATAAACACAATGGAAGGCAATACCAACATGTTTGGTATGTACGCATGGCTATACGAACAAGAATCACAACGTATTAGTATTAGAATGAAGTCAGCACTTAAAACTAAAGCTCAGCGAGGTTATTTCAAAGGTTCTTTTGCCCCTTATGGCTATTATATGAAAGATAAAAAGCTGTATATCAGTGAAGATAATACCCCAAATATAGTAAAAAGGATATTTAAAGATTATTTATCTGGTAATTAATTCTCGAAAAAAAATTAGACCACAGCAAAACACACACCTTTTTACTAACATTCTATTTTGTTCTGATTGTGAACACGGTATGCACTTTAAAAAAAATAGAAAAGGATATGTCTGCGGAAGTTTCAATAAACATGGTAAAAAAGCTTGTAGTGACCATATTATTAGAGAAGCTGAACTTGCTAATGCTATATTAAGCGATATTAAATTTATGCTATATAATATTAAAAACGAAAAATTTATATCTGAAATAAATAAGAAAGTCACTACTCAGAAGAAGAAATTAGAAAAAGAGCTTAAAAATTACTCTAAGGAAATAGAAAAATTAACAAATAAAAAGAGTAAAGCATTAAGCAAATTTATAAATGATGAAATAACAAAAGAAGATTATGACACATTCAAATTTACAATAGATATTAAAATTAATGAACTTACTAAAAAAGAGGACGAATATAAATCTCTTATCGCCGAAAGATTTAACACAACTCTTATAGATGAATTAGACAAGCTAAAAGAAAAGATTATTGATTTGAAAGAACTTACCCCAGAAGTCTTAAATAGATTTGTTGAACGTATTGAAGTTAAAGCAGATGGAACTCCGAAAATCTTTTATAGATTCTCGGAGTCATCCATTTATTTTTCAGCTTTTTTTAGCAACACACAGCACTCCACATGAGCGGTCTGTGGGAACATATCTACCGCTTGTACTTCTTTAGTTTCATAGCCTAATTCACTTAATATACCTAAATCTCTAGCTAAAGTTCCTGTATCACAGGATACATATACTATTCTTTTAGGTTTTGTAGCTGCTATAGCTTCCAATAAGCTTTTTTCACAGCCTTTTCTTGGTGGATCTACTACTACCACATCTGCTTTTATACCTTTATTTATTAAATCTGGTATAATTTCTTCTGATTTTCCTACAAAAAATTCTGCATTATCTATCTTATTTTCTTTCGCATTATCCTTTGCGTTGTCTATAGCCTCCTTTATTATTTCTACTCCGTATACTTTTTTAGCTTTTTGTGATAAAAATAAGGATATAGTTCCTGTGCCACAATAAGCATCAAATACTATTTCTTCTCCTTTTAGATCTGCAAATTCCAAGGCCTTTTTATACAATACTTCTGTTTGTATAGGGTTTACCTGAAAAAATGATAATGGAGATATATTAAATTTAAATTTATCTATATAGTCAGTTATGGTATCTTTTCCCCATAATGTAATACACTTTTCTCCTAAAATTACATTAGTTTTTTTAGAATTTACATTTTGTATTATACTTTTCATATTAGGTAGTTCCTTTATTACTTCATCTATTAATTCTTCTTTGTGAGGTATCTCCTTTTCTTTATTAGTTATAATAACTAACATAAGTTCTTTATTTTTAAAGGCTTTCCTTACCATTATATGCCTTATAAATCCTTTTCCTATTTCTTCATTGTAGGCAGATATATTATATTTTCCCATCCAATTTCTTATTATTTGTATAATTTTATCTGCTTGTTCATCTTGTATAAAACATTCTTTTACATCTGCTACTTCATGAGTTCTTGGTCTATAAAATCCTATTTTTATTTCACCTTTTTCAAATCTTACAGGCATTTGAATTTTATTTCTATATCTGTAAGGGTTTACCATGCCAATAGTATCCTCTATTTTTATTTTATCTATATCTAGTTTACCTATTCTTTCTAGTGAATCTATGACTCTTCGCTTTTTAAACTCTAATTGAGCTTTATAATTATAGTGTTGAACTTGACATCCACCACACTGCTTATATATAGGACATACAGATTCTACTCTATTTTCTGATGCTTTATTTAATTTTATAATCTTTCCAAAGGCAAAGTTTTTATTTACTTTAACTATTCTTGTTAATGCACTTTCTCCTTCCATGGCTCCTGGAATAAATACTGTAAAATCATCAATTTTACTTACTCCCTCTCCTTCAAATCCAGTGCCTATTATATCTAAATTGTATTCTTTATTTTTTTCTACAGGTATATTTCTTTTCATAATATCTCTCCATTTATGTAATTTTATATCATAACAAAAACACAGGATAAATAGTAACAATTAAACTATCTATCCCTAAGTTTTTTCTAATATATAAATTATAACAATATTTCAAAGAAATTTATAATTATTTTATAAATTTCTTTTTATATTTTTTATATACTATTTGTATTTACATTATTTAAAATAAAATTTTATAATTATAATCTATTTTTCAAAATACAGTTTATTTTTCCCTCTCATAGGTTGAACAAATAGTTTCACTACTATTTCTTGTTCTTATCTCATCTCCATTTATCTCTATGGCATCTGCATTACATCTTCTATCATTATTATGAACACAACTATAAACTTCACAATTAACTTCTGGAACCATGTCATTGCTTTCCTCTGTAAACATGTCATTAAAACCTTCTATTAGATTTGTATTATGAAATCTGCTCATAGTTTCGATAGCTCCCTTTGCTGCAAAAGTTTTGCATTGACTATGAGAATTATTATTCTCTACCTCTATAGAATGTGCTGTACAGCGCCCTTGTAAATTATTTATACAATTTTCAGCACTACAAATCAATTTATCCATCCTAATTACCTCCTAACAAAAATATATCCTTAGTTTTTGTTAATAGGATTTTTGTATTCATAATATATAAAATATTTTTATTGTATATATGTCTATGTTAAGAGAATTTTGCAACATAATATATAAAATATTTTATAAAAAAGAATTTTATTATAAAAACAAAAAGAGCACCATAAAGGTGCTAAAGAAGATCAGTTGCCTATTATTCCCTATTATTTTATTTTTGACATATATCATATTATTATACAATATATTATATAATACTTTCAATAAAAATATTACACTTTTTTAAAATTTTATAAAAATGTTATTTTTATTTTACAATAAACTTTATTCTTCAAATTCTAATCTTACTCTCTTTAGCATTTCTATTATAGGTAAATCATAAGGGCATCTCTTTTCACAGGCTCCACATTCTATACAATCCTTTGCCCTAGCTTCTAAATTAAAATATCTTCCATCTGCCCAATCTGGTAATCCATATCTAACCTTATAAGCTTCTAATACAAATATTCCCGGAATATCTATATTTTTTGTACAAGGAGCACAATATCCACATCTTCTACAAAATTTTGTTCCTAACTCATTAAATATTTTATCACATTCTATTTTTTCTTCTTCTGTTAAAACTATATCTTCATTACCACATACTGAATTTTCCTCTACTTCTTTTAAATTTGCCATACCTGGTATGGCTGTAGTTATATTTTTATTACTTAGTACATACCTTAAAGCTAAAGTTCCATTATTAAGAGCTCCACCTGCCATAGGTTTCATATCTATTACTCCTATGTTTAACTCCTGTGCTCTTTTAAACAGTTCTTTCCCCTGTCTTTCTACTATATTATAAGGATACATAATAGTTTCAAATTTTCCACTTTCTATAGCTACTTTGAGCACATCTCCACTATGTGATGTAATTCCTATATGACCTATCTTTCCTTCTTCTTTAAGTTCTTCTAATACTTTATATGCTCCATCTTCACTTAATATTTTGTTGTAATCTTCTAAGGTTTTCACGTTGTGAAATTGATATAAATCTATATAATCTGTTCTTAAATTTTTAAAACTTGTATTTGTTTCTTTTATCATAGAATTTCTATCTCTAGCCATAGATTTTGTAGCTATAATCCATTTATCTCTTCTTCCATCTAATGCATAACCTATATACTCTTCTGAAACTGTATAGAGTCTTGCAGTATCTATAAAATTCATGCCCAGTTCTTCTGCTTTGTGTATAACCTTAGTTGCTTCTTCACAGGTTATTTTCTGAATAGCTATACCTCCAAAAGCTACAACAGAAACCTGTAACCCAGTATTACCTAACCCCTTATACTTCATTTTTATTCCTCCTTAATACCTAGTAAAGAAAATTATAGGTTACCTAATACTTTAATGTCAAGAAAATAAAATTAAAGAGTCCAAATGGAAAGTTTAATTTTCCCAAATTGACTCTTTATTTTAGTATATAAAATTTTTATTATATTTAAACTATATTAGCTCTTCCGTTGTACACTATTCCTCTTACTGTATCAAGTGTTACATATGTTCCTGTTTTTAAAACATCCATAGCTCCACCTGCATTACATATGAATGGAATATCTCTTGCTATACATTCTATAGCTAAGTGTGATGTTATTCCACCTTCTTCTGCTACTATGCCTGACACTCTATCTAGAACAGTCATATATCTTCTATCTAAATTTTTTATTACTAATATATCATCTCTTTCAACTATTTCCTCTGCCTCTGCTGGGCTTTTTACTATCTTTACATTTCCGTAAGTTGGTCTAGTTCCTGAACCTCTTCCTTGAGATAATATATCTCCTACTATGTGAACCTTTAGCATATTAGTTGTTCCTGAATAAGATACTGGTATTCCACCTGCTATAACAACTAAATCACCATTTTTGATGTATTCTTCTTCTAAAGATTTACTAACAGATTTCTCTATAAGTTCATCTGTAGAATTAAATTTTTCTGTTAATAATGGTACTACCCCCCAATTTAATGCTAATTTTCTAGCCACTACTTCATTTGGTGTTACTGCTATGATAGGACATTTGGGTCTATATTTTGATACCATTTTAGCAGTATGTCCGCTTTGTGTTGCTGTAATTATAGCAGTAGCATTTAACTCTGATGCTGTAGTGCATGTTGCTAAGCTTATAGCATTAGGAACATTCAATATATGGCTTTCTCTCATTTTGTTTAGTATAGCATCATAATTTAATTTTGCTTCTGCAGTTTTAGCTATTCTAGACATAGTTCTCGCTGCCTCTACTGGATATTTTCCATTTGCTGATTCTCCACTTAACATTATGGCATCTGTTCCATCAAATATTGCATTGGCTATGTCTGAGGCTTCAGCTCTTGTTGGTCTAGGGTTTCTTATCATAGAATCTAACATTTGAGTTGCTGTAATTACAGGCTTACCTGCTTTATTACATTTTTCTATTATTCTTTTTTGAACTATTGGAACCTCTTCTATAGGAATTTCAACTCCCATATCTCCTCTAGCTACCATTATTCCATCAGAAAATTTTATTATCTCATCTATATTATCAACGCCCTCTTCATTTTCTATTTTAGAGATTATTTGTATTTCATTTCCACCATTTTCTTCTAATATTTTTCTTATAGCTAACACATCAGAGGCTTTTCTTATAAAAGATGCACTTATTAAATCTACTCCTACTTCGCATCCAAATTTTAAATCTTCTATGTCTTTTTCAGTAACTGCTGGAAGTGATACTGAGACCCCTGGAACATTTACTCCTTTATGATTTGAAACAGTTCCTGAATTTTTAACTATTGTATGAATTTTATTATCTTCTACTGATTGGACTTCTAACTCTACTAGTCCATCATCTATTAATATTTTATTTCCTTTAACTACATCTTTATGTAGTTCATCATAAGTAATAGAACATTTTGTTTCATCACCTATTATGTCTTCTCCGCAATATATTATAAATTCTGCTCCTTCTTTTAACTCCACTTTATCCACTGAGAAATTGCCTGTTCTTATTTCTGGTCCTTTAGTATCTAACATAATAGCTATGTGTCTATTATGTTCTTCTCTTAATTTTTTAATCATCATCATTCTTTCTTTGTGTTCAGGATGTGATCCATGAGAAAAATTATGTCTTGATACGCTCATACCCGCTTCTATTAATTTTGATACCACTTCTTCTGTTGAACTTGCAGGACCTATTGTAAATATCATTTTAGTTTTTTGCATATAAAACGCCTCCTCAAAATCTAAACTTTCACATTACTTGGATAAAGTAGTTGCTATGTCATATAGTTCTTGGTCAAAACTTCTCTCTACTGCTAACGCTTCATCTATATCCATATCAATTATTTTTCCATTTTTTATACCAACTACTCTTGAAGATTTACCACTAATCAATAATTCCACTGCTTTATAAGCCATTCTTGAAGCTAATATTCTATCCATACAAGTTGGACTTCCACCCCTTTGTATATGTCCTAATATTGTAGATCTTGTTTCTATTCCTGTAACTTCTTCTATATATTTTGCTAATTCATTAGCTCCTCCAACACCTTCTGCTAATAAGACTAAATTATGCATTTTGCCTTTTAATTTTCCTTGTAATATTTGTTTGCATAGCTTATCTGCATTATACTCTTTTTCTGGTATTATGATACTTTCTGCTCCACCGGCTACTCCTGTATATAATGCTATATCTCCGCAATTTCTACCCATAACTTCTACTACACTTACTCTTTCATGAGAAGTAGATGTATCTCTAAGCTTATTTATAGCATCTAAAACTGTATTTATAGATGTATCAAAACCAATTGTATAATCTGTATAAGCTAAATCATTATCTATAGTACCTGGTAGTCCAACAGTATTTATTCCTAACTTAGATAATAATTGGGCCCCATGAAAAGAACCGTCTCCACCAATTACAACTAATCCATCAATACCAAAGGCTTTTAATATTTTAGCAGCCTTTTCTCTCCCCTGCTCTGTTCTAAATTCTTCACAACGAGCAGTTCTTAATATGGTACCACCTCTTTGTATTATGTCGGATACACTATGAGTATCCATTTCAAATATTTCTCCATTTATAAGTCCGTTATATCCTCTTTGAATTCCCATTACTTTTAATCCTTTTTCCAACCCTGTTCTGACTACTGCCCTGATAGCAGCATTCATTCCCGGTGCATCTCCACCACTTGTTAACACAGCTATAGTTTTCATATGCTAAATACCTCCTACGACCGCTGGGACATTTGAAGTCCCACTTATATTATAAACCTAATGATATTCTATTTTGTATATTTTTAATTATAACATAACTTATGGTTTTTTAATATATGTTTTTCTTTAACTTCAGTATATTTCAAAAATAGTTACCTATTAAAAATTGATAAAAAAATATTAGAAGAAATGCTTCTTCTAATATTTTTCATTTTATTTAAAAAATTATGCACAATACTCAATTAAAGTATTTTTACATTATTTTCTCCAAATGTATTTCTTAAATCATCCATCAATTTTATACTTCCATTTACCCAAAGTTCTCTATCAATTCTAAACTTCTTTCTTTCCTTATTTGCACAAAAATATACAGGCATATTGCCTCTATGTTGTAAAAATATACCCTTTGTTTCTTGTAGCTTTAACTTTATGTTCTTTTGTTCTTCTACTAATATATATAATTTTTCAGAATTAATTTTTACAAGAGGTTCCATGACTTCACAAATTAATTTTGGCTGTTCATCCTCCCTTAAACTTACTCTTCCTTTTAATAAAACTACTTCATCTTCATTTATTATACTTCTAGCAATATTAAAAGTTTTAGGGAATACTATAACTTCTATACTGGAATATAAATCTTCTAATACTATAAATGCCATCATATCATTATTCCTAGTTAATTTTTTACTTACATGCGTAATCATACCACCTACTATTACTTTGTCTCCATCTTTTATACTATTTATAGTATCTACCATATTTCCTTCTAAAGATTCCTTAGAAATAATATCTGATATATGGTGACTTGTTTGAATTTTTAATGTTTCTTCATATTCTTCTAATGGATGACCAGAAAAATACAATCCTGTCATTTCTTTTTCCATTTGAAGTATATATTTTTTGTCAAACTCCTTTATATTAGGATATTTTATATCCATACTACTTTCTTTATTATCCATAATATCCATAAATAAATTGACCTGGCCTTCTATATTATTTCTTTTTTGCTTTTGTATACCATCCATTATTTTTTCAAAAACAGCTAGCATTTTAGAACGATATACATGTAAGCAATCAAAGGCTCCTGCTTTTATTAAACTTTCTACTAACCTTTTATTTATAATTGAAGTATCTACTTTATTAAAAAAATCACTTAAATCTGTAAATTTACCCTTTTGTTCTCTAGATAAAACTATATTATCTATACCCTTTTCTCCTACATTTTTTACTGCAGTTAATCCGAATATTATCCTGTTGTCTTTTACTGCAAAGTTACTATAACTTTCATTTATATTAGGAGCTACTATTTCTATTCCTAAAATTTCTGCAAAATTAACATAAGAAGATACCTTATCACTATCGCCCTTTACACTATTCAACATAGCTGCTATAAACTCTGTAGGATAATACCTAATCAAGTAAGCTGTCTGAAAGCCTACTACAGCATAGGCCGCTGCATGAGATTTGTTAAATGCATAGGAAGCAAAGTCCATCATAGAATCAAATAAATTATTAGCTACTTTTTCATCTATACCATTATTTATGCATCCTTTTACCCCTTCTTCTTTATTACCATATATGAAATTTTTTCTTTCCAGTTCCATTACATCATGTTTTTTCTTAGACATGGCACGTCTTACCAAATCACTACGTCCCATAGAGTATCCTGCTAAATCCCTAACTATCTGCATAACCTGTTCTTGATAAACTATACAATTGTATGTAACAGACAATATAGGTTCTAGTTTCTCTGTTGCATATTCTATATTTAATGGATTGTTTTTATTAGCTATATATCTTGGTATTTCAGCCATAGGTCCTGGTCTATATAAACTTATTCCTGCTATTATATCCTCTAATGAATCTGGTTTTAACTCTTTCATAAAGGATGTCATTCCCGCAGACTCTAATTGGAATACCCCTACAGTTTTACCTTGTCCTATCATTTTGTAAACTTCTTTATCTTCAAAATCAATAGTATCTAAATCAATATCTATTCCTTTATTTTCTTTTATAATTCTTACTGCATCTCTCATAACAGTAAGAGTTCTAAGTCCAAGAAAATCCATCTTTAAAAGTCCTAGTTCTTCCAAAGTACCCATTGTAAATTGTGTTACTATACTTTCTTCATTTTTTTGAAGGGGTACATAATTTACTAAGGGTTGTGATGCTATAACTACTCCTGCAGCATGAGTAGATGTATGTCTTGGAAGTCCTTCTAAAGCCCTTGCCACATCTATTAGCTCTTTAACCCTTTCTTCGTTATCATAGGCCTCTTTTAATTCTGGATTTAACTCCAAAGCTTTATTTATAGTTATATTTAAAACAGTAGGTATCATTTTAGCTATTCTGTCTACTTCTGCATAAGGATAATTCATAGCTCTTCCTACGTCTCTTATACAAGCTCTTGCAGCCATAGTTCCAAAAGTTATTATTTGTGATACATTTGCTTTCCCATATTTCTCTACCACATAATCTATAACTTCTCCTCGTCTTTCATAACAAAAATCACTATCTATATCCGGCATAGATATACGATCGGGATTTAAAAATCTTTCAAATATTAGATTATATTTAATAGGATCAATTTTAGTTATTCCTAAAGTATAAGCTACTAAAGATCCTGCTGCAGATCCTCTTCCAGGTCCTGTCATTATTCCCTTTTCATTAGCAAATCTTATAAAATCCCATACTATTAAAAAATAATCTACATATCCCATTTGTTTTATTATGGATAACTCATAATTTAATCTTTCTATTAAATCAAAAGCTTCTTTATTTTCATCTCCATAGGCTAAAACTTCATCCATACTGAAAGGTTTATTCATAAAATCCTTTAGTACCTCATATCGTGAAAATAGACCTTTAAAACATATTTTTCTTAAATATTCATAAGGCTCTATCCCTTGTTCTAATGGAAATTTGGGTAATTTTGACTCATGGAAATTATAATCAAAGTTACATTCTTCTGATATCTTAATTGTATTTTCTAAAGCCTCTGGCACATAAGAAAATGTTTCATACATTTCCTCCGGTGATTTTAAATAAAACTGATCTGATGGATACCTCATTCTATTTTCTTCATCTACAGTTTTACCTGTTTGTATACATAATAATATATCATGAGATTTATAATCTTCTTTTCTTATATAATGGACATCATTTGTAGCTACTAAAGGTATATCTAACTCCTTAGACATTTGCACTAATGTTTCATTAACTTTTAGCTGCTCTTCCATACCATGATATTGAAGCTCTAGATAAAAACCTTCTTTATAAATTTCTTTGTAAATTAATGCTACTTTTTTAGCTTTTTCTAAGTTTCCTTTTAATATATTAGCTTGAACTTCTCCCCCTAAACATGCACTTAATGCTATTAATCCTTCACTATGATCTTTTAAAAATTCATGATCCACTCTAGGTTTATAATAGAATCCTTCTACAGATGCCTTTGATACGATCTCCATCAAATTTCTATATCCTATTTCATTTTTCACCAATAATACCAAATGATGTGTTTCATTTTCTTTATCCTGTTGCTTTATGTACATAGATTTTGCTGCTACATATATTTCACAGCCTATTATAGGCTTTATTCCTTGCTTTATTGCTTCTTTATAAAAATCTACACAACCATACATAACGCCATGATCTGTAATAGCAATACTTTTCATACCAAACTCTTTTGCTCTTTTTATAAGGTCTGATATCTTTGCTGAAGAATCTAACAATGAATATTCTGTATGTTGATGTAAACTTACCCATTCTAGCTCCTTCTCATTAAATTGATTTTTTCCCATAGTTAACCTCCTTCCTAAGGAAATATAAACTCCAAACTGATTTTTCTCTTTGTTATTTTATTATAATCTTAAACTTTGTATAACTCAAACAAAGAGAGCGTCTCACAGCAAAATATATTCGAGACACCCTCCCTTGGAAAATATTATGTTATTTTTATTTTAAATTCCTTGTTTTAATTCATCTGCAATTTTCTCTATTCTTCTTAACCTATGATTAACTCCTGATTTTCCCACTGGTGGATTTAACATCTTCCCTAATTCTCTTAAAGATTCATCAGGATATTTAATTCTTAACTCTGCTACGTCTCTTAAATTTTTAGGTAATCTTCCTAATCCTATTTCTCTTTCTATAAACTTTATACTTTCTACTTGTCTCACAGCGGCGTTAACTGTCTTACTTAAATTAGCAGTTTCACAGTTTACCAGTCTATTAACATTATTTCTCATCTCTTTCATTATTCTAACATTTTCTAGTTCTAATAATGAAGCATGAGCTCCTATTATATTTAATAAATCTACTATCTGTTCTCCTTCTTTTAAGTAGATTATATAGCTATTTTTTCTTTTTATTACTTTAGAATTTAAATTATAGGAATTTATTAAATCGCTTAAGTCTTTGGCATAATCTTCATTATGAGTAACAAATTCTAAGTGATATGTTTTTTCTGGATTACTTATACTTCCTCCACCTAAAAAAGCACCTCTTATATAAGCTCTTCTGCACTCATCACATTCTATAATATTCTTAGGTATGTTGTAATCTAAACTAAATACATTTATAGTTTCTTTTATTATGCCAACTTCTTTTAATAAGGATTTTACTCCTTCTTCTTCAGATATCAATATAATATATATATTATTCTTTTTTAAAGAATTGTTTTTCTTTATCATTATTTCTGTATGGATACCGAAATGTTCTTTTAAAATTTTAAAAACTAATCTTGCTATAGCTGCATTTTCTGTAGTTATTTTAAAATTAAATTGTTTATTAGTAAATAATAATGTACCACTTACCTTCATTATTGCTGATAATTCTGCTATGGCTTCTTGTTTATTTATTTTTATATGTTTACATACTTCATTTTTTACTTTTAATGAAAAAGACATAGTTCTCTACCTCTGCTTATTTTTATTTTCCTTTAATCTTTCTGACAAATAGAAGTATTCTATTATTTTCTTCTTATCATACAACAATTTCTTTTCCATTATAGTTTCTATCAATATGGAAGCAAGTTTTTCAGAATTGTGCCTTATCAATTCATTTTTAACTTTCAAGAAATTGCCTCCTATTACATCTACATTTAATTCTCTTATCTTTTCTTCATCAATTTTTACTAATTTAGATTTTTTCTTCTTATATTTTTCTTCTAACTCTTTATCTATTTCACCTACATTAACTATCACATAGTCCACCATTTTTCCATGACAATGTTTATTTATGGTCTTTATATGATCCGAAACAGTAAAATCATCTGTTTCTCCTGGTTGAGTCATTATATTTGATATATATATTTTAGGAGCTTTTGTCTTCTTTAAAGCCTCTTTTATATCCTTTATTAATAAATTAGGAATAACGCTAGTATAAAGACTACCTGGTCCTAATATAACAGCATCTGCTTCCTTTATAGCTGTAACAGCCTCAGATAAAGCCTTAGCATTTTCTGGTTCTATAAATACATTTTGTATTTTACTATTATGCTGTAAACTTTTCTCTGGTATATTAGATTCTCCCTCTACTATCATATTGTTTTCTAGCTTAGCTTTTAACACTATATTTTCTAAAGTTACTGGTACAACTTTTCCTGTAACAGCTAAAACAGAACTAACCTTTTGAACTGCTTCTTCGAAATTATTAGATATTCCATCCATAGCAGCTAAAAATAAATTACCAAAACTTTGGTTTTTAAGTCTTCCATCTGTAAATCTATATTGCAAAAGTTCCTCCATTAAAGGTTCTGTATCTGATAGAGATAATATACAATTTCTTATATCTCCTGGAGGTAACATGCCTAAATCTTCTCTTAATTCACCAGACCCCCCACCATCATCTGCAACTGTAACAATAGCTGTTATATTGGAGGTATAATATTTAAGCCCTCTTAACATGGTAGATAAACCAGTTCCTCCACCTATAGCAACTATTTTAGGACCTTTAACTAATAGTCTCTTCTCATATATTAAATTTTCTAGTTTTTTAGAGTCTAAGGATATATTTAAATATCCTTTATTCACTAAGGCTATTATTGATTTCATTCCCTGAGTTACAGATATATATAGTACAAATACTCCAGAACCTATTAGAAATACATAAAAAGCTATATAATAATTGCTATAAAATCTGTTTCTAACAAATTCTAACATACCAAACACTATTAAAAGGATGCCCATAATAGCTAACAATACCCATCGTTTAACTTTTATACCAGGTCTTAACCAGTCTATAAGCTTCATAGCTTTTTACCGCCTTTATGAATATCTTCATTTATATCTCTATGATCTATATTTACTTTATGTCCCTTTGATTTTAGTCCTTCATATATAGCGTTAGCAATAGCTACTGAACGATGTCTACCTCCAGTACAACCTATAGAAATTATTAATTGTCTTTTACCTTCTTTAAAATAATTTGGTATCAAAAAGTCTAACATATCCTCTAATCTATTTACAAACTTATTTGTCACATCAAAGCTCATTACATAATCACTTACTTGTTTATCTTTACCTGAATATTCTTTAAGTTGTTTTATATAGTAAGGATTAGGTAAAAATCTTACATCAAATACTAAATCAGAATCTAAAGGAATTCCATACTTAAATCCAAAAGATAATACAGTTATAATAAGTTGGTTTTCTATTTGATCCTGTTCTCCATATATTTCATTTATAGCTTCTCTAAGTTCTCTAGTTGCAAGTTCTGAAGTGTTTATTATATTATCTGCCCTATCTTTTACTTCACGCAATCTATTTCTTTCCATAGATATACCATTTAAAATTCTTCCATCCGGCGATAAGGGATGCTTTCTTCTAGATTCTTTAAACCTTTTTATAAGAACTTCATCGGAAGCATCTAAGAATAAAATCTCGTATTTATATCCCTCTTCTTTTAAATACTTTAAACTTTCAAATAGGTCATCAAAAAATTTTCCACCCCTTATATCTATAACTAAAGCTATTTTTTTAATCTTACCCTCTGTTTGATAACAAGCTTCTGCAAACTTAGGTATTAATGTTGGTGGTAAATTGTCCACACAGAAAAATCCTAAATCTTCTAAACTTCTTATAGCTTGAGTTTTTCCTGCTCCTGATAGTCCTGTAACTATAACAAACCTCATCTTTTACCTCCCTTTAAAATTAAGGAATATTATTTTATGTTTTATTTAATTATATCATATACCTATTTAACAATAAACTAGGGAAGCCATTTGTTAAGACTTCCCTTATTGCTCATATTTTAATTGTTTTCCTCTCCAATTATTCTAACTTCTGTATGAAGATCTACTTCAAACTTTTCTTTAACCTTATTTTGTACAAATTCTATAAGATTTAATATGTCCCCTGCAGTAGCGCCTCCCTTATTTATTATAAAACCAGAATGTTTTTCTGAAACCTGAGCTCCCCCTATAGATTTACCTTTTAAACCTGTATCTTCTATAAGTTTTGCTGCAAAATGTCCTTCTGGTCTTTTAAAAGTACTACCTGCTGATGGATATTCTAAAGGTTGTTTTTCTGTTCTTCTTCTATTTAGATCCATTATTCTATTTTTTATAGTATCATATTCACTATTATGTAATCTGAAAGTTACTTCTAAAACAATATAGTGATACTTTTGAATAGCACTCATTCTATATCCTAAATCTAACTGTTCTTTGTTTAGTAGAAATACATTTCCATCTTTATCTATAACCTTAGCACTTTCTATAACTTGAGATATCTCTCCATTATAAGCACCAGCATTCATTGTAACTGCTCCACCTACACTACCTGGTATACCACAAGCAAACTCCAGTCCACCTAAATTACTTTTTAAGGCTTCATTACAAATATTAGTTAAAGGAGCTCCACTTTGAGCCATTACTCTATTTCCTTCTACTTTTATATCTCCTAATTTTGAAAATTTAATAACTACACCTCTTAATCCACCATCTCTTACCAATAAATTTGAGCCATTCCCTATTATATAATAAGGGATACTACTATTTTTACATAAGACAATACTATCCTTTACTTGTTCTAAAGTTGTAGGTGTAATTAATAAATCTGCTGGTCCCCCAACTTTAAATGAAGTATGATTTTTCATGGGTTCATCTATTAAAACATTATTATTTCCAACTATATCTTGAAATTGCATGATAAAATTTTTATATTGGTTCATAATACATTCTCCTTGATTTTTTTATTACTAAATTAAATACCCTTATTAGTATAATGTATGCTTAGCCCTTAATCAAGATTTAAATCCTTTAACTTTCCTTTATTCTTTAAATATTTTAATATTTTATTCTCTTCATTATTTATAATAAGCTCCTCTGGCATACCTACCTCTTTAAGCATATTATCAGCTTTAGGGAATCTCCCTATTTGAAAAGAAACATGAGAATCACTACCTAATATAATATTTACTTTATGCTTTTTACATAAATTTGCTACTTTTTTGCAGGTTTCTTCACTACCCTTCCTTGAAATAAAAGAGCTATTATTTATTTCTATTAATACATTTTTTTCTTTAGCCTTCTTTACTACTACTTCTTCATTTATTGGAAAGGAGGGGTTTCCAATATGTCCCAATATATCTACATAAGGATTTTCCATAGCATTAATTAATGCCTCTGTATTTTCTTCCCTGCTACTAGGCCTTACACAAACATCATGTAAACTAGCTATGATTACATCTAATTTTTTTTGGGTAAAATCAGGAATATCTAGCATCCCTTTAAAATCTATAATATTGGCTTCGCAACCATGTAATAAAGTTACTCCTTTTAGTTTTCTAGGCATAACCCTAAAATTATTAAAATAAAATAAATTAGGTCCCCCTGGCATACTTGGGCCATGATCCGTAGTTCCTAAAACTTTTAAACCTATATTAGAAGCCTCTTCTACATTTTCTAAAAATGTAGTATATGCATGACCACTTACTATTGTATGTGTATGTGTATCTACCAAATATTTCATTTTAACCCTTCTCTCAATAATTTTATACTTTTTGCTTAAGTACCATTTTCTGTAAATTCCTATTCAAAAAATTTAAGTACACTTTCAACTGACTTTTTATCCATAGATGGTATATTCAAAAGTTCTTCATATGTTGCTTTTTTTATGTTATCTATGCTTTTAAAATTTAAAAGTAAATCTTTTTTTCTTTTTTCTCCTATATTAGGGATATCATCTAACAAAGAATGAAAACTATTTTTTCCTCTTAAGCTCCTATGATAACTTATAGCAAATCTATGAACTTCATCTTGTACTCTAGTGATAAACTTCATAACACTTCCATATTTATTTATAATTATTTCCTCTCCATTATAAATTAAACCTCTAGTTCTATGTTTATTATCCTTAACCATACCACAAACAGGTATATTTATATTAAAGCTATTTAAAACCTCCAGTGCAATATTTACTTGTCCTTTACCACCATCCATTAATATTAAATCTGGAAAAATAGAAAACTTTCCTGAACTAAAATTTAACCTTCTATCCTGTATAGCCTTTATCTCACTTAATCCATGCCGAAATCTTCTAGTTAATATCTCTTTCATACTTTTGTAATCATCAGCACCCTTTACTGTATTTATCTTAAATCTTCTATAATCGCTAGGTTTTGCTCTGCCTTTTTCAAAAACTACCATGCTTCCCACGGAATCAAATCCTTGTATATTAGATATATCAAAAGCTTCTATTCTTATAGGTTCTTCTTTTAGGCTTAATATATTTTTTAAATCTTTTAAAACATTATCATATAAAGCTTTCTCTTGTAAATATTTCAATTTAAAATTTTCTAATGTGGTTTTGGCGTTTTTTTGTACTAAATCTAATATATTCTTTTTTTCTCCTTTTATTGGTACTTTAATTATAGATTTATTTTCCTTTTTCAATGTCATCCATTGTTCTAATAATTCTTTATCTTCTACAGCAGGAACATATATAATCTTAGGAATATAGGCAGTACCACCATAAAATTCTTTTAAGAAATTAGAAATTAAGGCAGAAGAACTAGTATCAAAAGTATCTTCTATTATAAAATGTTCTCTCCCTACTATTTTGCCGTTTCTTAAAAAGAATACTTGAAAACATGTATCCTTTTCATCACTATATAATGATATGTAATCTTCATTATCAAAATTATTCAAAATTATTTTTTGTTTTTCCCCTATTTTTTCTATGATATTTATTTTATCTCTTAACGTTGCTGCTTTTTCAAATTCTAAATTTTCCGCTGCTTTTCCCATGTTTATTTTAAAATTTTCTACTATATCTAACTGTTTACCTGATAATAATTTTATAACATCATCTATAATTTCTCTATAGTCACTTTTATTTATGTATTGAGCACAGGGTGCTTTGCATAACCCTATTTGATAATTTAAGCAGGGCCTTGTAGGTTTAGCACCCTCTACTATATTTTTTTTGCAATTTCTTATTGGGAAAGTCTTTTTTATTAATTCTATAATATCCTTAACAGAATTCCCATCTACATAAGGACCAAAATACTTACTCCCATCTTTTGTAACCTTTCTTGTAGATATTACTCTAGGAAAATCCTCGGATAATGTAACCTTTATAAAAGGATAATGTTTATCATCCTTTAAAAGTATATTATATTTTGGTCTATATTTTTTTATTAAATTACATTCTAATATTAAAGCTTCCATTTCTGAATCTGTAATTATATACTCAAATTCTTCTATATTCTTCACCATAGCCTTAACTTTTTCAGAATGTTTTTGAGATTTTTGAAAATATTGCCTTACTCTATTTTTTAATACTTTTGCTTTTCCCACATAAATAATTTCCCCTAAATTATTTTTCATTAGATACACTCCAGGTTTATCTGGTAGATTTTTTAATTGATATTCTAAATCAAACACTTAATCACTCCTATTATTTGGGAAAAATTATTGGTAACTTATATATTGTTAATATTAAAACTGAAGTAGTTAATATAGCCTCTATTAATGTTCCTACTTTAGAATTACTTTTATAAGTCAAAGGAAATTTAAATTTTTTTTTGCTAAAGGGATATAAAAGTGGAACCCCTCTATTAGTGGCCATATCACATAAAATATGACTACCATAACCAATGAAAAGATAATATACCATATAATGTATATTATACATATTTCCTAAATAGCCTGCTATAAATGCAAATATAATCATACCAAATAGACTATGGGTAAGACCATTCCTATGAGAAGATATAGCTATTACTATTAGCATTATAGCTAAGGCCTTTAGAGCTGGTTCTCTTGTATAAAGATAGTCATACCAAAATACTAAAACACCACTACAACTATAGAAAGCTATTTTTGAAGCCTTATTTTTAAAAAGTAGTATATATTTATTGAATATACTCTTTGGGTGATCTATATCTGGAAGTAAAGAGGATATAAAAACTACAAGCAAACCTAAATAACTAAAGTTTCCTGGCAATCTACTATATATAGATAAAAACACCGCTATCCCTACTCCCGCATGTGTTTTACCTTTCATAAAATTCTCCTCTATTTAAATATTTTTAATTTTTTTATTTAATTCTTTTCTTTATTTCTTATATTATATCATTAAATTGCACTTTTTTGCCCTTTATTTGCAATTTTCGAGTAAATTTAATGGTTTTAAGAAAAAACTTAAAAATTAAATAAACCTTGTGAATTACACAAGATTTATTTAATAAAATTAACTATATTTTGTTTTCTATAGCATTAACTATCTGACTATCAATTATATCTGCCGCATTTAACAATACATCCTCTATGGTTTTAGGTTCAAAGTTACCAAACTCTCCATGATGAGATAATATAGAATAACAAATATCATCTAATTCCTCTTCATCTAAAACTTTTCCAACTTCATTATTTATCTCATTTATATAGGAAGCTCCCATAACTAAATGATCCATCTTTATGGACTTTCTTCTTATTATACCTTCATAATCATATTCTTTAATTTTCATTATATCATGAACAATAGCTTTAAGCATTAATCTATCTTTATTTATAGAATCCTTTGCGCTCATATAAAATGGATTTATTATATAATCAACTATTATATTTTCTATAGTTTTCATAACTCCTACGGTATGAAGAAATAATCCACCTCTTTTGTTACCATGAAATTTTTCTGCAGCAACACAGGTTATAAATTGATTCCATCTTTTCTCATCATATCCCATAGCTCCAGTAGCTGCTATAGCTATTTTTTTATATTTATCTTCTAAATTATTTATAGTTTCATTAAAATAATTTATTAAATTTTTAGGTATATCATATTCTGGTACAAAATCAGAATAATTTATATTCTCCTTAAATACATTTATAACTGGGTTTCTTATCTGCATGTTACCATTAAATATAGCAGCTACTCCCTTTACAGCTATAATAGAATTTATCTCCAATAAATTATTTAACTGTTCATACTTATCCCATACGGGGAAAGCTATTGTTCCTGTGTTATCTTGTAATATTAGTAGTAGATAAGGACTTCCATCTTTTTTATAATTTGTCCTTTTGTCATTAACTAAAGCATTAAATTCTACTACTTGACCACTGTTTTCACTAGTTATATCTGCAATTTTCATATGACTTTATCCTTCACCCCTATTTTTATTATTTACTCAAAGCTGTACTCATTACTTGTGAAGCTATACTAGCCGCAGCTATACCACCTTGGCCTCCGTTTTCCACAATTACTGCTATAGCTACTTCAGGATTATCATAAGGTGCAAAACCTACAAACCAAGAGTGGGCTGCCTTTCCTTTACTGGATTCATTATGATCCGCTGTTCCAGTCTTTCCAGCAACTTGAATGCCTTCTATACTAGCATTTCTACCACTCCCCTCATTTACAACGCCTCTCATAAAGTCTTTAACTATTCTAGCATTGTTTTTACTTACTATTTCTCCATTAGATTCTGGCGGAATTGTTCTTATTAACTGTCCTTTACTATTTAAAACTTCCTTTACTAAATAAGGCTTCATCATAACTCCATCATTAGCAACTGTAGCTCCAATTAAAGCCATCTCCATAGGAGTTACTAGTACAGAACTTTGACCTATTCCACTTTGAGCTATACTTCCCTTTTCATAGCTCTTTAAAGATGGAAACTTACTACTTTCTATGGCTATACCATCTGTAGGAACTTCTTTATTAAAGTAAAATTTTTCTGAAGTCCCCTTTAGTCTTGAATTTCCTAACTCTAATGCCAAACTACCAAACACTACATTACTTGAATGAACAAATGCACCTTTTAAATCAAGACCTCCATAAGCTGCTCCACCATAATTACCTAGGGTATATCCTCCCCCTAAATCCAAACTACCATTGTCTTGAAATGTTCTATTCATTATACCAGACATATTCTCTAAGGCACTTAAAGCAGTTACTATTTTAAAAGTAGATCCTGGGGGATACAATCCTGCTGTAGCTCTATTTATTAGAGGAATATTCTTATCCTTATTTATACTTCCCCATATTTCATCTAATTTATTAGGATCATAGGATGGCTTAGATACCATTCCTAATACTTCTCCTGTTTTTGGATTTAATACAACTACTGATCCTTTATTGTCCCCTAAAGCATCATAAGCTGCCTTTTGAACTTTATAGTCTAATGTTGTTTTTAAATTATGTCCTACCTTTTGTTCCAACTTACCTTTATTTTTAAAGAAAGTTGTTAAATCATCCTTTATATCTGTTGACATTAATTCCTTGTCATACTTTTTTTCTAGTCCTGTTAGTCCATATTTTACATTAACATATCCTAACACATGGGCAAACATAGAATTACCAGTATATTCTCTATTTTGCAATTCACTGTTAACCCTTTCACTCTTAGTTAGTGGTTTCATATTTCTATCATATATAGTTCCTCTTAATACTTCATTTCTTTTTACCCATAATCTCCTATTATAAGTACTATCTACTATTTTAGGGCCAACTACGATTTCAAAATAGGTCATATAGGTTATAAGTCCCATAAAACATATTAAAAAAACTAATAAAACTTTTTTTATATTATTTGAAATATCCTTCATAATTTTATCTACCCTCTTCTGATATCTTTTGCAATATACCTAAACAAATATAAATACTCATCATGGAACTTCCTCCACGACTTACTAGAGGCAATGTTATACCAGTAAGAGGAATCATGTTTATAACTCCACCTACTATTACTAATACTTGAGAAGCTATCATAGCACTATATCCTACTGCTAGAAGTCTTGAAAAATTATTTTCTGCATGTACTGCTGCTCTCATACCTCTATAAAATAAAAGAAAATAAAATATTATTATGGCGAACCCCATTAATATTCCTAATTCTTCACATATAACTGCATATATAAAATCCGTAGTATTTACTGGCACATATTCTGGATGTCCAAGTCCTAATCCAGTTCCACTTAATCCTCCAGATGCTATAGAAAGCATAGATTGAACTATCTGATAACTTTTCCCACTAGCATAAGGCCATGGATTTTTCCATATGAGCACCCTTGTCTGAACATGATCAAATAATTTATAAGATATAACTGATCCTGCACCAAACAATCCTAAACAAGTTAATACATATTTTAATTTAGAAGTAGCTATGTATAACATAGTTATAGATATACCAAAAAATATTAAAGCGGAACCCAAGTCTCTTTGCAATACCATAAATCCTAAACACATCATAACTACTACAGCTGGTTCTATTAACTTTATAAATTTACCATTATAATCTTTTAATGAAGCAGCTAAATAAGCTACTAAAAATATTTTTCCAAATTCTGATGGTTGAAAAGCAATACCACCGATACTTACCCAGTTCTTTGCTCCATATATTTCTTTTCCCATTAAAGTTCCAAGAGCCATGAATACAATAGTAATTATTAAAAATAAATACTTGTACTTAGCAAACCTTTTTAGATCTGGCAGTAAAACTACCATTAATATAAAAACCGTAACCCCAATAGCAAACCATATTATCTGCTTTATTGAAGTACTTACATCTATTCTGTAAAGCATAACTATGCCTATAACTGATAGTATACTAGAAAAAATAAACATATATTTATCTCCATCGGAGAAAAATTTTCTTATTATAAAATAGGAATATCCTATTAATAAACAAGTAACTGCAGCTATTATCATAGCTCCTTTATCAAAAGGTTGTTTTAATATAGCTAAGTTCAAAAAGCATACTATACATAAAAAATAAGTATATCTTAAAAGTCTTTTTTCACCCTTTATAGAATCCATCCTTCTCACCATCCCACATTTCATGGATTTTATCTTATCCTATTACTTTAAAAACTGTACCACCTATTTTTATTAGATCTCCTGGTGATAAATGATTTTTCCCTGTAATGTTTTTATCATTTAATAAAGTCCCATTTGTACTATTTAAATCTTCTATTATATGTTGAGTATTTTTACTATAAATTTTTGCATGATGTCCTGAAACGTAAGGGTCATCTAATATTAATACATTATCTGGTTTTCTTCCTATGGTTATATCTCCTCTAATAGGAATGACGGCACCTTTTCTTAATTCAGATTTATTTATAGCATGTATTATTTCTAAACCAAAGGTTCTTCTACCAGTAGGTCTTCTTTTTTTATTTCCGCCTTTCATATCTTTATACATTATTTTCAAAGCCCAAAATATTATAATATATACTACACCTATTATAACTATTTTGAAAATCAGACTTAATTTACTTAAATCCATACTCTCACCTTCTTTACCTTCCCTGTTGGTATATTATGCTAAAATATTTGTATTTAAAGGACTAGCACCTATATGTTTATATGCTAGTCCCAAATAAATTATAACATCTTTTTTAAATATTGTCCTGTATATGAGTTACTAGCTCTTGAAATTTTTTCTGGGGTTCCCTCTGCTATTATAGTTCCTCCCTTTTCTCCACCTTCTGGCCCTAGATCTATTAAATAATCCGCATTTTTTATAACATCTAGATTATGCTCTATAACCACTACGGTATTACCTGAATTTGTTAATCTTTGTAATATACTTATTAACTTATTTACATCTTCCATATGAAGTCCAGTAGTAGGCTCATCTAATATATAGAGAGTTTTTCCTGTACTTCTTTTAGATAACTCATAAGCTAATTTTATTCTTTGAGCTTCCCCTCCTGAAAGTTGTGTAGAGGATTGGCCTAGTCTTATATAACTTAAGCCTACATCCATAAGAGTTTGAAGCTTATTTTTTATACGTGGAATATTTTCAAAAAAGTTTAAAGCCTCTTCTACAGTCATATTTAATACATCTGATATATTCTTACCCTTATATTTTACTTCTAAAGTTTCTCTATTATATCTTTTACCCTTACAAATTTCACAGGGAACATATACATCAGATAAAAATTGCATTTCAATTTTTATAATTCCATCTCCGCTACAAGCCTCACATCTTCCACCTTTAACATTAAAACTAAACCTTCCTGGTTTATATCCTCGCATTTTAGCTTCCTTAGTATTTGAAAAGACTTCTCTTATAATATCAAATACTCCTGTATAGGTGGCAGGATTGGATCTTGGAGTTCTACCTATAGGGCTCTGATCTATATTTATAACCTTATCTACATTTTCTATACCAGTAATTTCCTTATGTTTCCCTGGATTATCCTTTGAATTATTTAACTTTTTATGAATACCTTTATATAATATTCCATTAACTAGAGTACTTTTACCTGAACCAGAAACCCCTGTTACACAAGTAAATAATCCTATAGGGAATTTAGCACTTACGTTTTTCAAATTATTTTCTTTAGCTCCCTTTATGGATATATATTTACCTTCACCCTTTCGTCTTTCTTCAGGTACTGATATTGTTCTAACTCCCTTTATATATTGTCCTGTTATAGACTTTTCAGTATTCATTATATCCTCTAAAGTTCCCGCTGCCACTACTTCTCCGCCATGTTCACCAGCACCAGGTCCTATATCAACAATATAATCTGCTTCTCTTATGGTATCTTCGTCATGTTCTACAACTACTAAAGTATTCCCCAAGTCCCTTAAATTTTTTAATGTTTTTATAAGTCTATCATTATCTCTTTGGTGAAGTCCTATACTAGGTTCATCTAATATATATAAAACCCCTACTAAACTAGAGCCTATTTGTGTAGCCAATCTTATTCTTTGAGATTCTCCTCCTGATAAAGTTGATGCATTTCTAGATAATGTAAGATAATCTAAACCTACATCTATTAAAAATTTTAATCTACTACGGATCTCTTTTAGTATTTGATTACTTATTATTTCATCTTTTTTAGATAGCTCTAAAGATTCTATAAAATCTAGTTCTTTTTTTATAGACATACTGCAAAACTCAAATATATTTTTATGTGCCACTGTAACGGATAATGCTTCATCATGAAGTCTTGCCCCCTTGCATTTTGGGCAAGGATTGTCACTCATATATCTTTCAATATCTCTTTTTATATAATCAGAATTAGTTTCTATGTATCTTCTTCTAAGATTATTTATAACACCTTCATAGGCATGATTTAATTCCATAGTTCTATTTTCTTTTTTATAATTTACCTTTATTCTCTCTCCATCTAGCCCATATAAAATAATCTTTACTATTTTAGGATCCAATTTTTCTATAGGAGTATTTAAATCAAATTTATACTCCTTTGACAAAGCTTTTAATATACTAAAAGTCCATGAATCTTCTTTTAAACTACCACTACCTAAGGGAACTATTGCTCCTTCTACTATACTCTTACTTTTATTTGGTACAACTAAGTCCTCATCTATTTCCATTAGAGTACCTAATCCATCACATTTATCACATTTTCCATAAGGAGAATTAAAAGAAAACATTCTAGGAGCTATTTCTCCTATACTTATATTGCAATCTACACAAGCAAATTTTTCACTAAAAAGTATATCCTCTTCTCCCACAACATTTATTATTACTATTCCTTCTGATAACTTTAATGCAGTTTCCATAGAATCTGCAAGTCTACTTTCTATGCCTTCTTTAACTACTAATCTATCTACTACAGCCTCTATTGTATGTTTTTTATTTTTTTCTAACTTTATTTCTTCCTCTTCTAGATCTACTATATTTCCATCTATTCTAGCTCTTACATATCCTGATTTTACTATGTTTTCTATGGTCTTAATGTGCTCACCTTTTCTTCCACTTATGATGGGAGATAATACTTGTATTTTAGTTCTTTCCGCCATAGTCATTATTTTATCTACCATTTGATCTACTGTTTGCTGAGTTATTTCTTTTCCACATTTAGGGCAATGGGGTTTGCCGATTTTTGCGTATAATAATCTTAAATAATCATATATTTCTGTCACAGTTCCAACGGTTGAACGTGGATTTCTATTAGTGGTTTTTTGATCAATAGATATAGCCGGTGATAACCCTTCTATATAATCTACTTCTGGTTTATCCATTTGTCCTAAAAACTGTCTGGCATAGGCAGATAAAGATTCTACATATCTTCTCTGTCCCTCTGCATATAAAGTGTCAAAAGCTAATGAGGATTTACCAGAACCAGATAGGCCTGTAAACACTATATATTTATCTCTTGGCAACTGAAGATCTATATTTTTTAAATTATTAACCTTAGCACCTTTAATAATAATTTTATCCTTCATTATTTGTTATTACACTCCTTAAAATTCTGTTTCTTTATCTTTTTTTAATTTGTATATTACATCTCTCAAATGAGCTGCTTTTTCAAACTGTAAATTTTGTGCTGCCTCTCTCATTTCTTTTTCGTATTGTTCTATTAATTTATCTATATCATTATTATAAGATTTTAATGCTTCATTTAAATTGTCATATTCTTCTCTTTCCTCTGCTATATCGCTTATTTGAATTACTTCTCTTATATCTTTTATTATAGTTTTAGGAACAATCCCATGTTTTTCATTATATTCCATTTGTATTTTTCTTCTTCTGTTAGTTTCTTTTATAGTCCTTTCCATGGATTTAGTTATAACATCTCCATACATAATTACCTTACTTTCAGAGTTTCTTGCTGCCCTTCCAACGGTCTGTATAAGAGAGGTTTCTGATCTTAAAAATCCCTCTTTATCTGCATCTAATATTGTAACTAAAGCTACTTCTGGTATATCCAATCCTTCTCTTAGTAAGTTTATTCCTACTAAAACATGAAATTCTCCTTTTCTAAGATCATGTATTATCTTCATTCTTTCTATAGTATCTATATCTGAATGTAAGTATCTAGTTTTTATTCCCATCTCTTTTAAATAATCTGTCAAGTCTTCTGCCATTTTTTTTGTTAATGTAGTTACTAAAATTCTAAATCCTCTTTTAATTGTTTCCTGTATGTTAGCATATAAATCATCTATCTGACCCTTCACTGGTTTAACAATTATTTCGGGATCTAGAAGTCCTGTAGGCCTTATAACTTGTTCTGCTGTATTAGTAGAATGTTCTAATTCATATTTTGCTGGTGTAGCACTTACAAAAACTACTTGATTTAATTTATTTTCAAACTCATTAAAAGTAAGAGGCCTATTATCATAAGCACAAGGCAACCTAAATCCATATTCCACCAAAGAATCCTTTCTAGATTTATCTCCTGCCTGCATAGCTTTTACCTGTGGCAAAGTTACATGGCTTTCATCTATAAAAAGAAGAAAATCATCAGGAAAATAATCTAATAATGTCTGAGGTGATGTTCCTTTAGCTCTTCCATCTAATACTCTCGAATAATTTTCTATGCCTGTACAATATCCAACTTCTCTCATCATTTCTATATCAAAATTAGTTCTTTGTTTCAACCTTTGAGCTTCTAATATTTTATCTTGTGATACTAGCTCTTTCACTCTTTCTTCTAGTTCTTCTTCTATACTTTTTATAGCAATTTCTAACCTATCCTTTGAAGTTGCAAAGTGGGAAGCTGGGAATATTGATACATGTTTCAATTTAGTTATGGTTTCTCCTGTTAATGAATCAAATTCCTTTATTCTATCTATTTCATCCCCAAAAAATTCAACCCTTATTGCCTTATTGCTAGATGCAGCAGGGAAAATATCTAACACATCACCCTTAACTCTAAAGGTACCTCTAGAAAAATCAATATCATTTCTTTCATATTGTATCTCTACTAATTTTTTAATAATTTCATCTCTATCTTTTTCCATTCCTTCTCTTAAAGATATGGTTAATTTTTTATACTCTTCTGGATTACCAAGTCCATATATACAGGACACAGAAGCTACAATTATTACATCTCTTCTCTCAAATAAAGCTGCTGTAGCTGAATGTCTCAATTTATCTATTTCATCATTTATAGATGCATCCTTTTCTATGTATGTATCACTTTGAGCTACATATGCTTCTGGTTGATAATAGTCATAATAAGATACGAAATATTCCACTGCACTATTAGGGAAAAAATCTCTAAACTCTGAGCATAATTGTGCTGCTAGTGTTTTATTATGAGCTAAAACTAAAGTAGGTTTTTGAACTTTTTCTATAATATTTGCCATAGTAAAAGTTTTACCTGATCCTGTTACACCTATTAACGTTTGAAATTTTTCCCCATTTTCTATACCTTTAGCAATAGATTTTATAGCTTTAGGCTGATCTCCTGTAGGATTAAATTTTGAAATTACCTTAAACTGGCTCATCTTATTCATCCTTATCTTTGTTTTTAATTTTTTCTAATATATCTTGAAATTTTTCACTCTTAACCTTTATTACAGATGTATTCTTAGGTACATTTTTAGGTACAAATACAATACCTAGTTTTTCGTAAGAAGTTAACATACGATAATTTACGGTCTTTAGTCTTCCTACATCATTTTTTATCTTAAAAGATATATGTCCATACATTTGTCCTATAGATTTAACTATGTCTTCCTCACTATCTATCTCTTTATCATTTACTTGTAATAATAAATCTCCACTTTTTATACCCATTTTATTTGCTACAGAATCTTTTGCTACATCTAATACCATAATGCCTTCTTCTGTGCTTATATATCTAGGCTCTCCTTTTAATTCAAAATATTTTTGTATATATAGCATAGCTTCGTGACCTACTGGTGCAAAAATTAATACAACTACTTTAAGTAATGTATTCATAACTGCTAATCTTGAAAGCATAAAAAGTATTAAACTATATATTACTATATATAATCCTGATATAAATTTTTTTTCTTTTCTAGTTTTAGTAAAAGTAACAGCATTATACCCAATTATTCCATAAAAAGATGTTAATGCTATAACAGCTGCATTAAGTACACTTAATGGTAAGCCTGTTTTTAGTAAAGGCCACCAATTAGGCATAGGTGCTCCACCTTGACTAATATTTGAAAGAGCTTGATTGTTAATCATAAGCATAAAAGCTATTGGTAATATCCAATATCTTTGAAGCACAAATCCTCCTATTATCTTATCCTCTCTATTTGTAAAAACAGGAACATATCCTCTATCTCCATCTATCATAACTAATATACCCTCAACTAAGTGTAATATAGCAACCATTGACATTAAGGCTGGTATATCTATATTAACAAAATTTAATTGTGGCATATTTAATAATTTAGCCATATTTAAAAGTATTAAGCTAGCCATTCCCAATGCAGCTCCAGAATAGGAAAAGCATATAAATCTAGGATTAAAGATCATAAAAAACATAGATATTAAAAATATTAAATAAATAGCTGAATCTTCTCTAAAAAATATTCCTAAATAGGACATAATTAAACTAGCCGCAGTTCCTGCAAATATTCCTAATACTACTTCAGATATTGTTAATTCAAAGGCTGTAGTTACCTTTTGTCCTATTATCATTTTTTGCATTATGATAGTTTTTCTATTTTTTCTATATAAAATCAATGATAATAATAACAAAACTATTACTGAATAAGGCTCTATCAAAAGATATGCTACCGCCTTTAATGTAATTAGTAATATGTCCATTAAAAATAATTCCCCTCTCCATAACTATGGTTTAGTTAGAAAATCTAACTAAACCATCTATTAAAAATATAAAGATTAAATACAATATTATTTTATCTTTGATTTTGCAATATTTAAAGCTTTATTAAATTGAGGATCTACTTTTCTATCATATTCTTTCTTTCTTAACTCCTCTGGATAATCGATTTCCATATCTGGAGTTATTCCTTTATGATTTATGTTTATACCTTTAGGTGAATAATATTTTGAAATTGTAACTTTAAGAGCTGTATTATCACCAGTCTCTATTATAGTTTGAACTACACCTTTTCCAAAAGTTTTCTTTCCTATGGATGTAGCTGCATTATAGTCTTTCATAGCTCCTAAAAATACCTCTGAAGCACTTGCAGAGCCTTCATCTACTAATATAGTTACTGGAAATCCTATAAAATCTCCACCTTTAGATTTATATTCTTTCTTGTTTTCATATTTATCTATAGTTGATACTACAACTTTCCCCTTTTCTATAAAATTAGAAGCCATATTAATGCACTCATCTAATAATCCTCCTGGATTTCCTCTTAAGTCTAATAGTAAAGATTTCATACCCTTATCTTTTAAATTATCTAAAGCATTCTTAAAGTTTTTTGAAGTGTGTTCATCAAACATACTTACTTGTATATATCCTATATTATTATCAATCATTTCTGATTTTATAGTAGGTATATCTATTTTTTTTCTTTTTAATGTTACTTCAAAACTGCCTTTTTCTTTTCTATACAATTGTAATTTAACATCTGTGCCTTCTTTTCCTTTCATTATGGAAACAGCTTTTTCTAATTCCTTTCCTGTTACTGTTGTGTTATTAACCTTTTGAATTTCATCCTTTGGTAGTATTCCCGCCTCTTTAGCTGGAGATCCTTCAAAAGTAGAAGCTACAATTATTTTATCATCTTTAGCTTGTATTTGTATTCCTACGCCACTATAATTACCTTCTGTTTGAGCATTAAACTCTTTGTACTCTTTAGCATTCATAAATACAGTATAAGGATCATTTAAAGATTCTGTCATTCCTTTTACTGCACCTTCTGCCATCTTACTTTCATCTATTTTACCATCGTAATACTTATATATTTGATTTCTTATTAAAAACATCTTTTGATATTTTAATATATCTTTATATTGGTCTGCTCCAATTATAACCTTGCCATTAGGCAAATATAAAGAAACCAAATTTGTACCTAAAAACGTAAAAATATTTGTTACTAATACTATAACTACTGTCCATATAATCCATTTTTTATTTTTTTTCAAATTACCCACCTCTTTGTTTAGCCTTAATATATATTAGTAATATATAAGTATTATATATTAAATAATACATTATTACAGAAAATAAAAAATTAATTTTAAATTAATTTTTTTATTTATAAAACTAGCATGCACCATTTATAAGAAAATATTTAACATATCTCTTACATTGTGCATGCTCTCTTATTTTAATGTTTACTAATATATAATAATTATACTGATAAAAATTTTCTTATAGATAGTATACTTCCTACAGCTCCTATTATTATTCCAACTAAAACAAATATCCATAATATACTTGATAAAACGTAGCCTGGATTTAATAAATTTACAAATATTAATCCAACTGATGCCTTAGTGTATACTCCTTTATATCCATAATATAATAGTAAAATAGCAATAATAGCTCCCAATATACCTATGATAATTCCTTCAAATACAAAGGGCCATCTAATAAACCAATCGGTAGCTCCTATATATTTCATTATTCCTATTTCTCTTTTTCTTGAATATACTGTAATCTTTATAGTATTTCCTATTAAGAATAAAGATACTCCTATTAGTATTAAAAATAATACTAATCCCATCCATTTTAGTGTGTTTGTTATTTTAGTTATTTTATCAACTATTTCTTTACCATCTTTTATTTGGTCTATTCCCTCCATATTTTTTATAGATCCTACTACTTTTGAAACCATTTCTGGTTTTTGTACCCTTACTATAATTGAATTGGGTAATGGATTTTCTTTTTCCAAGCCTTCTGCTAAAGACTTATTATCTTCTCCCAATTGCTTCTTAAATTTATTTAGTGCATCTTTTTTACTTTCATAAGTTACCTTTTCTACCCCTGTTATAGAATTTATTTTATCTTTTATAGCTTTTTCTTGTTCTGTTTTTATATTGTCCTTTAATACTATTGTCGCTTCTACTTTTGATTCAACTTCTGTAACAGCTTGTTTTACATTCATTATGGAAAGAAGAAATACTCCCAATATAAATAAAGTGGCTGCTACAGTAGCTATAGAAGCTGTACTTAAGGTTTTATGCCTTCTTAATCCCTTTATAGAATCTACAACAAAATATTTTAATGTACTAATCTTCATATCCGTATACACCTCTTTCTGTATCTCTAACTACTGTTCCTTTTTCTATAGCTATAACTCTTTTTCTCATTTTATCAACTATATCTTTTGCATGAGTTGCCATAACTATGGTTGTCCCAGCATGGTTTATATCATTTAATATATCCATTATGCCAAGAGATGTTTCTGGGTCTAAATTTCCTGTAGGCTCATCAGCTATTAATATTGATGGATTATTTACTATAGCTCTAGCTAAGGATATTCTTTGCTGCTCTCCACCTGAAAGTTCATGTGGAAAAGCTTTATATTTATTTGAAAGACCCACTAATGATAAAACCATAGGGACTTTTTTTCTAATTTCTCTATGATTAGCTTCAATTGCTCTCATAGCAAAAGCTACATTTTCATACACATTTAATGATGGTATTAATCTAAAGTCCTGAAAAACTACTCCAATTTTTCTTCTATAATGTGGTATTTGTTTTCTAGAAAGTGCTGTTACGTCTGTACCATCTACAAGTAGTTTACCTGAAGTAGGTTCTATTTCTCTTAGTAAAAGTTTTATAAAAGTTGATTTACCAGCACCACTAGGACCAACTAAAAACACAAATTCTCCTTTTTCAATATCTAAGTTTATATCTGATAATGCATACTTATTTCCGTTATATATCTTGCTTATATTTCTAAATTCAATCATGAATACCTCTCCTTATTCTGAGTTTTTGCTTCATTTTACTTTAAACAATTCTAACTATCAACATTATATCACAATAAAAGTAAAAATTAAAAACTAAATTATTGTAAAATATAAAAAGATGTTTGTAAATAATACAAACATCTTCCTATAATTTACTAAGCTTCTTCAATTATATCTTTAAACCCTTCTCCTAAAACCTCATGGGCATCACTTACAGTTATAAAAGCTTTACTGTCCACTTCTTTTATATGTTGTTTTAATTTTATAAATTCTTTTCTGCTTAACACCGTATAAAGAATATAAGTAGACTCATCGCTATATACACCCTTACCATGAAATATTGTACAGCCTCTCTCAAGTTTTTGTATTATAAATTCACTTATTACTTTATTTTTTTTACTTATTATCATTATTTGCTTTGACATATTAAGTCCTTCTATTACTGCATCTATAGTAAATCCATTTATAACTACACACAAAAGAGCATACATACCCTTTTCTACTCCAAAGGATGCTGCTGCAAAAAGAGTTACTAAAAAATCTACTATTAACAAAGCTTTTCCTATTTCTATATGAAAAAATTTATTTATAATTTTTGCTAATATATCTGTCCCACCAGTAGAAGCATTTTGATTAAACACTATACCCATTCCAATAGCTGATATAAAAACTCCGAATAATGAAGCCAAAAGCAAGTCATTTGTAACAGCTTTTCCACCCATAAGATCTAATTTTTCTAATATCCATATAATAGCTGCTAAGGTACATCCAGAATAAATTGTTTTTGCACCGAACTTATTTCCTATAACTATAAATGCTATTGTATACAAAAAAACTTCCATTATTAGCATAAGAAGTCCCACTGATAATGAAGGGAAAAAGCTATTTATAATTATAGCAATTCCTGTAGTTCCCCCTGCTGCTATATTATTAGGTTGAAAAAAGAAAACTACCGATGTAGCTACTAAAAAAACTCCAATAGTTATAAATAAGTACTCTTTAAATCTATTGTTTTTCACAGAAACACCTCCTATTTTTATTTTATATATAATTTCCATATGAAATTACACCTTCTGTGAAAAGGTGTTGCAGACTAAATATATGTATAAATGATTATTATTCTAATCTAAAATATTATCTAATAATCATTTAATTATAATTCTTAAAAATAATTGCTGAACTGTATACGATATCATTAATGAAAATATGCTCATTAATAATATTACAAAGGATAAATTTAATTTTTTAAAATAGCTTTTCCATTGTTTTTCATGATGCAGCGGTCTTAAAAGTTCCTCTTTAGTAAAAGCTATACCTGCTATAGCCATACCAAAAATAGCTACATATTGAGACATTCTACAGCCCCATAAAAATATAAAATAAAAGGACCTATTAGGAAATATAACACCTATGAAACAACCTATTGCAAAGCTTATAAAAAATAGATAAAAGGATAATTTAAAACTATATAATATATCCTTTAAATAATATTTCATATCATATCCTTCCTTTAATTTTAAGAATACAAAAGGGAAGGTAAGGTACCAACCCTTTTTAATAAAAAATCACTATTTTAATTTTAATCCCTTTTTTACAGCCTTTACTATATCTTCTGGTGTTAATTCATATTTTTTTAATAACTCTACAGGTTTACCACTTTCACCAAAGGTATCCTTTATTCCTACTCTTAAAACTGGTGTTGGATGATTTTCACTTAAAACTTCACATACAGCTGATCCTAATCCACCTATTATGCTATGTTCTTCTGCTGTAATTACTACTCCAGTTTCCCTTGCAGCATCTACAATAATATCTTTATCTATAGGTTTTATGGTATGTAGATTTATAACATTTACCTTTATACTCTCTTCAGCTAATATATTATAAGCTTGTAGGGCTGCATCTACCATTATTCCTGTAGCTATTATAGTAGCTTCTTTTCCTTCCCTTAACTTTATTCCTTTCCCTATTTCAAATTTATACTCTTTATTATCATTTATAACTGGAACTCCTGATCTTCCTAATCTTACATAACATGGTCCATTATATTCTGCTACAGCTCTTATGGCCGCTTCTGTTTCTACTGAATCACTTGGGCAAATAACAGTCATATTTGGTATACTTCTCATTAATGATATATCTTCAACAGATTGATGGGAAGCTCCATCTTCTCCTACTGTAACTCCTGCATGTGTTGCGCATACTTTAACATTTAAGTTTGGATAACATATTGAATTTCTTATTTGTTCAAAAGCTCTTCCTGTAGCAAACATTGCAAATGTACTAGCGAAAGGAATTTTACCACAAGTTGATAGTCCTGCAGCTATTCCCATCATATTACCTTCTGCTATACCTACATTTATAAATCTTTCTGGACAAACTTTTTTAAAGTCAGCAGTTTTAGTAGACTTTGAAAGGTCTGCATCTAAAACCACTACCTTTGAATTTTCTTCTGCTAATTTAGCTAATGTTTTTCCGTACGCTTCTCTTGTAGCTATTTTAACTCCCATTATTTGTCACCTCCGATTTCACATATAGCTTTTTCACATTCTTCTACACTTGGTGCTTTACCATGCCATCCAGCTTCATTTTCCATAAAAGAAACACCTTTACCTTTTATAGTTTTACATACTATCATAGTTGGTCTTTCTTTAGTATTTTTTGCGATTTCTATAGCATTTAATATAGCATTAAAATCATGGCCATCTATTTCTATAACATTCCAATTAAAAGCTTTAAATTTATGTGCTATAGGTTCTGCCGACATAACTTCACTACAAGGGCCATCTATTTGTAATCCATTATAATCTACAAAAGCAGTCAAATTATCTAATTTGTAATGAGCTGCTGCCATAGTTGCTTCCCAAACTTGTCCTTCCTCTAATTCTCCATCCCCAAGTAGAGCATATACCCTATAATCTTTTTCATCAAGTTTTCCCGCTAAAGCCATACCTACTGCTGTTGATATTCCTTGACCTAAAGAACCTGTTGACATATCTATCCCTGGAACATCATTCATATTTGGATGACCTTGTAATATTGATCCAATTTTTCTTAAAGTTTTTAGCTCTTCTGGATTAAAAAATCCTCTTCTTGCTAAAGTACTATATAATACAGGAGCAGCATGCCCTTTAGAAAGAACAAATCTGTCCCTATTTAAATCCCTAGAATTAGTAGGGTCTACATTCATCTCATTAAAATATAAAGCAGTCAATATCTCTACTGCTGATAAAGAACCTCCTGGATGTCCAGAAGCAGATTCAGTTAACATTGAAACTATGTCTTTTCTAATAACTTTAGCTATATCTTGTAGCTCTTCTATGTTCTTCTTCATATTTTTACCTCCAAGTGTTTTTTAATTACCCTTATTTACTATATTATTGTAACATAAAAATTAATTTTAATATATAGGTGCAAAAGCTATATATTAAAACAGTATTTTGGGCTATATAAATATATTAACAAACTATCACTTTCTTATGTATATATTCTTAATTAATCAAAAATATTTTTTATAATTATACTCTTTATTCTATTAAAATATAACATAAAAGCAAAAAAAGATAAGGGTAAAAAACCCTTATCCTATTTAATTCAAAGCCATACTAACTAAAATAGCAGTATCAACTTTTTTCATATCTTCATCTATCATATGACCTATTTTTTCTTTTAATCTTCTCTTATCTAAAGTCCTTATTTGTTCTAGCAATACTACTGAATCTTTATTTAAACCATAATCCTCTGAGGATATTTCTACATGGGTTGGTAGTTTAGCCTTATTTATTTGTGAAGTTATTGCTGCAATTATTACTGTGGGACTATATTTATTCCCTACATTATTTTGTATAACTATAACCGGCCTTATTCCGCCTTGCTCTGAACCTACTACAGGACTTAGATCAGCATAAAATATATCTCCTCTTTTTACTATCTGTTGTGTCATTTGGAAAATCACTCTCCGAAAGCATAGCTTCATAGTTTTTTAAATCTTTTACATCTTGTTCAAATCCCTGTTCTGCATAGTCTCTATTTATATTTGCCATTTCTATATAACCTTTTTTCATTTCATCTAATTTTATTTGCTTTTTTCTCTCCTCAATATATAGTATTATAGCTTCCCTAAAAAATTCACTTCTTTTTTGGGAATCTTTTTTTATTATTTCATTTATTTCATTATAAAGTGTATTTGGAAGATTTATAACTACCTTCTTTTTATCCGCCATAAAATAATACCTCCTAATAAGGCTATGTAATACCTATAATTTAATTATAAAGTTTTAGGAATTTCAATGTCAAAGTTTATTTTAATACAATTATGTATTATTATGTAAATTACATATAAATATATTTTTATGTGAATTTTATATATAATTTACTACATTTATAATTTTGTTATTTTTCTTGTATACTCTAGGCACTCTCTTATTTACATTACATATAACTTCGTAGCTTATAGTGCCTATTTCTGCTGCTATATCTTCTGCAGTATAACTTACTCCATTTTCTTCTCCCATAATTGTAACCACATCTCCAACTTTTAAATTTTCTATAGAGGTTACATCTATCATACATTGATCCATACAAACTCTTCCTATCACTGGAGCAAGCTTACCATTAACTATGACTTTTCCTTTATTGCTTAATAATCTATTATATCCATCTGCATAACCTATAGGTAATGTAGCTATTATGCTTTCTCTCTCTGTTTTAAAAGTTCTACCATAACTTATATATTCTCCTGAAGATACCTTTTTTATGTGTACTATCCTAGTTTTTAAAGACATTACGGGCTTTAACTTCATATTGTTTCTTAATACATAATTAGATGGATAATATCCATACATTATAATACCTGCTCTTACTGCATCTAAATGGGTACTTTCTAAATCTATTATGGCTGCACTATTAGCAATATGCTTTATAGCTATACGAATATTTTTCTCTTCTAATTTATTTATAAATTTATTATATTTATTCATTTGATACAGTGTATAATCTTTATCTAACTCGTCTGCAGAAGAAAAATGAGAAAATACTCCTTCTATTTTAATATTAGGCAACTTACTTATTTTATATACTTCTTCCACACTTTCTTTTGTAGGTAAGAAACCAATTCTCCCCATACCCGTATCTACTACTATATGTATTTTTAATATTTTTCTTTTTTCCACTGCTATTCTAGATAGTTCTAAAGCATCATTATATGAGTAAACAGATTGTTCTATATCGTTATCTACAAGCATATCCCCTAAAACCCATGGTGTATAGCCTAGTATCATAATGGGCTCTTTTACTCCGCTCATTCTAAGCTCCATAGCCTCACTTAAAACTGCCACTGCTAATCTACTTACTCCATTTTCTAAAAGAGTAGGGGCTATTTCCATGGCTCCATGTCCATATGCATTAGCCTTTATAACCCCTATTATTTCTTTATTATCACATATTTTTTTTATTTGTTTTAAGTTATGTTGTAAATTATCTATATCAATTTCTGCCCATACTGCTCTTAAATTTCTAAACAAAATCTTCCCTGCTTTCTAAAATAAATTTTATAAGCTATCTGGATTAAATAATTTTTTATCCAAATTACTATTTGGTATAAAATTTGTATAATTTATAACTGCACTTTCATTATGTTTACTATCATATATTATTAATTTTTTAGGAATATTTTTTTCATCTTCTACAAATAATTCGGCTTTTACTGCATTTCTGTTATTTCCTGGTATAGTTAATGTTATTACCTCATATCTAAAATCTCCTTCATCTCTTAAATCAACTTTTATTTCCTCATTAGTGTATAAAAGACAAATATATTCCCCTATAAATGTTAATCTATAAAATTTATCAAATTCCTTATCTTTATTATACTTTACTCCATTAGCCAAATCCTTAACAAATATTTTATTATTTGTGTATAATAATATTCTATCTTTATTTAATTCAAATCTATAGCCTAATTCTTTATTATAAAATTGCTTTCCTTTATACTGAATTGTTTGTTTTTTATTTTTTATATTTATATCTACATCACAACTGTAACTTTCTAAATTTTTTAAATAATCTATACTATCCCCATACTCACTATTTTTATTGAAATGTATAAATAAAAATGTAGCTAAAATTATTGCAATAGCTGAACATAATACAAATAATTTTTTCATGTAAGGCCTCCTAAAATATTCCCTTATTATTTCATTAATAATATTATTCTTATTTTTATTTATATATTACTAAGTCCTTACAAAATACTTTTATATTATTTAAAATAAACCTTATTAAACTATTTATATTTTTTAATATAATTATGCATCTCAGCTATACTATTATATAATTTTAAAATTTAATAGTATATTAGTTTCATTATGTGTACTGTAATTCCTTTATAGCAAAAGGTATATAATCTAACACATGAGTAGCATTTACACAGAACATTTTTAAAGATAATTTTTCACCACAATATCCATGTAGATATGCTGCAAGATAAGCAGCATCTAATGGTTTATACCCCTGAGCTATAAAAGATGCTATTATTCCTGTTAAGCAATCTCCCATACCTCCAGATGCCATAGCACTGTTCCCTGTGGAATTTACAAATACTTCTTTACCATTTGTAATTATGGTGTTATATCCTTTTAAAAGTAATATAATTTTATTTTCTTTAGCAAATTCCTTAGCTAATTTCAATCTATTTTTTTTAATATAAGTTATGCCATAACCTGTTATTCTTGAAAATTCCCCTAAATGTGGAGTTAAAACTATTTGCCCCTTTGCCTTTTTTATTATATCCAAATTGTTTTCTAAGACATTTATACCATCAGCATCTATAACCATGGTTCCATTATAATCCCTTATTATTTTTCTTAACAGCTCCTCTGTGTTATTATTTTTACCCATACCTGGACCTATTGCTATACAACTGCTTTTTACCATAATACTTTTAACGTCCTCATAATTCTCATAATTTATAGTCATAGCTTCCTTTAATTTAGAGCTTAATATATCTTGAATATCATTAGATGTAGCCAAAGTTACAAGTCCTGTTCCACTTTTAACTACCGCTTCTGTACACAGGTAAGCGGCTCCTGAAAATCCTTTGCTTCCAGCTATAACTAATGCCTTACCAAAATCACCCTTATGTGCATATTTATTTCTTTCTTTAAAATTATTTTTAAACATATACTTATTAATAATATAAGAACCATTAGAAAACAAATCTAAAACTTCCCCAGGAATTCCTATGCTTTCAATTATGATATTTCCTAAATATTTATCTCTATCATAAGCTAAAAATCCTTCTTTATACATTTCAAAAGAAACTGTAGTATTAGCCTCTATACAAACCCCTTCTATTTCACCTGTATTAGCATTTAATCCAGAAGGTACATCTATGGCCAGTGTACTTTTGCTATTTTCATTTATTACAGATATAGTATCCTTATATATTCCCTCTATATTTCTACTAAGACCTATACCAAAAATAGCATCTAAAATCATATCACTTTTAATTACACTCTCTCTTAAATAATCTAAGTCTTCATAATCTCTTATAGTTTTAATATTTAAATTCATATTTTTTAATATATTATAATTTATTCTAAAATCCTTAGCACTGTTTTTACTCTTCTCAATTATAAATACTTCTACTTCTTTATTTAAACAATGCAAATGTCTTGCTACAGCTAACCCGTCTCCCCCATTATTACCTTTTCCACAAACTATAACAAACCTATTATTTAATTGTAAATCTATATTAGATACAACCTTTAATGCTGCATTTTCCATTAACACAATACTTGGTATACCTATATTTTCTATAGAATAATTATCTATTTTTTTAAAAGTTTCTGAAGAAGTTATTTTCATATAAATACCTCCAATAAAGCATAAGCTATAGCATATTCTTTTTCATGGGATATACTCAGATGAATTTTATAGGATTTTGATATTTTTGTTATTATATCTTCAGCTTTTGGTTTTAAAATAACCTGTGGTTTCCCTAATTCATTATTTATTATTTCTATATCTTTAAAACTAAAATCTCTAATTCCAGTACCTAAGGCCTTAGATATAGCCTCTTTTGCTGCAAATCTTCCTGCTATAAACTCTAGCTTAAAATTTTTCTTTTCCCAAAGATCCATCTCATCTTTGGTAAATAATTTGTTTGTAAAGTTTTTATTTCTAGTTATGGCTTTTTGTATTCTTCTAATTTCAGTAATATCTGTTCCAATACCGTAGATCAAATTATCATCACTTCCTTAAGTTATATTATATAACAAACTATTTATAAGTAAAAAAACACAAATTTAATAATTGGTTTGTTTTATAATAAAAATAAAGGATAAATAGTTAAAATCTATTACTATTTATCCTTATAAATTATATATAATTATTTCATTTGCACATAGAAGATGCATTTTTTAATACATTTTCATAATCAACTACATATTCATCTGCATACTCTCCTATTATGTCTATAAGATGAATAGGTGAAACTGTTTGTTCGTAAAGCATTTTTAATAAATTATGTACTTTATATCTATGAGGACTTATATGTCTTATGTTATTGCTTTCCGAATTTGTAAGTTGCTCTTTTTGAAAATCCTTTCTTATTATTTCTATGCCATAAGATTGAACTTTTATGTCTTCCTCTTGCCAAGAAATATACAAATCACTTTTTATAAGTTTGTAATAATATATATACTCCTTGTCTTCTAAGTTTTGACCTTTAATAAGATTTTCCAATACCACTTCCATAATACTATCCCCCTGCCAACAAAATAACTTTATTAATATGCTAACATAGGTTGCACACAAAAATATGTCATTTAATGAAATGTATTTAGAATTTTCTTATTATTTAAATTGACAATTTAGTATTTTAATTTTCATTTATGATATATTTTTTTCTTATTCGCAATATGAATAACCAATTATAGGAATTTTCAGACTTTTTAATGATATTTATTGTCGAAATTTAAATTTAAAATATATTTTAAATTTATTTTATTGAAATTAAAACCTAATATTGGTACTATTTTAATTGTTTAAATTAATTATTATTACTTGCAATAAAAAATAATAACATAAGTTTACTTTATTTCTATAAAATATGCCTTATGTTATTATTTTACTGGTACTATATTTAATTATTATCCTATATTTTCCTCAGCTACTTTTGTAACACTTTTGAATTTTGGCAATCCCACAATTATAGCTATTAATGCACATATACCCATTAAATATGGATAATAAAGATATTTCATTATAGCAAAAGGTGATATCTTAGCAATTCCTGCTGCCGCTAACAATTGAGCACCATAAGGAATTATCCCTTGGCAAAAGCATGAAAATGTATCTAGTAAACTGGCACTTTTTCTTGGATCTACATCATATTTATCTGCTATATCTTTAGCTATTGGTCCAGCCATTACTATAGCTATAGTATTATTAGCTGTACATATATCGACAACACTCACTAACAAAGCAATACCTATTTCTGCTCCCTTCTTGCTCTTTACTTTACTTTTTATTAAATTTAATAGAAAATCTATTCCCCCATTATATTTTATTACTTCTACCATTCCACCTATTATCAAAGATATTATAACTAACTCTGTCATTCCACCAATCCCTTTGCCTATGGATTGGAATAAGCCTACTATATTAAATGTTCCAAAGTATAAACCTATAACCGCTGAAAAAACAATTCCTCCGCATAATATAATTATTACGTTGCCACCAAGCAATGCGGCTATTAAAACAGATAGGTAAGGTAAAACTTTTACAAATGAATAAGAATAATTTCCATCCAGCACAGTTCCTTTATTAGCTGTTATTACACTAAATATTATTGCTGTTATTATTGCTGCTGGTAATACAATAAAAAAATTGGTTTTAAATTTATCTTTTAAATGGCAACCTTGAGTTCTAGATGCTGCTATAGTAGTATCAGATATCATAGATAAATTATCTCCGAACATAGCTCCACTTACAACAGCTCCTACTGTTAATCCTAAAATTATTCCTGTTTTTTGTGATATTCCTACTGCCATAGGCGCTAGAGCTACTATAGTTCCCATAGAGCTTCCTATAGACAAGGATATAAAACAAGCTATAATGAAAACGCCTGTTATTAATATATTACTTGGAAGTATACTAAGTCCTAGATTAACTGTCGAATCTACAGCACCTATATCTTTAGCAACCTGTGCAAACGCACCTGCTAATATAAATATTAAACACATCAAAATTATATTTGAATTACCTGCTCCTTGGCAAAACACATCTATTTTGTTTGATAAAGTTTCTTTTCTATTCATTACTAATGCGCTCATAGCTGCTATTAAAAACGGTACACTCATAGGTACAGCATAAAAATCCTTTGATATAACTCCAATAAAAACATAAACTACTAAAAATATTAATAATGGTAATAGTGCTATTGGATTTCCTGTACTAATTTTTCTTTCTTTCAATATTATCCCTCCTATTTTTGTATAACAAATATATTATTTTACTTTGTTCCTATCCTTTAAAGTTTTTTATTTTTGTGTAATAAAAAAACTTCTTGCAGATAACACAAGAAGTTGATTTCCTCTATATCTTATCTACCAGGTTTAACCTGCTGGAATTAGCACCGTTTAAGATTATAAAAAATATCTTAGTGGTTGCCGGGCTTCGTAGGGCCAGTCCCTCCGCCTCTCTGGATAAGAATCCATATTTAATTTACTAATAATTATATATTAAAAAATTTATTTAATCAATACATTTTATAAATAATTTTTACTTTTTAAATCTTTTTCTCTATTTGATACTAATAGTGCATTTATTTCCCCACCTGTAATAACTATTATAGATGTTAAATATAACCACACTAAAAAAACAATAACCGCTCCTATACTGCCATACAATCTAGAGTAATTATTAAAATTATCTACATAGAAAGAAAAACCCATAGAAGCAATTATCCAAGCTATTGTAGCAAATATAGCTCCAGGCAATACATCTCTCCATCTTAATCTTTTACTAGGAGTATAGTAATATAATGCAGCTAAAACAAAAACAGCTGCTCCTATCATTACTATATATCTTATTAAATTCCATATCCTATTAAATTCCCATGAAAAGCCTAGCTTATAAACTAAAGTTCTGCCTATAGTTCTTCCAAAAACTAATAAAAAGATACTCATAACAAGAACTAATGCCATACCCAATGTGCATAAAATAGTCATGATTTGCACCTTTACAAAAGATCTTCTTTCTTTTACATCATAAGCCTTATTTAACCCTCTTACTACTGCTCTAAAACCAGCAGAAGCAGTCCAAATAGTAAATATTATACTGAAAGAAAGTAAATTCCCATTTTGAGTATAGATAATTTCTTCTATAGTATTTTTTAATAATAAATAAGCATTACTTGGTATTATTTCTTTTAATCCTAATAATAAGTCTTCGCTATGTATAGGCAAGTATCCTATTAATGTTATTACAAACATTAAAAAAGGAAATACTGATATAATCAAAGCATAGGCCAACTGTGAGGATAATGCTAATACTTCATCCTCTAAAAATCTGTTTGCTAATTCTTTTATACCTTTAGGTATAATTTTAAAAAGATTTTTATTCAAAGCACTAACTCCTTTTAGTATTTTTAATACAATTATATACTATATAAAGTAATATTAGTTAGTATATTTAAAAATTAAAAATTTATTTCAAAAATATACAATAAAAATAATCCTTTAAATATAACTTTAATTATAAAATTGAAAAGCTATGAATTGATAATATGATATTTACCAATTCATAGCTCTTTATTATTTCATAGTTAATTGTTTTACAAGTACGTAAATTTATTTTATTTAAAATTTATCTTTATATAACGCATTGAAATTTTGTTAACTATTCAGCACAATATATACATTCATATTGTCCATTTTTTACAGAAAATAATTTTTCTATATCCTCTGCTAATATATTATTTAAATTACCCTTATAATTAAATTTAACTCCTATACCACAATTAGAGCTTAACTTTCTAGGCACTGGCATAGTTTGATTATTTATATTTAATTTATTCAAAAATCTACTGTATTTTATAGCTCCAGAATGAGTAAAAAAACTTGCTATATATTCCATAATAATTACTTCCTTGCAGATAAAATAAAGTCATCTTCTTTTTCTTCTATAGTAACTTTATAACCAGAATTTTTCATAAATCTTTGTACATTTCCTCTTGCAGTCATATTATCTACAATTACATCAATACCTTCTTTATTGTATGCCAAAGCTTTTTTAGTCATAAGAACTGGTTGAGGACAAGATACTCCTCTAGCATCAATTTGAACCAACACTAACATCTCCCTTCACTTTTACTTTTACATTTCTTTCTATATTTATATATGAGATGGCACAAACTAATATAAATCCTATTATTACAGCTACTTTACCATTTGCTGTAGCTCCCTTTGGACTAGCTGCTAAACTAAAGTTGTGACAAAATGCGGCTCCTGCTAACATGCCTAAAACTGTTATAACTGAATCTATATTTCCTTCTGCTGAAAGTATAAGTTGTCTCATAGGACACCCTCCTAAAAGTACAGATCCCCAACCAGCAAGAACCATACCTAAAAAATTCCACAAAGCATCTGTATGAGCAACAGGCTGTCCTACAAATCCTAGTTTAAACTTTCCTATAATTAAATTTCCTATAAGGGCAAATACAAATATAGACATGAATCCTGAAATTAAATAATTATCTTTAAACATTATTAAATCTCTAATTCCGCCTACCATACATAATCTTGTTCTTTGAGCTAAAATTCCTACAATTAATCCTGCTATCAATGCAATTGTTATAGGAGCATGGGCTGCACCAGGCCCTTTTTTACTAAAGAATATAAAAGCTGGTGATACAGCTAATAATATAAATAAACCTACATTTACTATTGGAAATAAATATCCTTCTGACTTATTTAATTTATAATTTCTTTTTAAACTAAATCCTTTATTTAAGAATGCAATACCAATAATTATACCCACAACAAAACCTATAAGTCCCATTATTGCATTTAAGTCTCCTCCTGCAAGTCTTAAAACCATTCTTAAAGGGCATCCCAAAAACATTAAAGCTCCTACCATAACTATAAAGCCTAAACTAAACCTAATAAAAGGTGATGATCCTCCTCTAGCATCAAATTCACTTTTAGAAACAGCCATTATAAAAGCCCCTATAACCATTCCTATAATTTCTGGTCTTATATATTGAACTATAGGCGCTCTATGTAATCCTACAGCTCCTGCTATATCTCTTATAAAACATGCAATACAAAACCCCATATTTACAGGATTACCAAAATAAACTAAAAGTACTGCTATAATTCCTACCACAGCACCTGTAAATATAATTCCTTTTTTACTGTCCATTATTTACAGCCTCCTTTTTATTTGTTAATATTAAAATTAAATTAATGTTATATGCCAATTTCATTTTAACAAATATTTCATATTTAGTTAAATAAGTCTTTTTTATAGCAAAGAAAATAACTATAGTAAAATTTTATAATTATAATTTTATATAATTTTTTTAATATAGGGGTGAAAATAATTATGAATGGTATTTATTTAGACAATAGTGCAACTTCTTTCCCTAAAGCACCTAATGTGGGAGAAAGCATGCTAAATTATATAAAAAATATAGGATGTAATGTGAATAGAGGGGTTTATACTTCTTCCTTAGCTGCTGAAAATATAGTATTTGAAACAAGAGAATTGATATGTTCTTTATTTAATTTTAATAAACCAGAAAACGTTGTATTTGCTAAAAATATAACTGAAAGTTTAAACTTATTAATTAAAGGTTTATTACAAAAGGGAGACCATGTTATTGTTTCTTCTATGGAACATAATGCAGTTATGCGCCCCTTAAATTCTTTAATTAAAAATGATATAGAAATTTCTAAAGTTCCCTGTGATATACTTGGACAACTTAATATTAATGATATAACAAAAAAAATAAAATCTAATACTAAAGCTGTTATTATTACTAATTCTTCTAATGTATGTGGAACTATATTGCCTTTAGAAGAAATAGGTAAGTTGTGTAAAAAAAATAATTTAATTTTTATAATAGACTCTGCTCAAACCGCTGGATTTTTAGATATTGATTTTGAAAAAACAAGAGCAGATGCAATAGCATTTACTGGACATAAAGGTCTTTTAGGTCCACAGGGTATTGGAGGGTTTGTAATAAAAGACTCTTTAATTCCTAAAGTTCATCCTTTTATTGAAGGTGGTACGGGAAGCCTTTCAGAATATGAAACTCAACCAAACTATATGCCAGACAAGTATGAAAGCGGTACTATAAATATACCTGGAATTTATGGACTAAATACAGCCTTAAAATATATAAAACAAAAGTCTTTAAGTTATATTAGAGAAAAAGAATTATTTTTAACAAAACTTTTTATAGAAGATATTCTAAATTTAGATGATGTAAGATTAGTTGGATTAAATGATATAAATAACAGAACCGCTGTAGTTTCTTTAGATTTTAGTAAAATAGATAATGCTGAAGTTTCTTTAGATTTATCTAATAGATATAATATAATGACCAGATGCGGATTACACTGTGCTCCTTCTGCTCATAAAACACTGAATACATTTCCTCAAGGCACTGTTCGGTTTAGCTTTGGACATTTTAATACAAAGGAAGAAATCACCTATACTATAGACTCCTTAAATAAAATTATAAAAAAATATAAATAGTTAATTGTATAAAAAATAAAGGACTAGAATAAACTAATCCTTTATTTTTATACTTTTATTATGAGATTATTAAATTATACAACCTATTTGGTTATTCAAAATTTTTATAAAGTTACTTTTCATAAATAAGTTATACTGTAAATCTTTTGTGATTTCTTTCAAGGTATTTATAGACATACCTATATCTTCCTCTATAACTTCTAAGAAATTTTCTTCTTTTGAAATTTTTTCTATTATTTCTTTGCCACTAGAATATATACTAATATGAAATATTTTAGTCTTTTCTTCCCATTTCCTATTAAATTCTAAGCAATACTTTTTCAATTCATCTATAAGCTGGTATTCCCTTAATTCGCATAAATTATATGCTTTATTAAAAAAATATTCTATTTTAATTATAGAACCCTCATTTTTACATAATGTTTTTATTTCTTCTAGCAATTCTTCTTTAGAAGCTATAGGAGTAACTATCTCGTCACTTGTATTATTTACATAACAAAAGAAAACTGTAGGTATAAATATATATTGTATGAACCCCAAAAGGGATTTTACATCTGGATATACAGCCCAATTATTATCAAAAATATTTTTTTCATAATCTATTATGGTAGTGTTAATAAAAAGAGATTTTTGGCTTATAGGTATATCTTTAAAATTTCCACTCCAGATGTTCTCTGTTTCTACCAGCAAATTTTCCCAATAGAAAAGATTATTATATTTGTTATCCATATGGCATACCTCTTGTATAAAGTTTGTATTAAATAATTTTTGTGTTACATATAAATTTTATATAGTTTTTAAATTGATGTATAAAGTTAATTTTAAGTTATGTGTTATTTTTTAATTCTGTATAAAGTTAGTTTTAAGTTCTGTGTTATTTTTAATTGTGTACAAAGTGGTTTTTAAGCTGTGTGTTATTTCTAATTGTGTATAAAGTTGTTTTTAAGTTCTGTGTTATTTCTAATATTAATTTTTTATTTTCTATTTAGAATATAATTCTACTACTAGAGTTTCATTTGCATCTATTGGTATTTCATCTCTTTCAGGTTCTTTAATTAATACACCTGAAAATTTATCATAATCCTTTTCTATATATGGTAGAGTAAATTTTTTTAAAGCTAAGAAATTATCAGCAAACTCATCATTTTTTCTATACTTCTCCCTTAGAGTTATTACATCTCCTGTTTTTACTCCATAGGATGGTATGTTGACTTTGCTCCCATTAACTAATATATGTCCATGATTCACCATTTGTCTAGCTTGTCTTATAGAATTAGCAAATCCTATTCTATATACTATATTGTCTAATCTACATTCTAGGCTTCTTAGTAAAACGTCTCCAGTTCTTTCTTTACTTTTCATAGCTTTTTTAACATATCTTAAAAATTGCTTTTCTAAAACTCCATAGTAGGATCTTATCTTTTGTTTCTCTAAAAGTTGTTTACCATAATTTGATAATTTTTTACCTTCCCTACTGTTTTCTCTTGTGGCTCTTTTCATAGCCTTAGGATGTCCATAAATATTTACTCCTAATCTTCTAGATAACTTAAATCTTGGATCTCTTATCTTAGCCATTTCTTCCTCCTAATACTATATTCTTAGCCGCGATAATAGTTTTTGTAAAAACTATTTATATTATACCACACACTGAAAATGATTTTCAATATCTCCTTTGTATTTTTTCAATATAAATTTAGTTTTTAAGTATCCTTATTCATTTTATTATATATCTAACTTTCAACTTTCTTTAATACACATACACTAATAAAAATCTTCAAATTATTTCCTTTAGTATAATTGCAATGAATCTATACATATGGTATACTTTTCCTAATATTCAAACAATAATAACATTGTTTGAAATCTATATCCATATCTTTTTAAAGCACTATCCTTATTTCAAAATGCAATTTTAATATTTACTAATATCATATATATTTTAAAAATTAATTACATATTATTATATAATAACTAATAATTGTATTAATTTAATATTAATCACTTAAATATATAAAAAGGGGGAGAATATCAATGAAAAAATTAGGATTAATACCCAAAATTATTATAGCTATTATTTTAGGTATTCTAATAGGAAGCTTTACACCTGTTCCCGTGGTACGCATATTTAGAACTTTTAGTTCCATATTTGGAGAATTTCTAGGATTTCTTATACCTTTAATAATTCTAGGATTCATTGTTGCTGGTATCGCTGAACTTGGTCAAGGTGCTGGTAAGCTATTAGGAATTACTGTTGGTTTAGCTTATTTATTTACTTTAATATCTGGTTTTTCGGCTTTATTAGTTGGTAGAACATTATTACCATCAATTATTACCAATACTACCCATGTAGAAAAAGCAAAAAAAGCTTTGGATCCTTTCTTTGAAGTTAAAATTCCACCAATGATGGAGGTTATGACTGCACTTATATTTGCTTTTATATTAGGATTAGGAATTGCAAAAACACAAAATAAAACTTTAAAAGACGTAGCTATAGGATTTCAACAAATAATAACAAAAGTTATTGAAAATGTTGTTATACCACTACTTCCACTTCATATATTAGGTATATTCGCTAACTTAGCTTATACCGGTGAAGTATCAACTGTTTTAAAAGTATTTTGGAAGGTTTTTATAATTATACTTATTTTACATTGGATTATACTAATTATTCAATTCTCTATAGGTGGATCTATTGCTGGTAAAAATCCTTTTAAATCATTAAAAATCCAAATTAAAGGATATCTTACCGCTTTAGGAACTCAATCCTCTGCTGCAACTATTCCTATTAATCTTCAATGTTCAGAACAAATAGGAATTACCAAAGGTATAAGAGATTTTGTTATTCCTCTATGTGCAACTGTTCACTTGTCAGGAAGTACTATCACTTTGACTATATGTGCACTAGCTGTTATGATGTTAAACGGTATGCCTATAAGTATATCTCAAATGGCTGGATTTATAGCCATGTTAGGTGTAACTATGGTAGCAGCTCCTGGTGTTCCTGGTGGTGCAGTAATGGCAGCTCTTGGTATACTTAAGTCAATATTAGGCTTTAATGAAGCTTTACTTGGTTTAATGATTGCTCTATATATTGCTCAAGATAGCTTTGGTACCGCCTGTAATGTATCTGGCGATCAAGCTGTAGCAATGATTGTGGATGCTATACAAAAAAAATCTAATAAAAAACATAAAAATAATAATAATTAAGTTTAATAAAGCAACAGTTTTTTCCAAAATACATTTATAAATAATCTAAGGTGCATAAAAATATAAAACTTTATGCACCTATTTTATTAATATATATACTCTATTATATCAAATTATTTTTCTTATCCTAATCCTATAGTACATAACCCCTTCATAAAATACCACCAATTATAGATCATACGAGAATTTCACACATCAATATTAAGTTACCATAAACTTAAAATGCCATGGATAATAAATCTACTACCTTAAATGCAACTCTCCATTTTCCATATATAGAACTGTATTTTTATTTAGAACGCACCTTATATTTAAATTTTAATGATTAAATAAAATTATTTTGTAAAAACATGAATAATTTCAAGCTTAGAAATAAATGATAAATATGGAGGTGTTCATATGGCAAATTTAACTCAAAAAGAACAATTACTTTTACAAGATCAAAAAAGTCACGAAGAATTGTGTATTAAGAAATACACAAATTATGCAAATCAATCAAAAGATCCTCAACTAAAACAAATATTTTTAAACAATGCGCAGCAAGAACAGGAACATTTAAACAGCATAAATCAACTTTTAAGTGGTCAGATTCCAAATGTTAATTCACAGCAAAACAATCAACAACAGAACCAGCAACAGCAACAAAATTCTCAAATGGAGTCCAATGCTGGAACTGGATTAAAAAGTAAAAATGATGCTGACTTATGTACTGACCTTTTAGCTACAGAAAAATATGTTTCTTCAACTTATGATACTGCTATATTCGAATTTAGAGATCCTAATATTAGAAATGTTTTAAATCACATTCAAAAGGAAGAGCAACAACATGGAGAAGCTATCTATAAATATATGGAGAGCAAAGGTATGTATAATCCTCAATAATTAAATTATATACTTATACGAATGAAATCAAGAAATAAAATTCTGTTAAAAACGTGATTATTTTTTAACAGAATTTTATTTTACACTCTCTTATTTTATTTATTGTTGTTTTAAATATTCTTGCTTCTTCTATGCCTAATTTTTTATTAATCCTCAATAGGATAGTATATATTTATATTAAATAATCCAGTTTCATAATTAACATTATATTCTTCAAAAGGATTTCCATTAATTTTATAATTATTATCTTGGATCCAATTTATTATGCTTTCATAAACATCTCCCTTTTCACCTATAGAATTAGCTGTTGAAGTTACATATCTTCCCTTTGGTATAATATGAATATTTAGTTTTCCTTCTTTTCGAGGTTCTATTGGAATACATATCTCAACATCTGCATTTTCAGGATCATATTCCTTTTCAAAATATTTTACTATATGTGGTCCTTTTATTCTTAATCCATTCTTATTTATCAATTCATAAAGAGAGCCCACAACTTTTGCTATATCTTTAGTATTAATTGTGCATCTCTTACTTATCACATTTATATTATCTAATTGAACAATTTCAACTTCATGTATTTTATAATTAAATCCCTTGCTTTTAATTACTTTGTTTTCTTTTAACATTTTATATAAATTATCTTTCATTACTGTTAAGCGAGCTATTTCACTTTCTATAATATTTAATCTTTTTTTTATAATTTCATGCCTATTTATATTACTGTTGGCTACTATTTCTTTTATTTCTTCAAGAGCTAATCCATATCCTTTAAGTTTTATTATATTTTTAGCTAATCTAATTTGCTCTTGCTCATAATATCTATAACCATTTTCTTCATTAATACAATAGGGCTTCAATAAACCAATATCGTCATAATGTCTAAGGGTTCTTGTTGATACTTTTAATATTAATGCTAATTGTCCGATTGTATACATATATTTATTCACCTCAAAATCATATGATTCATAACAATCTTTATTTCCTTTGAAAGCTCTGGCACATATCCATATTGGAGAAATTTAAATATTAATTCAACTGTATTTTTTATCATATCCTCAAATTGTACTTCGCCCTTTTCTTTACTTCCTTTTGCAGGAGAACCTATATATCCTTCTTCTATTCCATATATTCTCCAACACCTTTCACCACTTTTTATAAATTCTTTCATATTCATATAAACAGGTTCTAAATTGCTATAACATTCTTTCACTAATTCTGGATGTTTAAATAACATAAATGAAGTTTCTCTCACATCTGCATGTATTTCTCTTTTCATGTTTAAATCATTCTTTACAATTTTAACTTTCTCTTTTGTACTTTGTGAATATATTATACTACTTGCTATCTCTAAAACCTTAAGAGAACACTCTTTATTAAGTGTATCTTTTGCATTTTCGATAACCTTTATATGCCCTAAATCTAAATGATGATTAACTATTACCATTTTTTTAAATCCTGCTCTACTAATTGATTCACCCAAATCTATGACTATATTTTCTATGGTTTTTGATTTAAATGATATAGTCCCTGGATAATTCATTACACATTCATTATAACCTATAGGAAACGATGGATGGATAATATAATTATATGCATTATTTTGTTTCTCAAGATTATCTATTACAGCTTTTAATAAATCCTTTGCTGAAATATAATCTGTGCCCAATGGTAAGTGCGGTCCATGTTCTTCAATTGGGCTTAATACAACAAAAACAACTGATTTATCTTTGTCAAGATTATGAATGTCTTTCCATGTTACTTTTTCCATATTAAATATTGACATTTAATCATCTCCTCGCTAAATATAATATTATTATTTTACGTTACGTGAAGGTCAATAATATTTATAAAATTAATTTCATAAAAAAAAGAAAACCAGAAGTAATCTTCTGATCTTCTCTCCTTATTTTTTAATAACCTTTTTATACTTTAACAAGTTTATTTTCATTGAATTATCTTTTTTGTAACATAAATCTATACTTATATTACCATAAATATGGTATGCACCAATTATAAGGATTTATTATTCCACATGCAATCCTTTTACCAGAATTTCCGGATGGTTGAGATCTATAATCATCTGGATTTTCATGAATGATTATAGATTTTCCAATAATATCTTCCACCTTAAATTTATTAGTAAAAAACCACATAATAGATTTTCCATTATTTGAAAACAGAACTGGGAAATCTCCTGCATGATTTCCATGTGGTTGATTTGTAGGATTCCAATGTTCACCTGCATCTTTAAATGGGTCTTCAGGTGATCCTACATTACAATTCCCAAATTGGTGAATATGAAATCCATGTGGTCCAATAGGAGCTTTTTCTCCTTTTGCAGACTGATAATCTGGAAGGCCCGTAATGTTTACATATACTGCAGTACCACCAGGGACATCTTGAAATAATACAACTCCTTCAACTTTAGAGTATAAAGGACCACCTTTTATGTAAGAAATAGCATTCTTACATATATATTTGTTTCTCATACAATTCACTCCACTCCTGAAACTAATACATTCCATATTATATTATGTTATATGTACTTGGAGTGTTAAAAATAAAACCAGAAATTATTTATTAAAACTTTTGTGGGAAAAAAATATATCTATTCTTAGAACTTACCTCTTTAAGTAAGCATAAAAAATAAAATTCCAGTAAAAATAAAATTTTTACTGGAATTTTTATGCAAAATCTCTGATTTCAAATTATCAAACTTTTTTAGCAAATCATAAATAACATTATAAAAAGCTTTTTTATTCAACTGTAACTGATTTAGCTAAGTTTCTTGGCTTATCTACATCACGATCTTTTAATATTGCTACATAATATGCTAATAATTGATGAGGTACCACTGCAATAATACTTTGTAATATATCATTTGTTCTTGGTATATAAATTACTCTATCCCCTACTTGCTCTGCTTCTTTATTTCCTTCTTGAGTTATAGCGATAACATGTGCTCCTCTTGATTTAACTTCTTTAATATTGGAAATACTTTTTTCAAATAAATCTGTTTGAGTCATTGTAGCTACTACTGGTGTATTTTCTTCAATAAGAGCTATAGTACCATGTTTTAATTCACCAGCAGCAAAAGCTTCTGCATGCATATAAGATATTTCTTTTATCTTTAATGAACCTTCTAATGAAAGATTATAATCTAATCCTCTTCCTATATAAAATGCATGTTCATTGTCTTTTATCTCTTTTGCTATTTCTTTTATTTCATCATGTTGATCAAGTATTTTTTGTACTTTTTCAGGTATAAGTTTTAATTCATTTATTATATCATTATAAAATTTTTCAGTTATTGTTCCTCTTTTTATACCCATATCTAATGCAATCATATATAATGCTACAAGTTGAGTTGTATATGCTTTAGTTGATGCAACTGCTACTTCAGGTCCTGCCCAAGTATAAAATACATCATCTGCTTCTCTAGCTATAGAGGATCCTACAACATTAGTAATAGCTAAAACTCTAGCGCCTTTTTCTTTTCCTTCTCTTACAACTGCTAAAGTATCTGCTGTTTCTCCAGATTGACTTACAACAATAATTAATGTTTTGTCATCTATAAATGGATTTCTATACCTAAACTCTGAAGCTACATCTGTCTCTACAGCTATTTTTGCAAATCTTTCAATAGCATATCTTCCTGTTATTCCTGCATTGTATGCAGTTCCGCAAGCAACTATATAAATTTTATTTATTTCATCTAAATCTTCTTTTGTTAGTTTTATATCATCTAATCTTATTTTACCATCTTCATCTAATCTTCTAACTAAAGTTTCTTTTATACCATTTGGTTGTTCATTTATTTCTTTTATCATGAAGTGATCATATCCACCTTTAGAAGCTGCTTCAACATCCCACATTACATGGAAAGGTTCTTTTGTAATTTTTTCTTCTTTTTCATTGTAAATTGTTACTTTATTTTTTTCTAAAGTAACTACTTCTCCATTATCTAAGAAATACACATCTCTAGTATATTTTAAAATAGCTGGTACATCTGACGCAATAAAGTTTTCATTTTCTCCAATTCCTACTATTAATGGACTATCTTTTCTTACAGCTACTAATTGTTCTGGGTTATCTTTGCAAACTACTCCTAATGCATAAGCCCCTCTTAATTTTTTTATAGTCTTAAATACTGCTTGTAGTAAATCCCCTTCATAATAATGGTCAACTAAATGGGCTATTACTTCAGTATCTGTTTCTGATTTAAATTTCACGCCTTCAGAAATTAACCATTCTTTTATTTCCATATAATTTTCAATTATACCATTATGAACTACTGCAATTGTTTCATCCATGTTTAAATGTGGATGTGAATTCACATCAGATGGCACTCCATGAGTAGCCCATCTTGTATGACCTATTCCTATAGTTCCCTCCATAGGTTTACTTTCTAAATTTTCACTTAAAACATTTAGTCTACCTTTGTACTTTTGGAATTCTATTTCCTTTCCATCATTAACAGCGATTCCTGCAGAGTCGTACCCTCTATACTCTAGCTTTGTTAATCCATCTACAATGACATCGCTTGCCTTTCTAAATCCTACATATCCTACTATTCCGCACATAAAAAAATCCTCCTTAGATTATATTAATAATTTAAGAAGAAAGTCCTCACTAAAGCTTTTTTGTAATTAGAATCACTTCTAACTTTTATTATAGCTTTTAGGGCTGTGAGCTCCCATAGGATATCCGCCGAAATTTCGATACTCCTATATCCTCGTCAACTTAAGTGACACTCCAAATTTACAATTTGGTTAGTGGAACTTACTCAGATTTTAATCTGAGTTTCACCTGTTACTCCAAATTTTCAATTTGGCTAGTGGAAATTACTCAAATACTAATCTGAGTTTCCTTTATAACTCCAAATTTTTAATTTGGTCAGTGGAACTTATTCAGATGCTAATCTGTTATAAATACTTAAGTTCTGGCGCTTTCATAACTCTTTTAACTTTCTTCCTAATACATTATAGCATGTTCATTTTTATTTGTTAACTTAATTTTTTATGAATATTATATTATATTTTTATTCAATTTATAGTTATATTTAATTCTTCAAGGAAAATCCTCTTATAATTTTAATAATAGTTCTTCCTTACATTATAAATAGATATATAACAAAAACACTTAATTCTGTAGCTATATAAGAGGCTCAAATAATATATTACTATTGAAATATTATCTTATGTTATACCTCATTAGTTTTTGTATTTTTACCATATTGCATTTCCCAGTCTTTTATAAAATTATCTACACTTAAATCTGTAGATGGATGATATATTAATTGCTTTATTAAATCTGCATTTACAGTTACACTACGAGCTCCCTTTAAGCAAGCATTATGTATTTGTTCTGTATTTTTAAAACTAGCAGCTAAAACCTTAGAATTAATATTGTAAATTTCAAATATTTTTACTATATCAGAAACAACTTTAATACCATCTGCCATTAAATTATCTATTCTATTTACATAAGGTGCTACAAATTCTGCCCCTGCCTTTGCTGCCATTAAAGCCTGTTGAGCTGTAAATATTGCAGTAGCTGTTATCTTATATCCTTTTTTACTAAGTTCCTTCATAGCTTTTATACCTTGTTCAGTCACTGGTATTTTTATATACAAATTACCACCAATTTTTTCATTTAGATATATAGCTTCCTCTATCATATCCTCTGCTTTAGAGCCTACTACTTGAACATGAAGCATTTTTTCTTTACCTATAGTGTTTCTTATTTCTTTTAATATACCTATAAAATCTTTTTTTTCTTTAGATATTATAGTAGGATTAGTTGTCACTCCATCTAATGGATAAATATCATTTATATGTTTTATAGAATCTATATTAGCTGTATCTAGAAGTATTAACATATAAATCCTCCCCCTTTGTTATTTTATTAAATTTTCTATTACATTCTTAGCTCCCTTTAAATCTTTTTCAAAGGATATTATTTCTTTTGTGCTTTTATCTTCCCATATACTATTTATTGCAATAACTTTACATCCCGCAGCTATAGCTGATTTTATTCCATTTATAGAATCTTCCATAATAATTGTTTCTTCACTAGAGGAACCTAATCTTTTCATCGCTTCTAAATAAGGCCAAGGATCTGGTTTTGATTTTTCCATCTCATCTCCCGGTAAAATAAACTGAAAGTAATCAATTATGCCTAATTTTTTTAGCAAAATCTCTGCTATTTCTCTATTGCTACCTGTTGCTATTGCACATTTAATATTTATTTTTTTTATATAATCTAATAATTCAAATACACCATTTATAGGTTGTAATTTTTCTAGGGCAATTTTTGTATATAATTCATTTCTTTTTTGCAGCAAGTCATTTTCATCTTCTTCTAACCCATAATTGCTTATTGTTCTTCTTATTACTTCAATCATACTTAGACCCATGCAAGAGTTATGAAAATCTTCAGTATAATCTTTATCATACATTTTTAATAAAATTTTACTAGTTTCAAAGGATAAAGGTTCTGTGTCTATTATTACCCCATCCATATCAAAAATTATTGTATTTAACATAATTTATCTCCTAAAAATATATTTTATCTCATTTCTTGCCCACCCGTAACGTTTACAGCCTGTCCAGTCATATATGAAGCTTCTTTTGAACTTAAAAATAATACTAAATTACTTACATCTTCATAAGTACATCCTCTTTTTAAAGGTACCTTATCTATATAAGCTTGTCTGACTTTTTCTTTAGGTATATTTAATTTTTTGGCATACTGTTCATATAGACCATTTTTCCACATAGGTGAGTCTAATAAATTACCTGGACAAACTGCATTAACTCTTATTCCATCCTCTGCTAAATCTAATGCTAAACTCTGAGTTAAACCTATAGCTCCAAATTTTGATGCAGAATAAGCACAATTATACAAACTTCCTTTTTTACCTGATTTAGAGTTTATCTCGATAATAACTCCTTGTTTTCTTTTTATCATCTCCTTTGCAGCCTCTTTTGCACATAAAAAATATCCTGTTAAATTTACATTTAATATATTATCCCATTTTTCTTTAGGCATCTCAGTAATCTTTGTACTATAAACTACTCCAGCATTACAAATTAAAATATCTATTTTTCTAAAATTACCTATTGTATTTTTTATAAGATTTTTAACTTCTTCTTCTTTACATACATCAACTTTAACTGCTATAGATTTTACTTTATATTTATCTATTATATTTTGCGATACTTTGTTAGCCTGTTCATAATCTATATCTGCAATTACTATATTAGCACCTTTTTCAGCAAAGCTATAAGCAATATATTCTCCTAAACTTTGAGCTCCTCCCGTTATTATAACAGTTTTTTCGTTAAAATTCACAGTATACCTCCTTTTTTAACTAAGGTCTTTCAATTTCTAATACAGTTCCTTCTTTTATTTCTTTTATTTCTTTATCCTCTAAATATAAGCTTCCTGGCAATTCTGCATTTTTACTTCCATCAAATCTTACACAAATATGTCCTAAATCACGTAAATTTTTATGAACCTCATCTCCTACAGCAGTTACTTTGTATTCTTCTCCATCAATTTTAAAAATATCTCCTACTTGTATTTCATCATTTAACTCATTTTTACCATGAAGCACACAATAATCTGCTAATTCTTCTGGAGCATTATCTTTAAATAATATTATCATTTTTTCTCCATAAAATTCTTCTACCATAATTCCTAATTTATTTACCTCTGTATTATATATTGTTTTCATAATATTTCCTCCTATTTTTAAACTACTCTTATTAATTTAACCTTTTATATTATTTTAATTACATATAAAACAAATAATATAAATTCAATTGTATATTTAAATAACTTAAATATACGAAACTATTATTATACAAAGTAAAAATTAATTTAAATTATTTAAATATAAGAATAAAAGAATGTAATCCTTTTATTCTTATATTTTATTTTTAACTAAATCTATTTAGCATATAATCCAAAGCTAGCAAGCCATGCAATAAATACTGATGTTGGACCTGTTAAAAATCTTGAATATAAAACAGATGGAACCCCAACTTCTACTGTTTCTGGTTCTGCTTCTGCAAGTCCAAGCCCTACTGGTATAAAGTCGCATGCTGCTTGAGAGTTTATTGCAAATAATGCTGGTAATGCTAAATGTGGTGGTATATTACCCTTACCAATTTCAACACCAATTAAAACACCTATAACTTGAGCTATAACTGCGCCAGGTCCTAAAAATGGTGATAAGAATGGGAACGAACATATAGCTGATAGTAATAATAATCCTGGTAAGCTTCCAGCTAATGGAGACAATACAGATGCAAATGCATCCCCTATGCCTGATTTTAATATTATACCTATCAGCATACATACAAATGCCATGAATGGTAATATAGTTTTTATAACAGTATCTATAGTATCACGGCCAGCTTGGTATAACATTCCTACGAAATTACCAAGAGCCATGCCTATTTTAGTCATTATACCTCTATCAGATTGTTGAGTTATCTTTTTAGTTGTATCATATTTAGGTTTCTTAACTTCTTCCTTTTGTGGATTTTCCTGGCAAACGTTTTCAGCATTTTCAGAAGAGTTTACTAATTCAATATTCTTAACCTTTACAGAAGATACATATATATCTGCTTTTATATATTCAGCTAATGGGCCACTTGGTCCTGCTGGCATTAAGTTTATAGTTGGTATACCTTTTTTAGGATATAATCCACATCTTAATGTACCACCACAATCTATTATTACACATGCTATTTCATCATCTGGTACTTTTGTTTTAAATCCGTCTACCAATTCGCAGCCTGTAAGTTCTTCTAATTTTTTTGCTACGTCTGAAATAACTCCTCCAGTTATATTAACTATTTTATTTTTTTGTTCTGTTGGAACTATTGTAAGAGGTCCTCCAAAACCACCGTTTCCTGCATTAACTTTTATTGCTTTATACTTTGTCATAAATTACACCTCCTAAAGTGAAATCTTGGTAGATAGTTTAACGTTTTGTTGTTTTTCTACATAAGAAGTTGTAAAATCTGTTATCCAACCTCTAAGAAAATTTGTAACTATACCAACTAAGAAATATCTAACTGCTAAATCCGTTGTTGATAATCCTAATTGTGTTATACCATTAGCTATCCCTAAGAATACAAATAGTTCCGCTGGATTTATGTGTGGGAATAAACCATTCATTGTATGACAAGAATATGATGACGCTGCATAATAACTTGGTTTATATTTTTCTGGTAAAAATTTACCTAAAGATAATGTCATTGGGTTACAGAAAAAGAATGTTCCTATTACTGGTAATATTAGGTATCTAGTTATTGGATTAGCCGCACTTTTTTTAGCCAATTTTTCTATTCTTTCTTCTCCAACTATTCTTATTAAAGCATTCATAGCAACTAGAAGCATAATTAATGTAGGTATTATTCCTTTTGCCATGCCTACAAAAGTATTTCCACCTTCTTGAAATAAACCTATAAAACCTTTTGCTAAATTAGTTAAAAAATCCATGAACTCATCTCCTTTTTAATTAAAGTGTTTTTTATTGACTCAATTATGAATTAGAATCAATCTCCTCCTTTGCTTTATAATATTCATTATAATTTTTGATCCCATCTTGTATGGCTAAAGCTGTCTGTTGGTCCAAATTTTTCAATATATTAGGATTTATGCTATGGAGATTTTGATTATTCAAAATCTCCATAGGCTTAAATCTAGCTAAAATAGTAATTCCTTTCATGATTCTGCTCTCAAGTATAGAACAATTATCATCAATAGCAATTAGTATTACTGAACCTCTTTTTACACGTCCTCTATTTTTGCCTATTACTACTCTTCCTTTTTGTCTGAGTTCTTTAAAATTTTTATTAAAATTTTTAAATTGTAAAAAACCTAATGCAGTTTGTAGAAGCCATGCAAGTCCAATAACAATTACTATTTTTATAAACATAAATTCACCTCTACTATATTTCAACTAGTACCTTATTGTAATTAATTTCTTTGTTGAACATTTTATGGAAATATCCTGGTAATTCTTCAAGCTTAATTTTATGAGATATCATTGGTTTAAATACTATTTGTCCTTTTTCCATGAAATCTAATGTAGCTCTCCAAGCTATTCCTGGGAATGGAGCTGCATATGAATTCCATGATCCTTGTAATGTAATTTCTCCACGCATTATTCTATCAAAAGTTTTTTCGCTAAATCTTAATTCATCATGTGATATTCCTAAGAATACAACCTTTCCAAGTTTTCTACACATAAGAACAGATTGTTCTTCTGTAATTTTCATTCCTGCAGTTTCTACAACAGCCTCTACTCCACCATTGGTAATTTCTAATACTTTTTCAACTGCATTACATTCTTTACTGTTTATTATAATATCTGCACCTAATTCTTTAGCTAAGTTAAGTTTATCCTCTAAAACATCCACAGCTATTACCTTTGATGCACCAAATATTTTTGCCCATTGAATAGCAAATTGTCCTATAGGACCACAACCAACAACTGCTACAGTATCACCAACTTTTATTCCTGTTTTGCTCATTGCTTGGTATGATATAGATGCTGGTTCTATTCCTGCTGCTGTTTCATAATCTAAATCTTCTGGAAGTATTAATACGTTTTCTTTTGGAACTCTAACATATTCTGCAAAACCACCATCATTTCTAGAACCTAAAAATTCATAAGTTTCACATAAAGCAAAATTGCCTTTTTTGCAGAATTCACATTCTCCACATGGTATTAATGGTGCTACTGCTACTCTCTCTCCTATTTTTATATCACCTACATTATTGCCAATTTCAACTACTTCTCCTGAAAATTCATGTCCTGTTATTGTTGGGTAATGATATGCCCCACTTACCATAGCTCTTGGCATATCTGAACCACATATACCAACATATTTAACTTTTACTAATACGTCATCTTCACCTATAGCAGGTATATCTACTTCCTCATATCTTAAATCCTTAATTGCATGTAAAGCTACTGCTTTCATTTTTCCTTCCATTTTATAAGACTCCCTTCAAAGTTTTAAATTATATTTATTTTTTATTTTTAGTAAATTGCTCATGTAAGTTTAGTACCGTTTCTGCTGTTTCATTATTAGTTATCAAAACATTTACAAAGCCTCCATTTAAAGCCCCTAAAATAGACCAAGCTTTTTCTGAGGATTCTGCTACAGCTATAGAATATTCCATTTTTTTCAATTTTTCTAATTCCACACTTATTATTCTATCTTTTACCTTTTCATCAACTATGTTTCCATTTATATCGAAAAATCTTGAACATATATCTCCTACTGCATCAACATCTTTTAACAAATGTATGTCTTCGTCTCCAAAGTATCCACTCCAAATTAGGTTATTACCTTTAAGTGGTGCTCCAATTCCTACAACAGCCTTATTAACTTTATCCCATAACTCCAGTATTCCTTTAAAATTGCTATCATTCATAATAGCTTCTTTTGTGGACTTTTCTGCTGTTATTGCTGGTGCATAAAAATAATGTCCTTTTGCTTTAAATTCATCGCTAACCCTAGAAACTATAGTATTAACATGATATTTATTATCCATATCACTAGGTGGCCCTCCTACTAAAGGCACTACATTAGCTGATATATTTTTACAATCTTTCAATGTATTTGCTACTTCCCCAACAGATTTGCCCCAGGCAAACCCTAGTATATCACCATCTCTTAATATTCTTTTTAAAAATTCACTTCCTGCTTGACCTAATTTTTTAAGTCTAATACTTTCAGCTTCATCTTCATCTGTTGGTATAACTATGGCTTCTTTTAAATTAAAGGTTTTTTCTAGAGCATCTTCTAATTGGAAGCAACCATCAAAGTTACTTTTTATATTTATAGTAACAATGCCTTCCTCTCTAGCTTTCTTTAACATTCTGCTTATAGTTGTTCTATATTGTCCCAATCGTTTTGCAATTTCAGATTGTGTCATATTATCAATATAGTACATTTGTGCAACTTTATATAAAATTCTATCATCGTACTTCATAAGGCATTTTCAACCTTTCTTAATTTTATTTGGAGGTTATTAATTAAATCTCCCTTGTTATTTTATACACAAATTTTGCACATTTGTGCAGTAGGTGAAATTTTGTTTTATTGTTGTATTTATAATATAACAATTTTATTTTTTTTTCAACAATATATAATCTTTATTTTTTTGAATAATACTATATTTATTCTATTTTTCTTTTATTTTTTAAATAATTTGTATTATTTCATTATTTTTTGAATATTTTATTATTTTAATTTTATTTATAATAAAAAACATAAGGATAATTTATAATTAACCCCATAATTATAAATTATCCTTATGTTTTAAAAATATAAATCAATCTTATTATTTTACTTTACTCTCTATTAGTTTAGCTAAGTCATGCGCTAACTTGTCGATTTCCTCTTGATTTTCTCCTTCAAGCATTACTCTTACCAAAGGCTCTGTACCAGAAGGCCTTATAAGTACTCTCCCTGAGCCATCTAAGTTTTTTGTAATTGTATCTATTTCAGATTTTATTTCTTCATCTTTTAAATAAATATCTTTTTTATCATTAGGAACTTTAGCATTAACTAAAACCTGTGGTAACTCTTTCATTATAGAGCATAATTCTGAGAAAGTCTTACCACTTTCTTTTACAATATGAGCTAATTGCAAAGCAGTTACAAGTCCATCCCCTGTAGTATTATAATCTGAGAATATAATATGCCCTGATTGCTCTCCACCTATTGCATAGTCATTTTTAAGCATTTCCTCTAAAACATATCTATCCCCAACTTTTGTTTTTATAGTATTTATTTCTTCTTTCTTCATAGCTATATCTAATCCAAGATTACTCATTACAGTAACTACTATTGTATTTTTCTTTAACTTACCTTGTTTTTTTAGTTCTTTACCACAAATAGCTAATATAAAATCTCCATTTATTAAGTTACCTTTTTCGTCTATTGCTAAACATCTGTCAGCATCTCCATCAAAAGCTAATCCCATATGGCAATTATTTTTAACTACATACTCCATAAGGTCTTCTGGATGTGTTGATCCTGATTTTCTATTTATATTTACACCATCTGGTTTATTGTTTATAACATAAACTTCTGCTCCTAATTCTTTAAAAGCTTCTACAGATGTTATATATGATGCACCATTAGCACAATCTAAAGCTACTTTTAATCCTTTTAAATCACCTTTTATAGTTGATTTAGCAAAATCTATGTAATCTTTTATAGCCTCTCCATCTTCTTCAATTTTTCTTCCTATATTCTCTCCAGTTAAAACTGGAACATACTTAAAATTATTTTCTATTAATGCTTGTATATTATCTTCTAATTCATCGGATAATTTGTATCCATTTTTATTAAAAAACTTTATACCATTATATTCTACTGGATTATGTGATGCTGAAATAACAACTCCTGCATCTGCATTATATTTTCTTGTTAAATAAGCTATTGCTGGTGTTGGTATTACACCTACACAAATGGCTTCTGCTCCTACAGATAATATACCTGCTACTAAAGCACTCTCTAGCATGTCTCCTGATATTCTTGTATCCATACCTACAAGTATCTTAGGTCTATGTGTTCCTTCTGTTAATATGAAAGCTCCTGCTTTACCTAATTTATATGCTAAGTCTGCTGTTAATTCCTTATTAGCTATTCCTCTGACTCCATCTGTTCCGAACATTCTACCCATGTAATTCATCACTCCTATTTTTTTAAATACACATAGATATTATATTATAGTTTACTAATTCTAACAATAGAAACATGTCTGAAAAATATAAAAAGCCAGTGAAGATGTTTTCTCCACTGGCAATATTTAATTTATTATTTTACGTATTCCTCTCCAGCTTTAAGGGCTTCTTTGTTTAATTCAAAGAATTTTTCCTTACCATGGTCTTTTAATGATGCTGTTATTTCATCCATAGTAACTATTCCTGTTTGTTTTACAAGAGCTCCTAAAAGAATCATATTAGCTATTTTTTTACTACTTATTTTATCCGCTTCAGATTGAGCTGGTATAGCTATAACTTTTATATCATCTCTTTTTGGCATTCTATCAACTAAGTCAGAATCCAATATTATTAATCCACCTGGTGCTACCATATCTTCAAATTTATCTAAAGAAGGTCTATTCATTACTACTACTGTATCTGGTTTAGTTACTATTGGTGATCCAACTGGTGTATCAGATAGAACTACAGAACAGTTAGCTGTACCACCTCTCATTTCTGGTCCGTAAGATGGTAACCATGAAACTTCCATATTTGAGTCCATTCCTGCATACGCTAAAAATTTACCCATTGATAATATACCTTGGCCTCCAAAACCTGCAAATATAATTTGTTGTGATGCCATATTATTTCACCTCCTCAGTTGTATCCTTCTTAACGCCAAGAGGATAGTATGGGATCATGTTTTCTCTTAACCAGTCCATTGATTCTTGAGGAGTTAATCCCCAGTTAGTTGGGCATATTGACAATACTTCAACTAAAGAAAATCCTTTTTTATCTATTTGATTTTGAAAAGCTTTCTTTATTGCCTTTTTAGCTTTTAATATATTTGGAACTGTATTTACAGCTACTCTTTCTACATAGCAAGCTCCAGTTAGAGTAGATATCATTTCTGATACTCTTATTGGGAATCCTGCATAACTTGTATCTCTTCCATAAGGTGTTGTTTCTGTTACTTGGCCTGGTAATGTAGTAGGTGCCATCTGTCCACCTGTCATTCCATATATACAGTTATTTACGAATATCGTTGTAATATTTTCTCCTCTAGTTGCAATATGAACTATTTCAGCTGTACCTATTGCAGCTAAGTCCCCATCTCCTTGATAAGTAAATACTACTGAATCTGGATTAGATCTCTTTATACCTGTTGCAACTGCTGGTGCTCTACCATGAGCAGCCTCAAACATATCACAGGCAAAATAGTTATATGCTAAAACTGAACATCCAACTGGAGCAACACCTATCGTTTTATCTAATACTCCAAGTTCATCAATTACTTCTCCAACTAATTTATGAATTACACCATGAGTACATCCTGGACAATAATGTGTAGGAACGTCCATTAATGCTTTAGGTGGTTGATATACTATAGCCATTATCTAGCACCTCCTACTATAGATTTAACTTTCTCTAGGATATCTGATGGATCTGGAACCATTCCACCTGTTCTTCCATAAAAATCTACTGGCTTTCTTCCATTAGATGCTAATTTAACATCATAAACCATTTGTCCGCAACTCATTTCTACGGATAGATATCCATGTTTAGTAAGGTCTACAGTTTTTTCAAATGCTTCAAATGGGAAAGGCCATATTGTTATAGGTCTTATTAATCCTAATGTCATACCTTCTTCTTTAGCCATTTTTACAACATTTTTGCATATTCTTGAAGTTGTTCCATATGCAACTAATATTAAATCGCATTCTTTATCACAGTTGTATAACTCATATCTAACTTCATTTTGTTTTATCTTAGCATATTTATCTTGTAAATGAATGTTATGTTGTTCTAATATTTCTGGTTGTAAATATAAGGAGTTTATTATATTATGCTCTTTTCTTCCATGTAACCCATTAGCTGCCCAATCCTTTGCTGGAAGTTCTTTAGATGATCTTTCTTTAAATTCAACAGGTTCCATCATTTGTCCAAGCATACCATCTCCCATAACCATACAAGGTGTCCTGTATGTATCAGCTACATCGAAGGCATTTTGTATTAAATCAACCATTTCTTGTATAGAAGCAGGTGCAAATACTGGCATATTAAAATCACCGTGTCCACTTGCTTTTGTTGCTTGGAAGTAATCTGATTGTGCTGGCTGAATACTTCCTAATCCTGGACCTCCTCTAACGATGTTTATTATAACACATGGTAGTTCTGCTGCTGCTATATATGAAAGTCCTTCTGATTTTAAACTTATTCCTGGTGAACTTGAGGAAGTCATACATCTAATTCCTGTTCCTGCTGCACCATACACCATATTTACAGCTGATATTTCACTTTCTGCTTGAACAAATGTCTTTCCTATTTTAGGCATTTTCTTTGACATATAAGCTGCTACTTCTGTTTGTGGAGTAATTGGATACCCAAAGAAACATTCACATCCTGCTTGGATTGCAGCTTCGCCTATAGCTTCATTACCCTTCATTAAAACTTTTTCACCCATTATAACCCCTCCTTCTTACTTTTCTACTGTTATTACACAATCTGGGCATATTCTTGCACATGATGCACAAGCTATACAATCATCTTTCTTTTCATCAACTATTGTAGCTGCATTATAACCTTTTACATTTAGTTTTTCTGAAAAGCTAATTATTTTTTTAGGGCACACTTGGATGCAGTGGCCGCAGCCCTTACATCTTTCTTCCCTAAATATTACTTTTGGCATTATAACCCCTCCTTAAGTTTTTTAATAAGAATGCCTTACAAGTCTATATTCAATTTTTATTTATTGATAAATTTTAAGATTTTGACAATTTTGAATATAAATTATCTCCAAGGTGGTTTCATATATATATCTATTGGAAATATTTCTCCATGAACCTTCCCTTTTATATCATCTATAAAATCTTTTCTACACACAATATATTTATAGGGAAGACCAGTTTTTTTAGAAAGTTCTAAAACTATCTCATCACCCTTTAATATGTGATCTACTGTGGTTTCATATGAAAGATTTGTATTTGATATAAGATATTTAACTTTTAATCTAGATGAAATCTCTATAGATTTTATATAATCTTCTGTTTCTTTCTCGTTAGATGTAAGTGGTCTATTATTATTAACTACAAAATACATATCATAATCTTCTTCATTAAAATATTTGTTATATTGACCAAGAACTGTTGCTCCTTGATCATCACCACCTATATCCATAACAACTTCATAACTTTTATCATTGAAAACTGCCATAACTTCACCAGGTACAACCATTAATTCTGCATTCATAAGTTTAGAGTCAGAAGCTATTACTCTTATTCCTAATTTATCAAACTCCTCCTTTAGACTTCTTGAGCAGAAATATGGATTTACAATATCTATGTCTACTAAAGCTACCTTTTTGCCTTCCTTTGCTAACTTCATAGCATAATTTATGGCAATTTCTGTTTTCCCACTACCAAAATGTCCTGTGAAAATATTTATTCTACTCATTTTAATCACTCCAAAACAGAGCATTTTCATAGAATGAAACCCTTTTCATATATGTCAAAAAATTTTTCACACTACATGAAATAGCTCTTTCATTTTTCATCTTTAAGTAAATTTATAGATGAATTTGTAACTTCATTATATCACAAAAATCCTTATAGTTGTAAAGTAATTTTCTCTTTTTTTTAATTGTTATAATTTTATCATAAAAAAATTTCTTTATTTTACTAATTGTTGCATTTATGTCTATATGATAAAGCCTATATTATTTATATTCTTTACCTTGTTCTTCTCCTTTTAATACTCTTAGTCCTCCTTGAGCTAATGCTAATAACTCATCTTCTCCTGGGAATCTAACTACTGGTGCTATAAAAGATACCATTTCTTTTATACCTTCACATATAACTTTACTATATGCTATTCCTCCTGTTAATAATATTGCGTCTACTTTTCCACATAAAACAGCTGCATTTTTCCCTATTTCCTTTGCTATTTGAAATATAAATGCATCAACAATTAATTTTGCATCTTTATCTCCTTCTTCAGCTCTTTCTTCAACTTCTCTAAAATCATTTGTATTTAAATATGCTACTACTCCACCTTTACCACTTATCTTCTTTTTCATTTCTTCATAAGTGTACTTACCACTGTAGCATAATTTCACTAAATCTCCTACTGGAAGACCGCCTGTTCTTTCTGGTGAAAATGGTCCTTCTCCATCTAAAGCATTATTTACATCTACTACCTTTCCTTTTTCGTGAGTTCCTACAGAAGCTCCTCCACCCATGTGTGTAACTATTAAATTAAGTTCCTCATATTTTTTATTATTTTCTTTTGCGTATCTCTTAGCAACTGCCTTTTGATTTAATGCATGAAATATGCTTTTTCTTTTTATTTCAGGCATACCTGATATTCTTGCTATATCCTTCATTTCATCAACAACTACAGGATCTACTATAAATGCAGGTATGTTAAGATTTTTTCCTATTTCATTAGCTATTATTCCTCCAAGATTAGATGCATGTTGTCCTTGAACTCCTATTTTTAAATCTTCAATCATAGCGTCATTTACTCTGTATGTTCCACCTTCAATAGGCTTCAAAAGTCCACCTCTACCTACAATAGCATCTAATTCATTTACATCAAAATTTTTCTCTTTCAAAACATTTAATATAACTTCTTTTCTAAATTCAAATTGATCAAATATAGTTTTATAGCTTTCAATTTCTTGTGAAGAATGTCTTAATGTTTCTTCTAATATTTGATTCTCATCTTCATATACTCCTATTTTAGTTGATGTTGATCCGGGATTAATTATTAGCAATTTGTAACCCATTTTGAATTCCTCCCTAAATTTAAGATATTTATTTTTTTAGTTGGCTAGCAACTAATGCTGCTAAAGCTATTGCATTTAGTTTTGATTCATGACTATCACTTCTTGAAGTTAATACAACTGGTGCTGATGTTCCTACTAATAATCCACCATTTTTACAATCTGCTGCATAAGTTAATGTCTTATACATCACATTTCCTGCTTCTATATTTGGCATTAAAAATATGTTGGCATTACCTGCTACTGGACTATCTATTCCTTTATGAGCTGCAGCTTCTTCTGATATAGCATTATCTAAAGCTAATGGTCCATCAATTATGCATCCCTTTATTTGTCCTCTATCATTCATTTTAGAAAGTGTAGCTGCATCTAGTGTAGCTGGCATTTTAGGATTAACTACCTCTACCGCGCAAATAGGAGCAACTTTTGGATTTTCAATACCAATTGCATGTGCTACTGTAACTGAATTTTTAACTATATCAATTTTTTCTTCTAATCCTGGATACATATTAAAAGCTGAATCTGTAATCATTACTAATTTTTCTAATTTTTTTACCTCAAATACTGCAATATGAGACATTATTTTTCCTGTTCTTAATCCTATCTCTTTGTTTAAAACAGCTCTTAAAAAATTTGCTGTATCTATTAACCCCTTCATAACCATATCTGCTTTTCCTGATGAAACTATTTCAACAGCTTTTAAAGCAGCTTTCCTGTCATCGTTTTCATTTACTACCTCATAATCTGCTAAATCCATTCCTATTTCTTTTGCTATTTCTTTGATCTTTTCTAAATTTCCTACAAGTATTGCATTAACAAGCCCTTGTTCTTTAGCATCTTTTATAGCTTCTAATACATGCTTATCTTGAGCAACCGCTACAGATACAGTTCTCTTTTCTTGGCTCTTAGCCTTTTGTAGTATTTCATCAAAACTTTTAATCATTAAAACACACCTCTTCTTCGTAAATTTTAGCACTTTCTTCTTTATTTAAAATTCTTATTGCCCCTTCAACTAAAGCTAGCATCTCCTCTTCTCCAGGTACCAATTCAATTGGAGATATAAATTCAACTCTTTCTTTTATCCAAGTAGTTAATCTTTTATTATAAGCTAATCCCCCTGTAAGAATTATGGCGTCTATATTACCTTTTAATACTGTAGCCATAGAACCTATTTCTTTGGCAATTTGATAAGCCATAGCTTTTAAAATAAGTTCAGCTTTTCTATTACCTTCCTCAATCATTCTATCTACAACTCTTCCATCATTTGTATCCAGATATGCTATTAGTCCACCTTTACCCATAATTTTTTTCTTTAACTCTTTATAACTATACTTACTGCTATAAGCTATTTTTATTAAGTCTCCTACAGGTAAATTTCCTGTCCTTTCTGGAGAAAATGGGCCTTCTTCATTAGCATTATTTACATCTAATATTTTCCCATTTTTAATTGGGCATATTGATATGCCTCCACCCAAGTGCGCTACTACAAATGAACTATTATAAAAATCTTTATCAATCTTCTTACAAACTTTTCTTGTTACAGCCTTTATATTTAAAGCATGAACTAAAGATCTTCTTTTTATTTCAGGCATACCAGATATTCTAGCTTTCTCTAATATTTCATCTACCGCCACTGGATCCACTATAAATGAAGGTATATTTAATTTTTCAGAGATGTCATAGGCTATAATTCCTCCAAGATTAGAAGCATGCTGCCCTTGATAACCTATTTTTAAATCTTCTAGCATTTTTTTTGTTACCTTATAAGTACCACCTGGCATAGGACGTAGGAGTCCACCTCTTCCTACTATAGCAACAAGACTTCTTAAATCTACACCCTTTTCTTCCAGCCATTTCATTATTATTTTTTCTCTCATACCTTTTTGTTCATATATTGAATCATACTTATTTATTTCCTCTAGTGAATGAAATAAATTATCTGTAATTATAGGATTTTTTTTATTAAACAAAGCAATTTTAGTAGATGTAGACCCTGGATTAATTACCAATATAAGATCATTACCACTCATTTTAAATCTCCCATATTTATATTATTCTTTAGATTATATTATTCTTTAACTTATATTTTATCAAAATTCATGAACAACGCAATATTTTTTTAAAAGTTTTTATTTTAACGAACTATATGTCTTTATTATATTTTCAGCAACCTTTACTCCATCTACTGCTGCAGAGATTATACCTCCTGCATATCCAGCACCTTCTCCCGCTGGATATAGCCCTTTCAAAGATATGCTTTCTAAATTTTCATTTCTAGTAATTCTCACTGGAGCTGATGTTCTAGTTTCTATTCCCGTTAAAATAGCATCATTGCTAGCAAATCCTTTTATTTTATTATCAAAGCTAGAAAAACCTTCTTTTAATGAATCTACTACATAATTTGGTAAACATTTCGATATATTCTTAAATTCATATCCTGGTTTGTAGGATGGTTTTACTGCCCCTAATTTAGATGAATTTTTATCCTTTAAAAAATCTTCTACCAACTGTACTGGAGCATTATAATTTTCTCCACCTAATTTATAAGCTAGTCTTTCATAGTGTCTTTGGAACTCCATTCCCTTTAAAGGCGTGTTTCCTTCAAAGTCTTCAGGTGTTACAGATACAACTATAGCTGAATTTGAGTTATCTTTGTTTCTTGAATAATAACTCATACCATTGGTAACTAACAGACCATCTTCAGAAGATGCGGCAACTACCTCTCCTCCAGGACACATACAAAAACTATATACTGCTCTATTAGTATTTTTAGTTGAATAAGTTAATCTATAATCTGCAGCTTTAAGCCTAGGATGCCCTGCATATTTTCCATATTGATTTTTATCTATCATTTCTCTTAGATGCTCTACTCTAACTCCTATAGCAAAAGCCTTACTTTCCATAAAAATATTATTTTTATAAAGCATTTCATAAGTTTCCCTAGAACTATGCCCTATAGCTAATATTAAATTTTCACAAGGAATCTCTTCTTTATTTACTATAATAGCATTTACCTTTCCATCTTTAATTATTACATTTTCTAATTTACTATTAAATCTTATTTCTCCTCCCAGAGAATTTATAGTATTCCTTATATTCTTAACTACATTTTTTAATATATCTGTTCCAATATGAGGTTTACCAGAATATATTATTTCCTTGGGAGCTCCTGCTTTAACCATTTCCTCTAATATAAAAGAGCATCTTTTATCCTTTATTCTAGTGGTTAACTTTCCATCAGAAAAAGTACCTGCCCCCCCTTCTCCAAATTGTACATTAGATTCTATATCTAGAACTCCTGTGGTCCAAAATCGCTCTACAGTTTTACTTCTTTTTTCTATAGCTTCTCCTCTTTCTATAACTATAGGTCTATATCCATTTTTAGCTAGCATAAGACCCGCAAACATACCTGCTGGTCCCATACCTACTATAACTGGTCTTTCCTTCATATTCTTAGTTCCAAACACTATTTTTTCTTCATATTCACCATCTTGAAACGTTATACTTTTATCTTTTATATTTTTTACTATTCTTTTCTCATCTTCACAAAACACTTCAACAGAATAATTAAACTTTATAGAATTTCTTCTAGCATCTATTGATTCTCTTAATATTTTAAAGTCTTTTATATACTTTGAAGATATATTTAATTTTTTACAAACTTTATTTCTTAATAAACTTAAATCCTCATCTATTTCTAAAGTCAAATTATTAATTCTTAATGACATGCTATTCCTCCTGCTTTTCCTTTACTGTTACTTTTATACTGTCTAAATTAACACTATAATCTATTTTATTATCTCCCATATCTACAATAACTTTTACTATATTTTCTCCTAAATTAACATTTTTTAAATCTACATAGCATTTTATATTGTTTATATTTATCTTATCTATAACCTCTTTATTTCCTTTCATGTTTATAGTCACATTAGATTGGCTCAATAAAACTTCTTTATCTTTAGGCTCATTTATAATATTAATATCTTTTGTAGCTTTCTTCTCAATTATTTTATCTTCTTTATTCTCTTCTTTATCTTTATCTTTATTCTTTTCATCTTCCTTTTTGTCTTCTATAACTTTAAATTTAACTTTAAGTTTTATAGTATTATTACCGCTTACTAATATAACTCCTTTTGGTACTATCAAATTACTTTCTATATTTTCCTGTCCTATTTTTATAGAATTAATATTTATCATCTCTGTATCTATATATTTTATATTTTGTATGACTTCTTCTTCTCCAGAAATTTCAACTTCACTTTGTAATGTCGTTATAGATTCTATATTTTTATTATTTGATATATCTTCACTAAGTCTCATATTTACTGGTACTCTTTTAATTCTTCTTAAAGGTATCTTCACATACACTTTGGATGGTTCTACTGAAACCTCATCTATTATATCTCCTTCATATGTTTTTGCTTGAAGGGATATATTAGTTTTTATTTCTGAAGATTTCCCATCTATGTTACACTTTCCTACTACTTCTTTTACTTTGTTAATATAAGTCTCTGTCCCATAGATAGTAGCTGTTTCTTCCTTTATGGTTGGATTTAAAGCTGCATATCCATCTTTAGGAGTACCTGTTACTTTTATTTTAATTGGCACTGTCTTAGACTTTAACTTATCTAAAGTAATTTTAGTCCATAAATTTTCCTCATTTACTATCTTAATGTTACCAGGACTTTTTTTTACCTTAACAGGTATTTTATTTTCACCCTTCTTTAAACCAAAAGAATTTAAGTCCGCTTCTACTTTAAAGTCTTCTGCTTTCACTGAATAAATGTCTTTTACATTTCCTTTTATTATCAATGTAACTGTATTAACTTCTTTTGGCACCAAAGCTAATTCAAGTTCATTCATACTTTCCTTATTTACTATATTAACAGGAACTGTTATTTTTTGTTCTTTTATTGGATTTTCTATATTAAATATATATAACCATAAAGCAAAAGAAGCTATTATACAACAAATTTTCACTATTATATTTTCTGTTTTACTTTTTTTGCCCATTCTACCACCTGCCCCCTAAAAGTACTGTCTTCATCAAATCCTTTTTTTATGATTTTTATCATAATATCCTTTAATTTTTCTTTATCATATCCTCTTGTTAATTGCCCATTAACAGCTAAAGAAATCATTCCTGTTTCTTCAGACACTACTATAGTTATAGAATCCGAATTCTCTGATATACCTATAGCAGCCCTATGTCTCGTGCCTAATTTTTTATTTATATCTGTATTTTGGGTTAGGGGTAAAAAACATCCTGCAGATATTATTCTATCATTTCTTATAATTGTAGCTCCATCATGTAATGGAGTATTTACAACAAATATATTTTCTAATAGTGCTGATGATACCATAGCATCTAATTTAGTTCCTGTATTTATTATTTCTCCTAATCCAGTAAATTGTTCAATAACTATTAATGCTCCTGTTCTACTTTTTGAAAGATTATCTACTGCTACTATAATACTATCTATGACTTTGGCCATTATTTCTTCATCCTGTAGCAAATGTTTGTCCGTAAATGCGCTTCTTCCTATATGTTCAAGAGCTCTTCGTATTTCTGGCTGAAAAATTATAACAAAAGATAATACCCCTATAGTTAGTGTTTTTGTTAATATCCAACTTAACATAGTTAGATGTAACAAACTACTTATGGGTATTAGTATTATTATAAGTATTATACCTTTTAATAATTGTTCTGCTCTAGTTTCTTTTATTAACATATAACTTTTATAAAAAATATAAGATACTACTAATATATCTAATATAGAATATATACTAATATTTTTTACAGAATTAACTACCATATCCAAAAATTCCAATTATAAGTCACCCCTTAAAATAACTATATACCTCAATTATACACTATTTAATTATTTTTATATCATAGTTAAAATAATTTTATTATTTTTTTTATATTTTTTTAAGTATTAAAAAATAATTTGTGGTTATACTATTATTAGCCTAAGTTTATTAAAACACGGGGAAACCAAATTTTGGGGTGAATCGTAAAATTACGTAGGTTATACCTTTTCCGAACCCGTCAGCTAACCTCGTAGGCAAAAGGAGTGAGAAAATGAAAAAATATTTTTTATTGAATGTAATTATAGTCTTAACTATAATTATTTTTAGTTCATCTTGGAATAAATCTATAGCTGCTTTTTCTTATATGCATAATTACAATATTGATAATTCTGAAGATATTCAGGTTATCAACTATACAAATAAAAAAATATATCTTACGAAAGATGATATATACTTAATGGCTCAAGTAGTTCAAGCTGAAAGTGAATCTGAACCTTTTGAAGGTAAAATAGCAGTAGCCTCTGTGATTTTAAACAGAACTGTAACACCTGGTTTTCCTAAAACTATAGATAGTGTTATAAAACAAAAAAATGCCTTTTCTTGTCTAAATAAAAATGGATCAATATCTAAAATACCAGATAAAGCAAGCTTTGAAGCAGTAGAACAGGCTTTAAAAGGAAAAGATCCTACAAATAACGCTCTTTATTTTTATAACCCTAAAATATCTACCTGTAATTGGATGAACAATGTGTCTAAAAATAATAAAAAAATAATAGGTAATCATGTATTTTTTAAAACTAATTAAATACTTTATATTTTATAAAATATTTTATAAAAAATCAAAAGGATTTAGTACATAAACAAAATTGAAATTATGTGCTAAATCCTATTTTATTGATTTGTAAAATATATTTATACTTAGCTAGGTACAAATTTTATTCGAATATAACAAAAATATCCCTATTATTTTTGTTTATGAATTAATTTTATCTAAATAAGAAACCGCACTTAATGCTGCAATTTGGCCTTCTCCTGCAGACTTTATATATTGATATGGTTTTCCAGTGCAATCCCCCGCAGCAAAGCATCCTGATATATTAGTTTGCATTTTTCTATCAACCTTTATATGTTCATCTTCCATTTCTAAACCTGGTACTAATTGTGAAGGAGATACACTATCTTTTAAAACAAAAATACCATCTGCTTCTATTTCTAAATCTTTAAGAATTAATTTTTTAACATGTTGTTCTCCTACTATTTCTACAGGTTTATCATTAATAACTTCTACTTTTTCACTTAATTCATAATCTAATCTATACATAGGAATATAATAAAGTTTTGAGGCTAATTCACTTACAAAATTAGCTTCTTCCTCAGCTTCTTTATTATATCCTATTATAGCAACTGTTTTATTTTTATAAAGTGGTGCATCACAAGTAGCACAATATCCTACACCTTTACCTAAAAATTCCTCTTCACCTTTTAATGCTTTTCCGTATTCTACCCCAGTAGCTAATATAACTGTTTTAGCTTCATACATTTTTTCATTGACCATTAGGGCAAAATATTCTCCCATAGCATAAACATTATTTATTCTTTCAAAAGTTATTTCTATTCCCATTTTATCTATATGATTTATAAATTTATCTTTTAGTTCATTACCTGAAATATCATAAAAACCAAGGTAATTATTTATTTTAGGAGCTTTTACAAGTTTTGAACTTAATTCCTTATTACCAAATATTATTATATCCTTATTTCTTATTTTAGCATTTATGGCTGCTTCCAACCCTGCGGGGCCACTACCTATTATAGCCATATCATATCTTTTCCCCATAATATCTCCTCCTAAAAAATGTAAAATTGAGAATAACACTAATGTTACTCTCAATTTATTTTATATTAAATATGCTTTTCTACTGCTGATTTTATAGCTTCTTTTGGTCTAAATCCAACTAATGTTTCTACTGCTTTACCTGCTTTAAATGTCATAAGTGTTGGTATACTAGCTATTTTATATTGTGTTGATATAACTGGATTTTCATCTACATTAACTTTAACAAATTTTACTTTTTGTCCTAATTCTTGAGATATTTCTTCCACTACAGGGGCAAGCATTTTACAAGGTCCGCACCATGTTGCCCAAAAATCTACTACTACAGGAACCTCTGAATTTAATACTTCTTCACCAAATACGTTTTCGTTTATTTCTTTAACCATAATTAATCACCCTCCGATATACCCTTACAGGGTATGCGTTTATTTATATTTTAATATATAGACCTATATTAGTCAATAGTTTTAAAATGTATTATAAAAAATTATTATTTATCCTTCAAATGTACCTTTCTTTAACACTTTACCATCTTTAACTAAGTGCTTACCTTTGCAAATAACATGTAATATATCTAAATTTTCCTTATCTAATATTACTATATCTGCATCTTTTTCTTTTTCTATATATCCCTTATTATTTAGCATCAAATGATCTGCTACATTTGATGTAACTACTTTTAATGAATCTTCTATTTCTATTTTTTCTTTTATAACACAATCTTTAAATTCTCTATATAATGATTGTACTGAACCTATACCTAAACCTACATACTCTCTTTTTTTGTTAAATATAGGCAAACTCCCCTGTCCATCTGAAGAAAAATGAACTCTTTCTGGATCTAAACCACTATCTAATATTCTTTTAAATCCTGAACTAGCTTTTATTTCTCCTTCTTCTAAAAAATTAGGATCAGAGCTTGTTGTCAAATCAATAACTCCTCCTTTTTTCATATATTGTATTCCCTGATTAAATAAATCTTCATTTCTCCCCATATGAGTGGGTATAATTTGAGAGGCAGGTATTTCTGTATCTTTTATTACTTTAAACAAATAATCTATTCCTCTTTTGCCACTACCAATGTGAACGTGAATAATTCCAGGCTTATTAGCTAATAAACCACCTACTCTTCCCTCTGCACAAATTTTTACAAAATCCTCATAACTAGGTTGAGAAGATCTATGATCTGACAAAGCTATTTCTCCTACACCTATAACTTTATCTATTAGCATAATATCAGACTTTGAGCAACCTGTAATATTATTAACTGGTATACTATATGATCCAGTGTATATGTATGTGGTTATGCCCTCTTCTTCTAGCCCTTTAGCTTTAGCTAGTAATGCTTCCATACTTCTACATATACCATCTGTTCCTAAGCAACCTACTACAGTAGTTATACCAGAACTTATTATATGTGACAATTGTATTTCAGGTGTTCTAGTACTAAATCCACCTTCACCACCACCACCTATTAAATGAACATGGGAATCTATAAATCCTGGTATAACTATATTTTCATTGGCATCTATAACCTTTATTTCAGCAAATTCCTTTGGTATATCTAAGCTATCATATACCCCTTCTATATTACTAGAAACTATTAAAATATCTTTTTTCCCTAAAAACTTAGGAGAATATACATATCCATTTTTTATAATTGTTATCATCTTTATTCTCTCCTGTAAAACAACATTAATACTAATATTATTGTTTTACATTATAAATAAAATATTCTAAAATATTAATTGTTATTTATAATTCTCTTTATATTAGAATTATTGTATATGGACTGAGGGTATATTTGTGATAACTTTTTAGCATAATTCTTAGATTTAACATCATCTATTTTTTCATTTAATGTTGCAACTTTGTATAATGCCAAGTCTCCATAATCACTTTTCACAAAACTATTAACATATATTTCATAATATCTTATAGCTTCACTTATATTATTTAATGCTTCATAATTTGTAGCTAATAAATATATTATATGTGGGTATAAATAATTCACGTTACCTAAACTATATGCTTTTAAGAGAAAATCATTACTTTCTTTATATTTTTTATTATTAGCATTTGCCATAGCAGTATTATAAAAATATTCTATACCTTCTTCTTTTAACAGTTTTTCTGCTTTTACTAATACACTTTTGCTATTAACATCCAAATTTTTATTTTTATAATTTGAATATATATTATATAATTGAATATAATTTTTCTTTTCTATATAATTATTTAAATTTTGTATATCTATTTTTTCTTCCTTTCTTATCTCTTGTTTTTTTGTCTCTGTTTTTTTTACTTCTTCTTTTTTAGGTATGTTGGAATTGTTTTTATTTTCTTTTGATGTTATTTTATTGTTTTTTATTTCACCAATATTTTTAGGTGTATTAAATTTATTAAATGAATATATAGAAGCGGAAGATACAATGCTAATAACTAATATTGCTATTAATACTTTTTTACCTTTATACTTTTTTATTAGCCCCTTTTTATATAATTCCTTTTTTATATTTATAGATATATCATTATTCTTATCTATAGATAAAGCCTTTTGATAATATTCTAAAGCATCATTATATTTACCTAATTTAATATAACACATAGCTAAATTATTACATACATTTATACGATTAAAATCCGTTTTTTCACATTGCTTTAATAAATCCTTAGCTCCTTCTATATCATTATTTTTAATTAATGTAATAGAATTTGCATATTTTTTTAAAAATTGTTCATCTAATTTGGCATCTTGTAAATATTTATAAGATACCGCATCTTTATTTGTATGATAATTCATTTTCCATAAATTTTTACAACTTATTAAATCACCTTTTAAATAATACAATAATCCCTTCAGATTTATGGCAGAATTATTTTTTAAATCCATTGATATACTTTTTTCACACAAATCTAGAGCCTTATCTATATTTCCATTATTAAAATTGTCTAAAGCCTTAGCATATATTTTTCTAGATTTAGCTTCATTATTCATTTGAATTTCCTCTCTTAGCTATAGTTCTTATTTAATAAATTCTTTTACTTTATCATTAGCAATAGTAATTTTTTCTTTATGCGATTTAATAAAATTATCATCTTCATATACATTTAATGTTAATATCAAGCTTGTTTCTCCTGAATTATCCTTTACCTTTTCCACAGATATTACTTCATGTTTATCATCTTTTGCTTCATATACTGGAGTAATAGTATCATTCTTTACATTTATACAATATAAATTTCCACCTTTAGAAACTGTTCCATAACCGTGACCAATAATAACTAATAAATTTTCATTATCTACCCAATATAAAAATTTAGGACTTTTTTGATCCTTTATTTCATTGATTTTTAACAACCATAATTTATTAGTATTGTTTTGTTTTAAATAGATTTTACCTATGCCTTCTTCTTCTCCATTATCCCCTTTACCCTCTACAATAGCTGAGTATTTTTTTTGCTCACTTTCTTTCCATTCAGTATTATTTTCCCCTTGAAATTTTTTATCTACTATCTCTTCTTTTTCTATTTTAGAAAACTTTGTTTTTTCTGAACCCTCTTTTTCATTCTTCTTTTCTTCACTTTTAGTTTCAGTATTATCCTTCTTATCTTTTTCTTCTTTATCATTATTATTATTAGATTCTACCTTTTGTTCTTCTTGTTTAGTATTTTCAACCGAGGATTTATTTTCCTTAGTACATCCTATTGAAAAACTAAAAATTATTAGGGTGATTAGTATTAGTCCTATCTTCTTATTTTTTAACATATTATCCCCTCCATAACAAATATAGATATATATCTAATTATATCTAAAAATATCGATTGTGTAAAAAAAAACTCCATGAAAACATAAAGTTAACATGAAGTTTTTTTTATTAAGAATTCATAATTATTTTTTTTGCTGTTAATATAGAAGATGCACTCATAGAATACTCATCTAATCCATATTCCACAAGAGTTGCTATAGCATTTTCATCTCCAGCCATTTCTCCACACATTCCACACCATTTTCCTTCTTTGTGTGCTGCATCTATAGTCATCTTTATTAATCTTAATACTGCTGGATGCATTGGATCATAAAGATATGATATTTTTTCATTCATTCTATCTGCAGCTAATGTATATTGTATTAAATCATTAGTACCTATACTAAAAAAATCTACATGTTTAGCAAGTTCATCTGCACATATAGCAGCTGCGGGTATTTCTACCATTATACCTGTTTCTAAATTTTCATTAAATTCTTTTCCCTCTGCTTTTAACTCACTCATACATTCTTTTAGTAATTCTTTAGCACCTTTAAATTCAGATAAAGATGATATCATTGGAAACATTATTTTTAAATTTCCAAAAGCTGATGCTCTAAGTAATGCTCTTAATTGAACTTTAAATAGTTCTTTTCTATCAAGACATAATCTTATAGCTCTATATCCTAGAAAAGGATTCATCTCTTCTGGCATTTCTAAATATGGAAGTTTTTTATCTCCTCCTATATCTAGAGTTCTTATAACTACAGGTTTTCCTTCCATTTTTTCTACTGCATATTTATAAGATTCAAATTGTTCATCTTCTGATGGCATATTATCTCTATCCATATATAAAAATTCTGTTCTAAAAAGGCCTACACCTTCTCCACCATTTTCTAATACTTGATGAACATCTTGAGGCTTTCCTATATTTCCACAAACTTCTACTCTTTTTCCTGCTTTAGTAACTGTTTCAACATTTATAAGCTTCTTTAGTTCTTCTTTTTCTTTTAAGAAAGATTCTTTACTTTTTTCATACTTTTCTATAGTTTCTTTATCTGGATTTATTATTACTATACCTTTAATTCCATCAACTATTGCTACATCATTATTTTTAACAGATTCAGTTATATCTTGCATACCAACTATAGCTGGTATTTCTAATGTTCTAGCCATTATAGCACTATGAGAAGTCCTTCCACCTATATTAGTTAAAAAAGCTATTACTTTGTCTTTATCTAATTGAGCAGTATCAGACGGAGTTAAATCTTGAGCTACTATTATGGTATCTTTATCTAAATCGTCCATACTGTTTGCTGATTTCTCCATAAGATTTAACATTATTCTCTTACCTACATCCTTTATGTCCGCTCCTCTTTCTCTCATGTATTCGTCTTCCATAGAAGCAAATATAGAACTATACATATCAATTACTTCTTGAAGTGCTTTCTCTGAATTAACTTTATTAGATTCTATATTCATTTCTACAGCTCCAGCAAATTCTGGATCATCTAATAACATAATATGACTATCAAAAACTGCTGCTTTCTCCGCTCCTACTTCCTTTTGTGCCTTCTCCTTTATTCTTTCAAGTTGTTCTCTGGTATTGCTTAAGGCACTTTTAAATCTTTCTTTTTCTTTCTCTATATCATCTATACTCTTTTCTACAACTTCTATATTTATGTCTTCCTTAATAAAAATCTTTCCTATAGCATATCCCTTTGAAGCAGCTATACCTTTTTTCATCATTTTTCCTCCTTATTAATAACCAATACATATATTTTTTTTATTTAAAATATAACCATATAATAATTTAATTAGCAAAAACCATGCCATAAAACTATAAATTTTTTGTGTATTCTTCATAATTATTTCTAATATACTATCAATTATAGTATGCTCTTTTTTATATTTTTTAGATATTAATAAAACCATTGATATTTTTTATCAAATTAAACAGCTGTATATTTATTATATTTTATAGTATATAATTATAGTGTTAATAAGTTGATATTTTTTAGCATATTATAATATTTTTTGATATTTTTTATCAAGGAGATGTTTTCATGTATAAAAACAATATAGTAGTTCCTATTAATAATGGCATACATACAAGAATAGCTGCTATGATAGTTCATAAAGCTACTGAAATAAAAAACAAATATGGCCTAGACCTCTATATAAAACGAATGGATTCTAGAGAACCTTTAGCTATTAGTATGTTAGCTTTGATTTCTTTAAAAATAAAGAAACATGAAATAATAGAAATATCTTGTAATAGTACTTCTTCTAAAGCTGAAAGTGCAGTTTTAGAATTATGTGATTTTATTAACTATGATATATCAAAGGAAAATTCTACATCAAAACTAGATGATATTATAGAAGAAAACACTATAGCCTATGATCAAATATTTACTAATATTCCTATAGGCATATTAGTAATAGATAAAAATAGTAAAATTACTATGGCTAATGACTATTCCTTAAAAATTATAGGTTATTCTTTAAAAGATATATTAGGTAAAAATATCAAGGATATAATACCAAGTTCTGAGTTACCTGATATAATTAAAAATAAATGCTATCATAAAGGTAAGACCCAATACATGGATAATAGAATATTGATAACTAATAGATCTCCTATATATTTTAACGATAAAATTTTAGGTGCTATAAGTGTATTCCAAGATATTTCTGAACTTGTAGGCATAAAAGAGCTAAACGAAAAATTCAAAAAAATATTAGAAGCTTCCCATGACTTAATTTGTTTTGTAGATGAGAGCGGTAAAATAATATATGTTAATCCATCTTACAAAAAACATTTTTCTATAAATTCTAAAGATATTATTGGAAAAGATATAAAAGAATCCTCTCCAAACAGTCTTATAATGGAAGTATTTAATACTAAAAAACCAAAGGAAAATGTAATCTATAATAAAGATAATATAAATATTATATCTACTATAGAACCTATTTTTATTGATAATGAATTTAAAGGTGTAATCTCTATATCGAAAACTGTAGATGAGTTAAGGGATCTAACATTAAAACTAACAGAATCTGAAGAGAAACTTATGTACTATAAAAATGAATTAACCAGACATTTACCCTTAAGTTCTTCCTTTAAATCTATAATAGGATGGAACAGTTCTCTAAAAGATTGTTTATCTATAGCAGAAAAAGCTTCTAAATCAACTTCTACTGTTCTTGTTAGAGGTGAAAGTGGTACCGGCAAAGAAATCATAGCAAATGCTATACATGATAATAGTTCTAGAAAAAATAAACCTTTTGTTAGAGTAAACTGCGCAGCCATACCAGAAAATCTTTTAGAAAGTGAACTTTTTGGTTTTGAAAAGGGAGCCTTTACAGGGGCTATAAAAAAGAAACCTGGTAAATTTAATATTGCAGATGGAGGTACAATTTTTTTAGATGAGATAGGTGATTTACCTATTTCTATGCAAGTAAAACTATTAAGAGTTCTCCAAGAAAAAGAGTTTGAAAGTGTTGGCGGAATTAAAACTCAAAAGGTAGATGTTAGAATAATTGCTGCTACTAATAGAAATTTAGAAGATATGATTAAAGATAATACCTTCAGAGAAGATCTTTATTACAGATTAAATGTTTTAAATATATCTTTGCCACCTCTTCGTCATAGAAAGCAAGATATAAATCTTTTGGTAGAACACTTTATAAATAAAATTAATCCTAAACTTAATAAAAACATAGCAGGTATAAATAAAGGAGCTCTTTTAAAACTACAACAATATGATTGGCCTGGAAATATCCGTGAATTAGAAAACATTGTCGAAAGGGCTATGAATATGTGTGATAAATCCATAATAACTGTTAAAGATTTACCCTTTTATATATCTAATAACTCTTTTGACGATAGCTATAACTTTACTATAAATGAAGACAACTTAAAAACACTAGAAGAATATGAAAAAGAAATAATTACTTTAGCTATGAAAAAATATAAAAGTTTTAATAAGGCAGGTAAAGCCCTAGGTATAACTCACAGAACAGTGTCCCTAAAATGTAAAAAGTATAATATAAACCCAGAAATTTATAAATAGCATTCTTATTATAAAAATAAACTTATTGCAGGCATTTTAATCTTAATATAGTAAAGATTAAAATGCCTGCAATAAGCTTTAATAGTTCTAAACCTAGCTAAATGAATTAATTTATGAAATTTATTTTTTATCTTTGCCATGTTAAAATTAAATCTATTTTATTTTGAGACATACTTCATTTTAATCTATTAAATAATAAGTTTTTTATAAAAACACCTAAATAGAAACACTTAAAATGAATTTTAAATTTATTAATTTTTAAATCCAACTATATATTTATGCTAATAAAATTTAAAATAATATTTGCTTTAACTATTAAAAATTCAGACTATTTTATTAAAGCTTTAAATTCCTGGGAATTTTTTACCGGTTCAAAATCCTCTTCATGTTTAGCTTCTTCTTTTACTCCTGGAGAAATTTCTATAGCTTTTTTCAAGCATTCAACTGTATTTTTTACGTCCCCTCTTCTTCCATAAATACTTGCTTTGCCATAATAACTCCATTCATATTTTTCTATGTCTAAAGCTTTATCATACCATTTTAAAGCTTCATCAAACCTTTCATATAATTCATAAGCCAAAGCCTTATTAAACCTAGAATATCCATAATCAGGATTTATATCTAATGCTTTATCTATATTCTTCATACCTTCTTGAAAATTTCCACTATAACATAATGCTATCCCTTTTATGTTATATGCTTTATAAAAATTGCTATCTTCTTTTATAACCTCATCCTCAATCTTTATAGCTTCATCATATTTTTTATCAAAAAATAGCTTTCTACCTTTTTCACACTTATTCTCTAGTTCTTTATTGATTTTGCTATCTTTATTCTTTTTCTCAGCTTTGTTTTCTAATTTAGTGGAGATATTATTTTCAGTATTTTTATTGATACTATTATTTTTAGCTTGTTTAAAATTATTATGATAAATGCTAAATACAGCTACTATAACTAATATTATAAATATGCTTAATTTGGTTTTTACTGAAAACTTACTCCAAAAACTATTCCTAAACTTATTTCCTTTTTGCATTACTTTTCCCTCTATCCTATATTAAAAATAAATATTTATTATGCATCAGCTTTCAAATTTATCTATTATTATAAGCTTTTCAAATAATTCTCCACTCCAGATTCATACAAATTGTTCCCTTTGGAGTCTATTATAACAATAACAGGTAAATCTTCTACTTCTAACTTTCTAATAGCTTCTGAATCTAAGTCTTCATAAGCTATAACTTCTGATTTTTTTATGCTTTTAGATATCAAAGCTGCTGCTCCACCTATTGCTCCAAAATACACTGCTTTATTTTTTACTATAGATTCTATAACCTCTTTACACCTTTTCCCTTTACCTATCATACCTTTTAATCCTAAATTCAATAGTTTTGGCGTATATGTATCCATCCTATAACTTGTAGTTGGACCTGCCGCTCCTATTTCCATACCAGGCTTAGCTGGAGTAGGACCAACATAATATATTATTGAATCTTTAACTTCAAAAGGTAAGTCTTTTCCTTCTTCTAAATAATTAACTAATCTTTTATGTGCTGCATCTCTAGCTGTATATATTGTACCTGTAATTAAGGCCATATCTCCTGCTTTTAAACTTTTGATTTTATCCGCGGTTAATGGAGTATTTATTTTTATTTTCATTAAAATCACCTACTCTTTATATCTCCTTTAGAATATACTAAAGGGAGTTATATTTACTTATTTTATACATAGACTATATAGACTATATAATATAAACTATAATTTTTATATTATTTCCTCTTTGTGTCTAGTAACATGGCAACTTACATTTACTGCTACTGGTAAACCTGCTATATGGGTTGGAAAAGTTTCTATATTAACTGCCAATGCGGTAGTTTTCCCACCAAAACCTTGAGGCCCTATACCTAAGCCGTTAATTTTTTCTAGCAATTCTTCCTCTAAATCCTTATAAAATTTATTTTTATTTCTCGAATCTATAGGTCTTAAAAGTGCCTTTTTAGACAGATAAGCACATTTATCAAAAGTTCCTCCTATTCCAACTCCTACAACTATAGGGGGACATGGATTAGGCCCTCCTTCTTTAACCACATCTAAAATAAAATCTTTTATACCCTCTAATCCGTCTGCTGGCTTTAACATAGCTATCTTACTCATATTTTCTGATCCAAATCCCTTTGGAGCTACAGTTATTTTTATTCTGTCCCCTTGAATTATATTGTAATATATTACTGCTGGAGTATTGTCTCCTGTATTTATTCTTTCTATAGGGTCACTAACTACAGATTTTCTTAAATATCCTTCTTTGTATCCTTCTGCTATACCTTCATTAATAGCATCTTGTAGAGACCCTCCAATTATATGAACATCTTGCCCTATTTCAATAAATATACATGCCATGCCTGTATCTTGGCATAAAGGTATATTTCCCTCTTTAGCTATATGTATATTTTCTTCTATAGTTTGTAAAACTTCCTTAGCTATATTCCAAGTTTCTTCTTCTTTACATTGTATTATTTTGTCATTCACATCTTTAGGCAAATAATAATTAGCTTCTATACATAATTTTTTCACTACTTTTTTTATAGTATTTACTGATATTTCCCTCATTTTATCCTCCAAAATACAATATTTTAAAACATATACTTATGAATATTATAGTTTAATTATATGTTTTTTTCTACATCAACCTACATCAATATTTATAAAAATAAGCTCATATATTTCCTTGGAAATATATGAGCTTATTTTTACTCTTTATCATTGAAATAATCATTTACTGATTTAGCTATAACTTTTGATATCTTCTCTTGATAATCTGTACTTTTCAATTTATCTAATTCCATAGAATTAGATAAAAAACCACATTCTACAATAACTGAAGGCATTTCATCATTATTCCTTAATATTTTATAACTATTTTTTGCTGCTTTTTCTTTTCTTTTATTATTTTCGTCTAATTGCTCCCTTAAATTATTTTGTAATATATGTGCAAATTTTTTACTATCTTCATTATTTGAATACCATACCTGAGCTCCATAGTATTTACTTTGATCAAACATATTTAAATGTATACTTATAAACATATCACATTCACTAGTTTTTTTAATTTCACATCTTTTGTTCAAATCCTCTATTTTTTTCTGTCTAATTCTTTTCCCTTTATCTTCTGAATATAGACCACTATCATCTTCTCTTGTCATTACAACTTTATAGCCTTCTTTTTTAAGATTCTTCTTTAATATTTTACTTATATCTAAATTTATATCCTTCTCTAAAGTACCATCTTTAGCTAATGCTCCTCCATCCATTCCACCATGGCCTGGATCTATAAGAATAATCTTTTTTTCTTTAATACTATTTGAGCTACTAAAAGCATTAATCTTTATTATAAAACCAAGACTTATAAATATTATAAGAGTTGCTAATACTAATTTCTTATTATAAATCTTCAAAGTTTCCTCCTTATATATTACTACTTCATTTAATATTATGCTATATGATTCAAATTTATAATAGGATTAATATAGTTTTATATCAATCTTATTATAAATTATTTCAATGCACCTAATTACAACTATAAAAATTTTATTTTAAATTATTAACTATTATAATAAAAAAACTCTACCTAATTAGGCAGAGTTTTTTACAATCTAATGTTAAGCTTAAACTAATATTTTTAATGTAAATTTTTAATTAAATTATTATATATTATTATCTGTTTATAACAGTCTGTGCTATATTGGTACAATGATCTCCAACTCTTTCAAAATTATTTATAATATCTAAAAATATAGCACTAGCATTGGCATTACAAGTCCCTTTATTTAATCTTTTTATATTAGTTTCTCTTAACTGTTCTTCTAAATTATCTATTTTTTCTTCAACATACATAACACTTTGAGATCTTTCCACATCATTACTTTCAAAACCTTCAATAGTTCTTGTTAATGAATCCAATGTATAATTAAATAAATGTTTTATATCATATGTAGCATCATCTGAAAATTCAATTCTTTTTTCTATTTTTTCACTAGTTAAATCTATTATGTTTTCCGCATGGTCCCCTATTCTTTCTATATCATTTACTACATGAAACATAGAACCTACTAAATTTAACTGTTTATCAGATAATTTTAAATTATTTAATTTAACCAAATATGTAGTTATACTCTTGTTTAGTATATTTATAAGTTTTTCATTTTCATATACTTTGCTTACTAATTCTAAATCATTTTTTTCAAATGCATCTATGGATAATTGCAAATTTTCTTTAGCTTTATTTGCCATTCTTACTACTTCTTTTATGGTTTGATTAATAGCTATTGTAGGATTTTCTAATAATCTTTCGTCTATGTACTTAGGAGCCATCTTTTCATATGGATCACTACCTGGTATCATCTTATTAACAAATGCAACAATATATTTTATAAACCATATTTGTATAAATGTATTAAGTAAGTTAAATATTGTATGTGCATTAGCAATTTGTCTTCCTACATCTCCTGGAGTTAGATTAGTAACTACTCTAACAAAAGGAGTTAATGGAACTAAAATAAATGCAAATATTACCGTCCCTATAACATTAAAGGTTAAATGAAATAAAGCTGCCTTTCTTGCATTTTTAGATGCCCCAATACTTGCTAATAGTGCTGTTACACAAGTACCTATGTTGTCCCCAAATAATATTGGCATTGCCGCTGATAATGGAAGTACTCCATTACTTGCTAAAGCTATTAATATACCTATGGTAGCAGAGGAACTTTGCACTATAGCTGTCATTCCCATACCTACAACAATTCCTAAAAATACATTATGTGATAATGATAACGTTAAGCTTTTAAAAGCTTCGCTTTGGCCTAATGGAGCCATAGAATTTTTCATTATATCCATTCCCATGAATAATATACCAAATCCTAGTATTATATTACCTATTTCTTTAGTTTTTTTCTTCTTAGCAAATAAAACTATTGCAGTTCCTACACCTACAAATAATGGAGCTCCAGCAGTAACATTAAAAGCAACTAGTTGTCCTGTAACTGTAGTACCTATATTGGCTCCCATAATAACCCCTGCTGCTTGTGTTAAAGTCATTAAACCTGCATTTACAAATCCAACAACCATAACCGTAGTAGCACTACTACTCTGGATTACTCCTGTTACTACTATACCTGTTAATACCCCTTTTACAGGGTTAGAAGTTACTTTTTCAAAAAAAACCTTTACTCTTTCTCCTGCTACATTTTGCAATCCATCTCCCATTAAGTTCATGCCATAGATGAATAAACCTAACCCACCAATAAGACCTGTTAACATAGCAAATACATTCATATTTGTCCTCCTAATTTAAATATTGTCATCCCATACCTTATTATTATAGTAGATATTAAGATAATTTAAAATACTTTTAACATAGAATTAACATAGAAAACTTTTCTATATTAAAAATTATATTTATTTTAAATTTTAATATTTATCTTAATAATAGGATTAAATATTAAATAACTTTAAATCGCTCTTATTGTTATAAAAATCCTGTAAATAAATAATCTTATCCTTAAATGTAATTTTAAATAATAAAAAAGGAAAGACAAAATATAGTCTTTCCTCTTGATTCCATATTATCTCTTTGAGAATTGTGGAGATCTTCTTGCTTTCTTTAATCCATATTTCTTTCTTTCTTTCATTCTTGGATCTCTTGTTAAGAAACCAGCTTTTTTTAATGATGGTTTCATATTTTCATCAGCTTTTACAAGAGCTCTAGATATACCATGTCTTACTGCTCCTGCTTGACCTGTAAATCCACCGCCGTGAACATTTACTAATATATCATATTTATCCTTTGTTTCTGTTAACACTAGTGGTTGGTTAACTATTACTCTTAATGTTTCTATTGGAAAATAGTTTTCTATATCTCTGTTATTTATTATTACTTTTCCATCTCCAGCTACAAGTCTTACTCTTGCTACTGATTTTTTTCTTCTTCCAGTTCCAAAATACTGTACTTTAGCCATTTTTTATCCTCCCTTCAGCCTGCAATTAGTATCTTAATTCTAATACTTCTGGTTTTTGAGCTTCTTGATTATGTTCTGCTCCTTTATAAACCTTTAATTTCTTTAACATTTTTCTTCCTAAAACTCCGCTTGGAAGCATTCTTCTAACTGCTTCTTCAAATACGAACTCAGGTTTTTTAGCTATCGCTTCTCTGTATGGTATTTCCTTTAATCCACCTGGATATAATGAATGATGTCTTAATAATTTTTGATCTAATTTTTTACCTGTTAATACAACTTTTTCAACATTTATAACTATTACATTATCACCTGTATCAACATGTGGTGTATATGTAGGTTTATGTTTACCTCTTAATATTGATGCAACTTGGCTAGCTACTCTTCCTAATGGCTTATCAGCAGCGTCCACTATATACCATTTTCTTTCAACTTCATGTGGTTTAGCTATATATGATTTCATCATTTTCCCTCCCTAACTATTTTACATAAAACGTTCTTCTATATAAAGATCCGGGGCTAGTGAATCTATTATACTATACAAACAAAGTTATTATAATACAATCTGCCCGGTGTGTCAATAGTATTAATAAAATACTTCCTTTAAACACAGCCCAGATGAAGGCACACATTTACCTGCTTTTCTTCTATCTTTTGATTTTATAACATACTCTATATATTCTGGTTCTCTCTTATTTAATCCAATTTCTATCAATGTACCTACTATTATTCTTACCATGTTATAAAGAAAACCATTCCCTGTAATTATAAATTTTATAAAATCATCGCTTTTATTTATTTCAAATTTACTTATAGTTCTTACTGAAGTTTTCACACTACTTCCTTTTGTTTGAAACGCAGAAAAATCATATGTTCCTATAAAATATTTTGATGCTATTCTCATTTTATCTATATTTAGTTTATGTTTAAAATGAAAAACATAATTTCTGCCTATGGCTATAGGTTCAGATTTATTTAAAATTGTATATTCATAAGTTTTCCCCTTACTACAAAATCTAGAATGAAATTCACTGCTAACTTCTTCTGAACTTAAAACTACTATATCTGGTGGTAAATTATTATTAATTACTTTTTGTAAATTTTCAGGTGGTATTCTAGAATTGGTAAAAAAATTACATATATACCCTTTAGCGTGAACCCCTGAATCTGTTCTACTTGCTCCTGTAATTTCTACTTTTTCTTTAGTTATATTACTTATAACTTTCTCTAACGTACCTTGTAGTGTAATAAATTTTTCATTTTTTTGTTTTTGCCATCCACAATAATTTGTTCCATCATATTCAAGTTTTAACTTTATATTTTTCACTAAGTCCACATCCTGCTCCAAATAGATAGTATAACTAAAATGAAAGTAAATGCTATTGCTACATAATCTCTTGAAGAAAAAGAAAGTTCTTTCATCCTAGTTCTTCCCTCTCCTCCCCTATAGCATCTTGCTTCCATAGCCATAGCTAATTCATCTGCTCGTCTAAATGAACTAATAAAAAGTGGGACTAATAAGGGTATTAAATTTTTAGCCCTTTGTATTAAATTACCAGACTCAAAATCTGCACCTCTAGCCATTTGTGCTTTCATAATTTTATCAGTTTCATCCATAAGTGTTGGTATAAATCTTAAGGCTATAGTCATCATCATAGCAAGCTCATGAGCTGGGACTCCTATTTTTCTTAATGGATTTAATAATTTTTCTATTCCATCTGTAAGTTCTATAGGCGATGTTGTTAGCGTTAATAATGATGTTCCTATTATTAAAAATACTAATCTTAGGACCATAAATATAGCTAATCTTACCCCTTCCTTATATATAGTAATAAACTTCCATTTAAACAATAATGTATCTCCTGGTGTTAAAAATAGGTTTAAAATAGCTGTTATTATCACTAATATAAGTATAGGTTTCAGTCCCTTATATATATATTTAAATTTTATTTGAGAAATTAATATAGCTACTAAAGTAAATAGCACTATAAATATATACCCTTTAAAATTATTAACTATGAAAAGGTCAATTATATATATAAGGGATATAATTATCTTAACTCTTGGATCTAACTTATGCACAAAAGAATCTCCTGGTATATATTGTCCTATTGTTATATCCTTTATCATTTAATAATTCCCTCACTTTTAAGTGATTTTAATAATTCTTTTTTAGCTTTTTCTATAGTATAAATATTATCTGGCAACTTAAAACCTTTTTTTCTTAATTTTTGTACTAAATAGGTAACCTCTGGGGCTGCTAATCCTATACTTTCAAGAGCATCTATCTCTTTAAATACTTCACAAGGTTTTCCTTGTAGTACACATTTCCCTTTATGCATAACTAATATTTTATCTGCAAACTTAGCAACATCCTCCATGCTATGTGAAACAAGAATTATAGTCATATTATATTCTTTTCTTAATGCTTGAATTTTACTATATATATCATCTCTGGCTTTAGGGTCTAAACCCGCTGTAGGCTCATCTAATATTAATATTTTAGGTTCCATAGCTACTACTCCTGCTATGGCTACCCTTCTCTTTTGACCTCCACTTAATTCAAATGGAGATTTATCCTTATAGGCTTCATAATCTAATCCTACTATATTCATTGCTCTTTTTACTCTATTTAAAATTTCTTCTTGATTTAAACCTAAATTAGTAGGTCCAAAAGCAATATCTTTCTCTATAGTTTCTTCAAATAGTTGATACTCAGGGTATTGAAATACAAGTCCAACTTTTTTTCTTATAGAACTTAATTTTACCCCTTTATCTGCTATATTTACATTATCTATTATAATATTTCCTGATTTAGGTTTTAGCAACCCATTTATATGCTGAATTAATGTAGACTTACCTGAACCGGTATGCCCAATTAAAGCAACAAATTCTCCATCTTCTATGGTTATATTTATATTATCTATTGCCTTTTTCTCGAAAGGTGTTCCTTCCATATATACATGTATTAAATTTTCTATTTTAATTGACATAATTCATCCACCATTTCATCTATAGTTAATATATCTGATGGTATTTCCACATTGTGCTGTCTCAAATAATAGGCTATTTCTGTCATTTGAGGTACATCTAACCCTATTTCTTTCATCATTTCTACTTCTTTAAATATTTCCTTAGGAGTTCCTTCTTTTATTACTTTAGCAGAATCCATTACTATAACTTTATCTGCTTCTACTGCTTCCTCCATAAAATGAGTTATAAGAACTATTGTTATACCATATTTTTTATTTACTTCCTTAATGGTATTAATTACTTCTAATCTTCCTGAAGGATCTAACATAGCTGTAGGTTCATCAAATATAATACATTCTGGTCTCATAGCTAATACACCAGCAATGGCTACTCTTTGCTTTTGTCCTCCAGATAGTAAATGTGGTGCATGTCTTCTATAGTCATACATATTTACCTTCTTAAGTGACTCATCTACCCTAGATCTTATTTCCTGCTGAGGAATTCCTAAATTTTCTGGTCCAAAGGCTACATCCTCTTCTACTATAGTAGCTACAATTTGATTATCTGGATTTTGAAAAACCATTCCAGCTTTATTTCTTATATTCCATGTGTTTTCTAAATCTCCAGTATCCAAATTGTCCACATACACTTTACCTTCTGAAGGTATTAAAAGAGAATTCATGTGCTTAGCTATAGTTGACTTGCCTGATCCATTTCTACCTAAAATAACTACAAAGTCACCCTTTTTTATAGTTAAATTAACATTATCTAATGCAATCTTTTGAGTATTTTCATCCTCTTTATTAGATTCATACTTATATGTAACATTATTACATTTAATCATCTCATTCATACCAAACACCTCAAATATGAAGCTATAAATTAAAGTTTATATTATAGCAAAATGGGGACTAAGTTAACTTTATACTTAATCCCCAAACAATTATACTAATTCTAGTATAACTACTTCAGCTCCGTCGCCTCTTCTTGGGCCAACTTTATATATTCTTGTGTATCCACCATTTCTTTCAGCATACTTAGGAGCTATTTCTTCAAATAGTCTTTGTACTACTGCTTCTTCTGTTACAAAAGAAAGTACTTGTCTTCTTGCATGAAGATCTCCTCTCTTTGCAAGGGTTATCATTTTTTCAGCAATACTTCTAGTTTCTTTAGCTCTAGTTTCTGTAGTTTCTATTTTACCATGCTTTAAAAAACTAGTTACAAGATTTCTAAGCATTGCTTTACGTTGATCAGTTGGACGACCTAATTTACGATATCCTGCCATCTCTCCTATACCTCCTTACCTTAAACTGCCTATATTAACTTTACTAATCTTCACTTTTTCTTAAACCTAATCCTAAAGCTTCTAACTTTTGTTCTACTTCTTCTAAGGACTTTTTACCAAGGTTTCTAACTTTCATCATATCATCCATGCTTCTTTCGCATAGTTCTTGAACCGTATTTATTCCAGCTCTCTTTAAGCAGTTATAACTTCTTACTGAAAGATCTAGTTCTTCAATTGTCATTTCTAGAACCTTTTCTTTCTTATCTTCTTCTTTTTCAACCATGATTTCCATATCATCTGCATGATCAGTTAAAGTCATAAATAACTTAAAGTGTTCTATAAGAATTTTAGCTGATAAACTTACAGCTTCTTCTGGTCTTATAGTTCCATTAGTCCAAACTTCTATAGTCAATTTATCATAGTCTGTTATTTGACCAACTCTAGTATTTTCAACGGAAAAGTTAACTCTTTTAACAGGTGTATAAATTGAATCCACTGCTATACTTCCTATTGGCATATCCTTAGTTTTGTTTTTATTTTGAGTTACATAGCCCCTACCACGATTAACGTTGATTTCCATATACATTTTACCATTTTCGTCAAGGGTTGCTATATGTAAATCTTTGTTTATTACTTCAACATCTCCGTCTGTTTTGATATCAGCTGCTGTAACTTCTTTAGGTCCAACTTCATCTATATATATAGTTTTTGGACCCTCTCCATTCATAGTAAGTGCTAAACATTTGATGTTAAGAATTAATTCCGTAACATCCTCTTTTACACCTTGTACTGTTGAAAACTCATGAAGAACACTATCAATTTTTATATGGTCTGCAGCAACTCCAGGTAATGACGATAAAAGAATTCTTCTCAAAGCATTACCAAGAGTTATTCCATAACCTCTTTCTAATGGTTCAATGACAAATTTACCATATGAACCATCTTCAGCATTTTCAACACATTCTATTTTTGGCTTTTCTATTTCTAACATTCTTAACCCTCCTCATTTATTAATATTTATACTTTTTGAGGGCAACTGATCTAAATAAAATTATTTATTATTTGCTGTATAACTCAACTATTAATGTTTCGTTAACAGGTACATCTATATCTTCTCTTGCTGGTTGTCTTTCTACTTTGCCTTCAAATCCTTCAACATTTCCTGATAACCATGCTGGTAATGTTTTTGGATTTTCTGCAAAAGTTTTGAATTTTTCTGTTGCTTTACTCTTATCACATACTGTTATAACATCATTAGCTGAAACTTGGTATGATGGTATATCTACTTTTTTACCATTAATTAAAAAATGTCCATGAGTAACTAATTGTCTAGCTTCTGTTCTTGAGTTGCCATATCCTAATCTAAATACTACATTGTCTAATCTCATTTCTAAAAGTCTTAACAAGTTTTCACCTGTTATTCCTCTTCTTCTATCAGCTTCTTCATAATATCCTCTAAATTGACGTTCTAAGATACCATAAATTCTCTTAGCTTTTTGTTTTTCTCTTAATTGTAATCCATAGTTAGATACTTTTTTTCTACTTTGACCATGTTGTCCTGGTGCGTATCCTCTTCTAGCGAATGCGCATTTATCTGTATAACATCTATCTCCCTTAAGGAATAGTTTTAATCCTTCTCTTCTGCAAAGTCTGCAAGTTGCTCCAGTATATCTAGCCATTAAATTTTACACCTCCTATTACTATATTATATTACTATACTCTTCTTCTCTTTGGTGGTCTACAACCATTATGTGGTATTGGAGTTACATCCTTTATTAAAGTAACTTCTAGACCTGCTGCTTGTAAAGATCTTATAGCAGCTTCTCTTCCTGAGCCCGGTCCTTTTACATAAACTTCTATGCTTTTTAATCCATGTTCCATAGCCGCTTTAGCTGCTGTTTCTGCAGCCATTTGTGCTGCAAATGGTGTGCTTTTTCTTGAACCTCTAAAACCTAATCCACCTGCACTTGCCCAAGATAAAGTATTACCAACACTGTCAGTGATTGTAACTATTGAATTGTTGAAAGTTGATTTTATATGTGCACAACCATGTTCAACATTTTTTCTTTCTTTTTTTCTTCTACTTCTTTTAGCTTTTATTCCTGCTGCCATGCTTTTCCCTCCTTACCTTATTTTTTCTTCTTTCCACCTATAGCTCTCTTTGGACCTTTTCTTGTTCTCGCGTTAGTCTTAGTCTTTTGACCTCTAACTGGAAGGTTTCTTCTATGTCTTATTCCTCTATAAGATCCAATTTCAACTAATCTCTTTATGTTAAGTTTAATTTCTCTTCTTAAGTCACCTTCAACTTTTACATTTTTATTAACGTAATCTCTGATTGCATTAACTTCTTCTTCTGATAAGTCTTTAACTCTTGTATCTGGATTTACTCCAGTAGCTTTTAATATTTCTTGAGAAGTTGGTAAGCCAATTCCGTATATATATGTTAGACCGATTTCTACTCTTTTTTCTTTTGGTAGGTCTATACCTGAAATTCTTGCCATTAAAGTTTACACCTCCTGAATACCTACTTATTAATTTATATTTATATTAAAGTTTTAGGCCAATGATATATTTTAATATCATAGTCAGCCGCTCCTAAAACCATTTATTAGCCTTGTTTTTGTTTGTGCTTAGGATTTTCACAAATAACCATTACTTTACCTTTTCTTCTTATAACCTTGCATTTTTCGCATATAGGTTTAACTGATGGTCTTACTTTCATCAATAACCCCTCCTTATTATTTGGCTCTCCAGGTTATTCTTCCTCTGGTTAAATCGTATGGAGAAAGTTCTACAGTTACTTTATCACCTGGTAAAATTCTTATGAAATTCATTCTTAATTTTCCTGATATATGTGCAATTATTTTATGACCGCTTTCTAATTCTACTTCAAACATAGCATTAGGTAGAGATTCTAAAACAGTACCTTGCATTTCAATTACATCATCTTTTGACATAAGGTATTCAAACCTCCTTATTAACTTGATGAGACTGTATAAATTTTTTTATTACAGAATTTTTAATGTTGTTACCTGTTGCCTTTAGATTTATTATATCTTCACAAATAATATTGGTAAATATCAAATGTTTATTTTTTTTCTTTTTAGGTTTATCTAAAGTATGAATATCTCCATCACAAATATATACATAATTTTCATCTAGTATATCTATTATAATGAAACTATTATCTTTATCCCTACCTGATTTTGATAAAACTAATCTACCAATCTGGCACTCTTTAGCCAATATATTCACCTCTATTAAATTAAAGTGGTTATTTTAGGTCCATCATTTAGTATAGCCACAGTATTCTCATAATGAGCAGATAAACTACCATCTACAGTAACTACAGTCCATTTATTGGGTTCAACTTTTACATTGAAGTCTCCTATATTAACCATAGGCTCAATAGCTAAACACATTCCTTTTGACAATTTAGGTCCCCTGCCTGGTCTACCAAAGTTAGGTACTTCTGGATCTTCATGCATATTCTTTCCTATGCCATGACCTACATAATCCCTTACAATAGAAAATCCATAACTTTCAACATATTCTTGAATAGCTGCAGATATATCAGTTAATCTATTGCCAACTTTAGCTTTTTCTATACCTTTGAAAAAACTATTTTTTGTAACTTCTATTAACTTAACAGCTTCTTCTGACACATTTCCTACTGGAAATGTTCTTGCTGCATCGCCCTGATATCCATTTAAAACAGCTCCACAATCTATACTAATTATGTCTCCTTCATTTAGAATTCTATCTTTATTTGGTATTCCATGAACTACTTCATTATTAACAGATGCACATATAGAAGCTGGGAAACCATAATATCCTTTGAAAGATGGTTTGGCATTTCTGCCTAATATAATCTCTTCTGCGATTCTATCTAACTCTCCAGTGCTTATTCCTGGCTTTACATGTTTTTCTAAAGTATCTAAGGCTTCAGCAACAACTCTTCCTGCTTTTACCATGTATTCTATTTCAGAATCGGTTTTTATTGTTATCATTATTTATCTCTCCCTAAGATATTTGAAATATTTCCAAATACCTCATCAATTGATTCAGTCCCATTAACCTCTGAGATTATACCATTGTCTTTATAATAATTTATAAGCGGATAAGTTTGTTTGCTGTAAACTTCTAATCTTTCTTTTACTGTTGCTTCTGTATCATCTTTTCTTTGAATTAATTCATTATCACATATATCACATTTTCCTTCTATTTTAGGAGGATTAAATCTTATGTGATAACTTGCACCACAAGATGTGCAAACTCTTCTACCAGTCATTCTTTCCAAGATAAATTCTTCAGGCACCTTAATTAATAGTGCCACATCTAAATCCTTATTTATGCCCTTTAAAAATTCATCTAAAGCTTCTGCTTGAGCAACTGTTCTTGGAAAACCATCTAAAAGGAAACCATTATCACAATCATCTTTTGTTAATCTATCTTTAACTATTCCTATAGTTACCTCATCTGGTACTAATTGACCATTATCTATATATCTTTTTGCTTCTATTCCTAAAGGAGTCTTCTCCTTTATGTTTGCCCTAAATATATCACCTGTTGATATATGAGGGATAGAAAATTTTTCACTTATTAATTTTGCTTGAGTTCCTTTACCTGCTCCTGGAGGACCTAACAAAATTACACGCATCCATAATCATCTCCAAAACATTTTTATTTTAAGAAACCTTGATAGTGACGCATAACTAATTGAGATTCCATTTGTCTTATAGTATCTAATGCAAATCCAACCATAATTAGCATACTTGTTCCTCCAAAGGATATACCTTGGAACTTACTATATGTTGCCATAATTATTGGGAATATTGCTATAATAGCTGCAAAAGTTCCACCGATTATAGAACTCTTTGTTATTACTCTTTCTATATATTCCGCTGTAGGTTCTCCTGGTCTTATTCCTGGTATAAATCCAGATGACTTATGCATATTTTCTGCCATTTCATCAGGTTTAAAAGTTACCACTGTATAAAACCAAGTAAAGAACACTGTTAATACAAAATATAACACAATATAAGCAATACTTTTATCTCTAAAAGGACTGTATTTATTTAAAGTAATAAACTTATAAAAAGCTGATTCTGGCCAAAATTGACCAATAGTAAGTGGAAATTGCATTACTGATATAGCAAATATAATACCTATAACCGCAGAGGAATTAACATTTATTGGTATGTGTGTAGATTGACCTTTATAAATTTTATTTCCTACTGCTCTTCCAGCATATTGGACAGGTATTCTTCTTTCAGCTAAGTTCATTATTACAACTAATAAGAACAATGCTAAAGCTATTACTATAAACATTATAACTTCCACAAAATTTACTGTTTCAGCCTTTTGAAGTCCTGCTATGCTATATATAGTTGATGGAAATCTAGACACTATGTTAACAAATATTATTAGTGATATTCCGTTACCTATACCTTTTTCTGTTATTTTATCACCGAACCACATTAAAAAAGTTGATGCAGTAGTTAATGTTATTATAATTATGAATAAATTTAACTTTGATCCATCTCTAAGTGCTCCAGCACGAGCAATTATCGCATATGTACTGAATGCTTGAATAACACCAAGTATAACTGCACCATACCTAGTATATTGTTGAATTTTTTTTCTTCCCTCTTCTCCTTCTTTTGAAAGACTTTCCAAAGAAGGTAACGCAATTGTAAGTAATTGCATTATAATTGAGGAGTTAATATATGGTACAACACCCATAGCAAATATGCTAAATCTACTAAAAGCTCCTCCAGATATTAAATCATAAAATCCAAATAATGATCCATTTTGCGTGAGGTTAGCTAATTTAGATGTATCAATTCCAGGAACTGGGATGTAATTTCCCATCCTGAAAATTGCTATCATAAATAAAGTAAAAATTAATCTTTTCCTTAAATCAGGAACTTTCCAAGCATTACGTAGGGTTGATAGCATTTATATCACCTCAACTTTTCCTCCTGCTGCTTCGATCTTTTCAATAGCTGATTTAGAGAACTTTGCTGCTTTAACAGTTAATTTTTTTTCTATATTACCATTTCCTAAAATTTTAACTCCATCTTTAACTTTTTTTACTACTCTTTTTTCAACTAAAAGTTCTGGAGTTACAACTGTTCCATCTTCAAAGCAATTTAATCTATCAAGATTTATTGCTGCATATTCTTTAGCAAATATGTTTTTGAAACCTCTTTTTGGAAGTCTTCTATATAAAGGCATTTGACCACCTTCAAAGCCTGGTCTTACTCCACCACCGCTTCTAGAGTTTTGTCCGTTTTGACCTCTTCCGCTTGTTTTGCCTAGTCCAGAGCCTGTTCCTCTACCTACTCTTTTTGATGCTTTATTTGCACCTTCAGCTGCTTTTAATTCGTGAAGTTTCATCTAATTACACCTCCTCTTACTATGCTTCTTCTACTTTTAATAAGTAACTTACCTTTTTTATCATTCCACTTATTTGAGGAGTTTCCTCATGTTCAACTATGTTACCAATCTTTTTTAGTCCAAGAGCATTAACAGTAGCTATTTGATCTTTTTTTCTACCTATTAAGCTCTTAACTAATGTTATTTTAACCTTAGCCACGGCCAGTTACCTCCTAACCTAAAATCTCTTCTACAGTCTTACCTCTAAGTTTAGCTATATCTTCAACTGTTCTTAATCTTGCTAATCCATCTATTGTAGCATTAATCATATTTGTTGGATTATTAGAACCTTTTGATTTAGCTCTAACGTCCTTTAATCCAGCAAGTTCAAGTACGGCTCTAACAGGACCACCTGCTATAACTCCTGTACCTTCTTTAGCTGTCATTATAAGAACTTCTCCCTTACCGAATTTTCCGATTATATCATGTGGTACAGTGGTTCCTACTGTTTTAACTTCAACTATGTTCTTTTTAGCATCTTCTATTGCTTTTCTTATTGCTTCAGGTATTTCTATAGATTTTCCTGTACCAACACCAACGTGTCCTGCTTCGTCTCCAACAACAACTAGTACGCTAAATCTAAAGTTTCTACCACCTTTAACAACCTTAGCAACTCTGTTTATATGAACAACTTTTTCTTTTAAATTTAAAGTGCTAGGATCAATTCTCATTTATTTCCCTCCTTTTTTTAAAAATCAAGACCTGCTTCTCTTGCGCCTTCTGCAAGTTCTTTAATTCTTCCGTGATATATGAATCCGCCTCTGTCAAATACAACTTTTTTTAATCCCTTTTCTAGCGCTTTCTCAGCTACCATTTTTCCAACTAATTTAGCGCCTTCTTTGTTGCTTCCTACACCATCGAATCCTTTTTCTGCACTTGAAGCAGCAACTAATGTCTTTCCTTCTACATCATCTATTAATTGAGCATATATATGTTTTTCACTTCTATATACTGATAGTCTTGGACGTTCAGCTGTTCCGAAAATCTTTTTACGAACTCTCATATGACGTCTTTCTCTTGATTGAGATCTATCATTCTTCTTAAACATAGGTTTCACTCCTTTCCGTTATTTCTTACCAGTCTTACCTTCCTTACGTCTTATAACTTCATTTTCGTATTTAATTCCTTTTCCTTTGTAAGGTTCAGGTTTTCTCCATTTTCTTATGTCTGCTGCTACAGCACCTACTAATTCCTTATCTATACCTTTAACTTTTACCTTAGTTCCACCTTCAACTTCAAATTCTACTCCTGAAACTGCTTCCATTTCAACTGGATGTGAGAATCCAAGGCTAAGTACTAATTTCTTTCCTTGTAATTGCGCTCTATAACCAACACCTATTAATTCTAATGTTTTAACGTATCCTTCATTAACTCCTGTTACCATGTTGTTTATTAAAGCTCTTGTTAAACCATGAAGAGCTCTTACATCTTTATGATCATTGTCTCTAGTTACAACTACTGAATTATCTTCTACAGCTATGTTTATTTTGTTACTCATAGCTTTTACTAACTCTCCCTTTGGTCCCTTTACAGTAACAACGTTATCTGGTGTTACTGTAACAGTTACTCCATTAGGGATAGCTACTGGAAGTTTTCCTACTCTTGACATTTATTGCACCTCCTATTCTCCAATTACCATATGTAGCAAAGTACTTCTCCGCCAACGCCTAATTTTCTTGCTTCTCTATCTGTAACAATTCCTTTAGAAGTAGAAACTACAGCTACTCCTAGTCCGTTTAAAACTTTAGGAGTTTCATCTTTTCTACAATAAACTCTTAAACCTGGTTTTGATATTCTTTTAAGACCAGTTATTATTCTCTCTTTGTTTTGTCCGTATTTCATTGAGATTCTTAGCATATCTACAGAACCATCTCTATATTCTTCTAAATCTCTTATATAACCTTCTGTAAGCATTATATTTGCTATGGCTTTTTTTATGTTAGATGAAGGAACTTCTACTACTTCATGTCTAACTACATTTGCGTTTCTTATACGTGTTAATAAATCTGCTATTGGATCAGACATTACCATTTATTTTGCCTCCTTTCGCTTTTCGAATATTACCAGCTGGCTTTTTTGCATCCAGGTATTTCACCTTTGTAAGCAAGCTCTCTAAAACATATACGACAGATACCGTATTTTTTTAATACCGCATGTGGTCTTCCACAAATTCTGCATCTTGTATAAGCTCTAGTTGAATGTTTTGGTGTTTTATTCCATTTTTCTATTAAAGCTTTACGTGCCATAGATTTCCCTCCTTAATTAACGAGCAAATGGCATTCCAAGGAATCTTAATAGTTCTCTTGCTTCCTCGTCAGTCTTTGCAGTTGTTACAAAAATTATATCCATACCTCTAATTTTATCAATCTTATCAAATTCTATTTCTGGGAATATTAATTGTTCTTTTATTCCTATAGCATAGTTTCCTCTTCCATCAAATGATTTACTTGAAACTCCGCTGAAATCTCTAACTCTAGGTAAAGCCACATTTATTAATTTATCTGCAAATTCATACATGTTTTGTTTTCTTAATGTAACTTTACAACCTAGTGGCATATTTTCTCTTATTTTAAAGTTAGCTACTGATTTTTTAGCTTTAGTTAATATTGGTTTTTGACCAGTTATTTTAGCTAAATCTTCTACTGCTGCTTCAAGAGCTTTTTGATTCTCTTTAGCTTCACCAACACCCATATTGATAACTATTTTTTCAAGTTTTGGCACTTCCATTATATTTTTATATCCGAACTTATCCATTAAAGCTGATACTGCTTCTTTTTCATACTTTTCTTGTAATCTTGGCATCATCCTTTATACCTCCTTTCAAGAATTAAAATGTTTCTCCGCACTTTTTGCATACTCTTACTTTTGTTCCATCTTCTAAAATCTTATTACTGATTCTAGTAGCTGATTTGCATTTATCACAATATAGCATTACTTTTGAGCTAAATATTGGGGCTTCTTTATGTATTATTCCACCCTGCATATTTTCTCTATTTGGTTTTTGATGTTTAGTTACTACATTCACATCTTTAACTATTACTTTACCTTTTTTAGGTAATACAGATAAAACTTCTCCAATTTTGCCTTTATCTTTACCAGATATAACAACAACTGTATCTTTTTTTCTTACATGTATTTTGCTCATTATTTAGCCACCTCCTTGTATTATTATAAAACTTCAGGTGCTAATGATAGTATTTTATTGAACTCTTTATCTCTTAGCTCCCTTGCAACTGGTCCAAAAATACGAGTTCCTTTTGGGTTTTTATCATCTTTTATTATAACTGCTGCATTTTCATCAAATTTTATGTAAGAACCATCTGCTCTTCTTAATCCTTTAACTGATCTTACTATAACAGCCTTTACAACTTCACCTTTTTTAACAACACCGCCTGGTGTTGCACTTTTAACACTAGCAACTATTACATCTCCGATATTTCCCCATTTTCTGTGGGAACCACCTAAAACTCTTATACACATAATTTCCTTTGCTCCGGAATTATCTGCTACCTTTAATCTTGTTTGTTGCTGAATCATGTAAAATACCCTCCTTTCGGCTTTTTGCTACAAACTATTTAGCTTTTTCTACTACTTCAACAAGTCTCCATCTTTTTTGTTTTGATAATGGTCTTGTTTCCATTATTAATACTTTATCATTTATATTAGCTGTATTATTTTCATCATGAGCCTTAAACTTAGTAGTTCTGTTCATTATTTTACCATATAATGGATGGCGAACCTTTGTTTCTACTGCTACTACTATTGTCTTATCCATTTTATTTGAAACTACTCTACCCATTCTTGTCTTTCTATTTGATCTTTCCACAGGATTTACCTCCCTTCAGTTTTACTGTTGATATGCTCTTATCTCTTCTTCTCTTAAGATAGTTTTAATTTGAGCTATTGATTTTTTTACTTCTCTAATTCTCATTGGGTTTTCTAACTGACCTGTAGCTAATTGAAATCTTAAATTGAATAATTCCGCTTTTAGATCATTTAACTTTGATTGTAACTCTTGTGGGCTGCTTTTTCTTAATTCTTGTAATTCTCTAGCCTTCATTTACTTCACCACCCATTTCTTCAAAATCTCTTCTTGTTACAAACTTAGTTTTAACTGGTAGTTTGTGTGAAGCAAGTCTCATAGCTTCTCTTGCAACTGTTTCACTTACACCAGAGATTTCAAATAAAACTCTACCTGGTTTTACAACAGCTACCCAGTATTCTGGTGAACCTTTACCAGAACCCATACGTGTTTCTGCTGGCTTTTCTGTTACAGGCTTATCTGGGAAGATTTTTATCCAAACCTTTCCTCCTCTTTTAACGTATCTGTTGATAGCTATTCTGGCAGCTTCTATTTGGTTGCTTGTAATCCAACCACATTCAGTTGCTTGTATTCCGAAATCACCGTATGCTATGAAGTTACCTCTTGTAGCTTTACCCTTCATTCTGCCACGTTGTACTTTACGACGCTTAACTCTTTTAGGCATTAACATATGTTATTCCTCCTTCCTTATGCGTTAGCTTCTTCCTTTTCATTTATATTCTTTCTAGCTGGAAGAACTTCTCCTTTATACACCCAAACTTTAACACCGATTTTACCATAAGTAGTATCAGCTTCAGCAAATCCATAATCAATATCTGCTCTTAAAGTTTGTAGTGGAATTGTTCCCTCATTGTATTGTTCTGTTCTAGCTATTTCTGCTCCAGCAAGTCTTCCTGAACAAGCTGTTTTTATACCTCTAACACCTGTTTTCATTGCTCTTTGTATAGATTGTTTCATAGCTCTTCTGAAAGCTATTCTTTTTTCTAATTGCTGAGCTATATTTTCAGCTATTAATTGAGCATCTGCTTCAGGTCTTTTTACTTCTACTATATTAATTAAAATATTTTTGTTTGAAACGATTTTTTGAAGTTGGTTTTTTAGTGATTCAATTCCTTGACCACCTTTTCCTATAATCATACCTGGTTTAGCAGTATATATATTTAATTTTATTCTTTTTGCTGCTCTTTCAATTTCTATTCTTGATACACCAGCTGCATAAGAATTTTTTTTAACAAAATTTCTTATTTTGTGGTCTTCTACTAAGTTATCAGCAAAATTTTTCTTATCAGCATACCATTTAGCATCCCATTCTTTAATTACGCCGACTCTTAAGCCGTGTGGATGTACTTTTTGACCCATCGAATTCCCTCCTCTTCTTAAACTCTTTCTTTAACAACTAAAGTTAAATGACTTGTTCTCTTTCTTATTCTAAACGCTCTACCTTGAGCATGTGGTTGATATCTTTTTAATGTTGGTCCTTGACCTACATATGCTTCTGATATATATAAACTATTAACATCTAAATTTAAATTGTTTTCTGCATTTGCAACAGCTGATTTTAAAGCTTTGTAAATTACTTCCGCTGCATCCTTTGGAGTGTATTTTAATATAGCAAATGCTTCATTAACATCTTTACCTCTTACTAAGTCAAGAACAACCCCAATTTTGCTTGGAGACATTCTTACATATCTAACTATAGCCTTAGCTTCCATTGAATTTTACCTCCTTCCAGCTTATCTTAAACGAGATGATTTTTCTGACTTGTCATCATGTCCTCTATATGTTCTAGTAAGAACAAACTCTCCTAACTTATGACCTACCATGTCTTCAGTTATGTAAACAGGGACATGTTTTCTTCCATCATGAACAGCAACAGTATGGCCGATCATTTGTGGGAATATTGTTGAACTTCTTGACCAAGTCTTTAAAACTTTCTTTTCTCCATTTTTGTTCATTTCGTTTATTCTTTTTAAAAGTACCTCTTGAATATATGGTCCTTTTTTAACTGATCTACTCACTATATTTGCCTCCCTTCGCGTAATCATATGATTACAAGATTGAAGAGAATATTAATATTCTCTTCAAACTATTTATCATTTCTTCTCTTAACAATAAATCTATCAGAGTATTTCTTATTCTTTCTTGTTTTGTATCCAAGTGCTGGTTTACCCCATGGAGTACGTGGACTTGGATGTCCGATAGGAGATCTACCTTCACCACCACCGTGTGGATGGTCATTAGGATTCATTACAGAACCTCTTACTGTAGGTCTTACTCCCATATGTCTTTTTCTTCCTGCCTTACCTATGTTAACAATTTCGTTTGTTTGGTTAGATACAACACCTATAGTTGCTCTACATTCAATTCTTATATATCTAACTTCTCCACTAGGTAATCTTACTTGAGAATAGTCTCCTTCTTTAGCCATAAGTTGGGCTGAGTTACCTGCTGATCTAACAAGTTGTGCTCCTTTTCCAGGTGCTAACTCTATATTATGAATAACTGTACCTACAGGTATATTTCTTATAGGTAAGCAGTTACCTACTTTTATATCTGATTCTGGTCCAGATACTACTGTATCTCCAACTTTTAATCCAACTGGTGCAATCATATATCTCTTTTCACCATCAGCATACACTACAAGAGCTATAAATGCTGTTCTATTTGGATCGTATTCTATACTAACAACTTTAGCTGGAATATTATCTTTATTTCTCTTAAAATCTATTACTCTATATTTTCTTTTAGCTCCGCCACCAATATGACGAACTGTTATTTTACCATTTGCGTTTCTTCCACCACTTTTCTTTAATGAAACAAGAAGTGATTTTTCTGGTGTACTTGTTGTTATTTCTTCAAAAGTACACATAGTCATTTCTCTTCTTGTAGGGGTGGTAGGTCTAAAACCTTTAACAGCCATTTGTTTCCCTCCTTCTTTAGCTTATCTGGCTCTCGCCAATAACGGCTTTATTGTTTATAGTCCTTCGAAGAATTCAATTGTTTTACTATCTTCTGTTAACTTAACAATAGCTTTTTTATAATCTGGTCTTTTTCCTATATGGACACCAACTCTTTTAGTTTTTCCCATAATTCTAGCTGTTTTAACATCTTCAACTTTAACGTCAAATATTGTTTCAATAGCATTTTTAATTTGAGATTTGTTAGCATGTATATCTACTACAAAGGTGTACTTTTTGTCAGCCATTGAAGCCATTGTTTTTTCAGTAATAAGAGGTCTTCTTATTATATCGTAGTTAGTTAGCTTCATTATGCATACACCTCCTCAATTTTGGATACAGCATCCTTAGTTATAACAACTTTATCATATTTTAATATATCATATACGTTAATGTTGTTTACTGGAATAATCTGTACTCCTTCAATGTTTCTTGCTGATTTATAAACATTTTCTTCAGCATTATTTGTTATAATTAAAGTTTTCTTTGCATCAAATGCATTAAGCATTTTAAGTACTTCTTTAGTTTTTGGTGTTTCTAATTTTATATCATCAACAACTACCATTAACTTTTCGTTAACTTTTGAAGTTAATGCTGATTTTATAGCAACCTTCTTCATTGATTTAGGGATTGACATTCTGTAGTCTCTTGGCTTTGGCGCAAAAACAATACCACCATGTATCCATTGTGGTGCTCTTATTGAACCTTGTCTTGCTCTACCTGTTCCCTTTTGTCTCCAAGGCTTTATTCCGCCTCCTGAAACTTCAGCTCTTGTTTTAGCTGATTGAGTTCCTTGTCTTTTATTTGCTAGCAATGCTTTTACTACTTGATGCATAGCATATGTATTTACCTCTACACCAAATACGCTATCTGCTAATTGTAAATCTCCAACTTTTTCTCCGTTTTGGTTAAATAAATCTACTTTAGGCATTCTGCATCCTCCTTTCTATTTAAATTAAGCCTTAACTGTATTTCTTATTTGTACTAAACCTTTATTTGGTCCTGGTACTCCGCCTTTTATTAATATTAGATTTTTTTCAGGTATTATTCTAACAACTTCAAGATTTAAAACTGTTGTGTTAACATTACCCATATGTCCTGGCATTCTCTTGTTTTTAAATGTTCTTGATGGATCTGAAGAAGCACCCATTGAACCAACCGCTCTATGGAATTTTGAACCGTGAGTCATTGGTCCTCTGTGAGCATTCCATCTTCTGATTGTTCCTTGGAATCCCTTACCTTTTGAAATTCCTGATATATCAACTCTTTCTCCAGCTTCAAAAACATCTGCTTTTATTTCTTGACCTACTTCTAAACTATTTGAATCTTCTAATTTAAATTCTTTTATATGTCTTTTAACTGAAACACCTGCTTTTGCAAAGTGTCCTTTTACTGGTTTGTTTCTTAATTTTTCTCTTATATCACCGAAAGCAACTTGTATTGCTTCATAGCCGTCCTTTTCTACAGTTTTCTTTTGGATAACTGTGCATGGACCTGCTTCTATTACAGTAACTGGTATAACTTTACCATTTTCATTAAATATTTGAGTCATACCAAGCTTTTTACCTAATATAGCTTTTTTCATTTCTTTGCACCTCCTCAACATATTAGCGGATCACATCTATTTATGCAATCATAATAGTTAGCAATAGATTTCTCTATTACTTAAATAAATTATAGTTTGATTTCTATATCTACTCCAGCTGGTAAATCTAATCTCATTAATGCATCAACAGTTTTTGGTGATGGACTAATTATATCGATTAGTCTTTTATGAGTTCTTATTTCGAACTGTTCTCTAGCGTCCTTGTATTTATGTGGAGCTCTTAAAATAGTAACAATATCTTTTTCTGTTGGTAGAGGTACTGGACCTGCAACCTTAGCTCCTGTTGTTTTAGCAGTTTCTACGATTTTTAAAGCTGATTGATCTAATAAACTATGATCAAAGGCTTTTAATCTTATTCTTATTTTTTGTTTTGCCATTTAATGTTCCCTCCTTTTCTGGTACGTTTCACTTATTACGCACAACAGCGGAAATATTCTGTAAACTGTTCCGGGTGTTCCATATTTTTTTATGAACACACCATTGGAATTATGCTTATCAGAATAACCGTCGCTAGGTTCTAGACCTTAGCTTGCTTAATCAAGAATTTCCCATAAGTGTGGCAACCTCTTGAATCATCGCTGTTATTACATTACAACTTCTATAGTATACACTATTTTTTTTATTTTGACAAGTATTTTTAATTTTAAACTTTTAAAAATATATTTATAAATTTATATGTATTAACCTTATTTTTATAAACAAAAGGAAAGAGCGTCCTCTTTCCTTTTAGATATTATATATTTATATGTTAGCCTAACTATTTAAATTATTCAGATATTGTTGTAACAACTCCTGAACCTACTGTTCTTCCACCTTCTCTGATAGCGAATCTTAAGTTTTCGTGCATTGCTACTGGTGTGATTAATTCTACTGCCATATCTATATGATCTCCAGGCATTACCATTTCTACTCCTTCTGGTAAGTTGATTGATCCTGTAACGTCTGTTGTTCTGAAGTAGAATTGTGGTCTGTATCCATTAAAGAATGGTGTATGTCTTCCGCCTTCTTCTTTCTTTAATACGTATACTTGACCTACGAATTTTTTATGTGGTGTTACTGAACCTGGTTTTGCTAATACTTGACCTCTTTGGATATCATCTCTTTGAACACCTCTTAATAATGCTCCTATGTTGTCTCCTGCCATTGCTTCATCAAGTATTTTTCTGAACATTTCTATTCCTGTACATACTGTCTTTGATATTTCTTCTTTCATTCCGATTAATTCTACTTCATCTCCTGTATGTAGAACTCCTCTTTCAACTCTTCCTGTTGCAACTGTTCCTCTTCCTGTTATTGTAAATACGTCTTCTACTGGCATTAAGAATGGTTGATCTGTTGCTCTTTCTGGTGTTGGTATATAGCTATCTATTGCTTCCATTAATTCATCTATGCATTTTGTTTTTTCTGCATTGTCTTGGTTTTCTAATACTTCTAATGCTGATCCTACTACTATTGGAGTATCATCTCCTGGGAATCCATATTCATTTAGTAATTCTCTTACTTCCATTTCAACTAATTCTATTAGTTCTGGATCATCTACTTGGTCAGCTTTATTTAAGAATACTACTATATATTGTACTCCAACTCTTGATGCTAGTAGTATATGTTCTCTTGTTTGTGGCATTGGACCGTCTGCTGCTGATACAACTAAGATCGCTCCATCCATTTGTGCTGCTCCTGTTATCATGTTCTTTACATAGTCCGCGTGTCCTGGGCAGTCTACGTGTGCGTAGTGTCTGTTTGCTGTTTCATACTCTACGTGTGATGTATTTATTGTGATTCCTCTTTCTTTTTCTTCTGGAGCTTTATCTATTTCGTCATACTTTGTTGCTGAAGCTCCTCCCTTTTGTGCTAATACTGTTGTAATAGCTGCTGTTAATGTTGTCTTACCGTGGTCTACGTGACCTATTGTTCCTATGTTTACATGAGGCTTGCTTCTTTCAAATTTTGCTTTTGCCATTTTTATTTCCTCCTTTTTTTGTGTTTATATATTATTATATTATTTTCTTTCTCCAATTACTTTATCTTGAATGCTCTTTGGAACTTCTTCATAATGATCAAATTGCATTACATAATTTCCTCTACCTTGAGTCTTAGATCTTAATGTAGTAGCATATCCAAACATTTCTGAAAGTGGTACGAAGGCTCTTATTACTTCTGCACCTGCTCTTGGAGTCATTCCTTCTATTCTACCTCTTCTTGAGTTGATGTCACCTATTACATCACCCATATATTCTTCTGGTACAACTACTTCAACTTTCATTGAAGGTTCTAATAATACAGCGTCTGCTTTTGACATAGCATTTTTAAATGCCATAGAACCTGCAATTTTGAAGGCCATTTCTGATGAGTCAACATCATGGTATGATCCATCAAATAATTTAACTTTAAAGTTAATAACAGGGTATCCTGCAATTATACCGCTTTGTGAAGCTTCTTGAATACCATTGTCAATTGCTGGAATGTATTCTTTTGGTATTGATCCACCAACAATAGCATTTTCAAATTCGTATTCTCCTTCAGTTGGCATCATTTCAATCCAACAATGTCCGTATTGTCCACGTCCACCTGATTGTCTTACAAACTTACCTTCAGCCTTAACATGCTTTCTCACAGTTTCTTTGTAAGCAACTTGTGGTTGACCTACGTTACATTCAACTTTAAATTCTCTTATAAGTCTATCAACAATTATTTCAAGGTGAAGTTCTCCCATACCTGCTATAATTGTTTGACCTGTCTCTTGGTTTGTATATGTTCTAAATGTTGGATCTTCTTCTGCAAGTTTTGCTAAAGCTATACCCATCTTTTCTTGACCAGCTTTTGTTTTTGGTTCTATTGATACATCTATAACTGGTTCTGGGAATTCCATGTTCTCAAGTATAATTGGATCTGCATCATCACAAAGTGTATCTCCTGTAGTTGTATCTTTAAGACCAACTATAGCGCCTAAATCTCCAGCCTTTAATTCCTCAACTTCTTCTCTGTGATTAGCATGCATTTTTACTAATCTTCCTATTCTTTCTCTTTTACCCTTATTGGAGTTGAATACATATGTACCACTCTTCATTGTTCCAGAGTAAATTCTTGTAAATGCTAACTTACCAATGAATGGATCTGTAGCTATTTTGAATGCTAATGCTGCTAATGGAGCCTTTGCATCTGCTGGTCTTGTCATTTCTTCACCTGTTGTAGGTTCTGTTCCTTTTACATCTTCTATATCTAATGGTGAAGGCATGAATTCAATTATAGCATCTAGTAATAATTGAACACCTTTATTTTTGTAAGCTGATCCACAAAGAACTGGCACTATTTTGTTTGCTAAAACACCTTTTCTTAAAGCTACTTTTATTTCTTCTACAGAAATCTCTTCACCTTCTAAGTATTTCATCATTATGTCTTCATCTACTTCTGCAACAGCCTCTAATAACATTGTTCTGTATTCTTCAGCCATTTCTTTCATATCTTCTGGAATTTCTGTTTCATCCATTACAGTTCCTAAATCATCTTTGTAAATAATAGCATCATTTTTTACAAGATCTATAATTCCAGAGAATGAATCTTCTGCACCTATTGGTAATTGAAGTGGCACTGCATTTGCATGTAATCTTTCTCTTAGTGTTCCTACAGACATTAAGAAGTCTGCCCCTAATTTATCCATTTTATTTATAAATACCATTCTTGGTACCTTATAATTGTCTGCCTGTCTCCACACTGTTTCTGTTTGTGGTTCAACACCGCTTTTAGCATCTAATATTGTTACTGCACCGTCTAATACTCTCAAAGATCTTTCAACTTCAACTGTAAAATCTACGTGTCCTGGTGTATCTATTATGTTTACTTGATGGTCTTTCCAAAAACAAGTTGTTGCTGCAGATGTAATTGTTATACCTCTTTCTTGTTCTTGTTCCATCCAGTCCATTGTAGCTCCACCCTCATGAGTTTCACCTATTTTATGAGTTTTTCCTGTATAGAATAATATACGTTCTGTTGCTGTAGTTTTTCCTGCATCTATATGGGCCATAATTCCGATGTTACGAAATTTTGCCAATGGATATTCTTTGTTCGCCAATTGCTTTTCCTCCCATCGTTTCGAAATTCAAATTTGACAAAACTGTTTTGGCACAGCCAAAACAGTTTTGTATTAGTATCTGTAATGTGCGAAAGCTTTGTTTGCTTCTGCCATTTTGTGTGTGTCTTCTCTTTTCTTAACAGCTGCTCCAGTATTATTAGATGCGTCTAACAATTCTCCTGCTAGTCTTTCTCTCATGCTTCTTTCGCCTCTTTTTCTAGCAGCAATTAGCATCCATCTAATCCCTAAAGTCTGTCTTCTTTCTGGTCTAACTTCGATTGGAACTTGATATGTAGCTCCACCTATTCTTCTTGCTTTTACTTCAAGTAAAGGCATTATGTTATTCATGGCAGTTTCAAAAACTTCCATTGCATCCTTACCTGATTTTTCTGCTATTATTTCAAAAGCATCGTAGCATATTTTTTGTGCTACTCCTCTTTTACCATCTAGCATTATACTGTTTATTAATTTTGTAACAACCTTACTGTTATATAATGGATCTGGTAATACATCTCTCTTTGCTATATGTCCTTTTCTTGGCACTTTTCTTCCCTCCTTAACATTAAGTTTAAGTTCATAGGTACTCGACATAACCTAGCCGTAAAGCGCTCTGAACTTCTGCAAATTAATATAAACTCTATATCTATATAAACGCCGAAGACATAGCACTATCATTCTAAAAAATTACATCAAATACTGCGTACTATTTTTGCTTTGGTTTTTTAGCACCATATTTTGATCTGGATTGCATTCTATTAGCTACTCCAGCTGCATCTAATGCCCCTCTTACGATATGGTATCTTACACCTGGTAAGTCCTTAACTCTTCCACCTCTTATAAGAACAACACTATGTTCTTGTAAGTTGTGGCCTACTCCTGGTATGTAAGCTGTAACTTCATATCCATTTGTAAGTCTAATTCTAGCAACTTTTCTTAAGGCTGAGTTAGGTTTTTTAGGAGTTGTTGTTTTTACTACTGTACAAACTCCTCTTTTTTGTGGGCATTCTTTTAATGCTGGTGAGTCTGATGCTGATGCTATTGTCTTTCTGCCTTTTCTTACTAATTGGCTAATTGTTGGCATACGTGCACCTCCTTCATAATTAGATAAATAAATTATTCTATAAATATGCCAAATTGGCTACTTATTAGCTAATGTTTATTTCAGTAACGCCGCTGTGGCAGCACTTACATCAATACCACAAAGTCGTCCTAATTCTTTCATTGTATCAACCTTTATTATATCTATGGAATTCTCTTCAGCTAATTCTATAAGTGGTTTTATTAAACTTTCATCCGCATCCTTAGATACATACAAAGCTTTAACAGTATTGTTTTTTAAAGCCTTAACTGTTTGTTTAACCCCTACAACTTTATTGCCTTTAAGTCTGTCAATCATCGTTGACTTCCTCCCTAAATTCCATTAATAAGGAAACAAAGTAATAACTTTGCTTCCTATATTAAAATATATAACAGGTGTATTTTATCATTTTGAAAGTACAATGTCAATAAATTTATATATACTATACTTCTATTGAATCTATGGAATCTTCTTCAATATTTTCGTCATCAGTATTTATTTGAATAGATCTATATCTTGTCATACCTGTACCTGCAGGTATTAACTTACCAATAATTACATTTTCTTTCAAGCCTAATAGCGGATCAATCTTACCTTTGATAGCAGCATCTGTAAGAACTCTTGTAGTTTCTTGGAATGACGCAGCTGAAAGGAATGAATCTGTAGCCAGTGCAGCTTTTGTTATTCCTAATAAAGCTATTCTACCTACTGCTGGTTCTCCACCTTTTTCTAATATTTCTCTATTGGCTTCTTCAAAATCAAAAACATCTATCATTGTTCCAGGTAATAATTCAGTATCTCCTGAATCTTCAATTTTTATTTTTCTTGTCATTTGTCTTATAACTACTTCAAGATGTTTATCGTTTATATCAACACCTTGTAGTCTATAAACTTTTTGAACTTCTGATAAAAGATAATTTTTAACTCCGTCAACACCTTTTATTCTTAAAATATCATGTGGATTTATTGAACCTTCTGTTATTTCATCTCCTGCTGATATAATATCTCCATTTTTGACTTTTATTCTAGAACCAAATGGAATATCATAGGAAACTTCTTCACCGTCATCAGTTATAACTATTATTGTTCTTTTTTTCTTAGTTTCTTCCATTTTTACTGTTCCTGATACTTCACTTACAATAGCCAATCCTTTAGGTTTTCTAGCTTCAAAAAGCTCTTCAACTCTTGGAAGACCTTGAGTTATATCAGCTCCAGCAACACCACCTGTATGGAATGTTCTCATTGTAAGCTGAGTTCCTGGTTCTCCTATACTTTGAGCAGCAACAATCCCAACTGCTTCACCTATATGAATTTTTTGTGAAGTACCCATATTCATACCATAACATCTAGCACAAACACCATGTTTTGATTTACAAGTAAATACAGATCTTATTTTAACTTTTTTAATTCCTGCATCTGATACCTTCTGAGCTATATCTTCATCCATATATGTGTTTCTTTTTACTATTATTTCTCCCGTAGTAGGATGAATAATATCTTCTGAAGGATATCTGCCTGATAATCTTTCAACTAAAGGCTCTATTACTTCATTTCCTTCTTTTATTTCAGATACTTCATATCCTTCTTCTGTTCCACAATCTTCTTGCCTTACTATAACATCCTGTGAAACGTCAACAAGTCTTCTAGTTAAATATCCTGAGTCAGCTGTTTTTAAAGCTGTATCTGCATTACCTTTTCTAGCACCGTGTGTTGATATAAAATACTCTAACACATCTAGACCTTCCCTAAAAGAAGCTTTTATTGGTAACTCTAGAATTTTACCTGATGGATTAGCCATAAGCCCTCTCATACCTGCTAATTGCTTTATCTGACTTTTAGAACCTCTGGCTCCTGAATCAGCCATCATATATATAGGATTAAAACTATCCAAACTTTCCATAAGAGCATTAGCTACATCCTCTGTTGTTTTAGTCCAAAGGTCAATAACTTTTTCATATCTTTCTTCCTCAGATATAAACCCTCTACGATACATTTTTTGTATTTTTTCTACTTGTTTTTCTGTATTTTCAAGTAGTTCTCTCTTAGACTCTGGCACTACCATATCTGAAGTAGAAATAGTAATAGCTCCTATAGTAGAATAATGATATCCTTTTGCTTTGATTTTATCTAACATTATAGAAGTTTTTGTTGCACCATGTTTCATATAACACTTGGTAATTATTCCACCTAATGTCTTTTTAGATACAAGAAAATCTACTTCTAATTTTAACTTGTTTTCAGGTATTGTTCTATCAATATATCCTAAATCCTGTGGTATAGATTCATTAAATATAATTTTTCCTGGTGTTGTTTCTATTATTCCTTCAATAGTTTCTCCGTCTATAACTTTCTTTAATCTTACTTTTATTTTAGCATGTATATCAACTTCTTTGCATTGATATGCCATCAGTACTTCTTCAGGACAAGAAAATACTTTTCCTTCACCCTTTACTCCATCTTTATCCATTGTTAAGTAATAAGAACCTAAAACCATATCTTGTGTAGGTACAGACACTGGCTTACCATCAGATGGTTTTAATATATTATGTGCTGCTAGCATTAGGAATCTTGCCTCTGCTTGAGCTTCGACTGATAAAGGTACGTGAACAGCCATTTGGTCTCCATCAAAGTCTGCATTATAAGCTGTACATACAAGTGGATGAAGTTTAATTGCTCTTCCTTCTACTAATACAGGTTGGAAAGCTTGAATTCCTAATCTGTGAAGAGTAGGGGCACGATTTAATAATACTGGATGATCAGAAATAACTTCTTCTAATACATCCCAAACTTGAGGTTGAACTCTTTCTACCATTCTCTTAGCACTTTTTATATTATGTGCTAACCCATTTTGAACAAGTTTTTTCATAACAAATGGTTTGAATAATTCAAGAGCCATTTCTTTTGGTAAACCACATTGATACATTTTCAATTCTGGTCCTACAACTATAACTGAACGGCCTGAATAGTCAACACGCTTTCCTAGCAAGTTTTGTCTAAATCTACCTTGTTTACCCTTTAACATATCTGATAATGATTTAAGAGGTCTATTTCCTGGTCCTGTCACTGGTCTTCCTCTTCTACCATTATCTATTAGAGCATCCACTGCTTCTTGAAGCATTCTTTTTTCATTTCTTACAATTATGTCTGGAGCCCCTAAGTCTAACAATTTTTTTAATCTGTTATTTCTATTTATAACTCTTCTATACAAATCATTTAAATCAGATGTAGCAAATCTTCCTCCATCTAATTGAACCATTGGTCTTAAATCAGGTGGAATTACTGGTATAACATCTATAACCATCCAATCAGGTCTATTTCCTGATTTTCTAAAGGATTCTACTACCTCTAATCTTCTTATTATTCTTATTTTCTTTTGTCCTGTACTTGTTTTTAACTCTTCTTTAAGTTCCACAGATGTTTGTTCTAAATCTATTTCGTCTAAAAGAGTCTTTACAGCTTCTGCACCCATCGCTGCAACAAAACTGTCATCTCCATATTTATCTATGGATTCTCTATACTCTTTTTCATTTAATAATTGCTTCTTTAAAAGGGGTGTTTCTTTTGGATCTAATACTACATATGAAGCAAAGTATAAAACTTTTTCTAAAGCTCTTGGAGACATATCTAATATTAATCCCATTCTTGATGGAATTCCTTTGAAATACCATATATGAGATACAGGGGCAGCAAGTTCTATATGCCCCATTCTTTCACGTCTTACTTTAGCCTTAGTAACCTCTACTCCGCATCTATCACAAACTATGCCCTTATATCTTATTCTTTTATATTTACCACAATGGCATTCCCAATCCTTCATAGGTCCGAAAATTCTTTCACAGAACAAACCATCTCTTTCTGGTTTTAGTGTTCTATAATTTATAGTTTCTGGCTTTTTAACCTCACCTCTTGACCACTCTCTTATCTTTTCTGGTGAAGCTAAACCTATTTGTAAAGCATCAAAATTATTTAACTCAAACAAGGGTATATCCTCCCTTCAAATTAATGTTCATCACCAAAATCATCTAAATCTAAGTCATCTAATGATAACTCCTCTAAATCTGGTTCTACATCCTCTTCTCTTAAGTCATCATATTCATTACTATCTTCACTATCTTCTTTTTCTTTATCTTCTTTTTCTTCTTTATCTCCTGGTTGATTTTCTGTACCTTCTATATTTACTTCTAATTCGTCTGCATCTTCATCTACAGATTCCTTTAATTTTATTTCTTGATTATCATCATTCAATACCTTAACATCTAAACATAATGCTTGTAATTCTTTTATTAAAACTTTGAAAGATTCAGGAACTCCAGGTTCTGGAATATTTTCTCCCTTTACTATAGCTTCATAAGTCTTAACTCTTCCAACTACATCATCTGATTTAACTGTTAATATTTCTTGAAGGGTATGGGCAGCTCCATAAGCTTCTAAAGCCCAAACTTCCATCTCACCAAATCTTTGTCCTCCAAACTGAGCTTTACCTCCAAGAGGTTGTTGAGTTACTAGTGAGTATGGACCTGTAGATCTAGCATGTATTTTATCATCAACTAAATGAGCTAGTTTTAAAATATACATATATCCTACTGTTACTCTATTATCAAATGGTTCTCCTGTTCTTCCATCATATAAAACAGTTTTTCCATCCTCAGAATAACCAGCTTTTCTTAAACAATCTACTATGTCAGATTCTATTGCCCCGTCGAAAACCGGTGTAGCTATATGCCACCCTAATTTACTAGCAGCTAACCCTAAATGTACTTCTAATACCTGACCTATATTCATACGTGATGGTACCCCTAAAGGATTTAGGCATATCTGAAGTGGTCTTCCATCTGGTAAGAATGGCATATCTTCTTCTGGTAAAACTCTAGAGATAACCCCTTTATTACCATGTCTTCCTGCCATCTTATCTCCAACAGATATTTTTCTCTTTTGAGCTATATAGCATCTAACTAATTTATTAACTCCTGGTGGTAATTCATCACCATTTTCTCTTGTAAATATTTTAACATCAACTATAATTCCTGCTTCTCCATGTGGAACTCTAAGTGATGTATCTCTAACTTCTCTTGCTTTTTCTCCAAATATAGCACGAAGTAATCTTTCTTCAGCTGTTAGTTCAGTTTCTCCCTTTGGAGTAACTTTACCTACTAATATATCTCCAGATCTAACTTCAGCACCAATTCTAATGATGCCTCTTTCATCTATATCTTTAAGAGCTTCTTCTCCTACATTAGGTATATCTCTTGTTATCTCTTCTGGTCCTAGTTTTGTATCCCTAGCTTCTGCTTCATATTCTTCTATGTGTATAGATGTAAACACATCTTCTTTTACTAATTGCTCTGAAATTAACATGGCATCTTCGTAATTATATCCTTCCCATGTTATAAAGCCCATAAGAATATTCTTACCAAGGGCTATTTCTCCAAGATCTGTAGAAGGTCCATCTGCTAATAGAGTTTCCTTAGCTACTACTTCATCTTTAGAAACAATTGGTCTTTGATTTATGCATGTTCCTTGGTTAGATCTTTTGAATTTTAATAACTTATATTTATCTATTCCTCCATCGCTATCTCTTCTTACTCTTATTTCATCTGCTGAAACATATACTACTGTCCCTGCATTTTTAGCCTTTGGAAGAACCCCTGAATCCGTTGCAGCTTTATATTCTATACCTGTTCCAACTATTGGAGCCTGTGGCTTTAATAGTGGTACTGCTTGACGTTGCATGTTTGATCCCATAAGTGCACGGCTGGCATCATCATTTTCAAGGAATGGTATCATTGCAGTTGCAACAGAAACCAATTGTCTTGGTGATATATCCATATACTCAACTTCGCTAACTGGAACAACTAAAACTTCTTCTTTAGCCCTAACTGTAACTTTATCATCTAAAAAATATCCCTTTTCATCAATTGGCTCATCTGATCTAGCTATTACATATAAATCTTCTTCGTCCGCTGTCATATATACTATATCATTTGTAGCTCTTTTATTTTTAGGATCTATTCTTCTATAAGGTGTTTCTATAAATCCATATTCATTAACCTTAGCAAAAGTAGCTAAAGAATTTATAAGCCCTATGTTTGGTCCTTCTGGAGTTTCTATAGGACACATTCTTCCATAATGTGAATGGTGAACGTCTCTTACTTCAAAACCGGCCCTTTCTCTTGAAAGTCCTCCTGGTCCTAAAGCTGACAACCTTCTTTTATGTGTTAATTCTGATAGAGGGTTTGTTTGATCCATAAATTGTGATAATTGTGAACTACCAAAAAATTCTTTAATGGACGCTGCTACAGGTCTGATATTTATTAGAGCTTGAGGAGTTATTACTTCTTGATCTTGAATTGTCATTCTTTCTTTAACAACTCTTTCCATTCTAGATAAACCAATTCTAAATTGATTTTGTAATAATTCTCCTACTGATCTTAATCTTCTATTTCCTAAATGATCTATATCATCTTTATAACCAATATCATAACTTAATCCTAATTCATAATTTATGGTAGCATATATATCTTCTCTTATAATATGTTTAGGAATTAATCTATATATATTCTTTCTTATTTCTTCTTTTATACTTTCTTCATCAGCATAATTATCTAGTATTTCTTTTAAAACAGGATAGAATACATATTCTTTAATATTTAAATCACTTATATCGAATGAAACCAAACTATGTATGTCTACAAAGTGATTGCCAATTACTTTAAATGACTTATCATCTATTTTTATATATACTTCGTTAATACCACAGTTCTGTATTTCAATAGCCTTATCTTTATCTATTTTTTCACCTTTTTGTACTAAAATTTCTCCTGTTTGTGGATTAACTATATCTTGATCTGCAATTTGATTTGTTATTCTTAGATGGATTGCTAATTTCTTATTAAATTTATATCTTCCAACTCTTGATAAATCATATCTTTTAGCATCGAAGAATAAAGATTCAATTAAAGATTCTGCACTATCCACAGTAGGTGGTTCACCTGGTCTTAATCTTTTATATATTTCAAGTAAAGCCTCTTCTCTAGTCTTTGTATTATCTTTTTCTATTGTGGCTTTTAATCTTTCATCTTCTCCGAAGAATTCTATTATTTCAGCATCTGTTCCATAACCTAATGCTCTTGCTAATATAGTAATTGGTAATTTTCGTGTTTTGTCAATTCTTACATATATTATGTTATTCGAATCTGTTTCATATTCTAACCATGCACCTCTGTTAGGTATAACTGTAGCTGAGAATAATTTGCTTCCTGTTTTATCTACAGTCATGTCATAATAAACCCCTGGTGATCTAACTAATTGGCTTACTATAACCCTTTCTGCACCGTTTATTATAAAAGTTCCTTGTTCTGTCATTAAAGGGAAATCTCCCATAAAAACTTCTTGTTCTTTTATTTCACCAGTTTCCTTATTTAAAAGTCTAACTTTTACTTTTAATGGTGCTGCATAAGTAGAATCTCTTTCTTTGCACTCTTCAACAGAGTATTTAATACTATCTAAATCTAGTTTGTAGCCTACAAATTCTAAATTTAGATTACCTGTATAATCTTGAATCGGGTTAATATCGTCAAAAACTTCTTGTAACCCTTCTTTTAAAAACCAATCATATGAGTCTAACTGAACTTCTATAAGATTTGGCATTTGCCCAACCTCTTTAAGCCTAGAAAAGCTCATACGAGTCCTTTTGCCAACTTGGACAGGATGTACCATATAATTTCACCCCTTGTATAAACTAAAATAACCAAAAACACTCTTTTAAAATTTAATTTAATATTGTGTTTTTGGATTTCACACATTATTATCAAATTAGTATAACCATATAAATACAATTAAATACAATTAATTCATATTTGTTTGTATTTATACATAATCAATGCAATTCATTATATTATCATATTACATAAGCTTTGTCAATACTTATAAGTATACTAAAAAAGGGGTACTTACTTTAGTACCCCTCTATGTAGAGTAAAACTATTTTAATTCTACTTTTGCTCCAACTTCTTCTAACTTAGCTTTTATAGCTTCTCCATCTTCTTTAGATGCAGCTTCTTTTAATGTTTTAGGAGCTCCATCAACTAAAGCTTTAGCTTCTTTTAATCCTAATCCTGTTACTTCTCTTACAGCTTTGATAACTTTAATTTTTTCTGAACCTGCATCAGCTAATACTACATCAAATTCAGTTTTTTCTTCAGCAGCTCCTGCTCCTGCAGCAGCTCCTGCTCCTGCTACAGCTACTGGTGCAGCTGCGCTTACTCCAAATTCTTCTTCACATGCTTCTACTAATTCGTTTAATTCTAAAACAGTCATTTCTTTTATAGCTTGAATGATTTCTTCTTTTTTCATTGTTTAGGCACCTCCAAAATTTCTTTCTAATTTTCTTTTAGTTTATTTTAAGCTTCTTCTGATTCTTTCTTATCTTTAATAGCATTAATTAAATATGCAAAGTTTGATACTGGAGCTTTGAAACTTCCAAGTAGTTTTGCGATAAGAATATCTTTTGATGGTATTGATGCGATTTTTTTGATTTTATCTACATCATATAATTCTCCATCTATTATTCCACCTTTTAATTCTAGGTTCTTATTTTTCTTAGCGAAATCATTAAGAACTCTAGCTGGAGCTGTTACATCATCATAGCCAAAAGCCACTGAAACAGGTCCTTCTAATAAATCTACGCAACTTCCGTAACCTAAATTTTTAGCAGCTATAGTTGATAAAGTATTTTTATAAACTTTATATTCAACACCTGCTTCTCTTAGCTCTTTTCTTAACATAGTATCTTCTTCAACAGTTAAACCTTGATATTTAACAAATACTATAGCTTGAGCTTTCTCCATTTTTTCTTGTATTTCTTTAACTTTAGCTTCTTTTATTTGTCTATTTTTTCCCACTGTGTGTCCACCTCCTCACAGTTTACCGTGATTTATAATAATAAAGGTCTCTCCGTAAGACAGAGAGACCCAATATACTTTATATCGGACTCCTAGGCAGGTTTAGCTTTCACTAATTATGTAAAACACCCACTGTCTACGGAGATATATTTCATTTTTACAACTTTAATCAGTATATCAACAAATCATTGTTTTGTCAATATTATTCTAATACTTTACCTGGATTAATTTTTATTCCTGGTCCCATAGTACTTGATATAGCAACTGATTTTATATATTGTCCTTTTGCTGCTGCTGGTTTAGCCTTTACAACAGCTTCCATTAATACATGGAAGTTATCTGATAACTTTCCTTCTCCAAAAGAAGATTTTCCTATTGGAACGTGAATTATAGCAGTTTTATCTACTCTATATTCAACCTTACCTGCTTTGATATCTGCTATAGCTTTAGCAACATCAAATGTTACTGTACCTGATTTTGGATTTGGCATCAAACCTTTAGGTCCTAATACTCTTCCTAATCTTCCTACTACTCCCATCATATCTGGTGTAGCAACAACTACGTCAAAATCAAACCAGTTTTCTTTTTGTATTTTTTCTACTAATTCTTCTGCTCCAACAAAGTCAGCTCCTGCTTCTTGTGCTTCATTAACTTTATCACCTTTAGCAAAAACTAAAACTCTAACTTTTTTACCAGTTCCATGAGGAAGTACAACAGCTCCTCTAACTTGTTGGTCTGCATGCCTTGGATCTACTCCAAGTCTAACAGCTAATTCTACAGTTTCATCAAATTTAGCTTTTGATGTTTTTGTAACAAGCTCTATCGCTTCTTGAACTGTATATAATGTGTTTTTATCAACTAATTTTACACTTTCAGTGTATTTTTTTCCCATTCTAATTCCTCCTTTGTGGTATTAACGGTATATACCTCCCACTATTTTAGTAGTTATTATTCTTCTACAGTTATGCCCATGCTTCTAGCTGTTCCAGCTATCATACTCATAGCTGTTTCTATAGATCCTGCATTTAAATCAGGCATTTTTGTTTCTGCTATTTCCCTAACTTGGTCTTTTGTAACCTTAGCTACTTTAGTTTTATTAGGAACACCAGATCCACTTTCTATTCCAGCTGCTTTCTTTAATAATACAGCTGCTGGTGGAGTCTTTAGTATAAAACTAAAAGATCTGTCCTGATATACAGTAATAACTACAGGAATTATTAATCCTGCTTGGTTAGCAGTTTTGGCATTAAATTCTTTACAGAATCCCATAATGTTAACACCGTGTTGTCCTAAAGCTGGACCTACTGGTGGTGCTGGGCTTGCCTTTCCTGCTGGAAGTTGAAGTTTTATCATTCCTACTACTTTTTTAGCCATATTTTACACCTCCTATATGTGGTTATACGGATTAAAATCCTCCCACTAATTAAAACAATTGTCTTAATAGCTAATCAAGTTTTTCTATCTGATTAAAATCAAGTTCAACAGGGGTTTCCCTGCCAAACATATTAACTAAAGCTTTTATTTTACCTTTTTCTACATTGATTTCCTGTATAGTCGCTGGGAATCCTTCTAAAGGTCCTGATACTACCTTAACATTTTCTCCAACCTCAACATCTACCTCTGGTTGTTTTTCTTTTATTCCCATAGACAATACTTCTTCTTCTGTAAGAGGCACTGGTTTAGATCCTGGACCTACAAATCCTGTTACCCCTCTAGTATTTCTAACTATGTACCATGAATCATCTGTCATTAACATTTTAACTAATACATATCCTGGGAAAGTTTTCTTTAATGTTATCTTCTTTTTACCATCTTTAACTTCAACTTGTTCCTCCATAGGAACTTGTATATCAAGAATCCAATGATGCAAGTTTCTGTTATCTACAGTTTTCTGAAGATTAACTTTAACTTTGTTTTCATATCCTGAATATGTATGAACCACATACCATTTCGCTTTTTCTTCTGACATAATTTCAGGGATTAGGATATCCCTATTTCCCTCCTTTTATTCACTTCTACAGCTTAAATATTAGTTTGAATAGGTTGTTGAATCCATAATCGAATACTCCAACAATAATCATATAAACAAAGCAAAACACCAATACAGTTTCGGTAGCTTTTTTTACATCTTTTTTAGGAGCCCATGTTATTCTTTTAAATTCAAACTTTAAATCCTTAAAAAAACCTGACAAACCTTTTTTCTTAGCTGACGCGATATTATTTGTAGTTTTACTTGTGGCCATCTCACTCACATCCTTAAAAAATTATAAAGGACATCAAATCCGAAACAGATTATTTTGTTTCCTTATGAGCTGTATGTTTATGGCAATGTGGGCAGTATTTGTTCATTTCTAATCTATCTGGATCATTTTTCTTGTTTTTCATTGTATTATAATTTCTTTGTTTGCACTCTGTACAAGCTAGTGTTACTTTTACTCTCATGATCTACACCTCCTAGTACATAACCTATATGTGTAGGTTCTACTTCTTTTTATTTTTTTGCATCACTTACTTACTTTATCATAACTAACGGTATATGTCAACGAATTTAATATTTTATACTATGGAACATACACCATATTTTTACATATTCATAACTCTTAAAAGGACTAGGTCTAGAAACCCAGTCCCTATAATTTCAAATTATTCAGATATTGTTGTAACAACTCCTGAACCTACTGTTCTTCCACCTTCTCTGATAGCGAATCTTAAGTTTTCGTGCATTGCTACTGGTGTGATTAATTCTACTGCCATATCTATATGATCTCCAGGCATTACCATTTCTACTCCTTCTGGTAAGTTGATTGATCCTGTAACGTCTGTTGTTCTGAAGTAGAATTGTGGTCTGTATCCATTAAAGAATGGTGTATGTCTTCCGCCTTCTTCTTTCTTTAATACGTATACTTGACCTACGAATTTTTTATGTGGTGTTACTGAACCTGGTTTTGCTAATACTTGACCTCTTTGGATATCATCTCTTTGAACACCTCTTAATAATGCTCCTATGTTGTCTCCTGCCATTGCTTCATCAAGTATTTTTCTGAACATTTCTATTCCTGTACATACTGTCTTTGATATTTCTTCTTTCATTCCGATTAATTCTACTTCATCTCCTGTATGTAGAACTCCTCTTTCAACTCTTCCTGTTGCAACTGTTCCTCTTCCTGTTATTGTAAATACGTCTTCTACTGGCATTAAGAATGGTTGATCTGTTGCTCTTTCTGGTGTTGGTATATAGCTATCTATTGCTTCCATTAATTCATCTATGCATTTTGTTTTTTCTGCATTGTCTTGGTTTTCTAATACTTCTAATGCTGATCCTACTACTATTGGAGTATCATCTCCTGGGAATCCATATTCATTTAGTAATTCTCTTACTTCCATTTCAACTAATTCTATTAGTTCTGGATCATCTACTTGGTCAGCTTTATTTAAGAATACTACTATATATTGTACTCCAACTCTTGATGCTAGTAGTATATGTTCTCTTGTTTGTGGCATTGGACCGTCTGCTGCTGATACAACTAAGATCGCTCCATCCATTTGTGCTGCTCCTGTTATCATGTTCTTTACATAGTCCGCGTGTCCTGGGCAGTCTACGTGTGCGTAGTGTCTGTTTGCTGTTTCATACTCTACATGTGATGTATTTATTGTGATTCCTCTTTCTTTTTCTTCTGGAGCTTTATCTATTTCGTCATACTTTGTTGCTGAAGCTCCTCCCTTTTGTGCTAATACTGTTGTAATAGCTGCTGTTAATGTTGTCTTACCGTGGTCTACGTGACCTATTGTTCCTATGTTTACATGAGGCTTGCTTCTTTCAAATTTTGCTTTTGCCATTTTTATTTCCTCCTTTTTTTTGTGTTTATATAATTTATTTGTACAAGTAAACTCATCCTGGTGTGTTGTGTTCCTTGTAATTTCTGGAGCCCATGACCGGGATTGAACCGGTGACCTCCACCTTACCAAGGTGACGCTCTGCCGACTGAGCTACATGGGCAACTTTAATATTAAAACTTGGAGCGAGAAACGGGGATCGAACCCGCGGCAACTAGCTTGGGAAGCTAGTGTTCTACCACTGAACTACTCTCGCTCAAAATAATCATATACCAATTATTAATTATAGTAAAATCGGTTTTTATTGTCAATATGTAAAATTATTTATTATTTAAGCATTTTTCTAATTTTCTTTTTACTCTTTGTAGTGCATTGTCTATAGACTTAGCATGCCTATCTAAATCACAGGCAATTTCTTGATAAGATTTTCCATCCAAATAAGACATTAAAACTTCCATCTCAAGATCTGATAATACCTCGCCTATCTCATTTTGTATATGCTTTAATTCCTCTCTACTTATAATTAATTCCTCTGGATTAGCCACTTTAGCTTCTGATAAAATATCCAATAAGGTTCTATCTGACTCCTCATCATATATTGGCTTATTTAAAGAAACATATGTGTTAAGCGGAATGTGTTTTTGTCTAGTTGCTGTTTTTATAGCCGTTATAATTTGTCTAGTAACACAAAGCTCAGCAAAGGCTTTAAAGGAAGATAATTTATCTGGTTTGAAGTCTCTTATAGCTTTATATAGACCTATCATACCTTCTTGATATATATCTTCTTTATCTGCTCCTATTAAAAAATAAGATTTCGCCTTAGCTTTAACAAAATTCTCGTACTTGCCAATTATATATTCTTGTGCTCTAGAATTTCCTGCTTTGGCTTCCATAACTATTTCCTCATCTACACATCCTTCAAAGGAGGAAGTTTTACTATTAATTTGAACCTTTCTATCCAAGGTATCCCCCCCCAAAATAAATATAACCACATATTTGATTATACATTAGTGTTAATAACAACGTCAAGGTAAATTACGTGCTTCTTCTTATTTTTTCCAATTTTTCTAATAAATCTTCTTGCAATATTTCTCCAAGTCTATTCCCTTTTTTAGAAAATTCTTTTTTTATCCTATCCTGTATATTCTTTTCTGTTTCTTTAACCTGTGAATAAAACTCCAATGAAGATATCCTAGTAGCTCCTCTTTGAAATATTAATTGTTGTTCTAATGAATCTGATGTTACTACAGATACCTCTATCTTTCTACCTAAATCATTTACAGATCTTTCAATAAAACTATCTGCAGTTTCCCCTTCTTTTGTAAACACCACTATTAAATTATTATTTATTTTTTCTATATTTTCTGCACCTTCCGTCTGATGTGCATCAAAAACCACATAAATACGATATTGATTATATGAAGCATAATTGTTTAATATATCTAATAGTTGCTCTCTTGACATTTCTAAATTATAGTCCTTTATCTTTTTTAACTCTTTCCAACTATTTATGACATTATAAGCATCTACAAATATATATTTCATAATTATTTACTCTTCATTCTTTGTTTTAATATTTCATACATTAGCATTCCTCCAGCAACAGAGGCATTAAGAGATGTTATATTCCCAAGCATTGGAATTTTAACTAAAACATCACATTTGTTTTTAGTTAGCTTTGATATCCCTCTTCCTTCACTTCCTATAACTAATGCTATAGGTCCAGATAAGCTTACATCAAAGCAATAGTCATTTCCGCACATATCCGCCCCATATATCCATATACCCTTTTCCTTAAGTTTATCTATAACATTATTTATATTAGTAACCTTACTTATTTTCATGTATTCTACAGCTCCAGCAGATGTTTTATAAACAGTAGGCGTAACTCCTACATTTCTTCTTTTAGGTATTATGACACCATGTACCCCACAAACTTCTGCGGTTCTTAATATAGATCCAAAATTTTGTGGATCTTCTATTTCATCTAATATTACTATAAAAGGATCTTCTTCTTTTTGTTTTGCATATCGTATAATATCTTCTACTGCACAATATTGATATGGAGTTGTAAAAGCTATAACTCCCTGATGGGCTCTTGTTTGAGATATAGAATCAAGTTTTTTTCTATCAACTTCATTTATCACTATTCCTTTTTCCTTAGCCAAGGATATTATAATTTTGATAGATCCTTCTAAATCTCCCTTTGCTACCATTACCTTTTCTATAGTTTTATTTGATTTTAATGCCTCTATTACTGCATTTCTGCCTTCTATTATATCTTCCCTTATTTCTTCCTGTTGGCCAACTCTATTTTTCATTATTACTTACTCTCCTTGTGTAATTTCACATTATATTTTTCTCTGACTTCTTTTATTTTACCACAGGACATTTTTCCCTCTGGACAAGGTCCATTTACGCAACCTGGTCCACAATATTTAAATAATGTTGGTGCAACTTCTTTAACTTCAAACAACATAGTTTCAGCTAGTTCTCTTATTTCCCATTGTGCCCTATTGCAGCACCTATGCCTAAAGAAATTCATTAAACTTCTAGCATTCATTGTAACTATAATTTTACTTGTACAAGCATTTGGGAATACATACCTTGCATCTTCTATAGCCTTTTTTTCTGCATCCATAGCCCTTAACCCATCATTGATATATTTTTCTTTTAAAATACTCGCAATATTATCATAGGACTTCTGACAATTTTTCATAGTTTCTATATATATTTTTTTCGCTTCTTCATCCTTTTCTACAGAAGGTGGAATAACATATTCAAATTGATCTAGCCTAACATACCTTTGGCTTTGTTGTGAATAAGAGCCTATTCTATGCCTCACAAGTTGATGTGTTAAACTTCTTGATACTCCCTCTATACCAAAAGTAAAAGAAACATGTTCTATTGGTGATTCATGTCCATAGGACATTAACATATTTAAAAATTTATCCACTTTTTCTTTATCTAAATTATTTTGTAAATCTTCAATTTCAGATGAACTATAACATAATTTTGCTGCGGAAGCTATTAATTTTTCTGCATTTGGTGTATATTCTAATAATTTAACTTTCATTATCAAGTGCTCCTTTTTTCCCATTTAAAGTAACTATATTATTTAATAAATAATTTAATCTTTCCTGTTGATCTGTTATATATAAAAAACCTATAAGGGCTTCAAAACCCGTTGCAAATCTATACTCTTGAACATCAGCATTTTTAGGCACCGTTCCTGATTTAGCATTTCTTCCTCTTTTAAATATATAAAGCTCATCTTCATTTAAATCTCCCATTATATCTTTTATACAATCACTCTGTCCATGAGCCTTTACATATTTTATAGCATTCACATGTAGTTTATGCACATTTAACTCTCTATTATTATCTACAAGAAATGTTCTTATAAAAACCTCATATACTGCATCTCCTATGAATGCAAGTACTAGAGGATTTAATGTTTTCCCATCCTTAATAGTAAACTTATTTTGAAATAAACTAAAATCCATATTACTCTCCACTCATTCTATTTTTATTAATCCACTAGTACTTATATCTTATATTTGCTTCCATCTTACTCCCTGTGGTGTATCTTCTAAAACAATGCCTCTCTCCTTCAAATTATCTCTAATTTTGTCTGCTAATGCCCAATTTTTTTCTTTTCTAGCTTTTTGTCTTTCTTCTATAAGTTTTTCAATCTCTTCTTCTAAACTAGCTTTAGTTGATTCTTGTAATATTCCCAAAGGTTTCCCTAATTCTCTTATTAAATCTAATGTATATTTAACTAGTTCTTTTGATGATTCTATAGTAACATTTGTATTAACATCTCTTATTAAATCAAATATTACAGATATAGCATCTGCTGTATTAAAATCATCATCCATTTTTTCTTTATATCTTTCTTTATATTTTTGTAATTCATTTTTGTATTCTAATTCTTTAGCTCTTAATTCTTCATTTTTTACTTCATCTAATAAATTTTCTAAATTATTTATAGAATTATACAATCTATCTAAAGCTGCTTTAGTTGAATCTAATAATTCCATACTAAAGTTTATTTGAGTTCTATAATGTCCTGATAACATAAACATTCTTAAAACATCTGCATCATATTTTTCTAATATTTCTCTTGCTGTAAAGAAATTATTTAATGATTTAGACATCTTTTGATTATTTACATTAACAAAAGCTGAATGTAGCCAATACTTTGCAAATTGCTTTCCTGTTCTTGCCTCACTTTGAGCTATTTCATTTTCGTGATGTGGAAATGATAAATCTGATCCTCCTGCATGTATATCTATTGTTTCTCCTAACAAATTATAAGCCATGCATGAGCATTCTATATGCCAACCTGGTCTTCCCATTCCCCAAGGACTTTCCCAAGCAGGTTCTCCTGGCTTTTGGCTTTTCCATATAGCAAAGTCCATAGGATCTTTTTTTCTTTCATCCACATTTATTCTTGATCCTAATTGTAACTCTTCTAAATTTTGTCCTGATAATTTACCATAATCGCCAAATCTTTTAGTACTAAAATATACGTCTCCATCTATTTCATAAGCATATCCTTTTTCTATTAGATCACTTACAAATCTTATTATTTCGTCCATAAATTCAGTTGCTCTTGGATTTTTAGTTGCTCTTTCAATATTTAAGTCATCCGCATCTTTATAATATTCTTTTATAAATCTATCGCCTAATTCTTTTACCGTTGTTCCTTCTTCATTAGCTTTTTTTATCATCTTATCATCTATATCAGTAAAATTTTGAATAAATTTCACTTTATAACCTCTATATTCTAAATATCTTCTTATACTATCAAAGACTACAAAGGTTCTAGCATTTCCTATATGGAAAAAATTATATACCGTAGGACCACAAACATACATTTTTACTTCTCCTGGTACTAACGTAACAAACTCTTCTTTTTTATTAGTTAAAGTATTGTAAACCTTCATCTATTTACCTCCTATTTTGCTAAATTTATTACATACATATATTTGTTTGTATATTATACCCTTTTTCACTAAGTTGTTTCAATAATTTATCTCCTTGTTCTTTACTCTGAACTTCTACTTCAAATATTACATTTGCATATTCTAACCCTTTTTCGCTCCAATTAGTATCCTGTCTAGCCTTAACTATATTAGCTCCCGTAGAAACAATATTTGAAATAACATCCTCGAACTCTCCTATTTTGTCCTGTAATTCTACCTTAAATCTTATTCTTCTCTTAAGCATTATAAGCTGTCTATCTATTATTTTAGATATCATAGCTATATCTATATTACCACCACTTATTAAAGCTACAACTTTTTTACCTTTAATATTAATCTTATTAGCTAATAAAGCTGCGACGGTTGATGCTCCTGCACCCTCTGCAATAACTTTTGTTTTCTCAATAAGCTCGAAAATTCCATAAGCTATTTCATCCTCTGTAACTGTAACCACTTCATCTACATATTCTCTAATATATTTAAAAGCAATATCTCCTGGAGTCTTTACTGAAATACCATCTGCTAAAGACTTAGCTCCTGGCAAAGTTACGATTTGATCTTTTTCTAAAGATGCTTTTGTAGAGGCTATAATAGCTGATTGAACTCCTATAATTTTTATATCTGGTTTTATAGATTTAGCCGCTACAGCTATTCCTGATATTAGTCCTCCTCCTCCTATTGGAACTATTATAGCATCTATATCTTCTATTTCTTCTAATATTTCTAAAGCTATTGTGCCTTGACCTGCCATAACATGTATATCATTAAAAGGGTGTACAAAAGTAGCCCCTGTAGCCTTTTGTATTTCTAATGCTTTTTCATAACATTCATCATAAACTTCCCCGTGTTGGACAACCTCTGCTCCATATCCTTTTGTTGCCATGACCTTAGCTTGAGGAGCAGTTTTAGGCATAGCTATAGTAGATTTTATTCCAAAAGCTGTAGCTGCATAAGCAACTCCTTGAGCATGATTTCCTGCAGAGGATGCAATAACACCCCTTTCCTTTTCTTCCTCAGTTAATGAAACTATCTTGTTATATGCACCTCTTAATTTAAAAGCTCCAGTCTTTTGTTTGTTTTCACATTTTAAATATACTTCATATCCCGTTTTTTTAGAAAAAGTACTTGAATAAAATAAAGGTGTTTTTCTAACTACTGTTTTTATATTATTTTGAGCTTTTTTTATTGTATCTAAATTTAACTCCATGATCATCTATCTCCCATCCCATTCTAAATTATATTTTTATAATAAACCATATAATATTTTTATTCAATCTATTAAGCCATACCCAATAAACTTTTAATACTTTCTTGTAATTGATCTATTGGGATTTCTTTCTTCTCTTTTAAATTTCTTAATTTTATTTCTACATTATTTTCTTTTATATTTTTACCAACAGTTATTCTAATAGGTATTCCCCATAAATCCGCATCTTTAAATTTTACTCCTGCTCTTTCTTTTCTATCATCTAAAATTGTGCTTATTCCACTATTAACTAGGTTGCTATAAATTTCTTCCGCTACTTTAAACTGTTGTTCATCCTTTTCATTAGCTATAGTTACTATAATTTTAAATGCTGATGCTTCCATAGGCCACACAATCCCTAATTCATCTTTATTTTGTTCTATTGCCCAGGAAATAATTTTATATATGTCCATAAAACCTTTATAAATCGTGAATAGCTTACTTTTTCCTTTATTATCAATGAATGTAGCGCATTCATTTTTTATTAAGTTTTCTTCTATTTTTTTGATTTCCCCTATAACAAATCCATTATTAATCTCTAATTTATTACCACATAGGATACATTTACTATCTTTATGTATCTTTCTAAATTCTCCAACTATTCCTTTAAAATCTCTTTCATAATTAACATTTTCATAATGATACCCTGTTTCATTTGCACCTACCATAAAATTATTCATTTTAGTTATTTCTTCATCTACTAATATATTATCAACTTTTAAATTAATTGGACCAGCAAAGCCTATCTCTGCATTTGTAGCCCGTTTAACTATATCTTCTCCTGCTAATTCTAAATTTCCTATATTGCCTAAATTTTTAATAACTTTAAGTTCATCTATATCCCTATCACCTCTTACCATAACTGCAACAATAGAAGCATTATTACACTTATATATTATTGTTTTTGTAAACTTTCTATAAGGCACTTTAAAAAATTCACCTAGTTCCTCTATAGTTTTTATACCAGGTGTTTCTATTTTATTTAATTCCTTTAAATCCTTTTCTATATTATAATCTGGTATAGATAAAGCTCTATTGATTTCATTACCATAATTACAGCTTTTACACTCAACTATATGTGAATCTCCTATGTTATCATATATGATAAATTCTATGGTTCCATCTAGTTCATCCTCTACTATATGGTATTGTAAATTCATGATTTTAAAAATGTCTTTATAAAGTTTTATTAATTCTTCTTTATTAAATTTATTATTTTCTTCATCTAACATCATATAAAAATGCTCTTTTAATACTTGTTTCCCACACATAATTCCTAAATTATTTTTGCCTTTATAATTAATCTCTGTATTGTTTTCATAAAAAAACAAAGGCAATTGCTTATAAGACGTTACATTATTTTTTAAAAAGTTTATAAATCTTAAGTCCTCCTCATTAGAATCTAATATAGACTCATTATTTTTTTTACTTACATCTTGGAAATCATTTATATACGGTATAGATATTTGTAAGCCGCCATTTTTTTTTGAATTATCCTCAATTATCTTTTGAATATTTTCTAAAAAACTATATCCTAAAGGTGTAAATGCGTATAGTCCACTGTCTACTTTAGTTATTAATCCTCCTTTTAATAATAATTTTTGACTATCCATATCCAGATCTGCTGGATACTCTCTTAAACTATGCACTAATGTTTTTGATAATCGCATAACTTACCCCCTAAATTATTCATTATGTTTCAAAATATTACAAATTAAAATTTAAATATACAATATATAAACAAAACTCGCCCCTTATTAGGACGAGTTTTGTTGCTAAGTTAGCTTTTCTAATATTTGTTCTCCTAATATTAAATCTTCAGGAGTTGTTATTTTTATATTACTGTAGCTGCCTTCATATAAATATACTGATTTACCGTAATTCTCTAAAACCATAGTATCATCTGTTACTTTTTTATTATGTTTTTTTAACTTTTCATGACAATCTAATATTATATTGTAATCAAAACACTGAGGAGTTTGAACTATAAATAGATCCTCTCTGCTAGGAGTGTCTATTGCAAATCCTTGTTTATCTTTTATTTTTATAGTATCCTTTGGCCTTACTCCAGAAGCAGCCGCTCCGTATTGCTTTACATATTTTATGCCATTCTCTATAATATCACTAGTAACAAAAGGTCTTGCGGCATCATGGATTAATACTACATCACAATTCTCTGATACAGCCTTTAATCCATTATAAACAGAATCCTGTCTTTCCTTACCTCCCGGAACTATTTTAGATACCTTATCAATATTATATTTATCTATAATATCCCTACAAACTTCTATTTTATCTTCTAAGGTAACTAAAACTATTTCATCTATAGATTTATGGGTGGAAAATTTGTTTAAAGTATAATAAAGAATAGGTTTATCTTTTATCTTCAAAAACTGCTTGCTTATATTGCTATTCATTCTTTTGCCTTTTCCCGCAGCAACTATAATAACAGAATTTTTACTCATGCTAAGACTCCTCTTTTTTCTTAGCAAAAATCATTCTTCCTGCTGCTGTTTGTAAAACAGAGGTTACTACTACGTCTAAGTTTTGTCCTATACGTTTTTTAGCCCCCTCTACTACAATCATAGTTCCATCATCAAAGTAAGCTATTCCTTGATTAGCCTCTTTACCATCTTTAACAATTTGGATATTCATTTCCTCCCCTGGTAACACAACAGGTTTTACTGCATTTGCTAATTCATTTATATTTAATACAGGTACTCCTTGAAATTCAGCTACTTTATTTAAATTATAATCATTAGTTATTACTTTACCATTTAAAACCTGAGCTAATTTTAATAATTTACTATCTACCTCTGCTATTTCTGGGAAGTCCTTTTCATATATTTGCACATCTATATTTAGTTCCTTTTGTATTTTGTTTAGTATATCTAAGCCTCTTCTACCTCTATTCCTCTTTAAACTATCTGAAGAGTCCGCTATATGCCTAAGCTCTGCTAAAACAAAAGTAGGTATTACCAAAGTTCCTTCTATAAATTCAGTCTGACATATATCAAATATTCTTCCATCTATTATAACAGATGTATCTAATACTTTAGGGGTTGCATTACTTTTATTAGACTTTGCCTTTTTTTCTTTTGCTGGTGAATTTCTTTTTATATTAGAAAAAAGTGATATTAATTCTTCTTTTCTTTTAATTGCAATATTGGCTCCTAATGCAGCCATAATAATAGCAACAACTACAGCTAATATTACTCCTATTATAGGTATCTGAGCTAACAAATTAACGAATAAAGCTGATATAGCCAATCCCAATATAGCTCCAACAGTTCCAAATACAATTTCATTGGCAGATAATTTTTGCAAACTTCTTACTATATAATCCATTATTTTCAATATTATAGAATTTATCCATGGGGATATAAGAAATAATATTATTCCAAAAACTATAGAACATAAAATTAAAAAGAAAGCTGACTTAACTTGACTTCCATTAAAATAAGATAAACTAGAGAAATAGTTGGTTGACATAATTAATCCCCCAATTATATACCCTAAGGCTAATCCTATTATTGTAAAAAGCCATCTTAATATTTTATTTAACATCCATTTCACCTCCTCTTAATAATTGTTAACAATTATTAAGACTTTCAATCCTTTTTATATTTAATATATATTAATAATTATTAATTTTCAACAATCCTAAAAATAATTAATAATTATTTATGAAAATACACACTTTGTTTAATATTTGTTTTCCTTTATATTTTTGTTTTTAATATTAAATTTTTACTACTTTAACTATATATATTCTTCATATTTTTTCCATTTCCTTCTTTAATAATATATAGGTATTATTTAACATGAGTATCCCCCTATAAAAAATATTGATTTTAATTTATGATATAAATATGATTTAACTTATACACTTATTGACAAGGTTAATGATAGGAACCTATAATAGTTTATAGTACACATATGAAATCTTTATAAGGAGTTGAACCCTATGAAAGATGTAATTTTTGATGATTTTCAAAATTCTGTTAATGATTCTCTTTTAAGACATAAGAGTATATTAGATATTTTAACCAAATACAGTGAATCTAATGCGAGAGTAAATAGAGCTATAGCTAAATCAATAACTAACTGTGGCTGTGTTTCAGTTAAAGCAGAAAAACAAAAATTGCCTTCAGATAGTATAGATATAGAAGCTCTCAGAGATTGTTTAAAATCTCACGTTAATGGTGAACTTTGTGATAACTGTAGAGATGTAATTGAAAGAGAAATTGGTAATAATTTATTTTATTTGACCTCTCTATGCAACTTATTAGATTTAAACTTATATGATATATTGTTAAAAGAATATAATAAAATAAATACATTAGGCAAATATAGTATGAGATAAAGTATAGCACAAAGTATTAAAATACTTTGTGCTATACTTTATCTAGCATTATTTGTTCTCTAAGTCTTCTTAATCCATTTTTTATAGCTTTAGCTCTAGCTTCTCCAATCCCTTCTACATTATCTAATTGCTCATAGGATGCTTCCATTACACATTTTAATTGATTAAAATTAGCTACTAAATTTTCTATTACATTACTTGGTATTCTCGGTATTTTATTAATCATCCTATATCCTCGGGGTGAAATAAGTGTATCTACCAAAGGTACTCCTGTATATCCTATAATTTTTGATAATCCATCTAAATTTAAAAGTTCTTCTGATGAAAGTCCTTGTATTTGTTTGTATATATCCTCATATTCCATATTACTTCTACAATAGTCTCTTATAAGCAGAATACCATCTTCTTCTACACTTTTTATTAATTCACTTAATTGCATATCAATTAGTCTTCCTTCATTACCTAATTCACATATATATCTTTCTATTTCACTAACTATTCTCATAACCATTTCGGATCTTTGAATAGCAGTTACTACATCAAATAAAGTTGCTATATCCTTAAATTCTAGTATATTCAAATTATTTACTACTCTGTCTAAAACAGCTACATATTTTTCTAAAGTTTGCAGAGCTTGATTAGCTCTTGCTAATATTATACTACTATCCCTTAGTACATACTTTATTCCACCCTTATAAACAGTTATTATATTTCTCCTTTGAGAAATAGCTATTACTATGGCTCCTGTTTGTTTTGCTACTCTATCAGCAGTTCTATGTCTTGTTCCCGTCTCAAAAGTAGGTATAGATGAATCTGGTATTAATTGAGCATTAGCACATAATATCTTCTTTAAATCGCTGCTTAACACAATTGAACCATCCATTTTAGCTAGTTCATAAACATAAGATGGACTATATTCTGAATTAATTTTAAATCCACCGTCTACTAACTTTAATATTTGGTCACTATCTCCTAGAACTAATAATCCACCGGTTTTAGCTCTTAATATATTCTCTAACCCCTCTCTTAATGGGGTCCCTGGGGCCATTATTTTAAGTATATTCATTAATTCTTTATCTTTTTCTATTCTCACTTCTCTCACCCTACACAATTAAAATACTTTATTAATACCTTCTCTTAAAGAAGATATACCAATTAGGTTAACATTATTTTTAACAGAAATTTTGCCTTTATTTCTATCAGGTATAATTATACTGGTAAATCCCATTTTTATGCCTTCATTTACTATTCTATCACAAAAACTTACGGGGCGAACCTCTCCTGTAAGTCCTATTTCTCCAACTACTAAAACTTTAGGTAATTTTATATCTTTTGATTTAGCACTAGATATTAAAGCTAATGCTAATCCTAAATCAGCAAAAGTCCCTGTTAAATCTAACCCTCCTACTACATTAACATATACATCGCAATTATAAAAAGGTATATTTAATTTTTTTTCTAACACGGCTAATATTAAATTCAATCTAGCTGTGTCTACTCCTACTGCTGTTCTTCTTGGCATATAAGCTTTTGTTTCACTTACCAACGCTTGTATTTCTATAAGTATTGGTCTAGTACCTTCCATTATACCTATTATTACAGAACCTTCCCTTTGAAATTCAGTTTCTTCTAAAAATACAGCGGAAGGGTTACTTATTTCTAATAGTCCTTCTCCTGCCATTTCAAAAACTCCTATTTCACTTGTAGTTCCGAAACGATTTTTTACTGTTCTTAAAATCCTAAATTCTTGGGTTCTTTCTCCTTCAAAAGATAAAACCGTATCTACCATATGTTCTAAAACTCTAGGTCCCGCTAATTCTCCTTGCTTTGTAACATGTGCCACTATAAAGAAAGGTATGTTATTATTTTTGCTTATAAGCATAATATCGTTAGAACACTGTCTAACTTGAGACACAGTACCTGGGGCTGAGGATAGTTCACTTTTAAAAAGAGTCTGTATAGAATCTATTATAACAAATTTAGGATTAATTGTCGTAATGTGTTCTTTTATTATATCCACATTTGTTTCTGAAAGTATGTATATATCTTTTGATATTACCTTGAGTCTATCTGCCCTCATTTTTATTTGCTCTTCTGATTCTTCCCCTGATACATATAAAACCTTACCATAATTAGTAGCAATATTATTAGCAGCTTGTAAAAGTATTGTGGACTTTCCTATCCCAGGAGAGCCAGATATAAGAGTTAGAGATCCCTTAACTATACCACCACCTAAAACTCTATTTAGTTCCTTTATTCCAGTATCTAATCTTTCGTATTCACTGGATTTTATTGTGGATATCATTTTAGGTTCTGATTTAATATTTATGTTCTTTATAGTCTTATTAGTTGATTGTTTTTCTTCTTCTACCATACTATTCCAAGTATTACATCCAGGGCATTTTCCCACCCATTTTATAGATTCGTACCCACATTGCTGACATGTATATACAATTTTATTTTTAGCCATTTAATCAACTCCAAAACCTTAATTACAATAATATTATTATAACATCAATTAGTACAAATAATTTTAAAAAACCAATAATTAAATAAATTTAATTATTGGTTTAGAATTAAATTCAAAATTTAGATTTTAGAAAAATTCAATTTATCTTCAATAGTATTAACCTTAACTGAATCACCTTTTTTAATATTACCTTTTAATATTTCTTCTGACAATTTATCTTCTACAATTTTAGTTATAGCCCTTCTTAAAGGTCTAGCTCCATAATTAGTATCATATCCTTCTTTTGCCAATATTTTTTCTGCTTCTTCTGTAAACTCTAATTTGATTCCTTGATCTTCAACTCTATTTGATACAATTTTTAGCATAAGCTTAACTATTTCTTTAATATGCTCTTCTCTTAATTGGTGGAAAACTATTATATCGTCTATTCTATTTAAGAATTCTGGCCTAAATGAATGTTTTAATTCATGCATAATATTATCTTTCATTTTTTCATATTCTGTTTCTCTTTCTTCTTCTATAGAAGTATTAAAACCTAATGTTTTTTGCCTACTTATAGTTGATGCTCCCACATTAGATGTCATTATGATTATAGTGTTTCTAAAATCTACTGTCTTACCTTTGCCATCTGTAAGCCTTCCATCTTCTAATATTTGAAGTAATATATTAAATACTTCTGGATGAGCTTTTTCTATTTCGTCAAATAACACAACTGAATATGGATTTGTCCTTACTTTCTCTGTTAATTGACCGCCTTCATCATGTCCTACATATCCTGGAGGTGATCCTATTAATCTGGATACTGAATGCTTTTCCATATACTCTGACATATCGACTCTAATCATATTATTTTCATTTCCAAACATAGCTTCTGCTAAAGCTTTTGTTAATTCAGTTTTTCCTACACCTGTTGGTCCTAAAAATATAAATGACCCTATTGGTCTCTTTGGATCTTTTAAGCCTACTCTTGCCCTTCTTACAGATTTTGATACTGATTTAATAGCTTCTTCTTGCCCAATTACTCTATTATGAAGAATATCTTCTAATTTCAGAAGTCTTTCAGATTCCTTTTCAGTAAGCTTATTAACTGGTATATTAGTCCACTTTGAAACTACTGATGCTATTTGTTGTTCTGATACAATTAAATTAGAACCCTCTTTTTCTGCATTCCAATCCTTTTTTAACCCTTCTAACTTTTCTTTTAATTCCTTTTCTTTATCCCTTAAGTTAGCAGCTTTTTCAAAATCCTGAACTCTTATTGCATCTTCTTTTTCTTTAACAACTTTATCTAATTGTTCCTCTATATTTTTTAGATCTGGTGGTGCAATTAAATTTTCTATTCTAACCTTTGAACCAGCTTCATCTATTAAATCTATTGCTTTATCTGGCAAAAATCTATCTCTTATATATCTATCTGATAAATTAACCGCTGCATATATAGCATCATCTGTAAATTTAACTCTATGATGTGCTTCATACTTATCTCTTAATCCTTTTAAAATCTCTATTGTTTCTTCTTTTGTAGGTTCTCCTACATTTATTGGCTGGAATCTTCTCTCTAAAGCGGAATCTTTCTCTATATATTTTCTATACTCATCTAATGTAGTTGCACCTATACATTGAATTTCTCCTCTTGCCAATGCCGGCTTTAGTATGTTTGCCGCATCTATAGCCCCTTCTGCTGCTCCAGCTCCAACTATTGTATGAATTTCATCTATAAACAATATTGTATCTTTAGAGTTTCTTACTTCCTCCATTATTTTCTTTAATCTATCCTCAAATTCACCCCTATATTTAGCTCCTGCTATCATAGATGTTAAATCTAACGTAACTACCCTTTTATTTTTTAATATTTCTGGTATATTCCCATTAATTATGTTTTGGGCTAACCCTTCCGCTATTGCTGTTTTTCCAACTCCCGGCTCCCCTATTAAACAAGGATTATTCTTAGTCCTTCTGCATAATATTTCTAAAACCCTTTGAGTTTCTTTATCTCTTCCAATAACCGGATCAATTTTCCCCTCCTCTGCCATTTCAGTTAGATCTCTTCCAAATTGATCTAATGTAGGAGTAGAACTTTTAGAAGTTTTTTTGCTACCTTCATCTTTAAGCATTTCTTCTCCTGACAAATTTTTTATTAGCTCTTTTTTTAATCTTTCAACATCTAATCCTAAATTAGAAAGGATAGTAAAGGCCACACCTTCTGCTTCTCTTATTAATCCCAATAATATATGCTCTGGAGTTATATAATTATGATTTAAATTTCTAGCTTCTAATAAACTCATTTCAAGTAATCTTTTTGTTCTTGGAGTAAGTGGAATTTCATTTTTATAAAGATCCATCTCCCCTTTTCCTTCATATCTTTCTATTAACTGTCTAACTTTATCTTCCGTTATGCCAGAATTATTTAATAATTGTTTGGCTACTCCATCTTCTATTAAAATTCCTAAAAGAATATGTTCTGTACCTACATATCCATGTTTGAATTTTTCTGCTTCTTCCTGAGCATTCATAAGTACTTTCTGAGCTCTTTCTGTAAATCTTCCAAACATCATATTAATCACCCTCCTTAAACTTTTGTTTTTTTAATCTTTCTTTAACTAACATAGCTCTATAATATCTACTTTCTTTTTCAGTCATTTCTTTATCATAAATCCTATTTAAGTTAGCCGGTTGAGTATCTACTATTAATTGATTAATTATATTCTCATCTATATCTTTTATTATTGACATCTCTATACCTAGCTTTACATTAGATATATAATTTAAGCATTCTAAATTATCTAATAGTATTGCTGATTTAAGCAATGCTAAGGATCTATATATTTTATCCTTTATTTCATATTCATAACTTTCTATGAATTTTTCTCTTGCCATATTCTCTTCATTTATTATTTGTTTTATTACTGCCTTTAAATTGTTTATTATCTCTATTTCATCTAAGCCTAAAGTAATTTGATTTGATATTTGATATATATTTCCTAAAGCTTTAGAACCTTCCCCATAAATACCTCTTACTGTCATGCCTAATTGACTTATAGCATTCAATAATGCTGATATTCTATTATTCATGGAAAGGGCTGGTAAATGTATCATAACAGAAGCTCTTAATCCTGTTCCAATATTTGTTGGGCAGGATGTTAAATATCCTAAATCTTTATCAAAGGCTAAATTTATATTTTTTTCAATCATATTATCAATATGGTTTGCTTTTTCAAATGCCTTTTCTAAATTAAAACCCTTTGTTATACTTTGTATTCTAATATGATCTTCTTCATTTATCATAATGCTATTCTTTTCAGAACTATCTATTATTATAGCCGCCTTATCTATATTATTAATTAAGTTAAAACTAATAATGTGTTTTTCCAACAATGAATTAATTTCTTTTTTTTCCAGATTCCATAAATATATAGTCTTAAACTCATCCTTTTCAACTTCTTTATAAAATTCATTTTCTATCCTATATATGATATCTCTACCATTCTTATTATCTATTTTATTTGGAAAGGGTGCCTTGTCTACATTCCTAGCTAATCTTATTCTACTACTTAAAACCATGTTATCATTTGACAAAGGAGTTTTTTTATTTTCGTTCATATATTTACGCCTCCTCCTCTTTTTCATTTTCCAATAACTTTATTTTATCTCTTATTTCTGCGGCTTTTTCATATTCTTCCTCTTTAATACATTTTTGCAATTTGTCTCTTAATTGTTGCAAATTCTTTTGTTTTATTATATATTGTCCTGATTTTTCAGGAATTTTTCCTGTATGCTCTACATTCCCATGAATTCTTTTTATTATTGGAATTATACTATCATTAAAAATCTTATAACACTCACTACAGCCTAATAAACCTTTCATTTTAAATTCATTATAAGTTGTTCCGCAATGAGGACACGTAATTTCATAACTTATATTTTTTTCTTGAGGCTTATTCATATAATCTAATATATTAGCTAATATATTTTGAACTGAAAAAGATGACATAAGATTTAAATTATCTGTTATTCCCATTCCTTGTTCCTGTTTTGCACAACTTTCACATAAATTAACTTCTTCTCTATGTCCATTTATAACCTTTGTTATATGAACTGTTGCACTATTTTTATTACATTTATCACATAACATAAAATCACCCCCAACTTTTATATTAAATTATAACCATAATTATATTTTTTAGTATATTAGCCCTTAACATATTTTTACTTGTATCAATATTTCCAAACACTCTATCATTTATAGCAATTTTCATTATAATAGCTTCTCTTTCTGTTATGATAGCCATTTCTACTAACCCATCTATGATATTTATTGCATTATCATATGTAATACTATTTCCTATTCTATCTACTATAAGCTCTTTCAAGTTTTTATTATTAGTAAATTCTATACGTCTAATTATAATGCAACCTCCACCACCTCTCTTGCTTTCTATATAATAACCCTTATCTTCTGTAAATCTAGTAGTTAAAACATAATTTATTTGAGATGGTGCACAACTAAAATAATTAGCCAATTCATTTCTTTTTATTTGTAATTCTGATTCATTATTTTCTTGAAACATTTCTTTTATAAATTCTTCTATTATATCAGATAATCTAGCCACAAATATCATTCCTTTTCTTCTGACTTTGTCTTTCTTTGACCTTAGTAATATAATAATTTATATATTTTCTTTATTCAATATATATATACATGTAAATAATGTCATTATACTAAATTATTATTGTTTTTCTTTATATTTCTATTAATTTTATAAATTTTTAATTTCCTTTGATTAAAATATTACTATATGATTTGATTAGTCTTTCTCTTAATATTATTTTATTATTTTTATATCTAACTCTATGACAGAGTACAATTATAGGAAAAGGATTTTTCTATTTGCTTAAGCTATAAGCTGTTACTACTAAAAACTTATTTATTTTAATGAATAAGCGGAAAAATCCTCATAATCTAACTTTATCTTTTATAAGCTTCTATATAATAATTTTCTTTCAATATATCTTTTTTATTTATTTCAAAATTACTTCTCTCTAACATATTGCATATTATATCCATATTTTGTCTCTCTTCACAATTCATCTCTATTATTACTTCATCTTTTGAGTCTAATATATTTATATAGTCATTTATACTACTATAATCACTTAGTCCCATAGGCCCCTTAATATTTAAATGATAACTTGACATTAAATCTCCCCTTTTTGCTTAATGTAACATATATTTTTCTATAATATTATTTCACATAATACACATTTTATTACTAATATTTATGTTTTATGTATAATAACTGAAATATATGGTAAAAATTAATCCTGTTATAATATATTTAATTGAATTAATTATTGGTACTGTTTCATAATAACTTATAGATAAAATTACATTAAAATTTAATACTACAGTTATAATAATTAAAATATATTATTTATATACATACTTAGAAATGTATATAAATGAAACTAGTAAAATAGCAAAAATTTTAATAATATAATAAATAGTAAATAAAATATAGTATAAAAAATCACCTAGTTTTTAGGTGATTTTTTATACTATATTTTATTTACTAGATAGTACTTTTTCAACCTCAATAGGATCTAAAATTTCATCATATCTTTCAAAACTTAAAGAAAATTCACCCATACCCTGAGTTATACTTCTTAGATCTGTGGCATAACTTATTATTTCTGCCTGTGGTACTTCTGCTATAATTTTTTCTAAATTATTAGATTCCTGCTCCATACCTAAAATTTTACCTCTTTTTCTATTTATATCTCCTATAATATCTCCCATATATTCCTCTGATGATATCACTTCTAAACGCATTATAGGCTCTAATAAAGTTGGTTTTGCTTCCTTTATTCCCTTCTTAAATGCAATAGAGGCTGCAATCTTAAAAGCCATTTCAGATGAATCCACTGAGTGATATGAACCATCGTATATTGTAGCCTTAATTCCTATAACAGGATATTCTGCTAGTACTCCCTTTTTCATACATTCTAAAATTCCTTCTTCTACTGCGGGAATATATTGTTTCGGAACTACCCCTCCAACTATATTATTTACAAATTCAAACTCTCCATTTTTGTTTGGTTCAAATTTTATAAATACATCTCCATATTGGCCATGTCCACCAGATTGTTTTTTATGTTTTCCTTGGACCTTAGATATAGATTTTATAGTCTCTCTATATGGAATTTTAGGCAAATCTAACACTATTTCTGTGCCAAATTTATTTTTTACTCTGTTTGCTATTACTTCTAAATGTATATCTCCCATACCTGATATTAATGTTTCTGCATTTTCTAAATCTCTACTTATATATATTGTAGGATCTTCCTCCACTAATTTATCTAGGGCATAAAACATTTTATCTTCATCATTTTTTGATTTAGGTAATGCTGCCATAGTCATATTGGCTTTAGGGAAATCTATTTTTTTCAATATTATTTTTCTTTTTAAATCACACAAGGTATCCCCTGTAGAAGTATATTGTAATTTGCTTGCTGCTCCTATATCTCCTGAAATTACTCTATCTGTTTGAATTTGCTGCTTACCTCTTAAAAAATATAATTTACCTACCTTCTCCTTTTTATCTTTTGTTGAATTATAAATAGAGCTTTCTTCATTTAGTACTCCACTCATTACTTTAAATAATGACAATCTACCTATAAAAGGATCTATAATAGTTTTAAAAACTAGTGCTGAAAATGGCTCTTTTTCATTACAACTTATCTCTATATTATTTCTATTTATTCCATCTGATGCTTCTATTTTTTTTGTTTCTACTGGTGATGGAAACCATTGAACTATATCCTCTAAAATAGTTTCAATACCTATTCCCTTTATAGCCGACCCACACATTACCGGAACTATTTCTCCCTTTGCAGTGCCTGCCATTAATCCTTCATATATATCTTTTTCACTTAATGTACCTTCACTAAAATATTTTTCTAAAAGCTTCTCATCTGTTTCAGCTACAGCTTCTACAACTATATTTTTACATTCTTTCACTTTATCTAATAATTCATTTGGTACTTCTTTTGTCTCCACCTTATGTGTTTTTTCATTAAATACTATTGCCTTGTTAGAAATAACATTTATTACACCTTTAAAATTTTGTTCTTTTCCTATAGGGTATTGAACAGGCACTACAGATACACCATATCTTTCTTTAAGTTTATTTAAAGTGCCTTCAAAATCCATATTTTCTTTATCTAATTTGTTTATATAAAATACTTTAGGTATTTTCTCTTTTGTTGTATAACTCCAAGACTTTTCTGTTCCAACATGTATACTCCCTGTTGCTGACAATACTATAAAGGCAATATCAGCAGCCTTTAACCCTTGAATTTTTTCTCCTACAAAATCAAAATAACCAGGCATATCAATCAAATTAATTTTTGTGTCCTTCCATTTACAGGGTTGTATTGTGGTAGATATAGATATTTTTCGTTTTTTCTCTTCTGTATCATAATCAGATACAGTATTTCCCTCTTCTATGTTACCTAATCTATCTACCGTATTTGTAGAATACAAAATAGCTTCTACTAAAGAAGTTTTTCCTGATCCACTATGTCCAATTATGCCTATATTCCTTAGATTGGTGGTGCTATAATTCATACTAATTCCCCCTATCTATTTTATGGCTTAAGTATATATTCTATTTGATAATATAAAATCCTTTCAAAAATTACTAATTTTCTCAATAATCAGACTATACTCAAAAAATAAAAAGCTATTAAATATATATTACATATCTAATAGCTTTTATTACAACTTTTTAATAAAATTATGCAAAAAATAAAATGGCTCCGCGAAAAGGATTCGAACCTTCAACCTATCGGTTAACAGCCGAGTGCTCCACCGTTGAGCTATCGCGGAATATTTCTTAAAAATATAAAATTTAAATGGCTCCGCGGAAAGGATTCGAACCTTCAACCTATCGGTTAACAGCCGAGTGCTCCACCATTGAGCTACCGCGGAATATTTATATCTGGCAACGACTTACTCTTCCACAGGGCCTCCCCTGCAGTACCATCAGCGCTTTGAAGCTTAACCTTCGTGTTCGGCATGGGAACGGGTGTTACCTTCAAGCCATAATCACCAGATATTTAACATTATAATTGCTTTTTTGCAATTTGTCAATAGAGATTTAACAATTTTTATTGTTTCTCTCAAAATTACACAGTGAATTTTATTTTGGTCAAGCCCTCGACTTATTAGTATCAGTCAACTTAACATGTTGCCATGCTTACATCTCTGACCTATCAACCTGGTGTTCTTCCAGGAGTCTTACTAGCTTACGCTATGGGAAATCTCATCTTGAGGTTGGCTTCACGCTTAGATGCTTTCAGCGTTTATCCAGTCCCAACATAGCTACCCAGCTGTGCCACTGGCGTGACAACTGGTGCACCAGAGGTTGGTCCATCCCGGTCCTCTCGTACTAAGGACAGCTCCTCTCAAATTTCCTACGCCCGCGACGGATAGGGACCGAACTGTCTCACGACGTTCTGAACCCAGCTCGCGTGCCGCTTTAATGGGCGAACAGCCCAACCCTTGGGACCTACTTCAGCCCCAGGATGCGACGAGCCGACATCGAGGTGCCAAACCTCCCCGTCGATGTGGACTCTTGGGGGAGATCAGCCTGTTATCCCCGAGGTAGCTTTTATCCGTTGAGCGATGGCCCTCCCACGAGGTACCACCGGATCACTAAGCCCGACTTTCGTCCCTGCTCCACCTGTATGTGTCGCAGTCAAGCTCCCTTCTGCCTTTGCACTCTTCGCGCGATTTCCGACCGCGCTGAGGGAACTTTTGGGCGCCTCCGTTACTTTTTAGGAGGCGACCGCCCCAGTCAAACTGCCCACCTAACAATGTCCCGTGACCAGATTCATGGCCGCCGGTTAGAACCCCAGTACTGTCAGGGTGGTATCCCAAGGATGACTCCACTCAGGCTGACGCCCAAGCTTCCAAGTCTCCCACCTATCCTGTACAGACAATACCGAGATTCAATGCTAAGCTACAGTAAAGCTCTACGGGGTCTTTCCGTCCAATCGCGGGTAGCAAGCATCTTCACTTGCACTACAATTTCGCCGGATTTGCTGTTGAGACAGTGCCCAAATCATTACGCCATTCGTGCGGGTCGGAACTTACCCGACAAGGAATTTCGCTACCTTAGGACCGTTATAGTTACGGCCGCCGTTTACTGGGGCTTAAGTTCACACCTTCGCTTACGCTAAGTGTTCCCCTTAACCTTCCAGCACCGGGCAGGCGTCAGCCCCTATACATCAGCTTTCGCTTTAGCAGAGACCTGTGTTTTTGCTAAACAGTTGCTTGGGCCTATTCTCTGCGGCCTACTTTCGTAGGCACCCCTTCTCCCGAAGTTACGGGGTCAATTTGCCGAGTTCCTTAACAGCAATTCTTCCGATGGCCTTAGGATTCTCTCCTCACCTACCTGTGTCGGTTTGCGGTACGGGCACCTATTCACTCGATAGAGGCTTTTCTTGGCAGTGTGGAATCAGATACTTCGCCATAAATGGCTCCCCATCACACCTCAGCTTAGCTCGACGGATTTACCTATCAAGCATGCCTGAATGCTTAGACGCACATCCAATAGTGCGCACATCTTATCCTACTGCGTCACCCCATTTCTCAAACGTAAATAGGCGGTATCGGAATATCAACCGATTGTCCATCACCTACGCCTTTCGGCCTCGGCTTAGGTCCCGACTAACCCTGGGCGGACGAACCTTCCCCAGGAAACCTTAGGTTTTCGGCCAATAAGATTCTCACTTATTTCTCGCTACTTATGCCAGCATTCTCACTTCTGTACAGTCCACCGCTCCTTACGGTACGACTTCAACCCATACAGAAAGCTCCTCTACCGCGTACACATAGTGTACACCCATAGCTTCGGTGGTAAGTTTGAGCCCCGGACATCTTCGGCGCAGGATCTCTTGACTAGTGAGCTATTACGCACTCTTTAAATGAGTGGCTGCTTCTAAGCCAACATCCTAGTTGTCTTAGAAATCCCACATCCTTTTCCACTTAACTTACACTTTGGGACCTTAGCTGATGGTCTGGGCTGTTTCCCTTTTGACTACGGATCTTATCATTCGCAGTCTGACTGCCGTGATACAAGTATATGGCATTCGGAGTTTGATAGGGTTCGGTAACTACTATAGCCCCTAGCCCATTCAGTGCTCTACCTCCATTACTCAATTACACGACGCTAGCCCTAAAGCTATTTCGAGGAGAACCAGCTATCTCCGAGTTCGATTGGAATTTCTCCGCTATCCACAGCTCATCCCATGGTTTTTCAACACCAACGTGGTTCGGTCCTCCACGAGATTTTACTCTCGCTTCAACCTGGCCATGGATAGGTCACCCGGTTTCGGGTCTACACCATGCAACTTTTCGCCCTTTTCAGACTCGGTTTCCCTTCGGCTCCATACCTTAAGTACTTAACCTTGCTACATAGCGTAACTCGCTGGCTCGTTCTACAAAAAGCACATCGTCACACTTTAACGTGCTCCGATCGGTTGTAGGCACACGGTTTCAGGTTCTATTTCACTCCCCTTCCGGGGTTCTTTTCACCTTTCCCTCACGGTACTGCTTCACTATCGGTCACTAGGTAGTATTTAGCCTTGGGAGGTGGTCCTCCCTGCTTCCCACAAGGTTTCACGTGTCTCGTGGTACTCTGGATTAGATCTCGAAGTTTTCTCTTTTTACCTACAGGACTATTACCTTCTATGGTAGGGCGTTCCAGCCCTCTTCGATTAAGATACCTCTTCTTTTATGATCTATCCACAACCCCAGAAACAAGTTTCTGGTTTGGGCTCTTTCCCGTTCGCTCGCCGCTACTTAGGAAATCGATTTTTCTTTCTCTTCCTCCGGGTACTTAGATGTTTCAGTTCCCCGGGTTTACCCTCATACACCTATGTATTCAGTGCATGATACATGGGGTTACCCATGTGAGTTTCCTCATTCGGAAATCCCTGGATCTCAGCCTATTTGCGGCTACCCAAGGCTTATCGCAGCTTATCGCGTCCTTCTTCGGCTCCTAGTGCCAAGGCATTCACCATGCGCCCTTTGTAGCTTGACCTATTAAGAATTCTTTAAATCTAAGATTTATTAGAATCCTATACTCCTCAGCTTTGCTGAGTGAGTTTCATTTTAATTACAAAGGATTTTATACCTTTAGCTTTACTTATTCACTGTGCAATTTTCAAAGAACATGGTGGGTCTAAATGGACTCGAACCATCGACCTCACGCTTATCAGGCGTGCGCTCTAACCAGCTGAGCTATAGACCCTTATGAGAAAAACCTTTATGGTCTCTCAAAATTAAACAGAGAATTCAGCCTTTAGAAAGAATTTTCTTCTTTCTATTCTCCTTAGAAAGGAGGTGATCCAGCCGCAGGTTCTCCTACGGCTACCTTGTTACGACTTCACCCCAATCACTAATCCCACCTTCGGCCGCTGGCTCCTTACGGTTACCTCACGGACTTCGGGTGTTACCAGCTCTCATGGTGTGACGGGCGGTGTGTACAAGGCCCGGGAACGTATTCACCGCGACATTCTGATTCGCGATTACTAGCAACTCCAGCTTCATGTAGGCGAGTTGCAGCCTACAATCCGAACTGAGATAGGTTTTATAAGTTTTGCTCCACCTCACGGTCTTGCGTCTTATTGTACCTACCATTGTAGCACGTGTGTAGCCCTGGACATAAGGGGCATGATGATTTGACGTCATCCCCACCTTCCTCCTGGTTACCCAGGCAGTCTCATTAGAGTGCTCAACTTAATGGTAGCAACTAATAACAAGGGTTGCGCTCGTTGCAGGACTTAACCTAACATCTCACGACACGAGCTGACGACAACCATGCACCACCTGTCTCCTTGCCCCGAAGGGCTTCACCTATCTCTAGGCTATGCAAGGGATGTCAAGTCCAGGTAAGGTTCTTCGCGTTGCTTCGAATTAAACCACATGCTCCGCTGCTTGTGCGGGCCCCCGTCAATTCCTTTGAGTTTTAATCTTGCGACCGTACTCCCCAGGCGGGATACTTATTGTGTTAACTGCGGCACAGGGGGAGTTGATACCCCCTACACCTAGTATCCATCGTTTACGGCGTGGACTACCAGGGTATCTAATCCTGTTTGCTACCCACGCTTTCGTGCCTCAGCGTCAGTTACAGTCCAGAAAGCCGCCTTCGCCACTGGTGTTCTTCCTAATCTCTACGCATTTCACCGCTACACTAGGAATTCCGCTTTCCTCTCCTGCACTCTAGATATCCAGTTTGGAATGCAGCCCCCAGGTTAAGCCCGGGGATTTCACATCCCACTTAAACATCCGCCTACGCACCCTTTACGCCCAGTAAATCCGGACAACGCTCGCCACCTACGTATTACCGCGGCTGCTGGCACGTAGTTAGCCGTGGCTTCCTCCTCTGGTACCGTCATTATCGTCCCAGAAAACAGGGCTTTACAATCCGAAGACCTTCATCACCCACGCGGCGTTGCTGCGTCAGGGTTTCCCCCATTGCGCAATATTCCCCACTGCTGCCTCCCGTAGGAGTCTGGACCGTGTCTCAGTTCCAATGTGGCCGATCACCCTCTCAGGTCGGCTACGCATCGTTGCCTTGGTAAGCCGTTACCTTACCAACTAGCTAATGCGCCGCGGGTCCATCTCAAAGCAATAAATCTTTGATAAAAAAATCATGCGATTCTCTTATGTTATGCGGTATTAATCTTCCTTTCGGAAGGCTATCCCCCACTTTGAGGCAGGTTACCCACGTGTTACTCACCCGTCCGCCGCTAATCCACTTCCCGAAGGAAGCTTCATCGCTCGACTTGCATGTGTTAAGCACGCCGCCAGCGTTCGTCCTGAGCCAGGATCAAACTCTCAATTTTAAAGTTTAATCTCTTCTCAAATTCATTGACAAGGTTTATTACCTTATCTTACTGGCTGTTACAAGAATGTTTCTTGTTAATTCTCTGTTTAATTTTCAAAGACCAATTTTACGACTTCATTAGAATATCATTTATAATCTTAAAAGTCAACATAATTTTTTAGTTTATTAGTAATAAAAAAACAGGCCGTTAAGGACTGTTTAAATGGTGGAGATAAGGAGATTCGAACTCCTGACCCCCTGCTTGCAAGGCAGGTGCTCTCCCAACTGAGCTATACCCCCAAATGGTGGACCTTCAGGGACTCGAACCCCGGACCTACCGGTTATGAGCCGGTTGCTCTAACCAACTGAGCTAAAGATCCATATTACATCTGGCAACGACTTACTCTTCCACAGGGCCTCCCCTGCAGTACCATCAGCGCTTTGAAGCTTAACCTTCGTGTTCGGCATGGGAACGGGTGTTACCTTCAAGCCATAATCACCAGATATCTAACATTTTAATTGCTTTTTTGCAATTTGTCAATAGAGATTTAACAATTTTTTATTGTTTCTCTCAAAATTACACAGTGAATTTTATTTTGGTCAAGCCCTCGACTTATTAGTATCAGTCAACTTAACATGTTGCCATGCTTACATCTCTGACCTATCAACCTGGTGTTCTTCCAGGAGTCTTACTAGCTTACGCTATGGGAAATCTCATCTTGAGGTTGGCTTCACGCTTAGATGCTTTCAGCGTTTATCCAGTCCCAACATAGCTACCCAGCTGTGCCACTGGCGTGACAACTGGTGCACCAGAGGTTGGTCCATCCCGGTCCTCTCGTACTAAGGACAGCTCCTCTCAAATTTCCTACGCCCGCGACGGATAGGGACCGAACTGTCTCACGACGTTCTGAACCCAGCTCGCGTGCCGCTTTAATGGGCGAACAGCCCAACCCTTGGGACCTACTTCAGCCCCAGGATGCGACGAGCCGACATCGAGGTGCCAAACCTCCCCGTCGATGTGGACTCTTGGGGGAGATCAGCCTGTTATCCCCGAGGTAGCTTTTATCCGTTGAGCGATGGCCCTCCCACGAGGTACCACCGGATCACTAAGCCCGACTTTCGTCCCTGCTCCACCTGTATGTGTCGCAGTCAAGCTCCCTTCTGCCTTTGCACTCTTCGCGCGATTTCCGACCGCGCTGAGGGAACTTTTGGGCGCCTCCGTTACTTTTTAGGAGGCGACCGCCCCAGTCAAACTGCCCACCTAACAATGTCCCGTGACCAGATTCATGGCCGCCGGTTAGAACCCCAGTACTGTCAGGGTGGTATCCCAAGGATGACTCCACTCAGGCTGACGCCCAAGCTTCCAAGTCTCCCACCTATCCTGTACAGACAATACCGAGATTCAATGCTAAGCTACAGTAAAGCTCTACGGGGTCTTTCCGTCCAATCGCGGGTAGCAAGCATCTTCACTTGCACTACAATTTCGCCGGATTTGCTGTTGAGACAGTGCCCAAATCATTACGCCATTCGTGCGGGTCGGAACTTACCCGACAAGGAATTTCGCTACCTTAGGACCGTTATAGTTACGGCCGCCGTTTACTGGGGCTTAAGTTCACACCTTCGCTTACGCTAAGTGTTCCCCTTAACCTTCCAGCACCGGGCAGGCGTCAGCCCCTATACATCAGCTTTCGCTTTAGCAGAGACCTGTGTTTTTGCTAAACAGTTGCTTGGGCCTATTCTCTGCGGCCTACTTTCGTAGGCACCCCTTCTCCCGAAGTTACGGGGTCAATTTGCCGAGTTCCTTAACAGCAATTCTTCCGATGGCCTTAGGATTCTCTCCTCACCTACCTGTGTCGGTTTGCGGTACGGGCACCTATTCACTCGATAGAGGCTTTTCTTGGCAGTGTGGAATCAGATACTTCGCCATAAATGGCTCCCCATCACACCTCAGCTTAGCTCGACGGATTTACCTATCAAGCATGCCTAAATGCTTAGACGCACATCCAATAGTGCGCACATCTTATCCTACTGCGTCACCCCATTTCTCAAACGTAAATAGGCGGTATCGGAATATCAACCGATTGTCCATCACCTACGCCTTTCGGCCTCGGCTTAGGTCCCGACTAACCCTGGGCGGACGAACCTTCCCCAGGAAACCTTAGGTTTTCGGCCAATAAGATTCTCACTTATTTCTCGCTACTTATGCCAGCATTCTCACTTCTGTACAGTCCACCGCTCCTTACGGTACGACTTCAACCCATACAGAAAGCTCCTCTACCGCGTACACATAGTGTACACCCATAGCTTCGGTGGTAAGTTTGAGCCCCGGACATCTTCGGCGCAGGATCTCTTGACTAGTGAGCTATTACGCACTCTTTAAATGAGTGGCTGCTTCTAAGCCAACATCCTAGTTGTCTTAGAAATCCCACATCCTTTTCCACTTAACTTACACTTTGGGACCTTAGCTGATGGTCTGGGCTGTTTCCCTTTTGACTACGGATCTTATCATTCGCAGTCTGACTGCCGTGATACAAGTATATGGCATTCGGAGTTTGATAGGGTTCGGTAACTACTATAGCCCCTAGCCCATTCAGTGCTCTACCTCCATTACTCAATTACACGACGCTAGCCCTAAAGCTATTTCGAGGAGAACCAGCTATCTCCGAGTTCGATTGGAATTTCTCCGCTATCCACAGCTCATCCCATGGTTTTTCAACACCAACGTGGTTCGGTCCTCCACGAGATTTTACTCTCGCTTCAACCTGGCCATGGATAGGTCACCCGGTTTCGGGTCTACACCATGCAACTTTTCGCCCTTTTCAGACTCGGTTTCCCTTCGGCTCCATACCTTAAGTACTTAACCTTGCTACATAGCGTAACTCGCTGGCTCGTTCTACAAAAAGCACATCGTCACACTTTAACGTGCTCCGATCGGTTGTAGGCACACGGTTTCAGGTTCTATTTCACTCCCCTTCCGGGGTTCTTTTCACCTTTCCCTCACGGTACTGCTTCACTATCGGTCACTAGGTAGTATTTAGCCTTGGGAGGTGGTCCTCCCTGCTTCCCACAAGGTTTCACGTGTCTCGTGGTACTCTGGATTAGATCTCGAAGTTTTCTCTTTTTACCTACAGGACTATTACCTTCTATGGTAGGGCGTTCCAGCCCTCTTCGATTAAGATACCTCTTCTTTTATGATCTATCCACAACCCCAGAAACAAGTTTCTGGTTTGGGCTCTTTCCCGTTCGCTCGCCGCTACTTAGGAAATCGATTTTTCTTTCTCTTCCTCCGGGTACTTAGATGTTTCAGTTCCCCGGGTTTACCCTCATACACCTATGTATTCAGTGCATGATACATGGGGTTACCCATGTGAGTTTCCTCATTCGGAAATCCCTGGATCTCAGCCTATTTGCGGCTACCCAAGGCTTATCGCAGCTTATCGCGTCCTTCTTCGGCTCCTAGTGCCAAGGCATTCACCATGCGCCCTTTGTAGCTTGACCTTAAAATTGTATTCTTACAAAGGATTTTATATACCTTTAGCTTTACTTTATTCACTGTGCAATTTTCAAAGAACATAGCTAGGCATCCAAAATCTACGATTTTGTGATGATCAGCTACTTCCCAATTTTATTGAGAAGTTTCAATTTTGAGAGAATGGTCTCTCAAAATTAAACAGAGAATTCAGCCTTTAGAAAGAATTTTCTTCTTTCTATTCTCCTTAGAAAGGAGGTGATCCAGCCGCAGGTTCTCCTACGGCTACCTTGTTACGACTTCACCCCAATCACTAATCCCACCTTCGGCCGCTGGCTCCTTACGGTTACCTCACGGACTTCGGGTGTTACCAGCTCTCATGGTGTGACGGGCGGTGTGTACAAGGCCCGGGAACGTATTCACCGCGACATTCTGATTCGCGATTACTAGCAACTCCAGCTTCATGTAGGCGAGTTGCAGCCTACAATCCGAACTGAGATAGGTTTTATAAGTTTTGCTCCACCTCACGGTCTTGCGTCTTATTGTACCTACCATTGTAGCACGTGTGTAGCCCTGGACATAAGGGGCATGATGATTTGACGTCATCCCCACCTTCCTCCTGGTTACCCAGGCAGTCTCATTAGAGTGCTCAACTTAATGGTAGCAACTAATAACAAGGGTTGCGCTCGTTGCAGGACTTAACCTAACATCTCACGACACGAGCTGACGACAACCATGCACCACCTGTCTCCTTGCCCCGAAGGGCTTCACCTATCTCTAGGCTATGCAAGGGATGTCAAGTCCAGGTAAGGTTCTTCGCGTTGCTTCGAATTAAACCACATGCTCCGCTGCTTGTGCGGGCCCCCGTCAATTCCTTTGAGTTTTAATCTTGCGACCGTACTCCCCAGGCGGGATACTTATTGTGTTAACTGCGGCACAGGGGGAGTTGATACCCCCTACACCTAGTATCCATCGTTTACGGCGTGGACTACCAGGGTATCTAATCCTGTTTGCTACCCACGCTTTCGTGCCTCAGCGTCAGTTACAGTCCAGAAAGCCGCCTTCGCCACTGGTGTTCTTCCTAATCTCTACGCATTTCACCGCTACACTAGGAATTCCGCTTTCCTCTCCTGCACTCTAGATATCCAGTTTGGAATGCAGCCCCCAGGTTAAGCCCGGGGATTTCACATCCCACTTAAACATCCGCCTACGCACCCTTTACGCCCAGTAAATCCGGACAACGCTCGCCACCTACGTATTACCGCGGCTGCTGGCACGTAGTTAGCCGTGGCTTCCTCCTCTGGTACCGTCATTATCGTCCCAGAAAACAGGGCTTTACAATCCGAAGACCTTCATCACCCACGCGGCGTTGCTGCGTCAGGGTTTCCCCCATTGCGCAATATTCCCCACTGCTGCCTCCCGTAGGAGTCTGGACCGTGTCTCAGTTCCAATGTGGCCGATCACCCTCTCAGGTCGGCTACGCATCGTTGCCTTGGTAAGCCGTTACCTTACCAACTAGCTAATGCGCCGCGGGTCCATCTCAAAGCAATAAATCTTTGATAAAAAAATCATGCGATTCTCTCATATTATGCGGTATTAATCTTCCTTTCGGAAGGCTATCCCCCACTTTGAGGCAGGTTACCCACGTGTTACTCACCCGTCCGCCGCTAATCCACTTCCCGAAGGAAGCTTCATCGCTCGACTTGCATGTGTTAAGCACGCCGCCAGCGTTCGTCCTGAGCCAGGATCAAACTCTCAATTTTAAAGTTTAATCTCTTCTCAAATTCATTGACAAGGTTTATTACCTTATCTTACTGGCTGTTACAAGAATGTTTCTTGTTAATTCTCTGTTTAATTTTCAAAGACCACATCGCCTCAGCGACTTTTATATCTTATCAAATTTGTTGTTCTTTGTCAAGAACTTTTTTCAAATTTGTTTTTGAAAGTTTTTGTTACTTTCGTGTCCTTCAAACCGTTGTCTTAAGGACGAGATTTATTCTATCACATTTCTTACTGTCTTCTTCTTGTAAAAATGTAATTTTCATAAATTAAATTTGTTATTCTACATTTTTTTATAATTTTTAGCTTTTTTCGTGTATTGATACACCAGGACAGGTTAATACCTAATATTTCTTTTATTGCTTACCAAACCATAAACAAAGATCCTATTAACCTTAAAATCTAAACGTTAATAGAATCTTTATTACATATATTTATAGACTATTTACCATATTTCTAAATTCATTTCCTCTTATTTCAAAGTTAGGATACATATCAAAGCTAGCACAAGCTGGTGATAAAGTTATTATATCTCCTTTTTCTGATATATCATCAGCTACTTTTACAGCTTCCTCCATACTATTTACCATAACTATTTCTATCTTACACTTTTTATCTAAAATTACTTTTTCAAAAGCTGATTTTATTTTGCTTTTAGTATCTCCCATTAATATCAAAGTTTTAATTTTATCATATCCTTCCTCTGCTAGAGGTTCAAAAGGTATCTTTTTATCATATCCACCAGCTATTAATATTACAGGTTTTTCAAAAGCATTCAATCCTGCTAAAGTTCTACTAGGACTTGATGCTATTGAATCATTATAATATTTAACACCATTAACTTCTCTTATAAATTCACATCTATGTTCTACACCTGAAAAATTTGTAGCTACATATTTCATACTATCTATTGATACATACTTATTTACCATACAAAAGGCAGCTAGTAAATTAGCTATATTGTGCCTGCCTTTAAGTTTTATATCTTTAGAATCACAAACTTCTTTTCCTAGTATAGTAAGCTTATTATTTGATAAACAAGCTCCATCATATACTTTTTCTACAAGACTAAACTTTAAAATATTTCCTAAAGCTTCTTTCTCCATTCTATTAGTTAATTCATCATCTTTGTTCAATACTAGTAAATCATTATTTTCTTGATATTTAAATATATTTTTTTTAGCCTCTACATACTCCTCAAAATCTTTATGCACATCTAAATGATTAGGACTTAAATTAGTTATTAAAGAAATCTCTGGTGATACATCCATTGTCATAAGCTGAAAACTTGATAGTTCTAATACAACCATATGATCTTCCTTCATTTCTTCAATATTGGCAAATAAAGGTGTCCCTATATTTCCTCCTACCCAAGTTTTATAGCCTTCTTTTTTTAACATTTCATAAACTAATGTTGTAGTGGTTGTTTTACCATCACTTCCTGTTACACCAAAAATCTTAGCTGGACAATATTTTATAAATTCTTCCATCTCTGATGTGATATAAGCTCCCGCTTCTTTTGCCTTAACAAATTCTGATCTATCTATTCTCATAGATGGAGTTTTAAAAATAACATCATATCCATCTAATTTATCTAAATAATTTTCACCTAATACTAAATCTACACCCATCTCTTCTAATTCAGCACTTATACTGCCTAATTTTTCTCTATATTTTTTGTCAAAAGCAGTTACTTTTGCTCCTAACTTAACTAAAAATTTTATTAAAGGTCTATTGCTTACCCCTATACCTACCACTGCTACTTTTTTATATTTAATAAAATCCTTAAACTCAGAAAAATTGCTTTTCATTTATAAACCTCCAAACAAAGTATTAATCCACCTAATATTATATCACTTTAATTTATTTATAAAACATTTTAAATACTTTTATATTGTAATTATTATAAATAAAAAACATATTATTTTATAGAAAGAATTTTATTAGGAGTTATTATGTCATTGCTAATATCTATTTTAACAATACCATTAATATATATTTCAATATCAGAAATAAAAGACAAAGAAAAATTTTATAAATTGAAACTTATACTTTTATGGTTTTTATGTCACATTTATATAACTATAAATAAATTTTTTATCCTTCCTATTGGAATTTTTATCTCTTTTTATATAGTAATGAGGACAAAAAAAAATTTAAAGTCTAAATTTATATCTTTTCTTATAGGTATATTTAGTTTTTTATTAAGTATGTTATGTTATCAAATAAAATCATAGAGATTATTTTTAATATTCGACAGTAAATTTTTCCCATATAAATTTTTTAATATTTTTTATCATATTATGTTGAAAAACATCATTATATCTGTTATAATATTCTACGTGCCGTAAGAATCTAATATAATTCCCCAAGTTTTATTTAAACATATAACATATCCCCATGATTAAACCCTATTTCATTCTATCAGGTGATTCGGATTCACCTGATTTTTTTGCTTGTATATGAAAACGTTTATATATTATTTATTAAAAGTATAAAAAAATTTATATATATTTTTAATGAATAATTATAATTAAATTAAAGCTATGAATTATATAATATTATTCTATAATTCATAGCTTTTTAATTTAAATATAAAATTTATATATTATTAAATTTTATAAGATTATATTATTACTAAGATTTATTTTAAAATTGTAATTTATCTTCTATAAATTTTTCTAGTTCATTTATATTAACTCTTATTTGATCCATAGTATCCCTGTCTCTTATAGTAACTGTATTATCTTCTAATGTATCAAAATCTACTGTTATGCAGTAAGGAGTTCCTATTTCATCTTCTCTTCTATATCTTTTTCCTATACTACCTGCTTCATCGTAATCTATATTAAACTTTTTACTTAACATACTATAAACTTCTTGTGATTTATCAGAAAGTTTTTTACTAAGTGGTAATACCGCAGCCTTAAATGGAGCTAAAGCTGGATGTAAATGCAATACATTTCTTACATCTCCACCTTCTAGTTCTTCTTCATCATAGGCGTCTACTAAAAATGCTAAAACAACCCTATCTGCTCCTAAAGATGGTTCTATGCAATATGGCACATATCTTTCTTTAGTTGTTGGATCTAAATAGTTTAGATCTTCTCCTGAATGTTCCATATGTTTTTTCAAGTCAAAATCTGTTCTGTCTGCAACTCCCCATAACTCACCCCAACCAAATGGGAATAAAAATTCTATATCTGATGTAGCATTACTATAGTGAGATAGTTCTTCTTGACTATGATCTCTAAATCTTATACTTTCTTTATTTATACCTAAATTTATTAAGAAATTCCAACAATAATCTTTCCAATAATTAAACCATTCTAAATCTGTTCCTGGTTTACAGAAAAACTCCAACTCCATTTGTTCAAATTCTCTAGTTCTAAAAGTAAAATTTCCTGGAGTTATTTCATTTCTAAAAGATTTTCCTATTTGTGCAATACCAAATGGCACTTTTTTTCTAGAGGTTCTTTGAACATTTTTAAAATTGACAAATATGCCTTGAGCTGTTTCTGGTCTTAAATATATTTCTGACTTAGCATCTTCTGTAACTCCTTGGAATGTTTTAAACATTAAATTAAATTTTCTTATATCCGTAAAGTTTTTAGCTTTACACTTTGGACATTCTATACCATTTTCATCTATATATTGTTTTAATTTCTCATTTGACCAACCATCTGCACTAGCTTTTTCAACACCTTGTTCTGTCATATGTTCTTCTACTAATTTATCAGCTCTAAATCTTGCTTTACATTCTTTACAATCCATTAAAGGATCAGAAAATCCACCTACATGTCCAGATGCTACCCAAACTTGGCTATTCATTAAAATAGCTGCATCTATTCCAACATTATATGGACTTTCTTGAACAAATTTTTTCCACCAAGCTTTCTTCACATTATTTTTTAACTCTACTCCTAGTGGACCATAATCCCATGAATTTGCTAATCCCCCATATATATCAGATCCTGGGAATACAAATCCTCTGTTTTTACTTAAAGCAACCACTTTATCCATAGTTTTTTTAAAAGCCATAAAAAGTACCTCCCTAATATTTTTTTCATAAAATTTTTAATATAAAAAAGGCTATAGCAACAAAGGGACGAGTTAATCGCGGTTCCACCCTTTTTGGCTATAGCCCTACTTTCTAATTAAATACTCAAAAGCTCCCTTCATAATAAACATTGACTGTTTTCACCTACCACAGACTCTCTTGATAATATTTATTATTACTTTTCTTTATCATCGTATATTATTTATTTTTATTGTTATTTATAATGATTTACTATTTATCTATAAAATATTCATTTTCAAATGTAACCAATGCATTTATAAATTTTTAATTTATTGATTATTAGGTTGTGGTTTCATGGTTGGGAATAGTATAACATCTCTTATAGAATGTGTATCTGTTAAGAACATTATTAATCTATCGATACCTATTCCTAATCCTCCTGTTGGTGGCATACCCACTTCTAATGAAGTTATAAAGTCATCATCCATCATATAAGCTTCATCATCACCTAATTCTCTTTCCTTTAATTGTTGCATAAATCTTTCTTTTTGAACTATAGAATCATTTAATTCAGAATATGCGTTACATACTTCTCTTCCAAATACAAATCCTTCAAATCTTTCAGTAAACGCTTCATTTCCTCTTTTCTTCTTTGTAAGAGGTGAATTTTCTACTGGATAATCACAAATAAAAGTAGGTTGCATTAACTTATCTTCGCAGAATTCTTCAAATAATCCTATAAGTACATCACCTTTTGTACAATCTTTTAATTCTTTTTTAAACTCTACATGTTTTTCTTTTGCAATTGTTCTTGCCTCGATGTCATCTTTTATACTGTTAAAATCTACTCCTGCATATTCCTTTACAGCATCTACCATAGTTAATCTTCTCCATGGTGGTGTAAAATCTATTTCTGTTCCTTCATATTGAACTTTAGTTGTACCTAAAACTTTTTCACATATATACGCTACCATATTTTCTGTTATTTCCATCATATCATTATAATCTGCATAAGCTTCATATAATTCTATAGCCGTAAATTCTGGATTATGTCTTATATCTATTCCTTCATTTCTAAAGTTTTTACCAATTTCATATACTTTTTCAAAACCACCTACTATTAATCTTTTTAAATATAATTCAGTAGCTATTCTAAGATACATATCTATATCTAAAGCATTATGATGAGTAATAAATGGTTTAGCTGCGGCTCCTCCTGCTATTGGTGATAATATTGGTGTTTCTACTTCTAAAAATCCTCTATTATCCAAGAATTCTCTCATTGCTTTAATTATAGCTGTTCTTTTTATAAAAGTATCTCTAACATCTTGGTTTATTATTAAATCTACATATCTTTGTCTATATCTTAAATCTGGATCTTTTAATCCGTGCCATTTTTCTGGTAGTGGTCTTAAAGATTTACAAACTAACTGAAAATCTGTTATGTGTATTGATGTTTCTCCTGTTTTTGTTTTAAAAACTGTTCCTGTTACACTTATTATATCACCTATATCAAAAGTCTTATATTCTTTAAGTTTTTCTTCTCCTACATCATTTATCTTTATGTATAATTGAATTTTTCCATATCTATCGTGTATATCTGAAAATCCAGCTTTTCCATGAACCCTTTTTGACATAAGTCTTCCTGCTACTGTAACGGTTTTTCCTTCTAGATCTTCATAATTTTCCTTTACTTCTTTTGAAGTATGAGTTCTTTCAATCTTATAAACATCGAATGGATCTTTGCCATTAGCTTGAAGTTCCTTTAACTTTTGAAATCTTTCTTTCATTAATTCATTTGCCTGTTCTTCAAAACTGTTTATCACATTATCTTCCTTTGACACTATAAATTCCCTCCAATACTATGCTCTATTAACTTCTAATATTTCATATTTACTAACACCATCTGGAACTGTTACTTCTATTATATCTCCAACTTTTTTACCTATTAATCCATTCCCTACTGGTGATTCATTAGATATTTTATTATTCATAGGGTCAGCTTCAGCAGAGCCTACGATTATATATTCAACCTCTTCATCAAATTCATAATCTTTAACCTTTACTATAGAACCTACACTTACTACATCTTTAGGAACTTCATTTTCATCAACTATACTAGCATTTTTTAGCATGTTTTCTAATTGTATTATTCTTCCTTCTGCAAAAGCTTGTTCATTTTTAGCTTCATCATATTCTGAATTTTCGCTTAAATCCCCAAATGAAAGGGCTACCTTTATTTTTTCTGTTATTTCTTTTCTTTTTACCGTTTTTAGATATTCTAATTCTTCTTCTAATTTCTTTACCCCTTCATAAGTCATAACATATTTTTTTGCTTCGCTCATGCTATTCTCCCCTTTATTTTGTTACTATTTATATATTATGATACATTCTTAACATTATAACATAAAAGAAACATTTAAGTAATTATAAAACAGGTACTTTATCCTGTCAACATTTCAGTATTCCTTACTTTTATCTAGTTATTTTTACTATATCTTCATTAAACATTATTTTATCTAATACAATACCATTATATCTTATTGCTTCTTCCACATTCTTTTTATCCATTTGACAAAGTATTGCACCTAATAACTCTGGATTAAAATTTAAATTAGTCTTCCATGGAACTTTATATGTTATATTATTTATGTTACAATTTCCTTTATTTTTATAAATTTTACTATTATTAATATACCATACTGGTATTTCTCTTATAATTTCTACATCTTTACTTGTTATTATAAAATCTGCTTTACTGAAAGAAGTTTTTATATCTTTAGTTATAATAGGCGTTATTCCATAATTAGCTATTATATAATCATTTAATTTTCCTAATTTATTTAAATCCTCAGAAACTAATATTATATACTTTGCTTCTTTAGAAATACAATTTATAATATTAAAAACATATTCTTCTTTTGCATCAAATATTGCTATGCAACTATTTCTTATAGATTTGCCCTTTAACCTTAATATAGTTTTTATACTTTCACATACGGATAAAGCAAATAATTCCTTTTGAAAACTATTTAACAAATAATAATCTAAAAATCTAAAGGTCTTTGGTGCTAATACGAAATCTTTATGTCTTGAATATTTTATACTTCGTTTTATATTTTTATGATAAGCTTTTTCATTAAAATTTGGAGATATTTTCACTTTGGATATTACTAAATTTAGTTCCTCTATGAAATAATTTCTCCTAAAGTGTGTTAAAAACTCATCTTTTATTTTAAATATAAAATTATTTTTATTATAGTTTTTTATTATATTAGAGTTTATATCTATTATAGGTATCATTATTTCACCATAAAAATTGATTACAATATATTTTTATGTAAATATTTATTTAAAATTCCCTTAATGTTTCCCTATATTTAATTAATTCTTCTAACACTTTATCAGAATTTTTTTCCATATTTACTTTATCCTTTATATCAGTACAATTTTTAAGACCTTTTACATATACTGCTACGTGTTTTCTCATCTCTCTTACTGCCTTATGTTCTTCAAAATATTCTAATGCTCTTTTATAATGATTGATACATATGTCTATTCTTTCTTGTGAAGTGGGATAATATACATGTTCTCCCTTAATTTTTTCATTTATTTGTTTAAATATCCACGGATTACCTTGAGCACCCCTTCCTACCATTACACCATCACAGTTCGTTTTATTTATCATTTCTATAGCATCTTCTGCCGAAAATACATCTCCATTACCTATTATAGGTATGCTTACAGCATTCTTTACTTTTGATATTATTGTCCAATCTGCCTTTCCTTCATACATTTGCTCTCTTGTTCTACCATGAATAGTTATAGCATCAGCTCCAGATTGTTCCATTATTTTGGCAAACTCTACTGCATTAATATTATTTTTATCAAAACCTTTTCTAAATTTAACTGTAATAGGTTTTTTAGCTACTTTTTTCATAGCTTTTATTATTTCCGATGCTAATTTAGGGTCTTTCATAAGGGCTGAACCATCACCATTTTTAACTATTTTAGGGGCTGGACATCCCATGTTTACATCCAATATGCATACATCATTATTGTCATTGAAAAATTCTACTGCATTTGCCATTATATCTGGCTCGTGGCCAAATAATTGTAAGGCTACCGGTTTTTCTTTATTTGATATTACGCATAATTCCGTTGTATTATTACTTCCATAATATAATGCTTTAGCACTTACCATTTCAGTGTAAACTAAACCACATCCTAATTCTTTACATATCTCTCTAAAAGCTATATCTGTAAAGCCTGCCATAGGTGCTAAAAATACATTATTATGAAATATAAGATTTCCTATATTCATATAATCACCTTATTTATTTTTTTCATATATTATTCTTAATCCCTCTAATGTTAAAATAGCATTTATTTCATCAATACTTTTTGCTTCTTCACTAATCAGTTTAGCAAATCCCCCTGTAGCAACTACAAAAGGTTCCTCTTCCCCTAGAGCCATCATTTCCTTTTTCATTTTTGACACTATATAATCTACTTGCCCAGCATAACCATAAATTATTCCAGCTTGTATACTAGCTACAGTATTTTTACATATAACCCCAGGAGTTTTTACAAGTTCTACCCTTGGTAACTTAGCTGCTTTATCAAATAAAGCATCTGAAGAAATTTTTATACCTGGACATATAGTTCCTCCTAAATAATTAGCTTCCTTTGTTACAGAACAAAATGTAGTAGCTGTTCCAAAATCAATAATTATTAATGGTTTTTTATAAATTTCATGAGCTGCTACTGCATTAACAATTCTATCTGCTCCAACTTCCTTTGGATTGTCATATTTTATGTTTATACCTGTTTTTACTCCAGGACCTACTATTATAGGTTTTATATTAAAATATTTTGATATCATATGCTCTAAAGAATACATTATATTAGGAACTACAGAGGATATAATTACCCCTTCTATATCAGAAAAACTTAAATTATTATGCGAAAATAATTCTATTACTTGTATTCCATATTCATCTGCTGTTCTTTTATTATCTGTAGCCAATCTCCAGTTTGCTATTAATTCTTTATTTTTATATATACCTAAAACTATATTAGTATTTCCTACATCTAAAACTAAAATCATATAAAGCACCACCTTAATAAGCAAAATAGGGTCTTAAATACAATGAAAGAGCAGCCTTGCCGCTGCCCTTTATGCTTGATTTAATGTCAATTTAATAATTTTATTTTATCAGTTCCAATTATTTTGTCAAGTTAATACTTCTGTTATATTAATGTTAGAATAGTCCAACTATATTGCCATCTGATAATACATCCATATTGTTAGCTGCAGGTTTCTTAGGTAAACCTGGCATAGTCATAACATTTCCTGTTAACACAACTATAAATCCAGCCCCATTGGATATTCTAACTTCTTTAACATTAATTCTAAATCCACAGGGTCTCCCTAATAGTTTAGCATCATCTGATAAAGAATACTGAGTTTTTGCCATACATACAGGCTTTTTATCTAAATCTAATTTTTCTATTTCTGTTATTTGCTTTTCTGCCTCTTTAGAATAATCTACCCCTTCTGCTCCATATATTTCCTGGGCAATTGTTTCTATTTTTTCTTTTATATTAAGAGTTTCCTCATATATAGGATTAAATTTACTCTCTTTCTTTTCTATAGTATCTAAAACTTTATCAGCTAATTCTAAGCCACCATTTCCGCCTTTTTCCCATACCTCTGCTATGGATACTTCTGCACCTAGTTCTTTACAATATTTTTTTATGAACTCTATTTCCTCTTCTGTATCTGCTATAAATTTATTTATAGCAACTACTGCTGGTACGCCAAACTTATTAACATTCTCTATATGTTTTCCTAAATTTTCTATTCCTATAGATAATGCTTTTATATTTTGTTCCTTTAGATTTTCCTTAGGAACTCCACCATTATATTTTAAAGCTCTTACTGTAGCTACTATAACTACACAGCTTGGTTTCAAATTAGCTTTTCTACACTTAATATCAAAAAACTTTTCTGCTCCCAAATCCGCCCCAAATCCTGCTTCTGTTATTACATAATCTCCTAATTTCAAGGCCATTTTTGTTCCTAATATGCTATTACATCCATGAGCTATATTAGCAAAAGGCCCACCATGTATAATAGCTGGAGTATTTTCTAAAGTTTGAACTAAGTTAGGTTTTATAGCATCTTTCATTAATAATGCCATAGCTCCTTGAACCTCTAAATCCTTACAGTATATAGGATTACCCTCCGTACTATAAGCTACTAATATGTCTCCCATTTTATTTTTAAGATCCATAAGATTTTCTGCTAAACATAATATAGCCATAATCTCTGAAGCTACAGTTATCATAAATCCATCTTCTCTTGGAAATCCATTTATTTTTCCACCTAAGGCTACAATTACATTTCTTAAAGCTCTATCGTTCATATCCATAACTCTTTTAAAGAGAATTCTTCTTTGGTCAATCTTCAAAATATTTCCTTGATGAATATGATTATCTATAGCAGCTGCTAGCAAATTATTAGCTGAAGTAATAGCATGCATATCCCCTGTAAAATGAAGGTTTATATCTTCCATCGGAACAACCTGAGAATATCCACCTCCAGCTGCACCTCCTTTTATACCAAATACAGGTCCTAAAGAAGGTTCTCTTAATGCTATAACTGCTTTTTTATTTTTCTTCCATAAAGCTTGCCCTAATCCCACTGTAATTGTAGATTTTCCTTCTCCTGCTGGAGTAGGATTTATAGCTGTAACTAAAATTAGTTTACCATCTTTTTTATCTTTATTACTCTTTAAAACATCTAAAGAAATTTTACATTTATATTTCCCATATAAATCTATATCTTCTTCTGTTAACCCTATCTTTTCAGCTATATTTTTTATATTTTCCATTTTGGATTCTTGTGCTATTTCTATATCGGATTTAAACATTTATATATTCCCCCTTACTTATAATGTGTACCCTATTAATTATTCCTGTGTAATTGAATAATTATTTATTCACTGTTTAATAATTTTTTTAACTTTACTATATCACCCATTTCATATAAATTATTTTTATTATTAATTATATCATCTTATATCTATTTTGATATATAAAAAAGAGCAGATGATAAAACATCTACTCTTTTATTCTAACTATTTTTGAATATTTCTTCAAATTCATTTGCCTCTAATTTTTCTTTTTTAAGCAATTCTTGCGCTACAGCATGTAATTTAGATATATTTTCATTTAAAAGTCTTTCTGCTTCATTATATCCAGTATCTATTAATTTTTTTATTTCTTGATCTATTTTATAGGCTACATCTTCACTGAAGTTTCTTCCCTTTCCAAGATCTCTTCCTAAGAAAACTTCATCATGCCCTGATCCAAAAGCTATTGGACCTAATGTATTGCTCATACCATAATCCATGACCATTTTTCTAGCTATTGTTGTAGCTCTATCTATATCATTTTTAGCTCCTGTACTTATGTCTCCTATAATTAACTTTTCTGCTACTCTTCCTCCTAATAAACCTACAATTTCATCTTCTAATTTAGATTTAGACATATATGAGCTATCCTTTTCTGGTAAATGCATAGTATATCCACCTGCCATACCTCTTGGAACTATACTTATTTGATGAACTGGATCTGCATGGGGAAGAAGTTTCATAACAACAGCATGACCGGCTTCATGATAAGCAGTTAGCTTTCTATCTTCTTCATCTATTACTCTGCTCTTCTTTTCTGGTCCAGCTATTACTCTTGTAACTGCTTCTTCTAGATCTTCCATATCTATTAATTCTTTTCTCTTTCTTACTGCTAAAAGTGCAGATTCATTCATTAAATTTTCTAAGTCTGCCCCTGTAAATCCTGGTGTTCTTTTGGCCAATATTTCTAACTTTATTTCTTCTGCTAAATGTTTATTTTTTGAGTGAACCTTTAATATAGCCTCTCTACCTTTTACATCTGGTGCTCCGACAACTATTTGTCTATCAAATCTTCCTGGTCTTAATAAGGCTGGATCTAATATATCTGGTCTATTTGTTGCTGCAATCATTATTATACCTTCATTAGCACCAAAACCATCCATTTCAACTAATAATTGATTTAAAGTTTGTTCTCTTTCATCATGGCCACCGCCTAAACCAGCGCCTCTTTGTCTTCCTACTGCATCAATTTCATCTATAAAAACTATGCAGGGTGAATTCTTCTTAGCTTGCTCAAATAAATCTCTAACTCTAGATGCTCCAACACCTACAAACATTTCAACAAAGTCTGAACCTGATATACTAAAAAAAGGTACTCCTGCTTCTCCTGCAATAGCCTTAGCTAAAAGAGTTTTACCTGTTCCTGGAGGTCCTACTAATAATACTCCTTTAGGTATTCTAGCTCCCATATCTATATATCTTTTAGGCGACTTAAGAAAATCTACTATTTCTGCTAACTCTTCCTTTTCCTCATCAGCTCCTGCAACATCATCAAAAGTTACTTTTTTCTTATCTGGTGTGGCCATTTTGGCTTTACTCTTTCCAAAATTCATAACATTTCTATTTCCGCCACCACCCTGTGCTTGTTGCATAAACATAAACCAAAATCCTAAAAGCATTAAAACTATTAATATCATAGGTAAATATTGTACCCATATAGGTACTGATGTTGGTTTAACATAAACTTCTTTTACTTCTCCATTTTTAGGATGTTCATTTATAAATTGAAACAATCTTTCTGAAGGAACTACTGTTTCATATTGTGTGCCATCTTTTAATGTTCCAACTACTGTCATTTTATCATCTTTAACTTGAAAACTTTTAATTTCATTTTGTATCCAATTTTTTTGGAATTCACTAAAATTAATAGCTGTAGAGTTAGTTCCAGTTCTAACAAGCATTAAAGATGAGAATATAACTAATATAAGAACAACAATCCAGGCCGTTGCACTTGAAAATTTTTTCATATTTGGCCACCCTCACTTTCTAGTTTTATACTGTAAAATTGTATCATAACAAAAATTTGTTTACAATAAATTGAATATTAATTATTTATAAACTTCCTCTTTTAATATTCCAATGTAAGGTAGATTTCTATATTTTTCTGCAAAATCTAATCCATATCCTACAAGAAAATAATCAGGAACATTAAAACCTAAATAATGAACATCAATTTCTGCTTTTCTTCTTTCTTCCTTATTAAGCAAACAAGCTATATTTATACTAGCTGGTTTTCTAGCACGTAAATTTTCTAATAAATATTTTAATGTTATACCAGAGTCTATTATATCTTCTACTATAAGAATATCTTTACCTTCTATTTCAAAATCTAAATCCTTTAATATTCTAACTACCCCTGAGGATGTAGTAGAGTTTCCATAGCTAGACACCGCCATAAAATCCATAGTGCAAGGTATGGTTATTCTTTTTAGTAAATCTGCCATAAAAGGTACAGACCCCTTTAATATACCTATTAGCATTAAATCTTTGCCATCATAATCCTTACTGATTTGATCTCCTAATTCATTTATTTTGTTTTGTATTTTTTCTTCAGATATAAGTACTTTTTCTATATCCCTACTTATTAGATCCATTTGGTTCCCCTCTTTCAACAGTTATTTCTAATACATTTTTTGTATTTTTATCTACTTTAAAATTATTACTTATTCTGTAGCCTATAATCCAAGCTATTTCATCTCCAAAACATAAAAGTTCTAGCCTATCTCTTTCTTCTCTTGGAATTTTTAGGTCTATAAAGAAATCTTTTAATTTCTTGCTACCTTTCATTCCTAATGGAGTAAATTTATCTCCATTTTTTCTATTTCTTAAATAAACTTTTTCATTACTTATTTTATCATAATCAAAGTATTGTACATATTTATTATCATTTATATTGTGATTATGATCTTTGATAGAATATATTTTTAAATTAGTATTTAAATCTCCTATTTTATTACGTCCTATTTTAAGTTCACAATGAATATTATTTATCTCATTGCATTCTTTATATAAATGTATGTCTCCATAAACATTTTCAGCTCTTATATTGCTAGGTAAGTTTATAAATTTACCTGTTGTATTTAAACCTAATTCTAAGATATCATATATATTCTTCATTTCAAGATTATATAAGTTTTTATTTATATAAAGTATAGCCTCTCTTAATATTCTAGTTGAAATACTTTCATGCTCTAAAAAAACTCTCTTATCTATTATTACCCTTTGTGTTTTTTTAGTACAATATATTTGAAATTTATCTTTCGATACTTTCTCTAAATAGCTATTATCTTTAGAAACTATATTAGAAAATCTACATAAAGTATTTACTATATCTTCATTAAAATTATCTTTTATATAAGGTATTAATTCTAATCTAATTTTATTTCTTGTATATATACTTTGTAAATTCGTTTTATCTATCCTAGGATTTAGTTCATATTTTTCACAATAATTTTCTATATCTTCTCTTAATACATTTATTAAAGGTCTTATATATACACCATCTCTTATTGGATTTATACCTATTAATCCCTGTAATCCTGTTCCCCTCATTATTCTCATAAGCACAGTTTCTGCTTGGTCATTTGCATTATGAGCTGTTGCTATTTTTTGAGCTCCCAGTTCTTCTCTTAAATAATTAAAAAAATCATATCTTGCTTCTCTTCCTGCACTTTCGCTAGACATTCCCTTTTCTTTGGCTATTTTGTTCATATCTATTGTTTTAGAAAAAAAGCCTAAATTATTCATATAACAAAAATTCTCTACATATTTTTCATCAGCATCTGATTCTGCTCCTCTAACACCATGATTTATATGAGCCACATATATATCCTTTATTCTTAGTTCATCTTTTAATAAACATAACATATGTAAAAGACACATAGAATCTGGTCCACCAGATACACCTACTATTATTTTGTCATTGGCTTCAATCATATCATATTTCTTTATAGTATTTATAACCACATCTTTCATAAAAACACACCTTATACCTTTATATTAAAACATTATACCATAAAAATACTCTAATCATTATACTTTTAGCGGGGTTTTATATAAAAAAAAGAGAATATTTAAACAAATTAAGTATTTACTACTTAACTTTATATTCTCTTTCTATATTTTAATATAAACTATATACTTTTTGCACTATTGCGGTCATATCATCCTTTACCTTACCTTTACTTAATTTTTTAGCATTTTCTATTAATTCTTCGCTTATTTCTTTAGGATTATTTAATGTGGTATTTTTTAAAAATTCTACTACCCATTCTACTTTACCTGCAGAACTACTTTCATAATCTAGAACCCCATCACTTACCATTACTATTATATCTCCATTTTTTAAATCCCTTGTTTCAATATCAATATCTACTTTGTCCAAAACCCCTATTGGTAATGTTTTAGACTTAATAGTATATACATCTGTTCCTCGCTTTATAAAACTAGCTACTGCTCCTACCTTCATAAAATCTACTTGCCCTTCATATAAATCTATATTTGATAAATCTACTGTTGAAAACTTTTCATCCTGAGAAAATTTTATGCTCATTATAGAATTTATTGTATTTATAGCTATAAGTTTACTAAATCCTGATTGAGCAAACCTTTCAATAAGTTCAACTACTGCACTACTTTCTTGAACTGCTTGAGGTCCGGATCCCATGCCATCACTTATTATAGTCATATAGCTACCACTTTTTAATTTCCCAAAAGAATAACTATCCCCATTACATTGTTCCCCATCTTTTGCTGTCTTATTAACATAAGAGGCTACATGATATTTAGGTGTTTCCTCAAAAATTATATTACAGTCGTTATTTTTTAAATCTAAGTTACAACTTTCATTAGCTACACACATTAATTTACCTGTAACCTTATTTATTAGGGGCAATATTTCCTTTACACATTTCTGCTTACCTGTACAAGCATCTATTTTTAAATTTATTATAAGTCTGCCATTTTCATTATTATAACAAAATATATCCTTATATTTTATATTATTCTTATTTAACATTCTTCTAATGTCTTTTTCCGTTAAATTACTAAATCTAATACTTTGTCCAAATTCCTTTGTGATCTCCTCAACAGAATAAGCCATTGTGTTTATTTGATTAGCTAACACTTCCCTACATTCACTAAGTCTTTTTTTCCACATTTCATTTATTATATAATTATTTACTATATCTTCTGTATTATTAATAAGTTGAGTTCTCTTTACACATTTTCTTTCTATTTCATAAGGAAGTTCTTTTCTATTCTCTTGATAATTTTGTATTAACTCCCCTAGAGCATTATAAGTATAATATCCTTCTCTCTTCCAGCATATATGATTCATGTTACAGTTGCTGCAAACTCTATCTGCTAAATTTTCTATTAAAGCACCACTTTTATTTTTCATAGCTAATTTCTCATTATCTACTAATTTTTCCAATACATTTCCCATATTGTATAATACGCTAGAAAAATTGCCCAATTTATCCGTAAGAATACCTTTGATCTTGTCCATATAGTTTTCTTGTAAGTTTTCTTGTTTCTTTTGATAATCTAATTCATACTCCATTTTCATATATAGTTTATTAGGTATTATATAAAATAAAGTTAAGGATATTAACACTTCTATTATCTTAAAATCATAGTTAATATTAGAATAAAATTTCAATATTAAAAAACTAACCAAATAAGATATGCCAGTCATCAACTTACCTGTTTCTTTGAAAACTCCAGATATAAGCCCACATAGTCCATATATAGAAATATAAATCATCATGTTGTTAGAACTTAATCCTACTATAGCCCCCATAGCCACACCGATAGCTGAAGCACTAGTACTTCCCTTTACATATCCTATAATTAATATCATAGTAATAGATATTAAATTCATTAAATTTATTCCTGCTATATTAGCTCCCCAAGTTCCTGAAACCACAAGAGATAATGTAATAGCCATACTTACTATTTCTTCATTGGAATATAAATGACTAGTATTTATATTCTTAAAACATAAAATTGAATAATTAATAATATAGTATATTGGGAAAATACAACCTATTTCAAAAGTAGCTCCCAATATAGCCATAGTTGTTGAAATCTTAGTAACAAAAATTTTATATGCGAATATCTCTAAGTATATGATCATATATATAATTATGGTATTTTTTTTATCCTCTACATTTTTAAATATATAAGATGAAAGTATTATGGTTGCTATTTCTAATATATTTAAAGATATATAACCTATATTATTTTTTAAAGATATATATCCTATAACAGAACCAACAGCTGATATAAATAAATATTTGTTATATTCTTTTTGTCTAGATATAGATAATAAAAAAGCTATCCCAAAGGGAGCCATGTTATTAATAAAAATTACTCTACTCACTAGAAAAGAGCTCATAAAGAAAATTATCATATTTACAATAGACTTGAGATTAATAGATTTTTTATACTTTTGCTTTTCTATTTTTTTTAATCTTTGGTATGGTAAAAGTTCTGCGCCATATTGCATAATAATTAATCACCCCCATTAAGTTACTTCTCAATTATATCAAGGGTGTATGGAAATAATTGTCATAAACTGAAGTCGCATCTATTTTTTTTTAGGACATTTCTTTCTAATATTTTTTATAATTATTTTTTTTAGACATTTATGGGAAAAATAATACAGTAAATAAAATAATTTAATATTTAATAAGAAATATAAATAGAAAAAATTCATATTTTTATGCTTATAGTATTAATATGCATTTAATAAAAAGTTTAGTGTATTTTTTATAGGAAATATAACACATTATAAAAAGAGAGATTCTATTTAAATAGAATCTCTCTTTTTATGTGGTAGCGGAAATAGGACTTGAACCTACGACACTTCGGGTATGAACCGAATGCTCTAGCCAGCTGAGCTATTCCGCCAAAAAATAATTGGTTGCGGAGGCAGGACTCGAACCTACGACCTTCGGGTTATGAGCCCGACGAGCTGCCAACTGCTCCACTCCGCGACATTAATGTTAAATACAAAAACCAAAGCTAATTTATTCTCCCAAAAAATAATTGGTTGCGGGGACAGGACTTGAACCTGCGACCTTCGGGTTATGAGCCCGACGAGCTACCAACTGCTCCACCCCGCGATATTTGGTGCTGAAGACCGGAATCGAACCGGTACGGGCTGTTAGGCCCGCAGGATTTTAAGTCCTGTGCGTCTGCCAGTTCCGCCACTCCAGCACATTGTGTATTATATAATTTTTCAAGGAAATGGTAGCGGAAATAGGACTTGAACCTACGACACTTCGGGTATGAACCGAATGCTCTAGCCAGCTGAGCTATTCCGCCACAATGGTTGCGGGGGCAGGACTTGAACCTACGACCTTCGGGTTATGAGCCCGACGAGCTACCAACTGCTCCACCCCGCGATATTGGTGCTGAAGACCGGAATCGAACCGGTACGGGCTGTTAGGCCCGCAGGATTTTAAGTCCTGTGCGTCTGCCAGTTCCGCCACTCCAGCACGTTATTTTATTTTGTGTTTTTGTCTCATTGCTGACGACATAAATAATTATATCCCACAAACTATACTATGTCAACACTTTATTTTATTTTTTTTAAAATAAATAAAAAGGCCCCTAAGGCCTTTTGTTTTAATAGCTTTTCTTACTTCCTCTACCTCTAGAATCTTGATGCTTTTTCAAATCTTGGAATCTTTCTTCACTGTCTTTTAAGAATTTAGATAATCTATCTTCAAAATTTACTTCATTCTTTTTAGACTTTTCTCTTGACCAATCAATTTCCGCTGGTTTGCAAGATTTTTTCTGTTGCATAGCTTGCTTAATAGATAAACTTATTTTTCCTTTATCATCTATTGAAATAACTTTAACCTTTACTTTATCCTGTTCTTTTAAATATTCTCTAATGTCTTTTACATAACTATCTGATACTTCAGATATGTGCACTAAACCTGTTTTACCTTCAATTTCAACAAAGGCTCCAAAATTTGTAATGTTAACTACTGTACCTTCAAGTATACTACCTGCATTCAAAGTCATATTAATAAGACTCCTCCTTAATAAATAATGTATATATAATTTAAATTTAAAAACAATTTTATTATTGTGTGTTGTTTATTACAGGAGTCTCCCCTTTCTTTATAAGTCTTAATCTTTCTCTAGCTAATTTTTCTATGTAATCTTTTGATTTAGATAATTTGACTTCATCCTGTAATTTTTGATTTTTTTCTTTAACTTCTTTTAATTCTATTTTCTTTTCACTTATTTGGTCCCTGATTTTATGCATAGTTATTTGCTGATTTATAAAAATAACTGCAATATAAACTATAGCTAAGAAAAGTATTAACTTCTTTACATTAATTTTTTTCATAATATAACTTCCCTTTATAAAATATAAACCTTATAGTTATATTTTATTATATTTAAAATTTTCTTCAAGTTATTTTTGCAAATTATATTAAAAATTAATGCATTTTATTAGATTTTATTTTATATATTAGTATTTTAAAGGGATACACTATTATATTAATTGCTATTCTAAAAAATTTATTTATATTTTGAACCACATAAATAAATATAGGATTTAAATATTTGCTTATAAAAAATATATATATGTATAATCCTATAGCAATCCATAGGTATACATATATCCCTATAAAGGCACAATTATTATATAACAAAAATATGAATATTGCTATAGCAGCCAAGCACCAAAATAATATATCTTCAATAATTTTTATAATAGGACTTAAATTTTTATCCATCCTTATACTTCTATAAATGTCAAAAAAAACACCCGTTATTAAACCAGATAAAAAACTAAAAATTAATAATCCCAATTGTTTACTTATAGATATAACCATACTATACAAATCTCCTACTTAAATAGTTTTGAAAATATATTGCTCCTGCTAGCTTTAGATTGATCATTAAGATAAGCACAAGAATTTATAGTACCTACTATTACAACATCTCCATTTTGTACATCTAATTTATTCATTTTTAAATTTGATCCTTTTATATCTAAATCTCCTAGGGTTGTCTTTAACATAATTTCTTCTTCATTAAAGCTTATAACTTCATTGATGCCGCTTAAAATTAACTTTTTTCTACTCTCTAAATTTAAATTACTTATTTTATCATCATTCTTAAACTCTTTCTTTTCCATAAATATCCCCCTCTACTTATAAATAATATATGCTCATTCATTATTGTATATTACAATAAAATAAAAGGTTCTAAAAAATCATATTTTGAAAACTTTTAGAACCTTTTATTTTGAAACTTATATAATTTTGTACATATTTTCAGCATCTTCTTTTTTTACATGCTCTAAAACAGATATTATTTCATACTTCATAGTTTTATTAGCATATTGTATTTCTAAGAGATCTCCCTCTTTAACTTCAGTACCAGGTTTAGCTATCTTAGAATTAACAAGAACCCTTTCGTTTTCACAAGCCTCTTTAGCTACAGTTCTTCTTTTTATTATTCTTGAAACTTTAAGAAATTTATCTAAACGCAAATCCTTTCCCCCTTAACTTTATATAAAAATAAACAAAAAACCCAGATTTAAACCTAGGTTTTTTATATTTATTATTTATTTTTTGTTTACTTTTTCTTTTAGCTCTTTTCCTGCTTTGAAAACAGGTGCTATTGATGCAGGTATAGTTATTTCTTCTTTAGTTCTTGGATTTCTACCTACTCTTTCAGCTCTTTCCCTAGTTTCAAAAGTACCAAAGCCAACTAATTGAACTTTTTGGCCACCTTCTAATGCTTCTTCAACGCTTTCTATAAATGCTTTTAAAGCTGCTTCTGCATCCTTTTTAGTTAATTTTGATTTTTCTGCCATGCTTGTAATTAATTCTGATTTATTCACTTTTGTTACCTCCTTAAAATTAAGTAGTTTACTACTTAAAGTTTTATACATTATTCGCATACTAGCTTATTCTTCACTTATTATAAAAATCCTTCTTTAAATATGGTTTTTATTTAAATAAGTGAATTTATTTATTTTTCGCTTCCTTCCATAATTCATCCATTTCTTCTAAAGACATATTATCTAAATTTCTGCCCATAGAGATTGATTCATCTTCTATGTATTGAAAGCGATTTATAAATTTATCTATACTATAATTTAAAGCATTTTCAGGGTCAATGTCAAGAAATCTTGCTACATTTACCACTGAAAATAATAAATCACCTATTTCTTCTAATATTTTTACCTTATTTTTGCTTTTATATACATCTTCTATCTCTTTATATTCCTCTATAATTTTTTTCATAGCATCTTCTATATTATCCCAATCAAATCCCACCTTTGCTGCTTTCTTTTGAACTTTATCTGCTCTCATTAAAGCTGGTAGTGTTTTGGCAATATGTCTTATACTATCTGTGTAAGTTTTATTTCCCTGTTCTATACTTTTTATCTTATCCCAATTTTCCAAAACTTCATTTGAATTATTTATCTCTAAGTCACTAAAAACATGAGGATGTCTATTAATCATTTTATCACATATAGACTGTATTACATCTTTTATTTCAAAAAAACCTTCTTCTTTTCCAATTTGAGAATGGAAAATTACTTGTAGGAGCACATCTCCTAATTCTTCGATTAACATATCCACATCTTTATTATCTATGGCCTCTATAACTTCATAACTTTCTTCTATTAAGTATTTTTTTAATGAAGTATGAGTTTGTTCCTTATCCCAAGGACAGCCCTCTTCCCCTCTTAGCTTATCCATTATATCTAATAAATCCATAAAATCATAGTTATTATTTGAAACCTTTGGTATATATACTGATGTTAAATGATCTATGTTATGTTGTCTATCTAATTCATATAAGGGTATCTTTCTTATCTCCTCAAGTCCCTCTATTCCCGCTGCTCTTACAAAAAATATTTCTGTATCATCTTTATAATAGTTCATAAGATTTAATTTAACTTCTGATGCTATAAACTTATCATATACTTGTGTGATTACAGTTCCAATTCTCTTATCCATTACTTGATTCTTTATGTCAAAAGCATCTATTATTTTCAATCCTTCTACTGGATCCAAAAGTAAACTTTCCATCAAAGCATCTACAAAGCTTACTGCAGGCACTATTTTAAATTCTATATTATTTTCCTTGCAAAGCTTTATAAGTATATTTACAGATTTTTCTGCAACTAATGGATGCCCTGGTACTGCATATATTATATCTGAATAATTGTTGCTATCATCTATTAATGATTTTGCTATAGAATTATATACCTCATCAAAACTTTCACCTGTCTCATATTTTTCATCAAAAGTTTCATAAACTATTCCTAGTTTATTTATATACTCTACTGTAGGATGTTTTTCTGTCCTTAAAAAAACTTTATCAACAGTTTTTAAACTATCTATAGTTCCTAAAGTAATTGATTCTTTGGATCCTGGACCTAATCCTATAATGTTTATCATGTAATAATTCACCCTTATCTTTTTATGATTTTTCTTTTTATATAAGTATAATCAAGTATACCAATTAATCCTATTATAATAAAATAGATTATCATTCCTAAAAATACAGCTATTAAACAAGCTATTTTACTACTTATGGTATAATTATAGGCATAGAAGTAAATAAATACAACTGCAATTATCATTATTGTAGATGCAATAAGAGGTTTTATCATGATTTCATAATAATTGATACTTATATTTAAGCTCTTTTTTAAAGCTCTCATGTTTAATACAGCTGATATCACATAACCAGCTATTGTACCTATAACTGCACCATATATATTTATATTACTCATAGGAACTAAAATCAATGTGATTACTATTTTAAATATACATCCTATACATAAGTTAATTATAGGTCTCATATACCTCCCTACGCCCTGTAATATAGCTGTACTAGTTTGACATAAAACTATAAATGGTATACTCAGCGCTAAATGCTTTAATATTTCATATCCTGATTCTTGCCCAGGAAATATTAAGTTTAATATAGGTTTAGCCATAAAGTTAAGTCCTAAACAGGAAGGTATGGCTATAACCATAGAAATTTTAACAGCTAATTCTACTTTTTTTAAAACTTCCATTTTTCTATTTAATATATAATCTTCTGCAATTATAGGTACCAACGCTGCACACAAAGATACAGATAATGTTAAAGGCACGTTAACTAAAGTAAATGCTTTTCCTGTTAATTGACCATACAATATAGTCGATTGTTTGTATGTAAATCCTGCTTCTAATAGTTTCTGTGGCACTAATGCAGAATCTATTAAACTCATGATAGTTCCTACTGCAGATCCTATAGATATAGGAATTGCCATATAAAGTATAGTATTCATTATTTTTAAATTTCTTTTTACTTTTTTTACTCTAAATTCTTTTTTCACACTTAAGTATCTAAAAAAAAGATATATTCCTCCTAAAAGACCTCCTGCAGCTGCTCCTATAGCCGCTCCTCCTGCTGAATATTCTATACCCTTTGGTAATAGTATATAGGCAAGTCCAACTCCAACTATTACTCTCCCTAGCTGCTCTATAACTTGTGATATAGCAGTATAATTCATATTTTGCATTCCTTGAAAAAATCCTCTAAACACACTCATTATAGAAATAAAAAAAGGTGCTAAGGATATTCCTATCAAAGAATAATAAGATCTTGTATCCCATTTTAAAAATCTTATTATATCTTTTGAAAATAATAAAAGTATAATTGTAAATCCCATTCCCATTATAAACATAAATATCATAGCTTCTTTTAAAACTGATAGTATCCCACCTTCATCACTTACTGCATTTCTTTCTGATACTAACTTAGAAACTGCTACAGGTATTCCAGATGCAGCTGCTATAAAAAACATATATAGTGGATAGGACATTTGATAGTATCCAATCCCTTCATCTCCTATGAGCATTTGTAATGGCCATCTAAAAAATAATCCTAAAAATTTAGCAATTATTCCTGCACTTCCTAATATAAAAGTTCCCTTTATTAAAGATTGTTTTTTCATAATAATACCTCCGTAATACTACTATCCTATTAGTATTTTAAAAACCGAGTTATTATTACTTTTATTTTTATAATTTTATAGTTTATTAATAAAACCTGTGCCTAAGCACAGGTTCATATTAAGTATATTAAATTATTCTTCCATTTGTTTTCCTAGAAATGATGAAGCAGTTTCTGCAAGTTTCATCTCTAATTCATTAAATTTCTTTCCACCTTCTTTTGATACTATTATTACAGCTCCAACAGTATCTCCTTCAGCTATTATAGGTGATATAACTTGTGCTGAATACTTTTCATCTACATCTTCATCATCATATATAGAAACTGCTTTATTATCATCACCAAAATAAACAGTTTTTCTTTCTTCTATTATTTTTTCTAAATCATAACTTATTTTTTTCTCTAGATATTCTTTTTTAGGGGCTCCACTAATTGATATTATAGTATCTTTATCACAAATCATAACTATATTACCTATAGTTTGCTGAAGGGAATCAGTATACCCTTTTGAAAATTCACTTAAATCACCTATTGGTGAATATTTTTTTAATATTACTCCACCTTCCCTATCAGTAAATATTTCAAGAGGATCCCCTTCTCTTATTCTCAAAGTTCTTCTTATTTCTTTTGGTATAACAACTCTGCCCAAATCGTCTATTCGTCTAACAATTCCTGTTGCCTTCATTATTTTATTCCTCCTCTAACTAAAAATTAAATATATTAGTATTATTATGTAGTAATATTATCTTTCTATTTATGAAATTTTATGCATAATTGTTATTTACATTTTATATTTTTTCATTTAACTGTAAAATAAACTGTTTTTTGGAGTTTTATTCCAAATAAAAATCATGTGTAATTTATACACATGATTTTTATTTATTATAATAGATTTTTTTCGTAGGTTTTTATCTTAGAAGCTTTTTTCCATTCTTCTATTTTCTTAGTATAAGCTTCCTTTTGCTTTTCCATTTTTAATTCTTTTTTAATATCCTCTTTTACAGCATCAAATTTTTTAACTGGATATTCTTTTTTACTATTAATCTTTATAATATGATATCCAAATTGAGTATGAACTGGATTAGAAACTGCCCCTTGTTTAAGTGCTATGGCTGCTTTCATAAATGTAGGATCAAAATTAGCATCATTATAATTTATATCTCCTAATAATCCACCCTTATCTTTAGAACCTGGATCCTGTGATACTTCCTTTGCCACCTTTGCAAAATCTTCTTTTGAATCTAATCTCTTTTTAACTTTTTTAGCTTCATCTTCTGTTTTAACTAATATATGTGATACATTCATAGTATTTGGCTTTTCTGTAAACATATGTTGATTTTCATTATAATACTTCTTGGCATCTTTATCTTCAACTTTTACATCCTTTGTAGCTTCATTTATAACTTTTTCTATTATTATTTGACTTTTTAAGTACTCTTTTAGGGTTTCTTTAGTAAATCCTGTAGCTTTTATAGTTTCTTCAAATTTCTTTTCATCGTTATTATATACTGCCTTTATTTCATTAAATTTTTTATCTACTTCTTTGTTTAATTCCTCATCTTTTGGAATAAGCTTTAATTCTTTACCTTTTTGCAATAAAACTTTTTCTGTTATAAGCTCATCTAAAATTTGTGACTTTTGTTCCTTTAGAGCTTCTTTTCCTTGTTCATTTTTTTCGAATTCTTCACCATACTGCATTTTCATTTGATTAACTACTTGTTTAAGTCTAGGATTTCCCTCTAAATCTTTCCTCTGAATCTTTTCTCCGTTCACCTTAGCTATTGTACTTTTAGCTTTTGCTTCTGGTGTTTTTTCTACCATATCACAAGCTGTGAATGTTAAAATAAATATTCCTAAACACAATACGCTTAATAATTTTTTTGCACTTTTCACCCTATATTCCTCCACTCTTAACATTTTATTTTGCACAATTAAAGTAATTTTACCACATAAATAACAATACTACAAAACCTTCATTTATTCATTGTTATCCACTATATATTCTAAAAAATCTTTTATAACTGAAAGAACCTGTTCTTTCTTTATATTCTTTATACTATAACCTATAGCAGGCTTTTCATTTAATTTAAATGCTACTTCCTTTGAATACTTATCCATTATAATCTTCACAATTTTTTCTTTTAAGCTACTCTTGTCTTGAAATTGAAAAACAACTTCATTTGAAATTTCTTTTATTTCTTCTACATCAAGTTTTTTACCTAAGCTTCTTATATAAGATATATTCATTAAATTATAAACGGATATTGGAATATCTGAAAATCTATCCTCTAATTCCTCTTCTATATCCATAAACTCTTCTTTAGAATCTATAGATGCAATCTTTTTATACACTTCTATCTTTTGTGTTTCATCTTTTATATAAGTATTTGGGATATAAGCATCTATTTTTAACTCTACTGAAGTTTCTACTGGCTCTTTATCTATATCACCCCTAACTAACTTTATAGTATCCTCAAGCATTCTGCAATAAAGATCATAACCTATAGAAGCCATATGTCCATGTTGAGCAGAGCCCATCATATTACCTGCTCCTCTTATTTCTAAATCCTTTAAAGCTATCTTAAATCCTGACCCTAATTCTGTAAAATCCTTTATGGCTTTTAATCGTTTTTCTGCTACTTCTGTAAGTATCTTATCTCTTTTATAAGTTAAGTAGCAATATGCCATTCTATTTGTTCTCCCTACTCTTCCTCTTAATTGATATAGCTGAGATAGTCCCATTTTATCTGCATCATATATAATCATAGTGTTAACATTTTTTATATCCATGCCTGTTTCTATTATTGTTGTAGCCACTAATATATCAAATTTATTTTCTGTAAAGTCTAATACTACGTTCTCTAGCTCTTTTTCTTTCATTTGGCCATGGGCTATCTGAACTCTTCCTTCTGGCACTAGCTTTGATATATATGACGCCATCTCATGGATACTCTCAACTCTATTGTATACAAAATAAATTTGTCCACCTCTACTAATTTCCCTTAATATGGAATCCCTTATCAATTGATCATTATACTCTACTACATAAGTTTGAACAGGGTACCTTTCCTCTGGAGGAGTTTCTATAACACTTATATCTCTAACCCCTACTAATGACATATGTAAAGTCCTAGGTATAGGGGTAGCACTTAGGGTTAAGACATCTACATTTTTCTTTAAATTTTTCATTTTTTCTTTATGCTTTACTCCGAATCTTTGTTCCTCGTCTATTATTAATAATCCTAAATCCTTAAATTTTATATCCTTTTGAAGAATTCTATGAGTTCCTATTAATATATCTACATTTCCTTCTTTAATAGACTTTATAGTAGCCCTTTGCTCTGATAAAGTTCTAAATCTACTTATAACATCAACTGTTACAGGAAAATCCGAAAATCTTTGTTTAAAATTATTATAATGTTGTTGAGCTAATATGGTAGTAGGAACTAAAAATGCTACCTGTTTCCCATCCATAACTGCCTTAAAGGCAGCTCTTATAGCAACTTCAGTTTTCCCATAACCTACATCTCCGCATAAAAGTCTATCCATAGGTTTTGGTGATTCCATATCCCTTTTTATATCCTCTATAGCTAATACTTGATCCGGTGTTTCTTCATAAGGAAATTCTTCTTCAAATTGCTTTTGCCATACTGTATCATCAGAATATTTATAACCCTTTAGAGTAGCTCTTATAGCATATAATTTTACTAAATCCTCTGCAATTTCTTCTATGGACTTTTTAACCTTATTTTTAGTTTTAGTCCATTCTGAACTTCCTAGTTTATTTACTTTAGGTTTCTTACCCTCACTGCCTATATATCTTTGCACCATATCCAACTGCTCTACTGGTACATAAAGCTTATCATCTGAATGATATATTAACTCTAAATAATCCTTTTTGTTACCTTGTAATTCTAATTGCTTTATACCTTTAAATACCCCAATACCATGGTTAGCATGAACTACAAAATCTCCCGGTTTAAGCTCAGTAAAACTTTTAATTTTCCCTGTTCCTTTTTTATTCTGTTTCTTTTTCCCCCTCTTTTTAAATTGTCCGAATATATCCTTGTCAGATATAACACTTAATTTTATATCATAATACTGAAATCCGTTTGTTTGATTTCCAAAAGTTATAACCACTTCTCCGGGTTTAATTTCTCTTACTATATCCTTATATGAACTCTCTACTCCCATGTCTCTAAGATGATTTACTAATCTTTCTCCTCTACTCCTAGTTCCCGATAAAATTAGTATTTTATATTTCTCTTTTTTCTTTTCTTTTATATCCTCTATTAAAAATTCAATTTTACCATTATAACCTTGTAGAGTTGTTTGATTAAATGTTAAAACAGACTTAGGCTTTAATTTATCTATAGTTTTTTTTATGTTTTCTATAGTAATTATTTTTTTGTATTCTAACTGTTCGATTATTCTTTCTTTATCATAAACAATTTCAGCCTGTCTAGGTAATATATATCCTTTTTCTAAAAATTTATCATAATCTTCATTAAACTCTAAATAAGTACTATCTAACTTACCTAAACATCGTTTAACATCATCTATAACAATAAAAGAATCTTCTATATAATCTAATAAGCTGTTAGTTTTTGTGTAAAAATAAGGAAGAAAAGTATCTATATTTTCAAAAGACCAGCTTTCATTTAACTGTTCTAAATTACTATTTATTATACTTTTTATCTTCTCTTTGTCTTCCTTTTTACTTAAATTACAAACTAATTTATCTAAATCAGCTTTTATATTTTTTAGTCCTAAGTTTATATTTTCTTCTTCAAGTATAATTTCTTTAGCTGGGAATATACTTATACTATTAACTTTTTCAATACTTCTTTGAGAGTTTATATTAAAGTTTCTTATAGAATCTACCTCGTCACCAAAAAATTCTAATCTATAGGGTTCTGATGAAATAGGAGGATATATATCTATTATTCCTCCTCTTACAGAGAACTCTCCTTTATTCTCTACTATATCTACTCTTTCATATCCGCTTTTTACTAATTTTTCTTCTAATGACTTTGTTTCTATAATATCTCCAACAGACAATTTAAATGTATACTTTGTATATAACTCTTTAGGTATATATGTAGCACCTAAAGATTCTATACACGTAACTATTATCTTCTTTTTAGTACTTAAAACTTCATTTATAACTTTAAGTCTTTCCCATCTTAAATCTCCTGATATAGCATAAATATTATAAAATACAACTTCTTTAGTAGGTAAATAATATACCTCTGTTGTATATAAACTTAAATCTTCATATATTTTTCTAGCTTCCACATCACTATGAGTAAAGATTACTAAAGATTTATCTACATTAGCAAATATACTACTAATAAAATAATTTTTACCAGAATCCGCTAATCCATATGTGCCTATAGGAAATTTATTTAAATTTATATTGTTTAATAAACTTTTAAAATCTTCACTTGAACTCAAAGGTGATACTAAACCTTCTAGCCTCATATTAACAACCACCCTATAATTATTGTTTTATCCGATGACTACCCGTTCTAATGCTCCTATTTTCTTCAAAGTGGGAGTAGAGAGCGGTTACGTCCCTGGATAATGATTTCTAAGCTTCAGGAGGAGTAAAAACTCCCTCTGAAGCCAAGAACTCTGTTTATACTTCTATTTTTACTCCATTGTACTTATTCATAGCCTCTGTCACTCCATCTTCTACTATACTTATACACGCTTTAGCTGACATGGCTAGTGTTTTTTCTATAATTTCCCTTTGTTCTTTTGAAAATTTTCCCAGAACATAGTTTACTACATTTCCATCAGGCTGTCCAATCCCTACTCTAACCCTTGGAAAAATATCTGAATTTAAATGTTGTATAATATTTTTTATACCATTGTGTCCACCTGCACTTCCCTTACCTCTAATTCTTAATTTACCTATATCTATACTCATATCATCATATATTACTATTATATTTTCTTTATTTATTTTATAAAAATTAACTGCTTCTATAACACTTTCTCCACTTAAATTCATATATGTACTAGGCTTTAATAATATTACCTTTTCATTTCCTATTCTTCCTTCTCCATAACTTCCTTTAAATTTTTGCCTATTTATTTTAATATTATACTTCTCAGATATAATGTCAATTGCATCAAAACCTATATTATGCCTAGTTTTTTTATATTCTTCTCCTATATTTCCTAATCCAACTACTAAATACATACCTTCACTCCTAATTATAATATTAATATCACCAAAGAATATTATACTACAATAAATAATAAAGAGACTTATCAGGTCTCTTTATTATTTATTGTATATTGCATTTTACCTATTACTTTCTTTCATTTCAGATAATATTATATTAACTTCTTTATATTTACTATTTCTTAATATTTTAGCCTTTACCGTATCTCCAACTTTATGAGTATCTAGTATGTCTGCCAAATCTTCAAATTTAGTAACTTTTTTACCATCTAACTCCACTATTATGTCTGTAGGCTTAATTCCGGCTGCAGCTGCTCCAGAACCTTGAACTACCTCCGCTACATATACCCCGGATACTCCAGTTTGCTCTGAAGATATGGTTTTACCAGCTACGCCTAAATAAGGCCTTGATACTTTACCATAGTCCATTAGAGATTTTATTATATCTTTAGCTTCATTTATAGAAATAGCAAATCCTATTCCCTCTGCTTTTTCTTTTAAACTATTAATTCCTATAATTTCTCCTGCATCATTACATAAAGCACCGCCACTATTTCCTGGATTTATGGCTGCATCAGTTTGTATCAATTTATACAAAGCCCCTCCATATTGAATTTTTCTATTTATAGCACTAACTATACCTGCTGTAACAGTTCCTGCAAATTCTTCTCCTAATGGATTACCAATAGCTATAGCCATATCTCCTACCTTAACCTTTGATGAATCACCAAATTTGGCTACAGGTAGATTTTTAGCATTAACTTTTATAACAGCTAAGTCTGACCTAGTGTCTTTTCCAACTAAAGAAGCGTCTAAAACTTTTCCTGTAGATAATTTTACTGTTATTTTTTGTGCTCCATTTATTACATGATTATTAGTTACAATGTACCCATTAGGATCAAATATTATACCTGAGCCTGATCCCTGATCTTCTACCCCAAAATATCCCTCTGTTTTATTACTAATGCCTACTACCGCTGGTCCTACACTTTCAGCAACCTTTGTTATAGAATTCTTAGGTAATTGTTCATTTTTATTTTGTTTTTCATTTTTTTCACTTTTTTGTTCAAATAAGGATTCATTAGTAGGAGTGTATGGATTTTTTTCTAATTTTTTATCTATAATATAGGAAGCTGTAAATCCACCACATAAAGCTGATACTATAATTATAATCATAATAAATAGTATATTTTTCATCCTTCTTCTTTTTCTACTTTTTTTAAAATTTATTTCACCATATGGTTCAGCATTTAAACCTTTCTCTTCAACATTATTTAAATTATCTCTATCCATATTTAACCTCCGCTCTTTAGTTTAAATTTAACAATTATGCTCTCTTTATGGTAAAATTAAAAGTTACCCCTCCTTCTGGACTATTATTAACCCAAATATCTTCCCCGTGTTGTGTTAAAATACTTCTTACAATAGATAACCCTAGTCCAGTACTAACCTTAGATGATCTAGCTTTATCTGCTTTATAAAATCTGTCCCATATATGTTTTATATCCTCATCAGATATAACCGGGCCATCATTAAATATAGAAACTATAACTTTGCTTCCCTTGATTTTTGTATTTAATTTTACACTTCCACCCTCATTAGCATATTTGATTGCATTATCTAATACATTTATTACAACCTGTGTTAACCTATCTTTATCAGCAATAACATATACTTTGTCATCTTCTAAACTTACATTGACTTTTAATTTTTTGTCTCTTATTTTTGTCTCAAATTTTATTACACTAGTTCTTATAATCTCATTTAAGTCTATTTCTTCTAAATTTAATTTTAAATGCCCTTCTTCAATGGCAGATAAATCTAATAAATCATTTATAAGTCTTGTAAGCCTTTGAGTTTCTTCATAGGTTAATTTCAGATAATAATTTTGCTTTTCCGCTGGAACTATTCCGTCTAATATTCCACCAATAAATCCTTTTATTGATGTAATGGGTGATCTTATTTCATGAGAAACATTTGAAATAAACAATCTTCTATTGCTTTCTACTTGTTCTATAGCCTCTGCCATAGAGTTAAAGGAAGAGGCTAGAGCCCCTATTTCATCATCTGACTCTATATCTACCCTCTTTCCTACTTCTCCTTTAGATATTTTATCGGCTACATAATTAATTTGTGCAAGTGGTCTTATAATTATCCTTTCAGAAAAGTAATATATTACTATGCAGGATATTATTATGGCAAAAATAGCTGATATCCATATTATATTATAAACTTTTTTTAATGGATCTTTTATTTCATCTATAGATGTGTGCATTATTATAGCTCCACTAAATACTCCCTTATAAAAAATAGGAACTTCAAAAGTGTGTACAGGGGTTGAAAAAGCTGATTTATACTGCCCTTTATTCTCTAAATTGTTTCCTCTTCTTAATTCTTCTAATTCATCAGTTAGAACCTGTACTCCTACTAAATTTTTATGCTTGGGATTAGATACGGCATAAACATATCCATACTTATCAGTAATCCATATATTTACAGATAAATAATTACTGATATAGTTTATTACTTCATTAATTTTTTCAGATGGTATACTTCCTTCTACATATCTAACTGCCGCATTACCTATAAACTGGGATTCTGTAATAAGTTGATTTTTCCTTTGATCAAAATAGTAACTCTCAAACCAATAGGATAAAAAGGCTGCTATAATTATAAAACTTACAGATATTATTATGGTAAATGTGGCTACAAGCTTAGCAAATAAGCCTTTTTTCATTTATTTCACCTCAAATTTGTAACCTACACCCCAAACAGTTTCTATTTCCCAATTAGGGCCTCCCTCTAGTTTTTCTCTTAACCTTTTTATGTGAACATCTACTGTTCTTGAGTCTCCTGGATAATCATATCCCCATACTTCACATAATAATTGTTCTCTAGTAAATACTCTGTTTTTATTTTTTGCCAAATAATATAAAAGTTCAAATTCTTTTGGTGGCATTTTTATTTCCTTATTTTTATAAACAACTGTATAAGAATTAACATCTATTGTTAACTGTTCAAAATTTAATGCCTCTTTATTTTCATTATCCACATTATATCTTCTTAATACAGCTTTAACTCTTGCTAATAATTCTTTAGGCTCAAAGGGTTTTACTATATAATCATCTGCCCCTAGTTCTAACGCTAATACCTTGTCAAAAGTGTCTCCCTTTGCTGTTAACATTATTATAGGTATTGTACTGTCCTTTCTTATCCATTTAAGTACATCAACTCCATCTATATGTGGAAGCATTATATCTAATAAAACTAAATCTGGTTTATACTCTAAAAATCCTTCTTGAGCTTCTTTGCCATCATAACAAACTCTTGTATCATATCCTGAATTCTCCAAATACATCTTTATTACTTCAGCTATATTTTCATCATCATCTACAACAAGAACTTTTCCTATTTTCCCTTCCATTAGTATATCCTCCTTTTAACTTTGTATATTATATATTATCTCTATATAATACATATTTAATTTATCATATTATTTAAAATAAAAATAAATAATTCTTCAAAATTTACAAATAGTTAACTATATAAATAAAGTACCCATAGAAAATAAATTCTATGGGTACTTTATTTATATGTATTGATTAATCTTCAAATATTTTACTTACAGATGTATCTTCATATATTCTCTTAATTGCTTCTGCAAATACAGGCGCAACTGATAAAACCTTAAATTTATCTAAAGTTTTTTCTTCTGGTAAATCTATAGTATTCAACATAACTAATTCTTTTATTACTGAGTTTTCTATTCTTTCTATAGCTGGTCCAGATAAAACAGCATGAGTACAACAAGCATAAACTTCTTTAGCTCCCATTTCTATTAAAGCATTAGCTCCATTAGTTATAGTTCCAGCTGTATCTATCATATCATCTACTAATATAACAGTCTTATCTTTTATATCTCCTATTATATTCATTACTTCTGATACATTTGCTTTAGGTCTTCTCTTATCTATAATAGCTATTGGACAATGCAATTTATCAGCAAATTTTCTAGCTCTAGTTACACTTCCTAAATCTGGAGATACTACAACTATATCATCCCTATCTTCAAATCCTTTTTGTACGAAATACTTTGCAAGTATTGGTGATCCTAATAAATGATCTAATGGAATGTTAAAATATCCTTGTATCTGAGAAGCATGTAGATCCATTGTTAGTACTCTATCTGCTCCTGCTGCAGTTAAAAGGTCTGCAACTAATTTAGCTGTTATCGGATCTCTAGCCTTAGCTTTTCTATCTTGTCTTGCATATCCATAGTAAGGAACAACTGCTGTTATTCTTCCTGCTGAAGCTCTCTTAAATGCATCAATCATTATTAAAAGTTCCATTAAGTTATCATTAACTGGTTCATTAGTTGATTGTACAATAAATAGATCTGTTCCTCTAACTGTTTCATTGATATTAACAGATATTTCCCCATCACTAAATGTTCCTACTTGTGACTCACCTACAGTAGTTCCTAAAATATTAGCAATATCTTGAGCTAATTTCGGGTGAGAATTACCTGAAAAAATTTTAATACCTTTCCCATGGGTTATCATTAATAAAGTCCTCCTTAAATTTTATTTTTTTAATAATCCTTTTTTATCTAACCAGCCTTCTTTATTGATCTGCTTTGATCTAGCAATTGCTAAAGATCCTTCTGGTACTTCCTTAGTAATTGTAGATCCTGCTGCAATATATGTATTGTCATTAACTTTAACTGGAGAAATCAAATTTGTGTTACATCCTATAAAAGAATTGTTTCCAATAATAGTTTTTTGTTTCTTTTGTCCATCATAATTTACTACTACAGTTCCACATCCAAAATTGCATTTACTTCCTACTTCTGCATCTCCTATATAAGTAAGGTGTGATACCTTTGTGTTGTCTCCAATAGTTGATTTTTTTATTTCTACAAAATCCCCTATTCTTGCAGATTTACCTATTTTAGATTCTGGCCTTATATAAGCAAAGGGTCCTACAGTAGTTCCTTCTCCTATATGACTTTCTAGTATAACAGAATTTTCAACTATAACTCCTGATTCTATTACACTATTACATATTCTTGAATTAGAATATAACGTACATTCTTCTTTTATTGTTGTGTTTCCCTGTATAACGCATCCTGGATATATTATAGTATCATGTCCTATTTCTACATCAACATCTATATATGTACTTTCACAGTCTATAAATGTTACTCCATTTACCATATGTTTATGATTTATTCTTTTTCTCATAACTGTTTCTGCTTCTGAAAGTTGTACTCTTGAATTTACACCCATAATTTCTTCATAAGGTACAACTATAGCACCAACTTTCTCTTCAGATTTTTTCATTATTTCTATAACATCTGTTAAATAATATTCTCCTTGAGAATTATCATTGTTAAGACTTTTTAAACTAGTTAATAAAACTTCTATATCAAAACAATACATTCCACTATTAATTTCATTTACCTTAAGTTCCTTTTCATTACAATCTTTGTGTTCAACTATTTTCTTTACTTCTCCAGATGCTTCTCTTATAATTCGTCCATATCCTGTTGGATCTTGTACAGTAGAAGAAATTAAAGTAGCTGCAAATTCCCCATTATTATGAAATTTAAATAACTCCTGTATAGTCTCATTAGTAATTAAAGGGGCATCTCCTGTAAATATAGCCACTGTACCTTTTTTATCTCTTAAAAATTCTTCTGCACAAATAACAGCATGACCAGTTCCTAGTTGCTGCTCTTGCATAGAATAAGTAACATTTCTATCTTTGGTATGTTCTTTAACTGTTTCTGATCCTTTCCCTATTACCAAATTTACATCTTTTATATTAGCTTTTCTAACGTTATCAATGACGTGATTTACCATTTCTTTTCCACAAACCTTGTGTACGACTTTGGGCATAGAAGATTTCATTCTTTTTCCTTTGCCTGCAGCCAATATTATAGCACAATTATACATTATAGCACCTCTTTATGGTTTAATTATGATATACTTTTATTTTATTTAATAAAACATCTTATAATATTATATTTTATATAAAAATTATTTTCAACCTATTACCATGTTTTTAGAATAATTGAAAAATAAAAAAGGAGCTTATAAGCTCCTTTTTTGGATATTTTATTCTTGAACTTTTTCAGAAGATTCTTCTTCCATTTTTGCTCTCTCGTATTCTTCGATTATAGACTTTTGAATTTTCTCTCTAGTTTCAGTATTAATTGGATGTGCTATATCCTTATATTCACCATCTGGTGTTTTTCTACTAGGCATAGCAATAAAAAGTCCATTTTGACCCTCTATAACCTTTATATCATGAACTACAAACTCATTATCAAAGGTTACTGAAACTATAGCTTTCATTTTTCCTTCTGCTGCAATTTTTCTAACACGTACATCTGTAATTTGCATAATTCCACCTCCAAGATGCTATGTATATACATACATATTCTCTAAATTTTATGTTTTTCCTTCTGTATTTTCAAAAAAATATTAAATTTTTTGAAAATTACATTATCTGAATAATTTAGATGGCTTAACTACTATATTTCCATTATCATCAAACCCATTAAAATCTATTATAGAAAAATAATCATTTACTAATTTTTTAGTTATATCTGTATTATCTATCAATACGCCAATTCCTAATAATTCACTTTCAAACTCTTTAAGTAAATTAATTATTCCAAGTGCTGTTCCTCCAGCTTTCATAAAATCATCAATAAAAATGCATTTACTATTCCTTTTTATTGCATTTTTTGATACATACATATTTTGTACTCTTCCACTAGATCCTGATACATAATTTATACTTAAAGTTGAACCTTCTGTAAGTTTATTTTCACGACGAACAACCACAAGTTGAACTCCTAATAAATTAGCTACTTCATAAGCTAATGGTATCCCCTTTGTTTCAACAGTAACAACATAATCTATATGTTTCCCTGAAAAAAAAGCTGAAAGTATATTACCTGCTTGTTTTATTATTTGAGGATTGCACATTATATCTGTAACATATAAAAAGTTTCCTGGTATTATTCTGTCCTTTTTGCTCAAATTTATACATAGTTTCTCAGCAAAGTCTTTACTTTTTTCTTCTGATATGCCATTTATAAATTTTACTCCGCCAGCTGCCCCTGATATGGTTTCTACTTTTCCCATATTCATTTTGTTTAATATATCCTTTACTACAAATAAATCTTCACTTATGGTAGATTTTGCAGCATTAAAGAGTTCCGTAAAATTATTTAAATTTATAATTTTATTTGGATTCTCCGTTAATATTTTCATAATAATAGCTATTCGTTGATTTCTTGTAAATTTATCCATATTATCACCTATCTAAAATGTTATTTCACGAATTATTTTTAATTTATTATTCTTATTATTCTCATTTTAAGATAAATATGTAACAATATCAACAACTTAAATTAAAATTTAAAATAAAACATTCTACTTTAATGTGTTTTTTTGTTTTGTTTTTGTATATAATTATCTAATATAACTAATATTTGAGGAGTTGATCTGGGTGTCATTTGATTTTATAAAAGATAAAAATAAACATATACATTTTATAGGTATAGGTGGAATAAGTATGAGTGGGTTAGCAGAAATACTACTTTATCATAATTTTACTATATCTGGTTCAGATATGAATTCATCACCTATAACTGAAAAATTAAAGGAAAAAGGTGCAAATATATATATTGGTCATAAAAGAGAAAATATAAAGGATGCTGATTTAATAGTATATACTGCTGCTATTGCTTCTGATAACCCTGAAATAATAGAAGCCAAAGAAAAAAATATTAAATTAATGGATAGAGCAGACTTTTTAGGTGACTTAATGAAAGGCTACAAATATAATGTTGCCATATCTGGAACTCATGGTAAAACAACTACAACTTCTATGTTATCTCATGTAGCATTAAAAGCTAATGTCGATCCAACTATTTTAGTAGGTGGTAATTTAGATATAATAAATGGTAATGTAAGAGTAGGTAAAAGTGACTTCTTTATAACAGAAGCTTGTGAGTACAAATCCTCATTCCTTAAGTTTTTTCCATATATTGGGGTAATTTTAAACATAGATGCAGATCATTTAGATTACTATAAAGATTTAGATGATATAAAAAATGCTTTTTCAAAATTTATTAAATTAATTCCTAAGGATGGTTACCTTGTAGCCTATGGGGAAGATAAAAATATACAAAGCATTATAAAAGAAGCTAACTGTAATGTTATAACCTATGGTATAAACTCAGGAGATATACAAGCTCATAATATAGAATATGATGAAAAAGCTTGTGGAAGTTTTGATGTAGTTAAAAATAAACAAAAATTATTTTCAGTAAAGCTAAATGTTCCTGGAAAACATAATATACTAAATTCTCTAGCTAGTATATGCATTGGATTAGCTTCAAATATGAAAAATGAGGATATAATTCAAGGTATTGAAAGTTTTTTTGGGACTCATAGAAGATTTGAACTAAAAGGCTGTAAAAATAATATTACTGTAATAGATGATTATGCTCATCATCCTACAGAAATATCTGCTACATTAGATGCAGCTAAAAAATATCCTCACAATAAAATGTTCTGTGTTTTTCAACCACATACTTATTCCAGAACATTAACTTTATTTGATGATTTCACTAAATGCTTTGACAATACAGATGAAATTATTTTAGCTGATATATATGCTGCTAGAGAAAAGGACACTGGTATTATAAATTCAGATATGCTGGGAGATAAACTAAGAGAGCGCGGATTAAAATGTACTAACTTTCATAAATTTGATGATATAAAAAATTATCTTATAGAAAATGCTAAAGCTGGTGACTTAATATTAACTGTTGGAGCTGGAGATATATATAAAGTAGGAGAAATGTATATTAATTTATAAAACTATGCTTAAAACACCTTCCTTTTGGAAATACTATTTTTAAAATCCATCGGGAGGTGTTTTTATGAAAAATTTTTTAATATCTTCTATAGTAAATTTAATATTAATATTAATCTCTTACTTCTTATTTAGAAGTATTATAAGTGGGCCTACTCGCCATAAAATATATGAAAAAATTTTCAGTTCTTTTGCTAAATTTATAATATATACTTTTATCTTTACTATAGCAATAACTGGAATAACTGCGTTAATAGTTTATAAAACACGTTTTGTAATATACCTAAATATAATAGCCCCTGCTTTAGTTTCAATTTTAATAGGATTTTTAATTTCAACTGTACCAACTAAAGGTGTAGAGGAAAATATATATTAATATATAAAATATTTTACGTGCCCTCCCTTGATTTATTTCGGTTTATATTATATAATTTGTTTGTTGGAAAATTTTTCGGGGTGTGGCGCAGATGGGAGCGCGCGTGGTTTGGGACCATGAGGTCGCAGGTTCGAGCCCTGTCACCCCGACCAAGAACTACTTTAAAAGTAGTTCTTTTTTTTATATTTTTTTATAAATAAGGATATCCTAAAGAAATAAAAGTATATTTTAGGAGCGTGATTATATGAAAAAAGAACATAGTGAATTATTTAAAACTATAGTAAATTCCTATGTTAATGGAACATTAGAATCGGATGTAGAAAATATCCTTTCAAAATATAATTACAATAAGGAAAATTTATGTAGAATAATTTCTTCTTTATGTGGTGTAGAAGTAATTTGTGATTCTAACAATTTTATAGAAAACCTAACTAATGCAATAAAATCTTATTCTTCTCAGCATAAAATAGTAAATAAAATTAAAGATTGTTCTATGGATTGTAAAAAAGAAGGGGGTAAAACCTTTTGTCAAAATTCTTGTCCCTTTGATGCTATATTAATAAATAAAGAAACTAACTCCACCTACATAGATACTGAAAAATGCACAGATTGTGGTTTCTGTGTAGAGGCTTGTCCTACTGGTAGTATACTGGATCGAATAGAATTTATACCTTTAATTGATATTTTAAAAAGTAATGTTCCTGTAATAGCCACTGTAGCCCCTGCTATAACTGGTCAGTTTGGTGACAATGTATCAATACATCAATTAAGAAGTGCCTTAAAAAAAATAGGCTTTTCTGATATGATAGAAGTAGCATTTTTTGCAGATATGCTAACTTTAAAAGAAGCCATAGAATTTGATCATCTTGTTAAAAATAAAGATGATCTAATGATAACCTCTTGTTGTTGTCCTATGTGGGTAGCTATGGTAAGAAGGGTTTATGAAGATCTCGTCAAGTATGTTTCTCCCTCTGTCTCTCCAATGATTGCATCTGGTAGGGTATTAAAAACTCTTAATTCCAATTGTAAAGTTGTGTTTATAGGTCCTTGTATAGCTAAAAAAGCTGAAGCTAAAGAAAAAGATTTACAAGGTGACATAGACTTCGTGCTTACCTTTTCAGAACTTAAGGATATATTTGATTCTTTAAACATAGATATATCAAAAATGCCAGAAGATTTTTCATCTGAATATGCTTCAAGAGGTGGAAGGCTATACGCAAGAACCGGTGGTGTTTCTATAGCTGTTGAAGATGTAGTAAAAAGACTCTTTCCTAAAAAAGAAAAGTTTTTAAAAGCTATACAGGGTAATGGTGTTATAGAATGTAAAAAATTACTTTCTACAGCACAAAAAGGTGAACTAGAGGCAAATTTTATTGAAGGAATGGGATGCATCGGTGGATGTGTTGGTGGCCCAAAAGCAATAATTCCTAAAGAATTAGGGAAAGAAAAGGTGGACCAATTCGCAAATAACTCTTCTATAAAGGTTTCCATAGATAGCCCTTGCATGGACAATATATTAAGAAAACTAAATATAGATTCTGCAGAAGACTTTAAAACTCCTGAAAAAATAAAAATATTTGAAAGAAAATTTTAAAATAAAATATATAAATTTTGTTTTTTATAAACACCCTGTTATAATTTTATTAGCAATATTATGATGGGGTGATTTCTTTGAAAAGTATCCAGGGCGCAATTTTTGACTTAGATGGAACATTAATAGATTCTATGGCAATATGGGAAAAAATAGACTATGACTTTTTAAGTAAAAGAAACTTAAAGGTTCCTTCAGATTTAAAAAATAAAATAGAAACTCTTACCTTTGAAGAAGGGGCTAATTTTTTCAAAAAAAACTTTGAACTAAAAGAATCTCCAGAGGAAATTTTAAAAGAGTGGCATGACATGGTAGTTAAGGAATATTCTCATAATATAAAATTAAAAAATAATGTGAAAGATTTTCTTATAAAATTAAAAAATAAAGGAGTAAAATTAGCTGTTGCTACAAGTAATACTTCTGAACTAACTAAATTAGTACTAGAAAAAAACAAAATATTGAATCTATTTGATTCCATAACAACCATCAGTGAGGTTACTAGAAACAAAGAATTTCCTGATATATATCTTTTATGTGCAAAAAAACTAAACTTACCTCCTGAAAAATGTGCTGTTTTTGAAGATATACTTCCTGCTATAAAAAGTGCTAAATTGGCTAAAATGAAAACCATTGGAATTTATGATAATTCGTCTAAAGATCAAGAAAATAAAATAAAGGAAATAGCAGATTATTATATTTATGACTATAAAGAATTATTAATATAAATTTATCCGATGACTACCCGCTCTAATATTCCCATCTTCTTCAAAGTGGGAGTAAATAGCGGGTACGTCCCTGGATAACGATTTCTAAGCTTCAGAGGAAGTAAAAATTTCCTCTAAATCCAAGAACTCTGTTTATAACATTAATAACTATTACCCATAATTAATATATGTACATATTATTAAAATTTTATAGCTGTCTCTTAATAAAAATCCTTTAACAATCTTTGTACTATATTGAATATAATATAGTATAAAAATTAATAGGAGGATAATTTTGATAGTTTTTTTATTATTCATACTAATGTTAGGTATCTGTTCATACTTTATCTATACTTTTTCTAATAAAATTAATCTTCAACAAAAACAAATAGTTTTATTTAAAAGGCAAATAGATAAGCTTAAAAGCAAAGATAAAAATGACTTTAAAAATATTGATATAAAATTTATAAATTCTAGTATAGGAAATGGAACCATAATTAAAAATTCTTATATTTACTTATATCCTGACAACAGTTCTCCTTATATTTACAAGCTATATAAGGAGGATATTGTAGATATACATTGCTCTGCAGAAAATTATGGTAATACTTGGTATGAAGTGTCTTGCTTTTCTAAAGGTATGGTAAATACAAGAGGCTGGGTAAAAAAAGATTCTATAAATCTAAATTTATCCAATGACTACCCGCTCTAATACTCCCATCTTCTTCAAAATGGGAGTAAAGAGCGGTTATGTCCCTGGATAACGATTTCCCCTAAAAGATAACGACTTCTAAGGAGTAAAACTCCTAAGAAGTCTGTTAATAAGCTTTAGAGGGAGTAAAAATTCCCTATGAAGCCAAGAACTCTGTTTATAAAATTTCTCCTAGATTTCATCATATTTTTATGGAATATAGGAGATTTAATTAATTTTAATTTAATTCTTATATACTTGACTTTATAATATATCCCTCTTTATATTGTGGAACAACATCTATTATATCCTTTTGAAAGCAATATTCTAGATCCTTTTCTAAATTTAAAGATTTTAATCTATTATAATGAGTTGCTTTTTGTACAAAACTTTCTATGTCTTTATTATTAGTATAAATATAATAAGCTGTCTTAGATATATCTGATAACTCTAAATCTTTTCTTATATTATATAAACAATCTATTAAATAACCACTACATATGAAATCATCTATAGAAAATTGTCCATTAGTTCCAGAATTAATTATAACTAAATCCTCATTTAACTTATCTATTGCTTTAGCTGTAGCTTTAGAATTTATTAATGCAGAAATCAATATAGTTTTTGCATTAAAACTATTATTAATAGCCCTAGTTCCATTAGTAGTACTTAATACAACAGTTTTTCCCTCTACATATTTTTTTGTGTATTCTAAAGGAGAATTAGAAAACTTAAATCCATCTATCTTTAAAGCATTCCTTTCTCCCCCTAAAATAATGTCATCTTTACTATTTTGAGCTATATCTTTAGCTTCTTCTACAGTTAAAGCAGGTATTACTCTTTTACATCCATTATTTATTGCCGTAGCAATCACAGATGTAGCTCTTAATATATCTATAACTACTATAGTCTTATTAATCAATCTCTTCTCATCTATATAATCAGCTGAAATTACTATATCAATATTCATAAAAATCCCCCATCTTTTAATATGTAAATTTTATTTATTATTAAAATTTAAACCTTGATGTAAATTATCTTCTTTCATTTTTTTATCTATAGCATTTAAAACTTCCCACTTTTTAAGACTCCACATAGGTCCTATTAAAAGGTTTCTAGGTGCATCCCCTGTAAGCCTATGGACAACCATATTAGGTGGTAATAAAGTTATAGCTTCGCATATTAATTCTACATACTCCTCTATATCCAAGAATTTCAGATTACCACTTTCATATAATTTTACTAAAGGAGTATCCTTTAAAAGATGCAATAAATGAAATTTAACTCCTTGAATATCTAATTTAGATATATATTTAACTGTTCCTATCATATCCTCTTTTGTTTCTCCTGGTAATCCAAATATGGTATGTACAACTATATCTATATTTCTTTCCCTTAAATTTTTTACTGCCTTTTCAAAAACATTTAATTTATATCCTCTATTTATAATTTTAGCCGTTTCGTCATTTACAGTTTGAAGTCCTAATTCTACCCATATATATTTTTTTTTACTTAATTCTTCTATAAGATTTAAGACTTCTTCGTCTAAACAATCTGGTCTTGTTGCTATAGCTAAAGCAACTACACCTTCCTCATTCATAGCTTCCTCATACTTTTCTCTTAATATGTCTACAGGAGCATAGGTATTAGTATAAGCTTGAAAGTAAGCAATATATTTACCTCTATTCCACTTTTCTTTCATTATTTTTTTTATATCCTCAAACTGCTTATGTATCTTAAAATTCCTATCACCTGCAAAGTCTCCTGATCCTCTTTCACTGCAATATATACATCCACCTTTACTTACTTTCCCATCTCTGTTAGGACAGGAAAATCCAGCATCTAATGATATTTTAAAAACTTTGCAACCAAATTTATTTCTTAAAAAATAATTTAAACTATGATATGACTTATCGTACCATTTTGTTTCCATAATAAATTCCTCCAAAAAAAGTATCTGTGAATATTATATGCCACAGATACTTTTTTTTCAAAATAACTACATTTTTTTTACTTTAAATTCTTTTAAATCCAGTTGCCACTTACCTATAAATTCAGCTATATTTTTATCATTCTTTTCTTTACTAGATACATTAAATATTACAGAATCTGTTGCAAAAGAAGATAACGTTACATTTACTTTACTTAAAGGAAATTTATCTTCCATCTTAAAAGGTATTATATTTGCACTATCAGCTTGATATATTCTTATATTTTTTGTTTTATCACTAGTCTCATATTGAACTGCTATAAATTTTTCATCAGGAGAAAACACCATGAAATCTATTTTACTTCCCTTTAATAAATCTAAAGAAGATATTTCTTTTCCTATAGGTTTTTCTCCAATTTCCTCCATAATGTCTGTTCCTTGTTGCCCTGTTTCACCACCTTCAGCTCCTCCTTGACCTCCTTGATCTTCTTGATCTTGGCCCCCTTGAACAGCCTTTGATTCATCTATTGTTATTATTCCAATATAAGAGTCTTTATCGTAAGTTGATATTGCTATAAAATTTTCACTATAAGAAAGACTCATAGGGCCTATATTTTTTTTAGGTACAACTAACTTTTCCACATTTGCCTTATCATCCGTTGAATATGCATAATCAGGTATAGTTGTTGGTTTTATTATTAGTTCCGTTTTAACATTGTTTTTATTTCTATATCTTATTCTATTTTTTTTGGTAAATGCTTCTTTGTCCATACTTATGTTTACTTCATCTATTTTATATTCATTTTCTTCTTTTATCACCCTTATTTTGTATTCTTCTACAGAAGTATATGGTTCCTTAACGTTTACACTAGCTACTTTTGTTACAAATAGGGCTGATTTACCAACCTCGTTTATCTCCTCTGTAGTATAACCCTTTATTTTTATATCGCTATTTTCTTTTTTGGTTTTATCTTTTTTTAATTTCTTAGAGTATAGCTTTTGAGCTCCTTCCATATTTTCTTCAATTAAATTCTCCATATAAGAATTTAATAAATTAGTTGCTATTTTTATGTCAAAATCATTAGTTACCTTAGTATCTTCTTTATTTTTTTTACATCCAAATAATGAAATAGTAGTAGTAAAAATTAAAAATATTATTATTTTTTTTGTAAAATTTTTATAATACAATGTTTCCTTCCCTCCCTTATTTAATTCGCCATTTACTTTTATTTTCTCCTTAAAAAGAAAATTTAATTAAAAATCATTATTTTTATTTTTTTATATATATTTATATAAGGAGATTATATTAATTAAATAGGAGGATGTATGGTTAAAAATAAATTTTCTTTAATTTTTCAAATGGGTGCAGTTTTCATTGGAACTATTGTTGGGGCTGGTCTTGCCTCTGGCCAAGAAATGACACAATTTTTTACTACATACGGATACAAAAGTTTTATAGGCCTAACTATATGTTTTTTTATCTATGTCATTATGGGATCTATAATTATTGACATTAGCATTAAACATAATTTAACTTCTTATAATAGCTTAATTTCTTTAGTTAGTCCTGGATTCTTAGGTAAAGCTATTGATTTATTAACTGGATTGTTTCTTATAAGTAGCTCTGCAATAATTTTAGCTGGAAGTGGTTCTTTATTAAATCAATACTTTGGTATTTCCAAATGGGTTGGTATTTGTATAATGGTTATATCTTCTCTTTTTATATTACTAAGGGATACAAAGGGTCTTATTGAAATTAATTCTTTTATTGTTCCTTCTTTAATGATAGTTATTATAACTGTGTTTATATTATATTTAGCTTTTTCAAAAAATGTTAGCATAGCCCAAATAAAATCAGTTCCTCACTACAGAAAACATTGGTTAGTATCCACACTTATATATAGTGGATTTAATATATTATGTTGTAGTGGTGTTTTGGTACCTCTTAGTACTGAAATAAAAGATAAAAATATATTGAAATCTGGTTTAGTTGTTGGATCTTTAGGACTTACAATTTTATCTTTTATAATAAATTTATTGCTTTTGCTTAATATTCCTTACATTTTTAAATATGAAATACCACTTTTATATATAGCTAATAGATTTGGCACTGTAATTCAGATAATGCTTTTGTGTATAATTTGGCTTGAAATGTTTTCCACCGAGGTTTCTAATATTTTTAGTGTAGGAAAAACCATGGAGCAATCCTTAGGAATATCTTATAATAAAGCAGTTTTTATAGTTATTCTTTTAGCTATACCTATATCTCAACTAGGTTTCGTTAACCTAATAAGTGTATTATATCCTAGTTTTGCTGTTGTAAGCTTTATTTTTATGATCCAATGTATTATATTTTATATTAAAGAAAAATAATATAATTCTAAAGAAGAATGGGATGTGTAAACATGAATACATTGGGAAATTGTACAGTATGTCCTAGAAATTGTAGAACAAATAGAATAGGAGAAGTTTTAGGTTTTTGTAATGCCAGTTCCAAAATAAAAGTTGCAAGGGCTTCTCTTCACAACTGGGAAGAGCCTTGTATATCTGGAGTTAATGGCTCAGGGACCGTATTCTTTTCGAACTGTAATTTGAAATGTGTTTTCTGCCAAAATTACGAAATTAGTCATCTAGGTAAAGGTAAAGAAATATCCATAAATCATTTATCTAATATTTTTTTAGAACTACAAAATAAAAAGGCTCATAATATAAATTTAGTTACTCCTACGCACTATGTTCCTCAAATTATAGAAGCTATAAAAATTTCCAAATCTAATGGATTAACTATACCCATATTATATAACTCTAATGGATATGAAAATATTGAAACTATAAAATCCTTAAAAGGCTATATTGATGTATTTTTACCAGATATAAAATATTTTGATGATAAGTATGCAAAAAAATATTCCAATTGTAATAATTACTTTAATACTGCATGTAAAGCTATAAAAGAAATGTTTAATCAAGTTGGAGAACCAATATTTAATAATGATGGAATTATTAAAAAAGGCATTATAATAAGGCATCTTATGTTACCTGGCCTATTATTTGATACAAAAAAAGTAATAGATTTTATATTTAAAGAATTTAATCATAAAGTTTATATAAGTATAATGAATCAGTACACTCCTATGAAAAATATCTGTAACTTTGATGAACTAAATAAAAATCTTAATCCTAAACATTATGATGCTATAATAGATTATTGTTTAGAACTAGGAATAAAAAATGCTTTTATACAAGAAGCTTCATCTTCATCTAAAGAATTTATACCTAATTTTGATTTAACAGGAATATAAAATATAAAAATATTATATTAAAATAGAATATTTTTATATTAATTTAAAAATGAATAATAAAATAAATGAAAGCTATGGAATTACCTCTATATTCCATAGCTTTCTTAAAATAAAATTTATATTTTGTAAAATTTTTTAAACGTAAATTTTGCTTAAGCCTTTTATTATATTTTATATCTACTTAAATCTGATTTAAATGTTTCTGTTATTTGTTTGAATTCATGAATATTATTAACTAATTTTTTAATCTCATTAGTATAACTTGATACGTTAGCACTAACTTCTTCGGATGAAGCTGAATTTTCCTCTGCTATGGCAGCCAAAGATTCTATGTTATCATATATACTTGATATAGAATCTGCTTCTTTATTAAGTTCATTTATAGTCTTAATCATAGCAGAAGCTACAGTACCTATGGATGTTGTTGCTCCATAACTAATATCCCTAACCTCTTCTAATCTATCTGTCTCTTGCTCTAATACATTATATTGAGATTCTATTCTAATAACTAAATTTTTTATATCTCCTGCAAATTCTATAAGATTATTATTAATTTCTTCAACCGCTTCTTTAGACTGTTCCGCTAGCTTTCTGACCTCTTCTGCAACTACCGCAAAACCTTTACCTTGTTCTCCTGCCCGTGCAGCTTCAATAGATGCATTTAAGGCTAATAAATTAGTTTGTTCTGATATGCCTGATACAATGGATACTATATTTGTTATATCTTTTGCCTTAGTTTCTAATTCTAATCCTTTATCCTTAACTTTTTGGAATTTTTCAAGGGAATCTAAAATATTTTTACTAGTATTATTAACATTATTATAGCTGTTATTGACCTTTTCTAAAGCCTTTTCTAATTCTAACTTATTGCTATTTTCACTATTAACTATATCTTTTAAATTTTGTATATTATTATTTAAAACTGCTACTACTTGTTCAGTATTTTGAGCTTGATTCACTGCACAACTAGCCACCTGTTCAACTACCCCTGATATCTCTGTAGATGTATGACTCATGGTTTCCGATATAACATTTATATTACCCACGAAAGTATTCATTTCATCTGTAACACCCTTAAAACCTACAAAATCAGCTTTAATTATATCTTTATGTTTCTTTAACTCTTTATATAATTCCTCTAAAAAATCACCTGTTTTAATATCACCATCTTCTACATAATGGTTTTTATTTATTTTATTTATTTCTTCAAATATTAAATATTTAGGTTTTAACAATATTTCTGTTGATATGTAAGCTGCAACAGAAGATATAAAAGATACGGATAAAACCTTAACTAAATTATTAGATCCTAATAAAATAAAAGATGATAAAATAGTTAATATAAATGTAAATAAAGCAACTTTTCCACCTATATTTTTTATAAATCCTAAAGACAATATTTTATTAAATTTAAAAGTTTTATTATAATAAATATTTTTTTCAAAGGTAAGCTTAAGTTTTAAAAAATCATCTTTTCTTTCTATTTCATCTACTTTGATGTTTTCTTTAAAATGCTCTGCACTTCCTTTTAAAAGCCCTAAAAAGTAATCAAACATTCCTCTTTTTGAACTATAACTAAATATAGCTTGTTTTTCAGATATAGGTTCTATAGTTAAAAGTGGTGGCTTAGCCCCGGGAAATTTTTTAGTCATAACTATATGAACATCAAACATAGACTTTAAAAATGAATATAAGTTCTCATGTTCAAAAAAAGCTGGATAATCATTATTGAAAGCTTTTAAATTATCTTGTCCTATTTGTCCCCATAAAGTCTTTACATCCCTCTTAACATTATTTGCTATTTTATTTATCATATCTTTAACTTTTGTATCTTCAACATTTTCCATTGGTGAAAATATTTTACCTTGCCATCCTACAGCATTCATAGCTTGATCAACTGCTTCTTCCCCATAGAGCTTTCTGCAGGTTTTTACCCATGTTGCTACTACTGTGCCCTTCATAAAAACTCCTCCTCATACCTTATTTTTTCTATTTAATAATCGTAATTATTTAAATTCTTTTAATATATTAATTATATAATGTATATAAATTATTTACAAAGCTTTATCATTAATTATAAAATATATTTGTTTTGTAATTATAATTTTTATCTAAAAATATATATTAATTAACTGTTTTTTAAAAATAAACACTATCAACATTATTAAATTGCAATAATATGTGATAGTGTTCTAAAGATCCTTTATTTATATTTTTATTTTAAATTTTATTATTAATAATAATTAGTTAAATTTATTATTAAAGAGTTACTTCTACTTTTAATAATTTAGCTATAATTTTTATATCTTTTAGTCTGACAGCTTCAGTTCTTAAAGATATTCCATTATTTATTAATAATATTTTATCTCCATCTAGTCTTTTCAATTGTCTTACAGATCTTTTATTATTGTGTTCTATAAGAAATATACAATTGTTCTCCATTTCATGATGGATATATCCAAAGGCTATGTCTCCTTTATTTATTCTAAAACCAGACATATCTTCTTCTTCTATTTTTAAAAACAAAACTTTATCTTGGTGTATACCCTGAACTTTATTACCTATAATAGGTAATTGTTTATTATCAATAATCCTGTCTAAGCTATAATTATAAACTGGAACATCTTTTATTATAGAACTAAAAGCATTATCCCATACATCCTTTATTTTATTATCTTTATTTATAGAAATTTCTCTTTTAGGCTCTGAAGACACTTCTTCTTCAAAAGAAATTCCTATATCATTTATACCTTTTCCTAATACTTTTGATATTCTATTCATTAGACTTTCATTTATTATTTTTCTTCCTGATTCTACTTCATTTATAAAATTCTCCGCTACGCCTAATTTCTTAGCCAATTGTTTCTGTGTTAATCCTTTTTTTATCCTAGCTTCTTTTATTTTATCAGATACTCTACTCACTTTTCATCACCTTTTACCTATTTTGTTTTCTATACCATTCTCTTTCTTCCATTAAATGATCTACCAAATATTTAAATTCCCAGTCTATGGAAGTTTCTGTTACTACTGCCATTATAGGAACTGGTTTTAAAATTTCTTTTATTTTTTTTACGCCTAGCTCTAATTCATTATCAGAAAAATTATTGAATATAACTACTTTTTCTTCTGGCATATCTACATCTTCTACTTCTAAGTTCATACCCTTTATTATGTCTCTTAGTTTCATTTTACACATACTTTTGTTTATAATTTTATAATTAGGTAAATTATTATTAGCGCAAATATCTTTTAACAAGTTTAACTCTTCTTCTTTTAATCCATAGACAAGCATCAACTTATTATTAATCAAAATAAGTCGCCCCCCTTTTTAACTTAAAGTTTCTGGTTCATCAAATTTTTCTCCAAAAGTATCTACTGTTACAATTTTCATAACTTGATCTTCAAGAGGTTTATCTTTAAAATCTCTATCTACACTTACTATTTCTTTCGCAACATCTAGTCCTTCTATAACTTTTCCAAAGGCTGCATATTGGTTATCTAAATGTGGTGCATCATCTACCATTATAAAGAATTGACTTCCTGCAGAATTTGGTTGCATTGTTCTCGCCATTGATATAACACCTTCTGTATGTTTTAGTTCATTGTTAAATCCATTAGATTTAAATTCACCTTTTATTGAATATCCTGGGCCTCCCATTCCGTTTCCGTTAGGACAACCTCCCTGAATCATAAATCCTGGAATTACTCTATGAAAGATGATTCCATTATAAAAACCTTTATTTACTAATGATATAAAATTGTTAACTGTATTAGGTGCTATTTCTGGATATAATTCTATTTTCATTTCTTTTCCATTACTCATTTTTATAGATACTATAGGATTCATTTCTATTTCCCCTCTCAAAACAATAATTTTGTTCCATATATTTCATATTAGCATAAATTATATCATATTTTAATATCTTTATTATACTCTGTTTTTTATGTATACTAAAAATTATAATTATGAAAATAAACTTATTCTTAAATATTTTATTTCATATTAAAAAGTTTATAGCTTAGATCTATTATATCCTTATCCTCTCTTGAATTAAATATAGTAACTTTTCCCACTCTATTTTCTTCTCTTAGCATATTACTATTTTTTAATTGTCTTTTTAATTCTCTAGATGTACCAAAACTACCATCTATTATACAAGCTTTATTATGGGTAACCTCTTTTAAAGTCTCTTCTACAAAAGGATAGTGAGTGCATCCTAGAACAATAGATGATATTTTTTCATTGTCATATTTTGAAAATTTATCCTTCAAATAATTATAAATTACATCTCCAGAAACTATTCCCTGTTCTATTAGTTCTGGTAGCCCAGGACAAGGCAAAGGTTCTATATCCTCTGTTTCTTTATACAAATCCATTAAATTAGCAAATTTCTTTTCAGCTAAGGTCATAGGCGTTGCCATTATTATTATCTTTCCACCTTTCTTTAATTCCACTGCAGGTTTTAAAGCAGGTTCAATGCCTATAATAGGTATATCATAAGTTTCCCTTAAGTCATTTATAGTTACGCTAGTAGCTGTATTACAGGCCACTACTAAAGCTTTTATTCCCTTATTCATCAAAAAGTCTGTTGCATTAAAAGTTAACGCTTTAACTTCTTCTACTTTTTTAGTTCCATAGGGTGCATTTTTTGAATCTCCATAATACAAAAAATCCTCCTTTGGTAATAACTTAAATGCTTCTTTTAACACACTTATTCCGCCTACTCCAGAATCAAAAAAACCTATAGGCTTATCATTTATACTCAATTTTATCACCTCATCATATAAATATCATTTCTCACTCTATAATATATTATCAATAATATATATTATATAAATGTATGAATAAAATTTCTATTGACATATAAAAATATTAATTATAATATATTGCATATATTATATACAATTAAAATTATATAATGTTAAATTCATTGTATTTAAAAATTTGGGGGAGGTAAATTATGTTAGATGATTTAGTATATGTTATTCCTAAAGAAATGCATTCCGAAGAGCAACTTAAAGAATTTTTAGTTTCCCATCCTGAAATAAAATTTGTGTCTTTAGTTTGTATTGATTTGGCCGGTAATGATACTGACGAAAAAATTCCTATAAAATTGTTTTTAGAGGACATGAATAAATTTATAAAAGGCTGTGTTCAAACAGACGGATCTTCCGTTGTCCTTCCAGGTATTGCAACTCTTAATAATGCCAAAGTTGATATGATTGTTGATATGGATGTTAACTGGTTTGTAGATTATAACTATGAACTTATAGACTCTAAAACCGAAAAACCAATCGGTACTCTTAGAATCCCTTGTTTTCTTTATCATGAAAATAAACCTGTCGATTCCAGATATATATTAAAAAAATCAATAGAACATTTTAAAACAACTTTATTAAACCTAATAAAGACTCATCCTGAATCTATATCTTCCTTTAACATAAAATATGAAGATATAGAAAAAGTAGATGTAACTTGTGCTACAGAACTAGAATTTTGGGTAAAAACCCCAAATGACGATGCAGAAGTAGATGAATTATCTACCTCTCAAGTTCTTCATGAGCAGTATTGGAATAGAACTAAAGGAAGTGTTAGAACTGCTTTAGAAGAGTCTTTACTACTTATGGAATATCACGGATTAGAACCTGAAATGGGTCATAAAGAAGTTGGAGGAGTAAAAGCTAAATTAACTAGTTCCGGTGGATTTACTCACATAATGGAACAGTTAGAAGTTGATTGGAAATATTCAACTGGGCTCCAAGCAGCAGATAATGAATTATTAGTAAAAAGTATAATAAAAGAAACCTTTAGAAATAATAAATTAGATGTTACATTTTTTGCAAAACCTATAGATGAAGTTGCAGGTAGCGGAAAACATGTTCATTTAGGGGTTGCGCTTAAATTAAAAAATGGGAAAAGAATAAATCTTTTCTCTACAGATGAGAATCACTATTTAAGCTCTTTTGGTTATGCATCTATAATGGGTATACTAAAAAATTATGAAGTTATAAATCCTTTTGTTTCATCAACTAATGATTCTTTAAGAAGACTAAAACCTGGCTTTGAAGCACCTGTATGTATAGTAACCTCTTTAGGTCATACTGTACAATTACCATCAAGAAATAGAACAATTCTAGTTGGAGTTATAAGAGACTTAAACAATCCTTTAGCTACAAGATTTGAGTTAAGATCACCAAACCCTCGTAGTAATACTTATTTAACAGTAGCCTCTTTATGTATGTCAATGATTGATGGAATAAAATATGCTGTAACAAATAATAAAGGTGAAGATGCTCTTTTAAAAGAACTTTCAAAAACTGCTGAAGAAGATACTAGCTATCTTGAAAAAGGAAGACAATATAGAAGTGAAGAAGATGTATTTGAATACTATACTGAAGAGGAAAGAAGTAAAATCTTTGGTACAGCCCCTTCTACTGTATATGAAAATATATGTTCCTTAGATAAATATAGGAACAAAATAGAAGTATTAAAATCTGGTGATGTATTTACATCTAAAATTGTTAATAGCTACAAACTAGCTGTTCTTGAAAGATGGTTAGTTGAAATAACAAATAGAATAATTCCAAATTATGTAGAAGAAATCAGAAGCTTTTCTCAATTACACGAAGTAAACAAATCCTCTGATTTAGATATCCATAACTGGTCCAAAATCAATGAGCTTAGACAATATTTAATGAAAGATACTTACTCTGATAAATCTTTATTTGGACAAATAAGAGAAGCTAAAGAAAATAATGACTATAAAACCATTTCTAATTTACAATTAGAAATAGATAAAAAAATGAAATTACTTAGAAAACTTTATTCTGATTACAAAAAAAATCTTTTAGATATATAATAAATTAAAAGCACACCCAGTATAAGGTGTGCTTTCATTATTATAATATTAAAATTCTCTTAATGGGAAAGATTTTATTACCATTTCCTTCTTGTTATTTATAGGCTTCCAAATTTCTATCCTATCAATTTTAGCCATTTCATGCATACCTACTCCCTTTAAATTGCTACAAGCAGATATATACTCTTTAGCCGACCATTCTCTAGATGCAAAATTAGTATTTGCTAAAGACACATGTAAATCCCAATTTTCTATATTTTCTCTCACTTTAAAACCGTGTAATTTTAAAGTATCATTCATTATCCTCGCTAGCCTCATTATATAACCTTTATTTTCTATTTTTAAATTAACTGATTTATATGGTGGATCAAAACAGATAGCTCCATTTATTTCTACCTTAAATTTTTTATATGGTTTTATTATCTTTTCTATTACTTCCTCTAATTTATTAATATTAGGGTCCTCTATTACCTCAAGAGTTATATGTAACATAGGTAAATTTCTATATATTTTATACTTTTTAGATATATCTCTTTGTATCTTTTCTATTTTATAGTAATCTTCTTTATCAAATAACGCTACTAAATAATACTTCATGATTAATTTTAATCCCCCGTATATCTATTTTATAGTATTATACCATAATATATTATGTTTTAAAATGTCAATAAATTATACTAATTTAATAAAAATCATACAATTATCATGTATAATTAAGAAAAGTAATAATAATTATTTCATCTATGGAATATATTTAAAATTTAAGGTTATAATTTAATAAAAATTGTATTATTCTATAGATATTATTAAAATTTAGGGTGTATTGAATTTATTTCCATTTTTTTAAGATATTTTTCTTAAAATAACCCTTAACATTTTAAAATTTGGTGTTAAAATAATAAATAGTTATGATATAATATATTTTGTTACATAGGTTTGAAATTAACGATTAGTTTAAATATATAAATTCTAAAGTAAGGATGGATGCGGGGATGAGTAAATTAAAAATAACAGGAGGTAACCCCCTCTTTGGAAAAGTTGAAATTAGTGGAGCAAAAAATGCAGCAGTAGCTATATTACCAGCTACTATTATGGCTAGCAAAGGAGTTTGTACTATAGAAAACACTCCAAATATTGAAGACGTACATTGTATTGAAAGAATTTTAAATGGATTAGGTTGTGAAATTAAAAGGCAAAGCAATTCTATTTTGGAAATAGATAGTACTAATATAACAAAAACAAATGCTAATACTGAAGATGTAAGAAAAATGAGAGCTTCTTATTATCTTATCGGAGCTTTATTAGGAAGGTTTAAAAAAGCTAGAGTAGAATTACCTGGTGGATGTCCTATAGGTGTTAGACCTATAGACCAACACATTAAAGGTTTTGAAGCTTTAGGCGCTCATGTTGAAATAGAACATGGTGCTGTAATTGTTGAAGCAGAAAAATTAATAGGAACCAATATATTTTTTGACGTTGTAAGTGTAGGTGCTACTATAAATGTAATGTTAGCTGCCACACTTGCAGAAGGCAATACTGTGCTAGAAAATGTAGCAAAAGAACCTCACGTAGTAGATGTAGCTAATTTTTTAAATAGTATGGGAGCTAATATAAAAGGTGCTGGGACAGATGTTATAAGAGTTACTGGTGTTAAAGAATTAAAGGGCTGTACCTATAGTGTGATACCTGATCAAATTGAAGCTGGTACATATATGATAGCAACAGCTGCCTGCGGTGGAGAAGTTACAATAAATAACGTAATACCTAAACACTTAGAGTCTATAACAGCGAAACTTATAGAAATGGGAGTAGATGTTATAGAAAATGGAGATTCTGTTACAGTAAAATCTAAAGGTAATTTTAAAGGTGCTAATATAAAGACTCAACCTTACCCAGGGTTTCCAACAGATGTACAACAACCAATGAGCACACTTCTAACTATTGCAAAAGGAAGAAGTATTGTAAATGAAAGCATCTGGGAAAGTAGATTTAAACATGTAGACGAATTAAAGAAAATGGGAGCAAATATTAAAGTAGAAGGTAGAACAGCCATTATAGATGGTGTACCTAAACTTACAGGTGCTATAGTAAAAGCTACAGACTTGAGAGCTGGAGCTGCTATGGTAATCGCTGGATTATTAGCTGAAGGTGATACGGAAATCCTTGGTGTAGAACATATAGATAGAGGATACCCAAATATTGAAAATAAATTTAAATCTTTAGGCGCTACTATAGTTAGACTATAGTTAAGTTACGGTTTAAAATTTTATTATGATTTTTTGTTCTCTTTATAGTGGTAGTAGCGGCAATTCCATATTTATATCCTCTGAAAAATCAAAAATACTGGTAGATGCTGGACTTTCTGGTAAAAGCATAGAATTAGCTTTAAGCCGCATAAAAGAACCTCCTTCATCTATAGATGGAATATTTGTTACCCATGAGCATATAGACCATATAAAAGGCGTAGGTGTTCTATCTCGAAAATATGATATACCTATATACGCTAATGCTAAAACTTGGCATGCTATGAAAAAAAATGTTGGTAAAATAAAAGAACATAATATAGAAATTTTAGATGGGAAATCTGTAGTTTTAAATGATATGGAAATAAACCCTTTTCCCATATCTCATGATGCCGCCTCTCCCTTTGGATATACTATATGTTCTAAAAATAAAAAGGCAAGTATTGCTACAGATTTAGGTATCTTTTCAAAAGATATACAAAACATTTTAGAAGATTGTGATGTAGTATTGCTTGAAAGTAATCACGATACAGAAATGCTGAAATTTGGTCCATACCCTTATACTTTAAAAAGAAGAATTTTAAGCAATATAGGCCATTTATCTAATGAAGATTGTGGTAAAGCTATAATAAACATTACTAACAATAAGTATAAAAATATAATATTAGGGCATCTTAGTAAAACTAATAATTTTCCTGAGCTTGCTTATCAAACTGTTTTAAATGCATTAAACTCTTCTGATATTAGAGTAGGTAAAGAACTTTCTTTATCCGTTGCTAAAAGAGATACTCCAAGTAACTATATAGAATTTTAGGGTAAGGTGATTAAATTTGAAAAAATCTATTAAATTAGCTTTTTGCTCATCTTTAATAATTTCTTCGGTATTTTTTATATCCTGTGAAAAAAAAGATAGCATAAGTATAAATAATAAAGATAAAATAAAAAATATAACACTTCATAATGAAAAAAATAATTTAGTAGATTTAAACTTATATTTTGATTCTACTAATAGCTCAAATAATGCTGAAATAACTAAAGAAGAAAGAATTATTAAAAAGGATGAACTTCTTGGTCAATTTATAATTGGAGAATTAATAAAAGGTCCTTCTGTAAATAATTCATTAAAGCCAATCTTCCCAAAAGAAACAAGACTATTAAGTTTTTCTATAAAAAACAATATAGCTTATGTTAATTTAAGCAGTGAAGCTTATTACTCTATGACTGCAGATAAGGAAGAGGCTTATCTAAAAAGTATCATTTGGTCTTTAACAGAACTTCCTTCAATAAAAAAGGTTAAGTTATTTATTGAAAATAAGGATATATCTTCTCTTAGCAAAAATTTTAAATTTGATGAGCCTATAGGAAGAGATGATATATCAAAGATGAATAAAAAAAATAATAAAAATAAATAAAAGGAGAATGTATCATGAGTTTGTATAAACAATGGACAGACATGGTTATCGATTATGTAAAAACTAAAGGAGAAGCTGCATTTTGGAAAGAATACGGTTCAATCGAGGAAAATGTTTATACCCAAATATTAGGTGAACATAGCAGAGTTATAGAGGGTACTGTAAAAGATTTAGCAGAAAAATTTAATACACCTGTAGTGTTCTTCATGGGATTCTTAGATGGAATAAATGACAGTTTAACTAATACTTTAGATTTGGACAAGATAGAAGAAAGCTCTAACATTTCTCTTAAAATAGATTTTGAAAAATTATACTTCAATATGTTAGAAGCTAAAGCAGATTATTTATATAATCTGCCTCAATGGGAAGCTATACTTTCAAAAGAGAAAAGAAAAGAAATACATAAGGAATGGGTTTCTTCAAAAACTATAGTTAAAACTAATAAAATTGGTAGAAATGAACCTTGTCCTTGTGGAAGCGGTAAAAAATATAAAAATTGTTGCGCAAAAAAGGCTTAAAATAAAAAACTTTTAATAAAATTATCTAGATAATTTATAAATACTTATGTTTAATAAATATAAAATTAAGAGGTTTATCATTAAATAAAATTGATTTAGTGATAGGCCTTTTAGAGCTTTTCTAAAAACTTAAAATTATTAATAAAAGTATCTTAAATTACTTTAAACTAGGAGGATAAAATGAATATATCTATAATTTCAGTAGGAAAAATAAAAGAAAAATTTTTAAAAGCCGCAATAGATGAGTACTCTAAAAGATTAAGCAAATACTGTAAGCTAAATATAATAGAAGTGACCGATGAAAAAACTCCAGATAATGCCTCTCTTAAAGAAGAATATATAATAAAAGAAAAAGAAGGTAATTTAATATTAAAACATATAAAAGATAATAGTTTTGTTATAGCTTTAGATTTAAAAGGTAAATCTATAACCTCAGAAGAATTTTCAAATCTTATAGAAAATTGCAGATTAACAGGTAGTAGCACTATTACCTTTGTTATTGGTGGATCTCTTGGACTATCTGAACAAGTTTTATCAAGAGCTAATTATAAGCTATCTTTTTCAAAGATGACATTTCCCCATCAGCTCTTTAGGGTAATGCTTTTAGAACAAATTTATAGAGCCTTTAGAATATTAGCAGGAGAACCTTATCATAAATAATATTTTGTATGCATAATATTTCTTTCATTTCTATTTAAATAAACAAGCAATAATATAATATTATTATAATCACAAGTCACATCAAGTTTTTATTCTTTAAAACTGATATAATATTTATAGGGGTGATTTAATTGTCTGCAAAAACTATAGAAACTATGGTTAATTGGATCGAAGATAATATAATGGAAAAACCAACACTTACTGAAATGTCTAATTATATTGGTTATTCGCCATTTTATTGTTCATCCAAATTTCATGAAAATGTTGGAATTACTTTCAAACAATATATATCAAAACGCAGATTAAGTCTTGCTGCAATAAAAGTAAAAGATACTAAAATTAGATTTTTAGATATTGCATTAAAGTATGGATTTTCATCCCAAGAAGCTTTTACAAGGGCTTTTGTATCCAATTATGGATGCACACCCAATGAATATAGAAAGAAAAAATTAGCTAATATTGAATTATATATGAAACCTAATATATTTTCGGTATCTAATAATGAAAATATTAGTGACTAATAACTGAATTGAAAGGAAATTAAAATGTTTAGTAAATTAGGTAGAAACGATTTATGTTGGTGTGGCAGTGAAAAGAAATATAAAAAATGTCATTTTAACTTTGATAAAAAAATAGAACTATATAAGACATATGGTCATATAGTTCCACCTAGAGAAATTATAAAAAAACCAGAAGAAATAGTAGCTATACGTAAAAGTGGTAAAGTTAATATCGCAATTTTAGATCATATTGAGAAGCATATAAAAGCCGGTATGACAACAGAAGATATTAATAAACTAATTTATAAAAAAACTATAGAATTAGGAGGTACACCAGCACAATTGGGATTTGAAGGATTCCCAAAGAGTGTATGCACTTCTATTAATGATCAGGTGTGCCATGGAATCCCATCAGAAAACGTAGTCTTAAATGATGGAGATATAATAAATGTTGACGTTTCAACTATTTATGAAGGTTATTTTTCTGATTCTTCTAGAATGTTCTGTATTGGACATGTAGATGAAAATAAGAAAAATTTGGTTAATGTGGTAAAGGAATGTGTAAATTTAGGAATAAAACAAGTAAAACCATGGGGATTTCTCGGAGATATAGGGCAAGCAATCCATGATCATGCTTTAAAAAATGAATATTCTGTAGTAAAGGAAATTGGTGGCCATGGAATTGGGCTAGAATTCCATGAAGAACCTTGGGTTGGTTATACATCAAAAGAAAACACAGGTATGCTAATGGTTCCGGGAATGATATTTACAATAGAACCAATGATTAATATGGGTACTGATGAAATATTCTTGGATAAGAAAAATGGATGGACTTATTATACAACTGATGGTAAACCTTCAGCTCAATGGGAAATAATGATATTGGTAACAAATGATGGTCATGAGATATTAGCATATTAACTTCATTATTTAAAATGCTGCAATTAAACATTAACCACTACACTTTATAATTGCAGCATCAAGTTTATTATAAAAATTATTATTAATATAAAAGACTCTTTCTAAAAAACTTGTCATATTATTAAAAACTCACCTTTATAATATTACTACGTAAAAAATATAAAGTAATCTTTTTACCATTTTTCATAATGTATTATATCTTCTAATTTTTTATGTGGCCTATCTTTAGGTAATTCATTTGAATATCCAAGTGTAATAATACTAACCACATATTTATCAGAAGGTATATTTAAAATTGGTCTAATCTCTTCTTGAGTAAACCATGCGACCCAACAAGTTCCTAAGCCAAATTTCTCAGCAGAAAGTACTAAATGTTCTATAGCTATAGATGTATCTCTTATTATTTGCTTAAGCTCTAATTGCGGGCTATTTTCATTCAATGATAGTTCTATATCTTTTTTAATCCTAGAGCGTATATCTGCAACACATACAATAAAAACTGGCGCACCCATCATCCATCCTTGATTATGGGATACCTTAGCTAACTTTTCCCTAGTAGTATCAGATTTTACCACAATAAAATGCCAAGGCTGTGTATTAGAACCAGATGGTGCCATTCTAGCACTTTCAATAAGCTGATTTATTTTCTCATCTTCAATAGGCTTATTTATATATTTTCGTATACTTCTTCTTGATCTTATTTCTTCAAGCATACTTTTATGAACCTCCTTATTGTTTTAGTTTATAGTATTATTCTAAAACACAGGTATTATTATTACAAGTACGCACTTATTTGTATTATAGTATCTAAAAAGATACTATTTATTTCTAAGCTTTAGGTGGTTTTTTACTCTCGCTTTGAAGAAATTGGAGTATCAGAATGGATAGTTATCGGATAAAACTATCTTTGAAATAAATCATTCTTTTAAAAAGAGTGTTCAAAAATAAAATTAAATCTAATTTTATTTCGAGACACCCTTATATTTTGTACATAATTGGCTTTTAGTAATTATGACATGGCTCTTATTGCCCCATCTCTATATTGATTAGGAGTTAAAACCATAGGCATGTTACCTAAATCCATTATAGATTTACAGCCTATAAATCCTGCTGGCTCCTTTGGGAACACCCCTGTATCATACATACAACCTAATCCAGATACTTGTTTTATTATTACAATCTTTTTTCTTCCTGGATTTATCTTATCCACGTATTCATGAGTTTCATCACATAATGTACCACTCATATTTTTTAAATATTCTCTTATTTCTTGAATTATTTTATCACAAACCCTATGTGATGCCATAATTCCTTCTCTACTTCTAGATCCACCATTTTTTAGAGTTACATCTACATGTATTATTATATCATCTTCAGCAGGAGTTCCATTTTTATTAAACTTAATCTGATCTTTTAATATACCCTCTGAAGATCCAATATTAGCTGCTTGAAATCCGCCAATCTCTACTCCTGTTATCATAACAACTACACCTGTTAATACATTTGTTATTCCCTCTCCTATCTTACCTTCAACTTTACTGGCTATAGGAAAAATATCCAAAACAGAATTTATAAACATATCATGATTATCTGAATATATTATATTAATTTTTAAATTTTCAATTATATTTTCTTTTTCTAAAGCACTAACTCCAATATTCTTTCTTAAATATAATATACTATTCTCTATTTTAGTTTCTTCTCCAAACAAAACTTTATTTATATGAAAGCTTTTAATAACAAGACTATTTAATTTTATTTTATATTTCATATATTTCACCTCAATTTTAAATATTAAATTTGTTTTAGGTAAAATTATTTTATATTTTTACTTATCCTTTCTTCTCATCTTTACTTTTAAAAGGGATAAAGCTTTTATAGCATCAATTTCTACCACACTATTCTCCCCTACAACTTCTGTTTCGATTCCCTCTGCAGTTTTATTAAAATCAATTATAGTATCCATATATTTATTTGTAACAACAAATGAGGCTTGATTTCCTACAAAACTCATCCCCACTACTGGAATTTCTTTTTTCCCTATTTCTTCAATAACTGTAGCAAAATCTACATGACTATTTCCCCAGCTGTCTATAGAAACTATGACACCATCAGCTCTCATAGCTTCTGCTAAATCTGCGCCTCTTTCAGCAACAAATATCTTGTCTGAGACTACCTCTGGGGTTCCTTCCACTATAATACCTAAAAGATCTACTTCTTCATCCTTTGACACTACACTTAATAAAGGATCTCTAAAATGATGAAGAGTAGTTTCTTCAGTAGATGGACCAATTCCCATATGATCTCTCCTCCTTATAGTGTTATATTTATTTAAAGTAGCAATCATACCTTTCACATTTATTAGGTTTCTATAATCAACAAAAATACTAAGTAACAAATAAAGAATTTATCTTTTTAAAAAGCACTAGACTTAAAAATCTAGTGCTTTCTAAAATTATTAATTTTGCTTTCTATATTTTAAACATTATGTCTGTATTCATATGGTAACATAATTAATTCACCAAAGTTTTGCATTTTTGTCATAGCATTTAATGAATCTTTTAATATAGCAGTTTGCATTTCTACATTGTTTGGTTCTCCTGCATTAGATCCTATTGGAACATGAGCTGCTGCTATACGTGGTGCACCTTGTTGTTTTGCAATTGGTGGTAATGCAGCAACTATAATTGTAGATATCCCTACGGACTCTATTGCTCTTTGAACTATTGTTGCAGATCTATGACAAGTTCCACAACCTCCTGTTAAAAGAACTATATCTACACCTTCATCTTTAAATATCTTAGCAATAGCTGGTCCAGTTTCTTCTCTAAATTTCTGAACATTTCCACCACCACCCATAAATCCAATTAATACAGGAGATACGCTTCCTATAAATCCTTCCTTAGCTAATTCATGTAATCTATCTATAGGAAGCATTGCATTTACATCTTTATTAATATCACTATTATCAAATCCACCATGTGTAACCATTAATTCTGAAGATGGTGTATCACTAGGTATTATTCTATATGTGAAATCTCCAGCTGTCTTAAAAGGTTCTTGTGTTTTTATATGAATTCCTCCAGCTGTTGCAAATCCAACTTTACAATCTTTTAATGCTTTTGTAAGTGGTGTCCAAACTGGTGGTGGTGTAACCGGTGCATAAACTTCAGATTTCATTCCTTTTGCAGTTGTTAAATTCATCTTATAATCTCCTCCTGTTTATATATTTATTTTAGTACCTTAGCATAGCTGATATATATTTCTACCTGATCATCAATTTCTAACTTCTTATCTGTAAAAACAGATCTTAAAGGTAAATGGATAATACCCATTTTGCCTTTTAGCTCTATTTTTGCACTCATCTCTGTTATTTGTACAATTCTTCCGGTAACTAATTTAGGTGTTATCTCTACTTCCATAATTATTTCATTACCCCATTTGCTATTTTTTGATTTTCATCTATTACTTGTTGACTCCATTTACGTTCAGCTGGTTCTATTTCAACTCCAGCTATTTTATTTTTAAGCATAAGTACAGCACGCTTTGCATCATCCATTGTTATTGTGTTTTCACCTAGAAGTTCTGATTCAAATCCGCCTTTATCCTTATTTACTTCTATCATTGCATCCATATATTTATTACCAACAACTAACTGTCCTTGATAAGCTGCATAAGTTACCCCTACAACATTAATTTCACGTTTTCCAATTTCCTCTATGTTATATGAAAAATCGATATGATTATTTCCAAATCCTTCTGTAGTAACTATAGCTCCATCTAACTTCATAGTATCTGTCATTGCACCTAATCTCTTAGATACAAAGGCTTTTTCATCATTTACTTGAGGACTTCCTATAAATGCAACCCCTACAATATCTAATTCTTCATCTGCTGCAAGTGCTTCTAAAACTGGCTCTCTAAAATAATGTCTTGTATCTTCTTTTGATGCTGGTCCTATACAAGTAAGTGCATGTATTCCTCCATCTCTTACTTCATTTACAGATAATATAACAGGTACGTTTCCAAGGTCAACATTTTGTCTTCCTCCATGTACTCCTGCTGGTTCTGTAGGTAGCATTACGTTATCATGCATTGCTCCTTGGCCCATTATTTCCTTAACAAGAAGTACACGTGGTCTTCCATGTCTCTTTACTTGATTAAATGTTTCTTCTTTTTCTGCTTCTGAAGCTGGAGTTTCTTTTAATACTTTTCTTATTTCCTGAATTATTACATCACAAGCTTTATGTGCTGCATAAGGCCCTCTTCTTTCCATTCCTGTTTTATCTTGAATAATAGCATGAACTCTTACTATAATATCATCTTTATCTGGACAACCTGGTTTTCCATAAATTATTTTTTCATCAAGATAGCCTTCACAAGAACCAAATTCATGTACTTGAATTCCTGCTTCGTCTACTCCTGTAAGTATAAATACCATACCATTTAATATATGAGTAATTCCTTCACCTAACTGTCCTTCTACCTTTGTAGCTACTGGAATAACATCCATTATTGTATTAGAATACACGTGTCTATTGTCAGGTGTGATTATATCCATTTCTAATTTTTTTACAAGAGGATCTGCCTTTAATGCTTCTTTGCAAAGTTCTTCTTTTATAGTTAATACACCATCTTTAAAGGACGTTTCTTTACCAAGTTCTACTTTTTTAACAGCGAACTCTCTTTTCTTTAATGTACTAACAATTTCATCTTCTATTTTTTCAGTTATCTCCTCTGATGAACCTATGCTTGCACCATTAAATGCTCCTACTGGAAACTCAAGATTTACACCATTCATTTGATCAACTGTTAAACGAACAATGCCACCACTGCATTGGGTTACCTTATTGGCAGATATGTTTTCCACTTTATCCCCTCCATTTTGAACCTTATTGTTTTCCTCTTTTACCTCTTCAACTATTCCCTCTAATAGGTCAGCTGTAAGAGGAGTTAAACCATCAATATCTTTAAGTAGCTTTGCTCCTATTACTTGTCCGATATTTAATACATTTGATGGTATTTCTACTAATCCAGAATCCTCTAAATCTGGTAATATATTTGGATCTTCAAGTTCTCCTGGACCAATTATTGTTCCCTTTGTAGTACGGCAACAAACAATTGCTGGATCTTTTTTGTGTTGGTTAACTGTTTCATTTGTAATAGACATACATTTCCTCCTCCTGTTATACTACTATTTTTTCTCGAGAAATCGAGATTATATATTGAACAAAGCATTAAACTTTGAACAAAACTTAGTCAAATATTTATATTATTTTAATCTACGAATTAATGGGTGATTTACAGTACGCATTACATGATCTGTAATATGATAAACAGGCATTTTTAATTTTGGTGCAACACACATAACTGTATTAGTACAATCACTACAATTACTGATTAAAACAACCTCCGCACCACTCTTTTTTAGGTTAAGAATTTTCTCAGCTTGTCCTGGGCAATTTCCAGGATTTTCACATTTCAAATTTCCTTTAAACTCTACAGCTTGTTTACATTTTTCCACTCCTACTACATTAGCCTCCATATTGGCAGCTATTTCCCTTAATCTATTTTCATTACCTCCACAGGCACATACCAATAATCCCATATTTCTAGTTTCTTTTAAAAATGGCATGGTTACTATTATTCCACCACTTGTTTTTGTAATAGGTTCATCCATTTGAGCACTACGTCCTGTAAAAGGACCTCCTAGAATTATTTCACCATATTCCCCATCTATACCACCTGCTGATTCTATAAGTTCTCTTATAGTTGTACCTATAGGTACATTCATAAATACTTGAGATTTTAATCCATTTTTTAATTTCCCTACTACAGTAATATTCTTACTTATAACTGGCTTTTTTAATTCTACTGCTTCAGCAATCTTAGCCAAAGTCTCTACATTAGAAACAACAGCATTAGCTTCTAATGGTAATTGACTTGGTTCAAGTAATTTTCCAAGAACTTCTCTAATTATTGCTCTTTCCTCACCCATAGGATACATATCAGGCAATTCTACTATTTTAATATTGCTATCTTTTATTATATTTTTAAGTGAAGAAATAGCTTCAACATTTTTAGATTTTATTCCAAAAATACCTTTACTAGCATTTACTGCTTGCATAGCATAACATAGACCCTTATAAATAAGTTCTGGTTCATTAACAATTTGATTTATATTATGAGCCAATAAAGGTTCACATTCTACAGCATTAGCAATAACTATTCCGCCATTTAAATCAACATCCATTTTAATGTGAGTAGGAAATCCTGCTCCACCCATTCCTACTATTCCAGCATCCTGAATTAAATCCAATATATTATTGCTACTTTCCAAAGGTTTAAACTCATCTTTTTGTACTTCATCTGCTTCTACAATTATTTCATTTTCATTAATACTTTTAATTATTCCACTTACACTAGCATGTATATTAGCCCCCATGCCTTCTGGAATAGCTACCAAAGTACCTTTCTCTACTCTATCTCCTAGCTTAACAACTGGCTTGTTAACTCTTCCTATATGTTGCTTTAATAAAATAGGATATAGTTTCTGCAAAATACACACCCCCTTGTTTTCATAAATTAATTACGTAATTTATACCTCATGATTAGTTTTTAATATTTATGATTTAGTAATTTTTTTCTCAACATATGTTTAAGCAATATTTATGCCAACATGCATAATTATGTAGATTCCTGTATTTTAGCCAAATATATAATAAAAGATAGAATTAATATGTTAAAAATTCAACACGTTTTTTACAATATATAGGTTATATACTTTTTTGTACCAATTGTTGTATAATGCTTAACAAAGTATATATCATTTTCTGACACAGCTGTTAAGTTTTTAAAAATTTTAACTATTCATAAAATTAGCTTATACCCTAGTTTTATTGCTATAAATATACATTATAACAAATTTATATTTTATTAAGCTTTTAATTTTTTTTATTATTTTACTAATTTTATATTAAAAATCACCTTCTATTAATTGTTATTTTTTTATCATTTGTTATCTAAAATTGGAAAGAAAATGTTTGCAGAAAAAATTATTTAAATATAAAATGGTTAGTATAATATACTATAATTTATATTAGGAGATGAGAGTTTTGAATAACATTTTAGATATAATAAAAAATAAGACTTTAACTTATGAACAAAAAGTTTTATCTCTTGCTCGTGAAGCTGAAAATTCATTAGATGTACTTAACCTTTCTTCGGATATACAAAATTTAAGAAATGAAGGTATTATGTGTGATTTAAATGAAGGTGATGCACCTTATAGACCTAGATATATTTGTCCTGATTATGAGAAATTTATGAAACAAGGTAGTGAATTTCTTAAGTTAAATCCTCCAAAGGATATTTGGGAAGCTACAAATAACTTACTTATATTATATAAACACGTTCCTTCTATAACATCTATGCCTGTTTATATAGGAAATATTGATACTCTTTTAGATCCTTTTATAGAAGATGAATTAGAAGCTTATAAAGCAATAAAATTATTTTTACTTCATATAGATAGAACTATAACAGATTCTTTTTGCCATGCTAATATAGGTCCTAAAGAGACTAGGGCTGGAAGACTTATATTAAAAGCACAAAGAGAACTTCAAACTGCTATACCAAACATAACTTTAAAATATGGAAAAGAAACTTCAAATGAGTTTGCTATTGACTCTATAAATACAGCTTTAATTACAGCTAAACCTAGTTTTGCAAATCATGAAATCTTTTCAAAGGACTTTCCTTATAACAATTATGGTATAGCTAGTTGTTATAATGGCTTATATATAGGTGGTGGTAGCTTTACCCTTGTAAGACTAAACCTTTATGCTGCTGCTAAAAAAGCTTCATCTATAGAAGATTTCTTAGATAATGTTTTACCTGATGTTATGACAAAAATGAGTAATTATATAGATAAAAGAATAAATTTTATAGTAAATGAAAGTAACTTTTTCGAAAGTAGCTTTTTAGTAAGAGAAAAATTAATACACAAAGATAGATTTACAGCTATGTTTGGTATGTTTGGATTAGCTGAATGCGTTAATCATTTATTAAAAGCTAGTGAGCTAAAAGATAGATTTGGTCATAGTGAGAAAGCTAACAAACTAGGTATAAAAATAATAGAAGAAATGTACAACATAGTAAACAGTAATGTAAATGAATATTGTTCAGCTACAGATGGTCACTTTTTACTACATGCTCAAGTAGGTATAGAAACAGATAAAGGAACAAGTCCTGGTTGCAGAATACCTATTGGTGAAGAACCTAATTTACCTACTCATTTACTTCAAAGTGCTAAATTCCATAAATATTTTCCATCTGGTATAGGTGATATATTCCCATTTGAAGTTACTGCAAAGAAGAATCCTGAGTCTATATTAGATATAATAAATGGAGCTTTTAATGAAGGAATGAGATATTTCTCCTTTTACTCTTCAGATAGCGATGTAATTAGAATAACAGGTTATCTTGTTAAATTATCTGATATTAAAAAATTAGATAAAGGTGAGCAAGTTCTTCAAGACACAGTAGCTTTAGGTTTAGGGGCAGTTAAAAATTCTAGAATCCTAGAAAGAAAGGTAAGAGATGATGCTTAGAGGATTAGTTAATAAAATAATCCCTTTTAGTTCTGTAGATGGTCCTGGAAACAGGACCGCTATATTTTTTCAGGGATGTAATTTTGATTGTAAATATTGCCATAACCCTGAAACTATAAATACCTGCAAAGCTTGTGGAACCTGTGCCTTTGTCTGTCCTTATGGTGCTGTAGAATTTTTAGGTGATTCTGTAAAATGGGATGAAAATAAATGTAAAAACTGCGGTCTATGCCTAGAAAAATGTAAAAATAATTGTGGTCCAAGAAATAAATATATGAGTGTTGGGGAAATTATAAAAGAAATATTAAAAACGAAACCTTTTATATCCGGTATCACTGTATCTGGGGGAGAATGTACTCTTCAAAAAGATTTTTTAATAGACTTATTCGAAAAAATTAAACTTTTGGGTCTTACCATTTTTATAGATACTAATGGTTCTTTAGATTTTTCTAAAAATCCTAAACTTACAGAGTTAATGGATATGGCTATGGTTGATGTAAAATCCTTTGATAATGAAGAACATAAAATGCTTACAAAACGGAATAATGATATAGTACTTAAAAATGTTAGATATTTAGCTAGCATAAATAAATTATATGAAATAAGAACTGTTATAGTTCCAGACCTTCTAGATAATAAAAATAACGTATTTGAAATAAGTAAACTTATAGCCTCTTTAAATCCTAATATAAGATATAAACTTATAAAGTATAGACCTATGGGGATCAGAAAAGAAAAAATAGAATCAAAAATACCAACAAATGAATATATGGAAAATCTTAAAAATATGGCATTAAAAAATGGTTGTAAAAATATAATAATATTATAAACTTACATAGCATAAATTTATTGACAAACATTCTTTGCTAAAGTAGAATTAAATCAAATTTAGTTCAAATAATTAGAGAAGTTTCTTTAATTATTTGTTCTTTAAAATATACGTTACCTAACAGTGAAGATTAATCTAATCTGAAAGGAAAGTTATATAGTTAAAATTGAGGTATTTTATACCTTTTGTTTTGGTACTTTAACTTTCCCTTTGGGAAAGTTTTTTTATATTGTAAACCTAATTTCTAATAAATGTTTATATTTAATATATACTTTTATTACTAACTATTCTCAATAAAATAATTATAAAATTTATTATTTGCAATAGGAGGTATATTATGAGGAAAATAGCTGTTATTAGCGCTATCTTAGAAGATCCTAAAAATTGTCAACAAAAATTCAATGAAATAATAGCTGATTTTAAAGGTATTGTAAAAGGTAGAATGGGTATACCCTTTGAAGAAGAAGGGGTATCTGTAATCTCCATTACTGTAACTGGAACACTAGATCAAATTAATAGTCTCACAGGTAAACTAGGAAATATAGAAAATATATATGTAAAAACATCCATATCTAAGAAAGAGATATAAATATGAAAAAACTATTAAAAGAAATTATTGATGAACTATATAAAAAAAACAATACCTCAGGTGAAAAACTTTTATATTTGATCAACAATATTGATAAAGATAGTAAAAAATATCTAACGTCTAAAGCTTATGAAACTAGATTAAAATACTATGCTAACAAAGTTTATTTAAGAGGACTAATAGAATTCACAAACTATTGTAAAAATAGTTGTCTATATTGTGGTATATCCTATAGAAATAATAATGCTCAAAGATATAGACTGTCTAAAGAAGAAATACTAAATTGTTGCAAAAAAGGATATTCTTTAGGTTATAGAACTTTTGTACTTCAAGGTGGAGAAGATCCTTACTATACAGATGATAAAATTATTAACATTATAAAATCTATAAAAAACTTATTCCCAGACTGTGCTATAACATTATCTATTGGTGAAAAAAGTTACGAAACATATAAAAAATTTTATGAAGCAGGAGCAGATAGATATTTACTAAGGCATGAAACTGCTTCCAAAAACTTATATGAAAAGCTTCATCCTGATATGAGTTTTGAAAACAGACGCTTATGTTTAAAAAACTTAAAAAAAATAGGCTATCAAGTTGGTGCTGGTTTCATGATAGGGCTACCTAATCAAACAAATGAAGACTATGTAAATGACTTAATATTTTTGAAAGAATTAAAACCTCATATGGTTGGTATAGGTCCTTTTATTCCTCATAAAGATACTGTACTTAAAAATCAATCTGCTGGAACATTAGAAGATACTACTACTTTATTAGCTTTTATAAGGTTACTTTTACCTGAGGTTTTATTACCAGCAACTACAGCTTTAGGCACAATAAATCCTATAGGCCGTGAAGAAGGCTTAAAATCGGGAGCTAATGTAGTTATGCCAAATCTTTCTCCTACTAACGTTAGAAACAAATATATGCTATATGATAATAAAATTTGTACTGGTGATGAGGCTGCAGAATGCAGAAAGTGCATAGAAAATAGAATTAATAGTGCTGGTTTTTCTCTAGATTTAACTAGAGGAGATAATATTTTATGGAGGCGAATATAAATGTTTATAAATCATGATTATATAGAAAATTTATTAAAAGAAGCTGAAAGTTCTACAAATGAAGATATAGAAAAGGTTTTAGATAAAGCCTGTAGTAATGAGAAGTTAACTCATAAAGATATAGCTATACTTCTCCAAATAAAAGACAAAAAATTATTATCTAAAATGTTTAAAATCGCTGGAAACATAAAAAAATCTATATATGGTAATAGAATTGTTTTATTTGCTCCTCTATATATTAGTGACTACTGCGTCAATAATTGTGTATATTGTGGTTATAAAAGCTGTAATAGCTTTGAAAGAAGAAAGTTAACCCAAGAAGAAATTAGAACTGAAGTTAAAATTCTTGAAAAAATGGGACATAAACGATTAGCTTTAGAAGCTGGAGAAGATCCTGTAAACTGTGATATAAATTATATATTAGAAAGTATAAAAACTATATATGATACGCAAAATGAAAATGGAAATATAAGAAGAATAAACGTTAACATCGCAGCTACTACTGTTGAAAATTATAAAAAATTAAAAGGAGCTAATATAGGAACTTATATATTATTTCAAGAAACTTATCATAAACCTACCTATGAAAAAATGCACCCTAATTGCTTAAAAGATAGCTATGAATATCATCTAACTTCATTTGATAGAGCAATGGAAGGTGGCATAGATGATGTAGGTGCTGGAGTTCTCTTTGGTTTATCTAACTATAAATTTGAAGTTTTAGGATTGATGCTTCATAATCAACATCTAGAAGAAAAATATGGCGTAGGATTCCATACTATCTCAGTCCCTAGACTAAAAAAAGCTGAAGGAATGAACCTTAAAATGTTTCCGCATTTAGTAGATGATGAAACTTTTAAACAAATAGTAGCTATACTAAGAATAGCTGTACCTTTCACTGGTATAATATTATCCACAAGAGAAAGTGCAGAAATGAGAAAAGAAGTGATTGAATATGGTGTTTCTCAAGTAAGTGCTGGTTCTTGTGCTGGAGTTGGTGGCTACAAAGAAAGAGAAGAAGGAAAAAATACTAACCAATTTATCATTGCAGATCATAGAAGTCATTTAGATGTTTTAAAAGAATTGATTGAAGATGGTCATATTCCAAGTTATTGTACAGGTTGTTATAGAAAAGGTAGAACTGGTGATAGATTTATGAGCCTTGCTAAATCTGGAAATATTCAATATGTATGTCAACCTAATGCTATAATGACTTTAATGGAATTTCTATTAGATTATGGTGATGCTGAGCTAAAGGAAAAAGGTGAAAAACTAATAAAAGAAGAAATAAATAAAATAGAAAGAGAAGATATTAAAAATACAGTTATTAAAAATATAGAAAGAATAAAAAATGGTGAACGAGACTTATTTTTTTAGGAGGATTTATGAATACTACACCTAATGCCAATAGAATTCATGTAACTTTTATAGGTAAAACTAATTCTGGAAAGTCTTCTTTAATGAATGCACTAATAGGTCAAAATATATCTATTGTGTCGCCTATAGAAGGAACCACTACTGATCCTGTAAGTAAGGCTATGGAACTTATACCTTTAGGTCCAGTTTTATTTACAGATACTGCTGGATTAGAAGATAATACTGAACTGGGCAAAATAAGAATTGAAAAAACTTTAAATACTCTTTTAAAAACAGATTTTGCTGTATATGTTATGTCTGCTGAAGATATTGATATAAATTTATATGAAAAAACTATAAATAAATTTAAGGAACAAAATATTCCTTATATAACCGTTATAAACAAAATGGATACTATAGAAAAAAATAAAATAGATAATATAAATAAAATAATAGAAAATCCTATATTGGTTTCATCAAATGATATTAATAGTATCCTTACTTTAAAAGATTTAATAATAAAAAATTTAATTAAAACTAAAGAAGATGATACTATTATAGGTAATCTACTCCCATACAATAGCAAAGTAATTATGGTAGTACCTATAGATTCTGAAGCTCCAAAAGGTAGATTAATATTGCCACAAGTACAATTAATAAGAGATTGTTTAGATCATGGTATAAAAAGCTATGTAGTTAGGGATACAGAATTAAAATCTGCATTAGATGATATAAAAAATATAGATTTAGTTGTAACAGATTCACAAGCCTTTAAAAAAGTAGATAAGATTGTTCCTAAAAGCATAGGACTAACAAGCTTTTCTATTTTGTTTGCTAATTATAAAGGTGATTTGACAACTTTTGTAGAAGGAACTAAGGCTATAAATGCTTTAAATGAAGATTCTAAAATACTTATATCAGAAAGCTGTACACATAATTATTCTCATGAAGATATAGGCAGAATTAAAATACCAAACATGATTAATTCACATGTGGATAAAAAATTAAACTATGAATTTAAAATGGGTGGAGATTTTCCACAGGATGTGGATAAATACGATTTAATAATTCATTGTGGAGCTTGCATGGTAAATAAAAAATCTATGGATTCAAAGCTCAAATTATGTAAAGAAAAAAATGTACCCATCACCAACTATGGTATACTAATCTCTTATTTAACAGGTATATTAGATAAAAGTATAGAATTATTTAATATTAAATAAAATATAAGTTTACAAACACTATTAAATTTATATATAATAAACGATTCAAATAAAAAGTTGCTGTTTAAAATAGATTTAATTTTAATATAATGAATAAAAAAATACTAATAAACATATAAGTTTGTTTATTAGTATTTTTTTATTTCCAGTGTTAAAATTAAATTTACTTCATTTTGAATCAATCTTATTTTTATTTAAATTTTATATATAATTTTTAAATAAAGTTTATTAAAGAATTTTTGATTATAAATAATTATAATAAGCTTTAAATAATAAATTAACTTATATTTAGTATGTTATGAGATTTGGAATAAAAACATATATGTCTTTTATTGATATAATAATATTATTAGACATTAAAAAGGGGATGGGACATTGCTTATAGTAAGTATAATTTTAACATTAATTTTAACTGGAGTAGCTGGATATATTGGAAAGCTAAAAGTAAAAACAGCCAAAGACTTTATAAATGCAGACAATAAATTAGGTATATTAGGAGTAACTAGCATGCTTATGGGGTCTATAATAGGAGGGGCTTCCACTGTAGGTACTGCACAAATGGCTTATAAACATGGTATATCTGCTATATGGTTTATATTAGGTTTATGTATTGCTAGTATTTTATTAGGACTTATATATTCAAACCAAGTTGGTAAGGATAATATGACTACACTACCTGAGATAATAGGAACTACTTATGGTTTAAAAGCAAGAACTAGTTCTAGTTTATTACTTTCTTTAGGTATGTTTATTCATATAAGTGGTCAAGTATTAGCTTGTACTCCTCTTTTTACATCTATATTTAATATAAATGTAAAAATAACCTCTATAATAGTAATTTTTTTATTAGTTTTTTATATAATCTTCGGAGGTTTTTGGGGTAGTACTATGGTAGGTGCTGTTAAAACTGTACTTTTATATGGTACAAGTATAATATGTGGAATTATATTAATCTTTTCATTAAATGGAACTACAGAAATTTTTAATTATTTTCCTAAAAATCCTTGGTTCAATATATTTAGTGATGGTATTTTTGAAGATTTAGCTTCAGGATTTTCTACAGTACTTGGAATACTATCTACTCAGACCTACTTTCAATCTATTATGGCTGGTAGAAATCCAAAAACTTCTAAAATAAGTTCTTTTTTAGTAGCCTTTTTAATATTTCCAGTAGGTATTGTATGCACATTTATAGGAATGTACATGAGAATTCATTTTCCAAACATAAATCCAAATGAAGCTTTTCCTCTATTTTTAATTAATTATCTTCACCCAATTTTAGGTGGAGTATCCATAGCTACAGTACTTATATCCTCCATAGCTACTGGTGCCGGATTGGCCTTAGGTATAGCTACTATGATGGTAAAAGATATTATACCAACTTTATCTAATAAAAAATTAGAAGATAAAAAACAAATTTTATATTTAAGAATATGTATTTTAATAATAGGTGTTTTAACTTTAGCAATAGTTATAAATAACACTGATTCCATGATATTAGATTGGGGATTCTTATCTATGATATTTAGAGCCACACCTATTTTTATACCAATATTATGTGCATTATTTTTTAAAAACAAGATTAATAATAAAGCAGGATTTTATTGCGTATTAGTTGGTCCACTATCAAGTATTTTATGGATAATTACTGGATTTAGTGGAATAACTTCTATATATATAGGTGTTACTATGAATATAATTACCATGGCTATAGCAAGTAAAAAATTTAATTCTATGGAAAAAATATAAATTTTATTTTGTACTGTATTAAAAAACCTCTTTTGATTAAAGATAATACTATATTAATTAAAGGAGGTTCAGTATGGCTAAAAAAGGAATGAAAAGGCCTTCTCAAGAGGAAAATAATAAGGGTCAAACAAAAAAAAGAAAAAACACTCCACCTTCTGTACCAGAAGTAAAATAATTTTTAGAGTATAAAGTTTTAAACTTTATGCTCTTTATTTTATTATATATTAATGGTAACATATTGTAGAATATACACCTATTTTGGCATATTTCAAATTAATATTAATCCTAGGAGGATTTCCATGAAAAAAATACTAAACATATTAGCTCAAAGGCCTGACAAAACTGGAAGTGGTATGTATCTTCAAGCCCTTGTTAAAGAAGCTGATAAAAATGGTTATAAGCAAGCTGTAATAGCTGGTATATCAGCAAAGGATAAACAGGTAACTTTTTCTTCAAAAAATCCTATTACATTTTTTCCTGTAATATTTGAAACTTCAAATTTACCTTTTCCTATTGTAGGTATGAGCGATGTAATGCCTTATGAAAGTACAAAATATAAAGATTTATCCATAGATATGCTAAAAAAATGGAAAATTTCTTTCTCATCAGTTATAAAAAAAGCTATTGATGAATTTAATCCAGACATAATAATATGTCACCATTTATGGATTTTAACTGCTTTAGTAAAGGAGCTATATCCAAATAAAAAAATTATAGCTTTTTGCCATGGAACAGATTTAAGACAATTTGAATCCTTTAAAAATAGTACTAACCCTATTTCAAAAGAAATATTAAATTATGTAATAACTAATTGTAATAATTTAGAAGCTGTAATAGTATCTCATAAAGATGAAAAAATGCGGGTTATAGAATCCTATAAAATAAATAAAAATAAAGTATATATTGCAGGTACAGGTTTTAATCCAGATACTTTTTATATAAATGAAAAAAAAATTAATTCAAATAAAATTAAAATAGTCTATGCTGGCAAACTAAGCTATTCCAAGGGAGTACCTTTTTTAATTAATTCAATTAACCTAATAAAAAAATATGTGAATAATATAGAACTTTACTTAGCTGGTTCTGGGGCTGGTGATGAAACTATAAGTATAATTAAATTATGTAACCACAATTCTTGTAATTTTAATATAAATGTTTTAGGATCTATTTCTCAGAAAAAATTATCTGACTTATTTAGAGAATGTGATATACTAGTACTTCCTTCTTTATATGAAGGCTTACCTTTAGTATTAATAGAAGCTATGGCCTGTGGACTAAAAATAGTTTGTACAGAACTGCCCGGTATAAAGGAATGGATGGGAGAAACAATTAATAATAGTAGCATTATAGAATATGTTCCTATGCCTAAATTAAAAAATATAGATACTATAGTTCCTGAAGAAATACCTAATTTTGAACATAATCTAGCTTTATTTATAGAAAAACAAATTAAAAATGATTTAGTAATAAATACTAAGCTTAAAGATGCTATAGGGAGCAAATCCTGGGCAAAGGCCTTCTCAAATATAGAAAAGTTATTTTAAAATTTTTTACTATATAGCATAACCTTCTTACTAATAAAATACATATTTATCATAAACAAATTCTATATAATTTTAAAAATAACTTAATATAAAAAAGAGATAATATTGAAACATCCAACATTATCTCTTTTTGCTTACATTTAATTATAATAATAAACTTATCATGTACTATATAATTTTATATATTTTATTATCTAAATTATTAATTACTTTATTATATATATCTATATGTTTATATCCTCCATTATCATATATAGCAGGACAAACATTATTCTCTTTTATAGCTTGTATTAGATCTCTTTCATCTCTTATACTATTTGGAAATACAGTAGCATATTTACCCACATTTTCTATAACATGCGCATCGCTAGACCCTATACATGGGAGATTTAACTCAGTAGCTAAGGAATAGGCTAATAAATTTTGATGTGGTTCTGTACTACCATTAAAAGCTTCTACTCCAGATAAACCTAACATTTTTGCTTCTCTTATATAATTACCCATACCTCTATTGTTATTTCTATATGGGTGCGCACTAATGGCTACTCCATTATTCTCATATACTATTCTTAATAAATCTTTAGCATGCATTTTTTTCTTAGGTATATCTTTTAATCCAAATACTAATACATCACCTTCATATGTAAGTATTTCAGCACCAACAAGTATTAAAAATCCTGTAGCTTTTGAATAAGCATGTGCTTCATCCATAATATCGCTACTTTCATGGTCTGTTATACAAACTCCATCTAATCCTATTTCTTTTGCTCTTTTCACTATTTCTTCCAAAGATATTTCGCTATCTAATGAATATTTACTTTCATGTATATGAGTATCTATTATCATAAAATCCTCCCACAGATATAATTTATCATTATTATATGATAATATCATTTTTTTAGAATCATTTGTTGATTTATTAAATAAAATTATAGTCTTAACCTATACTATAAATATTTATTATTATTTTTTCACAATACAATTAATCTATAAAATTAAAAATATTTAGTAATTTTATAAAAAAAAATCATGTAACCGATTGCACCTTCTTTTAAATTTCAATGATTTTAGATAAAATATATATGTGACTTTTTTATGTTTTTTAATACTTTTAAAAAATTAGGGAAAGGCGGCCTTTTTATATGAATTTAAAAAAGTTATTTGAACTTCAAGAAAATCTAGATGAACATATAACAAAAAATCATTCTCTACAAGGTAAATCCCTATTAAGTGAAAAAATTTTAGCTCTACAAGTTGAACTAGCTGAATTAGCTAATGAAACTAGATGTTTTAAATATTGGAGTATCAAATCACCTTCAAATAAATCTACTATACTTGAAGAATATGTGGATTGTATTCATTTTATTTTAACATTAGGATTAGAGCAAAACTTTAAGGATTTAACTCTGCAACCTAAAAATTCAAACTACAGTTTAACTGAACAATTTTTAAATCTTTATATAGATATAAATGATTTTATGATCTGTTCCTCTAAAGATCACTATATTACTTTATTTGAAGATTTTCTAGACTTAGGAATTAATTTAGGATTCTCAGAAAAAGATGTAGAAGAAGCTTACTTAAAAAAAAATAATATAAATCATGACAGGCAAAATAATGGTTATTAAAGGATTTAAATGGATAATAAGTAAAATGTAACTTGTTATCCATTTTTTTTATATAATAATCCCTTATATTATAGGAAATCCTACTAAAATAAAGGAGGTTTTTATATATGATGGGAATAATATATTCAATAATATCAGGCTTAGCTATGACTTTGCAAGGAGTCTTCAATACTCGTTTAGGCGATAAAATAGGTATGTGGGAAACCAATACCTTTGTGCAAGGAACTGGATTTATAATAACTATTATAATTTGGATGTTAGCTGGTGATGGTAATTTTAAAAATATAAAAAATGCTAATAAGTTATATTTATTAGGAGGAGCTTTAGGAGTTATTATTATTTATACAGTAATGAAAGGCATTGGGTCTTTAGGTCCTACCTGTGCTATAGGTATAATATTAGTATCCCAACTTACCTCTGCAGGAATAATAGATGCCTTTGGATTTTTTGATTCCCAGGTTATAAAATTTGGTGCTAATAAACTTATAGGAGTTATAGTAATGTTAATTGGTATAATCATATTTAAATGTAAAGGTTAATATTTTATATACTATAAAAAAAAATTATAATTGTTATAAGTTATATAAATAACATCTATTCAATTGTTTATCATCTCTAACTACAATAAACAATCTATTACAATGCTTTATTTACTTTTACTTTAATATTACAAATTGTTATAATAAATATAATATTATATCAATTTGGGAGGTAACTAAATGGATTTTAAACAAATAGAAGCTTTTATAAGTGTAGCTAAATATAAAAGTTTCTCTAAAGCAGCTAATTCAGTATTTTTATCACAACCTGCTATAAGTTCTCATATAGCTACTTTAGAAAAAGAACTTAGTGTGCAACTTTTCGATAGAACATCTAAGGAAGTCTTATTAACCCCTGCTGGCAACTCCTTCTTAAAATATGCACTAGAAATTTTAAATGCTAGAGATAAAGCTGTATGTTGTTTATCTAATTTTAACAATACTGTCTGTGGAAAGCTAACTCTAACTGCCAGTAGTACCCCTTGTAACACTATAATACCAGATTTAGTTAAAGGTTTTGAAAATAAATTTCCAGATGTATCCTTTAATGTGTTAGAACAAAGTTCTGGAGAAGTACTAGATAATTTATTAAACTTTAACTCAGAAATTGGTATTATTGGAGATTTAATAAGCGATGATAAAATTAAAACTTACAAACTAGTAGAAGATAATTTGGTTTTAATATCCAATCCTAGCTTAAACATTCCTGACGAAATAGATGCAGAATCCATATCAAAATACAAATTTGTACTTAGAAAAAAATCTTCTGCCACAAGAAAAACCTTTGAAAATAATTTAAAAAAATCTGGTATTGACCCATCAACTCTAGAAGTTTGTTGTGAAGTTAATAATTTGGATACAATTTTTCAATTTGTAAAAACTGGTGTAGGTGTATCTGTTATTTCTGAAAAGGTTTATAATGGATACTTAGGATTAAATTCTATAAAGAAAAGTAAAATAACAAACCTAAATTTAAAAAGAAGCTTATATTTAGCAATCTGTTCTAAAAGAACTCTTACCCCTACAGCTAAAGCATTTTTCGATTTTTGCTTAGATTATTTTGATATACATAAAAGTAATCAGTAATATTAACATAAATATAATTTAATATAGGAACAATTTTAGGATGTCTTTACTATAATATATATGTAAGCATTTTAATAGGAGTTTTTTATGTTTTCTTTTAAAAATAAAATTGAGGAAACTTTAAAAATAGCAATTAAAAATAACTACTATAAAAATTATAGAGTCCTTATTATTTGTACAAACCTTCAAAAGGATATAGAAAAAAAAGTTAAATTATACAAAGGCAGAATACTAAGATCCATAGCTTTATGTAATTGTGTTTGTGCTTATGTATCTTCTAGGGCTATTGAACGACTTTTAGAATATCCTCAAGTAATATATATATGTTTAGATCCTTATGCTTATATATGTGGAAATAGCGTATGTTCTTCTAATAATGTAACTTTATCGGAAAGATACTCTCTTACAGGAGAAAATATTGGAATAGGTGTTGTAGATACAGGTGTCTATCCTCATACAGATTTGATTAATCCTACTAATAGAATAAAAAGCTTTTTAGACTTAATAAATAACTATAATTATCCCTATGATGACAACGGACATGGTACCTTTATTTCTGGTGTTATAGCTGGAAATGGCTCCTTATCTGATGGACTTTATAAGGGCATTGCTCCTAAAAGCCATTTATGTGTAGTCAAAGCTTTTAATAAATTAGGAAAGGGATTTGTGTCTGACATATTGTTTGGAATTGAAACCTTAATAAATATGAGGGAAGAATTTAACATAAAAATTATTTGCCTTCCTTTTGAAGTTCCTTATATTAATTATAATATACTAAATTTATTTTCTAAAATTTTTAACATAGCCTTAAATAATAACATAATAATTATAGTACCTTCTGGCCATAATGGAAATAATGAATGTTCTATACAAGGTATTTCAACTTTAAAATCTTGTATAACCGTAGGAGGAATAGACACTACATCCTTAGAAAAAAAACCTTATATTTATTCTTCTTCTGGGCCTTTTTCAAATATAGAAAAACCTGATTTAGCTGCTGCAGCCGTTAACATATGTTCATTAAATTCTAATACAAATTATATATCTGAAAAAAGAGGTAAAAAAATATATCCAAGACCCCTTGAAGAAGCTTATACTAATTTTACTGGTACTTCTTGCGCTGCTGCATATATAAGCGGAGTTTGTAGCTTATTATTTGAAAATAATCAAGAACTTCTATTTAAAGATATACTATCTTTAATGAAGGTATCTTGTTCTCTTTTACCTTTTTCTAAATGGATTCAAGGAGCAGGTATTGTAGATATAAATAAACTTTTACCTTAAAAATATATAACACCCCAAAAAAGAGCCGTATGCTCTTTTTTTTATACATTTTCTAATGCAAATTTTATAAAAGTTTTTAATAGTGTAGATAAAAACTTATCTTTATGATATATAAGTATAAGCTTTCTCTTTATTTCAAACTCTTTTAACTTTGTCCATGATAATGTATTACTATTTATTTCATTTTTAATACATCTTTTAGATATACATGATATACCTAATCCGGCTTCAACAGCCTTCTTAATAGCTTCTGTATTTCCTAATTCAAAAGCTATGTTGTAATTTACATTATTAGCTGTCATATAACTTTCAAAAACTTCCCTTGTACCACTTCCCATTTCTCTCATTATTATTTTTTCTTTATTTATTTCATCTATACTTATCTTATCTTTATTACTCCAAGGATGTTCTGGACTGGTTATAAAAACTAATTCATCATTACAAAAATTTTCTTTTATAATTTCCTCATTATATACAGGTCCCTCAACAAATGCAAAATCGATACTATTTTCTAATATCATATCACTTATCAATTTAGTATTCTCTATGGCTATAGATGTATCTATACCTTTATATGCTTTCGTAAATTTGCCTATTATATCTGGTAAAATATATATTCCAATAGTGGTACTAGCTCCTATTTTAAGCTTTCCTGTTTTTAAACTATTAATATCCTTAAGACTTCTTATGGAATCATCATACATATTTAAAATTCTTCTTACATAATTTAAAAAAATCTCACCCTCATTTGTTAAATATAATCTTCTGTTTATTCTATCAAATAATTTAATCCCTAATTCATTCTCTAATTCTAGTATAGTTTGACTAACTGCTGGCTGACTTATATATAACTTTTCTGCCACTTCTGTCATATTAAGCTTTTCTGCTACTTCATAAAATATTCTAAGCTTTCTTTCATTCATAAAATCACCTTAATTTATACCTTTAATTTTAGTAACCTCTATTCATATTAACAATGCTTTTTAATTCTATGCCCTCTTTATATTTTTTTAGGTTTTCATATATTATATCAAATCTTCTAATATTTCTTTTTTCTGAAATCCAAGAATTATGAGGAGTTATTATAACATTTTCTAATGTCCAAATAGGGTTATCTTTAAGTAAAGGTTCCTCTCCAAATACATCTAATGCTGCTCCTTTTATTTTTCCTAGTTCTAAATTTTCTATAAGCTTTTCTTCGTCTACAATAGTGCCCCTTGATATATTTATAAATAATGCTCCATCCTTCATACTACTTAATACATTTTCATCTACTAAATTTTCTGTTTCTTTGGTATAAGGTATACTTACCACCACAACATCACATTTTGAAACCATTTCTCCTATATTATCTTTAGTATAGCACTTATTAAAATACTCTACATCTCTTCCTTTTGTGTTAACTCCTAATATATTAACATCAAAGGCTGAAAACCTTTTAGCCGATTCTTTTGCAATACTTCCAGTGCCTATAAATCCTATGGTTTTTCCACATAATTCTAATAAATCAGTGTCTAGTTTCCAAATCTTATTTTCTTGTTTTTTATAAAATTCCTTACTATTTTTTAAAAGTTCCAATGTCTTTAAAACAATCCACTCTGCTATTGGTATAGAATATCCTCCATTATTATTAGTAACTATAATATTATTTTTTAAAACAAGGCCCTTAGGTACCTGATCTACACCTGTGCTTGAAAGCTGTATCCATTTTAAGTTTTTCATAAGTGATATATCTAAAGTATTAAAAGGATTATAACAAACCAAAACTTCTATATCTTTCAGCTGATCTTTATATTGTATTTCTTTCTCGTTTATTATAGTTATATCATAACCTAAGTTTTCTATTTTTTTCATATTTTCTTTACCATAATTATATGTAAACAATGCTTTTATACTCATTACTATCTTTCTCCCTCTTTTACTTTTAATAGTTTAAAGTTAATTTTGATTTTATCATTAATATATTGAAAATTCAATCAAATCAATAGTAATATTTACTCTATTTAAATTAATGTATATACAGTTTTTTAGCTTATACTTTTTTATCTCTTTTTTACATTTCTTTTAAATAGAATTTTAAAAAGAGTATTTAGTGCTTATTCACTAAATACTCCCATGTTTCTAAATTTATTATATCTTTTATCTAAAAGTATATCCAAAGGATATTTTTTTAATATTTCTATTTCATTTATAATATTTTCTTTTAAGGTTTCTGCCATTTTATTTAAATTCTTATGAGCTCCACCTGCTGGTTCCTTTATAATTTTATCTATTATATTAAATTCTTTTAGATCCTCTGCTGTAATTTTCATCACTTCTGCGGCCTCTTTTGCTTTAGATGCATCCTTCCACAATATACTTGCAAAGCCTTCTGGTGACAATATAGAATATATGGAGTTCTCTAGCATTATTACTCTATCTGCTACTCCTAATGCTAAAGCACCACCACTTCCACCTTCCCCTATAACTGTAGATAAGGTTACAGTCTTTAATCTTGACATTTCTAATAAATTTCTTGCTATAGCTTCTCCTTGCCCTCTCTCTTCTGCATCTATTCCACAGAAAGCTCCTGGTGTATCTATAAAACATATAATTGGCCTTTTAAACTTTTCTGCTTGTTTCATTATTCTTAAAGCTTTTCTATAACCTTCTGGCTTAGGCATACCAAAATTTCTTTTTATATTGTCTTTTATATTTTTACCCTTTTGCTGAGCAATTATAGTTACACTCTTATTGTTCAATAACCCTATACCACATACTATAGATTGGTCATCACTAAAGGATCTATCTCCATGTAATTCTATAAAATCATCAAACATAATATTTATATAATCTAAAGCTGTAGGTCTTTCTTTTAATCTAGCCAATGTTACCCTTTGCCAAGCATTTTTAGAAGTATATTTTTTTACATTATAAATCAAGTTTTTATCTTCCATATTTATATCTCCAATCTAAATTAAGAAATAATATTAATGTATAATCTTAAAAAGAATTTTGATGCATATTAATAAGCTTTGCTAAAACTTTTCTTAAATCATACCTTGGAACTATTTTATCAATAAAACCATGCTCTAATAAAAATTCGGATTTCTGAAAGTCCTCTGGTAACTTTTCATTTATGGTTTGTTCTATTACCCTCTTACCTGCAAATCCTATTAATGCATCTGGTTCAGCAAGTATTATATCTCCAAGCATGGCAAAACTAGCTGTTACCCCTCCTGTAGTAGGGTCTGTTAGTACACATATATATAATAATCCTTCTTCATCTAATTTTGCTAGTGCAGAGCTCACTTTAGCCATTTGCATTAAAGATAATATTCCTTCCTGCATTCTTGCCCCACCAGATACAGTAAATATTATAACTGGCAATCTTAACTCTATAGCTCTTTCTATAGCTCTAGTTATTTTTTCTCCTACAACAGATCCCATACTTCCCATCATAAATTTACTGTCCATTATACATACTACAACTTCCATGCCAGCTATCTTACCCTTTCCTGTGGTAACAGCTTCACTTAAGTTTGTTTTTTCTTTTATATGTCCTATCTTTTCATCATAGCCTTGAAATTCTAATGGATTTTCTGTTTTAACTTTATAATCCCACTCTTTAAAGGTATCTTTATCAAATAAATATTTTATTCTTTCTTTGGCTCCTATTCTAAAATGATTTCCACATAAATTACATACCATATAATTTTTTTCTAAATCATTTTGGTATAATATCTCTCCGCATTTATTACATTTAACCCACATTCCATCTGGAATGGTAGGAGTATTTTCTCTTTTATAATTTTCTATATTTTTTTGACTTATAGTTATATATTTTGTTTTTCTGAATAAATTTTTTAACATATACTTCCCCCTGACTACACTAATTGTCAGTTAGCATTTTTTCTATATATTTTGTAGTGTATTCTCCCTTTATAAAATTTTCATCTTCTAATATAATAAACTGAAAATCTATATTGGTGTTTACACCTTCTATAATCAGTTCTCCTAATGCTCTTTTCATAATTTGTATAGTTTCTTCTCTATTCCTCCCATAAGCTATAAGTTTACCTATCATAGAGTCATAGTATGGAGGTATAGTATATCCTGAATATACTGAACTATCTAATCTTACACCCAAGCCTCCTGGGATGTATAAATTTTCTATTTTTCCAGGACAAGGTCTAAATCCATTTTTATAGTCTTCTGCATTTATTCTACATTCAATAGCATGCCCTTGTATTTTTATATCTTTTTGTTTTATATTTAATTTTTCTCCATAAGCTATTTTTATTTGTTCTTTTAAAATATCTATTCCTGTTACCATTTCTGTTATTGGATGTTCTACTTGTATTCTTGTATTCATTTCCATAAAATAAAAACTTCCATCTTCATCTAGTAAGAATTCTATAGTGCCAGCATTTTTATACTCAACAGCCTTTGCTGCCTTTATAGCAACATCACCCATTCTTTTTCTTAATTCTTCATTCATACGAGGAGATGGAGCTTCTTCTAACACCTTTTGATTTCTTCTTTGCAGAGAACAATCTCTTTCTCCTAGGTGTATTATATTGCCATAGTTATCCCCTAGTATTTGAAATTCTATATGCCTTGGATTTTTTATGAATTTTTCTACATACATACTATCATCACCAAAAGCACCTTTAGCTTCAGACTTTGCAGTGTTAAAAGCTTTTATCATATTTTCCTTGAAATGGACTATCCTTATTCCACGTCCGCCACCACCGGCTGAAGCTTTAACAATTACTGGGTAGCCTATTTCTTCTGCTATATTTAAAGCTTCTTCTTCATTATTTATTACTCCATTAGAACCTGGAATAACTGGCACTCCTGCCTTTATCATTATATCTCTAGCATTGGACTTATTTCCCACTTTATCTATTGTTTCGCTGTTTGGTCCTATAAAAACTATATTACAATCTTTACACATATTAGCAAACTTACTATTCTCAGATAGGAACCCAAAACCAGGATGGATAGCCTGTGATCCTGTTAATACAGTAGCACTTATTATATTATACATATTTAAATAACTATCCTTTGAAGAAGGAGGCCCTATACAAACTGCCTCATCTGCCAATTGAACATGTAGAGCATCTTTATCTGCCTCTGAATATATAGCTACAGTTTCTATTCCCATTTCTCTACAAGCTCTAATTATTCTAACCGCAATCTCACCTCTATTAGCCACAAGTATTTTTTTAAACACTGCTATCTTCTCCTCACTATTTTTATAGATTTATTTTCCTATTACAAATAATAATTCAGCCTCTGCAGCTACTTTGCCATCTACAGTAGCCACAGCCTTACCAACTCCTGCAACGCCCTTTATTTTAGTAAGCTCTATACTAAGTTTTAAAACATCTCCTGGTATTACTTTTTTTCTGAACTTAGCCTTATTTATTCCTCCAAAATAAGCTATTTTGCCTTTGAATTCTTCTTTGCTTAAAATAGCAACAGCTCCAACCTGTGCTAATGCTTCTATAATTAAAACTCCAGGCATTACTGGCTCTTCTGGAAAATGTCCATTAAAAAAGTATTCATTAGCTGTAACATTTTTATATCCAACTGCTATTTTACCTTCTTCTAGTTCAGTTATTTTATCTACCAATAAAAATGGATATCTATGAGGAATAATTTTTTTTATTTCATTTATATCTAAAAATTTCTCCATTAAAAGTTCTCCTTTTTCATTATAGTGGCTTTATTTTAAATAAAACTTCTCCATATTGAACCATTTGTTCATTTTTTACTGATATCTCTACTATTTCTCCATCTACTTCTGCTTCTATTTCATTCATAACTTTCATAGCTTCTACTATGCAAACTATATCTCCTTTTTTAACCTTATCTCCCACCTTAACATAGGGCTTTTTATCTGCTCCTGGTGATTCATAAAAAGTTCCTACTATAGGTGATACTATTTCTATAAAATTATCTTCTGTTGATACATCTGTTTTCTCTTCATTATTTAATAACTCTAATTTTTTTTCTTCTACAATATTATCTCTATTTTCTTTTTCATATTCCCCAGATATAATTTCCTGTTTATAACTTTTATTGTTTTCTTTTTTCATTTTTATAGCTATACCGTTATACTCTATCTCCATAGAAGATAGATTTGACTCACTCATAGCTTTTATTAAATTTTCTATGCCTTTAAAATCCATTTACTACTCACCCCATTTTTTTAATAATATTACTGCATTATGCCCTCCAAAACCTAAAGAATTAGACATAGCATAATTTATTATTTTATTTCTTCCACCTGAAGTTACATAGTCTAAATCACATTCTTCATCTTTAACCTCATATCCAACTGTAGCAGGTATATATCCTTCTTCTAAAGACTTTGCACATATTATAGCTTCAACTGCTCCAGCTGCCCCTAATAAATGTCCTATCATAGATTTTGTAGAACTAACTGGTATGCTAGATGAATAATCTCCAAATACCCTTTTAATTGCTTCTGTTTCAAATTTATCATTATATGGAGTACTAGTTCCGTGGGCATTTATATAGGATACTTCTTCTTTATTTATATCTGCTTCATTTATAGCAAGCTCTATAGCTCTTGCAGCTCCTTCCCCACCTGGGGCTGGAGATGTCATATGATATGCATCACAAGTAGATCCGTAGCCAACTACTTCTGCATAAATTTTAGCGCCTCTTTCTAATGCATGATCTAATGATTCTAATACTAATATTCCTGAACCTTCACCCATAACAAATCCATCTCTATCTTTATCAAAAGGTATAGATGCTCTATTAGGATCTGTACTTTTACTTAGAGCTGTAAGAGTTGTAAAACCTGCTATAGCTATAGGAGTTATAGTTGCTTCAGTACCTCCAGCTAACATTATGTCCGCTTCTCCATTTTTTATAGTCCTAAAAGCTTCACCTACACAATTAGTTCCTGTAGCACAGGCTGTAACTACAGTGCTACATATAGCCTTAGCCCCAAATCTAATGGCTATGTTTCCTGCTGCCATGTTACTTATTATTGTTGGTATAAATAATGGACTTACTCTATTGGGACCCTTTTCTAATAATTTTTGTTCTTCCTTTTCTATAGTTGCTAATCCACCAATACCTGATCCTACTATAACTCCAAATTTTTCTTTATTTATTTCATCTAAATCTAGCTTACTATTATCAACAGCTTGTTGTGCTGCTGCTATAGCAAATTGACAAAACCTATCTAATCTTCTAGCCTCTTTTTTATCCATATATTCTTCTGGATTAAAATCTTTAACCTCTGCTGCTAACTTAACTTTATAATCTTCCGTATTAAAAGATTTTATATTATCTATTCCTACTTTTTCTTCTTTTATACCATTCCAAAAATCCTCAAGGTTATTACCGATAGGTGTTATAGCACCCATACCAGTTATAACTACTCTTTTATTCATATTATTCACCCCTCTTTACCTATATAATCATTCCACCATCTACATGTATAACTTGACCTGTTATATATGCAGCTTTATCTGAAGCTAAAAATCCTACAGTTTCTGCTACATCTTCTGGAGTTCCTAATCTCTTAAGTGGAAGCAAATCCTCTATGGATTTTTTTAATTTTTCTGGTAGTGTATCTGTCATATCTGTTTTTATATAACCTGGTGCTACTGCATTTACAGTTATTCCTCTACTACCAAGCTCTTTAGCTAAAGATTTAGTTATACCTATAACTCCTGCCTTAGCAGCTGCATAATTACATTGTCCTGCATTTCCTGCTACTCCAACTACAGATGAAATATTTATTATTTTTCCTGATCTTTGTTTTAACATTATAGGTGCTATATGTTTACTACAATTGTATACTCCTTTTAAATTAACACTAATTACTTTATCAAAATCTTCTTCTGTCATTCTTAATATTAAAGAATCTCTTGTTATTCCTGCATTATTTATAAGTATATCTATTGTACCAAACTTATTTTTTGCCTCATCTGCTATTTTTTTAGAATCCTCAAAAGAACTTACATCCCCTTGGATAACTAAAGTTTCTACTCCAAATTCTTTAATTTCTTCTAATAAAGTATCTATTTCTTTAGCACTGCTTCTATAATTTAATACTAAATTAGCACCCATAGAGGCTAATTTTTTAGCTATTGCTCTTCCTATACCTCTACTTGCTCCTGTTACTATTGCGGTTTTACCTTCTAAGCATTTCATATTATTACCCAACTCTCCTAACTATTTATTGTTTTTAACTTTTCTATTGTTTTATTAAGGGAATCTATATCTTCTACATTTAATATATTTACTTTTCTATCTATTTTCTTAACAAAACCTGATAAAACCTTTGAAGGACCTATTTCTATAAAGGTATCTACCCCAAAATCTATCATTGTTTTTATAGAATCTTCCCAAAATACAGTACTCATAACCTGTTTTTTTAATAAATCTTTTATTTCACTAATATCTTTTACAAAATCTCCTGTTACATTTGTTATAAATGGAACTTCTATAGACTTAAGCTGTATTTTTTGTAATTCTTCATATAAATTTTCTCCAGCTTCTTTTAACATGCTACTGTGAAAAGGGCCACTAACGCTAAGTTTTACACACTTTAAAGCTCTTCTTTCTTTTGCTATTTCACAGGCCTTTTCCACTGCATTTATTTCCCCGGAAATAACAATCTGTCCTGGGCAATTAATATTTGCTATTTCAACTATTCCAACCTCTTTTAAACTATCACAAATTTCCTTAACCTTTTCCTTTTTAAGACCTATTATAGCTGCCATAGTGCCTACACCACTTGGTACCGCATGCTCCATATATTGTCCTCTTTTTCTTACCAAAGAAACTGCTTCTTTAAAATCTATAACTTTACTACAAACCAAAGCTGAATATTCACCTAAGCTTAGCCCTGCTGTAACATCTGGCTTTATGCCATACTTTTCTAATGCTTTCATAGCAGCAATACTAACAGTTAGTATTGCTGGTTGGGTATTTTCTGTTTTATCTATTTCATCCTTTGGGTCTTGAAAACATATTTTAGTTAAAGGTATTTGTAGCTCTTCCTCTGCTATATGAAATATTTTTCTACACTCAGGAATATTTTCATATAACTCCTTACCCATACCTGCATATTGAGCTCCTTGACCTGAGAATATAAAAGCTATCTTTGACATAATATCCTCCAAAATAAATATTATTTACAACCTAATAGTGTATAGGCTTCATTAAACATTTCATTTATAATTTCACTACAAGTTTGTTCCTTATTTATAAGTCCAGCAATTTGGCCTGCCATAACAGAACCATTATCAATATCTCCATCTCTTACGGCCTTACTTAATGCTCCCCTGCCTAGGTTTTCAAATTCAACTAAAGGAGCACCTTCCTTTTCTAGTATTTGAAATTTTCTAGATAATTTATTTCTTATAATTCTAACAGGATGTCCTGTTGGTCTACCTGTAACTTGAGTATCTATATCCTTAGCTTTCATAACTTTATTTTTATAGTTTTGATGAACAGTACACTCTTTTGCTACTAAAAATCTAGTACCTACTTGAACAGCATCTGCTCCTAACATAAAACTAGCTGCTATACCTCTTCCATCACCTATTCCTCCAGCTGCTATAACAGGTATATTCACAGCATCAACTACCTGTGGTATCAATGCCATTGTTGTCAATTCTCCTACATGACCACCAGATTCACAACCCTCTGCTATTAAAGCATCTACTCCTGATTTTTCCATTCTTTTAGCCAAGGCTACAGAAGGAACTACAGGTATTACAATTATCCCATGCTCTTTCCATTTTTTTATATACTTTCCTGGGTTACCTGCTCCAGTAGTAACTACTTTTACACCCTCATCACAAACCATTTGAGCTATTTCATCTGCGGTTTCCGATAGAAGCATTATATTTACTCCAAAAGGCTTATCTGTTAATTCTTTTGTGTTTCTTATTTCTTGTCTAACCCATTCTACTGGTGCATTTCCTGTTATTATTCCAAGACCTCCTGCATTAGAAACTGCCGCTGCTAATGAACTATCAGCAATCCATGCCATTCCACCTTGAATAATAGGATATTTTATTCCAACCATATGAGAAAATATGGATTTCTTCATAGTTTTAATTCCTCCCTAGAATCTTCAATCAATAGTTTATTATTAAATGTTTATGTGATATAATTAATTTGTTTTTAAAATTTAATTTTATGGACCATCTTAGATGGCCCTTTTTTTATTACTTTTTTATTTTTCTATTTTACTTTCAACATATTTTACTGCTTCTTCTACAGTTTTTATTTTTTCTGCCTCTTCTACTTGTATATCAAAAGCTTCTTCTATTTCTATTATTATTTGAAATAAATCAAGAGAATCTACTCCTAAATCTTCAAAAGATGTTTCTAATTTAACTTCTCCCTCATCTAAACCTAATTGTTCTACTATAATGTTTTTAACTTTTTCAAATACCATAATCTTTTCCTCCTAAAATTTATATTTATTTTATTTTTTATTAAATGCTCCATACAATAGCAACTCCACCAAAGGTTAAACCACCGCCGAAGCCTACTAATATAATCTTATCTTGTTTATTTAGTAGACCTTTTTTGTTCATTTCATCTAAAGCTATAGGTATACTTGCTGCGGATGTATTGCCATATTTATCTAGATTCATGTAAAATTTATCCTTATGGGTATTAAGCTTTTTGGCTGTATATTCTATTATTCTAGAGTTAGCTTGATGAGATATAATATACTTAACTTCATTCAAATCCCATTTAGTTTTTTCTTGTATATTACAAATAGTTTCACTCATTGCTCCTACTGCAAATCTAAATATTTCTTTACCATTCATCTTTATAAAATTATTAGTTTGTAACATATCATTCTTATTGAAATTATTATTTGATTTTAAAGCTCCGCAGGTAAGGTGTTCTCCTTTTAATCCATTTGATCCTGAATGAAACTCTAAAATTCCTTCTTCTTCAGTTTTACTTAATATAGCTGCTCCTGCTCCATCTCCAAACAATACACAGGTATTTCTATCTTCCCAGTCAACTATTTTAGATAAATTCTCAGCCCCTATTATTAAAGCTTTATTTCTAAAGCTATTTTTTAACATAGAACAGGCTATTTCAAGTCCATATATAAATCCTGAACAAGCCGCAGATATATCAAAACATAAAGCATTTATAGCTCCTATTTCTTTTTGAACACTACAGGCAGTAGAAGGCATGAAGTTATCAGGAGTCAATGTAGCTACAATTATTAAATCTAAATCATTAGCATCTATATTGGCATTTTTAATTGCTTCTTTTGCAGATTCTGTTGCCATATAAATAGTATTTTCTCCTTTAGAAATCCTTCTCTCTAATATACCTGTTCTAGTTCTTATCCATTCATCGTTAGTATCTACTATAGTTGATAAAAAATCATTAGTAATAATATTATTAGGTACATAACTTCCAGTTCCAATAACACTAATATTACTCATTATTTTTCTCCTTATTAACTTTATTTAAACTATACTTTTCCTTAAAAAATTTATTTAGCTTATCCAAAGATTTTATAAGTATTTTTTCTTCTTCTTCTGTTAACCCTTCTATAGTAGCTTTAATCATATCACTATGAAATTTATCATGAATTCTGTAGGCTAATTTACCTTTTTTAGTTAATTTAATTTGTACAATTCTTCTATCTTCTTCACTTCTTTTTCTTTCCACATATTCTTTTTTTACAAGATTATTTACCGCAGTAGTTAAAGTTCCTACTGTTATCCCTAAATCCATAGCTACCTGTGACATAGTTCTAGGTTTATACATACCAATAGCCTCAATAGTATGTATCTCTGTAACAGATATATCTTTAAATATACCAGACTGTAATGCTTGTTGTTCAATGCTTAATATATCATTAAAGTTATCTACTAGAAGTTCATTTAAAATATTTATTGATTCACTCAAAAAATCACCCCTCCCCTATATATTCTCCGTTAACTCTCTTATTAAATCTTTTACAGTAGTAATTTTATTTATTCTATAACCATTACTTCCTGTAAAGATTAATCCTTCTTCTAAATTTCCTTTTACTGCTTCTATTAATGCTTTAGATATACAATAAGGAGTTTCCTTAGGGTTGCAACTTTTTAAACACTTAAAGCAAAATTCTGGATTTATTCTACCCTTACACACTTTATTTACAAAGCTATTTTTTATAGCTCTTCCAGGCAATCCTACGGGACTTTTAATTATTTCTATATCTTCCTCTGTACAATTAACGAAAGCTTTTTTAAAATTAACGTGAGCGTCACACTCTTCTGTAGCTATAAATCTTGTTGCTATTTGAACACCACTAGCTCCTAATTCTAAAAATTTCTTTATATCTTCTTTTTCGTATATACCTCCTGCTGCTATTACAGGTATATTAATATGAAATTTATCCTCATAAATCTTTACTTCTTCCAAAACATCCTTTAAAATAGTATCCAACTTTATATTTTCATTATTTAAGTCATCATATTTAAATCCAAGATGTCCCCCTGCTAATGGTCCTTCCACAATTATTAAATCAGGTAATTTATCATATTTTTTCATCCATTGTTTTACGATTATACTTGTAGCTTTTTTAGAAGAAACTATAGGGGCTATTTTAACATCACTATCCTTTGTATACCTTGGCAACTTTAATGGTAATCCAGCTCCAGAAATTATTATGTCTATTTCTTCTTCTAAACAAACATTAACTAATTCTTCATAATTATTCATAGCTACCATTATGTTTACACCCAAAATTCCCTCAGGAGATAGCTCCCTTGCTTTTCTTATTTCTTTTCTTAATGCTCTTATATTAGCTTCTTTAGTATTTGTTTTAAAATCTTGCTCTCTATATCCTATTTGAGCTGCAGATATTACCCCAATAGCTCCAGCATTTGCTACAGCTGATGCTAAATTATATCCTGATACACCTATCCCCATACCACCTTGAATTATAGGTATGTTAGAAATTAGCTCTCCTATCTTTAAAGGTTTAAACCCCATTTCTTTTTCTCCTCACTTTTTGATAATCAAATATTTTGATAGTCAAAGTATATAATAAAAAAATATCACTGTCAATGATAGTGATATTTTTTTATTATCATTCTATATAAATTAATGGATCACAAGGCTCATTATTTTTTCTTAATTCAAAATGTACATGAGGCCCAGTGCTTCTTCCTGTACTACCTACCTCTCCTATTTTTTCTCCTTTTTTAACATATTGGCCTACTTTAACATATAACTTACTACAATGTGCATATATAGTTATAAGTTCAGAATTATGTTTTATCTTTATAACTTTTCCATATCCTTCTTCCCAACCAGAATATATAACTCTCCCATCTAAACTGGAATAAATAGCATTGCCACTAGGAGCACCTATATCTAAACCTTTATGAAATTTACCCCACCTTTTCCCAAATTTAGATGTTATGCATCCGCTTGTTGGCATTGCCAAAGCTATTTTCTCATTTGTACCTCCTCTTGATAGCTTTTTACTGTTTATAATATTTTTCAATTTTTTTGATTTAGATATGTTTATTACAAGCTCATCTATAGTGTTAATTTCCTCAACTGCTATAGTCTCTTCCTTTATTTTTATATCATCCATTATATTTACAGAATACTTCTTATTTATTATTTCATTTAACTTTTTAATCTCTTTTTTATTTGATAATATTCCTATAAATTCGTCTTGAAGTTTTACTTTAAAAGCTGTTACTTTTATATTGGAATTTTCTAATATAGATTTTTTTATAAAATCATTACTTGTAAATATATCTCCCTTCACCTTTATATTTTTGAATTTTATATTGTTTTTCATATTTAAATTAAATCTTTTTTTCGTATTATTCTCCACTTCTTTATATATTTTGTTAAAATCTTCTTTATTCTTCATATATGCTACAGGATTATCGTTTACTAACACCTCATAAGCGTTAGATTTAGTATAAATATAAGTGTATGTGACTACTAAAATGGTAACCCCTATAGATAATAATAAAATAAGTTTTCTTCCTATATCTTTACTCAAAATATCACCCTTTTTAGTTTTTATACAACATATACTTTAATATTCCCAAATTAATATGTTTTATTACTATTTTTAATTATTTATATAATTATTCTACAGTGCACCTATTATTGTAATAATATTTATAGTTTGATATAATATATTAATGTTAATAATAATCAAAAGGTAGGTGATACACCTTTGAGTACTTTTGTATTTAAAAACAATAGTTGGAATTATACTCCTGTAAGTAACATTTTCATAGACAAATTTATGCCTAAAGCCCGAGGAGAATTCGTAAAAGTATATCTTCTAGGGCTAAAATATTGTATGTCAGGAGAAATAGGTGTAAGCTCTGAGATAATAGCCAGTACATTACATTTATTACAAACTGATGTAATGAATGCTTGGAATTTTTGGAATGATGAAGGTGTAATAAAAATACAACCTATAGATAATATGGGTAATTACAATATAGAATTTTTAACTTTGGAGGATGGTAAAGGCTCTGATGATAATATAAATTTATTAGAAGAATTAAATAATAATTCTGTAAAAGATATGCTCCAAGATATAGAAAAACTTTTATCTCGACCTTTATCCTCTAAAGAAATGACTGTTTATATAGAATGGATAAAAGACTACAATTTTTCTCCTGAAATAATATTATTATTAATTCAATATTGTGTATCTAAAGGAAAAACTGACTGGAGATACATAGAAAAAATAGCTTTAGGTTGGTTTGATGCTAAAATACAAACAATAGATGATGCTCAAATGTACATAAAAAAACATGAAGATAAGTGGGTTAAAATAAGAAAAATACTAAATTATTTAGGTGCAAAAGATGGCGAAATAATGAAACCTCAAGAAGAAATTTTAGATAAATGGATTAATATATATAAATTCCCTTTAGATGTTATCTTTAAAGCTTGTGATATTTGCTTTCAAAGAATAAATAAAGGTGACTTTAGATATATTGATGGAATATTAAACAGTTGGCATAAAGAGGGTTTGAAAACCTTGCAGGATGTTACACTAAAAGATAACAATAAAAAAACATATAAAAAAGAAAACAAAAATTATAATACTCCTGTTAAAAAAGATAAATTTAATGATTTTGAACAAAGAAATTATGATTTTGAAGAACTAGAAAAAAAATTATTAGGATGGGATAATAATGATTAAAGGTTATAAATCAGAAATCCTAAAGGAATATGAAAAAATTAGAGAAAAGGAATCCTTGGCTCTAAAAAATAGAAGAAAAGAAATAAAAGTAAAAATACCTAAAATATTAGAACTTGAAGAGGAAATAGCTAAACTTTCTATAGAAATGTCTATAAATATATTAAAAAATCCTGACAAATCAGAAGAATATGTTAACATCATAAAAAACAAAATAACAGACTTAAGAGTAAAAAAATCTGAACTTCTTGTTAGTAATGGTTATGATATGGATTTTTTAGAAATTCACTACAACTGCAATACATGTAAAGATACAGGTTTTGTAAATAACAAAAAGTGTTCCTGTTATAAACAAAAATTAATAAAACTATATTATAATGATTCAGATTTAAAACATATACTTAAAACAAATAATTTTAGTAATTTTAATTTTGAATATTTTACTAATACAAAAACAGATTTTCATTCTGACACACCAAGAAAAAATATAGAAAAAATTCTAAATAAAATGTGGCATTTTATAGAAAATTTTGACAAAACATATGAAAATTTTATGTTTCTTGGTACTCCTGGTACAGGTAAAACATTTTTGTCTAATTGCATTGCTAAGGAACTTTTAGATAGGGGTAATTTTGTAGTTTATAGAACCGCTGATGAACTAATACAAAACTTAAGATCTATTAAATTTAATAATGATAAACACTTAGAAGATATTATTATGAAATGTGATTTACTTATAATAGATGATTTAGGTACTGAATCAATAAATGAATTTTCAAAAGTTGAGTTATTTAACTTCATAAATAAAAAACTTCTCATGAGAAAAAAAATGATAATATCCTCAAATTACAGTATAGAAATGATTTTAAAAAATTACTCTGAAAGAATATCCTCAAGACTTCTTGGAAATTTTACATTATGTAAATTTTATTGTGATGATATAAGAATTCAAAAAAATATACAAAATAAATAAAGTAGCTAGAAATCTAGCTACTTTATTCTATATGTATAATAAATAATAAAAACTATATACAATCAACTTTGAAAGCATATAGTCCTTTAACTGGAGCTGGCAATAGGACTTGAACCTACAACCTGCTGATTACAAGTCAGCTGCTCTACCAATTGAGCCATGCCAGCATAATGGCGACCCAGAAGGGGCTCGAACCCTCGACCTCCGGCGTGACAGGCCGGCACTCTAACCAACTGAGCCACTGGGCCATATATTAATGGTGGGCACAACAGGGCTCGAACCTGTGACCCCCTGCTTGTAAGGCAGATGCTCTCCCAGCTGAGCTATGCGCCCACTAAAAAAATAACAAATGGTGACCCCTAGGGGAATCGAACCCCTGTTACCACCGTGAAAGGGTGGTGTCTTGACCGCTTGACCAAGGGGCCATAGTGTCATACTTGTTATTTTTAGTTGGATGTTAATCCCTTTATTTAATTTTAAAATGGCGACCCAGAAGGGGCTCGAACCCTCGACCTCCGGCGTGACAGGCCGGCACTCTAACCAACTGAGCCACTGGGCCATATTAATGGTGGGCACAACAGGGCTCGAACCTGTGACCCCCTGCTTGTAAGGCAGATGCTCTCCCAGCTGAGCTATGCGCCCATTAATATAATTAATAAATGGTGACTCCTAGGGGAATCGAACCCCTGTTACCACCGTGAAAGGGTGGTGTCTTGACCGCTTGACCAAGGAGCCAAATATGGAGCTGGCAATAGGACTTGAACCTACAACCTGCTGATTACAAGTCAGCTGCTCTGCCAATTGAGCCATGCCAGCATAATGGCGACCCAGAAGGGGCTCGAACCCTCGACCTCCGGCGTGACAGGCCGGCACTCTAACCAACTGAGCCACTGGGCCATATATTAATGGTGGGCACAACAGGGCTCGAACCTGTGACCCCCTGCTTGTAAGGCAGATGCTCTCCCAGCTGAGCTATGCGCCCATTAATATAATAATAAATGGTGACCCCTAGGGGAATCGAACCCCTGTTACCACCGTGAAAGGGTGGTGTCTTGACCGCTTGACCAAGGGGCCTAGGTTTCTCTTGTTGTTCCGCTCTCGCGACCTAACAAAGAATATGATACATGAAAATCTTAAAAGTGTCAACAGTTTTTTAATTTTTTTTTATAGTATTTTTATCTTTACTATAAAATATATAGAAAAAGCCTTATATATTTTTTTATATTTATATTTTTATTACTATTTTCTATATTATCCTATCAGAAAAAACACTTTCCATTATAATTAATGCTGTATCTTCTATAGCTCTTTTGGTAACATCTATAATCTTACATTTTAATTTTCTCATAATCTTGTCTGCAAATTCTAATTCGTCTAAAACCCTTTCCGCATTAGCATATTTAAGTTCTGTAGGAATTTTCATCATATTATCTACTCTATGCCTTCTTATTTCAATTAAATGCATAGGATCTATGGTAAGCCCTATTATTTTCTTTCTATCAATTTCAAATAACTCTTCTGGCACAGGCACCTCTGGCATTAATGGTATATTTAAAGCTTTTATGCCCTTATTAGCTAAATATATACTTAGTGGTGTTTTTGATGTTCTAGATAAACCTATTAAAACAATATCCGCATGCTTTATACCTGAATGATCTTTACTGTCATCATATCTTATAGCAAACTCCATTGCTTCTATTTTTTTGTAGTATTTTTTATCCATGTCCCAAACAGCACCAGGTTTATATTCTGGTGTTTTATTTAATATAGTTGATACTAAACTTATACAAGGACCTAATACATTAGATATATGAATGCCAGATTCTACACATCTTTGGACTAAAAACTCCCTTATGTCTACTAAAACAATAGTGGATATAATCATGGCTTCATTTGGATTTTTTATTATACTTATAAGATTATTAACATCTTCAAAAGTCTTTATATAAGGTACTCTTTCTACTTTTACAGAACTACCAAATTGGTATGCTGTAGCATTAGCTACTTGTTCCGCAGTTTCACCAATAGAATCTGACACAGCATATATCTTAAACATATTTTCTCTCCTCTACACTAATTTTGATAACTCTACTAAAGCACAACCTTCTATAGCATTAATATTATTTTCTCTACAAAAATTTATTATTTCATTACTTTCTGCTCCTGGTTGAATTAGTATTTTATTTATTCCTAGTTTTGCTGCTTCTTTTACTATATCTAAACCTTTTATTGGATTAATACATAGATCTAATACCTCTATGTTATAAGGTATGTCTCTAATATTATTAAATACATCCCTTTCTTCTACACCAGGTTTTATTCCTACTACATTATATCCTTTATTTTTTAATCTATTAAATATTTTATATGCATATTTATCCTCACTAAGTACACTACCTGCCACAGCCCAATTTTTATAATTTAGAAAATCATAAGCTTTCAAATGTATACCTCCCTTTTTTTATAATAAATATTATAATATTTATTATAAACATTAAAATTTTATAAATTCATATAAACTATTTTGTTATACTTATATATAATTATAACATTTTCACAATACTAATTATATTGATTAATTGAAAGTTTACTAAATTATCTAAAAATTAAGGAGAGATTTATTGTGTATCATGAAATAATAATTTTAGGTGGGGGCGCCTCTGGAATTGTAGCCTCCATAATATCAAAAGATATGGGATCAGATGTAGCTATATTAGAAAGTAATGATAGAATCGGCAAAAAAATTTTAACCACCGGTAATGGTAGATGTAATATAACTAACGAAAATATATCTAATTGTAAATATTACAGTAATAATAATAATTTTTATAAATTTATTTTGTCACAATTTACTCTAGAGGATACAAAAAATTTTTTTAATAGCTTAGGACTTCCATTAATTACCCTTAATGAAGGTAAAATATATCCTATGTCTTTACAAGCTTCTTCTGTGTTAGACATACTAAGATTAGCTATAGAAGATAGACAAATCCCTATTTATTTTAATAATAAGGTTAAAAATATAAAAAAATCTAATAAAGAATTTGTAATTACTACTGAAAATGAAATTTTTCAATGTAAAAAATTAATACTAGCTTCTGGTGGAATGTCAGCTCCTAATACTGGTTCTGATGGTTCAGGATTTAAACTTGCAAAAAATTTGGGTCATAATATTATTGATCCAGTGCCTGGATTAGTTCAACTAAAATTAGATTTCCCTTATTTAAAATCTTTATCTGGAATTAAATTTGATGGAAATGTAAAACTTGCACTAGATAATAAAATCTTACGGGAGGAATTTGGAGAAATATTATTTACTGATTATGGGATATCCGGACCTCCCATTCTACAATTAAGTAGTTTAGCCTCTAAACTTTTATATAATAATAAAAAAGTTTATTTGCAAATTGACATTCTTCCTAATATGAGTAAAGAAGAACTAATAAACTTATTAGAAAATCATTGGGGAACTTTTTACTACAGAACTATTCATGATTCCTTTATTGGAATAATAAACAAAAAATTAATACCTACTCTTTTAAAATATTGTGGTATAAAAAATATTCATATGCCTTGTCAGGATATATCTTGGCAAGAAAAAGAAAAAATATTTAACACATTAAAAAATTGGACTTTTACAATAACAGGAACTAACTCCTTTAAAAATTCTCAAGTAACCTGTGGTGGTGTAGATACTTCTCAAGTTTCAAATAAAAGTTTAGGATCTTTAAAGGTTAAGAATCTTTATTTTTGCGGAGAAATCTTAGATGTAAATGGAGACTGTGGAGGCTTTAACCTACAGTGGGCTTGGTCTTCTGGGTATATAGCTGGGAAAAATGCTTCTTCAAAATAAAAAAATAAATTGCTAGAAGTGTTTCTAATTAATTTTATAAATAAAAAAACACTTTCTAGCAATTTATAAATATATTATTTATTTCTTATTATAAAAATATTTATTTAACCCAAGTACTTTTTGCTGAAGTAACTCTTTTTCCCTCTTCATTTTCTACCTTATGTACAAAAACTATTTCATTGTTATCCTTATGTACAATTTCTGAATATACACTTATATTATTCCCATATTTAACCTCTTTTTCATAGGTTATAACAAACTTCTTTAAAGTATAGTTTAGTACTATATCGAATGGTATAGTTTCTATGGCCCAGGATATATATTTTACATTATTTACATGTAAATTTGTATCTATATCGCTATATCTTACCTTAAACTTATTGTTATAATGGAATTTCTCAGGGAATTTTATTTTATCTATTTTAAAAGGTTCTTCTTTAGTTTCACTTAATCCGTAAGCCTTTTGCATATCTTCAGTAACTTTTATAGGTCTTCTCTTATTTATATCTATCAAAAACCATATACTATCTCCTGTTATTATTACCTTCCCTGTTTTATCTATTATTTGAAATCTTCTATAGGCATAAAATTTTCTACAAGATAATGGTATAGTTCTAACTATTATTTTTTCTCCAAATTCAGGATATCTATCAATAGTTACATCCCATTTATATAATACCCACGCCTGATTGTTATCTTTTAAATATTGTAATCCTACTCCTAACTTTTCAGATTGTTCTGTAGAAGCATCTTCAAAATAGTTCATTATAGTAGTAAATAATGCTCTTTTTCTAAAGTCTATCTCATGATAATTTATTTCAAAATTTTTATCTGTTATTACTGGCTGCATTTTATCCCCCCTATTGTAAAATATAGTTTAATAATAACAAATTTTTTAGTAAATATAAACTTAATAAAAAAAACTCCATGTTAAAACATAGAGTTTTTTTTATTTTATTTATTTAATGCTTCTAATAATGCGTCTAATTCCATTCCATGAACCATTGCAGCTTCAGCTAAAGTTTCGCTTTGTGCAGATGGGCATCCTACACAACCCATTCCAAAACTCATTAATACTTCAGCAGCACCTTCATGGTTTCTTACGATTTCACCTATTGTCATATCTTTAGTTATTTTCATAACATAATACCTCTCTTTTCCTAAATTTTATTATTATTATATCAATAAATTAGTCTTCTTTAAAGATATTATATTTATTTTTTATATATTATATTGTTTATTACTATGCCATATAATATACATTAAATTTCTGATATCATCATAGTTTGATCTCTTTTTGGTCCTACTGAAACTATAGATACCTTTGTTTCTGTGAAATCTTCTATTTTCTTTAAATATTTTATAGCATTTTCAGGTAAATCTTCATAACATCTCGCATTAGCTATACTATCATCCCATCCTTCAAATTCTTCATATATTGGTTCACATTTTGCTAAGTCTTCTAAACTAGCAGGAACATAATCTATGATTTCCCCATTTAATCTATATCCTGTACATACTTTTAATGTATCTAATCCTGCTAATGTATCTATTTTTGTTACTGCAAAGCTTGTAAGGCCAGATACTCTAGCTGAAGTTTTTAATATAACTAAATCTAGCCATCCACATCTTCTTGCTCTTCCTGTAGTAACTCCAAACTCATGTCCCTTTTCTCTTATCCAGTCTCCAGTCTTATCTAAAAGCTCCGTAGGAAAAGGACCCTTTCCTACTCTTGTTGTATACGCTTTTGCTATACCTACTGCATTAGTTATAGCTGTTGGTCCTACACCGGCTCCTATGCAAACTCCTCCAGCTATTGTACTTGAAGATGTTACATAAGGATATGTTCCATAATCTATATCAAGTAATGTTCCTTGAGCTCCTTCAAATAATACTTCCCTGCCCTCTTTTATTTTTTTGTTAACTATAACAGATATATCTTTTACAAAAGGTCTTAATTTTTCCGCATATCCTAAATATTCATTATAAATTTCATTATAATCTAATGCTTTTTCACCAAATACTTCTGTTATTATTTTATTTTTTATTTCTAAAGTTTCTTTTAAATTTTCTTCAAAAACTTCTTTATGTATAAGATCACAAACTCTTATACCACTTCTCTCCATTTTATCCGTATAGCTTGGTCCTATACCTTTTCCTGTAGTTCCTATATCTTTATTTCCTCTAGCTCTTTCTTTTATTCCATCTAATACTCTATGATATGGCATTATTACATGAGCTCTATCACTTATTATCAATCTATCTGGTGTTATATCTACTCCTAAAGATTCTAAATAGCTTATTTCTTCAAATAAGGCCTTTGGATCTAAAACTACTCCATTTCCTATTACATTTAGCTTATCATTATAAAGTATACCTGAAGGTATTAAGTGTAATTTATATTCTTTTTCTCCTACAACTACTGTATGACCTGCATTATTACCACCTTGAAATCTTACAACTACATCTGCATTTTCAGCTAAATAATCCGTCATTTTTCCTTTACCTTCATCGCCCCATTGAGCACCTAATACTATAAAAGCTGACATATTATTTTCCTCACTTTCATTTTAAGAAAATTATTATATTCAAATATAATTTATATGCTATGTATTTTTACTTTCAAATAACATACTTCTACAATATATAATATTAACAAAACAATTATAAAATATCAATAAAAAAAGCGAATGCTATATATTAAAATTTAATTATCGTTCGCTTATCATTCTTAAAAAATAAAATATTGCAGCCAAATTATAACTGCAATATTTTTATTCCGTTATACATTAACATTATGTTTTTTCATTAATATTCTTGCTGCATATACTCCACTAGCTGATGCTTGTGATAATGAATGAGTCACCCCAGAACTATCCCCTAAAATATATAATCCTTTTATTTCAGTTTCTAGATTAGAACTTAATTCTACATTAGAATTGTAGAATTTAACTTCTACTCCATATAAAAGAGTATCCTCATTTGCTGTACCTGGCGCTATATTGTCTAAAGCATATATCATTTCTATAATACCATCTAACTGTCTTTTAGGAATTACTAAACTTAAATCTCCTGGTGTAGCTTTTAGTGTAGGTCTTGTGAAACTTTTTGCCATTCTTTTTTCATTAGTTCTTCTTCCCTTTATTAAGTCTCCAAATCTTTGTACTAATACTCCTCCACCTAACATATTGCTTAACTTTGCTATAGATTCACCATATTCATTACTCTCTTTAAAAGGTTCAGTAAATCTGTTTGAAACCAACAACGCAAAGTTAGTATTTTCTGTATGAAGATCTGGATTTGCATAACTATGGCCATTAACTGTAACTATTCCATTTGTATTTTCACTTACTACCTCTCCATAAGGATTCATACAGAAAGTTCTAACTAAATCTCCATATTTCTTTGTTCTATATACTATTTTACTTTCATAAACCTCATCCGTTATATGAGAAAATACTTGAGCTGGAAGTTCAACTCTAACCCCTATATCTACTCTATTACTTTCTGTTTTTATACCAAGTTTTTTACATATGTTAGAAATCCATTTTGAACCTGACCTTCCTGTAGCTAAAATTAAATCTTCACTAGAAAATTCTCCATTTTTAGTATCTACAACAAATTGACCTTCTATTTTGTTTATATCAAAAACTTCACATTCAAATTTCATTTCTATCTTGTCTTTTAAATATTCATATATATTAGATAATATATTGATATTTCTATCTGTTCCTAAATGCCTTACCTTTGCATCTAAAAGATGCAAATCATTTTGAAGAGCTTTCCTCTTTAAGTCTGAATTAGATGTTGAATATAGTTTTGCATCTTTTCCTCCCATTTCACATAAAACCTCATCAACATAATTCATTAAATCTAAAGCTTCTTCTCTACCAACATATTTATATAAATCTCCACCAAAATTATTAGTAATATTATATTTACCATCAGATAATGTGCCTGCTCCACCGTATCCATTCATTATATTACAAACATTACAATGTATGCAGGATTTTATATTCTTGCCATCTATAGGACATTTTCTTTTTTTTAAATCATGACCTTTTTCAATCATTAATATATTTAGCTTATTATTATTTTTGCACATTTCATAAGCAGCAAATATACCACTAGCTCCAGCACCAACAATAATAACATCATATTTTTTCATAAATTATCCCCTCCAGCTATATAATGATAACAAAGGTTTAAAATATTTTCAATAGGTTTTACGAATATTTTTATATTTTTTGCAATTATTATTCGTATTTTTCTTTTATATCTTTAATTTATGAACACATTATAAAAAATAGTTAGTATTTTATTGTTCTATTTTGCTATTATTCTTTCCACATATCTTCAGTTAACTCATTTATTTCTTTTTTTAATCTTTCACTTTCTTTTTCATTTAAACTTATAATATCTCTCTCTATGTTTATAACATCCCCTTCTTTAGCTTTTTTAGGAATTATATTCTTATCTATATTTATTATTCTTTTATCCTCTAATTCCACTATAGCAAAATTTTCTTCAAATCTATCTATTATTCCTTTCATATTAAATCCACCTTTTAAATTAATATTTAATTATATTACATATTATCTAAAATAGCCTACCACAGACTTTGAAAACTTGTAGTAGGCTAAATGTTATTTCTATAAAACAATCTTTTCTTTATTTTTAATTAAAAATACATCTTATAATGTTAAATTTTTTCTATTATATAAAAGTTTATTAAATTAAAATAATCTATTTTACTGAATTAAGTTTATCTAAAACTTCTTTTTCTATAGCTTTTATTTTTTCTTCTGCTGCTTTAATACTTTCGCCTTTTGTATATACATATAATTTTATTTTAGGTTCTGTTCCTGATGGTCTTACTGCGTACCAACTTCCATCATCTAAGAAAAATCTTAATACATTTGCTCTAGGTATGCTACATGGTTTCCTATCATTTTTTATAATATCGTATTCTATTCTATCCTGATAATCTATATAACTTAAAAGTTTTGCCCCCGCTATTTCTTTTGGGAAATTTTGTCTATATGACTCCATCATTCTGTCTATTCTTTTTTTACCTTCTATGCCTTCTAATATTAGTGATATCTGCTTTTCTCTATAATATCCATACTTTTCATATATTTCATCAAGTACATCTATTAATGTTTTACCCTTAGTTTTATAATAAGCTGCTGCCTCACATAAAAGCATACTTGAACTTACTCCATCTTTATCTCTAACAAATGTTCCTGTAACATATCCTATACTTTCTTCATATCCAAATATAAATTCTTTACCTTGTTCTTTTAAACTTGGTATTTTACCACATATATTTTTAAATCCTGTTAGTGCTTCATAGGTTTCTACTCCATATTCTTCCCCAATAGCTTTACCTAAATCCCCAGTAACTATCGATTTAACTATAGCAGCTCCCTTAGGTAATTTACCCATTTCTTTCATATTTGATGCTATATAATTTATAAGAATAGCTCCTGTTTGATTACCATTAAAGGCTAGATACTCACCATTTTTATCTTTAACCTCTATAGCTAATCTATCACAATCAGGGTCCGTTGCTATAAGCAATTCTGCTCCTACTTCTTTTCCTAAGTTTTCTGCATATTTAAATGCTTTCGTATCCTCTGGATTTGGATATCCTACTGTTGTGAAATCTGGATCAGGTTTTTCCTGCTCTGGAACTACTATAATATTAGTAAATTCTCTTTCCTTTAAAACACGCCTAACAGGAATATTGCCTGTTCCATTTAGAGGTGTATAAATAACTTTTATATCCTTATCTATATCTTCTCTTATACTTAGAGATTTAACCTTTTCTATATATTCAGAATCTATATCTTCCCCTAATATATTTAATAAGCCACTTTTTAAAGCTTCTTCCTCACTTATAGTTTTTATATCACTAAATTTACCAATAGATTTTATCTTTTCAGTAATACCATTTGCTATTTGAGATAAAACCTGAGCTCCATCTTCCCAATATACTTTATAACCATTATAATCTTTTGGATTATGACTAGCAGTTATAACTATACCCGCCGCCGTATTTAATTTTCTAACTGCAAAAGATAATTCTGGAGTTGGTCTTAGATCTTCAAATAAATAACCCTTTATTCCATTTCCAGCCAAAACTAAGGCTGCAGTTTTAGCAAATTCTTTTGAATAATGTCTGCAATCAAAAGCTATAGCAACACCTCTATTTGTGTACTCTTCACCTTTTTCTTTTATATAGTTCGCTAAGCCCTGAGTAACCTTAGATATATTGTATATATTCATTCTATTTGTACCTGCTCCAATTTTCCCTCTAAGACCTGCAGTTCCAAATTCTAATTCTTTATAAAATCTATCCTCTATTTCTTTTTCATTATTTATTATTTCTTTTAATTCTTGTTTTGTATCTTCATCAACATAATCATTATCTAACCATTCTTTATATACTTTTTTGTAATCCATATATTATCTCTCCTCTTAGCTGAAAGCTTTTATTCCATTAGTTATTAATTTCAATATTTTTTATGTATTTCCTTCTTAAATAATATTATTTTATATACTCTGGTTAAAAATACATTAATAAAACAATATTATAAATAAAAATCCTATTATAATTTAATATAAGTATAATTTTGATATAAATCAAGTCATAAAAAATATAAATAAAAAACAACTGTGAAATTTTCACAATTGTTTTTTACCATCTTATATAAAATATCTTTTTTCTTACCTATACAAAAGTGTTATATATTTTATTCTTGATGTATTACATCTAAATTACCAAATTTACTGTATTGTCCAAGCCATGCCAATTTAACTGTACCTGTAGGACCATTTCTTTGCTTGGCTATAATGCATTCTGCCATGTTTTTATCTTCCGTTTCTTTATCGTAATATTCATCTCTATATAAAAACATAACTACGTCAGCATCCTGTTCTATAGATCCGGATTCTCTAAGATCTGAAAGCATTGGTCTGTGATCTGATCTAGCTTCCGGAGCACGGGATAATTGTGATAGGGCTATAACTGGACAATCCATTTCTTTTGCTAAGGCTTTTATAGATCTCGATATTTCTGAAACTTCTTGTTGTCTGCTTTCAGAACCTTTTCCTCCGCTCATAAGCTGAAGATAATCTATTAAAACCATATCTATTCCATGTTCTATCTTTAATCTTCTACATTTAGAACGCATTTCCATTACAGACATACCTGCAGTATCATCTATAAATATCTTCGCTGCTGCTAAGGGTCCTGAAACCCTAGCTATGTTCTCCCAATCTTTATCCTCTAAGTTACCAGTTCTAAGTCTTAACATATCAATATTAGCTTGTGAACAAAGCAATTTATAAGAAAGTTGCTCTTTTGACATTTCCAGAGAAAATATTGCTACACTTTTTCCCTCTCTAAGAGCTGCATATTCTGCTATGTTTAAAGCAAATGTAGTTTTACCCATTGATGGTCTTGCTGCTATTAATATCATATCAGATTTTTGAAAACCTGATGTTTTAGCATCTAACTCTCTAAAACCAGAAGCAACTCCAGTAGTTTCTCCTTTATTTTTAAATAAGTTTTCAATTTGAATAAATCCTCTTTCCAAAACATTACTTAATGGCTCGAAATCAGTTGTAGTATTTTGGTTAGATATATGAAATATTTTTTTCTCTGCAGAATCTATTATTTCTTCTACATTATCTTGTCTGTTATAACAGTTCTCTATTATTTCAGTAGATGACTTTATAAGTCTTCTTAATGTAGATTTATCCTTTATTATATCTATATAAGATTGAATATTAGCTGTAGAAACTATGGAGTTACAAAGCTCTGTTATATAAGTAACTCCACCTACTGCCTCTAGCTTATCTCGTGATTTAAGATTTTCTGTAAGAGTTAGCATATCTACTGCTATATCCTTTTGATAAAGTTCTATAATTCCACTAAATATAATTTTATGGGAATCTTTGTAAAAATCTTCACTTTTTAAAACTTCCACAGCCTCTGCTATGGAAGTTTTATCTATAATCATTGCCCCTAATACATTTTGTTCTGCATCTATACTCTGTGGCATACTTTTTATGGGTGCATCCATATAAACATCTCTCCTTAAGTACTCCTTAATCTAAAATACTATATTTATAAGCTCTTCTATAGTATCTATACATATTATCTCTATATCTTTTATATCTGAAGGAGCATCTTTCACATTGTCCTTAGGTATTATTACCTTTTTTATACCTTTTCTTCTTGCACCATATATTTTTTCAAATATGCCTCCAACAGGTTTTACCTTCCCTTTAAGAGATATTTCTCCTGTTATGGCTATATCCTGTTTTATGGGCTTATTTAATAAAGCACTAATAATACATATTGTTATAGCTGCTCCTGCAGATGGTCCATCTATTTTTCCACCACCTATAGCATTAACATGTACATCATAATCCTTTATATCTTCTTTTGTTATTTTTCTTATGACAGAAGCCGCATTAAATACTGAATCCTTTGCCATACTTCCTGCTGTATCATTAAATCTAACAAAACCTTTGCCTTTGTCTTTAGCATTAAATACAGTGGCTTCTATTTCTATAGTAGAACCTATATATCCACTTACACCTAATCCATATACATGTCCTACTTCTAAATTTTCTTTATTTTCTATTCTATCGTATGGAATTAATCTACTTATAGATATAACTTGTTCTAAGTCATTCATAGTTATATTAAGTTTTGTTCCTTCTTTATATTCTTTATTTTTATATAAAGAATATCCATAAACATCTGACAATATATTAACTGCTTTTCTTCCTTCTATGGTATATCTACTTATAGTTTCAGCTACTCCATCCTCTAATATTATATTTAACTTATCTGCGGCATTTATTACTATTTTTTCAATATCTTTAGATGATAATGGCTCAAAAAATACTTCCGCACATCTGGATCTTAGTGCTGGATTTATTTCTGAAGGTTCCCTAGTAGTAGCCCCTATAAGAACAAAATCAGCTGGTGCTCCATTTTCAAATAAGTGTTTTATATACTTAGGGGTATTTTCATCATCTGGATCATAATAAGAAGATGAAAATTCTACTCTCTTATCTTCTAAAACCTTCAAAAGTTTATTTTGGAGCATATCATCTAGCTCACCTATTTCATCTATAAATAGTACCCCACCATGAGCTTCTGTAACTAATCCTAGCTTAGGTTCTGGTATACCAGTTTCCGCTAAATCTCTTTTAGAGCCTTGATATATAGGATCATGTACTGATCCCAAAAGAGGGTTAGTAATCTCCCTCGGATCCCATCTTAAAGTAGTTCCATCTACCTCTACAAATTTAGATTCTTCATAAAAAGGTGTATATTTTAACTTTTTTACTTCCTCTAAAGCCAATCTAGCTGCAGATGTTTTCCCTACTCCTGGTGGTCCATATAATATAATATGTTGTGGGTATGGTGATGCTACTTTAGATAAAAGAGACTTTATAGGTCTTTCCTGTCCTATAATTTCTGAAAAAGAAGCTGGTCTTAATAAATGTTGAATATTATTAGTTAGTTTTTTAGACTCAAGAACCTCTATATGTGCATATTTTTTTAAGGTTTTAGCATTTTCTGGTCCCTTTTGTTTCTTTAAAATATTAAGCTTGACTTCCTCTATATATTTATCTTGTTTTTCCATTAAAACTTGTTCTACTTCTTTTTCTATATTATTTTCAACATATCTTTTAGCTAAAACTTCCACAATTAATCTATTTGTTTCTGTTAACACTTCTATAACATTCTTATCTGTAGGCACTGTTTGTATTCCTTTGCCATCACTTATTATTTTATTTAATGCATATAGCTTTTCATATGGGTTATTACTATTTATATATTTTTCTAACTTATACTTTACAATTCTAGCTCTTATGTTAGAATCTTTTATTATTTTTTTTACTATTTCAAATAAAACCTCTGTCTGTAACTCAATAGACATGTCATTTGAGATATCCTGTTCTATTTCATTTATTATATCCTCTTGTAATTCATCTAACTTATGAGAATTCACAATTTTCCTCCTATTCTTCTAAAACAGAAACTTTAACTTTAGTTGAAACTTCTGGATAAATTTTTATTTCTGCCTCATAAACTCCTGTTTGTCTTATAGTTTCTGCTACTATCTTCTTTTTATCTATATCCATATTATATTGTTCTTTTAACTTCTCTGAAATATCTTTTGATGTTATAGAACCAAATAGTCTTCCATTTTCACCAATTTTAACTTTAAATTTAATTTCTTTTCCCATTAATGATTTTGCTAATTTTTGTGCCTCTTCTAGTTCCTTTAATTTTTGTCTTCTTTCTGCTTCTTTTTTATTGTTTAAAATGTGTACATTATTTTCTGTTGCTTGCTCAGCTAATTTCTTTGGAATTAGATAATTTCTTGCATATCCATCAGATGCATTAACTAGATCCCCCTTTTTACCTAATGATTTAACGTCTTTTAATAATATAACTTTCATTATTTTTCACCTTCCCTTAAATATTTATCTATGGCTAATTCTAATTTTTCTACTGCCTCTTTTAAATTAATTTTCTCTAATTTAGCTCCAGCCATAGTCATATGTCCTCCACCACCTAGCATTTCAAGTATTAATTGAACGTTAATATCTCCAAGGGATCTTCCACTTATATATATTTCATTATCTATTGTAACAAATACAAAGGAAGCTTGAATACCTGAAATATTTAGTAGTTCGTCCGCTGCCTGGGCAGCTAATACATTATCTTCTATATTTTCTGGACATACTGCTATAGCAATATCATTTTTTACATGGGCTGACTTTATTATTTCTAACTTTTTAATATAAGTATCTAAATCACTAGAGAAAAATTTCTTAACATCAATAGTATCTGCTCCAAATTTTTTTAAAAAAGATGCGGCTTCAAAGGTTCTAACACCTGTTTTAAAGTAAAAATTTTTTGTATCTACATATATTCCTGCTAAAAGAGCTTCTGCTATAATTGGAGAAATATTAGGTTTTTCCACCATATATTCAATCATTTCCGTTACTAATTCTGATGTAGAAGAAGCGTAAGGTTCTATATAACTTAATATAGATCTTTCTATATAGTCAGTTGCTCTTCTATGATGATCTATTATAACTATTTTATTAAATTTATCAACTAAACTAATATTTTGGACATAGCCTCTACTATGAGAATCTACTATTATTAACAAACTCTCTTCATTCATAATATCTAAAGCTTCTTTACTATTTATAAATGTATTTTCATATCCCTTTTCTTCTTTTATCTTATCTAATAAAAACTCACTACTTTTATTATAATTTTCAAGAATTATATAACTCTTTTTATCTAATTGATTTATAACACTATGAAGACCTATTGCTGCCCCTAGGCAATCTATGTCCGCATTTATATGTCCCATTATAATTATATTGCTGCTTTCATTTATTAAATTAACTAAGGCATGACCTATAACTCTTGCCCTAACTTTTGTTCGTTTTTCCACCTCTTTAGTTTTTCCACCATAAAATGAAAGTTTATCTTTATTTTTTACTACAGACTGGTCTCCCCCTCTGCCTAATGCTAACTCTTTAGCTGCAAGAGCATAATTATAATTTTCTAAGGGAGTTTCTGCTCCTTTTCCTACTCCTATACTTAAAGTAGGACTCATTTTATTTCCTGTATCTATATCTCTTATTATATCTAGTATATCAAATTTTTTCTCCATTTGTTTTTCTATATGAGAATTTTGAACAGATAGTATATATTTATTTTGCTCATATTTTTTTATCATGGCTTTCATACTTTTAGAAAAACTATTTATATGCCTTTCTATTTCCGCTATTATCAATGGTTTTTTATCTACATCTATACTTTTTAATACTTCGTCTAAGTTATCTACTTCTAAAAGCATTATTCCTTCTTTATTTTTTTCCATATTTATTAGTATATTAAACATATCTGTAACATCATAAAAATAAAGAAGTAATATCTTTTCTCCCATTTCCTCATCAAAAAATGTATTAGTATATATATTATAATAATTATCGTTAAAATTAATATTTTTGAAAGAATTCTTTTTCCCTTCTAGAGCATATTTAAAATTAAAATTTTTTAATATATGATTTATATTATCTCCTAATATTCCATCCTTTTTTACCAATAGAGAGAAATTCTGATTATACCATAAAACCTCTCCCTTATTAGATAAAACCATCATAGGGAAGGGTAAATTCATTAGGGAACTTTTAAATGCATTATCCATTTTTATAGAAAAATCCTCTATGAACTTTTTTAACTCTTTCTTTTTGATTCCGGTATGCTTAAAATTATAAAACAATAATAAAAAATATATAAGTGTTAATACTATCCCTACTTGTATATGCTTGTATGAAAATATAACAATTATTAATATAGCTATAATAAACATATATACTTTATTATTTGTAATAAAATTATCGTACCTATTATTGTTCATTTATAATTCCCCACTTTTATTATTATCATATTTTCTAAAGGGATCTAATTTCCTAAAATCAAGCATTATATCCATTAGCCCTAAATAAATATAAATAATATTTAGAGAACCCAAAACAGTGATAAAAAGAATAAAAATCAAAATTCCCTTGGAAATATTAAATTTATTTTTCATATAATATATGAAAACAGACACTCCATCAATTAAAAGCATTGTAAATAATAAATTGCTAGAAGTCATAAAGAGATAATCTCCTAATTCTATTCCTTTTCTTTTTAATATAACTCCTATAAGCAATCCTATTGCCACTATAGTTACTATTCTTACATTAACATATATTTGAGATATATGTGGTAATGGTTTTACATTTTTATATCCTAACTTTATAAGTACTGTTCTTGTTATTGCATAGTTTAAAAAAGCTAACACGAAAGAAATTATTATTAAAGTTCCAGGTATCATTTTTAATATTAAATCCGGTTGTAGTAAATTAAGTTTTTGTTCCATTTGTTGTAGTTGTTCTTTAGGGACTCCAGCTTGAGAATAAAAATCCTTAGCTGATTCCATAGTATCTTTCATCATACTTATATTCTTATTTATAAAATTCATTATTCCAGTTTTATTTACAAATAAAATTTGTATTAATATAATCATAATATTTGATAATAAAAAACCAGCTGCTAATATCATAATAGTCATAAAAATTGATTTTTGTTTTTTTATACAATAACCTAATAAAAATCCTATTGTGCCAAATGAAATAGTAATTATTACTGCTGTAATAGGATTGTTTATCATAGCTGTTATTACACCTGTTACAAGTATAGCCCAGAGAGTAATCTTATAATCTTGTCTTAAGTATAAAACTGCTATAGGTATAGGTAATAAAAAAGTAATAAAAATACTAAATATAGGGAAATACAAATTAAGCATTATAAGTATTATCATTAACGAAACTATAAGCCCTGCTTCAACCAAAGAATTAGTTTTGTTTTGTCTATTATACATATGTTCCTCCATTACTCTTTTTCTTTAAGATGATTATATAGTTTACTTAAATTTCTTCCATCCTTTTCTATGTCATCTTCTTCAATTATGCCCACTTTTAACTTTTTCTTCACATTTTCATCAACTGCTATAAAAGAATATCCTAATTTTTCTCCTAATAAATATAGAACTATAATAGCACCTGATATGCAATCTAGTATAGCTTCCTGTGCCACATTACTTCCTTTAGTTAAAAGTTTATAAAAATCTCCTATTATGCATAAAAGTTCTGCTTTTAAATCTTCTATTATTTTTACACTATACATTATATTAAAATCATCTTTTTTCATACCGCACTCATCCCCTTTTTAACCTATACTATTATTTTAGTTGTATTTCACTTTTTATGCAATAATACCTTATATTACTTATAAAATCAATGATATACAAAAAAACTGACTACAAATTCGTAGTCAGTTTTATGTAAATTTAAATATTACTCTGTAGTAAATGGTAATAAAGCAATATTTCTTGCTCTTTTTATAGCTCTAGTTAATTCTCTTTGATGTTTAGCACAGTTTCCTGAAATTCTTCTTGGAAGAATTTTGCCTCTTTCTGTAACGAATTTTCTAAGCTTATTGATATCTTTGTAATCTATTGCTTCAGATTTTTCCATACAAAAAGTACAAACTTTTCTCTTAGCTCTTCTTTGTCTTCTTCCGCCTTCTCTTCCTGCCATAACTATCCCTCCTTTTCTTTAAAATGGGATGTCTCCATCATCCACTGGAATTATATCGTCGTCAAAACTGTTTCCATTTCCAAAGCCTTGGCCTGATTGGTAACTTGGTTCTGACCCATTATTATATGTTGAATCCGTTGTAGGCTTATTGCCCCACTCAAGAAATTTAACTTCTTCAGCTATGACTTCTGTTACATATCTTCTTGTACCATCTTTAGCTTCATAGCTTCTTGTTTGAATTCTACCACTAACACCCATAAGTTTTCCTTTACTCATATAATTAGCTGTAGATTCTGCTTGTTTTCCCCATACTACTATAGGGATGAAATCTGCTTCTCTCTGGCCATCTTTTGAAAACCTTCTATCTACAGCCAAAGTAAAGGTGGCAACTGCTGTCCCATTTCCTGGAGTAAATCTTAACTCAGGATCTTTGGTTAATCTACCTATTAAAACAACTTTATTCAAAAAAACACCACCCTATTATTCTTGAGTTATTATCATGTGTCTTATAACAGAATCTGTTATTCTGAACACTCTATCTAACTCTTTTGGTAATTCTGTATCAGCTGTGAAGTTCATTAAAGTATAGTAACCTTCGCTAACTTTTTTAACTTCGTAAGCTAATTTTCTTTTACCCCATAGGTCAACATTGTCTACTGTTCCACCTGCATTTTCGATTACACCTTTAAACTTTTCAACATTGGCTTTGTAACCTTCTTCATCTAATGCTGGGTTTAGTATAAATACAGTTTCGTACTTTCTCATTATATTCACCTCCTCCCCACGGACTAACGGCTGTACTTTGTACAGCAGGGATCTTATCGTACATCAAATAATTTTATCATATAAACTATTATAAATCAATATTTTTTATAACATTTCTATAAATGCTGCTATTCTTGTTTTTAATTGGCCTATATCAGTTTGAGAATAATCTGTTTCTATACTCATATATGGTACATCTTTTTCATTATTTACAAATTCTTTTACAGATTGAGTTTCCACACTGTAGGTATGACAGGCCTGTAATATTACATCTACAACTCCGTCAACCTTATAATCATCTATTAATTCTGATAATAAATTTAATCTATTAGTATTAGGACTCATACATGAACACCCTATAGCTAAATACTTTTCTGTTATTGCATCTATAGGATTTTTTTCTTCATCTACCAATTTCTCTATTTCTTTAACACCACTACAGTTTTCAAATACTACAACATTTCCACCATTTTCTTCAATTAACCTTATTATTTTCTCTGTTCCCTCTCCCATAGGACATCCTGTTACTAATATTCTTTTTACCTCTTTAGATACTTTTCTTTCGCCTTTTTCATATTTAACTTTTGCATCTTTTATCATGGATTTTAAAGATTTTATTTCTTCTTCTTTATCCCATTTAAAACTAGCTCCATTTAAAACCTTCATTATTTCAAGTCCTGTTACTGGTGGTGGACACATTTTCCCTAATTCATAGAATTCTCTAAGGGCTTGTCTTTCTTTATTTTTCAATTTTATCATTTCTCTTATGTTCTCTTCAGTTATTTCTACATTAAACTCTTTTTCTAATCTTTCTTTTAATCTTACTATTTCATTTCTCCATAGATTATAAGCATCTTCTCCTGTGCTTATTTGAGGCAATTGCATAACATGGACTGGTCTTATATCATTTAAATACTCATACATTTTTTTCTTTCCATCACAAGTAGTTTCTCCAACTATTAAATCTGAAAAATAAGTATATGGACACTTTTCAGTTATAGCAAATCCATATGAAGCCTTTATAAGAGGACATAAATTCCTTGGCAATACCTTTTCAGCCTCTGGTATAGCTTCATCATTTTTACCACATAAAGCTACTACAGTTGCCCCTGATGCAGATATTATCTCCCATGGAGTATATGTACAAAATACACCTACAACTTTTTTCCCTTCATCCTTTAGATTTTTTACAGTTATAAATCCATTTCTTCTTGCTTCACTAAACTCATCAAATTTTGCTGGTAAATTATTCATTATAAATTCCCCCTAATTAATTTTTTATTTTTAACTTTATAATATTTCTATAAAAGCAGCTAATCTAGTTTTTAACTGTCCTATATCTTTTTGTGAGTAATCTGTTTCTATACTAATATAAGGTATGTTTTTTTCTTTAGTAACAAATTCTTTTATTGTAGTAGTTTCTATATTATAAGTATGGCATGCTTGTAATATAACATCTACTACTCCATCTATCTTATAATCATTTATAATTTCTGATATTAAATCTATTCTTTTCTTATTAGGACTCATACAAGAACAAGCTATATTTAAATATTTTTCAGTTAAAGCATCTATAGGTTCTTTACTTTCGTCCACTAAATAATTTAAATTTTTAGCTCCACCACAATTTTCATAGGCTACCACTACGCCTCCATTTTCTTCTATAGTATTTATTATTTTATCTGTAGCTTCTCCCAATGGGCATCCTGTTACTAATATCCTTTTTGAATCTTTAATAACATTAGTTTTTCCCATTTCATATTGCTTTTTTACTTCCTCTACGATATTATCTATACTTCTTACTTGATCTTCTTTATCCCACGTAAATCCTGCTCCTCTTAATACTTTTAAAATTTCCATACCTGTTAAAGGTGGAGGATTTAACCTTCCTAATTCATAAAAATTTCTTAGAGATTGTCTTTCTTTATTTTTGATTTTTATCATTTCTCTTATTTTTTCTTCAGTTATTTCTACATTAAATTCTTTTTCTAAAAATTTTTTTAATTTTATAACTTCATTTCTCCATAGTTTAAATGCATCTTCTGTATTTTGTGTTTGTGGTAACTGCATTATATGTACTCTCTTCATTTTACTTAATAACTCATACATTTTTTTCTTTCCATCACAAGTAGTTTCCCCTATAACCACATCAGAAAAATACATATAAGGACATTTTTCAGTTAATGCAAAACCATAAGAAGACTTTATAAGTGGGCATAAATTTCTTGGTAAATGTTTTTCTGCATCTTCTATAGGTTCTTCACTAGTTCCACAAAGACCTACAGGTATAGCGCCTGATGCCGCTATTATTTCCCAAGGAGTATATGCACAAAATTCACCTGCGATTTTATATCCACTATCCTTTAATTCTTTTATTTTTATAAACCCTTTTCTCCTCGCTTCACCAAATTTATCTATATTTTTAGGCAACTGATTCATAATATCACTGCTCCTAATTTTAATTTTATAAAAGCTCCAAGGAAAATTATTCTTGGAGCTTTTATATTTACATTTTTATTAAAGACTTACTCCATCATAATATAATTATAAATAGAATATCTAAAACCAAAATAATAATATTTCCTAATTAATTTATTCTTAGCACCATTTTTATGATAACATATATATTTTTCTACAGTTATTTATAATATTTATAGACAAAAAAATATATATAAATAAAAATTATAGATTCCTATTTATACATAAAAAAAACTATTGATATTACTCTATCAATAGCTAATTAAAAAAACTAATATTAAATTAATCTTTTTGTTTATGTTCTAATACATTTTTTAATCTTTTTTCGAAGGTGCTTCTTGGTATCATTATTATTCTACTACAGCCTAAACATTTTATTTTTATATCTGCACCCATTCTTATTATTTCCCACCTATTACTACCGCAAGGATGAGATTTCTTCATTTCCACTATGTCTCCTAAATCAAAGGTCTTAGTCATAATTAATCTCTCCTTCTATTTTATAATTTGAAATTTATTATAAGGTATTTCTATATTTTCGTTTTTTAATTCTATTAATATTCTTTTTCTCAATTCAATTTCTGCAGTCCATTGATTCATTGGAGTTGTTCTTCCATATACAACTATACTTATTCCATTGTTGCCCAATGAAGTTATTCCATATACTGCTGGTTGTTCTACTACTATGTCTTTTCTTTCTTTTGCATACTCTAAACATACTTTATTAATTGTATTTATTGCTTCTTCTATATCTACTTCATAAGCTACATTAATTTCTATCTTAAATCTTATATTATTTTTAGCATGATTAGTTACTTTATTTATTAAACCATTAGGTATTATATGAAGATCTCCATTAAAATCTTTTAATTTAGTTACTCTAAGTTCTATGGTATCAACTATACCAGATTTATCTTCTACAGTTATATAATCGCCTACTGAAAATTGATCTTCAAATAATATAAAAAATCCACTTATTACATCCTTTATAAGATCTTTTGCTCCTAAACCTATAGCTGCACCACCAAGTCCTGCAAATATGGAACCTATCCTTCCAAATAAAATTTCTATTATAGCGAAGATACCTACAAAATAAACTGTATATCTTAATATACTATTTAATATAGTTCCTACAGTGGTAGCTTTTTTATCATCTAATGAAAATTTTAAAGTTTTTTGCTTTTTAACAAATCTATTTATTATTTTATTACCTATTTTTATAGATAAGTACATTATTGCACATATAATTGCTATTTTAATAACTACTGATATAAAATTATATATGGAATCTGCCTCTATCGGTAAGTTTCCTATTTTTATTCCGCCTTTTGATAAATCAAAATCAAAGTTAAATGATGATTTCATAAAATATTACATGACTAACTGGTAGTCTTTACCCTCCTTTAAATATACATTTTTAATATTTATTTCTTTGCTTTCTATTACTTTTTTTACATTTTCATAATCTTGCTCATCGATTCTTATGCTTATACCACAACTTTTAGTTATATATGTTGGTGTAGGAATTATAATAAGTTTTATTCCTTTTTCTTTTAAAACACTTTCCCCATCCATTGCTGTGTGAGTATTTTCAAATGTTATTACATAATTTTTCATAAATTTATCACCTATCCATTTATTCTTATTCATTTTACAATATAATTATAAAACTTTATTGGAACATATACAATTATATAACTTTAGTTTATAATTATATATAAATATTTTCATAATTAATGTAATTTTAAATATTATTAACAAATATTTAATATTTATTTGGATATATTATTCAATAGGAGGTTTTTAAATGAAAATTTATTTAGATAATGCCGCTACTACTTATCCAAAACCAGAGAAAGTCTATTCTTCTATATTAAACTATATGAAAAATGTTGGTGCCAGTCCTGGTAGAGGTGGATACGAAAATGCTCTTACAGGGGATAGAATGGTTTACAAATGTAGACAATCTTTAATAAATCTATTTAATTTTAATAAAATAGAAAATGTAATATTTACATCTAATATTACAGCATCATTAAATATATTAATAAAATCTATTGTAAAGGATGATTGGCATGTAATAACTTCTTCAATGGATCATAATTCTGTAATCAGACCTTTAGTTTCATTAGAAAAATCCAATAAAATTGAACTAGATATATTGAATTGTTCAGAAGAAGGCTTAATAAATGTTGAAGATTTTAAAAATACAATAAAAGATAACACAAAATTAGTTGTATTGTCTCATGCATCAAACATTGTTGGAACAATACAACCTTTAGAAGCTATAGGTAACATATGTAAAGAAAAAGGAATTTATTTTATCATAGATTCTGCCCAAACTGCTGGTGTTCTACCTCTAGATTTTCAAAATTTAAACTGTAATGCATTAGCTTTTACAGGACACAAAGCTTTATTGGGGCCTCAAGGCATAGGCGGCTTCATAATCGATGATAAATTAAATAATATTGCTACTAACTTTATAGAAGGTGGTACAGGTAGTTTATCTGAAAGTACATTGCAACCAGATTTTCTTCCTGATAAATTTGAAAGTGGTACTATGAATACTCCTGGAATTGCTGGACTTTTAGCTGGTATTGAATACATAAATGAAGAGGGGTTAAATACTATAAAAGAAAGAGAAGAATATCTCTCTAGAGAATTTATAAATGGCTTATTAAATATAGACTCTATTAAAGTTTATGGTCCTTTAGATGCATCCTTAAGAACTGCAACACTATCTATTAATTCATCAAAAATTGATAATTCTGAACTAGGATTTTTATTAGATAGCGAGTTTGGCATAATGGTAAGAACAGGCCTTCATTGTGCACCTTTAGCACATAAAACTATAGGCTCATTCCCTCAAGGTACACTAAGATTCAGCTTTGGTGCATTTAATGATATTAAAGATATTAATTACGCTCTATACGCTTTAAATAGTATACTTAGTAGGATGTGATTTGTAAAATAAAATGAATAAATTTGTAGAAAAATTAGATAACCTAATATTATTTTTTATAATATATACTATTTCTTTTTTAATATTTTTTAAAACCTTGCCCTATACTCTACCTTTTGTTTTAGCTTTTTTATTTGCATTAGCCTTAAAAAAACCTGCTAATTATTTAATAAAAAAACTAAAAATAAAAAACTCGTTGGCTTCTTTTATAGTTACATTAATATTTTTTTCTATAATAATAACTTTATTGTTCTGGGGAATAAATTCATTAGTTCATGAGGTTATAGATTTTGGTAAAAATGCTCAAACTTATTTATATTCTCATGAAAAAGAAATAAGTAATTACGTTGATAATATATATAGGTATTATTTAAATTTACCACCATCTATAATTGATTCAATAGAAAAAACTATTGGGGATTCATTTTCAAAAGTTTCTAACATAATTGTGTTTATTACAAGTAAAATAGTTTCTTCTTTTATTGGATTATTAAGTTCAATACCTTATATATTAATGCTAATATTGTTTACTTTATTATCAACTTATTTTTTTACTAAAGATATTACTAAACATAATAATAAAATATCTAAAATTATATTTAATGACCATTCATCTAAGTTTTCTCAGATATATCTAGAAAGCAAAAAGATGTTAAATGGATATATTTTATCCTACTTAACATTGATTGGAATAACATTTTTTGAAACTTTAATAGTTTTCTTTATTTTTAATATTAAATATTCAATTATGTTTAGTATTATAGCAGCTATAGCAGATTTTCTACCAATACTAGGTATAGGAAGTATTTATGTGCCATTAGCCCTAATATACATTCTAGTTTATAAAAATTATGTTGTTGGAATTGGATTATTAATATCCTATGCAGTTATGTCTATAATAAGACAAATTCTAGAACCAAAACTTTTATCTTCTTCATTAGGGTTACATCCTGTTTCTGTTTTAGCCGCAATATTTATAGGTTTAAAAGTAAATGGCATATCCGGTATGTTTTTTTGTTTATTCTTCGTAATATTTTATAATATATTGCGGAAAGTTGAATTATTATAATAACAAAATGTATAAAACCTCCTTTAGTGGATATACTCCCTAACAGGAGGTTTTTTTATGATAAGTAAAACTATTATAGATACTTCTATACCCGATAATATTTCTACTTTAAGAGATATTTTATGTACTGAATTATACTACGCATTTAAAGCAAATAGAGAAATCGTTATAGTATGTATTGGAACTGATAGGTCTACTGGAGACTCTTTAGGTCCCTTAGTTGGAGAAAAACTTAAATTTTTAATTAGAGGTAGAGTTAGTTTATTCGGTAATTTAGAAAATCCAGTTCATGCTAAAAATTTAAAAGAAACTATTTCTATTATAAACTCTAAGTACAAAAATCCGTACATAATAGCTATAGATGCCTGTTTAGGAAGTATACAAAATATAGGTAAAATAATAGTAGATAGCAAACCCCTTTATCCTGGATCAGCAGTTAATAAAGACCTACCTGCTATTGGAGATCTAAGTATTAACGGAGTAGTAAATATTTCTGGAGCTATGGAATTTATGGTATTACAAAACACTAGATTATACACTGTTATGAATTTAGCTAATTACATTTCAAAAGGTATATATCATTCTATTATAAAAACTTTAGGAAGCAAAAAAAATAGCTTTAATATAGAAAATATTTAATTTAAATTATACAATCATTTATTCTAATATCTAATATATTTTCTATTTCCTCTATAGTTTTACCAGCACTATCTATAATTAATATATCTGTATTTCTTTTATTATTATTTAAATATTTATCTATTAACATATCCCCTTTTAAATCGCATATAATTACATCATAGTTATTATTATTATAAGTACTATAACCTCTCTCTTCTAGACCATTTTTTAAATTTTGTAATGTATCTGATACAAAAATATTCATTATAAAAACCTCCCTTTATGAAATATTATTTTTCATAAAGGGAGGTTTTATTCTAATTTTCGGTAACATTATTTATACAATTTTCTAATACTTGTTTTTCTTCATCTGACAAATCATATCTTGATATACCTTTATCTATAGGTTTAGCATAAGTAGTACTTTCATTTCGTCCAAATATGCTTGTTAGTATAACGCCACTATTATCGTTATCTAAAAATGCTATTGAATAACTTAAATCACTTCCCACATCATCAAAAGCTCTATATCTAACTATCGCTACCTTTTGTATACATGCTTTAACTCTTTTGTCTATAGTACTATATATTTCTTTTACATATTCAGTTTCTTCTTTTGCTTCATCTACCTTATCTAAATAATCATTTATTAATTCTTCAACATTTTTATTATTACTACCTCTCATAAATTTTTTATATTTTTCCTTTAGTTTTTTTAAAGAAATCATAGTAATTATAAGAATTATAAATAATAAAATCATTATTGCTGTTAATCCCATAATTATAAAAGCAGAATTTGCATTTATAAATTCTATTACATTTGTCATAACTTATCTCCTCCGTCAATGTTTCACGTGAAACATTTTATAATTTTAGTATATCTAATATTCTTTGTAAATCATCTTCTGAATAATATTCTATTTCTATTTTGCCTTTATTTTTATTATTTTGCAAATTAACTTTTGTATCAAATAAGCTTTCTAATTTACTCTTTATGTCTTTATAATAAGGTGAAATTTCATTATCTTTTATATTATTGTTATTCTTTTTTTCCTTATATATATTCTTTATTATTCGTTCTGTTTCCCTAACACTTAAATTTTCATCAATTATTGTTTGTGATAATTTATATTGTAATTCATTCTCCTTCAAAGCTAATAATGCTCTTCCATGGCCTTCTGTTATAACACCATCAATTAAATATTGTTGAACTCTTTTATCCAATGCTAATAATCTCATACAATTAGCAATGGCTGCTCTAGATTTACCTATTCTTATACTTAAAATATCTTGAGTTATTTTAAATTCCTGAATTAAATTTTTGTAAGCTTGAGCTTCCTCTATACAATTTAAATCTTGTCTTTGTATGTTTTCTATTAAAGATATTTCTAATACACTTCTATCATCTAAATCCATAACCACAGCAGGTATTTTTTTTATACCCACTAACTTAGCAGCTCTCCATCTTCTTTCTCCTGCTACTATAGTGTATAAATTACCTTCTTTTTTTAAAACTAAAGGTTGAATAATGCCATGTTCTTTTATGGATTGAGCTAAATATCCTATTTTTTCTTCATCAAAGTTTTTTCTCGGTTGTTCATTATTAGGCTTTATTAAATTTATAGATATAGTATTTATACTATCTTTGTTTTCTTGGGATTTTTCAGGAATTAATGCACCTAATCCCTTTCCTAATGCTGATTTTTTATTCAACCTTATATCCTCCTTTTATTGTTTTTCTATAAATTCTTTACTTAAATTATTGTATGCTTCTGCCCCTTTACATTTAGAATCATATAATATTATAGGTAACCCAAAGCTAGGGGCTTCTGCCAATCTCACATTTCTAGGGATTGTGGTCTTATATACTTTATTATTAAAATATTTTTTTACTTCCTCTGCAACTTCATTGCATAATCTAGTCCTAATATCATACATAGACAGTATTACACCTTCAACTTCTAAATTAGAATTAAGGGATTTTTGTACTAGCTCAATAGTATTAACTAATTGCCCTACTCCTTCTAATGAATAAAACTCACATTGTATAGGAATTAAGACACTATCAGACGCTGCAAGTGCATTAATTGTTAGCAACCCTAATGAAGGTGGACAATCAATAAATACATAGTCAAAATCATTCTCTATTTCTTTTATTTTTTCTAAAAGAATTCTTTCCCTATCCAATTTATTTATTAATTCTATTTCAGCACCAGCTAGAGACATAGTTGATGGTAAAATATAAAAATTGCTTATAAGTTCACTTTGTTTTATGGCTTCCTTTATTGATATTTCATCAGATGTTAAAACATCATACACTGAGAGTTCTAAGCTATTTTTATCTAATCCCATTCCGCTGGTGGTATTTCCTTGAGGATCTATGTCTATGTTTAATATTTTATATCCATTCATGGCCAGACATGAACATAAATTTATACTGGTTGTAGTCTTTCCTACACCACCCTTTTGATTAAAAATAGATATTACTTTCAATTCCTCACCACCTAATTAATATTCTACATTTAATTATATAATTTAAAGTAAAATAATGAAAGTCTTTTACATATACTTTATTAAAATTTAATAAAAAGTAGATGTTTCACGTGAAACATCTACTATTTCTTGGGTATGGTTATTGTTATTTGTATTTTATCATCCAAATCCTTAGATCTATAGTTTGCCTTAACACCATATTTATCAAAAACTTGCTTTACTGTATTAACGTAAACTACTGGTGAAAAAATTCCTTTTATTCTTTTTTTACCATCAGAAGCTAAATTTTTATTACTTTCTTGGCATAATTCTTTTTCTATTAGTTCTTCTGTTTTTTTAACATTTAATTTTTTTTCTATAACAATAGATAATATTTTTAGTTGCTTATCTTTATCCATAATTTTTAACAGAGCTCTACCATGCCTTTCTGTTAAATTATTTTCTAATATTTTTTCTCTAACTTCTTTAGATAATTTTAATAATCTCATTTTATTTGCTATAGTAGATTGCTTTTTCCCAATTATTTCTGATAATTTATCTTGAGTATAAAAATGTTCTTGTATTAAATTATGATAAGCTTCTGCTTCCTCAAAACAATTTAAATCTTCTCTTTGTAAATTTTCTAACAAGGCTATTGCTGCAGAGTCCTTATCTGTAACATCTATAATAACCGCTGGAACTTCATTTAACCCCAACTTTTTAGCTGCTCTTAATCTTCTCTCTCCAGCAACCAATTCATATTCACCATCTTTTATCTTTCTCACAGATAAAGGCTGAATTATACCATACACTTTTATTGACTGTGCTAGTTCTTCTATACTTTCCTCATTAAAATATTTTCTAGGTTGATATAAATTGGGAATAATTTTATCAGTGGAAATATAATTAATATTTTTTTGCATACTACCATCCCTCTTATTCTCTTCCTATTATTTACATTTCTTCTTTAAATGTAATTTTCCTCTTTTTTTTATTATTTTTTTAGTTGCAAATTATTACATTTATTTTAGAGGATTTTTTTTAATAATACCAGGCTTTCTAGGATACTTTTTTCCAGTTTCTTTTACTTTTTTTATAATTACTAAATTATGTTTTAGATCTGTATCTTCAATATCTATTTTTATTATATCCTCTATCTTTCCACCTAAAATTTCTATAGATTTTGTAGCTGATATTATTTCATCTTCTACAGAAGGACCTTTCATCGCTACAAAATATCCACCTTTTCTTACAAAAGGAATACAAAATTCACTTAAAACAGCTAAATTTGCTACTGCTCGAGAAACTGCTATATCATATCTTTGTCTATGCTGAATTTCCTGTGCATAATCTTCTGCTCTTCCATGTAAACATTGTATATTTTTTAATTGTAACTCTCCTATTACAATATTTAAAAAATTTATTCTCTTTTGTAGAGAATCCAATAAAGTCATTTCTATATCTTCTTTTAATATTTTTATAGGGATACCTGGGAATCCTGCCCCTGTACCTATATCTATTAAACTTTTAGCCTCTCCTATAGGTGAAGATTTAAATATTTTTATACAATCTATAAAATGCTTTTTTATTATTTCTTCATCTTCAATAATAGCTGTTAAATTTATTTTCTTATTCCATTCCTGTATTAAATTTTTATAACTTATAAACTGATTATATTTTTTATCATTAAAGTCTAAACTAACATCATTACATGCTGACTGTAGTATGTTGAAAAATTCCATTTAAAAACCTCCAAAAGGATTTTTTAGTTTTCTCTATTTTTTCTTTCCATATATATAAGTAATACTGATATATCTGCTGGAGATACACCTGAAATTCTAGAAGCCTGACCTATATTTATAGGTTTTATTTTTTCTAATTTTTGAATAGCCTCTAATCTCAACCCTTTTATATCTGGATAATTTATACTTTTAGGTATTAATCTATCTTCATACTTCTTAAATTGCTCAACTTGTTCTAACTGTTTGTTTATATATCCCTCATATTTTGCAATTATATTTATTTCTTCTTTTTCATCATCATTTAAACTTGGTCTTTTATCATCTAAAGGTTCAACTTTAAAATAATCTAATTCTGGTCTTTTTATTAATTCATATAAACTAATAGGTTTTTTTAGTTCAGTAGACCCTTTCTCTAATAAAAATTCATTTATTTCTCTTTTCCCTGTTATTTGTACATTTTTTAATCTTTCTACTTCATTTTCTACATTTTTTTTCCTGTTTATAAATTTATTATATCTATCCTCTTTTACAAGTCCCATTTTATAGCCTAACTCTGTTAATCTTAAATCTGCATTATCCTGTCTTAAAAGTAATCTATATTCTGCTCTTGATGTCATCATTCTATAAGGCTCATTTGTACCCTTTGTTACTAAATCATCTATAAGTACACCTATATAAGCATCTGATCTTTTTAAAATTAATGGATCTTCTCCTTTTATTTTTAATACAGAATTAATTCCAGCTACAAGTCCCTGTGCTGCAGCTTCTTCATAACCTGAACTTCCATTAAATTGACCTGCCCCATACAATCCATTTATATTTTTGAATTCTAAGGTTAAATCTAGTTGTTGAGGATCAATACAATCATATTCTATAGCATAGGCCGTTCTTAGTATTTCCGCATTCTCTAAACCTGGTACACTTCTATACATTTTTATTTGAACATCTTCTGGTAATGAACTAGACATACCTCCAACATATAATTCTTCTGTATCTTCACCTTCTGGCTCTATAAATATTTGATGCTTATCTTTATCTGGAAATCTAACAATCTTATCTTCAATAGATGGGCAGTATCTTGGTCCTACCCCTTCTATTGATCCATTATATAATGGAGATCTATGTATATTTTCATGTATTATTTTATGAGTTTCTTCAGAGGTATAAGTTAAGTAACAAGAAATCTGGTCTTTATCTAGTTTATCATGTATAAATGAAAAAGGAACTATTTTTTCATCTCCTGGCTGCTCTATCATTTTAGAAAAATCTACTGATCTTTTATTTATTCTCGCAGGAGTTCCTGTCTTAAACCTTCTAAGATTTATCCCTAAATCTAATAAACTTTGAGATAAGTCATTAGCAGGATATAATCCGCTTGGTCCACTACTATATATTATATCGCCTATTATTATTTTACCCTTTAAATAAGTTCCAGTACATAATATTATAGCCTTAGTAGTGAAATATGCTCCATTTTTAGTTAAAATACCTTTAACTTTATTATCTTCCACATCTATTTCTATAACTTCTAATTGTCTTAAAGTAACATTTTCTTCTTTTTCTAATAAATGTTTCATTCTTTCACTATATCTCTTTTTATCCGCTTGGGCTCTTAAAGAATGAACTGCTGGTCCCTTAGAAGTGTTAAGCATTCTAGATTGTATAAAGGTATGATCTATGTTTATTCCCATTTCACCACCTAAAGCATCTATTTCTCTTACTAAATGTCCTTTTGCTGTTCCACCTATATTAGGATTACAAGCCATAAGAGCAATACTATCTAAGTTCATAGTACATATTAATGTTTTACATCCCATTCTTGCAGAAGCTAATGCTGCTTCGCATCCTGCATGACCTGCACCAATAACTACTACATCAAAATCTCCAGCTAAATATTTCATATAATTACCTACTTTCCTAAACAAAATTCAGAAAATATTTTATCTATAATGTTCTCATCTAAAGTATCACCAGTAATTTCCCCAAGATATTTCCACCCATTTCTAATATCTATAGAAGCTAAATCTATTGATATTTCATCTGATAAAGTTTCTATCGCTTGAAGACAAGCTTCTTTAGCTCTTATTAAAGCTTCCTGGTGCCTAGCATTTGTAACTATAAGTTCATCAGATTTTATCTCTCCACTAAAGAAAAGATCTTTTATACATTCTTTTAACTCATTTAATCCTGAATTGTTTTTAACTGATGTTTTTATTATATATTTAGAATCTAATCCTTTTATAAAATGATTTTCTTTATTTAAATCTTTATTTAAATCTTTATTTAAATCTAATTTATTTAATAAAACTATATATTTTTTATTTTTTATAAACTCCATTATTTCTATATCTTCTTCGTCTATTTTTCTACTTAAATCTAACATAAATATAACTAAGTCAGCTTCATCTATCTTTTCTTTTGATTTTTCTACACCAATTTTTTCTACTACATCTTCTGTTTCTCTTATTCCCGCTGTATCTACTATTTTTATAGGTATTCCGTCAATATTTATATATTCTTCTATAACATCTCTTGTAGTACCTGGTATTTCTGTAACTATAGCTTTATTTTCATTAATTAACGCATTTAACAAAGAAGATTTTCCTACATTAGGTTTTCCAACTATTACAGTATTTAACCCTTCTCTTAATATTTTACCTTCTTCTGATGCACTTATCAAATTATCTATTTTATTTATTATTTCTTTTAAATCTACTTTAATTTTTTGACCTGTTATTTCCTCTAAATCATCTTCAGGATAATCTACAGTAGCTTCTATATGTGCTATAATTTTAATCATTTTATTTCTAATAGAATTAATTTCCTTTGAAAGAGTTCCTTCGGCTTGCTTTAATGCAGATTTCATAGAAAGATCTGTTTTAGATCTTATTATATCTATAACAGCCTCTGCTTGACTTAAATCTATTCTTCCATTTAAAAAAGCCCTTTTAGTAAATTCTCCTGGCTCTGCAAGCCTTGCTCCAGATTTAATTAATTCTTTTAATATTTTTTTTGTTGGTATTACACCCCCATGACAATTAATTTCTAAAGTATCCTCAGCAGTGAAACTTCTAGGTCCTTTCATATAACTTACCAACACTTCATCTATTATTTCTTTACTTTCTTTTTCAATTATAAAACCATATCTCATAGAATAAGGTTTTATATCATCTAATGATCTATCATTTTTACCTTTAAATATACTACTTACTATATCTAATGACTTATCTCCTGATATTCTTATAATAGATATACCGCCTTCTCCTAGTGGTGTTGCTACAGCAGCTATATTATCAAATTCTTTCATAAAATCACCTCTTTTTACAAATTACAAATAATATAAAAAGAAAGCCTTTAGGCTTTCCTTAAATTTATTACAACTTTTCTAAAAGGTTCTTCACCTTCACTATAGGTTTCAACATAGTTATTATTTTGGAGTTCTGAATGTATTATTCTTCTCTCATAAGGATTCATAGGTTCTAATTTAACTGGTCTACCAGATTCTCTCACTTTATGTCCTAATCTTCTTGCTAGTTTTTTTAATGTTTCTTCCCTTTTATCTCTATAATTTTCTGTATCTAGTATAACTCTTTTGTAATGGCAACTTTGATCTTTATTAATTACAAGACTAACTAGATATTGTAGAGAATCTAAAGTTTCGCCTCTATATCCTATGATTATACCCATGTCTGATCCTGATAAATCTATTTTTATTACATCTTTATTTTCCTTTATATTTATATTAGCTTCTACATTCATACTTTTTAATATAGATTCTAAAAAATCTCTAACTTCTTTTTCATAATCTTTTTTTAACTTCATTTCTATTTTTGCAGGTCTTGTACCTATAAAATTAAGGAATCCCTTGCTTCCTTCATCAATAATTTTTATTTCTACCTTATCTTTTGAAGTATTTAACTCCATTAATCCATGATTAATGGCTTCTTCTATTGTCTTCCCAGTCATTTCAATAACTTTCATGCCCCAAGTCACACCCCCTAGGCCTCAGCTTTACCTCTTAGCTCCATTTTTTTCATTATAACTGTTTGTATTATTTGAATTAAGTTATTTATAACCCAGTATAATACTAGGGCTGATTTTAACTTCCAACTTATTACTATCATAAAAATAGACATACCTATATTCATTGACTTCATCTGTCCAGCCTGTGAACTATCTCCAGATGCCATTAATGTTCCAGAAAAATATGTAGTTGCACCTGAAAGCACTGCTAAAACTACATCTGGCTTAGCTAAATCTTTTACCCATAAGAAACTTACACCATTTATACCAGTTAAAGTATTAAATACATAATACAATGCTATAAATATTGGCCATTGTATTAATAAAGGTAAGCATCCTCCTAAAGGATTTACTCCTTTTTCTTTATAAAGTTCCATAGTTTTTTGATTTAATCTTTGAGGATCATTTTTATATTTTGCTTGTAATTTCTTTATTTCTGGTTGTAGTTCATTCATTCTAAGTGAAGATTTTGTTTGCTTTATGTTTAAAGGAAGTATTAATAGTCTTATTATTAATGTAACTAAAATTATAGCTATACCATAAGAAAAGTTAGGATTGCTAATTACATTTGATACAGCTGCATGTATAAATGCAAAAAACTGTACAAAAGCATTATTTAAATATTTCAAATTTTTAAACCTCCTGATTTTGCATTTATTTTAGCGGATCATAACCACCTTTATTAAAAGGATGGCATCTTATTATTCTCTTTATTGAAATTAATGTGCCTTTTAATGCACCATATTTTTCTATAGCTTCCATTGAATATTGAGAACAAGTAGGATAAAACCTACAACTAGGCCTCTTTAAAGGAGATATATATTTCCTATATATCTTAATAATACATATTAATAAATTTTTCAATTATATATGCCTGCCTTTTTTAATAAATTTATTAATGCATTTTCTATATCCTTATAATCCTTATCATTAGAACTATTTCTAGCTATAAAAACTAAATCATAACCTTTTTTCATGTTTTCATCTACATTCAATCTATAGCTTTCTTTTATTAATCTTTTTACTCTATTTCTAATTACACTTTTCCCAACTTTTTTACTGACAGATACACCTAATCTATTTATATTACACCTATTTTTACATATGTATAATACTAAAAGCCTATTAGAATAAGACTTGCCTCTTCTATATACATGTCTAAATTCTTTATTCTTTCTTATTTTATTTTCTTTCATAGATTATATTCTCCTTTTTTCTGCATCTGCAGAAAAAGGCCACTAATGCGGCCCTTATGCTGTCAATCTTTTTCTTCCTTTTTGTCTTCTTTTTCTAAGAATATTTCTTCCTGATGAAGTCTTCATTCTTTTTCTAAAACCATGTTCTTTTTTTCTTTGTCTCTTTTTTGGTTGATATGTCATAAACATTTTCACAGCACCTCCTTTTGAGATCTTATAAATAATTAACATCCTTTTTTATATTAAAGATGTTATCCTTATTTGCATACATTATACTCCTAATTTAAAGTTTCACTATTAAATTATATATTTGTAGTCTTATAATGTCAAGAAAAGTAAAGCAATATACTTAGTTTTTATTTTTTTGTGGATAACTTCTTGAATACCTATATAGGTTTTGATATTATTATTAAAGGACTGTTGATAACTTTTAATACATATAACTTATCCACAGCTGTTGATAACTTTGTGCATAACTTGTTCACTTTGTTTTATTTTTTTATACTAATATATATTAGTATTAGTATTTATACGGATTATGGTTTATTCATTAGTGTTAATTTTTTTTATTTTCTTATGTTAATAATTAATTTTACTATTTTTATATAACCATAATTATAAACATGTGAATATTTTTTTCAA